>JANRID010000066.1:0-58052 GCA_033765305.1 Bacteroidia bacterium
ATGATCGTCGAAGCCGCCGGCGCCGGCAACGCTGGCCCCTTCTCCGCCAACACCTACAAGCTCAACTTCGAGCTCGGAACCGCCGCCGCACGCGCCGTATCCGGACTGCCCGCCCTGCTCCAGCAGAACATCGTCCCCGCCACCTACTCCGCCGTCGTCACCCTCACCGCTACCGCTGTGTTCTGAGGCTACGGACACGCTGAAGCCTGCGAGCCGTGCCTGCCCAAGGGCGCGGCTCGCAATGTATATCAGGCGTATATCACATCCATATTCAGCTTGTTAGCCGTATCCTCATGCCTCCATCCCTCTGCCGCCTGCCGGCAACCCTGCTGCTGCTGATCCAGATGTGGGTGCTGCGCGGCCAGATTCCGGCCAGCGATGACGTGCGGATCGCAGCGCATTTTGCGGCGGCGATCGATCTCCAGGTGACGGATGGGGAATCCATCCACTTCGGAGTGGCGTCCATGAGCGAGTATCTGGACGGCAAATCGAGCCCGTATCTGTACTGGTCGGAGTTTACGGTGGCGGCAAGCACGCCTTTTACGGTGGTGCTGAGCGCAGCGGATCTGACGGATGGCCTGGGGGATACGCTCGACATGCGCAACATCGGCTTCCGGCTCTTCGATTACGGCAGCCACCAGGCCGGGGTCGACCACCTGCTGGCCGGTGCGGCGGCCAGTCCTACCGGCCTGCTGCTGCTGGGGCCATCGGTGGCGCTGATTGCCCCGACGGGCATCGGAAACACCGGCACCGCTGCAGAAAACCGCTTCCGTATGCATTTTGAGCTGGCTACGCCGGAACTGCGCGCCCTGAGCGGGCTGCCTACGCTGCTGCTGCAGTACATCGCGCCGGGCACCTACTACGGGCAGGTGCTGCTGACGGCAACGGCTCAGCCATGAGGCGGCTCAGCTGCGGATTATGGCCTCGACCGCAGCCAGTTCCTCCGCCGAAAAGCTCAGGTCCCGGGTAGCATCCAGGTTGTTGTCCAGCTGCTCCACGGAGCTGACGCCGATCAGCGCCGAGGTGACCTGCGGCAGCCGCAGCACCCAGGCAAGCGCCATCTGCGCGAGGCTCTGGCCCCGGCGGATGGCAATTTCGTTGAGCTGGCGCACCTGCGCGATCCGGGCCTCGGTGATCTCCTGCTGCTGCAGAAACCCGTGCGGCAGTGCCGCGCGCGAGCCTTCGGGAATGCCGTTGAGGTATTTGTCGGTCAGCACCCCTTGCGCCAGCGGCGAAAATACGATGCTGCCCATGCCTTCCTCGTCCAGCGCCTCCGTGAGCCCGGCCTCGATCCAGCGGTCGAACATGTGGTACTTGGGCTGGTGAATCACGCAGGGCGTGCCCATCTGGCGCAGGATGGCGGCTGCGCGGCGGGTGTCATCGGCGGAATAGCTCGAAATGCCCGCATAGAGCGCCTTGCCGCTGCGCACCGCATGGTCGAGCGCCGACATGGTTTCTTCGAGCGGGGTATCGGGGTCGGGGCGGTGGGAGTAGAAAATATCCACGTAGTCCACGCGCATGCGCTTGAGGCTCTGGTCGAGGCTGGCCAGCAGGTACTTGCGCGAGCCCCATTCGCCGAAGGGGCCAGGCCACATCCGGTAGCCGGCCTTGGTGGAGAGGATAAGCTCGTCGCGGAAGGGGCGGAAATCGAGGTCGAGGATGCGGCCGAAGTTGTCCTCGGCCGAGCCGGGCGGCGGGCCGTAGTTGTTGGCGAGGTCGAAATGGAATACGCCCCGGTCGAAGGCGCGCCGCAGGATGCTGCGCATGGTTTCGAGGCGGTCCACGCCGCCGAAGTTGTGCCACAGGCCGAGGGAAATCACGGGCAGGTGCAGGCCGCTGCGGCCCGAGCGGCGCGTGGTGAGCTGGTCATACCGGTTTTCGGCGGGGAGATACATGGGGAGAGGCGTTGTATTGCACTGCAAGGTACACGAAAGTTTGGGATTGCAGCATCGGGACGCCTATGTCCGGCGTTTGCGGAAATGTCGGCCGCCTGTCACCTGCGGAAGCGCCGGTTTTCGGGAGAAATTCCCCAACTTGGCCTGCGGATTCCAAACAGACCCACAATGCGATACATGTGCCGATGCAGCCTGCTGGCAGGGCTCCTGCTGCTTCTGGGCGCTGAAATGCGGGCCCAGCAGCAGATTTCCGGGCGGATTTCCGATGCGTCGACCCTGGCGCCGCTGGGCGGCGCCGCGCTGATCGCGCTGGAAGGCCCCGAAGCCGGCGATACGCTGGCGCGCAGCAGCCGCCTCGGCGATTTCACCTTTACCGCACCCCGGCTTCCGTTCCGGATCGGGGTCGTCATGCCCGGCTACGAGCGCCTGCCGGTGACGGTGAGCCAGGCCTCCGGCTTTCTGGGGCTGGGGCTGCGCCCGACAGAGCGGGCGCTGGATCAGGTGCTGATCACCGGCCACTATACCGAGCGCCCGCAGCGCGAGCAGGCCGCCAGCGTAGGCGTCCTCACCCCCCGCGACCTGAGCCGGGAAAACGGCACCGCCATCACCCCGGCCCTCAACCGCATTCCCGGCGTGTACATGCATTCGGGCACCCTCGGCACCCACCGCATCACCATCCGCGGCATCGGCTCGCGGACGCCGTTCGGCACGGCCAAAATCCGGGCGTATCTGGAGGAAATTCCCCTCACCGGCGGCGACGGCGAAACCAGCCTCGAAGACATCGACCTCTCGGTCATCGGCCGGGTCCAGGTGCTCAAAGGCCCCGCTTCCAGCCTCTACGGCTCCGGACTCGGCGGCGTCATCCTGATGAATGCCAACCGCCCGGCCTATGGCACGTCCGAACTGTACGGCACTGCCACCGCCGGCTCCTACGGGCTGCTGCGCAGCACGGGCCGCGCCAGTTTCGCCACCGCGGAAGCCACCACCGAAACCACCTACAACTACACCCGCAGCAATGGCTGGCGCGAAAACAACGACTACCTGCGCTATGGCTTCACCTCCCTGCGCCAGGTGTACGGGAAGAAAAACGTCCTGACGGTCCTGACCAATTTCATCCGGGTCAAATCCTCCATCCCCAGCTCCATCGACAGCGCCACGTACCGCAATGCCCCGCAGTCGGCGGCGCCTGCCTGGCTCCGCACGCGCGGAAACGAGGATTACGTCCGCTTCATGATCGGCGTCTCGCTGCGCTACCGCATCAGCGAAGCCTGGGAGGGCAGCTCGGCCTCGGTCATCGGATTCCGCGAAAACAACGAGATCCGCCCCTTCAACCTGCTGCGGGAGTCGTCCTTCTGGCTGGGGTCCCGCTCCCTGCTGCGGTACCGCGACCGCCTGCTGGGCAGGCCCTTGCGCATGCTGGCAGGCTTCGAGCTGTATGAGGAGTGGTACAACTGGCAGCTATACCAGAACCGGGACGGGCAGGGCACGCGCGGGAGCAACATCGGCGACAACCGCGAGCTGCGCGGCTCCATCAACCTCTTCTCCCAGCTGGAGCTGGAGCTGTCGCGGGCCAGCTGGCTGAACATCGGCTTCAACCTCAACCGCACCGATTACGACTACCGGGATTATTACAACCCCGACAGCCTGAACCGCACAGGCGCGTACCGGTTCCGGGACCTGGTCTCGCCGCGGGCGGCGCTGGTGCACCGCTTCGGGCCGCGGATGCTGCTGCACGCCTCGGTGTCGCACGGATTTTCGCCGCCTACGGTGAGCGAGACCCTCACACCGGAGGGGCTGATCAATCCGGAGATCCGTCCGGAGCAGGGCTGGAGCTACGAGCTGGGGCTGCGCAGCACCCTGCTGCGCGACAGCAGCCTGTACCTGGAGCTTTCGGCGTACCGCATGCTGGTGCGCGACCTGCTGGTGGCCGAGCGCACGGTAAACGACCAGCTCGTGGGCCGCAATGCCGGCCGCACCCGCCACGACGGCATCGAGCTGACGCTCAACTGGCGCTGGGATCCGGGCGCCGGGCTGGCGCTGCGCTGGTGGGGCAGCGGCCAGCTGGGGCGCTACCGCTTTGTGGAGTTTGTGGACCGCTCGGTGGATTACAGCGGCAATCCGCTCACCGGCGTTCCGGCAGCTACCGCCAACCTGGGCCTGGATGTGGACCACCGACGGGGCTGGTTCGGGCGGGCCGCCTGGGCCTATGTGTCGCAGATTTCGGTGCGGGACGATGCCACGCTGTACACCGATCCCTATGCGCTGCTCAATGCGCAGGCGGGCTGGGAGGGGCCGCTGGGGGGGCGTTTCCGGCTCAAGGCCTATGCCGGCGTGCAGAATGCGGCCAATGCGCGCTACGTCTCGATGGTGCAGGTCAATGCGCCGGGCGCACGGGCCTCGGCCCGGTATTACTATCCCGGAATGCCAAGAAATTATTACGCTATACTGGAGCTGGGTATCCGGATCTGAGGAAAGAGGACTGCGGGCGGGCTTGCGCACACGCGGCGTGGAGAGGTTTTTATGAAATGTAAATCTTTGAATTTCAGCAGTTTGAGATGAGTGCTGGTAAAAATCCGCTTGCCGGGTTCTGTGTATGATTTGGCGGGATATTGCCTGCGTGTTAATTTGGGATTCCCTTGCCGGGTATTGAAAAATGCTTAAATTCGCGCTCTGTTTTCAGGTTCATCCAAAAACCCAGTGCAACGCTACGTAGCCCGTCTCTAGAACCATGCAGACTTTTCACGAACTGATGAAGCAGAGCTACGTCTTCCCGCCGGAAGGATTCGAGGTGGAGGAAGATGAGCTCCTGTTCCATGGCATCAACCTGATGGAACTGGTTGAGACGTACAAGACCCCGCTGCGGTGCACCTACCTGCCCGTTGTCTCGAAAAAGATCAGCGATGCGCGGGAGAACTTTGCCAAGGCCATGCAGAAGCATGAGTACAACGGCACCTACACCTACTGCTACTGCACGAAGAGCTCGCACTTCAAGCACATCCTGGCCGAGGTGCTCAAGAACAACGCCCAGCTGGAGACCTCCTCGGCCTTCGACCTGCCGATGATCGAATCGCTCTACCGCTCCGGCAACCTGGAGAAGGACATTCTGATCGTCTGCAACGGGTTCAAGGACTACGAATACAAGCAGAACATCGTAGACCTGTATCAGGACGGGTTCCGCAACATCATTCCGGTCCTGGACAACAAGGAAGAATTCAACTTCTACGAAGACGAGCTCGAGGAGCCCTGCGACCTGGGTATCCGCCTGGCGACGGAGGAGCCGCCGGATTTCAGCTTTTACACCAGCCGCCTCGGCATCCGCGAGGAGGAAATTCTGGATTTCTACCAGTCGCGCATCGAGCCTGCCGGCTTCAAGGTGAAGCTGCTGCACTTTTTCGTGCACACGGGCATCTCCGATACGCCGTTTTTCTGGAGCGAGCTGCGCAAGTTCGTCAACCTCTACTGCAAGTTCCGCAAGATCAACCCCTACCTGACCAAGCTCGACATCGGCGGCGGGCTCCCTTTTCAGAGCTCGCTGGACTTCGAGTACGACTACGAATACGTCATCGGGGAGATTGTGCGCACGATCAAGAAGATCTGCGTGGAGCACGAGGTGCC
Organism: Bacteroidia bacterium; assembly: GCA_033765305.1. GTDB lineage: Bacteria > Bacteroidota > Bacteroidia > J057 > J057 > RDXT01. The sequence continues at coordinate 5,511 of JANRID010000066.1, forward strand.
CGAGCCGGATATTCTTACGGAATTCGGTAGCTATACCGTCGCCGAAAGCTCCTGCACCCTGTTCAAGGTGCTGGGCCGCAAGCAGCAGAACGACCGCGAAAAGTGGTTCATGATCGACGGAAGCATCATCTCCATGCTGCCGGACGTATGGGCGCTCAACCGCCGGTTCATCCTCCTGCCCATCAACAACTGGGAGGCCCAGTATGAAAAGGTGTACATCGGCGGCATGACCTGCGACAGCGACGATTACTACAACCACGAGGCCAACCTCGACCCCATCTTCATGCCCAAGACCCGGAAAGCGCAGTACGTGGGCTTTTTCCACACCGGTGCCTACCAGGAGGTGCTCAGCGGGGTAGGGGGGCTGCACCATTGCCTCATGCCTGACCCCAAGCACCTGCTCATCGACCGGAATCCGGACGGCACCCGCTCCCTGCGCGTGCTGCACGAAGAGCAGAACAGCAAGCAGGTGCTGAAGATTCTGGGCTACAAAGACTGATCCGGCTTCCCCGTTCCAACCTTCCCGCCCCGCCTGCGTATCAATGACCAATTCCGCAGGCGACCCCTCCGAAATCGATTTAACTGACCCACACGCATGACAAAAGGCCCGGTTTCCCAGTTTATCCAGCACCACTACCGGCACTTCAACGCTGCTGCGCTGGTGGATGCTGCCAAGGGCTACGAAGCGCATCTCGCCGCCGGCGGCAAGATGATGATCACCCTCGCCGGCGCCATGAGCACCGCCGAGCTGGGCCGCTCCCTGGCCGAAATGATCCGGCAGGACCAGGTGCAGATCATCTCCTGCACCGGCGCCAACCTCGAAGAGGACATCATGAACCTGGTGGCGCATTCGCATTACAAGCGCGTGCCTCACTACCGCGACCTCAGCCCGCAGGATGAATGGGACCTCCTCCAGAACGGCTTCAACCGCGTGACCGATACCTGTATCCCGGAAGAGGAAGCCTTCCGCCGCATCCAGCGCCATATCTTCAAGCAATGGAAGACTGCCCAGGACAGCGGCGAGCGCTATTTCCCGCATGAATACATGTACAAGCTCCTGCTTTCGGGCGATATGGCCGAATACTACGAGATCGATCCGAAGAACAGCTGGATGCTGGCCGCAGCCGAGAAAAACCTCCCGATCGTCGTGCCGGGCTGGGAAGACTCCACCATGGGCAACATTTTTGCCTCCTACTGCATCACCGGCGAGCTGCAGCCCTCCATCATGCGCTCCGGCATCGAATACATGACCTGGCTGGCTGAATGGTACACCCGCGAGTCGGAAGGCAGCAGCATCGGCTTCTTCCAGATCGGCGGCGGCATCGCCGGCGACTTCCCCATCTGCGTGGTGCCCATGCTGCACCAGGACCTGGAGCGGGAAGAAGTGCCCTTCTGGGGCTATTTCTGCCAGATCTCCGATTCCACCACGTCCTATGGCTCCTATTCCGGTGCTGTGCCGAACGAAAAGATCACCTGGGGCAAGCTCGGCATCGAAACCCCGAAATTTATCGTCGAGTCGGATGCTACCATCGTGGCGCCGCTCATATTTGCATGGATTCTGGGCTGGTAACGCCGGCCAGGCGTACATTCCGGCTTTTGGGTATTCAGAAAAATATGGATATTTGAATATGGAAAGTATGCTGGGCTCCGGAATCAGCCGGTTGAACTACACTCCGATTTGTTGAATTACGAACCCTGTATGATGGAAGACAAGTCCAAGATTCGCTACAGCGACGTTGAGCTCGAAGAGTTCAGGGTCCTGATCGAAGGGAAGCTGGCCGAGGCCGTCGGCGCGTACAATCAGCTCAAGGAATCGCTCGAAACTTCCAATGACAACACGTCCCATGCCTCTACCTGGGATGTGGAGGATTCGTCCGACATTCATGAGAAAGAGTACCTGATGGCCATGATGACCCGCCAGCAGAAGTACATCCACAACCTGCGCCAGGCGCTGGTACGGATTGCGAACAAGACCTACGGCATTTGCCGGGCCACGGGTTCCCTCATCGACAAAAAGCGGCTGCTGGCCGTTCCGCATGCCACCCTGAGCATGGAAGCCAAGCTCAACCGCTGACACTTGCTCTCCAGGATCATCTTCCGCAGGCCGTTCCGGAATCCCCGGGGCGGCCTGTTCCGTTTTCGGAATGCCGATGCTATCTTTGGGCGTTCCTCACCCTCCTGTCCATGACCCACTGGATCGCATTTCTACGCGGCATCAACGTCGGCGGGCACCGCATCATCCGCATGGCCCACCTGCAGGCCTGGCTGGGCGGAGCAGGCCTGGAGCAGGTCCGCACCTACATCCAGAGCGGCAATGCATCTTTTCTGAGCCCGGAGGCGGATCCCCGCATGCTCGGCGCATCGCTTGAGGCGCTGCTGCTGGCACAGGCCGGCTTCGAAGTGCCGGTCATGCTGCGGCGTGCGGACCAGCTGGCTTCGCTCGTGCAGCGCAGCCCCTTTGCCGATGTGATGGACGCGCCCGATACCAAGCGCTACGTATGTTTTCTGAAGGAGCAGCCGGCGCACAGCCTGGCTTTGCCGCTGCACAAGCCGGATGAAGGCCTCGAATGGCGGGAACTGACGGACGGCGATGCCTGCGTGGTAAGCCGGAAGGTGAACGGCGAATACGGCTTCGCCAATCAGCTGGTGGAGCGCAGCCTGAAGCAGCCCGCCACCGCCCGCGACTGGAATACCGTGATGCGGATTCACGGGGCACTGGCCGGCTGAAGGCTCAGTTGAGCTGGTCCTTGGTATCGCAGAGCAGGTCGGCAATTTTGAGCATCAGCGAAAGGTCGCTGCTGTCCGGCAGCAGGCCGGGGTACAGAAAGACCATCTCGTCGTCGTAGATAAACATCAGGCCGGCCTCCAGGCGGGAAAACACATCGTACAGGCTGATTTTCAGATCTTCAGACAGGACGAGCGAAGCGAAAAGCATATTGTTGGACTGGATGTCCAGCCAGGGGGCGATGCCATGCGCGAAGGTCATGGGACGGTCGGGCTGGGCAATGGAATCGAGCCAGGGCGCATCGGGATGCCGCCGGGCGATGCGCAGGGCATTGAGGCTGGGGTTGTGCATCGGCAGGGCAAAGCGCAGGGCGGGGCGGTGCAGCGCGCGCCCGCGCGGGCCCGGAACGGGGATCAGAACCGTCTCGATCCGAAGCGGATAGCTCCGGTAGTTCCCGTACCAGGTAGCCTGCTGCTCGTTCATGTAGGCCAGCTGCATGCCGAGGCGGCTGGCCAGCTGCTGATGCTGGTCCTGGCGGCGCTTGAACCGCCGGTTTCGGATAATGCCGGTTGCGATCAGTCCTGCGGTCAGGGCGCTGATGCCCAGCAGGAACATCCCCATGTCCATACCTGTCTGCTATCAGGGGGTAAAACTACAACAAATCCGGCTTGCGAAGGCAGGATTTCGCTGCCGCAGCAGGCCGCACCGCAATGCTTCCGCCCCCTGTAACATTTGATGCGATTTGCATATGGTAATTGCGCCCGCAGCCCGTAACTAGCACGGTAATCGGACAGGGTGTCCGGGGCCTACAACCGGAGGAATACAGGATGCAGCAGGCTCGACGCTGGAATTGAATGAGAAGATGATGATGACGCCAACCACGGCCAGCGGCGCCGGAACCCGCCGCATCAAGCTGCTGTTCTTCGATCCAGATGGCCGGCAGCCGTCCGTTTCACCCTGGCAGCAGGAGACCGGCCTCGATCCGGAGCTGCATACCGAGCAGCAGAAATATCCCTTTATCCGCCGCCTGCTGGACTGGGTGCCGGATCTGGTCATCGCGCATGCTGCGCCTGCAGGCTTCGACGGCTGGGAAATCGCCGGCCTGCTGCAGGCCATCACGCCCCGGATTCCGCTCATTGTGCTCGGGTATCCGGGCGAGCCGCAGACGCATGCCAGCGCGTACGCGCCGGACGAGGTGCTCTATCTGGCCGCTTCCGAACGGGATCTGCTGCCCTGGGCCATCGAAAGCGCCCTCCTGCTCAACGAGTCCTCCAGCATGCTGCTGGCCCGTATGCGCGTGATGAGCCGCATCCGCGAAAACCTCATGGGTCTCGACCACATCCGGGCCTTCCTCGGCGATGGCCTCGCGCATGGCGGCAGCGACCCTCAGAACCTGATGGGGCAGATCGACAGGACCATGACGTATCTCGAATCGCTGGGCCGCTCCCTGCGGGCTCCCGCAGACCGGTCTGCATAAGATAACCCGAATTCTCTACAGACACGATGCAGGACAGGGGTGGCCTTTAGCTGCCCCTGTTTTTCTTTTTGCGCTTTTTGGGCTTCTCCGGAGCGGGAAGCAGCGGCGGCAGGTCGTCGATGGCCTTGCCGTAGGCTTCCAGATACAGGCTTTCGAGGAATTCCGTCAGCCCCTGGCCCGGATCGCGGTTGGGCGAAACGATCGGCGTAATCCCCCGCGATTCCAGCACCCGCTCCTGAATGGGGTTGGGCTTGATGAGCAGAATGTAGGATTTGGGCTTGGCATCCAGGTTGTTGGCGTGCTGCCAGAGCTTGTTGAGCTTGTAGAGCAGAAACCGGATGTTGATGTCCGTGAGGCTGTAGCCGATAAACAGGATGGAGCGCCCCAGCACATCGGCCCGGAGCTTGATGTCCAGCGGCGTCTCGAAGTCCAGCCGGTCGAAGTAGCTGCTTTCGGTGAGCACGATCGAGGAGTCGTGGTCAAAATCGCCGTGAAATTTCACGATCTGCGTGATTCCGTCGCGGACGCTCTTGATGTCCGACACGTCGGCGATCTTCACGTAGGGCTTTCCATATGCCTCGAAGGCGGTCTCGATCCAGCGGTCGTAATTGGTGGTGTAAATGAGCGGCGTATCCAGCTCCACAATCAGCCGGTGAATCCGCGACTGGCGGATATCCACCTGATCGCTGTGCCATTTGCGGTCCATCCAGCTCCGCAGCGACCCGATGCCCCGGTTGAGCTTGTAGTATTCGGCCAGCACGAGGTGGTCGCCCAGGGTCTTGTACACATCCTTGTGATAACCCAGATCCTCGGCCAGCTTGTCGATCAGCTCGCTCCAGGAAGGCAGGCCCAGGTTCATGGAGATGCCGCCGCCTACGAAGAGGATGGCGGTGCGGCTGCGGATCGCCTTGACGAGGTCGTTGAGGCTGTTGGAGCTGTAGAGCATGGGTTATTCCTCCAGAATCAGGGTATACGCTTCGCGCAGCAGGTCTTGTTTGGCTTGCAGATCCAGGCTCAGCGGCAGCTGCGCCAGACCGATGATCCGGCGCATCACTTCCACGCCGCTCAGCTGCCGCGCCAGGCGCCAGCTGAAGCCGGCTGGAGCCTGGTACGTATTCCGGATGCGGTCCAGCACCTCCGGCGGCTGGGCCGCCATCCGCATGTGCGCCATCATGACCGCTACATCGAACTCGGCAGGCCCCGTGAACCCGAACTCCGGATCGATGACCTTCACCCCGCTGGCCGTGCGCAGCCAGCTGCCGGGATAGTAATCCCCGTGCAGCAGGCAGGGCCCATCGCCGAGGTACACCGCGCTCAGGTCCTGCACAGCAGCCTTCAGGCGGGCATCGGTCTTGTATTCCATCGCAGCAGCCTGCAGGCCCGGTGTCACCTGATCGAGGCTGAAGCCGTTTTCCTCCATAAACGGATAGCGGAAGATATGCTCGGCATTCAGCTCGCGCATGGCGCGGTTTTCGAGCTTCGCTTCGGGGCGGAGCCGGTGCAGCGCGCTGAGAAACCGGAGCAGGTCCGTCAGTTCGGCTGCCTCCAGCGAGGCTCCGGGCTGGTAGATCGGGGTGAAGTCGCTGCCTTCGCCCAGGTCTTCCAGCAGCAGCATATAGTCCTCCGGGTCTGCATGCAGGACTGCCGGCGTGAAGGCACGGAGCTCCGCATCGGACTGGATCATGCGGTAAAACTGCCCTTCCACGAGCGCACGCGCCTGCGGCGCCGGAATGGAGGGGTATTTCTCCACATAGGGCCGGGCCTGTTTGATGATGAGCGTGCGGCAGTTGGTGTGGAGGCGAAGGGTGTAATTCATGTTGCCCTCGCCGGGCTTGGCAGCGGCGAGCACCGTTTCGCCGGGCAGCAGCAGCGAACGGTGTTCCAGCCAGGCCTGAAGGGCGGGGAGCTGCTGGGCGTCGAGGCGGAAGGACATAGCTTTGTCGGTTTTCAGGGGTAAAATTGCGCCTTTCCCGCCAATTCCCAAATCTTCGGCGCTGCAATGCCGCCTGTAAGACACAGCCGGAGCCCCGCGGACGGAGCTCCGGCTGCAAGCCAGTGCCGGGCAGCTTACTGCCGCACCAGGGTGAAGGTGCCCAGCGGCTGATCATTCAGGGCGGCATTGCCCAGATACAAGCCTTCTGCCAGCAGGCCAGCCGGAATCCGGATCAGCAGGGCGCCTGCTTCCGCGCGGTGCACCTCGTGATACACCTCCTGCCCGAGGGCATTGGCCAGGCGGATGTGCACCTCGCCGGCCTGCTCCAGCCAGCAGGAAGCAAAGGCCTCCTGCGCGGCAGGCACGGGATAGACGCTGAGGATGCGCGAGCCGGACAGCGGCAGCGCCGCCTCCCGCACCTGGCTGAGGGTATAGGTTCCGTCGGGGCTTACCTGTCTGAGCCGGTAGAAGTAGCGGATGCCGGGCTGCACCTGCCGGTCGGCCCAGGCGTAGCTGGCGCCCTCGCCGCCCTGCGAGCGGCTGTCTTCCCAATGCACGGGATAGAAGGAGGCCTGGTCTTCGCTGCGCTGCAGTTCAAAGCCCGCATTGAAGGGCTCCTCGCTCGTAGCCCAGACCAGCTGGATCTCCTGCGCCAGGGCCTGCGCGTCAAATTCCAGGCTGGCAACGCCCAGCGGGCAGTCGGCCCGGATCTGGAAACCCATCAGATCCTGGCAGCCGTTGGAGCCCGTCACGAGCACCGAGTAGGCGCCGGGCGGCAGGCCGCCAAGCGTGGGCCCGAATACGGACGGGGTGACGAGCCATTCGTAGGTCAGGCTGCCGTTGCTGCCCGTCGCGCCCACGGTAATCTGGCCGTCGCTGGCGGAGCAGGTGCTGGCTTCCGTCAGGTTGACCAGAAAACCCTCCACTGGCGACTGCGGTCCAGGAATATTCACCACGCGGTTGGCGGTGCAGCCATCCTGATCCTGGACCGTTACCGTATAGGTGCCAGGCTGCAGGTTGGTGGCGGTGGCTGCATTCTGCGGCGGGACGGTGTTCCAGGCATAGGTAAAGGGCCCGTTGCCGTCGGCACCCACGGTCACGGAGGCATAATTGGAGCAGTCCGGCGCATCCTGATCGATCACCGACACACTGATCGGGGCGGGCTGGGTAATGGTTACCGAAGCCACGCGCTGGCAGCCGTTGCCGGTGTCGGTGACCAGCACATCGTAATCGCCCGGCGCCAGGTTGGCAGCGGTGGCAGCCGCGCCGCCCGAGGGCGACCAGGCATAGGAGACCGCGCCGACGTTGCCGGTGACGGCAACCGTAGCCGTTCCGTTGTTCTGGCCGGGGCAGGTGACCGGCGTAGAGGCATTGACAAAGGCATTGAGCGCCGCCGGATTCTGCCCCACGTACATCTCCACCGAGTCTTTGCAGCCAGTTGCCGCATCGGTCACCACGACCTCGTACACATCCGGGCTGAGGTTACTGATGGACGGAGTGGTCAGGATGGGCGCCGTATTCCAGCGGTACTGGTAGGAGCCGCTGCCGCCGCTGACGGCCACAGAAGCCGAACCGTTGGGCAGGCAGCCTGCATTGACCGTATTGGGGTTCAGGCCCAGGTCGTTGACCGTCACCAGCCGCTGCGCGACATCGTAGCAGTAGCCGCCTGCGCTGTAGGCCGTCACGGTGTAGGTGGTGGTGGACGAAGGATTGGCGATGACGGAAGCACTGTTGGAGTTGTTCAGGCCGATGGCCGGCGACCAGGTGTAGAACGCGCCGCCGGAGGCATTGAGCGTAATGCCGCCGGTGCCTGCGCAGAAGGCCGCCGGGCCGGTAATGGCCAGATCCGGCTGGGCCTCCACGATGACCCGGACCGTATCCGGCTGCGACAGGCCGCAGCAGTCGGTCTGATAGCGCAGCTGGATGTCATAGGTGCCGGGGGTGTTGAACAGGACGCCGTTGATGGACTGGTAGCTGTCGCCGACATAGGTATTCGGCAGCGTAGCACCGCCCATGTTCCAGTTGTAGATATAGCCTGCATTGCCGTTGAGGGCGGCGAAGTCCAGCGTAGAGCCAGCGCAGATGCGGTATTCGCCTGCTACCAGGGGGGCCGTGGTAATGGCATCGGGCAGGCTGGCGCTGTTGTCGAGGATGATGTTGGCGAATCCGGTGTAGACATTGCCGTTGTAGGTGATGTTCCAGCGGCCTACGAGATCGAATTCTGCCGAGACATTGGCACCGGTAGGCGTCTGCTGGGCGGGATTGGCGCCTGCGCTGAGGTTCCACGCCGCAGCGATGGGGCCGGTGAAATTGCAGAGGGCATTGGTGCAGGAGATATTGTCCATGCGGATGACAGGCTGGGCAGCGAGGTTGAAGGCGATGTCGGACGTGACAGGCGCCGTGCCGCCGTTGAGGTGCAGGGCGATGGACTGGCCGGGCTGGCCGTCGCCGCCTTTGCCGCCGTTTCCGCCTTTGCCGCCGTTGCCGCCATTGCCGCCTTCTCCGATCTCATCGAAGAAATAGAACGATCCCGTTCCGCCGATGCCGCCGTCTCCGCCGATGCCCCCTGCGCCGCCGATGCCGCCGGTGCCCGCAGCGCCTGCTACCAGCCGGCAGTTGACGAAGCTGGCATTGGCGCCATTGTTAAACAGGTACACCGCATATGAAGCGCCGCCGCCTGTGCCGCCCTGGCCGCCTGCGCCGCCCTGGCCTCCTCCTCCTCCTCCTCCTCCTCCATTGCCGGCGCCATGAAAACCGCCAGCCATCAGAGGCCCCCACTGGCCGCCGCCGCCGCCGCCGCCGCCGCCGCCGGAGCCGCCGGCTCCATCTCCGCCGGTATTGCCTGCTGCGCCGGGCACCCAATAGCCGCTGACATGACCGCCAGCGGGGCCATTGGCGCCTGCGGTGCCGTTGGCGCCGAGATTTCCGGTGCCTCCGTTTCCGCCGTCCTGGGAATTGCCCTGGCCGTTGACTTCGCCAGGTCCGGTATCCCCGCCGAGGTTGCCGGTGCCGGCTGTAGCGCCCGCGCCGCCCAGCCCGCCATTGCCGCCATTGCCGCCGTTCGTGCCGTTGCCGCCGTCGGCGCCGGAGCCGCCGCCGCCGCCGGAGCCGCCTGCGCGGAGGGTAGCGCCTGCGGTGCCGTTTCCGCCGTTGCCGCCATCGCCGCAGCAGATGCCTGCGCCGTTCGGGTCGATGCCGCCCGCGCCGCCTGCTGCGCCGCCGCCTGCCGCACCGCCTGCACCGCCTAATCCGGGCGTGCCGCGCGAGTTGGAGCCTGGGGGCAGGTTGTTGTCGTACTTTCCGTCGGTGCCATTGCCGCCGTTCGTGCCTGCCACCCCGTTGGCGCCTGCGGCTCCATTCTGCCCGTTCCCGGCTGTGCCGGGCAGGATCTGGCAGCGGACGAAGGCATAGTTGGAGCAGTTGCTCAGGTGCACTCCGTAGGTGGAGCGGCTGGTGCCGCCTGCGTTGGCAGTGGTGATGGTCAGGTCCTGGAAGCGGAAATTGGTGGAGTTTTTGATCTCGAAGGCGGTGAGCCGCTCGGCGAGGCCGCTGCCGTCGGGATTGACGGCCTGCCGGTTGATGGTGGTGGCGCCGGGCAGGCTGGTTTTGCGCCAGCTGTTTACCCGGTCGAAGCCGCCTTCAAGCGTGATATTGGTCATCACGTTGGTGACGGTCTGCGTCAGGTTGTAGGTGCCGATGTCGAGCTTGATGACCACATCGTTGCAGGCCGCCATGTTGAGCGCATCCAGCAGGCCGGCAGGGTCTGCAGCCGAGCCGCTGCCCGTAGCGCCCGGACTCACGTAGATGACGTTGCAGGCGCTGGAGCCGGGCGTGTTGATGTTGACGGTTACGGAAGCCTGGCCGGTGCAGCCTGCCGCATCGGTAGCCGTGACGGTGTACACGCTGGTGGTCAGCGGGCTGACATTGAGGGTGTTGGTAGTAGCGCCTGTGGACCACACGTAGCCGGTGGCGGTGGTGGAGTTGGCGGTGAGCAGCACGCTGGAGCCGGGGCAGGCATAGGCCACCGGCGGCGAAACCGATACGACCGGATCCGGATTGATGCTGACGAGCACATAGTCCTGGGCGGTGCAGCCGTTGGGCAGGGTAGCGGTAACGGTATAGAGGGTAGTCGCCAGCGGCGTCGCCACGGGGTTGGCGATGGCGGGATTGGAGAGGCCGGCCGAGGGCGTCCAGATGAAGCCGGTGGCGCCTGCGCCGGATGCGCTCAGGGGCACGGAGCTGCCCTGGCATACAGCCTGATCGGGGCTGGCGGTGATATTGCCGCTATTGGCGCTGACATTGACGGTAAAAGCATAGGTCGCCGAGCCGCTGAGGGGGCAGTTGTCGTCCTCGACGGTGACGGTGAAGAAATGCGAGCCGGTATCGGCAGCGGTCGGCTGCCAGCAGAACTGGCCGACGGGGGCAAGGCCGCCGTTGCCGGCGACGGTGAAGGTGCCGCCGGTAATGCCGCTGTTCCACGTAGCGGCGACGTTATCGCCGTCCGGGTCGCTCATGTTGATATTGAAGCAGAGGCTGGAGCCGATGCAGGCAGTGACCTCGAAGTTGACGAGGTTGCCGTTGACCCCGGTCGCGACGGGCGGCGCATTGCTGCAGCTGATGACGCTGAACTGCATATCGCGCACCGTTTCGCCGATCTTCACGCCGTTGCGGTATTCTTCCACCCGCACACAGATCACGCCGATCTGGATCTGGTTGGGCGTGAAGGAGATCTGGCCGGTCTGGGTGTTGATGGTGATGCCGGTGGAGGTGCTGAGCGGAACCGCTGCCGAAAACCCGAAATTGTAGGTAACCGGCAGGGTAGTGCTCTGCATGCAGTTGGCGAGGGAAAACACCAGCGAATCCCCATCAGGGTCGGTCACGCCGTGGTTGTAGAGCACGGGCTCGTTGACGCAGACGATGGGGGTCGGGATGTTGTTGAAAATGGGGGAATCGTTGCAGGGCGAAACGGTGTTGTTCAGCCGGGCGGTGATGCCGATCGACTGGGTGCCCGGCTGGTTGAGGGAGGTAATGGCATTGTTGCGGCAGCAGTGCTCCCAGTTGAGAATCCAGTCCGAGCAGCTGTTGGGGGGCAGGCTGAGGGTACCCCGGTAGGTGTACTGCTCGATCCCGAAGGCGATGGCCCCGCCGGCGCAGCGGCTCACGGCCGAGGGGCAGAGCGGCGTCACATCGACTGCGGCTGCCGGCTGGCTCAGCAGGATAGAGCCCGAAATCCCGCAGGCAGCAGAAGAGTAGGCAAGGGCCTGGGTAGGCTGGGGCAGAATCCCGGCGCAGTCCCGGAAGAGGGTAAGGGTGACTTCATACTTGCCGGGCCCGGTGCAGCGGTAGGTAATATCGGAGCCCATGATATGGGTCGCTGCGGCGCGGGGCATACCGGATGCAAACAAGAGCAAGAGCAGGAAACAATAAGGGGCAAGCCGTAATACGTCGAGCTTCTTCATGCGAAACAACAGGTTTGTCTGGGGGAAAAGAACCACATGCCGTTCCGCGGCAGGAACAGCAGTCAGAAAAGAAGAACATTTCCGTCCGGAGGTTACACCGCTGATGCAGACGGGCGCAAGGGAAAAACGGCTTAGCTGAAATTAAATTAGAGATAAAATCGTCAACATCAAGTTCTTCGGGGCATAAATCCCCAGTATTTCAAAAAAAATAAGCCCGGAAAAATAATTCCGTGCACGATACGTTTTAGCGGAATTTCCTGCTCCGGCGCGCGATCCGGCGGTTTCAGCCCGTATAGAAACAGCGACTCCGGGCCTTGGGGGCCCGGAGTCTGGCATCTGAATGCGCACCTTCGGAGATGTGTAAAAATGCTGCTGTATGTTATTTCGAGACAGATATGGACTGTACTGCGGCGAACCGCGCAGCACTGAGGCGCAGCACATAGAGGCCTGCGGGCATGCGGTCTGCGGGCAGTGCCCATGAGACGGGCTGTGCTGCATCGGCCACACCCTGATAGAGCACTGCTACCCGCGCGCCGGAGGCATTGAACAGCTCTGCGCGAAGGGGCTGGGTTTCATCCACGATCAGCTCCACGCGGCTGGCTGCTGTGACCGGATTGGGCGCTACCACCAGGCTGTAGGGCTGCATGGGGGCCAGGCGCACACTGATCTGCTCGCTGTAGGCAAAGGCGCCGTCGTAGTCTTCCTGCCGGAGCCGGAAATGGTGCAGACCTGCGGCCATGGGCGGGGTAAGGAATGCATAGCGGGAGATCTCCTGCCGGTCGCCGCCGCCGGGCACAAAGCCCAGGGCATCATATTGGCGCCCGTCCAGGCTATGCTCGACGGTGAAGCCCCGGTTCTGAAGCTCGGAGGCAGTCGCCCAGTTGAGCTGCACCTGGCGGTCCTGCGGCGAAGCGTCGAAGGAGAGCCATTCGACCGGGAAGGAGAAGGAGCAGGTCTCAAAGAGGGTGACCTTATTGCTGACATTGCCGCAGCCGCTGCCGCCGGGATCGCTGAATGCTTTGAGCCGGTAGTCGCCGAGGTGGCTTCCATCCGGGGTCGGGGCAATCAGCAGGGGCGTCGGGGTGGCATCGGAGGCGACGATGGAGTCGTTCTGGAGCCATTCGAAGAACTGCCATCCGGAGGCCAGGGTTGCGGGGGTAGGGGAGAGCTGAACGACGGTGGAGCCGCTGTCCGGGCATTGGCTGACATCGCCGATGGCAACCACGCCGACGTCCTGGCCGCAGAGGCCGAAGTAGACGCCGTCTATGGCGAGGTCGTTGCCCTGGGTCTGGAAGATTTTATTCCGGACGGCGAGGGTGGCGGAGGTGACATTGGGCCCGGAGAGCCAGGTGCCGGAGATCTGAATCCAGACGGTGGAGTCGCGGCGGCGCTGGCGGGGCAGGACAAACTCGCCGTTGGGCGACAGAACGCCGTCGATGTAGTAGCCATTGATGGGCTGGCCATTGACTTCGAGGTCGAACTGCGGGTCGATGCCGGAGTAGCCGGGTGCGCCCCGGACGTAGAGATTTTTCGCGTAGACCGAAAACACATAGCTCGTATTGGGGCATACGGTCACAGTCTGCTGCCAGATGTTGTCATTGACACCGCTGGCGCTGCTGGGGTCTCCGACGAAGAACTTGCCGGTTCCGGGCGCATTGCGGTCGGAGGCGATCCAGATCGAGCGCAGGTCAAAGCCGGGGGCATTGTAGCAGACCGTATTCGGGGGGAAGGGCCCGATGCTGCTGGTAACGGCATATTCGCCGAAGGCGCAGATGTAGCCGGCAGGGTTGTAGGTGTAGTCGGAGGTAAATCCTGCGTTGTTCTCGTCGAACTCGGGATTGACAACCAGATTGGGGCCGGTGACGCCGCAGGCGCCGGGGATGGGGCCGCCGGCCTGGGCGAGCAGTGCGCCGGAGGCGGCGAGCATCCAGCACAGGAATACCGGCATGCGCCGGGAAGCAAGGGCCAAAGCCATAGGATTACGGTGTGTCGGGTGTTAACAGGTTAATCCAAGCGTGGGATTTTACAATCCCGGATGCAAGATATGTAATAAAATTTGACTTTTAATTCTTTTTTTATCCGGTACTTATATGATCAGTCTTCCTGCTTGGGTGTACAAATCTGATTTTCAGGCAAGGAACGTTGAGCGTGTTTCGTTTTTAGTCAATTGCGGCAGGCGGCGGAATGTAAGAAACCAGTGCTGTGCGGGCCGATCTGCCGGATGCAGGGCTGCAGAAAAGCGATGCAGCCCGCCAGGAGCTGGCGGGCTGCAGGGAATCGGGATAGCCGGGGCCCGTTATTCCGGGGCCTGCTCGGGCTGAGCGGGGGCCTGCGGCAGGCTATTGGGATCCGGCATGGAGACCGGATTGGAAATGATCTGATTTTCGATGCTTTTGCCCATCCGGAGCTGGCCGGAGTCGCCGGCAGAGGCATTTCCGGCGAGGTTGGCTACGATCGCGAGCACGCCGATGACAATGGCAAGACCCCAGGTGACCTTTTCGATCAGCTCATTTCCGCGGCGCACGCCGAGGATCTGGGTGGCGGTGCCGCCGAAGGTGGAGTTCAGTCCGCCGCCTTTGCTGTTCTGGATGATCACCGCGAGGGTCATCAGGATGGCTGCGAGGATGCAGAGTATACTGAGTAGGACAATCATTCTGCTAGCAGTTGTTGGATTCGGGCTTCAAAATAAGCGCTTTTCTCGGGGAAACGCAAACGAAGTTTCTGATAAATGCGCAGGGCTTCGGCTTTATTATCCTGGCGGATATGGAGCTGTGCGAGGGTTTCGGTCATCCAGGCATCGTCGGCATGCAGGCTTTGGCGGGCGAAGCGGTGTTCTTCTTCGGGTGCGTCCTGCGGGGGGCGGCTGGGCTTGAGGGTCGCGCCGCCTTCAAGGAATCGGTCGATGAGATGGGCTGCTCTGCGGCGGCGCCCGGCTTTGGGGGGCAGCAGGGCGCGGGCGCTTTCAGCGGTCCGGGCCTGGATGCCGGGAATGGCAGGCAGAAAGTGCCGGGTAATCCGGCGGATGCGCTGTTCAAGCGCGGCGGCGGCGGGCCCTGGCTGGGGCGTGTCCCAGGCAAAAACCTGGTCTGCCGGGATACGGCGGACGGGCTCAGGGGTGTCCGGTTCCGCGCCAATGCGGAAGCTGGCCGGGCCCGGGGGGCTGTTGAGGAAAAAGGGGAACATGGACGCATCGGGTTCGGGATGTGCAGGCGCTGGCGGGTCGATCCAGGCCGTCTGGCCGTGCAGGTAGGCGCGCAGGCGTACGCGGCTGGGGGCGTAGGCAGCAGCCGTGAAGCAGGCCTGCTCATCCTGGCTGGTTTTGGCGCGGATCCAGTGAGCGAGCGCGGCGTAGGGATAGTGCCGGCAAAACGCGTCGAGCTGCGTCTTTCCGGACGCATCCACCCCATCTTTGAGGGAACGTTCGAGCAGCTCGAAGAGAATCACAGGGCCAGCGGCGGACGCAAATCAGGGTCCGTTGCGCAACTTACCATTTTCCAATGGATTTGCTGAACACATCCTGGGTGATCTGCTCCAGAACGAGGCCGATCTTCTCACGTTCGACGCTGGAGAACTCCTCGGTGGCGTCGAAATCGACGAATCCGCTGAAGGTCTGCTCCCAGCTGGCCTTGGGGTCGACGTTGTTGTCGAACTTGACCCGGACGGCGATGGTGAGCCGGTTCTGGGCTGCGCGGTTTTCGCCCTGAATGGCTACGGGAGCCACGGTGAAGCGGGTTACGGCACCGCCGAGCACCACATCGGCAGCGCCGGTGGTGAGGGTAAGGCGGGACTGGGAGAGGAAGCGGTCCTGGAGCTGAATGCCGACCTCCTGGGCGAGGTAGGGGATGACGACATCGGCCTCGTTGGTGAACTGGTCGACGAAGAGGGTTTCGAGGCTGGTATCGACGGAGCCGCCGGTGAAATTGAAGCGGATGGAAATGCATCCGCTGGCCAGGAGCGGGAGGAGGAGCAGGATGATCCCCCCCCTGCCCCCCCTTTTCAAGGGGGGGAGCCTCCAGTTGCGCCCCGGCCCGGCCGGGCGCAGATCCTCCTCATGGGCGTGCAGCTGCTTCATGCGTCTATGTCGTAATTCTTGATTTTCCGGTACAGGGTACGTTCCGAGATCCCCAGCTCCGAAGCCGCCTTCTTGCGGTTGTTGTCGTGCTTGTTCAGGGCCTTGACGATCATCTCCTTCTCCTTCTTCTCCAGCGAAAGCGACTCCTCCAACAGAGGCAGCGAGGGCCGCATCGGTTGTACGGGCGGCGGCGCAGGCGCCTCCTCGTATTCGCGGAAGCTGTAGCGGGCAGACGGCTGGTTGGGGATAAACGTCACCGGATCGGGCTCCAGGTCCAGTTCGCGCGACTTCAGGTTAAGGTACATCATCTTTTTCAGCTCCGCCACCTCCTTGCCCAGGTCGTAGATGAGCTTCATCATCATCGTACGGTCGTCCTCGGCCATCGGTTCGGAGCGGGGGCCGGCATCGGGGCGGGCGGGCAGAATGCTCGGCAGGTAGCTGTCCTGCACGAGGAGATTTTTCTGGAGGATCAGCGGCGTCACGAGATCGCCCTTCACGAGCACCGTCAGCTTCTCCGCCAGGTTGCGGAGTTCGCGCACATTGCCGGGCCAGCGGTACTTATAGAGCAGCGGCACCGCCTCCTGGTCCAGGACGATGGGATCGCGCTTGTACTTCTCGCCGAATTCGAGGGCAAAATACTGGAAGAGCAGCTCGATATCGCTGCCGCGTTCGCGCAGGGGCGGCACCACGAGGGCCACCGTATTAAGGCGGAAGTAAAGGTCTTCGCGGAAGCGGCCCTGGCGGATCATCTCCAGCAGATTCTTGTTTGTAGCGGCGATCACCCGTACATCGGCCTTGCGGACCTTGGAGGCGCCCACGCGGAGGTACTCGCCGTTTTCGAGCAGGCGGAGAAGGCGGGCCTGAGTCGCGAGGGGCATTTCGCCGATCTCATCGAGGAAGATCGTACCGCCGTCCACCTCCTCGAAGTAGCCCTTGCGGGTTTCATAGGCGGACGTGAACGAGCCGCGTTCGTGGCCGAAAAGTTCGGAGTCAAGGGTGCCTTCGGGGATGGCGCCGGTATTGACGGCGAGGTACGGCTGGTGGCGGCGCTTGCTGAACTGATGGATAATGCGGGGAAATACATCCTTGCCGGTGCCGTTTTCGCCGTAGACGAGCACGGAGACCTCGGTAGGCGCCACCTGCATGGCGATTTCGATGGCATTGTTGATTTCGCGGCAGTTGCCGACGATGCCGAAGCGCTGTTTGATCTGGGGGATGGTCATGGGGTCAGGCGGCGAACAAGGTTTTCAGCCAGTGGACAAATGCGGCGCATACAGGCTGTTGGAGATCGAAATGTTGGGCAGTAACAGACTGGCCCATCGGTTTTCCGGGCTGCTCCTGCCAGGCGAGCCAGGTATGAAGCAAGGCTTTGGAGCGGTCCTGGGCAGGATACCGCTGGATATGTTCTGCTTCCATGCGGTTGAGGCTTTCCACTGCATGATGCAGCAGCCGGTCCTGTTCCGGGATGAGCAGGCGCATAAAATCTTCCAGCTCCCCCGGCGATTGATTATCCGGCATCATCCAGATGCCGAAGGTGACCAGGCCTTCGGCACGGAGGACCGTGCCATGGGGATCCGGCCGGTCCGGGACCAGATAACCCTTGGATGTCAGCATATTCCGGATCGATTGCCAGCGGGCTTGCGGATGCTGGTCCGCGTCCAGGATGATCCCGCGTGCGAGGCCTGGGTATTCGTCGGGTGCCGACAGCGCCGCGTTCAGGATGCCTGCGGTTTTTTGCAGATTGCTCAATCCTGCTTTTGCTTCTACGGCAAACGTCTCTTGCAGTCCGGACGCCTTGCAAATCGCCCATACCACATGCAGGTCGTCCTTGCCTTCCACATACAGGGTATTGGGATTGACACGTTCCATCAGCGCAGTTCGATCTGGTTTTCAATAGCCGTCTGCACCGTTTCCGCGTCGAAATTCGCCTCTCGGATCTGCCGCTGCGGATTGCGGTAGAGGCGGATCAGGCGGGCATCCTGCCCGAAACCGGGCTGATTGGCCGCCGCTGCAAAGGCCTCCACGCAGTCCCGGCTGTGGGTGGTGGCGAAGACCTGCACATCGAGCGCCTGCGCCAGGCGGAAGACCGCCTCCCAGACCTGCCGCTGCACGGAGTAGTGCAGGCCGTTTTCGAATTCGTCGATGAGGAGGATGCCGTTTTCTCCTCCGACGATCGACAGGAGAATTCCCAAGATACGGCCCATCCCTTCGCCGAGGTGCATGAGAGGTATCGGACGCTTCTGTCCTTTCAGCAGAACCTGAAAACGCCGCTTTCCGCCGGGCGTTTTGCCTAATCCGATCTTCTCAATATCCGGCTCGATTTGCTGCAATACCTGTAGGGCAGTATCCTCGTATGGGGTCAGAAAAAATGCATCATCCCATAACGTTTCTAATTCACGCATTTGCAGTGCAGCAGATCCAACTAGTTTACACGGCCCGGAATCAAGATCCGACAGCAGGCGCAGTTCGCAATCCAGGTGCTCGAAATAGTTGTTGCTCTCGGACAGCGTGTATGGCTTTCCGGTCTTATTATTAATCAGTTGCAGTGCATGTTCGTTGATGAATGCCTCCTCAAGGATGTTTCTGTTGAAAAAAAGCGAGGCAAACGCATCGAACCGCTCGACTAGATTATTGTTAATATCTTCGCCTCTGGTACTGAGCACAGGATACCAGTTATTTTTCCCGGATGCGGTATACACCGCCTCCAGCAGGCTCGTCTTGCCGGTGTTGTTCTTCCCGGTGATCAGGTTGACCCGCGCCAGCGAACCGATGCGCAGGTCCTCGAAGCACTTGAAGTTGCGGATGTGCAGGCTGCTCAGCATGGGTCAGAGGAATTCGGTGAAAGGGGTGGACTTGGTCATAAGACCTCCGCTTCGCATTTTCAGCAGGGTTTGGAGCCTTTTGTACTCGCTGGACCGAAGATCCGGGCCGGGCGTACGGCTCGGAATAATCCGCCCGTGGAGGACCGTATCCGGCTCCAGCAGGCTCCGGAACTCCGGGTGCTCCAGCGTAGCCAGAATCTGCACGCAGGCTTTGCGCACATCGGATCCCTTCAGCTCGACCAGATAGAGGATGTTCCGCCCGCAGCGGAGCACAAGGAAGTCACATTTTTTGCCGGCATCTGGTGGAATCAGTCCGCCGTCCACCTGCACCTTCATCAGGGGTTCAGGTGGATTAGATCGATTTTCAAGTGTATAAGTGCTTCCCCCTTCCCGGAGCACCAGCTTGCGCTGGTTGGGGTGATATTCCGCAAAGGGCTTGGAACGCAGGGTATCGCAGGCTTTCATGGCGTCGGGGCGTGCTGCAGGTTGAAAAGCGCGTCATAGGTTTCGTTGATCCGGGCGGAGGCGCCGTCGATCTCTTCAGCTCGGATCTGCTGTAGCTCCTCGTCCATGATGGACCGGATGGTACCCCCGTCCACGTAATAGGCGCCCACCCGCGCCGGGTCGATCCACAGCTCGCGGGGGATCAGGGCCGCCGTTTCGTCCGGCTGCTGCTGGCCTACCTGCCAGGCATAGAGGAGGTTGTTGAACGCCGAGAGGATGTAGGGACTGTGGGTGGTGAGGAGAAGCTGGTTGGATTCCTCGTTTCTCTGGTTAGGCCAGCCTGGCTGATTGACAAAATATGCGAGCAGTTCTGTCATCCGGCGCTGTCCCTCCGGAAAGAGATGCGCTTCGGGCTCCTCGATGACAAGAAACGCCCGGGTCCGGTTTTGAAGCAGTTCGAGAAGATATCGGATTAGATGATAGGTTTCCCGCTGTCCTGATGAGAGCTGGTCTACGGGAATGGCCATGCCGGGTTTGATCGCCAAGTGATTGTTACTCATAATCCCCTGTGTTGCGCTAGCAGCAGACTGGAGAATATGCATTACAGTCTCCCGAATTTGATAGTTATCCTGAAGTATTTGATCATCTGTTGAAATAGTTTGGAAGTTGAAAACAAAATAGGGGATTAGGTTACTGAATACCTCAACTTCCTTGTTGAAGTTAATGAGCGCCAATGTCGCTTTTCCTTCCGGAATGAATCCGGCTATTCTTGCATCATCGAAGATTCCGTTGATAAGTGGTTTGATGTCGGGAATATTTTTCCGTGTAGCCATCAGTTTTTTATACTCATCTAGAGTAATTTTTCTGTCATTGTGTATAGGTTCGATTTCCCGGAAAACTTCATATACTTCTCGCAGCTTTTCCTCAAAGCTTTCCGATAAATGAACCAATGGAGAAGCATTTGTAATATCAATCAGCATCAAATCAGATAGGTGGATATGAATTCGGGATTCTCCACTCTGGAATTGCCTGCTGAAACTGGCGTTGCCGAAGATGGACTGAAGCTCGCTATAGACAGCATTGCGGAACTGCTGAATAAAAGATTTATCCGAGATAAACTGCTTGCTCAATAACTCGGATACGACCCGGCTCAGCACTTCTTTAATGCGCTTCGCAAACCATACCACCTTCGCAATCGTGCTCTTCCCGCTCGCCTGCGGGCCGATGAAAATGTTCAGGTCCCGTACGTCCAGCTGAACGTCGCGGAGCGGACCAACATGTTGGATCTCGATGCGCATAAAACATTGGTAATCTAAACGCTGCATTTACCCCGCAATCTCCCCCCGGAGCGTCGCGCTCGTGGCGCCTGTCACGCGCACACGCACGTAGCTGCCCGGACGCAGGCCCGCCCGCTTCGGAAATACGAGCATCTGGTTGCCGTCGTTGCGGCCGCAGAATTCATCCGCCGACCGGTGGCTGTCGCCTTCGATCAGCACCTCGAACTCCTGCCCCTTCAGCGATTCGTTCCAGGCCAGCGAAAGCCGCCGCTGCAGGTCGATCACCTCGCTCAGCCGCCGCTTTTTGACTTCCTCCGGCACATCGTCGGCCAGCCGCTTGGCAGCCGGCGTGCCCGGACGCTCACTGTAGGCAAACATGAACGCCGATGCGTAGGCCGAGGCCTCCATGACCTCCAGCGTCTCGCGGTGGTCCTCCTCCGTCTCGGTGCAGAATCCCGTGATGATGTCCGTCGAGATGGCGCAGCCTGGCACGATCTCCCGGATGCGGCGCACCTTTTCCTCGTACCATTCGCGGGTATAGCCCCGGTTCATCAGGCCGAGGATGCGGCTGCTGCCCGACTGCACGGGCAGGTGGATGTAGTTGCAGATATTCGGATAGCGGGCCATGGTGAACAGCACCTCGTCCGTGATGTCCTTGGGGTGCGAGGTGGAAAACCGCACCCGCAGGTCCGGCGCAATCTCCGCCACCATCGCCAGCAGGTCCGCAAAGCCGGTCAGCGCCGCTGGATCTTCCAGTGATCCGCTTTCCAGCGCCTTGACAATCTGCGCCTTGCCTTTCAGGCTTTCATCCGCCGACCAAAGGTAGGAGTCTACATTCTGCCCCAGCAGGGTCACCTCGCGGTAGCCCGCTTCGTAGAGGTCGCGGCATTCCTGCACGATGGAGTGCGGATCCCGGCTGCGCTCGCGCCCGCGCGTGAAGGGCACCACGCAGAACGAGCACATGTTGTCGCAGCCCCGCATGATGGTCACAAAAGCCGTCACGCCGTTGGAATTGAGGCGCACCGGCGAAAGGTCGGCGTAGGTCTCCTCGCGGGAGAGCAGCACGTTGATGGCTTTCTGGCCGCCGTCCACCTCGCCGATGAGGCGGGGCAGGTCCCGGTAGGCATCGGGGCCTACTACGAGATCCACCAGCTTTTCCTGCTCGATCAGGCGGCCCTTGAGGCGCTCCGCCATGCAGCCCAGCACGCCCACGAGCAGATGCGGCTGCTCGGCCTTGCGCTTGCGGAACGACCGGAGGCGGTTGAGGGCCTTTTCTTCGGCATTTTCGCGGATGGAGCAGGTATTGATGAAGAGCAGGTCGGCTTCGTCGGCATTGGACGTGAAGCCGTAGTTCATGCTGCTCAGCACAGAGGCCACAATCTCGGTGTCCGAGAAGTTCATCTGGCAGCCGTACGTTTCGATATAGGCCAGCCGCTCAGGGCGCTGCGCCGCCGGCTGCCCCTCGTAGGCGCTGCCCTGGAGATCTTCGCTGATGGTTTTCTCCGCCAGCGGGGTAAAGGTGCGTTGTGTGATTTTATCGCGCATGGACCGGATGCCTGTGTTGGAAGGGCAAATATACAAATTTTTCTGTCAAAATGGCAGATGCGCAGCAATTGCCTCCGTCCCGGCGTCTGCCTGTGGGCCGGGCACTGGCGGCGGCGCTCAATTTCTCCGCACAGGCGCCGCGGGCGCTGGGTAAATTCTCGCTTTCTTTCTAGTATTGGCCAAATTCCTCCGTATGCGCACCCTCTGGCTCTGTATGCTGGCCTGCCTGCTGACGTCGCTGAATCAAAGCTGCGTGTTCCGGCAGGTGCAGCGTGAACTGGTGGCCGTCGATTCGGCCCGTTCGCTCAACCCGGAGCGCAAATACCTCAAGGCCCACATGAAAAACGGGGAGCTCTACGTCCTGCACCAATGGGCAGTGACCGAGTCGGAGCCGCTGGAAGTCCGGGGATTGGGGAAATATTACGACGCCAACCGCCGCCTGCTCGAAGAGCGCCTGAACGATCCCTTTGTGCTGCCGCTCGAAGCCGTGGCGCTGTTCGAGACCAATCAGACCGGTGCCCTGCACGGCGAAGTCGCCGCCATGGCCATCATCACCGGCGCTTCGGCTGTGCTTACGGCGCTTTGCCTCATCAATCCGAAGGTCTGCTTCGGTTCCTGCCCTACCTATTACGCCTTCGACGGCGATACCATGCGCCTGCAGGCGGAGGGCTTTTCGTCCAGCATTTCCCCCTCCATGGAGGCGGTGGATGTGGATATGCTCTACCATGCGCAGCAGACAGGCCCCGAATTCCGCCTCGGCCTCACCAACGAGGCCCTCGAAACGCATGTGATCCGCTATTCCGATCTGCTGGTTTTCCCCCGGAAGCCTGGAGAACGGGTATTTGCCGGCGCCGGAGGGCGCTGGTATGCCGTCGGCGGCCTGCAAGGCCCCCGCAGCTGCCGGGCGCCGGAAGGCGACTGTGCCGCAGCCCTGGCCGCTTTCGATGCGCAGGAGCGCTTCAGCCTCGCCGACTCGCAGGATCTGGCCGCCAAAGAAGTCCTTGAGCTGGACTTCGGCCCGGCACCGGAGCAGCCTGCGCTGGTCATCGCCGCCCGCCAGTCGCTGATGACCACCTACCTCTTTTACAGCAGCCTGGCCTACATGGGCCGTACGATGGGCTACTGGTCCGGACGGCTCGAAGCCGGCGACGAAGGCCTCTACCGCGCTTTCCGCCGGATGTACGACCTCCTCGGCGGGATTGAGATCCAGGTCCCCGATGCCAAAGGCCGCTGGCAGACCGTCGAAACCCTCCAGGAGGCCGGCCCCATCGCGACCGACGCGCATGTCATTCCGCTGCCGCCGCACTACCGGGGCAAGGTCCGCCTGCGCATGACCAGGGGCCTCTGGCGCCTCAACTACCTCGCCGCCGGCAGCCTGGCCGGGGCCCGCGAGCCGGTCCGGCTCATGCCCAGCCGGGTAGAGTCTGCCGATGCGGCCCTGGCAGCCGCCGCCATGGAGGCTTTCACCTGCCGCGAGCACCCCCTCGTGACCCTGCCCGGCGCTGCCTGCACCCTGGTGTACACCCTGCCCGATGCGGATACGCAGTGGGAATTTTTCCTCGAATCCAAGGGCTACTACCTCGAATGGATGCGCAACGAATGGCTGGCCGATGAAAGCCCCTACCGCCTGGCCCTGCTCTACAAGCGCCCCCGCACCCTCCTGCGCAAGCTGGCGCCCCCCTTCAAAGCCGCCGAACCCGACATGGAATCCACCTTCTGGAACAGCCGATATGTGGTGCCGAATTAACTGGATCTGGCTGGCTGCCGGCCTGCTGGCCGCCTGCACGCCTTCGCGCTATGCGCCCGCCGAATATCAGCCCCGCCGCAAGGACCTCGAAGCCTTCCCGTACGGCGCCTGGATGGCCATGCAGTACCGCGCCGGCGATTCCACGCTGTTCACGGCGGAAGGGGAACTGCTCGGATTCCGGGACGAATACGTGTTTCTCGTCGGGCGAGAAGGGCCCTATGTCCTGCCTCAGGACAGCGTAGCGGCCGCGCATCTGTGGATCTTCCAGAAGGAAACGGGCAAATATGCCGTCTGGACCGCCATCGGCTCAGCTGCGTCGCTCTCGCATGGATTTCTGTTTCTGCTCACCGGCTCCGCCTGGCTCACGGTCGGGCTGACCGCCATCATCACGGAAGACAGCCGCCGGGACGAGCTCGATCTGGCCCGGCACCGCTGGGACCGCATCCGCACCTATGCGCGCTATCCGCAGGGCATTCCGGAGGATCTCGATCTTTCGGCGGTCCGGATGCAGCCGGTACTGGTCCGCCCCGGCGAGGCAGCGCCGCAGGCGGGGACGAAGGCGAACGAATAACCCGCAGGGTGCGCTGCCTTACAGCGTTTCGAGGAATTCGAGCGGCGTAGGAAAGCGGCGCAGGGCGCTCTGGTGCAGTTCCAGCACCGGCGCCGGAAAATCCATCAGGATATGGTAGTCGTGCGTGGCCATGAGGATGGCCGTGCCTGCGCGGTTGATTGTCAGGAGCAATTCCATCAGCTGACGGGCCGATTCGGGGTCGAGATTGCCGGTAGGCTCGTCGGCGAGGAGCAGGGCGGGCTCGTGGAGAAGGGCGCGGGCCACCGCCACACGCTGCTGCTCGCCGCCGGAGAGCTGCTGCGGCAGCAGGCCGGCCTTGCCGGAAATGCCCGCCCGGATCAGCACCTCGCTGACCCGCTGCTTGATGCGGCTGGAGTCTTTCCAGCCGGTGGCGCGCAGCGCAGTATGCAGGTTCTGCGCCACCGTCTGCTCGCGGATCAGCTGGACCTCCTGAAACACCAGGCCGAGCCGCCTGCGGAGCTGGGGCACCTGGGCGTCGGAGAGGCGGTGAACCTCCAGGCCGGCAGCGCGGATGCTGCCGCTGTCCGGGCGCAGGTCGCGGTAGATCAGGCGGAGCAGCGAGGTCTTGCCGGCGCCGGTGCGGCCGGTCAGGTAGTGGAACTGCCCTTTACCCAGCCCGAAGCTGAGATCCCGCAGGATAGGGCGGCCTCCCAGGCTCAGCGAAAGGCCTTGGATGTCCAGCAGCATCTCAGAACCCGGCTCCATCAGAGATCGACGCGCATCAGTTTGCCGTATTCGGTCATGGTGTCGATAATGGCGAGCAATTGCTCGGCATGGGCATCGTTTTTCACCACTTTATTCAGCCGTTCCTGCCGGCTGGGCCTGAAATAGCCGATGAGGGTCAGCTGCTCGTCCCGGAGCTGAATATAGTCCGGGATTTTGGCCTTGCCTTTGACCCGCATCAGGTAATAGGTCGTCATAGGGGCGGATTATTCCTCCCGTTCGCGGCTGCCTTCGCGGCGGCCCCGGCTGGGGATGTCGTCGTAGTTGGCCGGCAGCACGATGGAAAGCAGCAGATAGAGGAAAATCGGCGCAGGCGCTGCAAAAGGCATCGCTGCGATAAAGGCGAAGCGTACAAGCGCAGCCGACACGCCGGTCATTTCCGCGATCCCGCCGGCGACGCCGGAGAAGACCCGGTTGGTGCGGGAGCGGCGCAGGGTTTTGCGGCCTTGCTGCTGCTGCGCATAACGGCGCTGGTAGCGGGCCTGGTTTTGGTTGAAGGTGCCGGCAGTCGCTTCGGCGGCGCCGGTCGGGTTGCTGCGCGTCTTGCGGTACACGTTCAGCGCCGGGAAGTTGAGGAGCTTCTGGCGGAAGACCATGCGCAGGGTTTTGATCAGGCCGTAGCCCAGCGCCCCGAAGCCGATGACCGGCAACGCGATGGTACGCAGAAATTCCATCAGATCCGGAGAAATCAGCGTAGAGGCAAAAGTCAGGGCAATCAGGCTCGCGCCCGCCAGAAAGGCCATCAGGCCGGCGGACCCGAGCTTGCCGCTCTGGTCTTTTTCCATTTCCTGCTCCATATCGCGGATCTTTTCGATATCGTCGTACATGAGGACGGAATCGAACTGATCGGAGAGGTCGGCGTTGCCGCGTTTGAATCGTTCTTCAGCCATAACAGAAAGGAGAAACAGACTGTGCCCATTGCCAGCCTGTTCTTCATACGCGAAAAGTTCGGGAAGTTTTCAGGAAAATCAAAAAACAAGGCGCTGGACTGCGAAAATCCGCGTCATCCCAGCGCAAGATAGCGGTGCTGGTAGTCGAGCGGGCTGCAAAGCCGGTACACCTCGTCCACAAATGCTTCCGGCGGCTGCCAGGTGACGGCCGCCAGGCTCCAGCTGCGTTCCTGTACCGTGCCGTCGGGCTGGATCTGCTGCTTCAGGGCTGCGATCTGCCGGAAGGGCTCCGGATGGCGCTGCCGGGCTGCGCGGCGGGCTTTCTGCTCCAGGTTGTCCAGCCAGCGGCCGGCTTTGGCTTCCATGGCCGCTACCGAACGGGCCAGCGTAGGCGAAAGCGCCTGATCCACATACCCGTGCAGGCTTCGGATCCGGGCCAGTACCTGCTCCGCTTCGCCGCGCAGCGGCGCTTCGCTCCAGACCTTGGGCAGGTACTGCTGGTACAGCGCGGGCAGCGGCTTGGCGATGTCCCGGGCCTCGAAACCCAGCGACTCCCACCGGCTCAGCGCATCGCCGGGGAACAGCGTGGCTGAAAAGCGGGGCAGCACCAGCGGAAACGGCACATCGAAGCGGTCGAACACGCCTTTGAGCTGCATCCAGTAGGACAATTCGCCCCATCCGCCGAAATACGCAAGATTCGGCAGGATCATCTCCTGGTACAGTGGACGCAGGCAGACGTTAGGGCTGAAGCGCTCCGGATGGGTGCGGGAAAGCTCCAGCCATTCCGCCTCGCTGAGGTGCATCTGCCGCTCCAGCACGTGATAGCCAGTGCCGTCCGGCACGATGCGGCTGCGGCTTTCGCCGTCGAGGTAGAAGAGGTTGATTTCCCTCGGGGTAATCTGCAGCGGATAGCCGGCTGCTTCCAGCCGCGCCGAAGTGTCCTGCACAGCGTGGAAGGATGCCCGCCCGCGGAATTCAGCCTCCACCACTGGCTGCAGCCGTGCCTTGAGGCGGGGCTCGTCGGCATCGAGGATCACCAGCCCGTAGCGCCCGAATAGGGCATGCATCAGCCGGCGGAAGGCCTCGCTGAGCCGCATGCCGGGCTGGTGGGTGCTGCGCAGGGCCTCGCTGAAATTGGCCGGATACACCTGCCGGATGCTGCCCTCCAGCACGTGCCGGCCTACGGCACCGGAAAACCGGCCCGCATACGTGTATTTCAGGCCTTCAGCGTCGTAGTAGTGGTTGATCTCCGCTGCGTCGTGGTCCTCGGTGTGGATCCACAAAACCGGAACAAACTGGCAGTCAGGATACCGCTCCGCCAGCTGCTCCGCCAGCCGGATTGTGCTGAGGATTTTGTAGGTCGTGAACAGGGGCCCGCCGAAGAGGGTCAGCTGGTGGCCGGTGGTGACGGTGAAGCAGCGCTCCGAGCGCAGCGAGCGGATCCCTTCCAGCACCAGCGCTGCATCGGGAAGATCCCGGTTCTGCGCCTCCAGCACTTCGGCCAGGGTCTCCCGGTCTACGGGGCTGCGGCTTTTTTTGGATATAATCCGTTCAAAATCAGGATGTTGGACCGGGTGGGCGTAAAATGGCTGCAATGCGGCGGCGCCGCAGAGGTAGTCATCGCGCAAGCTGGCAGACAGGGACATCGGCGCCGCGATTGGGGAGTTAGGCGGGGGTGACGGCAGCCCGGCAGGAGGACCGGGCCGGATAATTGAGAATTGGAACGCGAAGCTAGGCAAAAAGGTTATTCAACCCGCACCCGGAGCATGCCGCAGTTCCGGAGGGTGGAGCGGAGCTGCAGCGTCTGCTGCCGCTGCCCGTCATCCACCGTGATGGAGGCAGTATTGGGCGGCGTGGTGCCGAGGTTATGGGCATAGAGCATGATGTAGTTGTCGCCCCGGCGGAGCTGGCTGCTGAGTTTCAGCTTCCGGTTTTGCAGGCCGTATTCCTCCAGAATCCATTCGCCGTTGAGGTTGATGGAGATGGTGTCTCGGTCCTGCGCAGCGTGATCCCAGACATACAGGCTCACCTCGGGGTTTGAAACGCTGATCTGCACCTGCGTTTTGATCCGGCGGTTGCGGAGGCGGGCGGGGGTGCCGTCCGCGCTGATGCGCAGCTCGGAGGGCGCTGGCGGAGATACCGGGGCGGGCTGTACGGAGGCAGGCGGCTGCGCGGCCTGCGGCGGCTGCATCCGGGGCAGCTCGCCGTTGCAGTCGGTGACTTCCAGCGGCTGCGACAGCCGCTCGCAGCTGCCCTGCCGGATGCGGACCTGGTACAGCCCCGGACTGGCGGCTGCCAGCTGCGCGCCCGATGCGCCGGGCAGCGGCTGCCCGTTGCGGATCCAGGTGTAAGCAAACCCTTCCAGATCCGCCGTCTGCAGCAGAACAGGCTCGCTGCCGCAGAGCTTCACGGGGCTGCGCGGCATGAAGCCGGCAGGTTTGCCGTACTTCATCACCGGCAGGCGCGACCCGCTCGTCAGGTCGAAGACCTCGCCGGGCAGGCGGCCCTCCGCCGTTTCCGCCGCGATATACACGGCGCCTGCCTCGTCGCTGGCCGAGGCGGTGTGCGAGCCTTCCGTGGCCGCGCTGCCCGTCCACAGGATGGTCTGCCGGTTGGCCCGGTTCAGCACGGTGACGAAGATATGGCCCTTGTCTGTGCGGCCGGTGATGTACAGGTCGCCGCCTGCGGCGGCCAGGCTGGCCGCCACGGCCGTTTCCCCTGCCGGCTGGAGGAGGTCTCCCTGGTACAGCGTCTGCCCGCTGCGGTCCACCTTGCGCAGTTCGCGGTTGAGCAGCAGCCAGCTGGTGCCTGCGGAGTCGGCGACATGGGCGTGCAGCTTGTTCCGGGCGGGATCAGTCCGGAAGCTGCGCCCCCAGACCAGGTTGCCCTCCGGCGAGAACCGCGCCAGGAAGTAGTTTTCGCCGGTCGGCTGGGCCCGCAGCACTTCGCCTTTGAAGTTGGCGATCACATCGATGCCGCCGGCCAGGTAGCTGTTGCCGGAGCGGTCGCAGTGGAGCGCGCTGCGGAAGGCATATTTCGCCCCATCCACCGGAAAGACCTTGACCCACAGCAGATCCCCGCGCCCGGCATACTTGGCGATGAACAGCCCGCCGCGTCCGGGCGCGGCGAAGCGCTGGCTGCCCAGCCGCAGGCTGTCGGCAAACCGGCCGGTGACGAGGATGTTGCCTGCCGGATCGCAGGCCAGCCCGGTGAGCGGCTGGAGCGGCTCCGGCAGTTTCCAGAGCAGGGTGCCGTCGCTCCGGTACTTGGCCAGGAAATAGCCCGGCCCGGAGAGGATGAAATGCCCTTCCGGGTCCGCGGCGAGGTGGCGGGCCCCCTCCGCCGTGCGCGCGCCTTCGGCGAAGCTGCCGCTCACGAGCCCCTGCGGGGTGAATACTGTCACCCGGTCGATGGCGTCGGTGCCGCGCAGCTCGGTGGTCAGGGCGGCAGCGGCGCCCCGGGGCGTCACGGCCAGGGCCTGGAGCGAAGCGCCGCCGCGCACCGGCGGCACCTTGTTGGACCATTGCCAGCGGGGCAGGACAGGGAGCCCGAGGCGGGCGCTGTCGGCGGCGGCGTACAGATCCGGCGGCGCCATGCGCCTGATCTGGACCGGCGGGGAGGTGACGGTGCAGCTGCCGTTGCCGATCTGCACGGTGTAGCTGCCGGTGCTCCGGGCGTAATGCACCTCGCGCACCGCGCCGGGGATGGGCAGGCCATTGAGCAGCCACTGGTAGCTGCGGGCACCGCCCGTAGCCTGAAGCCGCACGGAATCTTCGAGGCAGAGGCCGCGGCCTTCGGCGCG
Organism: Bacteroidia bacterium; assembly: GCA_033765305.1. Classification (GTDB taxonomy): domain Bacteria; phylum Bacteroidota; class Bacteroidia; order J057; family J057; genus RDXT01. Next base: position 35,019 of record JANRID010000066.1, read on the forward strand.
GATTTCGGCGTAGGGGCGGGGCACCAGCCGCACGAGGCAGGCAGCCGAGGTGTCGGCGCAGCCGGCGCCGTAGCGGATCACGCGGTAGCTGCCGGCTTCGCGGAGGGTCAGGCTGCGCCCGGTTTCAGCGGGGAGGCGCTGCCCGTCTTTGAGCCACTGGAAGGAATAGGCACCGGGCCGGAACCCGGCTTCGAGCACCTGGCTTTCGCCCTGGCAGAGAAACACATCGCCCTCCGGCCAGATCTGCGGCCTGCATGCCGACCAGTCGAGGGTGAAGAGGTCGGTGAGGCCCCGGCTGTTCCAGGCGGAGGCCCAGTAGCCGGAGAGCCCGTCGGGCGCGAGGAAGAGGTCGAAATCGTAGCCCCGGGTGTTGAAAGGGGCACCCAGGGGCTGGGGCAGGGACCAGTTGAGCCAGGTATCGTCCAGGCGCTGGGAGACGAAGAGGTCGTGGTCGCCTTCGCCGCCGTGGCCGTTGCTGCTGAAATAGAGGTAGCGTCCGTCGGGGGAAAGGAAGGGCGCGTCCTCGTCGCCGGGGGTGTTGAGCACGGCGCCGAGGTTGACGGGCGCGGCCCAGGCGGTGTCGTTGAGCTTGCGGCAGAGGTAGAGGTCGGAGCCGCCGAAGCCGGCGTCGCGCTCCCAGGTGAGGAGCAGGATGCGGCCCGGGCCGAGGTAGAAGTCTTTGTAGTCGCCGGCGGCACGGAAGCCGCGGATGGAGACCCGCTGGGGGGCATTCCAGGCGCCGTCGCGGCGGCGGGTGGCGTAGGCCAGACCGGCTTCGGCGGAGCCGGTAGGCGTCTGGCAGAGCCAGAGGGTGTCGCCCATGCGGGAGACCTGCCAGACAAACTCATGTCCGGCGGTATTGAGGGGGTAGGGGAGGCGGGAGGGGCTGCCCCACTGGCCGGGCGAAATGCGGCGGCTGACCCAGATGTCGCCGGGGTCGGTGCTGCCGGCGGTATTGTCCGGGCATTCGCGCCGCCAGAAGTAGAGCCACTGGCCGTCGGGCGAGAGCGTCGGCTCGCGCTCTTCGCAGGCGCTGTTGAGGGCGGAAAGCGGCTGGACAGGCTGCGCAAGCGCAGCATTCAGCCCCAGGCAACAGAAGAGGAGAGTCCGGAGGGTTCGCATGGCAGCCAGGGTTATCGGCCTCCAAGTTGCAAATAAATCGCGCAGCATGCCTGCGGCAGCGGTGCTGGCGGCGCGCTCAGGCGGAAAAATCCTGCAGCTTCACCCGCAGGTGGTTGACCAGGGCCTCGATGGCCTTGTACATGTGGCGGTTGTTGGGGATGATCAGATCGCACTGGTCGCGGAAGGGCAAAATGTGGCGCCGGTACATGGGCGAGACGAATTTCTCGTAATCCCGCAGGATGCTTTCCATCGAATAGCCGCGCTCGGCGGTGTCGCGCCGCAGGCGGCGGGAAAGGCGGATATGCTCTTCGGCTTCGACGAAGACCTTCAGGTCGATGAGCTGGGCCAGTTCGGGCTTGTTGAAGATGAAGAGCCCTTCGAGGATCAGGATGGGCGCAGGGCGCATGACGATCTGCTTCGGGCGTGCGGCGACATTGTTAAAGGTGTATTCCTCCACGGTGAGGGTTTCGCCGGCCAGCAGCCGCCGGATGTCGTCGTGGAGGCGGCTGAGGTTGACGGAGTCGGGGTGGTCGAAATTGACGAGGCCGTCTTCGTCGCGCACCTGATCTTCGAGGCGCTTGTAATAATTGTCCTGGGAAACGAGGGTGACTGCGTCGGGCGGCAGCTGCCCCATGAGCTGATGCAGGAGGAAGGTCTTGCCGGATGCGCTGCCGCCGCAGATGCCGAGGAGGTAGGAGGACATGGAGCAGGATGGGGAATGGAGATGAACCCGCAAGTTAGGTTCCGGGGCTGCTTTCCGCAAACATTTCCGTGCTTGCTTCCTAATCCGCTTTTTCCGTTTCTTGCAGGCGTTTTTCGATTTTCCTCCCACAGGCCTATACAAGCGGACATGAATCCAAGTCAATCCCAACGGATTACGTTCGGCGGAATCCTGATCACCCTGGGAATCATCTACGGCGACATCGGCACCTCCCCGCTGTACGTGATCAAGGCGATCATCGGAGAAGGGCTGATTACCCGCGAGCTGATCTATGGCGGCATTTCCTGCGTATTCTGGACCCTGACCTTTCAGACGACGCTGAAGTATATTGTGCTCACCTTGCGCGCAGACAACAACGGGGAAGGGGGCATATTTTCCTTGTACACCCTGGTCCGGCGGCGTAAGAAGTGGCTGGTGTTTCCGGCGATTATTGGCGGGGCGACACTGCTGGCAGACGGGGTGATCACGCCGGCGATTTCGGTGACTTCCGCGATCGAAGGCCTGGAGATTATTTACCCGGAGATTCCGGTTGTAGGGATTGTAATTCTGATCATTACCCTGCTGAGCTTTTTCCAGCAGTTCGGTACGAGCGTCGTGGGCAAACTGTTCGGCCCGGTCATGCTGGTCTGGTTCAGCATGCTGGCCGTGCTCGGTGTGGCGCAGATCATTCATCACCCCGGCGTGCTGACGGCGATCAGCCCGCATTACGCGATCAGCCTGCTGGTCAATCATCCCGGCGGCTTCTGGCTGCTGGGCGCGGTGTTTCTGTGTACCACCGGCGCCGAGGCGCTGTATTCCGACCTGGGGCACTGCGGGCGGCCCAATATCCGGATCAGCTGGATTTTTGTGAAAATCGCCCTGCTGCTCAACTACTTCGGCCAGGGTGCCTGGCTGATCCAGTTCGAGGGGCAGCACCTGCCCGGCAATCCGTTTTACAAAATCATGCCCGACTGGTTTCTCGGTGCGGGAATCGTAATTGCGACAGCAGCGACCATCATCGCCAGCCAGGCCCTGATTTCCGGATCGTTTACGCTCATCGGCGAGGCAATCCGGCTCAATCTCTATCCGCGGGTCAAGGTGCTGTTTCCCACCAACTTCAAAGGCCAGCTGTATATTCCTTCGGTCAACCTGCTGCTCTGGCTGGGCTGCTGCGCAATGGTGTACGGCTTCAAGGAGTCTTCGGCGATGGAAGCGGCTTACGGCCTCTCGATCACCATTACGATGCTGATGACGACCATCCTGCTGAGCAGCTATCTCAGGATACAGAAGGTTCCGCAGGCGGTGACCGCAGTCTTTCTGCTGGTGTATCTGGTGCTGGAAGGCTCATTTTTCCTGGCCAATATCGTCAAATTTGCCCACGGGGGCTATGTGACCATCATCATGGCGGCGGGGATCATCGCGCTGATGTATGTGTGGATGCGTGCACATATCATCAAGCAGCGTCTGACGGAATATGTCAGCATTCACGACTTTACGCCCCAGCTCACCAAGCTCAGCAACGATACCTCGGTGCCCAAATATTCAACCCACCTGATTTTCCTCAGCACGGCGCCGGGCGAGCACGAGGTGGAGCACAAGGTGATGTATTCCATCCTGCAAAAGCAGCCCAAACGGGCCGATATCTACTGGTTTGTGCATATCGAGGTGACCGATGAGCCCAATACGATGGAATACAAGGTCAATGCCATCGTGCCGGACGATGTGATCAAGGTCATCTTCCGCTTAGGGTTCCGGGTGGAGCAGCGGGTCAATTATTTCCTGCGCATGGTGATCCAGGACATGGTAGCCAACGGCGAGATCGACATCATCAGCCAGTACAATTCGCTGCGGGAGCTGAATATCGTGGGCGATTTCCGCTTTGTGATCCTGGAGGAATTCCTCTCGCACGAAAACGACCTGCCGACCTTCGAGCAGTTTGTCATGAACAGCTATATCTCGATCAAATCGTTCACGGCTTCGCCGGAGCGCTGGTTCGGGCTGGATACGAGCGTCGTGGTGACGGAGAAGGTGCCGCTGCTGATCAGGCCGGTGAGCGGCATCACCCTGAAGCGGCTGGCCTAGCATCGACTGGCGCGGCAATTCCATCGGCAGGCGGCGTCGGATAACCGGCCTGCCTGTGTATATTCGCCTCCTGCAATTCCGCGCACTTCATCTGTACCATTTCGTAATGCCGTGCCATGCGACAGTTGGGAATTCTGATTGTATTGCTGCTGGCCCTGCGGGCGGGCGCCCAGATGCCCATGCCCAGCCGGAGCGCCGCCGATATCCAGCATCAGCTCCGCCGCCTGCAGGTGCTGGGCAGCGTGCTTTATGTGGCTGCGCATCCGGACGATGAAAACACCCGCCTCATCGCCTACTACGCCAAAGGCAAGGGCTACCGCACGGCCTACCTCTCGCTGACGCGCGGCGACGGAGGCCAGAACCTCATCGGCAATGAGCAGGGCATCCCGCTCGGCGTGCTGCGCACGCAGGAGCTGCTGGCCGCCCGCCGCATCGACGGGGGCGAGCAGTTTTTTACCCGCGCCTATGATTTCGGGTATTCCAAAACCCATGAGGAGACCCTCAGCCTCTGGAACAAGCAGGAGGTGCTCGCCGACATCGTGTGGGTCATCCGCAGCTTCCGCCCGGATGTGATCATCACCCGTTTCCCCGGCCCTGAAAAAGGCGGCGGCGGCCACGGCCATCATACCTCCTCGTTTATCCTGACGAAAGAAGCCTTTGCCCTGGCAGGCCGCCCGGACGCATTCCCCGAACAGCTCCAGCATGTAAGCCCCTGGCAGCCCAAGCGGCTCTTCTGGAACAATTACCAGACCTTCCGCGAAGATCCTGCATATCAGCCCGCTCCCGGCACCTTGTCGGTGGATATGGGCGGCTACGATCCGCTGCTGGGCAAAAACTACGGCGAAATCGCCGCCGAAGCCCGCAGCATGCACCGCTGCCAGGCCTTCGGCACGGCCCGCAACCGGGGCTCCATCAAAGAATACCTGGAGCACGAGGCCGGCGAGCCGGCCAGCACGGACGCCTTCGACGGCGTCGTGACCACCTGGGACCGCATCGGAGAGGCTGCCCTGGGCAAGCTGCTCGCCAAAGCGTACGCCGCCTTCGACCCTGAGCATCCGGAGGCCTCTGTGCCGCTGCTGCTCAAGGCCTGGAAGCTCATGGAGGGCAAGACCGGCTACTGGTACGAAGTCAAGCGCCGCGAGCTGCAGGATGCGCTGCTGGCCTGCGCCGGCATCTGGCTTGAGGCCGATGCGTCGCAGCCGGCTGCCGCCCAGGGCGACAGCGTGACCCTGACGGTCTCGTTCATCAAGCGCAATCCGGTCTCCGCAGTGCTGCAGTCCGTCTCCTACCAGCCTGCCGACCGGCATCTGGACATCGGGCAGGCCCTGGAAACCAATACCCGCCCCGGCTCGGTGAAGCTGAAAATCAGCACCGCCGGTCTGGAGCCGAGCCGGCACTACTGGCTGGAGCGGCCTATTCAGGGCGGCAGCATGTTTGCGGTGGCGGATCAGCAGCAGATCGGCCGGGCCGAATCAGCCCCGGCGCTGCGGGCGGAGTTTGCCCTGCTGCTCGAAGGCGTGCCGCTCACCGTCGAACTGCCGGTGATCCACAAGTATGTGGACCGTTCCGTGGGGGAAATCTACCAGCCCTTTGTGGTGACGCCGCCGTTTTCGGCGGCCTTCGAGGTGCAGTCCTTCTTCTTTCCGGACACCCAGGCCCGCGACATCCAGCTTCAGATCCGCCATCTGTCTGCGCACAGCGGCTTCAGCCTGGAGCTGGATGCGCCAGCCGGCTGGGGGCTGGACCGGGACCGGATCGAAGTGGCGCCGGGCAAGCCCGGTGCCGTTCAGACGCTTACGCTGCGCGTGCAGCCGCCCGCGCAGCCCGGAGACGGCATGCTGCGGGTGTATTACGCCTACAAAGGCCGCCGGCAGGCGCTCTCGATCTCCGAAGTCCGCTACGATCATATCCCGGCCCAGCAGCTGATGCTGCCCGCAGCCCTGCGGATGGTGCGCTGCCCCGTGCAGACCGCCGGCAAGCGCGTTGCCTATCTCATGGGGTCGGGCGACGAGGTGCCGGCGGCGATCGCCCAGCTCGGCTACCAGGTGGATGTGCTCGAACCGGCGCGCATGGCGTCCACTCCGCTCGACGGCTATGACGCCGTGGTGGCGGGCATCCGCGCCTACAACACCATTCCGGAGATCCAGGCCCTCCAGGAGCGGGTGCTGGAATACGTATCGCGCGGCGGCGTGTTTATCGCCCAGTACAACACCAACTACGACATGCGGAGCAGCCAGATCGGGCCCTACCGCTTCAGCATCTCCCGCGACCGGGTGTCGGACGAGACGGCCCCGGTGACCCTGCTGGCGCCGGAGCATCCGGCCCTCAGCTTCCCGAATGCGATCCGCGAGGCGGATTTCAAAGGCTGGGTGCAGGAAATCGGCCTGTATTTCCCGGCCTCCTGGGATGATGCGTACACGCCGCTGCTGGCCTGCAGCGACCCCGGCGAGCCCGCCCGCCAGGGAGCCCTGCTCGTAGCCAGGCATGGCGAAGGGTACTTCGTGTACACTGCGCTCTCGTTCTTCCGGCAGCTCCCGGCTGGGGTGCCGGGCGCAGGCCGGCTCTTTGCCAACCTGCTGTCCCTGTCTCATGCCCCTGCATCTGCCCCCGCACGCTAACGCCCGCGCCATGAAGCCTGCTCCAGCCCCCGGCTATCAGCCGGAATTTGCTGATACAGAAGATCTTGAAGGGCTGCGCAACATTGCGCCCTTCCTGCATTCGTGGCGGCCGCTCTACCTCTTCGTGCTGGGCGAGCTGCTGCTGACCATCGGGCTGTTGTACCTCTTAGGCCGCATATCCGGATGAACTGGCTCGACTGGCTTGTACTGATCGGGGCGACGCTGTTCATCGTCCTCTACGGCGTGTGGAAAAACCGCCACCAGCAGGGCATGAAGGGCTATCTGCTGGCCGACTACAACCTGAAATGGTGGATGATCGGGCTGTCGATCATGGCCACGCAGGCCAGTGCGATCACCTTCCTCTCCACGCCGGGCCAGGCCTACGACGACGGGATGCGCTTCGTGCAGTTTTACTTCGGGGTGCCGGTGGCCATGGTGCTGATTTCGATTGTCGCCATTCCGATTTACCGGCGGCTGGGGGTGTTCACGGCATATGAATACCTCGAAAGCCGCTTCAACCTGCCTACGCGCCTGCTGGCGGCGCTGCTCTTTCTGCTTTCGCGCGGGCTGGCAGCCGGCATGACCATTTTTGCTCCTTCCCTCATCCTCGCGGCACTGCTCGGATGGCCAGTCGAAAGCACCTGCATCGTCATGGGGCTGCTGGTGGTCGCATACACCGTCAGCGGCGGCAATGCTGCGGTCAGCCAGACCCAGCAGCAGCAGATGTTCATCATTCTGCTGGGCATGATTGCTGCGGGCGCTATGATGGTGTGGAAACTGCCGGCGGATGTGTCGCTGGGCGATGCGATGCGCCTGGCCGGCAGCATGGGCAAGCTCGATGCCATTACCCTGCCCGGCACCTGGGACCAGTTTGTCCGCGACCGCTACAACCTGTTTTCAGGCCTGATCGCAGGCACATTCCTGCAGCTCTCGTACTTCGGCACCGACCAGTCGCAGGTAAGCCGCTACCTGGGCGGGCGTTCGATGGCCGAGATCCGCATCGGCCTGCTGTTCAACGGCGTATTCAAAGTGCCGATGCAGTTTCTGATCCTGCTCGTGGGGGTGCTGATGTACGTGTTTTACCAGTTCAATGCGCCGCCCGTGTTTTTCAACGAGCAGCTCCGCCAGCGCACGCTGGCGAGTGCGGACGGGGCGCAGCTCCAGGCGGTGGAGGCGGAGTACCAGCGCGTGCATGCGGAGAAAGCCGCGCTGTACCGCACATGGCTGGAGTCCGGGGAGGCAGACGGCAGTGCGCTCCGCGGTGCGGTGCGGGAGGCGGATTCGCTGCAGCGCAGCCTGCGCAGCCAGGGACTGGACCTCATCGCACGGCACAGCCCCGACGGCAAGCGCCCCGACGACCGCGACTATGTGTTTCTCTCCTTTATTCTGCACCATATGCCTGCCGGGCTGCTGGGGCTGGTGATGTGCATGATCTTCGCGGCAGCGATGTCGTCGGTCTCTGCCGAGATCAACTCGCTGGCTGCGACCACGGTGGTGGATTTCTACCAGCGGCTTGCGCGCAACGGCAGCGGCGAGATCAAGCTGGTGCGCGTCTCGCGGCTGCTCACGCTGCTCTGGGGCTTCATCGCCATCGGATTTTCCCTCATTGCAGGCCGCTTCGGCAACCTGATCCAGGCGGTGAATATCGTCGGCTCGCTGTTTTACGGGACTATCCTGGGCATTTTCGTCACGGCCTTTTTCCTGCGGCGGGTGCAGGGCCGGGCGGTATTTCCGGCGGCGATCCTGGCCGAGCTCGTGGTGGTGGCCTGCTATGTGCTGCCGCAGATGGAGGCGACCCGCAGGGCTTTCGCCTGGCTGGACATCGGCTTTCTTTGGCTCAATCTGATCGGCTGCGTGGCGGTCATGGCGATCTCGCTGCTGGTCCAGGCGCTGCTGCCGGCGCGGAAAGCGGGCTAAGGGAAATCTCCCGGCAGGAGATTGGGAAAATTGCGGCGCGATCGCCATATTTGAACCTGAATGGTATGCAAGCATACTATTCAGGACGCTGCTACATACTCGTGATATGACCTTCGATTATATTATTGTCGGGGCCGGCTCTGCCGGCTGCGTGCTCGCCAGCCGCCTGTCGGAAGATCCGGGCACCCGCGTGCTGCTGCTCGAAGCCGGCGGCAGTGACCGCCGCTTCAAGGTGCAGACGCCTGCGGCGTACAGCTATCTGCACAACAGCCCGGTGGACTGGGCGTTCCGTACGGAGCCGCAGCCGCATGTGCTCAACCGGCGCATGCATCAGCCGAGGGGCAAGGCCCTCGGCGGGTCCAGCTCCACCAACTGCATGGCCTACATCCGCGGTAACCGCAAAGACTACGACGACTGGGCTGCCGCCGGCAACCGGGGCTGGAGCTACCGGGAGGTATTGCCCTATTTCACCAAGTCCGAGCACAACGAGCAGCTCCGCGACGAGTTTCACGGGCAGGGCGGCCCGCTGAATGTCACCTATTCGCAGTCGTGGAACTCGCCGGTCACGCGCGCCTTCGTGAATGCGCACGTGGAGCTGGGCTACAGCGCCACGCCGGATTTCAACGGCCCCCAGCAGGAAGGTGCCGGCGTATTTCAGTTTACCATCAAAGAAGGCCGCCGCTGGAGCACCTCCAATGCCTTTCTGCGGCCGGTGATGCGCCGCCCCAACCTGCAGGTCATGACCCAGGCGCATACGCGCCGCGTGCTGCTGCAGGACGGCCGGGCCGTCGGGGTGGAGATCCTGCACAAGGGGAGCCAGACCGTGACTGCCTATGCCTCGAAAGAGGTTGTGCTCAGCGCGGGCAGCTTTGCCTCGCCCCAGCTGCTCATGCTTTCGGGCATCGGCCCGGAGGGCCACCTGCGCGAGCACGGCATCCGCACCGAGCTGAACCTGCCCGGGGTGGGCCAGAATCTCACGGATCACCTGATCATTGGCACCTCCTGCATCGCCAATCAGCCGGTTTCCTTCAATACCGCCGAGACCCCCGGCAACCTGCTGCAGTACCTGATTTTCCACACCGGCCCCTTTTCGGCCAGCCCGCTGGCGGCCTGCTCCTTCCTCAAAACCCGCCCGGACTGCGACCGGCCCGATATCCAGCTGCATTTTGCGCCGGCCCACGGCCAGGACATGCACGATCCTTCGACCTTCCCCAAGCAGGTGGACGGCTACTCGATCCTGCCTACGCTGCTCAGCCCGAAGAGTGTGGGCGAGGTGACGCTGCGCTCGGCCGATCCGCTCGCCGCCCCCCGGATCGATCCGCATTATCTGGAAGCGCCGGAAGATCTGGAGACCCTGCTGCGCGGCGTCAGGATGGCGAAAGAGCTGTTTTTTTCGCATTCCTTCGATGCCTACCGGGTGCGGATGAGCTTTCCGGAGCGGCACGAGTCGGACGACGAGCTGATTCATCACATTCTCACCAAGGTCGAGACCTGCTATCATCCGGCGGGCACCTGCAAAATGGGGCATGATGCGATGGCTGTCGTGGACGACCAGCTCCGGGTGCGGGGCATCGAAGGGCTGCGCGTAGCGGACTGCTCCATCATGCCCAGGGTAATTTCGGGGAATACCAATGCGCCGGTGATCATGATCGCAGAGAAAGCAGCTGACCTGCTGCGCGGGGTGGACCTGGCGCAGCGCTCCGAAGCGGCGCAGCGCGCATAGGGAAAATCCCGGCCGGGTTGTATTATATGCGGCGGCCTGCACGAAGCGGGCTGCCGCATCCGTTTACTGCCTGCATGGGTTGACATCTCCGCTCACAGGGCCGATATTGGCCCGCCTAATCCGAATGTGCATGCATGGTATGGCGCTATTCCGCCGCTGCGGCCTCGCCGCGCTCATCAGCCTGCTGCCGGCTGTGCTGGCTGCTCAGGCCTCCGATCTCCCTTCCATCGAGCGGCAGCTGAAGGTCTGGGCTGCCGAGATGCTCGACCATCCCTCGCTGGAGGTCAAAAAGCAGCGCAACCGCGAATTTTCCCGCCTCCTCATCGAGACCCTCAAGCGCCCGGAGAGCTACACCTATCCGTTCGACTCCCTGACGACCATCTCGCGGCTTTCGCCTGAAGACCGCAGTTTCCGGATTTTTACCTGGCAGATTGTCGATCAGCAGCATCCGGAGCAGTACTACGGCCAGCAGTCGCATTACTATTTCGGGGTGGTGCAGCGGCGGTATGTGGAAAACGGGCAGACGGAATACCTCGTCATTCCCCTGGTGGAAATGCCTGAAATCCCCGCCGGGGCGGAGAACATGGTTTTCGACAACAACCGCTGGCTCGGCGGGCTGTACTATCCGCCCCGCTACCACACGCATATTCCCCGCTACAGCCTGAAGTATTTCGATCCGAAGCAAATCGGCGCCGGAGGCAAGGTGAAGAAAGTCCGCCAGGATTTCTACCTGCTCATGGGCTGGAACGGCCTGGATCAGCGCAGCAACCTCAAGTTTGTGGACGTGCTTTCCTTCGATCCCAAGGACAAGACCCGCGTGATCTTCGGGGCGAATGTATTCTACTTCGATCCGGTGATTCCCAAGTTCCGCGCCCTGTTCCGCTACTCCGAGTACGCGCCGTTCACCCTCAACTATGCCTACGTCAAGGCGGGCCTAACCGGCAAGCAGCAGATGATCGTGTACGACCACCTAGCCAGCCCCAAAGGCGCCGGGCGGGCGCCGCTGGAGGAGATCTTCGAGATGGGGCCGGACGGCTCGTACGATGCGCTGCGCTACGAGCGCGGGCCGGGCGAGTTTACCTGGGTCCGGAATATCGGGCTGGCAGAGAAATACAACAGCAAGCTCAGCCAGAAAGATCTGGAAGCCCGCCGGGAGGCCGAGCAGCGCAAGCTCCGCGAGGCAGGCATCGTGCCGCCGCCTATCCGGGAATAAGCCTGCCTATTCCGTGATCAGCAGCCGGAGCGAGGGCAGATGCAGGTTGAAAAAGCCGTATCCGCCCTGGATATTGCTCGGGAAGCTGATGGGTTCGCGCAGCAGCAGGGCAAAGATGCTCGTGCCGCTGCGCTGGCGGGCGGTCAGGAAGTCGTAATACGTCTGGCTGATGCTGGACAAGGCCACAGCCAGGGTATCGCCGGGCCGGAATGCGTCATAGGTGATGGTATCGCGGTACACCGGGCTGGTGAAGAGCCGGTCGTTGAGCGCGATCGTAGGAATGCCGGTGCCGGTATTGAACAGGTTGGTCAGGGCATTGCTGTCCGGGACGCGCACGCGGTAGGCGTTGAGCATGTAGGCATGCGGTCCTGCGGGGTCCGTAAATTCGATGATGAGATCGATCAGGGTATCGCGGAAGGTGGTATCGCCGAAGGCGGTTTCCCGGATATTGTAGCGCCAGCGCACAGAATCCAGCGCCACCGGCGGCAGCACGCTGGCGATGGCGCTCACCGAAGCACCCGAGAGCGAGTCGAATACCTCCAGGGTATAGGTTTCGTCCGGGATGAGTTCGGCGCTGCCGATGTAGGTGCCTGCTCCGACGCCGAGCAGGGTGTCGCGGCCGCCGGGCCAGCTCAGCACCACGCGGGCGCTGTCGGCCAGGATGCGCTCCAGGAGGTCGTCCGAAAGCGTATCACTTTGATCCTGAGCGTATTCCAATGCTCCGAAGCTGCGGCTGACGTTGACCAGCAGGAAATTGCCGGGCAGCATCTGGCTGGCGACGACCAGCTTGGGCTCAGCCTGCGGAATCTCGATGGCCACCGGATCGGGGATGCAGGCGTGCAGCGCGAGGGCAATGCCGGGCAGCAGGGCCAGGCGGAAAAAGCTGCGGAAGGTACGGGCAGTTTGCATAGGATAGGGCAATCAGGCTGCGGAGAAGATTACAGTTCAAAGTTCCAGGCAATGGAGAGCACCCGTCCGAGGAAGCTGGGCTGCGAGTAGCGCAGGGCGCCGTTCTCATCCAGATCGATCCGCACCCGGATGGGCGTGGGCTGGTTGAGCAGGTTGTAGCAGCCGATGGACCATTCCGAATGCAGCTTTTTCGTGGGCTTGTTGCTCAGGGTAAGGGTCACATCCACCCGCTGGGCGCTGCTGAGGCGGATTTCATTGCGTTTGCTGTAAATGGGCACGATCTCGACGCCGGTCAGGGAGGGATTGGGAATGAGATACTGCCCGATCTGGGGCGTAAAGCGCGCCCCGGAGAGGTAGCTGTACACAGCGGAGAACGTCAGCCGGTCCCAGATCTTCCAGATGGCGACCACCGAGAGGTCGTGGCGGCGGTCGTATTTGGCCCAGTAGGCCTCGCCGCCGTTGAGCCCGTCGAACTGGCGGCGGCTGAAGGACAGCGTGTAGCCGATCCAGCCGGTGATCCGGCCCTCATCCCGCTTGAGCAGGAACTCCGATCCGTAGGCCCAGCCTTTGCCCTGGAGCAGCTCGTCCTGAAACTTGTCGTTCAGGATCAGATTGGCCCCCTCGCGGTATTCGGTCAGGTTGCGCATGCGCTTGTAATACCCTTCCACGGTGAACAGCAGGCCGGCCTTCTCGAAGTTGTGGGTAAAGCTGCCTGCGACCTGATCGGCATGCTGCGGGCGGATCTGGTCGGTGACCGGATACCAGAGATCGGTCGGCAGGGCCACCGTGGAGCTGGAGACCAGGTGCACGTACTGCGCCATGCGGGTATAGCCGGCCTTGAAGGAGTTGCGGTCGTTGAGCACCCAGACGCCTGCGATGCGCGGCTCGGCATTGGCATAGAAAGCGCCCTGCACGCTGGCGGCGCTGAGGCGCAGGCCGTAGTTGACACGGAGCTGCGGCAGGAGCTGCCATTCATGCAGGCCATAGACCGCATATTCCTGCGAAAGCAGCGGGTCCGGCTCGCGCTCCTCGATGATCTGGTCGATATCGCCTTCGGCGCTGATGACATTGGGCCGGAAGCGGTGCGCGATGACATTCATCCCGAACCGCAGGGTGTGCTCCGGGCTGAGGTAGTAGCTGTAGTCCGACTTCAGGGCAATATCGTTCACATCCGAGCCGATGAAGATGCTGTTGTCTTCGAAATCGCCGTTGATATTGTACTTGAAGCGGGTGAAAATGAGCGAGGTATTGGAGAACAGCCGCGGGCTGAAGAGGTGGTTCCAGCGGAGGGTGGAGGTAAAATTGCCCAGCCGGAACCCGAAATCGATCTCGCCGATGCCGGCCGAGTCGTCTGTGAGCTGCCGGGGCGTATAGAGCACATCGTCGCCGAAATAGCCGCTGAGGTAGAGGCGGTCCTTTTCGGAGATGATATAGTTGGCCTTGACATTGAGGTCGTAGAAATAATACGGCACCGGCACCCGCACCAGCCGCAGCACCTGGTCGATGTAGGAGCGGCGGCCCGATACGATGAAGGATGCTTTGTCCTTGATGATCGGCCCCTCCACCGTCAGGCGGGAGGAAAGCAGGCCGATGCCGCCCTTCACGTGCCAGGACTTCATATTTCCCTCGTTCATGGTAATATCGATGACGGAGGAAAGGCGCCCGCCGTACTGGGCGGGGAAGCCGCCTTTGAGCAGGTTCACATCCTTGAGGGCATCGGGGTTGAAGACGGAGAAAAAGCCGAAGAGGTGGCTGACGTTGTACACCACGGCCTCATCGAGCAGGATGAGGTTCTGGTCGGGGTCGCCGCCGCGCACGAGGATGGAGGTGCTGCCTTCGCCGCCCTTGGTGACGCCGGGCAGGAGCTGCATCACCTTGAGGATGTCTGTTTCGCCGCCGAGGGTGGGCACGAGGCGGATGTCCCGGACATTGAGATTGATCTGCCCCATCTGGGTGCTCTTGACGGCCTGTGCGTTGGCGTCTTTGGCTGCGGAGATGACCACCTCGGCGACGGTGGCGCCGATCTCCTGGAGCCGGATGTCGAGGCTCAGGCTGCGGTCGAGGCGGATCTCCTGGGTATCAGGCTGATGGCCGATGTAGGAGGCGATCAGCCGGTAGCTGCCGGCGGGCAGGGTCAGGGAGAAAAAGCCGTAGGAGTTGGTGAAGCCGCCGCGCCGGGGGGCGCCGGGAGCCGTAGCCTGGAGGGTGCTGCCGATGAGGGCTTCGCCGGAAGCCGCGTCGCGGACGTAGCCGCTGATGGTGTAGGACTGTGCGGATGCGGAACAGGCCAGCACCAGCAGCATGCAGGCAGTCAGGATGGGTCTCATAGACGCAAGATACAGATCGGAGCCCAAAGGCTGCATGCGGTTCCGTTTTTTTTGCCCTTTTCCGGGCTGGCTTGACCGGCTGCGCAAATTTCCGCCGCAGGGCTTCCCGGCCAAAATACCCGCCCTGCGGCTGCGTTATACTCGCAGATTCAGCCTATCTTTGAAGCTGACCTTGAGCCGTATGTGGTACCTGAACCTCCTCGCCGCCTGTTTTACGCTTGTGCAGCCGCCCCGCCCGGCTGCGCCGCCCCCGCGCGAGCTCTGCCGCCTCAGCGGCACGGTGTACGTGGAGCAGGTCCGGGCCTTTGCCACCTACAAGGTGTATGTGCAGGACCTGGAGGCCTTTGCCGACCTGGTGGTGTTCCGGGAGGAAATGGAAGGCATGGCAGTAGAGCCCGGGCACTGGTACCTGACAGATCAGCGCGCCTTCGCCGACTTCACCATTTTCATCGAAGAAGCGGAGACGTTTGCCGATTTTACGGTCGCCTACACCCCGTTCAGCAGCGCCGCCGGCTGCCGGCGGTAGGGCAGCGGCTGCCGGGGTTGTTATGATAGGCTGCACGGCGGCATGACGCCGCCGCTGTTCCCGAACCACGCATTACGCCACAACGAAGGATGGATTATATCGAAGCGAGGGTGACAGCGCCCGAGGCGCTGCGCGAGCCGGTGATGGCCCTGATGGCAGAGGCTGGCTTTATGGCATTCGAAGAGACCGATACCGGCATCCTCGGCTATGTGGAAGCCGCCGCCTACGAGCCGGAGCGCCTCACTGCGCAGCTGGCCCTGCTGCCGGGCCCGGCAGTCGAGTGGCAGATCCGCGAGGTGCCCGGCCAGAACTGGAATGCCTACTGGGAGTCCAATTATCCCAGTGTGCAGGTGGACCGCCTCTGCCAGGTGGTGCCCTCCTTCCGCGAGCCGGAGCCGGGATTCCGCTATACCCTCCGCATCGATCCCAAAATGTCCTTCGGCACCGGCCACCACGAAACCACCCGGCTGATGATGCGCCAGCTCGACTTGCTGCCCGTGCAAGGCGCACAGGTGCTGGACATGGGCTGCGGCACTGGCATCCTGGCGATCCTGGCCTGGAAAATGGGCGCAGCCTCCGTCACCGGGATCGACATCGACAGCTGGTGCATGGAAAATGCCGCCGAAAATGCCGCCATCAACAGCACCCCGCTCCGGCTGATCCAGGGCGACGCCTCGGCCATTCCGGACGAAGCTTACAGCATGATCCTGGCCAATATCACCTGCAATATCCTGCTGGCCGACCTGCATGCCTACGCGGCCCGGCTCGCGCCGGGCGGCTGGCTCGTGCTCAGCGGCTTCTACGAAACCGATGTCCCGCAGCTTGCCGGCCGCGCTGCGGAGCTGGGGCTCCTGCCGGTGCGTACCCTGGAGGAGAACCGCTGGACGGCCCTGGCCTTCCGGCAGCCCGGCTGAACGCTGCCGATTGCCTGTATTCTGCTGCCACTTCCCTGTTGCATTCCGTAATCTTCAAGAAACGATGCGCGCGCCGATTCACCGCTTCCTCCTGCTCTGGTGCTTTGCCCCGCTGCTGCTCCCGGCTCAGGGGGTCAATTTCTTCTCCACCGACCCTGCCCGGTTCCTGCAGGAATTCTCGGGGGTGCTGATTCAAAGCCGCAGCGAAGCGGCCCGTCAGGCTTCCGACGCCTTTTCGGCGGTGTGGGCCGCCGCGCCGCCCGATCTTCAGGCGCAGGTGATCACCCAGGTCAACCTCATGGTGAGCAAGCGGCTCAAGCCTGGCACCGATATGGCGCTCTACGCCCAGTGCTTTGCCCTGCTGCAGTCGGGAAGCGCAGCTGTCAAGGTGCCGATGGACGATTTCCTGGAGGTGTCCATGCAGTGCATCACCGATCTGGAGCCGCAGCGGGCAAGCAAGTATTTCCGCAGCCTCGCCGAGTACCTGCCGGCCGGCTATCCCGTCCGCCGGACGCGCTTCTCCTGGCAGGCCACGCAGCAGGCGCCCCGGCTGATGTTTGTGACGCTCAGCGATGCCAGCGGGAGCTATGCCGCACCGGTGGTGCGCTTCAGCGGGACCGATCTGCGCTATGTCTCGCCGGCAGACAGCACCATCATCCGCGGCGCAGCCGGCGACCTGAACCTGCTGTCGCTCAACTTCACCGGCAGCGGCGGCCGCGTGACCTGGGAAAAGCTCAAGCTCGACCCGCAGGATGTGTACTGCGACTTCGGGGCCTACAAGCTGAATCTCAACTACGGCTTCGTGGAAGTGGATACCGTGCTGCTGCATTACAACAGCCTCCTGAAAACGCCCGTCAAAGGACGCTTCGAGGATGCCAATATCGGATTCCGGAATATCAACACAGCCAATTACCCCTATTTCAAAAGCCACGAGGGCGGTGTCGTCATTGAAAATTTCATCCCCAACGTGCGCTACGAGGGCGGATTCTCGATGATGGGCACCCGCCTCATCGGCTCCGCCTACGACGTCTGGGTCGACATGCCGGAGCCCGCCGCGCCGGCGGACCCCGACGGATGGTACGCCGGATATTCGGCCAGCGACTACAAGGCAGACGAGTCCCGCTCGGACGGATGGGACGAGTCGGGATGGGCAACGGCTTCCTCCGAAGCTGCCACCTTCTCCGAAAGCGACACGGACCTCGAAAGTGCCGAGGAGGTGCCGGCCTGGCCGGCCGTAGGCAGCCTCACCGGCGACGAATCGGACTTGTATGCGGGCAAACAGCTGGAGCATGTGCCGGCCAAGCTGGAGATTCTCCGCAAAGGCCAGGCGGCCATGCGCCTCCGGGGCGAGTCCTTCGTGCTGGACCAGACCAAGCTCGTCGGCAAGCTGGTGGAAGCTGCGCTCTACACCTCCGGCGGCGACAGCCTCTACCACCCCAGCATGGACGTGCTCTATACGGTCAAGGATTCGACGGTGACGCTCAAAAAGCCCAAAAAAAGCGCGCTGCGCAGCATTCCGTTCATCAGCTCCTACCACGAATATTTCCTCTATTTCGAGAGCATCAACTGGGACCTGCGCAACGACAAAATCGACTTTACGGCCTTTATCGACCGCGAGAACAAGGTGTCAGCCATCGAGTCGTTCGACTATTTCACCAAGGCCCGCTTCGACCAGTTCAAGGGGGTGCTGCCCTTCAATCCCATCGGGGTGATATACCGCTACCATGTGGAGCATCCGGAGGAGCCGATTTTTCCCGAAAAAATCCTCGCCGACCCTGCTTACCGCATGATGGACCAGCTGACGGCCTTCGAGCGCTCGCTGCCGATGCTGGAAGGATCGGGATTCATTACCTACAACTCCAGGTCGCGGGAAATCAAGCCCCTGCCCAAGCTGATGAACTGGGCAATGGCTGCGCGCCAGAAGAAGGATTTCGACGCCATCCAGATCATCTCCAAGGTCGATACCGGCAGCCATGCCGTGCTGAATATGGAGACGATGGACATCGAGATGCGCGGGGTGCGCTTTTTTACCCTCAGCGACTCGGTGTATGTGCGGGTAGTGCCGGCCAACGCACGGGTGACCGTGCAGGAAAACCGCAACCTGAACTTCGGCGGGGTCATGGCTGCGGGCAAGCTCAACTTCTACGCCTCGCCGGAGCGGCCCAGCTTTACCTTCGACTACGAAAGCTACAGCATCCGCTGTGATTCCATCGACTCGATCCGCTTCGAGCTCGTGCGCAACCCGCCCGAAGGCTATGTGCCTACGCCCCTGGAGCGCGCGCTGAGCCAGACGGTGTTCGAAGGCGTGACCGGGGTCATCCACATCGACAATCCCTACAACAAAAGCGGCGAGAAGCGCAAGCAGTACCGCCAGTACCCGGTTTTCGACTCCTGGTCCAACTCCTACCTGTACTGGGACGATCCGGCCATCGAGGGCGGCGTGTACGACAAAAAGCAGATGTACTACGCCGTGGATCCCTTCGTGCTGGACAGCCTCGAAGATTTCAACGGCACCAGCCTGCTCTTCGACGGGGAGTTTTACTCATCCGAGATCTTCCCCGCGTTCCGGCAGCAGCTGCAGGTGATGGAGGACTTCACGCTCGGATTCCGCAAGCAGGCGCCGCCGGAAGGCTATCCGATCTACAACAACAACGGGCGCTTCTTCAGCGACATTATCCTGGACAACAACGGACTGCGCGGCGACGGCACCGTGGAGTACCTGGGCACGATTGCCCGCTCGGATTCCTTCGTCTTCCACTTCGACTCGGTGATGGCGAATGTGAACTACTTCAATCTCAAGCGCGGCTACCGGGGAGGGGTGTATTTTCCGCAGGTAGATGCCAACTCCGCCGTGTATAAGTGGTACACCAAGCGCAACGCGCTCGCAGTGAGCTCCACCTACGAGGCGCTTTCGGTCTTCGACGGCCAGGGCAAGTTTACCGGCACGCTTTCCATCACGGAAAAGGGCATGGTGGGCGACGGGGAAATCGCGCTCGGCCAGGTGCGGGTGCGGGGCGACAGCATCATCTTCAATGAAATGGACTTCGTGGCGCCGGGCAGCGATTTCATCATCGCCGATCCCGCCGACTCTTCCGATGTGCATTTCATCGCCCGCAACGTGGACATCAAGTATGATGTCTGGCGGCATACCTCGGCATTCGAATCCAGGCAGCCGGAGGCGCGCCTGGCCGAGTTTCCCGGCCATCAGTTTGCCACCAGCCTTCAGAAAGGCGCCTTCGCCCGCGCCACCAACGACCTCAAGCTCCAGGGCGCAAGCGCCTACGCCCGCGACAACTACTTCGTCTCCACCGATCCGGCCAAGGACAGCCTGCAGTTTACCGGCAAGGATGCCTACTACGGCATCGATAACCGCGAAATCCTGGTCAACGGGGTGCCCTTCCTCTATGTGGCCGACGCCATCGTCACCCCGCCCGATCAGAAGGTGGTCATTCAGCCCGACGGCATGCTGCGGCCCATCGAAAATGCTGTCGTCGAGGCCGACCGCGACAGCAAGCTGCACAAGATCTACGACGCCGTGGTGCGGGTGGAGTCGCGCAAGCAGTACCAGGGCAGCGGCAAGTACAATTACATCGAGGTCAACGGCAAGGGCCAGTACATCGAGTTCGACAACATCCGCGTGGAGGACGGCACGACTGTCGCATCGGGCATCATCCGGGAAAGCGACGCCTTCTACCTCACGGAGCGCATCTTTTTCCGGGGCAATGCCGAACTGGACGCCTCCCGCAAGTTCCTGAGCTTCGAGGGGGAGGTGAAGATCGAATCGGAAAACCCGGTGTTCAAGGGTGCCTGGTTCAACTTCGAGAAAACCATCGTGGACCCGGATTCGGTATTTATTCCCATTGCCGACGACCTGACCAACGAAGCCAACGAAAACCTGACGGTCGGCCTGAATTATGTGCCTGAAAACCGGACCTTCTATTCCAACTTCCTCCAGGCCAAGGAGGACGACGACGACCTGGAGGTGCTCAGCGCATCGGGCGGCCTGACCTTCGACCGCCGCCGCAAGGAATTCCGCATCGGCTCGCGCGAAAAGCTCAAAAACCAGGTGTTCAAAGGCGCCACCGTCAGCTTCAACGATGCCGCCAATACCATCACCTCGCAGGGCTACCTCAATTTCCCCTACCATTTCCGCGAAAAAACCCTCACCATGAAAATGGCCGGGGCCTGGAAGGAGGATCTGCGGAAAAAAGAGGTATCGACCGATCTGGTCATGGCAGCGGATCTGAGCGTGATTCCCATCGAGGCCTTCCAGAAGCTGGCGGACAACCTCGTGTACCTGACCGCCTCCAACAAAAACATCGACTTCAACCAGCGCTCCTTCCTGGAAAGCATTTCCGAGCTGCTGGACGAAGGGCAGAAAACGGAGCGGGAAACCGGCAAGTTCATTGCCAATGTCCAGAACGCGATGGTGTACACGGACATCAAGCTGGCTGAGCAGCTGCCATATTCCCTGCTGCTGTCGGGCGTCAATTTCCACTACGACCGCACCTTCAAGGCGCTGTACTCCGATTCGGAGGTGGGGCTGATCGGCATTGCGGGCAAGCCGGTGAACAAGATCATCGGCGCCAAGATCGTCTATCAGTTCGGCAATATCGATGCGGAGGGCAATCAGGAGGAAGACAAGCTGACGATCTACCTGGAGGTGGACGAATTCAACTGGGTGTACTTCCAGTTTGAGAAAGGGACCATCCGGACGCTTTCATCGTACTACGACGAGTACAACAATATCCTCCAGGCTGCGATCGACAAGGGCAAGGCCGGGGAAGGGTACCGCTTCGAAATGGCGACGGAGGACGAGCGGATCCGCTTCCAGCAGGACTTCGTGAAGAAGTACATCAAATAATCGGCGGCCATTGAGGCGGCGGCGCGGTGTCCGGCAGCGGACGCTGCGCCGTCTTTCGTTTCCGGATGCTTGATCCTGGACGTGCAATGCTGTACTTTGCAGGCCGACCCTCATCTGAGCGCTAGCTATGTGTCTGGCCGTTGTAGCCTGGAAGGTGCATCCCCGGTTTCCCCTCGTGCTGGCCGCGAACCGGGACGAGTTTTATGCACGGGGAGCGGCCCGGGCGGGCTGGCAGGCCGGCAGCCCGGAGTTTTGGGGCGGCCGCGACCTCGAAGCGGGCGGCACCTGGCTGGGGCTGGACCGCAGCGGGCGCTGGGCGCTGGTAACCAATTACCGGGACCCGTCGGAGCGCAAGCCCGGCGCGCCCTCGCGGGGGCAGCTGCCGCTGGCCTATCTGGCCGGCGGGGCGGCACCGGCAGCATTTGCCGGGGAGCTGGCGCTGCATGCCAGCGCCTACGCCGGCTTCAACCTGCTGGCCGGCGACCGGGACTCGCTGGCCTGGTACTCCAACCGCGGCGGCCCGCCGCAATCCCTCGCGCCGGGCGTATACGGCCTCAGCAACCGCCTGCTGGATACGCCCTGGCCCAAGCTGCTGCGCGCCCGCAGGGCGCTGGAGGCATCGCTGGCGCTCGATGAGGCAGACGCGATCCGCGAAGCGCTCTTCGCCCTGCTGCTCGATCCCAGCCCGGCCCCGGACGATCAGCTGCCTCAGACAGGCGTGCCCCTCGAATGGGAGCGGCGCCTGTCGCCGGTGTTCATCCAAAGCCCGGAATATGGCACCCGCGTATCGACCGTTCTGATCCGGGAGGCGGAAGGCAGGATGCTAGCCGAGGAGCGTGCCCATGTGCCTGCCGGTCCGCCGGTGCAGACCTTGATTCACCCCATCTCCGCTATACCCCCTGCCATATGATCCGCTTTCATCTGATGCTGGCAGGCATGCTGCTTTGCAGCATAGCCTCCGCCCAGGAAAAACAGCCTCCGCTGCCGCTCTTCAGCCATGACTCGGTTCTGCACCTCCGGATCGAAGCAGACTGGAAGACCCTGCTGCGTACCAAAAACCTCAGCTCGCCGGACGAACTGCCTGCGGTGCTCGTGCACCGCGCCGGCACCGATACGATGCGGGCACCCATCCAGATCCGCGTGCGCGGCAATTACCGCCGGACCCACTGCCCCATGCCGCCCCTGCGCATGCGCTTCGACACGGCCGTGCCCTACAGCCCCCTCTTCGCCGGGCTCGAAAAAGTCAAGCTGGTCCTGCCCTGCGAACCGGACAAGCCTGTCTTTCAGCAGTATCTGGTAGAGGAATATCTGCTCTACCGCATGTTCCGCATCCTGACCGACAGCAGCTTCCGCGTCCGGCTGCTCTCGATCGACTACGTCGATCCTTCCGGGCGGATGAAGCCCTTTTCGCACCTGGGCTTCTGCATCGAGCCCGAGGATGCGCTGGCGCGCCGGCTGGGGATGTTCAAGGTGGAAAAGGAGGGGGTGCACGGCGAAGATACGGAGCGGCGCTACGCAACGCTGATGTATGTATTCCAGTACCTGATCGGCAATACAGACTGGTCTGTGCCAGGGCTGCACAATATTGCCGTGCTGCAGGGCGGGCTCTTCGGCCAGCCGATTGCCGTGCCCTACGACTTCGACTGGAGCGGCATCATCGATGCGCCGTATGCCCTGCCGAACGAGCAGCTCAATATCGGCACGGTACGGCAGCGCCTGTACCGGGGCTATTGCCGGGAGGAGGCGGAGCTGCAGCAGGCTTTCGACGTGTTCCGGCAGCACAAAGCGGAACTCTTCGAGCTGTACCGAAGCACCCCGCAGCTGAAGCCGGAGCGTGCGGAGCAGGCCGTCCGATACCTGGAGCAGTTCTACGAGCTGATCGACAACCCGAAGCAGGTGGAGCGGGAATTTATCCGAAACTGCCGCAGGCGCGGCAGCTGAACCTTATCCTTCAGCAAACAGGCTGCTGTAGTCCGCCGCTTTCCACCCGGCGACGGCCTTCTGCTCGGAGGAAAAACTGATGCCGACCGCCGTGACCGGCTGGCCCTGGCCCAGGAAGCGGTGCCCGTAGCGCTTCGCCCGGATCTGCTCCAGCGCGGCCTCCGCGCTGCCGTCGAGC
>JANRID010000068.1:0-20083 GCA_033765305.1 Bacteroidia bacterium
TGGAAACAGCTTCACCGCTGCCTGGCCCTCGCCGAGCAGCGGGTCTATACGGAGCCCGTATCGTCCGGGCAGTACAGCCGCCTGGCGCTGGAGACCTGCGTGCACCAGATCTACCGCCTCGAAAGCATGGGGATGCCCTACAACGACAGCCTGTCCAGCCTCCTGCAGCAGCCGGATTTCCAGGCCCTTGCGCCGCGCCACCTGCTCGACGGCGTGCTGGGCTACACGCTCAAAACCGGCAACCGCGCCGCGCATTACGGCAAGCAGGTCCAGCCTGAAGAAGCCCTCCGCAGCCTCCGTTACCTCTACGCCTTCGTCAAATGGTTTGCCCGCGACTACTCGCAGGCGGAGCCGGACCTGCCCGGCGCATTCGACGAGCGCTTCATCCCCCGCACAGACGAGACCGCCCGCCAGCTGGCCGCCATGCAGGCCGAGCTGGAGCGGGCCCGCCAGGAAGCCGCCGAGGCCCTGGCCCGCGAGCAGGCCCTGCGCCGGGAACGGGAGGAGGCTGCCCGCGAAAGCGAGGCCGCCCGCGCCGCATACGAGGCCGCCCTTGCCGCACAGCGCGCCGAGCTCGAATCCCGCAAAGCCCGGCGCCGCAGCCAGCCCCTCGCCGCCGAATACACCGAGGCCGAAACCCGCAGCCACCTCATCGATGCTGCCCTGCGCGATGCCGGCTGGACAGACCTCCGGCCCGGCTACGAACTGGAGTTCCCGGTCAAGGGCATGCCCCTGACCCGCGACAACCCGCGCGGCAACGGCTTCGCCGACTATGTGCTCTGGAGCAGCAGCGGCCTGCCCCTTGCCGTCATCGAGGCCAAGCGCGCCAGCGCCAGCGAAGCCCAGGGCCTGCACCAGGCCAGCCTCTACGCCGACTGCCTGGAGCAGATGTACGGCCAGCGGCCCGTCATCTTCGTCTCCAACGGCCTCCGCATCCAGATCTGGGACGACGCCTTCTACTCCGCGCCCCGGCTTGTGTACGGATTCTACAGCCGGGACGACCTCGAATGGCTCGTCCAGCAGCGCCGCACCCGCCAGGACCTGCGCCACGCCGGGATCGATGCCCGCATCGCAGGCCGTGCCTACCAGCAGGAAGGCATCCGCCGCATCCTCGAATCGCTGGCCGTGGAGGGCTCAGGCGGCCTGCGCGGGCACAAACGCGCCGCCCTCATGGTCATGGCCACCGGCGCCGGCAAAACCCGGACCGCCGCCGCCCTCGTGGAGGTGCTGATGCGCATGGGCTGGGTGCGCCGGACCCTGTTCCTCGCCGACCGGAATGCCCTCGTGACCCAGGCCAAGAAGAGCTTTGCCGAGCAGCTCCCCCACGTGACCGCCATCGACCTGACCCAGGAGCAGGAAGATGAAACCACCCGCCTGGTGTTCAGCACCTACCCCACCATGATGAACCAGATCGATGCCGCCCGGCTCGACGGCGGCAGCCGCCGCTTCGGCACCGGCCACTTCGACCTGATCCTCATCGACGAGGCCCACCGCTCCATCTATGACCGCTACCAGGCGATTTTTGCCTACTTCGACGCGCTGGTCGTGGGCATGACGGCTACCCCGATCGATTTCATCGACCGCAGCACCTTCAGTCTGTTCGACTGCCCTTCCGGAGACCCTACCTTTCATTTTCCGCTGGATGAGGCAGTCCGGGGCGGTTTTCTGGTGCCGCCCGCTGTATTCAGCATCCCCACCCGCTTTACCCGTGCCGGAATTGCCTACCAGGACCTCACGCCGGAGGACCAGCGCCGGTATGAAGAGACCTTCCGCGACGAGGCTACCGGCTGGTTTCCGGAGGAAATCGGGCAGCAAGCCATCAACCAGTGGCTCTTCAACGAAGATACCGTGGACAAGGTCCTGGACCGCCTCATGGCCGAGGGGCTGCGCATCGAGGGCGGCGACCGGATCGGCCGCACGATCATCTTCGCAGTGAACCAGCGGCATGCGGAGTTTGTGGCGGAACGCTTCCGGCGGCGCTACCCGGAGCTCCCCGGCGACAGCATTGCGGTGATCCACACCGGCGTATCGCACGCCCAGCGGCTCATCGAAGCCTTCTGCGATGCGCATACCGAACGGCATCCCCGGATCGCTGTCTCGGTGGACATGATGGATACCGGCGTAGATGCGCCGAGGGTGCTGAACCTGGTATTTTTCAAGGTGGTGCGCTCGCGGGCCAAGTTCGAGCAGATGATCGGGCGCGGCACGCGGCTCTGCCCCGATATGTTCGGGCCCGGACAGCACAAGACGACGTTTTACGTGTTCGATGTCTGCCAGAACTTCGAGTTTTTCGGCCTTCAGACAGACGAACGCGAGCCCGTGCGCGCCAAGCCGCTGAGCCAGGAGATTTTCAATGCCCGCCTGCAGGTGAGCGCGCTGCTGATGGCCACCGGCGAGGCCGGCGATCTGGAGCTGGCCCGGCGCTACCGCGACCTGCTGCACGGGGCCATTGCAGCCCTGGATCCGCAGCGCTTCCAGGTGCAGATGCAGTTTGCCTGGGTGGATCGCTACCGCCGCCGCGAGGCATGGGACCAGCTGACGCCGGAGGATCTGCACGAAATTTCGGAGCGCCTCTCGCCCTTGCCGGTGCCGGAGGCGGAGGATGATGCCGCCCGCTGGTTCGACCTGCTGATGCTCAAGCTGCAGCATGCGCGGCTGCTGACCCGGAGCACGGAGCGCTACACCAGCCGCCTCGTCGGGATCGCCGAACAGCTCGGCGACGGCACCCGCTACGGAATTCCGGAGGTGGCCCGCGCCCGTCCGCTCATCGAGTCGATGAAGGACCCGGACTGGTATGCCTCCCTGACCCAGACCCGGCTGGAGGAAATTCGGGCAACGATCCGGGAACTGGTGCAATACCTCAGCCGGGAAGGCCGGGGCGTTATCTACACCAATCTGCAGGACGAGATCGGCCCTTCGGTATCCCGGGAATGGCTCCCCGGCTACGGGACCTCGGCTGCGTACCGAGGCCGGGTAGCGCAGTTCATCCGCGAAAACCGGCACCACCTGACCATCCGGAAGCTGCATACCAATGAGCCGATTACGGCCCTGGAACTGGAGGAACTGGAGCGGCTGCTCTTCGAGCGCGGCCCGCTGGAGTCGCGTGCGCAGTACGAGGCTGTGTACGGGCCGCAGCCGCTGGGTGCCTTCGTCCGCAGCATCCTGGGCATGCGCATCGAAAGTGCGCAGGAGGCCTTTGCGGAATTTACCGGCAGCGGCACCCTCCGGGCTGATCAGCTGCGGTTTATCCAGCTCATCATCGACTACCTGACCCAAAACGGCGTGATCGACAAGCAGCTGCTCTTTCAGCCGCCGTTCACCGATGCGCATGAGCAAGGGCCCTTCGGCCTCTTCGACGAGGCCCAGATTATCCGCATGGTCCGCATTCTGGACCAGGTGAATGCCAATGCCATGGCCAGCTGAGCACAGCCTGCGGCTGCTCCTGCCCTCCGCGTAGCAACACTCAAAAACTAAGCTCCAGAGGCTGCGATGGGATTTGTGCGAAGACAAGGAAGAAAAACCGGGTTTGGCGGGCCAAATGAGGGCTTTTCTGACGCAGTATTCGTACAAACGACCGAATCGACAGCGGAATTTATTTTTTGGGCGGTACTTACACCATCCGCAGAAACTCCACTTCCTGGCGGGTCAGCTCGCGCCAATGGCCGCGGGGCAGGTTTTTCTTGGTCAGGTGGGCGATCATGGTGCGGTCCAGCGCCTCGACCTGATAGCCCAGGTGCTCGAACATGCGCCGCACGATGCGGTTGCGGCCAAGGTGGATCTCGACGCCTACATGGCGCTCGTCCTGGCCGTCCACGTACCCGATCTTATCCACCTGAGCCGGCCCGTCATCCAGCGGCACCCCTTCAATGAGCTTGCTCATATCTTCGGGGGTAATGGGGCGGTCCAGCCGCACCGAATAGATCTTGCGCACGCGGTGGGCCGGATGGGTCAGCCGCTCGGCCAGCTCGCCGTCGTTGGTCAGCAGCAGCAGGCCTGTGGTGTTGCGGTCCAGCCGCCCGACCGGAAATACCCGCTCGTTGGTGGCCTTCTCGATCGCTTCGAGCACGATCCGGCGGCCCATGGGGTCGTCGGTCGTGGTGATCATATTCTTGGGCTTGTTGAGCAGGATATATACGAAGCGCTTGGCTTCCAGCGTCTTGCCGTCGTACTCCACCCGGTCGTTGGCAGGAACGATCTTGGCGCCGAGCTCCGTCACGGGCACGCCGTTGACGAGGATTTTGCCTTTGGAGATCAGTTCATCTGCTTCGCGGCGGGAGCACACGCCCGACTGGGCGATGTAGCGGTTGAGGCGCACTGGCAGGTGGCGGGGGGGCATTTTGTGATTGACGCGCTCCTCGGCCTGTTTCCAGGGCCGGCGCGGGCGGTCTCCGTCTTCCCAGGAGCGGCGGTATGGCCGGTCACCCTGATCCGGCCTGCGGGGTCCCCGGTCATCTTCGCGGCGTGCGGCGGGGAAGCGGCGCTCGCCCGGTTCGGCGGGCCTGCGGGGACCACGGCTGTCGTCTTCGCGGCGGGCGGCGGGGAAGCGGCGCTCGCCCGGCGCGGCGGGCCTGCGGGGGCCGCGGTCGTCTTCGCGGCGGTCATCGGCGAAGCGCCGGGCTGCCGGACGCTGCGGGCCGCGGGCGTCGCCGCTGCGCGGCCGGGAGGGGAATCCGCCTTCGCGCGGCTCGCGCGCATCGGGCGTGCGCTTGCGCGCGAAGGTTCCGGGGCCTTCCTCGTGCCGGGGGCGGCGCGGCGGACGGGCATCGGCGCCTCCGGCATCGCGGTCCCGTTCCGGACGGCTGCGGCGCTCCTCTTCCGCTTCGATATCGCTGAACCGGATCGGCCGGCGGGGGCCCTCCTGGCCAGCTCCCCGGTCGCGGGGATCGCGGGGCGGCCCCGAGCCGGGGCGTTCCGGACGGACACGGGGGCTGTACCCGCCTCCAGACCCTTCGGCATTGCGCTCCGGGCGCGGCGGGCGGCCGCCGTCGCGCCCGGACGGCGGGCCCTTGGGGGCCTTCGGCTTTCCGGGCCGGGCTGGCTTGCGGCCGCCCCGCTGGGAGGCAACCCCTTCCCAGAAGGGCGCTTTCTTCGGTTTTTTATCAGGATTCGACATGCGGTTCCGGTGGGGATTGAGATTCCTGCTGCTGGCGGAACAGCTCCAGATGGTCTTCCGCCAGTTCTTCAAATTCTTTCAGCTTGGGCAGATCGCTCAGGTCGCGAAGCCCGAAGTACTGCATAAACATGGCGCTGGTTTCGTAGAGCAGCGGGCGGCCGGGCGCGTCGGAGCGGCCGGCGATGCTCACGAGGCTGCGGTCGAGGAGCTTCTGCAGCGCGTGGTCGCAGTTGACCCCGCGGATGAACTCCATCTCGGCCTTGGTCACCGGCTGGCGGTAGGCCACGATCGAGAGCACTTCGAGGGCGGCACGGGAGAGCCGCTTCTGGTTTTTCTGGGCAATGGCCCGGCGCACCCAGGGGTGATACTCGGGCCGGGTGAAAAACTGATAGCCGCCGGCGATCTGCCGCAGCTCGAAGGCGTAGCCTGCGGCATATTTGGCAGCCAGGGCATCGAGTGCTTCGCGGACCTGCTCCAGGGTCACGGCAGCAGCCGGGGCCTCGCCCGGCTCCGGCTCTGCGGCGGACGCCAGGGTATCGCGGAGCGACTCCGGACTGACCGGCTGCTCCGAGGCGAAGACCAGTGCTTCGATGACCGAGGTAATTGGCAGTTCCATCCGCGTATTCAGCCCGCAAAGATAGCAAAACCCGGCGAACTGCCCGCATGGTTTGAGCAGGCGGAATCGGGCACGTGCAGGCCGCATCAGCCCCAACAAAAAAGCCCCCGCATCGCGGAGGCTGAGCGGTGAAGTTGCTTCAGATCAGAGCGCGAGCACCGAATTCACGGCGTCTCCGAAGGGAGTCGGAGCCTGGCCGTCGGCCTCGGAATCATTCTGCCAGGTGGTTCCGTCCAGAAGGTAACGGAACTGGTACGAACGGCCTTGCTCCAGATCGAGGGTCGTGGAGAAAGACCCGTTTTTCTGCTTGGCCATCGGCTCAGCCTGCTGGTCCCAGTCGTTAAAGTCCCCGACAAGAAACACGCTGTCCGCGCCGTTCGCTTCTTCCTTCGACAGCTTGAAGGTCACTTTGGAAACCGGCTTGCTCTTGAGGGGCTTCTTGGTAATGCTCATAAGGCAACTGTTGGATAACAAAGAATTGCGCTGCAAAATTACTATTTTATCCGGAGAACAATACATCAGAATTAAGATATGTGTAAAATTTGGGTTAAGGATTTGCCGCTTCCTAAAGATTCAACAAGCGCAGAGCCCTGTTGAACCGCACTTCCGGGGCTTGCCGCTACTCTGCCCGGTAGCGGATCACCCCTCCGACAATCGTTGCCACAATGCGGGTCCGGAGGATCTGGTCCTCGGGAACTGTCATCAGATCCTGCGACAGCAACGTAAAATCTGCCCGGAAACCGGGGGCGATCTGCCCTTGCGCCTGCTCCTGGAATGCGCCGTAGGCCGCATCCGCTGTGTAGGAGCGCAGCGCCTGCTCGCGGGTCATGCACTCGGCAGGCTCGTAGCCGGCCGGCGGCTCGCCGGCCAGGGTTTTGCGCGTCACCGACGCATAGAAGCAGGCGATGGGGCTCAGCGGCTCCACGGGCGCATCCGTGCCGTTGACGATGCGGGCGCCGCTGCGCAGCAGCGTCTGCCAGCGGTACGCGCCGGAGTCGATGCGCGTCTGGCCCAGCCGGTCGATGGCCCAGGGCCGGTCGGATGACAGGTGGATGGCCTGCATCGCCGGGATGACGCCCAGCGCCGCAAAGCGGGGAATATCCTGCGGATCAATGTGCTGCGCATGCTCGATGCGGAAGCGCGCATGGCGCGCCCGGTCCGGAAACTCGGCGAAGGCTGCCTCGTACTGGTCCAGCACTTCGCGGTTGGCGCGGTCGCCGATGGCGTGGGTGCAGACCTGAAAGCCATGCTGCAGGCCTTCGCGCGCCGTGCGCAGGATGCGCGCAGGCGACAGGATGGGGTTGCCCTGGTGGCCGGGCCGGTCGTGGTAATCGGTCAGGAGCCAGGCGCCGCGGCTGCCCAGGGCGCCGTCGGAGTAGAGCTTGATGGCGCGCACCGTCAGATAGGGCCCCGTCAGCGGGCCGCGCTGGTACCAGCGCTCCAGCAGCAGGCTGTCGCTGCCGTCGAGCATGGCATAGAGGCGGATCGGCAGGCGGTTTTCGGCGGCATACTGCGCGTACAGGTCCAGGGTAGCCTGGCCCGCCCCCGCATCGTGAAAGGCGGTGATGCCGTTGCGGAGGCACTCGGCCAGGGCCGCATCGAGCGTGGCGCGCAGCGCTGCGGCATCGGGCGGCGGCACCTGGCGCTCCACCAGCCGGGCCGCCGCTTCGGTGAGGATGCCCGTAG
The DNA here is from genome assembly GCA_033765305.1 of Bacteroidia bacterium. Taxonomy (GTDB): domain Bacteria; phylum Bacteroidota; class Bacteroidia; order J057; family J057; genus RDXT01. The sequence continues at coordinate 7,416 of JANRID010000068.1, forward strand.
GCCGCCCATCGGGGTGGCGGATGATCTCGCCGTCGCCGCCCCAGCGCGTATCCGGCCCGACGCCGGCCAGCTCCAGGGCCCGGCTGTTCACAAATACGGCATGCCCGCTGGCGTGCTCCAGCAGCACCGGGTGCGCCGGCGATACAGAATCGAGGCGTTCGTTGGTCTGATAGCCTGTGACCATCGGCGGGGCCGGGCTCCACTTGCTCTGGTGCCAGCCCCGGCCCAGAATCCAGGCGCCCGGCGGCAGCCGCCGGGCCGCAGCCGCTACGGAGTCGAGCAGCTCGCCGTAGCTGCGCACCCGGCTCAGGTCGAGCCGCTGCTTGAATTCCCCTACCCCCATCAGATGCGCGTGCCCCTCGATGAAGCCCGGCACCAGCGTACGCCCGCCCAGATCCATCACCTCGGTCCCGCTGCCGGTCCAGCGGCGGGCTTCCTCCGCCGTCCCGCACCACACAACGGCGCCGTCGCGCACCGCGACAGCCTCCGCCCGGGGCTGGGCCGGGTTCATCGTATAGACAACGCCGCCCGTGAGCAGCAGATCGGCCCTGGGCGCCTCCGAGCAGGCCGCCCCGGCAGCCAGGGTCAGGATTAGGAGCAATCGGACGTTCATGACCGGATTACAGCAGGTTTATCCGCCAATATACCGCATCTGCGCGAGCTTTGCATAGCACCTTTGCCCGCCGCGATGTATGTTTGCAGGACAGAGACTGCCATGCGGAAAATTGCCATCTCCGACATCCACGGCTGCATCAAAACGCTGCGGGCCCTGGTCGAACAGCAGCTCCGGCTCACCCGCCAGGACGAGCTGTTCCTGCTGGGCGATTTCATCGACCGGGGGCCGGACTCCAAAGGCGTGCTGGACTACCTGATGCAGCTGGAGGAATCCGGCTATCAGGTCCGGATGCTCAAAGGCAATCACGAAGTGATGATGGTGGAATCGGTGCGCGATTCCGCCTCCGTCACCAACTGGATCTACAACGGCGGCCAGGAAGCGCTGCAAAGCTTCGGGGTCTCCGACCCGGCCGAGATTCCGCAGCGCTACATCGACTTCGTGGACCGGCTCCATCTGTACCTCGAAGTGGACCGCTACATCCTCGTGCACGCCGGACTCAATTTTGTCCCGAACGCCAAAACCCAAAGCAAGGGCAAAGACAGCGGCAATTTCCTTTTCCGGGTGCACAACCCCCTGCTCGACTACGAATCCATGCTCTGGATCCGCTTCTGGTACGATGACATCGACTGGCGGTGGCTGCGCGACCGCATCATCGTGCATGGGCATACCCCGATGGAAACCGACGACATCGTCGATATGCTCCGGGTGCTGGATGAAGATCAGGTCATCGACATCGACAATGGCTGCTTTGCCAAGTACAAACCCGGCCTGGGCCGCCTCTGCGCACTTGACCTCACATCCCGCCAGCTCTACTTCCAGGACAACATCGAATAAGCTCCTGCCTATGAAGCCCTCCATCCGCCAGGAATACAGCGGCCACACCGGCTCGGTATTCGCTACCGCGGTGGATCCGGATGAGCGGAACTTGTACAGCGCCGGCGACGACGGCATTGCCGTCCGCTGGGATCTCGGCGCAGCCGATCCGGAGGGAACGGGCATTCTCCGTACGGGGCGGTCGATCTATTGCCTCGAATACATCCCCGGCCTGCACCTGCTGGCAGCCGGCTCCAGCGACGGTACGGTGTACCTTGCCGATCTGGCCAGCCGGAGCATCGCACATACCTACCGCAAAACCGAATCGGCCATTTACGGCCTGCACTACGAAGCCGGACGGCAATTGCTTTGGGTGCTGCATGCCCACGGCGCGATTTCGGCCCTGAGCCTGCCCGGCGGCGGGGAAACCGGCTACCTGCGCATCGCCCAGGGACACCTGCGCTGCGCAGTGCCCGGCCCGGAGCCGCTCAGCCTGCTCATCGGCGCCAGCGACCACCAGATTCTGCACTTCGATGCGGGTGCCGGACAGGTCCGCCATCAGTTTACGGCGCACAGCAGCTCGGTCTTTTCCCTGCTGCTGCTGCCCGACGGCCGGCTGCTCAGCGGCGGGCGCGATGCCTACCTGCGCGCCTGGGATACCCGCGACGGCTACCGCCTCCTGGCCGAGCTGCCGGCCCATACCTTCACCGTCAACGGCATCGCCCTGTCACCGGATGCGCGCTACGTAGCCACCGCCGGCCGCGACAAAACCCTCAAAATCTGGGACAGCGCCACCCTCGCGCTCCGCAAAGTCATCGACGCCCCCCGCCACCAGGGCCACCGCCACAGCGTCAACCGCGTCCACTGGCTCCGCGACGGCAGCCTGATTTCCTGCAGCGACGACCGCCGGATCATCCGCTGGGATCTGGATTTTGGCGAATAAGACTGCTGATAATCAGATTCTCCGCTCAGATTTCGCCCAGCTCCGAGGCCAGCACAAATCCCCACACGGCGCCGTGGGCGGCATCGCGCAGGAGCACCTTGCGCCATTCGCCCTGATACGCATGCAGCTCCACTTTGTAGCCTTCGTACAGCGTCAGGAGCGGCGCCGGGCTCTCCGGTGTTTCTTTGAGGAATGCGGAAGATGCCAGCACAATGCCGTAGCGGCTGCTGCGCTCGTCGGAAAGGCGGCTGCGGGCCAGCCCAGCGCAGGTCAACGCCAGCAGCAGGAGCAGGATTCCGCCGAAGAATCCGATGCGCTTCCAGCGCGGCGCAGGGCCGAACAGAAAGAGCGCGCCGCCGCCCAGGGCTGCCCAGAGCAGCATCACACTCAGCCAGGCCCAGCCGGCGGAGGAAAACTGGAGATAGAGGCGGCTGAGCCACGCCTGGATAAACAGATCGGGCACCGGCTCCTGGGCTTCGTTGACGCGCCGCAGGGCCAGGCGCAGGTTCTGGCGGGCGGCGGCATGCCGGGGCGCCAGCTTCAGCGCTTTCTCGTAATGCAGAATCGCCGGTCCGGTATGCAGCAGGCGGTAATGGCAGTTGCCGAGGTTGTAATGCAGGCCGGCAGAGGTCCAGCCGCCGCGGAGCACCGAGTCGTAGCGGGCCAGGGCCAGCTCATACTGGCCTGCCGTATAGGCCGCATCCGCTTCGCGGATGAGGTCTTCGGGGGCGGCGGCCAGGGCCGTAAGCGGGAGCAGCGCGCAGATGGCTGCCAGCAGCAGTCGGTTCATGCCGGTTCGAGTAAGGCTTCGAGGTCGGTAATCAGGGCCAGGGCCCGGTCGTAGGCAGAGCGGGCTTCAGGACCCGGGCCCACCGGGGCAAAGGCAGCCAGTTCGCAGGCATCGAGCAGGCTGTGCAGCTGCTGCACCAGCGCATCGGAGGCGCCGCGTCCGCGGAGCAGCTCCTCGGCCAGCTCGCGGCGGTGAGCCGAGGCGCCCAGGCTGAACTTATGGCTCAGGTACTGCCAGACGGTGCGGGCGATCTCTGCATAAAAATCCCGGACGCGCTGCTGCTCCAGCAGGGCGAGCGCGGCAGCCAGCTGGCGCTGGGCAGCAGACTCGGCCTTGCGGCTGCGGGTACCGGCCTGGTCGGCCGCCTCGCGGTCCAGCCGGCGGCGGCGCGCCGCCAGCAGCCCCAGCATCAGCAGCGGCGCTGCCATCAGCGCTGCATAGCCGGCAGAGCCGGCAAAACTGTACCCGGCACGGGCTACCTGCACGCCGGGCTCCAGCGGCAGCAGCTCGCGCGGCGCCGAGGCGCCCGCCAGCGTATCCGAGCGGCGGCGCGCCGCACCGCTCACCCGCACCTGCAAGGCATTGCTCTTCAGCTCCACATAGCGCCGCGCATTCAGGTCGAAAAAGGAAAACCGCAGCTCCGGCAGCCGGAACTCGCCCGGCGAAAGCGGCACCAGCGTATACGTGAAGGTCCGCCAGCCGCTGATCCCGGACGCGCTCCGGGAAATGCTGTCGCGGATTTCCGGATCGTAGAGCTCCCAGTCTTCCGGAAGCTTGAGATCCAGGGGATTGATTTTCTGGATATTGCCTTTCCCTTCGATCCGGACGGTCAGCTGGATGGGGCTGCCCGTCTGGGCTTCGGAGGCGGAAAGCCGCGCGCTGAAGGCAAACTGGCCCGTCAGGCCGCTGAAGTCCGCCGGGCGGCCCGCCGCCGGAAGCGGGTTGACCCGGATGGGCACCCGGGCATTGCCGAAGGTGTAGTACACTTCCTCCGTCGCCGGGACAAACTGGTTGAATATGTTCGTATTGCGGCCCGGAGCCGGCAGGCTCACCCGGCAGCCCAGGATCAGCGAATCGATGAACAGCTGCCCGTTCCGCTGGGCAAAGAGCGCATCCTGCTTGACGACGGTCGTCTCGTATTCCTGTCCCCGGTAGCGCTCGCGGGTCCAGACCGGATTCCGGACGGGAATATTCTCCTCCCAGAACCCTTCGTTGGCGGCAGTCCGCAGGGGGTTGAACTGGTTCTGGGTGGAAATGCGGCGGTACACCTTGTAGGATACCAGAAACTGCTCGCCTTCGAAGACCTCGCTCCGGGCAGGGATGGCGCGCAGAAAGACCAGATCGCGCAGTTCTGCGCTGCGTCCGCCGGCACCGGGCATGGCGACCTCCACCTCCACCGGCTGGGTGGCGTAGGAAGCGCCGTTCAGGGTGACGCGGGCCGGCTGAATGGTGAGCTTTCCGCTTTTCAGCGGCTTGAGGATGAAGGAAAAGCTGGTCACATTCACCACCTGGCCATCCGCCATTTTCATGCTGCTGCGCCGGGTGGGGCCGCTCCGCTTGTCGAATCCGGCAAAATCGGGAAACGCCGGCACGGCGCCCTGCAGGTTTTCGAGCTGAAAGACCACCTCCAGATCGTCGTTGATGGTCAGCGAGGAGGGATTGACCAGCACGGTAATTTGCTGTGCGGCAAGGCGATGTGCAGCCAGCGCTAGCAGGATCAGCACGGCGGGGCCGGAAATGCGCGGCATCATGAGGAGACGGCAGTGGTTTGAGCAATTCGGAGGAAGACGCCTTCCAGTTCCTGGGCAGCCTGGATCAGCTGATTCCGGCGCAGGTCCAGCTCCGGAAATCCCTGGGTATCGAGCAGGCTCAGCCAGTAGGCGGAGGTGCGGGTTTCGGCGCCGCATTGCCGGAGGCTGCGGATCAGGTCGACTTTCGTCGGCGCTTTCTGGGCCTTGATCAGCTCCGCCCCCACGTTTCCTGAAGCGCGGAACAGCGCCTTGAGGTCCTCCACATTGGCGACCGTCATGGGCAGCAGTTTTCCGAAGTCCCGGACAGCCTGGACGAACTGAATGGTATGGGTTTCAAGCTGGTGGTTCAAGCGGTCACAATTTCAGGTCATACACCTGCTCCAAGTTACGAATCCTGCCGGACTTTCCGGCGGCTCACCAGTCTTTTACATGCCGTCCGCGGGGGCGCACCTGCAGCTTGCTCATGTCTTCCCGCCGCCGGTCCTCCTGATACTGAATGGCTTCGAGCATCCGGTCGATTTCCTGTTTGGTCATCTGCTGGCGGGGCGCATCGGCACGGGGCGGCTGATTGGGGTTGCTGGGGTCCTTGGGCGGCTGCGACTGCTGCTGCTCCTGCTGGGAGGCCTGCTCCTGCTGCTGCTGCTGCTGGTCCTGGGACTGGTTTTCCTGCTGCTGCTGAAGCTGGCGGAGCGCGTAGGAGAGGTTGTAGCGGGCATCGGCATTGGAGGGATCGAGGCGCAGGGCATCCCGGTAGGCAGCCACTGCGCCTTCGGCGTTGCCTTGCTTGAGGCGGGCATTGCCGAGGTTGTAGCTGGCCTGCGCACGGGTCTCGGGCGAAGCTGCCAGGCTGGCCGCCGTCTGAAACTGCGACTCGGCCTCCTGCCAGCGCTGCTGGCGGTAGAGGGCGTCGCCGAGGTTGTACACCCCGGCGTAGCTGTTGGGCTGTTTGGAGAGCGCGTCGCGGTAGTAGCGCTCCGACTCGCTGAAGCTGCCTTCCTCGTAGGCGCTGTTGCCCCGGCGCAGCCAGATCAGCTCGCGGGAAAACTGGCCCTGGGCCAGGTGGGCTGCCAAGAGCAGCCCCAGCAGGAGTCCTGCGCGGCGCATCATGTGCGGGAAGAGTTGAACCATGAAGCAATTCCTGAAAACCATCCGGTCCTGCGTTCCGACATCCAGGCCTCCAGGCTCAGCAGCAGCAAGCCCAATGCCAGAAACCATTGAAACTGATCCTCGTAGTCGCTGTACTGCAGCTCCTCGTACTCCTGCTGCTGCAGGCGCCCCAGGGCACGCACCACTTCGTCCAGCTCGTCGCTCTGCCCGATGCGGAAGTAGCGCCCGCCGCTGGCAGCCGCTACCTGCTGGAGCAGGTTCTCATCCAGCCTGGTCAGCACCGGCTGGCCGTTCTCGTCGGTTTTGAAGCCGGCACGGCGGTCGCCGCTCCATTCGGGAATGTTGGCTCCGCCCGGCGTGCCGATGCCGAGGGCAAAGATGATCAGGCCGTTTTCCCGTGCTTCCGTTGCCGCTTCGACCGCATTGCCCAGGTGGTTTTCGCCGTCGGAGAGCAGGAGCAGCACACGCGAGGGCGCCTGCACCTGATCGAAGGCCCGGCTTGCCGTACGGATCGCTTCGCCGACGGCAGTGCCCTGGGTCGGCGCCGATTCAGTGCTCAGGGTGCGCAGCAGGCTGCGGATGGCAGTGTAATCGGTCGTGACCGGTGCCTGCAGGTAGGCATTTCCGGCAAAGACAATCAGCCCCACCCGGTCGCCCGAAAGGCGCTCCAGCAGCCGCACCGCCAGCTGGCGGGCCTGCTGAAACCGGCTCGGCGGCACGTCCTCGGCGTCCATGCTGCGCGAAATATCCAGCGCGATCATCAGGTCGATGCCGCGCCGCTTGGCTTTCTCGTACTTGCGCCCGATCTGCGGATTGGCCAGCGCAATGATGAGGCAGGCAAGCCCCGCCGTGACCAGCGCCCATTTCCACGTATGCTTCTGCGCCGGACGCAGCGGCGCAAGGCGGTCGTGCAGGCCTCGGTCGGCCAGCCTGCGCCAGGCGCGCCGGCGCTGCGCCAGAAACCACAGAAAGCCGCCTGCCAGCAGCGGGAGCAGCAGAAACAGGTACAGGGCCTCCGGGTGCGCGAACTTCAGCATGCGGTCAGGGAATAGAGCGTACAACCAGGTAGCGGAGCCCCAGCTCCAGCAGCAGCAGCGCAAGCGCTGCCAGCAGGAAGGGATAAAAAACCTCGGCCTTGCGCGAAAGCCGCGTCACCTGCAGGCGGCTTTTCTCCAGGCGGTCGATCTCGGTATAGACCTCGTCCAGCGCGCGGTCGTTGCCGGCATGAAAGTACTGCCCGCCGGTGCGTCGGGCGATCTCCCGCAGCAGGTCTTCGTCGAGCTCCACTTCCTGCTGCTGGATAAACTCATCCCCGAAGGCGTTCTGCACCCGGAAGGGTGCCGTTCCGTTCCGGCCCACGCCGATGGTGTAGACCCGGATGCCGTAGGCTACCGCCGCCTCGGTCGCAGAATACGGGTCGATCAGGCCGCTGTTGTTCACCCCGTCGGTGAGCAGCACGATGACCTTGCTTTTGGCTTCGCTGTCCTTCAGGCGGTTGACGGCGGTGGCCAGCCCCATGCCGATCGCGGTGCCCTGCTCCAGAAAGCCTTCGCGCAGTTCCTGGAGTACCCGGCTCAGCAGGATGTAGTCGTTCGTCAGGGGGCACTGGGTGAAGCTTTCCCCGGCAAAGATTACCACGCCGATCCGGTCGTTTTTGCGCATGCCCACAAACTCGATGGCTTTGGCCTTGGCTGCCTCCAGCCGGTCGGGGGCGAAGTCCAGCGCCTTCATGCTCAGCGACACGTCCATCGCCAGGACAATGTCGATGCCTTCGGTCGATACTTCCTCTTCGCTGAAGGCCCGCTGCGGACGGGCCAGGGCGATCACCATCAGCACCAGGGCCAGCACGCGCAGCACCGGCAGCCCCTGCTTGATCCAGCCCCGCAGCGGACGCACGTGCGGCCTCAGCCCGGCAAGGGTCGGAATGCGGAGCGTAGGATAGAGCGACTTGCGCCGGACAGCCAGCCATACGGCCAGGCCTGCGGGCACTGCCAGCAGCACGAGCAGCCAGGGGTGGGCGAATTGCAGATGCTGCAGGGATTCGGGCATGGCTCAGGCAGGTGAGGCGGTTTCGGCGGCAGGTGCGGCGGCGTGCAGGTATGCGCGGGCCTGGCGCAGGGCGCCGGCGCAGGCATCCGCATCGGGAACGGACTTGGCAAACTTGACCAGATCGGCCAGTTCGAGCAGCGGCGCCAGCAGGTGCAGGGCTTCCGGGCGCTGGCGCGCCTGGAGCCGCTCCAGCAGCTCGCCGCTGGTCAGCTCCAGCGCCGGAACGGCAGCCGTATCCTGAATGAAGATCCGCAGGATTCCGGACAGCTCGGTCATGTATTCCTTATACTGCCCTGAAAGCCAGGGGCTTGCGCGTTCGAGTGCATCGAGCTGCTCCAGCGCCAGGCTGAGCGGCGGACGGGCAGGCACCGCCGCAGGCGCTGCAGGAGGCGCTTCCGGCGGCGCAGGCCGGCGGCGCAGGCGCCGCCAGAGCAGGTACAGGCCTGCCGCCAGCAGCACGGCCAGCAGGGCCAGGCTGATGATTTCGCCCAGGGTAAGCGGCACCGCCGCAATGCCCCGGATGTCGCGCAGTTCTGCGCCTGCTGCAACAGGCTCCAGGCGGATCTGCACCTGGACCGCATTGGACCGGATGAGCTGAGGGCCTTCCGCACTTACCGCCGCCACCTCCACCGGCCCCAGGCGCAGGCGCCCGCTGTCGAGCGCAATGACCTGGAACACCAGCCGCTCCACGACCAGCGCCGAGGCGCTGAGGGTGTCGGGCCGCCCCTGGCGCAGCACTTCGAACTGCCCCAGCGAATCCGGAAGCGGCGCCCATTGGATGCGCAGCCCCGGCGAGTGGGTGACCGTCAGCGTGCCGCCCAGCGGCTGGCCGATGCCGGCTGCCGTGCTGTCGGCCTGCAGTACGGCTTCGGCAAATACCTGCCCCTGCGCCTGCTGCGCAGTCAGCGCGGCGAGCAGCAGATAGAGACAGGCGGATCGGTACACGTACGGCAGCTTCATGCGGGAATTCGCCAAATATAGGAGTTTCCGGCTGATTACGCCGAAATCACTCCGGCGAATACTACGCTGAGCCGTTTCTGATATTGCTCGATCACCCGGAAAATCTCCTTCAGCGTCACCCGTTCGATTTTGCTCAGCTCGTCGAGGGTCAGCAGGTTGTCGGGCGGCTCGCCCTCCCGGATCTGCCGGCTCTGGTGCTGGAGCCGCAGCCGCATCATGAAGAAGAAGGACTGGTGCAGCTCATGAAACTCCTGGGCCGTGATGACCCCGGCCTCCTGCAGCTGGGACAGGCGCTCCTCGGTGTTGATGGCCGGCAGGCGGTGCTGCAAGGCATGCACCCGGGCAAAGTCGCTGATGGCCCCCATGGCGCGCTTGAGGTTCAGCCCTTTGCGCTTGTTGTCCTGCTCCACCAGCTGAAATCCGCCGAAGAGCGTCAGCGGCGGCTTGTTCGTCAGGCTGATCCGCGCAAGCTGATTCAGGAAGTAGGACTGTCCTTCGCCCAGCACCTCGAAGGCCGATTCCCGCATCTGCTCCAGCAGCTCCGGATCGCCGTAGACGGTGCGGCTGTCGAAAAAGGCGCAGCCCAGGATGGCATGTTCGGCTGCGGGCTCCTGCAGCCACTTGCGGTAGCGCTTCTTCCAGCTGCTCAGGGGCAGGTTCCATTCGGGGTTTTTCGCCATCAGCCCGCCTTCGCAGTAGGCAAAGCCGATGTAATCCAGCTCTGCGCAGACCTGCTCCCCCAGCTTCAGGAAGTATTCCTGCACCCCTTCCAGCCGGCTGGGGTCCACATCCTCGAACACGATGGCGTTGTCCTGGTCGGTGCAGAGGGTCTGTTCCTTGCGGCCCTCGCTGCCGAGGGCGAGAAAGGCGAAGCGCGCCGGCGCCGGCCCGAGCAGCTTGACGGCACGCTGCACGACGTTCTGCACCACCGCGTCGGCAATGGCGCTGACAATGGGATTGACGATCTCCGGACGGGTGCCGCGCTGGATCAGCGTTTCGACGATCTCCGGCGCCTCGGCCCAGCGGAGCTGGAGCGCATGGGCGTCCGATTCCTGGGTGATGCCGTGCAGGAAAATAAAGGGCGATTTGCCCTGCGCATGCAGCAGATGCTCCAGCGACACCAGCTGCAGCGGCGCGCCGCCGATGCGGATTCCGATGTGCTGGGTTTTGAGCCGGATCATGGCCAGAATGGCTTCATAGCTGAACGATTCCGCCGCTACTTCCGGCACCGGGCCTTCCATGACGGTGGAAACTGGCAGCTCGGACGAGAGCCCGGCTGCGAGCACCCGGCTGCGCAGCATCGCATCGGTGAGAATCCCGGCGGGCCGGCTCTGGCGGTCCAGCACCAGCAGGTGGTCGCGCTGATGCAGCGACATCAGCCGGGCTGCTTCGCGCAGCGGCATGGAGGCATCGCAGGTCAGGGTATGGGGAATGGCCAGGTCTTCCAGCCGCTGGCTGAAGGCCAGATCTGCGCTCTGAAAGCCCAGATGGGGCTCCGGCTTGCGCGAGAGCAGGGCTGCATAGCCGCTGTTGAGCATCCGGCGGCCAAACTCGTGCGTGAAAAATTCGGAAAACTCCTCGTACTGCCGGCACAGCTCGCGGAAGTAGCTGTCGGGCAGCTGCAGGAGCACAGTGGGCTCCAGCGTGCGCACCGAACGGACTACGCGGTTGTTGTTCAGCAGCATGGAAATGGCGCCGAAGGTTTCGCCTGCGACGAATACCTCCGGATAGATTTTCTTTTCTCCGCGCTGGAAGTATTTCTCGACACTGCCGGCGTATATAAGGGAAAGCTCCTGGCAGACAGATACATCCTGCTGATAGAGCAGCTGATCTGCCGGGAACTCCCGGCGGAAGCACAGCTGCGCGAGCTCCTCCAGCTCTGCATCGGGCAGATCCTGGAAGGGCGGCGTGCGTTTCAGGAATTCGATTACAGGATCATTCATGGCTTCTGGCGGTTGGGGCCTCCGCGGCGGGGCGGCAGGCCGGTTGGCAGCAGTAGCAGAAGCAGCGGTTCGATGGAAGGGGGACCGGAAGGGCCGGGGTTCCGGTATATGGGTATGGTCGTGCAGCGTGATGTGAAGGGCCTGATTTGAAGTGGACACTGGGCAAAGATACGCATGCAGGGTGGGCAACGTTGTGCAAAAACGCTTGCCCGATACCCCGGCGCAAGGCTTTGCCGGAAACGGAACCGGCCGGACCCGCAAGGGCCCGGCCGCTGTCTGTGAGCCGGTTGGCTCCTTGCCTCAGGCGCCGAGCTGGGCGCCTACCTTTTCGAGCAGGGCCTTCGTCGCGCGGATGCCCGCGTATTCGTCCAGCTTGCTGCCTTCGTATTCGATCCCCACATAGCCGCGGTAGCCGGCATCCTTGACGATCTTCATGATGCGGAGGTAATCGGTTTCGGTTTCGTTGCCTTCGGCATCGAAGTCGTGGCTCTTGGCGCTGACGGCCTTGGCGAAGGGCATGAACAGCTCCACCCCTTTATACCGGTCGTACATCGTGGCGCAGCCTGCCGACCAGGGATCCTGGCCCGGAGCCGGCTTGGCGCGCTCCACGCAGAAGTTGCCGAAGTCGGGCAGCATGCCGCAGGTGGGCTTGTTGACCTGCTTCATGACCCCGGCCATCCAGTCGCCGTCGGAGGAATATCCGCCGTGGTTTTCGACGATGATGTTGATGCCCATCGGCGCAGCGAAATCGGTCAGGCGGCCCAGGCCGTCCACCGCAGCGGCGGCCACTGCCTCGCTGCTGCCTTCGCCGTAGGCATTCACCCGGATCGAATGGCAGCCCAGCGTTTTGGCCGCCTCCACCCACTTCTTGTGGTTGTCGATGGCCTTCATGCGCGCTTTTTCATCGGTGTCGCCGAGGCCGCCCTCGCCGTCGATCATGATCAGGAGCTGCTTGACGCCGTTGTCGGCGGCGCGCTTGTTCAGCTCGGCCAGATAAGCCGCATCCTGGGCTTTGTCCTTGAAGAATGCGTTCACGTACTCGATCGCCTCGATGCCGAACTCATTCCTGGCCGTTGCGGCAAAGTCCAGGTTGTCGAGCTTCTTGTCGAACAGGGCCTTGTGCAGGGACCATTCGGCGAGGGAGATTTTGAAAAACATCTCGCCGGGCTTGGCTGCCGGGGCAGCCGCGGCGCCCTGCGCCTCCTGTTTGGGTGCCGGCTGGCAGGATTCAAAGACCCAGGACGCCAGCATCAGACCGGCGCTTGCACGGGCGCTGTCCTTCAGGAAATGTCTGCGGGAGTAGCGGTTCATACGGAGTAGTGTAGATAATGAGACCTCTTGCAGCCGGAAGCAGCCAGCTGCGAGGCAACAAGATACGCAGCTTCCCGCGTTTGCGGCCAGCCTTTCCCAAAAAATCCAAATGATGCAAAGCTTTTTCCTGCTTCTGCACCCTTCAGTAACACTCAAAAAATAACCTCCAGAGGTTGCTATGGGATGTTGTGCGAAGACAAGGAAGAAAAACCGAGTTTGGCGGGCCAAATGAGGGCTTTTCTGACGCAGTATTCGTGCAAAAGACCGAGTCAACAGCGGAATGTATTTTTTGAGCGTTACTCAGGGCTCCCGCACCAGCACCAGCGCAGCGCGGTCGGCAGCGATGGCCTGCTGGTACAGGTCTGCGAAGGCCGGATACTGGTCT
>JANRID010000075.1:0-24764 GCA_033765305.1 Bacteroidia bacterium
CCGACCGGAGTACTCCGGAACCGGAGCCTTCTCCCTCGAAGTCTTCGACCGCTGGGGAAGGCCCCTCTTCAGCGCCGATGACCCCATCGGCGGATGGGACGGCTTCACCCCGGAAGGAAACCCCGCCGAGGCCGGCGTCTATTTCTACGCCCTCTCCGTCGCAGGACAGGCCTACAGAGGGCAGGTCACCCTCGTGCGGTAAGGATCCAGATGGTACATGCAGCCCGTCCGGAAGATCCGGGCGGGCTTTTTCCTGAACTTTGTGCCTGTATTTGCGGTTGATACGCCCATGAACCCGCATCCTGCCTCCGAAGACCCGCGTGCGGTGCTGATCCTGCACGGCAATGGCGGCTCCCGCACCCGCTTCCGCCTGCTGCTGGAACGGCTGCCGGCGCTGGCACCCGGCTTGCTGCCGGTCATTCCCGAGCTGAGCGGGTTCGACGGGCGTCCGCTGCCTGCTGTGCCGAATTTGTGGGACGTATTTCTGCATGAAATCGCAGGCGCAGCAGATGCGGCAGGCGCCGCACAGCGCTGGACCTGGTACGGGCACGGTATCGGCGGATCGGTGCTGATGGAGCTGGCGGCGCGGGACTTTGTGTTTCCGGATGGAATCCAGCGGAGGCCGGACCGCATCATCCTGCATGGCGCGATTGGTGCGGGCATGGAGCGGCGCTGGTTTCCGGGGCTGATGCGGCCCCGTGCAGTGCGGAGCATCATCCAGCAGCTGGTGGCATCGCCGCTGCTGCGTCCGCTCTGGGTCCGGCGCCTCTTCCGGCATCCGGAACGCATTCCGGCGCAGGTGCTGAATCAGTTTTTCGAGGATTACGGGCAGTGCGCCTCCTTTTCCGCCTGGTTCGACCTGATCACCCCGGCGTGGTACCGGCGGGTGCAGGCAGCGGCCCGCGAGGTGCCGTTTCATCTGCTGTGGGGTGCGCAGGAGCGGGTGGTGACAGCGCAGCACCTTCCGCTCTGGCAGGCCGATTTTCCCCGTGCTTCGATCGAGGTGGTTCCTGGCTGGGATCACTTTCCCATGCTGGACGAAGCGGACGTATTTGCGGCGAAATTCGTATCATTGATGCGATGAGCAAACTATCCCAACTGGCCCTCATCCGCCGCCTCGGATTGCCCACCCCCCGCTTTACGGGCCTGAGCCGGGAACAGAGCCAGCGCAGCGGCTGGGAGCGGAAACTGTCCCGGATGCGGTTTCCGGTGGCGGTCCGTTCCTCCTTCCATGCCGAAGATCAGGCAGACCAGGCGATGGCGGGCAAATTCCGCACGGAGCTGCGGGTGCCGCGCCAGCGGCTTCCGGATGCGGTCGAGTCGGTATTCGGCTCGTATCCGGATCCGGCGGGGCAGGAGGTAATCATTCAGGAGATGATCGAGCCGGACTATGCCGGCGTTGTATTTGCGTTCCGGGCGGCTGTCTGGAAAGTGGAGCTGACGGAAGGCGGGGGCGAGCGGCTGATGGGCGGACAGGTGACGCCTTATACCTTGCTGCTGCCCAAATTCGGGAAGCTGGATCTGGAGCTGACGCCGCTGCTGCGGCGCTGGCGTCCATTTGGCCGCCGGCATCCGCTCAACGGCCTCATCCGTCCGCTGGTGCGGCTCTCGGCAGGCTGCCAGGAACTGCTGACGGCTACCGCAGACACGGCTCCGCTGGGGCTGGACATCGAATTTGCCATCAAAGGCAGGCGGATCTACTTTTTGCAGGCCCGGCCGATTACCACCCCTGAAGAGGCGGAGGAAGTCCTCACATCAGCCAACCACAAAGAAATCCTGCCGCCCTACCCCTCGCAGCTGATGACGGATGTGATCGCCTCCTGCAGCCGTCATTTATTCGCCTATTACCAGCGGCTGGACCCGTCGCTGGAGCAGCGGTCCTTCATCCAGGTCTCTGCGGGCATGCCGTGGATCAATCTTTCCGCGCTGCTGGATATGATGACGGCGTGGGGCTTGCCGACCTCGCTGGTGGCGGATACGGTCGGGGCACAGGATCCGTACCGGGTCAAGACGCGGCCCTGGCGCTGGATCCGGAAATGGCCGGTGTTTGTGCGGGTGCTCAAGGAGCAGTTTACGGTCGTAGGCCGCACCCGCCGCTGGGTGCGGCACACCCAGCGCGCGCTGCTGCGGGAGACGGAGTCGCGCCGAAAGCTCTGGTATCAGACGCCGGACATTGCCTTCACCAACTGGTTCACCGACCTGCAGTTTCTGTACGTGGAGCTGGTCACCCTCATGCAGGCGCTGGTAGGGGCGATGTCGGGCCCGGTCAAGCTGATCTCGAAGCTGGGCATGCTGCCGCACATTGCCAGCCAAAGCGAGAGCACGCGCTATCTGGAGGCATTCCGGGATATGCAGGCCGGGCGGATGCCCCGCGAGGTTTTTCTGGAGCGCTACGGGCACCGGGGGTTTTACGAATCGGATATTGGGCAGAAGCGGTTTCACGAATTCGGTCCGGGGGAATGGGAGGCGCTGCTGCAACGGGCAAGCCAGCCGGCAGCGGCGGCGGCGGAGCCGCTCCGGCCCGGGCGGCTGCTGCGTCCGCTGTACCAGCCCTTTTTCCGCATTATGCGCACCCGCGAATGGCTGCGCCATCACGCGATGCGGTACTTCGACCTGCTGCGGGCGGAGATCCAGCTGCAGACGCAGAACCGGCTGGGGCCGGCCTTCGACTTTTCGCGCTATCCGGCCGAGGTGCTGAACGAAGCCCTGGCTGGCCGGATGTCTGCCGGGACGCTCTCCGCCATGCAGCCTGCCCAGCAGAGCGGCTGGGATTACGACGCGTTTCTGCGCAACGGCGCCGACCGGCGCCTGCCGCTGTCGGTGCTTGCCGGCCTGGGCCGGGAAGATGCTGCGCACAAAGGGATCGGGATTTATCCGGGCCGGGTTCAGGGCTATATCTGGCAGGTGGACCGGGCGGAGCTGGAGAGCCTCCGGCGGCCTGATTTTCCGTCGGTGATTCTGCTGACCGAGTCGCTCGATCCGGGCTGGGCGCCGTATTTCGTGCAGGTGCAGGGGGTCATCGCCTATGTGGGGGGGCTGCTGTCGCACGCATCCATTGTGCTGCGGGAATCCAGAATTCCTTCCATTACCCAAGCGCCGCGGGAGCCGGCTCTGCATCACGGCGATCTGGTGGAGCTCGACGGGCGGACCGGCGAAATCTGGCTGCTGCAGGCTGCCGCAGACCGCTGAGCGGTACGGCCCGGCACGCCGGGCAGGGACCGCAGAGACGCTTCGAGGAACCGCCTCTTCCTGGACCATTCCCGTATCCGGCCGGGCAGGCGGGCGTTTGACCATTTCCCTTCACCGCCGGGAGGCAGCACCTGCGGCAGAAAAGTCAGCGGTTGAGCAGCTTTTCTAACATCTGCATAACGTACCGCCTGCATATTTGGCGTATACTTGAATGCGCTTACAGCAGCCGCCGTTTTTGAAAGCACATGCTCTCCCAACCCGGCGCAGTACGATTGTGTATGAGAATCTTGATTTGCTGTATCACTTTGCTTCTATCCAGCGTCGCCTTATCTGCCCAGGTCGTCCAGCGGCGGCCTAAGCCTCCTGTTCCCATGGTCAAGCGGGAACCCTGCGACAGCAAGTCTGTCTGGATCAACAGTGCGTGGAAGTGGGACAATGGCCGCCAGACCTATATCTGGGAAGAAGGGCACTGCGAGAAGATCCGGCCCGGATATGTGTACCGGCAAGGCTACTGGCGCTGGGTCGGCAATGGCTGGATCTGGGAAAGCGGCCACTGGGAACGCCTGAAGGCGGATCCAGCCAGCAACCGCTGATGTCCGATGCGCTCCGGCGCAGCCGGATCAGTCCTCCGCAATGCGGATGACCCAGTCCGGCTGCCCAGTCCAGCGGAGGCGTTCTTCGCCGGCAGATGCTTTTTGCTGCTGCTGCACCCGTACGCGGGCCTGCTTGGTCCTGGCGAGCGCGCTGCGGCGGGCAGGGGTGTACTTTTTCATGATACAGGCTATGAGGTTGTCAATCGGACAGGGGGAAAATTACAAAAAATTTGATTCCCCCGCAATCCGTTAACACTTTTTCATCCGCCGCCTGCCCGAAGGCCTGAATTTCCGGGACAGGCCAGCATCCGCCCGTGTATTATGCATTATCTATAAAACAACAAAACGGTATTTTATCGAACAAAATACCTGATTCCTTCCCATCAGCGCCCCGGCTTCTGCCGCGCATGCCTGCAGCGGCATGGCGCGCTCAGCGGGCGAGCATTTTCCACACCAGGGTCTTCAAAATATGGCGCTCATCCAGATTGGTGGGAATCTGGCCTTTGAGCATCAGATCTGCCTCGCGGATATAGCCGATGATGCGGCCCAGCGCACCGCCATACTGCTGCACTGCGGAGGCATAGTCCTTGGCCTGGTAGTAGTTGACCTTCAGCCGCTCCTTGATCGAGTTCACGTCCTTGAGGTTGAGCGCCCGCACCTTGCCTGCCTGATGGAAAAACTGGAACAGGCCGCTGATGAGCAGCACCGGCGGGTTGATTTTGGTATTCTGCACCAGGCGGTCCATGATCAGGTGCGAGCGGTATACGTCGCGCTCGGCGAGGGCATGGATCAGTTCGAAGACGTTGAATTCTTTGTCGATGTTGATCATCTGAAACACAAACTCCTTGCGGAGCTGGGTCTGGCCCTGGGCGCGCAGGCTGATGAACATTTTTTCGAGCTCGTTTTCGATCAGGCCCAGATTAGGGCCGAGGTTGGTGACGAGCACTGCCGCGATGCCTGGCTCGGCGCTGAAGCCCTGGGTTTGGATATAGTGATCTGCCCAGCGCTGGATATCGGCATCGTAGAGTTTTTTGGCATGGTACTTCACGGCCCGGCTGGCGGCGAGGGCTTCCTCGCCCGCTTTGCTCAGCCCGGCCTTCCGGTCCTTGAACGCAAGGGCGAGCACGGTGCTGCCGAGGGGCTGCTTCAGGTAGGCGGCCAGCTTGTCGGCCTCGCCTTTCGGCAGGCGGTGCGCCTCGCGCACGAGCACGAGGCGGCGGGCAGCCATGACCGGAAAACTGCGGCACGCATTGATGATCTGCGCGGCCTGGGTGTCGGGGCCGTAGAACTGTTCGCGGTTGAAATCACGCTCGAACGGCTGCAGCACGGCACCCTCCGCATCGAGGGCATGCATGATGGCATCGATGAAATAGCCCTCTTCTCCGTGCAGGTAGTACACAGGCGCGAGCTGCTGGTTGCGGATATCCTCCAGGATGCGGGTGTATTGCAGGCCTTCGAAGCGGTCCATAGCGTCAGCGGAGCAGGTGTTCGGAGAAAAAAGGCAAGGTCAGGCCTATGGCCTCTTCGAGGGCCGGAGGCGCCCCGGCGAAGGGGTGCTGGGCCCCGAAGGTGTGCGTGCCCCTCGGGATGATCCGCAGGGTGGTCAGCGCGGGATCGGCAAAGATATTCAATTGTTCCGCTTCAAACACCGGAACGGTTTCATCCTGCTGGCCGTGCACGATGAGCAGGGGCCGCGCCAGCTCGCGGACGGCTTCGAGGATATGCAGCGACGAGCGTCCGTAGCGCTCGACTTCGTCGAGCAGCTGCGAGCCGACGCGGAGCACCTGGCCGGTGCGGGTGTTGCGCACTTCGAGGTAGCCGCGCTTGCGCCACGCCTCGCGGTCTTCGCGGGCAAAGCGGTCCACCGTGGAGATTGCGCCCCAGGTGGCTACGGCACGCACCTCGGGATGGCGGCGTGCGGCCAGCAGGGCTATGCCGCCGCCCCGGCTGTGGCCCATGAGCCCCAGGGGCGGAGGCAGCCCGCGCACGCTGAACTGCTGGCGGCAGAACTGGATCATCTCCCGCAGCTCGGACACCTCCAGCGAATAGGTATTCTGCTCGAAGCGGGCCAGCTCGGTCAGCTCGCCCAGGGCCTCGCCGATGCCGTTGTGCGAGAAATTGAACGCCACGAATATCATGCCTGCCGCCGCTGCCTGGCCGCCGAGCCAGGGCACAAACCCCCAGTCTTTGAAGGCTTTGAATCCGTGGGCATAGAGGATCACAGGGCGGCGCCCGTCGCCTCCGGTGCCGTAGGCGGTCACCTGCAGGCGGTTGCCGGCGTGCGTCCGGTGGGTCAGCTGTGCGGGCATGGCATCAGGAGGTTGAGGCGCCGGGCGCCGCCGGATCAGAGGGTACGAAGGGCGGCCCGGAGTTCGCCGTAGGCTTGCTCCACGGTGCTGCGGACCGTAGCCACCAGGCCGGCGAGCGGAGCAGGATCGTCGGGGGTTTTGCTGATGGATTCGATCCGGATAATGGTCTCGCGGATGGACTCGATTCCCAGAAAGGCCACCGAGCTTTTCAGCTTGTGGGCGGCTTTGCCCAGATCCGAATAGCTGGCCGACGCCAGATGGCGGTCGAGCGTATCGAGCATCTCGGGCGTCGTTTCGAGAAATTTATCGATGGTCTTGCGGATGATGCCGGTATCCCCGTTGGAGATCTCGTGCAGGTAGTCGAGGTTGATGTACCGGAACTGCGACATAGGGGCTCCGTTTTCCAGTGAAACAGGGTGGCTGTTCTGGCCGTTCAGCACGGGTGCAGGCGCAGGCTCCGGGCTGCCCGGGACAAAATCTGCGGGAAGATACGTCAGGATTTTCTCGTAGAGCAACCCCGGATCGACGGGTTTGGAGATATAATCGTTCATGCCGATCTGGAAGCATTCTTCTGCGCTGGCGCTGAAGGCGTCCGCCGTCAGGGCAATGATGGGCAGCTGCCCGGCAGGCCCGTCGAGCCGGCGGATCTGGCGTGTCGCCTCGTAGCCGTCCATTTCGGGCATCTGCAGATCCATGAGGATCAGGTGGTATCCGCGCTCGCGGACCATGTCCAGCCCTTCCCGCCCGTTGTTGGCCACGGCGATCTCGATGCCCCAGCTTTTGAGCAGCTGCACCATCACCACCTGGTTGATGGGGCTGTCTTCGACCATCAGCACCTGGAGGCCCCGGATACGGGCAGGATCGACCTCGACGGCATCGATCGGCTGGCGGCGGTCGTCTTCCCCGACCTCCATGGTCAGGTCGAAGGTAAAGGTAGAGCCCATGCCCGGCTCGCTTTCCACCGAGATATTGCCGCCCTGGAGCTGCACCAGCTGGCGGACGATGGTCAGGCCCAGCCCGACGCCTCCGTAGCGGCGGGTCAGGTCGGGATCCAGCTGCTGGAAGCTGTCGAAAATCAGCTTCAGCTTATCCTGGGCAATGCCGATGCCGGTATCCTTGACGGAAAATTCCACCACAGCCTGGCCGTTTTCCATGCTGCGCACCCGCGCCGATACGCAGATGTAGCCTTTGATGGTGAACTTGATGGCATTGCCCAGCAGGTTGAGGAGGATCTGGGTGAGGCGGACCGTGTCGCCGATGAGCCGCTGGGGCACATTGGGGGCGATTTCGAAGATGAGCTTGAGCGCCTTTTCCTTCACATAGAAATCCACCATGTTGCGGATGGAGTCGAATACCTGCTGGAGGCTGAAGTTCTGGCGGTGGAAATCGATCTTGCCTGCTTCGATCTTGGAGAGGTCGAGGATGTCGTTGACGACGGCGAGGAGGGTATCGCCGGCGGTTTTGATGATATTGAGGTACATGCGCTGCTCGTCGGAGAGCGGCGTGCGGAGCAGCATGCCGGTGAAGAGCAGGATGGGATTGAGCGGGGTTCGGATTTCGTGGCTGGTTTTGGCGAGGAATTCCTGGCGGAATTCGAGCTGCTTGAGGGCGATGGCCTTTTCGCGCACGAGGCGTTCGATCTCCTTGCGCTCGGTGATGTCCTGCACGGTGCTGATGAGGCGCACCGGGCGGCCCTGGGCATCGGTTTCAGCCATAGCCTTGAGGGCGATGTATTTCTCCTTGCCCTCCTTCGTCACGATCCGGTGGTCGATTTCGCAGCGGGTGCCATGCTCGCAGGATTCCCGGATGGCCTGGGCTACTGCGGCCTGGTCTTCCGGGTGCAGGGCGCCGATGTAGTCGGCCAGCGTGGTAAAGCGCGCGTCGGAGCCGAAGAGCGTGCCGAGCTGGGGGGAGGATTCGAGCTGATTGGTATGCAGGTCGAGCTCCCAGGATGCGACGCGGGCCATCTGCTGGGCCTGGTCGAGGCGGCGGAGCATCTGCTGGCGGCGGACGGCGTACGAGATGGCTTTCTGCAGGAGCTGGGCGGAGAGGATGCCTTTTTCGAGGAAGTCCTGCGCGCCCCGTTCCACAGCCCAGTTGCCGAGGTCATCGGCATCGGCCGCACCGGTGAGCACGATGACCGGATAAGCCGGAAAGGCTTCGTGCAGGGACTCGAAGGTTTCAAGGCCGAAGCTGTCGGGCAGCTGCAGGTCCAGCAGGATCACATCGGGCTGCTCGCGCCGGATCAGCTCGCGGCCTGCCGCGAGCGTAACGGCATGCATCATCTCGAACCCATGCATGCCGGCCTCCCGCAAATACTCGCGGATGAGATGCGCGTCGGCAGGATTATCCTCGATGAGCAGTACCCGTACCATGTGTTCCCCGCTGGTCCTCACGGATCCTTTATTTCAGTTTCGGCAATTTTACCACATTGAACCAGAACAGCTCGATCGCTTTGAAGACCTCGAAGAACTGGTTGATGTCCACCGGCTTGGTGATGTAGCAGTTGGCGTGGAGCTCATAGGTCCGCTGAATGTCCTGCTCCGCCTCGGAAGTCGTGAGCACAATCACCGGGATGACCCGCAGGCGGGCATTCCGTTTGATCTCCATAAGAACTTCTCGACCGTCCTTTTTAGGCAGGTTGAGGTCCAGCAGAATCAGATCCGGATAGGTCTCCCGATCGGCATAGGTGCCCTGCCGGAGCAGGCAACGGAGCGCCTCTTCTCCATCCGGCACGATGTCCAGATGGATATGGTAGTCCCGGTTGCTTTCCTTCAGCGCCTCCTGAATCAGCCTCACGTCGCCCGGATTGTTCTCTACGAGTAAAATATGCAAATTCCGCAGGTAACGCATGCGTGCCGGATTAAACGGATGCTTTCTACTGGTGAATAGTCAAAACCCGGATGAAACCGAGTGCAGGGTTGCTCTTCCGCACCTGTTGAAACGCGTGCATAAACTAACAGGATTTGACGGCATAAAAAAAACTGCCGCTGGATTATTTCTTACCCCGTGCGCAGCTGGCGGTTCCGGATTGCGTCGTAATTTGGATCGCTTCGGCAATTGCTGTTATGTTGCTGTATGAGTACCCTCCCGCCTCCGGTGCACAGCTGGGTGGAAGTTCCGCCCGGCAGTGATTTTACCCTCCACAATTTCCCCCTGGGCATCGCCCGCCTGGCCGGCGGCCCGCCCGGGGCTGTGTCCATCCTGGGAGATTGGATCATCAGCCTCGATGCGCTGCAGGAGCTGCGCTACCTGGACTCCCTGCACCTGCCGCCGGGGATCTTCGCCCAGCCCCAGCTCAATGCCTTGCTGGCGCTGGGAGCCGGCCCGGGCCGCGCCCTCCGCGAGCGGCTGCAGGCGCTTTTCAGCGCCGAAGGCACCGGCGCCCTGCGCAATTACCCTGATTCTCAAGCCCGTATTCTCCACCCTGCCGCACAGGCCGAGCTGCTGATGCCGGTATCGGTCCGCAACTATACCGACTTCTATGCCAGCGAGCACCACGCCGCCAATGTGGGCGCCATGTTCCGGGGCCGCGAACAGGCCCTGCTGCCCAACTGGAAGCACCTGCCCGTAGGCTACCACGGCCGCGCTTCTTCGATCTGCGTCTCCGGCACCCCCGTGCGCCGGCCCCTGGGCCAGATGAAGCCCGGCGATGGCCCGCCCGTCTTCGGACCCAGCCAGCGGCTGGACTTCGAGCTGGAGGTAGCCGCCGTCATCGGCGAGGGCAATGCCCTCGGCACCCGGATTCCGGCAGGCGAAGCAGAACGGCATATCGCGGGCTTCCTTCTCTTCAACGACTGGTCGGCCCGCGACATCCAGCAGTGGGAGTACCAGCCGCTGGGGCCGTTTCTGGGCAAAAACTTCGGCTCTACCGTCTCGCCCTGGATCGTGTCGCCCGACGCGCTGGCGCCCTTCCGCATCCCGGGGCCGGCGCAGGAGCCCGCCGTGCTCCCCTACCTGCACACCGAAGGCCTCAGCCATTACGATCTGCACCTGGAAGTGGATCTGGTGACGGCGGAAGGCGTCGCACAGGTGCTGAGCCGCAGCAGCCTGCGGCACCTGTACTGGTCCTTCGCGCAGCAGATCGCCCATCATACGGTCAACGGCTGCAACCTGGAGCCGGGCGACCTGCTGGCCTCGGGCACCATCAGCGGCCCGGAGCCGGAGAGCTTCGGCTCCATGCTCGAAATTGCCTGGCGGGGCGAACGTCCGGTCCTGCTGCCCGACGGCAGCAGCCGCAGCTTCGTCGAAGACGGCGACACCATCATCCTGCGCGGCTGGGGCGAACGGGACGGCCTGCGGGTAGGATTCGGAGCGGCCCGGGCGCAGGTGCTGCCCGCCCTCAGCTGAGCGGCATGCGCATGCAGGCCCGGCGCCGTGTAAGATTTTTGCAGTTCATGCAGAAATCCGATGCTCCATGCAGAAAAATATCGTAGCTTTATACGCATATATACTGAGCCATATCCGGGGAACTTTGTGTATCCACCTCCTAATTCGCAGCAAATCCAGAAACTGACCCCCCTGTTCCCGCTGTAGCCGGCTTGCCTCTTCTGCTGCCTGCCGGTTTTCCCCTGCCTCATTCCGCCTGTAACCTGATGTAAGACCCGCAGCCTTCCGGGCTGAATATCCGTGCCATCCGCGCGGCAGCTCCTCCCTTGGTTTTTATCCCAACTGATCCCCCATTTTTCTCCCATGCATTTGCAATACGCTCCCATCCGCTCCGCAGCCCTGATGCTCAGCATCCTGGCGCTGGCCTGGGGTACCCTGGCGGCGCAGCCTGCCGATTTTTCAGACCAGCTGTACTACGGCGGCTTCAATCAGGCCGTCGGACTGACCTTCGATGAAAATGGCGTGATGTACGTCTGGGAAAAAGGCGGCCGCGTCTGGATCGTGGCCGACAGCGTCAAACGCGCCGCGCCCCTGATCAACATCAGTGAAGAAGTAGGCAACTTCGGCGACCACGGCATGGTCGGCTTTGCCCTGGACCCCGACTACCTCAACACGGGGTATATCTACCTGCTGTATGTCGTGGACCGGCATTACCTGATGAATTTCGGCACGCCGGCCTACAATCCGGTCCAGAACGAATACGATCAGGCCACCATCGGGCGCGTGACGCGCTACACGGTGAGCAACCCGGGCAATCCGGCGCTGGCGGCGGTGAATCCTGCCAGCCGGCTGGTGCTGGTCGGGGAGACGAAGGAAACCGGCATGCCCATCGTGCACAACTCGCACGGGGTCGGCTCGCTGGTATTCGGCACGGACGGCACGCTGCTCGTCTCCTGCGGCGACGGCGCCAGCTACAACGGCGCAGACGCCGGCGGCGCTACCGGCGGCAGCTACGCCGTGCAGGCTCTGGCCGACGGGATCATCCCCCCCGCCCAGAATGTCGGCGCATTCCGCTCCCAGATGATGACCTCCCACAACGGCAAGGTGCTCCGCATCGACCCGGCCACCGGCAACGGCATTCCATCGAATCCTTTCTACCAGGCCGGCAGCCCGCGCTCGGCAACGTCCCGCACCTGGGCACTGGGCCTGCGCAACCCCTGCCGCATGACGCTGCGCCCCGGCACCGGCAGCCACAACCCCGCCGACGGCAATCCCGGCGTGCTGTACATCGGCGATGTAGGCTGGTATTCGGCGGAGGAACTCAACGTCTGTACGGCGCCTGCGCAGAATTTCGGATGGCCGCTCTTTGAAGGCATGGGCAATGCGCCCGATTACCCCGGCCTGAACCCGTTCAACCAGGAGGCGCCGGCGCCCGGCGGCTGCGGCCAGGCCTACTACCGCTTTGCCGACCTGCTGAAGCAGTGGAACGGCGGCGCGCTGCCTTCCTTCCCCGATCCCTGCAGCCCCGGCAGCTTCCTCAGCCCCGGCACCTACCGCCTCTTCGTGCATACCAAGCCGGCCGTGCGCTGGCGCGGCGGCGCTACGCTGGCCTCCCGCGACAACGTGGAGTTTACCGTCGGCGGGGCCGATGTGCCCGGGCCGACCTTCGGCGGCAACTGCTCCATGGGCGGCGTCTGGTACACCGGCACGGATTTTCCGGCGGAGTATCAGAACACGTATTTCCACTCCGATTACGGACAGAACTGGCTGCGCCGCTTCGTATTCTCCAACGACGACAAGATCCAGAGCGTGCACAACTTCGCGGTGGGCATCGGGGCCGTCGTCGGCTCCAACAGCCACCCCCTCGAAGGCGGCCTGTACTACATCCGCTATCAGACGGAAGTGCGCAAGTATTATTATGGCGGAAACAAACCGCCGAAAGCCGTGGCCAGCCCGGCTGTATCGTCCACGGCAGCCAGCTCGTTGCTGGTCAATTTTACCGGCAGCGCCTCTTCCGACCCCGAAAACGGCGCGCTGAGCTACCTCTGGAACTTCGGCGACGGCAGCCCCGGCTCCGCCCTCGCCAATCCGGCGCATACCTTCACCGCGGCGCCCGGCGTGCCGGCCCTCTACACCGTGACGCTGACCGTCACCGACCCCGGCGGCCTGAGCAACAGCACCTCCGTGATTGTGTCGCTGAACAATACCCCGCCCGTCATCGTCTCTTCCAGCCTCGACGGCATCAGCACCTATTCCATGGCAGGCAATACCGTGCTCCCGCTGAATGCCGTGGTGAACGATGCCGAGCACAGCCCGGCCCAGATCGGCTACGCCTGGCAGACGACCCTGCATCACGATACCCATACCCACCCGGAGGGCGTCGACAATACCCCTTCTACTTCGACCATCATTTCACCGCTGGGCTGCGACCCGCATTCCATCTATTTCTACCGCATTACCCTCACCGTCACCGATGCGGCAGGCCTCAGCGATACCCTGGTCAAGGATCTGTATCCCGACTGCCAGCCCCTGGCCCGCAACGATACGGCCAGCTACCTGCGCGGCGGCAGCACCGTCATCCAGGTGCTCGGCAATGACGACCACTTCGGCCAGGCCGATACCATGACGATTGCGGCAGTCACGCCGCCGCTGCATGGCACCTTGAGCTTCAATGCCCTTACGGCATCCTTCACCTATCAGCACGGCGGCAGCCCAAGCGGCAGCGACAGCTTCACCTACACCTTCCTCGACAAGCTGGGCAACAGCGCCGGCACTGCGACGGTCGTGCTCAATGAAGTGCCGCCGCCCAGCGTCGTCATCACGTCTCCCGCCGGCGGCCAGACCCTCGCCGGCTCCGCGCTCAGCGTCTCCTACAGCCTCGGCGGCACCCTGCTGCTGGCCGAAGGCCTGGAGTTTGTCCTCGACGGCGGTGCGCCGGTTCCGGACCCCAGCCTGGACGGCCAATTCACCCTGGAAAACCTGACGCCAGGCCCCCATACCCTGATCGCGCGGCTGCTGGGCAGCGGCAGCATTCCGCTCGTCATGCCGGAATCCAGCGACACGGTGCAGTTCACCACTACCTCGCTCTCCGCTTCGATGGCCTACTACAAGATCCTGACGGTGGAATCGGACTACGTATACGGCTCGGCCCCGCATGCGCAGTTCCCGGTGCTGGTGTCCTTCACCGATCCCGACCTCCGCACCGCCGCCAACGGCGGATTTGTGCAGCATCCGGCAGGTTACGACATCGTATTTACCAGCACCGGCAATGCCGACCTGAAGTTTCAGGTGGAGCGCTACAATCCGTCGACCGGCGAGCTGATTGCCTGGGTCAATATCCCGTCGCTGCCGGCAGATGTGGACACGGATTTCCTGATGCACTTCGGCTCCGCGGCCGTGTCATCCTACCAGGGCAGCGACGCCACCTGGAACAGCGCCTACCAGGGCCGCTGGCATATGCATACGGTCCCGGGCGCCCAGCCCCTCGAAGACGGCACGGCCGGCAACCACGACGGCGCCGCACTGGGCGGGCTGAGCGCAGCCAATCAGGCCGCGGGCAAGATCGGCTACGGCGTCTCCTTCGACGGAGCGGATGATTACTTCGATGTGGGGGCGGTGAATGCGGGCACGCAGTTCACCCTCGGCGCCTGGATCTACTCCAATCAGGCCGACGCCGGCTTCCACGGCTTCCTGGGCAACAGCCCCGGCGCGACCAACCAGCGCGCTCCGTCCATGTGGGTGTACCAGCAGACGGCCCTGCACTTTGGCTTCGGCGACGGCGCCAACTGGAACGGCCCGGCGACGCCGGCCGGCGTCATCAGCCAGAACAGCGGCTGGAATTATGTCGTGACGACCTTCAACGGCACCAGCTACGTGTGCTATGTGGACGGCAATCCCGTGTTCAGCAGCAATGCCTACGCCGGGCTGACGCCCTTCAGCACCCCGGTCTCGCTGATCGGACGGGTGGATAACTTCTTCCAGGGCTCGATGGATGAGGTGCATGTGTCCAATGTGGCCCGCTCCGCCGACTGGATCAAGACTGAATACTACAGCCAGCACCAGCCCAATGACTTCATCCGGGTCATGCCGGGCAATACGCCTACCCTGGTCACGATTACGGCGCCGGCGGAAGGGCAGAACCTCTTCGGCACCACAGTGCAGGTGCAGTACCAGCGCAGCGGCAACCAGCTCCAGACGGCCTCCGTGCAGCTGGCACTCAGCGGCCAGCCGCTGGTGAACGATCCTGCCATGGGCGGCAGCTATACCTACACGGGACTGGCCGCCGGCAGCTACCAGCTGATCGTGCGCCTGCTGAATGCCGCCAGCGCCGTGCTGGCCTCCGATACCGTGCATTTCACCCTGCAGCCCTATTCGGGCGCCTTCGCCAATGGCCGCCTGATCACGATCCACGAGGAGGAGGTCTATGGCACTGCGCCCCATGCCGACTTCCCGGTGATGATCGACGTGACGCTGCCGGAGCTGCGCCATACGCTGAACGGCGGCGACGTGCAGCACGCATTGGGCTACGATATCCGCTTCCTCGACAGCTGGGATGTGCCGCTGGATTTCCAGGTGGAACTGTACGATCCGGCGGCGGGCCGCCTCGTGGCCTGGGTGCGGGTGCCGTCGCTTCCTACAGACGTGGACAGCTACCTCAAGCTGGTATTCGGCAATCCCGGCCTGACCGATGACCCCTCTGCGGAAACCACCTGGAACAGCGGCTACCTGGGCCGCTGGCATATGAACCAGAATCCCGCAGGTGCTGCCCCGCAGCTGACAGACGCCACTCCCAACCCGAACAACGGCACCGCCTTCGGCGGCATGGCGGCGGGTGCGGTGAGCCCCGGCATGATCGGAAACGGCACCTGCTTCGACGGATCGAACGACTACTTCGATGTAGGCAACAACGTGCTGGCCGGACAGGCCTTTACACAGGCTGCCTGGGTGCAGTCCAACCAGTTGGACAATTCATGGCATGGCTTCCTCGGCAAGGATCCGGGGGCCGTCGTACAGCGGGCGCCGTCGCTCTGGGTCTGGAATGCCACGTACATTCACGGCGGCTTCGGAGACAATGCAGCCTGGGGCAATGCCGCCTGGACCACCTCCGGCCCGGTCATCGATGCAGGCGGCACAGACTGGAACTACGTGGTAGCCACGTATGAAAACCAGGTGTACCGGCTCTATTCGGACGGCAATCTGGTGTTCACCTACAATGTGGGCGGCAGCGGGATCAATTACAATACGCCGGTTTCCTGGATCGGGCGGGTGGACAACTACTTCCGCGGCTGCCTCGACGAGGTCAGCGTGTCTTCGGTGGTGCGGAGCGCCAGCTGGATCCAGACGGAGTACAGCAATATCCGCACCCCGAACCAGTTTTACACCCTGGGCGATCTCGGCACCTTCCCGGTCGAATGGCTGGAATTTACGGCGGTGCCTGAGCAGGGGACTGTGCAGCTCCGCTGGACCACCGCTTCGGAGCTCAACAACGACTATTTCACCGTCGAGCGGTCGGCAGACGGGACGCTGTTCGAGGCCCTGCAGCAGGTGGACGGCGCCGGCACGAGCCGGGAGCCGCGCAGCTACCGCGCCGAAGACGGCGCTCCGCTGGCCGGCCGGTCCTTCTACCGCATCCGCCAGACCGATCTGGACGGGCAGCAGCAGTGGTCGCAGACGGTGGAGGTATACTTCGGCAGTGCAGAAGCGCTGACGCTGGAATCCTTCCCGAACCCCGTTTCGGAGGTGCTGACGGTCCGGACTTCGGCACCGGCGCAGATCCGCCTGTACGATCTGGCGGGCCGGGAGCTGCACGTACCGCAGCAGGCAGATCCGGCAGGGCTGCGGGTCCAGCTGGAGGTGTCGCAGCTGCCGGCAGGGGTGTACGTGCTCGAAGCGCGTGCGCAAGGCCTGCGGGTGCGGCGGCAGGTGCTGGTGGAACGGCCCTGAGGCTGACTGCAAATGGCATACGGCCCCTGCCTTTCCAGGCAGGGGCCGTATGCATTCCGGCCGGTGCGAAACAGAAAGCGCCCGCAGCTTCGGGCGCATGGTATATCAGCGATCCCGGCAGGGCTCGAACCTGCAGCCTACTGCTTAGAAGGCAGTTGCTCTATCCGTTGAGCTACGGGACCTTCAAGTCGAGGTGGCAGGATTCGAACCTGCGACCCCCTGCTCCCAAAGCAGGTGCGCTAGCCGGGCTGCGCCACACCTCGATCAACATACAAAAACCTTACAGGCCCAGCCTATAAGGTTTTTTTCTTGCGGTGAGAGAGGGATTCGAACCCTCGGTACCCCTTACGGAGTACGACAGTTTAGCAAACTGTTGGTTTCAGCCACTCACCCATCTCACCGGCTGAAGTGCAAAGATACGCAAGCCTGCGAAACCGGCAAGCGGCCCGGCAAAATAAATTCCATGTGCCTGCCTGCCGCAGGCCCGCATGCGCCGCGCGCCCGCAGATTTTGGGTACCTTCGCCCCCAGATCCGGCTGCCGCATGCAACAGTCTCTGCTCCGCCCCTGCCTCCTCCTGGTGCCGACGCCCATCGGCAACCTCGGCGACATGACTTTCCGCGCCGTGGAAACCCTGCGGTCTGCCGACCTCGTCGCAGCCGAAGACACCCGCACATCCGGGGTACTGCTCAAGCATTACCAGATCGACACCCCGCTCACGGCTTTGCACATGCACAACGAGCACCAGCGCACGCCGCAGCTGCTGGACCGCGTGGAGCGGGAATCGCTGCGGCTGGCCGTGGTGACCGATGCGGGCACGCCCGGTATCTCGGACCCGGGTTTTCTGATCGTGCGCGAGGCGCTGAAGCGCGGCATTGCCGTAGAGGCGCTGCCAGGGCCTACGGCCTTTGTGCCGGCGCTGGTGGCCAGCGGCCTGCCCTGCGACCGCTTCGTGTTCGAGGGCTTTCTGCCGGTGAAGAAAGGCCGGCAGACGCGCCTCGGCGCTTTGGCAGCCGAGCCGCGCACGATGGTGCTGTACGAATCGCCCCACCGCCTCGCCAGGCTGCTCGGCGAGCTGAGCACCGTCCTGGGGCCGGAGCGCCCGGCGGCCGTATGCCGCGAGCTCTCCAAGCTGCACGAGGAGGTGCGCCGCGGCTCCCTGGCCGAGCTGGCTGCACATTACACGGCGCATCCGCCCAAGGGCGAGATCGTAGTGCTGGCCGGCGGCGCCGGAGACTGACCTATTCGCGCCCGAACAATTCCAGGAGGCTGTAATACAGCCGGTTCTGCGCATCGTCCATGGATCCGAAGATCGAATTGAGGATCTGCCCTTCCGGGCCGATCAGCACCCAGTGCGGCGTGCCGCCGGCTTCATAGCGCGCATAGGTCTCCGCACCCGGATCGGCATAGACCGGAAAGGCAAGCTGCTGCTCCTGCGCCAGCGCCAGCAGCTCCGGATCGCTGAGCGGCTGGCGGCCCAGATCGGGGTGAATGCCGATGAGCTGAAGCTCCGGGTAGTGCCGGGCATAATAGCGCGCCAGCGGCAGGGCGCGGCCCATGCAGCCCAGGCATGTGTAGTGAAAAAACAGGAGCAGCAGCGGCTTTCCTTCAAACTGACGCAGATCCGGTGCCGGGGTCCCCGACGCCGGATCGCGCAGCTGCCATGCCGGAGCCGGCATCATCGTTTCGGCGCATAGACTGCATAGCCCCGGGGCGGCGCCCAGAACTGGCCGCGGCCGTCGGCATAGGCCATCTGGCTGTCCGGGCGGCTCTGATCGGAGGCACTCCACCAGGCTACCGGCTCGAACTCGGTATTGCGCCAGGGGGTCGAGACCCAGGCGCCGCTCCAGAAACCGCCGCGGTTGTTGAGCACATAGATCAGGCCGGGACGGTCCCCGTGGCCGGTACGGGCCATGATATAGAGGTCGTCGGCGACGCCGAGGATGCGCGTATCGCCAGCGGCGTAGCCTTCATGCGCCTGCATCAGCGCAGCGATACCGTTCGGGGTGCCTTCCAGGGCCAGGCCGAAGTTGTAATAATCCTTCCAGAAAATGCAGGGATAGCCCTCGTGGGTGAGGATATAGCTGTAGGCCAGCAGCTTGTCGTGGACGATGGGGCGGCCTTCGTCGCGCAGGTCGTGGTTTTCGGCGAAGGTGACGGCAGTATGGGGCTGCTTGCGCAGCAGGCTGTCCCAGGTCAGGAGGTTGTAGAGGCTGAAGCCGTACTGGTCGCAGAGCGACTTGAGCATCTCGCGAAGCGGGAAATCGAAGGCATCGACCGGATTCGAGTTGGAGAAATTGGTCACATTGACCCAATGCTCGATGGAGGCGGCGCTGTCCCAGTGTTCGGCGACGCCGTAGGGCCGGTAGGGCTTGCCATTTCGGAGGTAGCGGTATTCCTGAATGGCCGTGACCATCGCGGCGCCGTAGCCTTTCACGAAGTCGTAGCGGAATCCGTCGAAGCCGATTTCCTCGATCAGCCAGCGGGCGAGCTTGAGGATTTCGCCCATCACGTATGGATTGCGGTGCGAAAGATCGGGCATGTCGCCGAAGGTGCTTTCGTCCCAGTTTTCGTAGGAATTGGGATGGAAGCATTCCCAGTTGCGGGGAAATTGGCCGCTTTTCGGCTCGAAGCGGGTCCAGCGGGAGAGGCCGGTAATGGGATTGACCTCCTCGCTGTCGGCGCCGCTGTTGTGGTTGATCACCATATCGGCAATGACATCCATGCCGTACGCATGGGCCGTGCCGATCAGGGCCTTGAGCTCCTCGCCGGATCCGAACCACGTTTTGACCGACCCTTTCTGATCGTAGTCGCCCAGGTCATAGAAATCGTAGGGATCGTATCCCATCGACATGCCGCCGATATTGGCGGCTTTGTGGGCGGGCGGGAGCCAGAGGGAATCCACCCCCAGGGCAGCCAGCGCGGGAATCCGGCTGCGCACGTGGTTCCACCAGTTAAAAGCCAGATCGCCTTCGGCGGGGCAGTCCCAGTAGAAGGCCTGCATCATGACACCCATATATGACTGCGTTAGCGGGTTGAAATGGTACTCGAAACAGGAGTAAAGCTACATGCTGATCCGTTGCCGGGCAATGGATACAGCGCTGATTTGCGTCATCTGTCAGAGCCGGAACATGCCCGGCCTTGCCGCAGCCTGTCTGTACCGAAACCCTTCGGAGCCGAATATCCTGCAGCATCTGCGCAGCCCCGCAGCATGAGGGTATTCCGCCGCACAGGTGTTACAGCCGTATCACCTGTAATTGTCCATGATGATGCTTCAGACCCGTACGTTTTCGTCCCTGCTTCTGGCGATTCTGGTTATGATCTGCGCGCAGCCTGCGGCAGCCCAATGGGAAATCGGGGCGGAAGCTGCCGTATCAGCTTCCATGCAGGCCGTCCGGCCCGGGATTCCGGGCCTCGAACCGCTTCCGGTCTTTCAGGCCGGGATGCATGTCTCGCGGCGGCTGGCCCCGTCGATTGCGGCTGAGAGCGGCCTGCTGTTTGTCGGGCGGGGCGCGGCAGGCTACCGCCCGGTGCTCGATCCGGTGTATCTGGCGCAGTTCTGGTATGCGGAGGCACCGCTGGGCCTGCGGATTGAGGCCGGGCGCTGGTACTGGCGGGGCGGAGCCGCTGCCGCGTGGTTTGCAGGGGGGCGCGAAGTTGTGGAGCGCAGCACCGCCCGTACGGTCACGGCGGGCAGCGTCTGGGTGGCCGAGGGCATGCCGCGCCTGGGCCTGAGCACCTGGAGCGGCATCGGGCGGGTGAGCCGGATCTCCTGCCGCACACGCCTGCGCACCGAGCTGCTGGGCAGCTATCACCTCCGGGACCGCTATCTCAACCTGGGGCTGCGGCTCGCGCTCGCGCGGAGCATTTGATTGTCAGCAATCTGACTGTACAGCCCCGCAGCACGGAACCGCTGCGGGGCCGTGCAGCCGATCAGCGGATGCGGATCTTGAGCTCTTCCACGCGGGCCAGCACATCCTCGCGCGGCATGTCGCGGAAGCGGGGCGGCAGCAGCTCCTTGGACGTGCATTCGAGCACGGCGGAATATTCCATCAGCTCGATTTCCTCCGGATAGGTCGGGGGCAGGAAGTCGTTGAAGACCTGGGCGACCACATCCACATTGACCCCGCTCAGGCCGAGGCTGGCGGCCTTGAACTTGGCGCGGGTCAGGGCAGCCTCCATGTCGGCGCCGGAGCGTACGGTGATGTCGTCGAAGAATTCGTCATCGAAATCCTCGGCCTTCAGCTCGCTGATGCCCGTCTTCTTGAGCATGACCGAGAAGATTTCTTTCTTCTCGTCGAGGGTTTCGGGATAAAAGAGTGCGATGTGCTCTTCGGCGCGGCCCTGGCGCTTGAAGTCCACGGGCATGAGGTCGGGACGGGCGGTGACGAGGAACCAGATGATGCGGCCGCGGTTTTCGGTATCGCTCATGAAGGTGGCGAGCATGGAGAAAATGCGGCTGTTGACGCCGGAGCCGCCACCGTCGTTGCGGGTGCCGAGGTAGGCATCGGCCTCATCGATCATAACGGCCACAGGCGCCATGGCTTTGAGGATTTTGAGCACCTTCTGCAGGTTGCCCTCGCTCTGGCCCACGTACATGCCGCGGAAGTTTTTGAGCATGACCATCGGCACGCCGATATCGTTGGCAAAGCAGCGGATCATGAAGGTTTTGCCGGTGCCGACGGGGCCGGAGACGAGATAGCCCATCGGCATCACATCGGAGCGGCCGGCCTGAAGGGCGCGGGCAGCATCGAGGAGGTGCTTTTTCGCGTGGGCGTGGCCGGCTACATCCTGGAGGCTGAATTTGCCTTCGATAAACTCCAGCAGGCCGCCGGCCTCTGCCTCGATCATTTCCCGCTTCTGCTTGTTCAGCTCGGCATTGGTGAACTTCGTCTGGTTGCGCATGGCCTCGGCCATGATGGTTTCGAGGTTGACGAGGCTCAGACCGGCGGTATTTTTGGCCAGGATGGCCTGGCTCATCTCGAAGAAAGGCTCGCTCTGCGGATGCCGGGCAAAGAAGTTCCGGATGAAGGCCAGGCGGTCCTCCTCCTCCGGATAGGGCAGGTTGACGTCATAGGTATAGGGGTTGCGGACGTACTGGGCGCTGAGGTCCGAGAGGTTTTCGGTCAGCACCGCGATGGTCAGATCGGCCTGGAGGAACTTGGGTTCCTTGGCCCATTTCTGCATGAACACCAGCACCATCTGATCATCGGGCCGCGAGGAAGCATTTTCGGCCATGGGGATGACCGTTTCGGCGTAGTCCACGACAAAGGCGATGGACTTGGGCTTGGCGAGCTTGGCCTTGAAGACATCCAGGCGTTCGCGGAGCTTGGAGACGGAGGTTTTGTCCTTGTCGTCGTTGAACTCCGGGAGGCTGAGGCGCATAAAGCGCTGGATGATGTCCTCGTCGCGCTTGCGGGCTTCTTCCGGAGCGGCATTGGCAGGCAGCTTGCCGCCGCCGGCCATGGCTTTTTCGACCTGCCGCACCCAGGAGTTGAGGAAATCCTGGTTGACGAGGAGGTTGAAATAGGTGTCGAGGGTGAAGAAGGAGCGGGCGGGGTTGCGGGACAGCTCGCTGAAGTTGTTGTCGGTCAGCTCATCGAACAGCTTGAGGATTTCGAGGAAATCCCGGCGGGAGTTGCCGTCGCCGCCGAAGACCGTATCGTCGCGGAACTTGATGCCGGCGGCGCGGTCGTAGTAGATGACGATGTCCTTGTATTTGAAGAGTTCCTGATTGAGAAACTCGCGGATGCGGTAGTAACGCTGCTCGCCTTCGCGCTGCACGGGCACATAGTCGTTGATGTTGCCGTGGATGATAAACTGCGCGACATTCTGGGAGAGGTACTTGCGCTTGATTTCCTGCGCCCAGCGGGGCACGATGACGGCGGGGGCTGCTTGAACGGCTTCTGACATGGAGATCGGGGTAAAACCGGCGGGGACACAGCACAGATGGCGTGTGTTCCCTGCCATTGTTCGGGGGAAGTTAAAAAATGTTCTGAAAAACGCGGAAAAAGAATGCGGGCCGCTGCGTAATGCGTCCCAGACGCTTTCCAGCAGCCATATCAGGTGAAAATCTGTATATTGGAGCACCAATCTCCGAGGCGTATGCCAGATCTGCTTGTACCTGCCCTCAGCATCCGGAATTTCAAATCGATCCATCGGCTGGATTTGGAATGCCGCCGGGTGAATGTGCTGATCGGTGCGCCGGATTCCGGCAAGTCCAACCTGCTCGAAGCGGTCGGCCTGCTTTCATGGCTGGGGGCGGAGCATGCAAAGCTCCAGGACTTTGTGCGGCTCGACCGGATTACGCAGCTGTTTTTCGAGCAGGAAACGGCTCATTCCATCCTGATCGACACCGGACACTGCCGCGCAGAGATCGGGTACGACGCTGCAGCCTCCAGGTTCCATATCCGGCTGGCCTTCCCGCAGGAAGCAGACGGCGAAGCGGTCGAACAGCCGCTGGACATCGATAGCAGGGGCAGCGGGCTGTTCCCGCAGCTGAGCGGGCATCTGCATGCCTACGGATGGTACCAGTTTTCGGGCGAGGTTTCGTTCATCAGCCGACGTCCGGGCCGGCTGATGCCGCCCGCCGGAAGCAATCTTCCAGCCATTCTGCTCACTGCCCGGCAGCTCCGGCAGGAAGCGGCGGAACTCATTGCAGAATCCGGCCTGCGGCTCCTCATCCGCCAGCACGAAAACCTCACTCCGCTGGAGCTCCAGCAGGAGCGCGACGGCGTCATCATCTCCTATCCCTACCAAAGCCTTTCGGATACCCTGCGCCGGATGCTGTTTTATCAGCTGGCCATCAGCAGCAACAAACAGGCGGTGCTGTGCTTCGAGGAGCCGGAAGCCTTCGCATTCCCGCCCTACTTGAAACATCTGGCCGAAACCATTGCAACAGACTCTGACAATCAGTACTTTATTGCCACACACAGCCCCTATGTGCTGACATCGCTGATCGAGAAAACTCCGCAGGCCGAGCTGAATGTCGTCCTGGCCCGGCGGGCACAGGACCGCAGCGGCAGCCAGTTTACTCCGCTGGATGCGGCACAGATCGAGTATCTGCTGGATACAGAGCATGGCGCGTTTTTCAACCTGGACAATCTGCCCGAAGCAGCACAGGCATGAGCAGCATCGTCGTAGAATGCAAAGCGGACGAGACGATGGTGCGGGCGTTACTGGGACAGCCGCGCAGGGCCATCATCCATCAGCCGAACAAAGGCGAAGTAGGCAACTTCCTGCGCAAGCGTCAGGGCCTGATTGCCATTGTCGATGAAGATCCCGGCAGCGGCCAGCCCGCATGGCTCAAGCCAATTCTCGAGTCTGAGCATCTGCATGGCATCCGTTCGTCACCCACCGTATCCGGGCATCACCTTGTCATTGTCATCTGTCCCCGGCTGGAGGAATGGGTACTCTCGCAGGCTGCTGCATGCAGGCTCGATCCGAAGTTGTACGGGCTGCCCACTGATGCCCGTAGCCTGCACAAGGAGGTCACCAGACGCCTGGACGCCTGGAGCAGCATGCTATCCGAACTTGCCGTCCTCCGTCCGTCCGGCGTTTCCCGGCTTCAGAACCTGATTCCCCGCGAAACCTGACCATGCCTCCCCGCATCTTCCTCATCGGCTTCATGGGCGCCGGCAAAACCACCCTCGGCCGCGCCGCAGCCGCCCGGCTCGGGTGGCCTTTCGCTGACCTCGACGAGGCCATCGAGGCTGCCGCAGGCAGCAGCATCGCCGGATTGTTTGCCGGACAGGGCGAGGCCGCCTTCCGCCAGCTCGAACGCCGCACGCTGGAGTCGCTGGCCAGCAGCCTGCCGGAGCCTTCCATTCTTTCCCTCGGCGGCGGCGCGCCCTGCTATTTCCCCGATACCATGTCCTGGCTCGCCGCGTACGGACGCACCGTGTACCTCCGCGTATCGCCCCAGGCCCTCGCCGAACGCCTGCGCCCCTACAAAGCCGCCCGGCCCCTCCTGCGCGATGTGCCGGACGAGCAGCTCCCGGACTTCATCGACACCTTGCTCCAGGAGCGGGAAAAGGCGTATCTTCAGGCCGCCGTTATCCTCCAGGGCGACCGCCTCCAGCCGGAAGACCTGATCGGGGTGCTGGAGTTTGAGTTTTGAGTTTTGGGGTTTTGAGTTTGGGGTTTGGGCGCGGAGCGGAGCCGAAGCGCGGGTTTTGGGCTGCAAACAGCTGATTCTCTGCATCAGCACCCATCTCAATATGCACCACCCAATAGTCCATACTCAATACACACTACTCACTACTCACTACTCACTACTCACTACTCACTACTCACTACTCACTACGCAGCCCAGCCTTACTACATTCTACCGGATACCAGATCCTCCCCATGACCTTCACCGGAAACCTCCGCAAAATGGCCGCCGAAGCCGGCAGCCCCAT
>JANRID010000017.1:0-43289 GCA_033765305.1 Bacteroidia bacterium
GACCCCTCCGGCATCGCCGTCCTCACCCTCGACATGCAGGAGCATCCCACCAACCTCCTCAACCCCGAATCCCTCCGGGCCATCGGGGAGGCTGCCCGGCAGCTGATTGCCGATCCGGCAGTCAAGGGCGTGATCATCGCCTCGGCGAAAAAGGACTTCCTCGCCGGCGGCGACCTCAGGGCCATGCTCGGCATGACCGACCGCAAAGCCGTCTTCGACGGCCTGCTCGAAATCAACGCCGTCTTCCGGGCCATGGAAACTTCCGGCAAGCCCTTCGTGGCCTGCCTCAACGGCAATGCCCTCGGCGGCGGCTACGAGCTGGCCCTGGCCTGCCACTACCGCATCGCCCTCGAAGATCCCAAGCTTCAGATCGGGCTGCCGGAAGTCAAGCTGGGCCTGCTGCCCGGCAGCGGAGGCACCCAGCGCCTGCCCCGGCTCATCGGCATGGAGAAAGCCCTGCGCTATATCCTGCAAGGCCAGCTCTTCGACCCCCGGCAGGCCCGCCAGGAAGGGCTGATCCACGAGGTGGCGCCCACGCCGGAAGCCATGATGGAATCGGCCCGCCAGTACATCCTCGGCGGCGGCAAGGCCGTGCAGCCCTGGGATGAGCGCGGATACAAGATTCCCGGCGGGCCGGTGCTGTCGCCGCAGGGGGTGCAGACCTTCTCCGCAGGCGCCGCCCTGCTCCGCAAGGAAACCCGCGGCAACTATCCCGGCGCCCGCTACGCCATGAGCTGCGTGTACGAAGGCATGCAGCTGCCCTTTGAACGCGCCTCCACCGTCGAAGCCCGGTACTTTGTCAAGGCGCTCTTCTCGCCCGAGGCACGCAACATCATCCGCACCGGGTTTTTCGCCCTCAACAAGGCCAATAAAGGCGCGGCCCGGCCCGCCGGCATTCCGCCCTTCGAGATCAGCCAGGCCGGTGTGCTCGGTG
This sequence comes from Bacteroidia bacterium, assembly GCA_033765305.1. Taxonomy (GTDB): domain Bacteria; phylum Bacteroidota; class Bacteroidia; order J057; family J057; genus RDXT01. Next base: position 935 of record JANRID010000017.1, read on the forward strand.
CCGGCATGATGGGCGCGGGCATCGCATTTGTCACGGCCCGCGCCGGAATCGGCGTGGTGCTCAAGGATGTGAGCGAGGAAGCCGCCGCCAAAGGCAAGGCGTACAGCGAAAAGCTCGTGGCCGAAGGCGTCCGCAAAGGCAAGGTGAGCCCCGAAAAGGGCCAGGCCCTGCTGGAGCGCATCCGCCCCACGGCCGATCCGCAGGCGGTCGCCGGCTCGCAGCTGGTCATCGAAGCGGTCTTCGAGGACCGCAGCCTGAAGGCGAGGGTCACCCAGGAGTCGGAGGCGGTGCTGGCGCCGGAGGCCGTATTTGCCTCCAACACCTCTACCCTGCCCATCACCGGGCTGGCCCAGGCTTCGGCGCGGCCGGAAAACTTCATCGGCCTGCACTTCTTCTCGCCGGTGGACAAAATGCCGCTCGTGGAGGTGATCGTGGGCAAGGAAACCAGCGACTACGCGCTGGCCGCGGCGATCGACTACGTGCTGAGCATCAAGAAAACGCCCATTGTGGTCAACGACAGCCGGGGCTTTTTCACTTCGCGCGTGTTCGCCACTTTCACCCTGGAAGGCATTACCATGCTCACCGAGGGCGTGCCCCCGGCCATGATCGAGCATGCAGCGCGGGATGCCGGCATGCCGGTGGGGCCGCTCGCCGTGTCGGACGAGGTGAGTCTGGAGCTGATGGACAAGATCCGCAAGCAGACCGCCGCCGACCTGGGCATAGCGGACGACCGGCCTGCCTATCAGGTCATCGAACAGCTGATCGCCCAGGGGCGGACCGGCAAAAAAGCCGGCGCCGGCTTTTACGACTACCCCGCCGGCGGCAAAAAACAGCTTTGGCCGGGGCTGCGGGATCTCTACCCCGCTGCGGCGCATCTGCCGGACTATGACATGCTGAAGAAGCGTCTGCTGCACATCATGTCGATCGAAAGTGTCCGCTGCCTGGACGAGGGGGTGCTGCGCTCGGCGGAGGACGGCGATCTGGGCTCGCTGCTGGGCTTCGGGTTTCCGCCCTACACCGGCGGCGTCTTCTCCTACATCGAGTACGTGGGGATCCGCACCTTTGTGGCCGAATGCGATGCCTTTGCGGCGCAGTACGGCGACCGGTTTGCGGTGCCGGACTCGCTGCGGCGCATGGCAGCGGAGGGCGGGCGCTTTTTCCCGCAGGGCTGAGCGGGGCGGCAGGTCAGGCTGGCATCTGGCGGATGGCCTCGCGCACGCGCACGAGGCTGACCTCGCTGAGGTCCAGCGGGCGGCCGTCGAGGCTGCGGGCCGGATAGAGGCCGCGCTGGGTATTGCAGAGCCAGAGGCTTTCGCAGTGCCGGGTTTCCTCCGCGGCGATGCGCCGCTCCTCGCAGGGCATGCCAAGGCGGGCCATGGCTTCCAGCACCCGCCGGAGCAGGATGCCGTCCAGCCTGCCGGAGGCGAGCCAGGGCGTGTGCCAGCGTCCGCCGGCGCAGATGAGCACGTTGGACGCGGCAGCTTCGGCCAGCTGGCCGCCGGGCCCGGCGATCAGGGCGTCGGACGCGCCCTGTGCGCGGGCGTAGCGGCTGGCCAGGATGTAGGGCAGCGCGTTGCTGGTCTTGCAGCCCGACCAGGGGGTCAGGGAGAGGGCGCCTTCCGGCCACCAGCACAGCGGGGCCGGCTGCGCCTGCAGCCAGGGATCGCCGGGATACGCCGCAACTTCGACGGCGGCAACGGCCTGGTCGGTTTCGGGCAGGTAGGCGCCGCCGCCGTCCCGGTACACGTGCAGGCGCGCACGCGCAAAGGCCGGCCTGCCGGCCTGTTTCCATTGTGCCGCAACTTCATCTGCCAGCCGGGCATGCCAGGCCGCTGCGTCTTCCGGCGCCTGGAGGCCCAGCGCCTGCATGCCTTTCGCCAGCCGGGCCAGGTGCTGGCTCCAGCAGGCGGGCTGTCCTGCGCGGATCAGGATGGTCTCGAAGAGGCCGTCGCCGAAGCGGAAGGCGCGGTTGAAGGCTGGCATAGCTGAGTAGAAAGTAGGAAGTAGCAAGTAGGAAGACTGCTGGAAGGTATTGAGTATTGGGTATTGAGTATTGGGTATTGGGTATTGGGTATTGGGTATTGGGTATAGATTACATTGCTGCTTTGGAAGCGGCAGATGCCGCGATTGCAGGGTTTCTGTGCTTCAAGGCTCCCTGGGCTTCAGCAGTTCCGCGGCAAGGAAGGTGCTTGCGTCCAGGATTTCAATGCCGTTGATTTTGCCGTCGTGGCCGATATCGACAAACATCATGGGGCCATCGGACCGGGACTCCAATGGAATTGTCATTTTCGATTTTTCCCGGGTGCTGCGCAAGTAGATATATGCTGCATCGACTTGCGAATCATACGTAAGATGCATAAGCCTGAATGGTTTCATATTCAGTGTGTTGTGTTTTTTATGATGCTGCATGCATAGCCAGACGCTCTACTCACTACGCACTACCCACTACCCACTACCCGTTCCTACAAAACCCCCTTCGTGCTCGGCACCTCCGTCTCGCCGGGCAGGCGCTCGCAGGCCATGCGCAGCGCGCGGGCAAAGGCCTTGAAGCTGGCCTCGATCATGTGGTGGGCATTCCGCCCTTCGATGCGCATGTGCAGGTTGCAGCCGGCGGCATCGCAGAAGGATTTGAAGAAATGCTCGGCCATTTCCACCGGAAAATCCCCTACCCGCTCGCGCGGAATGGCGGCATTCCACACCAGCCAGGGCCGCCCGGAGAAATCCAGGGCCGCATCGGCGCGGGCCTCGTCCATCGGCAGCGACCAGAAGCCGTAGCGGCGGATGCCGCGCTTGTCGCCCAGGGCTTTGCGCACGGCCTCGCCCAGGGCCAGGGCCGTGTCTTCGATCGTATGGTGCTCGTCAATGTGCAGGTCGCCCTGCACTTCCACCCCGAGATCCAGCCCGCCGTGCTTCGCCAGCTGATTGAGCATGTGGTCGAAGAAGCCCAGCCCGGTATTCAGGGCTTCGCGCCCGCTGCCGTCCAGATCGAGGTGAATATCGATGCTCGTTTCGCGGGTGTCGCGCTGCACGCGGGCATAGCGGCTGCCTGCCTGATGCTCGATCAGAAACGCCGCAATCTCCGCCCAGTCGCGGGTTTCGAGCGCCAGCGTGCCGCGCAGGCTGCTCCAGTCCACGTCGTTGTCCTGGCTGTCGGCGCTTCTGCCGTACAGGATGGCTTTTGCCCCCAGATTTTTGGCCAGCTGCACATCCGTAGGCCGGTCGCCGATCACGAATGAGTTGGCCAGGTCGTAGTCCGGGCTGAAATAGTGCTGCAGCAAGGCAGTGCCAGGCTTGCGCGTCGGAGCCTGCTCATGCTTGAAAGTCCGGTCGATGATGACCTCGTGAAACACAATTCCTTCGCCTTCAAAGATCTCGATCATTTTCTGCTGGGCAGGCCAGAATGTCTCCTCCGGAAACGAAGGGGTGCCCAGCCCGTCCTGGTTGGTCACGATCACCCAGCGGAACTCCGTCGAATGCTTGATTTTCAGCAGATTCTGGATGACGCCCGGCATCAGCCGCAGCTTTTCGAGGCTGTCGACCTGGTAGGTGTCCGGGGGCTCGGCGATGAGGGTGCCGTCGCGGTCGAGGAAGAGGATGGGAATCGGCATAAAGGGTATTGAGTAGTGGGTATTGAGTAGTGGGTGTGTGCCTTCCTGAAATAGGTTGACCAACGAGGTTGAAGGTTAGAGGTCAGGCGGGGCCGTAATGAGGCAGGGCAGCAGACGGCCAGTGCGCAGGGTACACATTACACACTACGCACTACACACTACCCTTAATTGCTGCTGCCAGCGCCGCATTCTCCTCCGGCGTGCCGACCGTAATGCGCAGGCAATTGCCGCAATGCAGCACCGACGAGCGGTTGCGGACGATAATGCCCTTCCGGATCAGCTCCTGGTACAGGCCGTTGGCGTCGTCCACGCGGACGAGGAGAAAATTGGCGTCGCTGGGATAGATATGCTGAACGCGGGGCAGCGCTGCCAGCATTTCCCGAAGCTGCGTGCGCTGCTCCAGCAAGTCGGCCACCATCTGCGCGCGGCGCTCCGGGTGCCGCAGGGCATCGAGCGCCAGCTGCTGGGTGAGCAGGTTCACGTTGTAGGGCGGCTTGATTTTGTTGAGCATGGCAATGAGGTCCGGATGGGCGAATGCCATACCCAGGCGCAGCCCGGCCATGCCCCAGGCCTTGGAGAAGGTCTGGAGGATCACCAGATTGGGCCAGCGGCTGAGGAAGGGCACCAGCGAGCGCTCCGGCGCGAAGTCGATGTACGCCTCGTCCACCACCACCAGGCCGGGCGCATGGCGCAGCACCAGCTCGATGCCGCGCTCGTCCATGCAGTTTCCGCTGGGGTTGTTGGGCGAACAGATGAACACCAGCTTGGTACCCGGACGCAGCGCCGCGACGACCTCCTCGGCATCTATCTGAAAATCAGGCGTCAGCGGCACCTGCACCACATCGGTGCGGTTCACGTCGGCGCTGACCTGGTACATGCCGTAGGTCGGCGGCATCAGCAGGGCATGGTCCCGGCCCGGCTCGCAGAAGCAGCGGTACAGCAGGTCGATGGCCTCATCGCTGCCATTGCCCAGGAAGATCTGCTCCGGACGCAGGCCCTTGAGTGCCGCCAGCTCCGCCTTGACGGCCTGCTGCAGCGGATCCGGATAGCGGTTGTACGCGCCGTCCGCGGCGGAGCCGAAGGCATTCTCATTGGCATCCAGAAACACCTCGGCCTCGCCCGTAAACTCGTCGCGGGCGGAGGAATACGGCTTCAGCTTCAGCAGGTGCGGGCGCACAAGCGATTGAATATCGAACACGGCAGGCATTTCAAATTCTGTTAGACAACTGAATATCAAGCATTCAACACATCCAGCCGCAGCGCCACCGCCTGGCGGTGGGCCTCCAGGCCCTCGGCTGCCGCCATTTCCATGACCGCGGGGCCTACGTTGCGGAGCCCGTCGGGGGTGAGCTGCTGGAAGGTGATCTTGCGGACAAAATGATCGAGCGACACGCCGCTGTATGCGCGGGCGTAGCCGTTGGTGGGCAGGGTGTGGTTGGTGCCCGACGCATAATCGCCGGCGCTTTCCGGGGCGTAATGGCCGAGGAACACAGAGCCCGCATGCTCCACGAGCTGCGCCCAGGCGGCGGGGTCTTCCACGGCCAGGATCAGGTGCTCCGGCGCATAGGCATTGGAAAAGGCCATGAGCGTTTCACGGTCCGGCAGCACGGCTGCCCGGCTGCTGGCCAGGGCGGCGGCGGCAATTTCCGCCCGCGGCAGCAGCGGCAGCTGCCGCTCCAGCTCCGCCTGCACCGCCGCCACGACGGCTTCCGAATCCGACAGCAGGATTACCTGGCTGTCGGGCCCGTGCTCGGCCTGCGACAGCAGATCCGCCGCCACAAAGGCCGGATGGGCGCTGGCATCGGCGATCACCAGCAGCTCCGACGGGCCGGCAGGCAGATCGATGGCGGTGCCGTGCTGCGAAACCAGCTGCTTCGCCAGGGTCACATACTGGTTGCCGGGGCCCAGAATCTTGTCCACCTTGGGGATGGATTCCGTGCCGAAGGCCATCGCGGCAATCGCCTGGGCGCCGCCGGCGCGGAAGATCCGGCCGATGCCGGTCTCGCGTGCCGCAAACAGGATGGCAGGGTGGATGCGCCCCTGCGCATCCGGGGGCGTGCAGAGGATGATTTCCTTGCAGCCCGCCAGCCGGGCCGGCACCCCCAGCATCAGCAGGGTCGAAAACAGCGGTGCCGAACCGCCCGGAATGTACAGGCCTACCCGCTCCAGCGGCACGCTGCGCCGCCAGCAGGTGACCCCCGGCATGGTTTCCACCCGGATCTCCCCTTCCCGCTGCGCCTCGTGGAAGGCGCGGAGGTTGGCAATGGCCAGCCGGATGGCTTCCCGGAGCGGGCCCGGCGTCAGCGAAGCCTGCGCGAACCATTCCTCAAACGGAATTTCGGACTGCTCCCCGTCCCAGCGGTCGAAGCGGGCCGTGTACCGCCGCAGGGCAGCATCGCCCTCCTGCCGTACGGTTTCCAGAATTTCGCGCACCCGGCCTTCCAGATCGGCCTGCGGCAATGCGGGGCGGCGGGCCAGTTCCGGCCACGCCGCTCTCGGCGGATTGATACTCAGTTGCATACGTCCGTTCATTCCCCTCACATGATCATCTTCTCGATCGGAATCACCAGAATCCCCTGCGCGCCGAGCTGGCGCAGCTTTTCGATCACCTCCCAGAAATCGTCCTCCTTCAGCACCGAATGCAGCGAACTCCAGCCCGGCTCTGCCAGCGGCGTGACCGTCGGGCTTTTCATGCCCGGAATCATCCGCACCACCTCCGCAATGGCCTCGTTGGGCACGTTCATCAGGATGTACTTGTAGGCCTCCGCCCGGAGCACCGCCCGGATCCGGAACAGCAGCCGGTCGAGGATCTCGCGCTTGTGCGGGGGGAAATTGGGGGTGCCGATGAGCACAGCTTCCGACTTGAAAATAGGCTGCACTTCGCGCAGGCCATTGCTCAGCAGGGTGCTGCCGGAGCTGACAATGTCGCAGATGGCATCCGCCAGCCCGATGCTGGGGGCAATCTCCACCGAGCCGCTGATCTCATGAATCTCGGCCAGCACGCCGTGCGAGACGAGGTAGCTGCGGAGAATGTTGGGGTAGGAAGTCGCGATGCGCTTGCCGTGCAGGCTTTCGACCCCGCTGAAGGGGCTGTTCTGGGGCACAGCCAGCGAGAGGCGGCACTTGGAGAAGCCCATGCGCTCGATCAGCTCCGTCGGCTGATTTTTTTCCGCCACCACATTTTCGCCCACGATCCCGATGTCGGCAATGCCGTCGGCCACATATTTGGGAATATCGTCGTCGCGGAGGAACAGCAGTTCGAGGGGGAAATTGTAGGCGCCGCTTTTGAGGCGGGTCTTGTTGCGGGAAAAGGAAATACCGCAGGCCTCTACGAATTCCAGGCTGCGGTCGCTGAGCCGTCCTTCCTTCTGAACAGCCAGTTTGAGCGTTTCGTCCATGAATACGGGGTTATGGGATACCAGCAGAAACAACCGTCGCCGGGCGGATAGGTTATCTTCCGCAGCGCAGCGCACAAGGTGTGGGGGTCATATGATCATGCATTCCTCCTAGGAGGAATGGTGCAGCCGGAGCACGTGCAGCAGCGTGGCAGTATCGTTCATGGCACTTCCGGGCATAGATCTGGATCAGACGGCGCAAAGATCCGTCCGGAGGATGAAAAAACCAAATAGCGGAATCCGTTTCAGAACAGCCGGCCGGCTCCGACCGGGACAAGCGAATCCTGCACCAGATAATAGAGGTATCCCGAGACCTGGGGAATGCCGGCTTCCTGTACGGCATCGAGATAGGCCTGCACCTGGCGGAGGTGGCTGGGGCGGGGCGCGCCGGTTTTGTAATCGACGACCACAGCCTCCTGCCCGCGGATCATCACGCGGTCCGGGCGCAGCACGGAGCCATCCGGGCGGATGAGCGCTGCTTCGTTTCTGACCTCCCAAGCTCCTGAAAACCAATCTTTTACCTGTCCGGACCCAATCAGGCGCTCCAGGCGCCCGGCTAGCTCCGGCAATGCTTCCGCCTGTGCGAGCCCCTGCATCCGCAGAAATTCCAGCGCTGCCGGCAGATCCGCGGCGGTGCGGATCCGCGCCAGCGCCGCGTGCAGCAGCTCGCCTGCCTGGATGCGCTGCTGCTGGTCCAGCAGGGCTTCGCCCAGGAAGCGCCCCGACAGGGTCCGGACGCGGATGCGCTGCTGCCAGGGCTGGCGCCCCGCCGTGCGCGGCGGAAGCTCCAGCGGTGCGCGGAGCGCACGTGCTTCCGTGCCCGCCTCCTTCCGGAGTGCCTCCCACGAAACCGGCTCGCCGAAGCGCATCACGGCGCCTGCGGCGCCGGCATCCGCGCCCAGCACCTGCCGCAGCAGCTCGCCTGCCCGCCCGGGGCATTGAGCCGCCTTCGGCGCGCCCGCGCTGCGCCGGAACGCACTCAGCACATAAAGCCGGTACTCCGGACGGGTACAGGCCACATAGAGCAGGTTCAGGTTGTCCAGGTAGGAATCGAGCTGCTCCTGGGCGTACACCGGGGCAAATACCGTCTTTTCCAGCGACAAGGTCATCCGCACGGGCAGCCGGGGAAAGGGGCTGCCGGTCTCCGAGGCATCTGCCCAGACCAGCTCGCGGGAGCTGACCCCCAGCTGCCAGTTTGCCAGCGGCAGGATCACCACCGGAAACTCCAGTCCCTTGGCCTTGTGGATGGTCATAATCTGCACGGCATCCGGGTCCGGCGACGCCGCAATGGCGCGTGTGCCGGCCTGATCTGCCCACCATTCCAGAAATCCGGAAATGCCGGGATCGCGTGCGCCGGTGTATTCGAGCGCGGCCTCCAGGAGGCCCTGCACGTAGGCATCGGAGCCCGGCACCGAAGGCTCCAGGCGGATCACCTCCATCAGACAGCTGTGCACCGGCATCCGCAGCAGCCGGTCTGCGTTCAGCGTCAGCCAGGCCGGCAGGGCCAGCGGCTCGTGGAACGCCGGATGGGCATGTCCGGCCAGCAGGCCGTGATACCGCGCCAGGGCTGCCGCAGGCAGCGGCGCCTGCGGATCGCGGAGGTATTCGAGCACGGCCAGCAGCAGCTGTACCGCCGGATGGCTGCGGAGCAGCAGCGACTCGGCCGATACAACCTTGATGCCCGCTTCCTGCAGGGCCACTGCAACGGCGACGCCGTCGGCGTTGGTCCGGACGAGCAGGGTAATGTCCCCGCCCCGGAACCCGTCTGCGCAGATTTCCCGGATCAGCCCGCAGGTGCGCTCCAGCGCCTGTTCCCGCCAGTCCTGCGCGGCATCTTCTCCCCGCTCATCGAACCACTGGATCTCCACATAGCCCGGCCGTCCGGCATGACGGGCCTGCTGGGCGGCCTGCCCGTAGGCCTGCTCCAGCCGGAGGCGGCCCTCCTCGCCGAAAAATCCGCCGATCAGCGCCGCCGCATCGCGGAAGAGGCGGTTGTTGAAGCGGACAATTTCGCCTGCGGTGCGGTAGTTGGTGTCCAGCAGGCGCACTTCCGGCGCAAAGCCCGATGCCCGGAGCTGCTGCTCCACCTGGTACATCAGCAGGCGCATGTTGCCATTGCGCCAGCGGTAGATCGACTGTTTTACATCGCCCACGATCAGGCTGGGATTGCCGCCGGCGAGGCCTTCGCGTACGAGCGGAAGCAGGTTGGCCCACTGCACATCCGAGGTATCCTGAAATTCGTCCAGCAGAAAATGGTGGAAGCGGATGCCCACTTTCTCATAGATAAACGGCGCGTCCTCATCGGTCGCTTCGATCACCCGGCGGAGCAGCTCTCCGGTATCGGAGATCATCATCCGGCTGTGCTCGATGCGGTAGGCAGCGAGCTGCTCCTGCAGGGCCTGCAGCACGCCGAATCCGTAGAGCTGGGGCAGCACCACCCGTGCGGTCTCATAGGCATCGGCATCGCGCTGATACCGCTCCACCAGCCGGACCGTCAGGCTGTGCAGGCCTGCGTCGAGCGCCTGCCGGGCAGGCAGCCCTGCCCGCTTCCGGTCGGCAGCCTTCAGCCATGCGTCCGGGTTCTCGACCACGCCCAGGACGCGGGGGCCAGGCCGGAATTCGCGCTTTTCCAGGATTTTGCGGAAATAATGAGCCGGACCGCTGGCGCCGTAGGAAAAATCCTCCTCGCCGGCGCCGAAGCGCCGCATCAGGTCCCGGGCTTCCTGCGCCAGCGCAGCCATGTCCGATTCGAGCGACCGGACCAGCTTGCGGAGCTGGCCGATATAGGCGAGCACTTCGCCGGGGCGGGCCTCGCCGATCAGCGCCACAATGCGCTGGTAGCGCTCCTTGAACAGCTCCCCGCCCAGATCCAGGATCTGGCGCTCGATCTTCCAGTCCTGATCCTCCTCCATGCGGGCGGAGATGAAGTCTGTAAGCAGCTGGGTGAGCTGGCTGCTGCCCGGGCTGCCGGCAGCATCGAGCATCTCATCGACGAGCACTTCGAGAACCAGATCCTGCTGCATTTCGATCTCGTAGCCCAGGGGCAGGTCCAGCTCGCGCGCGAAGGCGCGCACCACGCGCTGGAAAAAGCTCTCGATGGTGCTGACTGCGAAGCTGCTGTAGTCGTTGAGAATGGCCTCCAGCGTCAGGCGGGCCTGCCGGGCGATATCCAGCCGGGTCTCCCCCTGCCGCTCGAAATGCTGCTGCAGCAGCTGGAAATAGCCGTTGCTGCGCAGGCGGTCCGGCGGCAGGCTGGCGAGGTCGGAGAGCGTCTGCAGGATGCGCAGCTTCATCTCGCCGGTCGCTTTGTTGGTAAAGGTGACGGCCAGGATACTGCGGAACCGCCGGGGCTGGGGCAGCACCAGCTTGAGGTACTCCAGCACAAGGGTAAAGGTCTTACCCGAGCCGGCGGAAGATTTGTAGATGCTGATCATGGCTGGGCTGGCGGAGGCGGCCTCAGACGCGCTGCGACTTGTCGCTGACCATGCGGGTGATCATTTCCTCCTGGCGGGATGCCTGTTCGAGGAAGGCCCGGATCACGTTGCACTGGGCGCTGATGGCAGGCTCTTCCAGCTCCGGAAGCAGCTGGTGGAGCTTGCCGGCCAGATCGGTCGCGCGGGACATCGCGGCGCGAAGTTCGGTGAGGTGCTGGTGGATTTCGTTGAGTTTCATACAGGTCGGAGCAAATCGTGAGCGGTACGCAGGCAAAAGCTACGCAAAAATAACAACTCCCGGAACGCCCTGCTTATTGCAGTTAGCGGGAACGCAGCACAATTATCTGAATATCAAAAACATAGCATCCATTTCCCTCGTAAAATACCATCCATGCCGCAGCAGCCGGCAGAAAAACCCGGGGCGGCACTAGCTTCCGCATGTAAAAAAGTATGTAGTTTGCGCCAAATTGCTGAATGATGAACCGTCTGCCGCTGATTCTGAACGCCGTGCTCTTCGTCCTTGTAGGCGTGCTGTTTGTCCTCGTGCTCCGCAGGCCTGCTTCGCCTGCCGCAGGCACGCCTGCCGTGATCGGCGCCGACTCCGCCGGCGGCGGCGGCCTCCGGATGGTGTACGTCAATACCGACACGCTGCTGGAGAAGTACGAATATTATAAAGCGCTGAAGGCCACCATGGAATCAGAAGGCAAACGCGCCGAGACCAGCATGTCCCAGCGCGACCGCGATTTTCAGCAGAAGGTGGCCGCTTTCCAGCAGAAAGTGCAGGAAAGCCAGCAGCGCGCGATGATGATGACCGAATCCGAAGTCAACCAGCTCCGCGGCGAGCTGGAGCAGACCGACCAGAAGCTGGCAGGCGAAGAACAGGAGCTGATGAAGCTCCGCAACCAGCTCGCAGAAAACCTGGCCAAACGCGAGGCAGACCTGAACAAGGAGCTGCGCGCCAGGATCGACGCATTCCTCGAACAGTTCTGCACCGAAAACGGCTACGACGTGATGCTGACCAAGGGCACCGGCGGCGCCGTGCTGCGCGGGCTGCCGGGCATGGATGTCACCGCCGCCGTCGTGCAGGGGCTCAACGATGCCTACGCCAAGGAAAAAGAAGCCCAGTAACGCTGCTCCGCCGTTGTTCCGTTCCGATTCCGCTCTCACACCAACCATGCAGTATACCCTCCCATGCCGAAAAATCTTCTCATCGTAGAATCCCCGGCCAAAGCGAAGACCATCGAGCGCTATCTGGGCAGCGATTTTACCGTCAAGGCCAGCTACGGGCACGTGCGCGACCTGCCCAAGGGCGACGATGCCATCGACATCGAACGCGGCTTCGAACCCCGCTACGAGATCATTCCGGATAAAAAAACCGTTATCCGGGATCTCAAAGCCTTGATTGCCAAGCATGAAACCGTCTGGCTGGCGACGGACGAGGACCGCGAGGGCGAAGCCATCTCCTGGCACCTGGCCGAGGTGCTGGACCTCGATCTGGAGACGACCCGCCGGATCGTATTCAACGAAATCACCAAAACCGCCATCAACCAGGCCATCCAGCGGCCCCGCACCATCGACCGCAACCTGGTCTTCGCGCAGCAGGCCCGCCGGGTGCTGGACCGGCTGGTGGGCTTCCACCTGTCGCCGATCCTCTGGCGCAAGATCCGCGCAGGCCTCTCCGCCGGCCGCGTGCAGTCGGTGGCGGTCCGCCTCATCGTGGAGCGCGAGCGCGAAATCCAGAAATTCAATGCAGTCTCCTCCTTCAAGGTGACCGCAGCCTTCCAGGCCCCCGCAGGCCGCCTGCAGGCCGAGCTGATCCGCAAAATCGACACGGCCGCTACGGCAGAGGCGTTTCTGACATCCTGCATTCCGGCGGTCTATACCGTCAAATCCACCGAAACCAAGCCGGCCAAGCGCTCGCCCGCGCCGCCTTTCACCACCTCCACCCTTCAGCAGGAGGCCAGCCGCAAGCTGAGCTTTTCCGTCAACCAGACGATGCGCGTGGCCCAGAGCCTCTATGAGGCCGGGAAAATCACCTACATGCGTACCGACGGGGTCAACCTGTCGCAGCAGGCCATCGAACAGGCCCGCCAGGTGATCACCAGCAGCTACGGCGAAGCGTATTCCCATTCCCGCCAGTACAAAACCAAGACCACCAACGCCCAGGAAGCGCACGAGGCCATCCGGCCTACCGACCTGTCGGTCAGCTCCCTGAGCGATATGGACCGCAACGAGCAGCGCCTCTACGAGCTGATCTGGAAGCGCACGCTGGCTTCGCAGATGGCCGATGCCGTGCTGGAGCGCACCATCGTGGACATCGAAGCGTCCTCCAACCAGGCCATCTTCCGGGCCGAAGGCGAGGTGATCAAATTCGACGGCTTTCTCAAGCTCTACCTCGAATCGACCGACGAAGAGGAGGAAGAGGAAGGCAGCGGCACCCTGCCGCCCGTGACACCCGGACAGGAGCTCGTGCTGCGGCAGATGCAGGCGCTGGAGCGCTACAGCCGCCCGGCACCGCGCTACACGGAGGCCAGCCTGGTCAAAAAACTCGAAGAACTCGGCATCGGCCGCCCCTCCACCTATGCGCCCACGATCACGACCGTGCAGAAGCGCGAATATGTGGTGAAAGAAAGCCGCGACGGCACGCCGCGCGTCCTTCAGGTGCTCACCCTCAAGGACGGGCAGATCGCCAAAACGGCCAAAACCGAGATGACCGGCGCGGAAAAGAGCAAGCTCTTCCCCACCGATCTCGGCATGGTCACGACCGACTTTCTGGTCCGGTTTTTCCCCGAAATCCTGGACTATCAGTTCACGGCCCATGTGGAGGAGCAGCTCGACGCCATTGCCGAAGGCCGCGAAGGCTGGCAGCAGATGCTGAGCACCTTCTACCGGGATTTCGAGCCGATGGTGGAGCGGACGAAGGAAACGGCGGAACGCGCCGGCGGCGACCGCGAGCTGGGCATCGATCCGCAAAGCGGGCGCAAGATCATCGCCCGGCTGGGGCGCTACGGCCCCATGATCCAGATCGGCGCCAGCGACGAGGAGGAAAAGCCCCGATACGCGCGCCTGCGCCAGGGCCAGCGGCTGGAAACCATTACCCTGGAAGAGGCATTGGAGCTCTTCCGCCTGCCGCGTACCCTCGGCGAGTATGAGGGGCAGGCCGTCAGGACCAATATCGGGCGCTTCGGGCCCTACGTGCAGCTGGGCAGCTTCTTCGCTTCCCTCGACAAGGAAGACGACCCCTACTCCATCGAGCTGGAGCGGGCCATCGAGCTGATCAGCCGCAAGCGCGAAGCCGACGCTGCCCGCGTGCTGCTGCAGCTTGCTCCGGACACCCAGGTGCTCAATGGCCGCTGGGGCCCCTACCTCAAGATGCGGGGCGAAAACGTCAAGCTGCCGAAAGACATCAACCACCTGAGCCTGACGATGGAGGACTGCGAGCGCCTCTATGCGGAGCATCTGGTGAAAAATCCGCCGAAAGGCAAGGCAAAGGCAGCCGCCAAGGCTGAAACTGCCGCCCCGGAAGCAAAACCTGTCAAGAAAAAAGCACCTGCAAAGGCCAAAACAGCCGCCAAGCCAAAAGCCGGGGCCAAATCGGCCGCCAAGCCGAAGGCAGCGCCGAAGAAAAAAGGCGTATGACGGCTGCAGCCTGCTGAAATAGACAGCCCCCGGCGGTATGCCGGGGGCTGCTGCGTTATAGATCAGCCGAATCGGCTAGTAGTTCCACCAGCAGGTGCAGCTCCGTGTACGGATTGGCCGTAAACCGGCTGGCCGGATCTGTCTGCGCCGCCATGCGGCGGGCACGCCTGACCGCATCCCCGGCACTGCCGCCAGCCGCCCGGATCTTCTCGAAGATCTTTGGATCGGCCTTCTGATACGGCTCGCCCAGATACCTTTCGAGCTTTCGCTCGCACCAGCGGAAGTCAGCAGGGGCTGTCACCTCCTGGAAATGGAGCACTAAAAACAGCTCGAAACAGGGGCTGGATACACAGAGCAGGATGCCGTGTTCCGCAGCCTCGGCTTGTGCCCGCGCAAACTGTTCCGGGGTATACTGGTCCTGGTCACAGACGCAAATGATGGTGGCATCATCGTTGCCGATGCGATCGAACCTGATCTTTCTAAGAATATCTTGTACATTTATATCTGGAGACCCACCTTGAGTCTCCTTAAATTGCACCTTTACGTTAGCAGAATTGCTATCTTGGATACTTTCAGCATAATTCAATAATTCTTTCATATATCGTATTTCTGATTTATCTGCATAAATAATATATCGTTTAACTACATTTTTGCCTTGGGGAACCCCCGGAATGTTTGCCCTTTTAGAGAGCGGCTTCTTGTGCTTCTTCATACGTCAGATCAAGTGCAGAGTCCGATGTAGTTGTAGAATTTCTAACTTGACCTATATTTTCCAGCGGCAGCGGACTGGAATACAAGATACTGCCTATCGGCTTGCGTACCGCGCCCGGTCGAAGCAACTGCATGCATTGCTTTTGATGGTGAAAAAATTACGTGTCGGTACAGGGTTTTCGTCAATCCTGAGGATTGGCCTGGTCATACCTCTGCTTCGCATCGAGCAGCGGTCCCGCAAAGTCAAAGAGCTCCGGCACACCGCCGTACCGGCCTTTGAGGTAGTTGCGCTCATAGGCCGCATCGTTGCGGACTTTCGCCTTTCCCTCCGGCCTGAATTCAGCGAGGCTGTACAAACGGGCATCAAAGATACTGCTTTTCTCGGTAAACCAAATCTGGTCCCGCCTCAACATATCAGCATCGAGCAGATGGGTCGTATGCGTGGCGAAAATCAGCTGGGCATTGCGGGGATTGGTTTCGGCGAAATTGAACAGACGCACCAGCACCCGCACGAGCGAAGGGTGCAGCCGGGCATCCAGCTCGTCCACGACCAGGATGCTGCCTTCCTGCAGGGCCCGGAGCACCGGGCCTGCCATGCGGAAAAACTTGCGGGTGCCCTCCGACTCTTCCTCCAGATCAAACTCTACGGGCATCTCTCCGTCCGGCTGCGGCTCATGAATGGACGTAACGGCCCATTCCATCGCTTCCGGCGGGCGCACGCCGGGCAGCTGGGGCTTTTTCGAAATCCGCAGTCCGCTGATACCCGTATCGGCCGAACGGACCAGTTGCGACACCCGCTCCGCAAAAGCCGGATCCTGCTCCATCAGCTCCAGGGTCTCCACCTGAAAGTGCCGGTCGTCCAGGCCTGAAATGATGTGCATCCCGCTGGCCCAGCGCAGCACCTTCGACGCGACGGGGCCGTTGAACTGGGCCGCCACTGATATAAAGAGCGCATTGGGCCGGGTACGCTGTGCCAGCCCCTTGCCTTCAGCAAAGGCTTTTCCGAGCTCGATGCTGCTGCGTTCCCGCTCGAAAAGCCGCTTTTCCCTGCCGGAAAGCTCCGATAGGTACAGCCATTCGCTCACGATCTCCTTCCTCGTAGCTTCAAACCCGTAGCGGTACGCATCAGACCCGATCAGAAACTCGGCCTCAAATGCGCTTGGAGCCATCCGGGAGGCCTCTGACAGCTTGAAAGGCTGCACATCGATCTCATCGTTCGCCTGGCTTTCGCGGGCGGAATGGATGATCATCCGCTGCATCAGCTCCATCGCCCGGATCAGGCTGGACTTGCCGCTTCCATTGGCGCCGAAGATCGCCGCCGACTTCAGCAGCGCATATTTCCCCTGCTGAAATACCGAATCTGCAGCCTTGTCCTTGTCGATCCGGGCAACCGCCTCCATCGACAGGGTAGCCGCCTCGCGGAATATCAGGTAGTTTTCAACAGTGAACCGGAGCAGCATGCGAGGAATTATTTCTCAATACAGGCCAATATACGCAGAACAGAGATCAAAAGTTTGGTTTTGTGAGATTTTTCCTCACAACATCTCTTTCAATGTTCGCGCAGCACATACAGATCTGCCCCCGGCCCCTCAGCGGATCAGCGTGATCGTGCCTTCTTTCCGGTAGCTGCGCCCGTTGGCGCCTGCACCTTCCAGCACATAGAGGTATACGCCTTCCGGACACGCCCTGCCCTGCCACGTTCCATCCCAGCGGAATGCCGGGTCCTCCGTCGTGTACACCCGTTCCCCCCAGCGGTTGTACACCGAAAACCGGAACTGCGACAGGCCGGAGACGGCGAGAAAGAAGGCGTCGTTCGACTGGTCGCCGTTGGGGGAAAAGCCGGAAGGCACAAAAATGCCGGGCAGCAGAATCCGGATCTGCTGCGAAAGCGTATCCGAGCAGCTGCCGGCGCGGGCGATCAGGGTAATCAGGTATTCGCCGGGCGCAGGAAAGGTCAGCTCCGGGCTGAAAGCCTCGCTGCGGCGGTTGTTTTCATAGATCCAAAGATAGGACTCCGCCCCCGTGCTCTGATTGTCCGTCTGCACGAATACCGGCGCATAGCCGCTGTCCGGCGCGAAGGAAAACAGGGCCTGCGGCTGCACCGGACGGAGCCGGATGGTATCCGGCCTGCCTTCGCACTGGCCGAGGAAGGCGGTGGCGGTGATCTCCAGCGGGCCGCTGGCATCGACTGTGATCTGGGTGCTGGTTTCTCCCGTGCTCCAGCGGTAGCTGTTTCCTCCGCTTGCCGTCAGCACAAACGGCGTCCCGGCACATCCGATGCTGTCGCCTGTGATCCGGGTCTTGGGAGCAGGATTGACCGTCAGCAGCGCGGCGGCAGCGGCGCTGCAGCCGTTGGCGTCCGTTCCGGTAACCACATAGGCAGTCGTGACGGCAGGAAAGGCCAGCGGATCGGCCTGATCCGCGCCCAGCAGGTCGTCCGCAGGCTCCCAGCGGTAGCTCAGGCCGCCTGCGGCCTGCATCCGGATGCTGTCTCCTTCGCAAATGCTGTAGGCAGGCACGGCCGTGATCCTGGGCAGCGGCAGGACCGTAATCTGCACAGAATCCCGGTCTTCGCATCCGGCAGCATCCCGGACCGCAAGCACCAGCTGGCGGCTGGCCGTGAGCGATGCCAGCGGATCCGGCACCGAAGGATCGGAGAGGCCGGCAGCAGGAGACCAGGTATAGAACTGGCCGCCGCTGCCCTGAAGCCGGAGGGCTGTACCCAGGCAGACCGCCGTATCCGGCCCGGCATCTGCTGCCGGCGCCGGCAGCACCGTGATCCGGACACTGTCCGCTGCGCTGCAGCCTTGCGCATTCTGCGCAATGACGGCGAATACGGTCGTGCTCCCTGCAGCCCAAAGCGGCGCAGCTGCCGCAGGATTGCTCAGTCCGGCAGCAGGAGACCACGAAAATACGGCACCGGGGATGGTGCTGGCGGCACCAAGCTGCACCTGAACCCCGGCACAGACGGTCTGGTCCGGGCCGGCGTCGGCCACATAATCATCACGGACCCGGACCGTTACGGTATCGGTGGCCGAGCAGCCATTGGCATCGGTAACCGTAACGGTAAACAGGGTGGTGACAGACGGAAAGACGAGCGGAGCCGGAATATCGGACACGAGCATGAGCTGGGCCGGCGACCAATTGTACGATATGCCTCCCGACGCATTCAGCTGCGCGCCGCTGCCGCCCGGGCAGTACTCCTGCGGAGGCCCCGCATCTGCTGCCGGGGCAGGCTGCACCGTGACCGTCACCTGCGCGGCAGGGCTTTCGCAGCCCCCTGCGGTCTCTGTGGCGAAATAAGTCGCACTTCCCGCTGCAGCCAGCGGAATCAGGGTATCGCCAGCAGCCAGCACGGTGCTGAGGGCTGCATCGCCGTACCAGGTAATGACGCCGCCGGCGGATGGCACCGCAGCAAGCGGCGCCAGCGGCTGGCCTTCGCAGTACACTGCCGACGGGCTCAGCAGCGGAGCAGGCGGCGGGGTGCAGCAAGCCGTCACGATGATGGTATCTGTCAGCAGCTCATTGACGCCGGGTACGTGGCAGTAGTCCCCAACCGTAAACGAATAGGTGCCCGGCTGGGTAATGGTGATCTGCGGACCCGTGGTTCCGTCGCTCCATACATATCCCGGATAGACCGGCGGCTGGATGAGCACCGGATAGAAGGACAGGTCCAGCGTCAGCGGGCCGCCGCAGAGATCCGCCGAATCCGGCAGAAAGCTGTAGCTGCTGCCGCCGGTATAAATCGGGTTGGGCGGGGTGGAGGGCGCTTCCAGGCAGCAGTTTCCCCCTGCGCTCATGGACAGCGGGCCCGGGAAGCAGCTGTAATCGGTCCAATGGTACCGGAGCACCGATCCCGGCCCGAATTCCTGCAGGAAAAACTGCACAATCTGCGGCGCGGAATTGCCCCCGCCGCTGTTGGACGTGCTGCAGGTGCCTTCCGCGCCTACCATGCAGTTGACCAGCGGCGGGAACCCCGGCAGGACCGGTTCGCCGAGGTATGAGGCAATGGCGTAATTGTCCGGGGTATCGCCGTAGATTGTGACGATGGAAGCAGGCACGCCTGAAATGAGGGTCTGCGGAATGAGCGGACCGCAGGCGCTGTTGTTCGGGCCGTTGAATCCTGCGTAGATCACTTCGGTTACATTGGCCGCAAAGGGTCCGGTTATGCTGACACTGACAGCCTCGTAGGTGCAGATGCCGATTTTCAGGTTGGGAATATTCTGATCGATGCTGACCGTCAGAAAGCCGCCCTCATAATTCGAGTACACAAGCACATTGCCGGACGCGTTGCAAATCTGCGCCCAGGCAGCCAGCCCCTGGGCAATGGCCAGCATAAAAAGAATCGCTCTGCTCATAGATGCCAGATTCAGTCTGTTGCGGGGGTAAGTCCGCAGCATAAGACGAAAGTACAAAACAGATTGTTTATTCCGCGGCATCCGCCGGCTCAGGCCGGTCCCATCCGCCTCAGCTCTACCAGCTGCTCCGGATACGCATCCCAGAGATCCCGCATCGCCAGCGCCGCGCCCAGCGCCGTAGCCTGCGCGACACGCGCCGCATAGACCTCCAGGTCCGGAAACGCGCGGGCCAGCCCGCGCATGAACCATTCGTTTTTGGAAAACCCGCCGTCCACAAAGATCCGGCGCACCGGGGTGCGGCCCAGCGCCAGCCGCAGCGCCTCCGCCTGCAGCGCCACGAATCCCTCCATCCAGGCAGCATAGGCCTCCAGCGCTGGCCGCCCGGCGGCCGGCGGCGCGCCCAGCCAGAAATCTTCCGCCACACCGTGCTCCGCCGCAATCGCGCGGACCGCTTCCGCATGCGGCGGGCCTGCCAGCAGCCGCGCCGCCTTGACTGGCTTCCCCCAGTACGACAGGTAGCACAGGCAGTCCTGCGCCAGCTCTTCCGCTGTCAGCGGCTCGGCATTGAAGGGATTGAGCGCAATGGACCAGGTGCCGGTGGACAGCAGCACAAAAGGCTCCCGGAACTCCATCAGGTACGGAATCAGCGCCGAGGAGCTGTCGTGCAGGCCGGTGCCTGCCAGCCAGGCATGCCGGCCCCAGCGCACAGGCAGGGCCTGGCCGGAGTCTGCCGGGGGCGCCAGCTTCGCGTCCAGCCCTTCGCTGCGCACCCAGCGGTGGTACGCCTGCGCCCGGAAATCCCAGAGCATGGTATGGCACCCGAGGCTGGTCAGCTCGCTGGCTGCCTGTCCGCTGACGAGCGAGGCGATATACTGCGGCAGGTGGAGCGCATAGCGCATGCGCGCATCCTGCGCGGGCTGCTCCTGCCGGATGCGCCAGAGCTGCAGCCCGGAGTTCAGGCTGCCCATCAGGGGCGAGGCCATCTCCAGCTGGAGCTGCTCCGCGCTGCCGTGCCGTTCCAGCCACTGCGCCTGGAGGGCAGCGGGGTACGGCTTCAGGTAATTGTACAGCGGCGCAACGGGCTGCAGCTGTTCGTCCACATACACGAGGCTGGCGCCGTAGGCGGCTGCATTCACCGCCCGGATGTCCCCGCCGCCCTGCGCCGCCAGCTCCGAAAGCGTATCCAGCACCCAGCTGCGCAGCAGCGGCAGGTCTTCGCAGGGGAAACCGTCCTCGTCCTGGGTCTCCGGCAGCTGCGCCTGCGACTCGTGGAGGATCCTGCCGGACGCGCTGAAGAGAAAGGCCTTCTTCAGCGTTTTGCCGATGTCGAGCACAGCAATCATAAGCCGGTGGCGAAGGTGCCGGAGCCGCGTTCGCGGATGAGCTGATCCCGCACCCGAAGGCTGCGGAAGAGCCCCAGCGGATCGAGGGCTCCGCCTGCGCGCAGGCGCGCCTCCGCCACGAGCGGACGCACGTCCGTGCGGCAGGCCTGCTGCAGGATTTCCTGGGCCAGCGCAGCGTCGTTCGACTCCTGTGCGGCGTGCAAGGCTGCATGGTCCACCAGCAGGGCCTGCGCATAGGCAATCCGGATCGCCTCCACCGACTGCAGCAGGTCCTCCAGCGGATCTTTCACATTGTGCGAGGCATCGATCATCCAGCCCAGGCCGGCGGCATGGTCCATGCCCCGCGCATCCATGCCTTCCACCAGCTCATGGAAAATCAGGAACAGCTGGTAGGGATTGATGCTGCCGGCCGTGAGGTCGTCGTCGCCGTATTTGGAGTCGTTGAAATGGAAGCCGCCGAGCCTGCCTTCCATCAGCAGCAGCGCCACGATCTGCTCGATGTTGGCATTGGGCAGGTGATGCCCCAGGTCCACGAGCGTGAAGGCCTGCGGCCCCAGCTTCTGCACATAGAGCAGGGACTGCCCCCAGTCGCCGACGGTCATGGAGTAAAAATTCGGCTCGAATGCCTTATATTCAAGGTAGAGCTTCCAGCCTGCGGGCAGGGCCTCGTAAATGGCCTGCAGGCTTTCCAGCGTCCGCCCGAAGGCCCGGCGGAAATTCAGCTGGCCCGGAAAGCAGGAACCGTCCGAAAGCCATACCGTAAGGCTGTCCGAGCCCAGGGCCTGCCCATGCCGGATGACTTCGAGGTTGTGCGCCACGGCCTGCTGCCGCACGGCGGGATCGGCATGCTGCAGCGAGCCGAATTTATAGCTCAGCGGCTGGCCGGGCTGATCCTGGAAGGTATTGGAATTGACGGCATCGAAGCGCAGCCCCAGCGAGGCGGCCTGCTCGCGGATGGCCTGCGCATCGCGGGGGATGTCCCAGGGAATGTGCAGGGAAATGGCGCCGCTGGCGCGGTTGAGCGCATGCAGGAGGCCGACATCCTCGATTTTTTCTTCGAGCGAGCGCGGCTCGCCGCCGCCGGGGAAGCGCCCGAAACGGGTGCCGCCGGTGCCCAGCGCCCAGGAGGGAATGGCCAGCTGAAATGCAGCCAGCCTGCGGAGGACCGGCTCCAGGTCTGTACCCGGATCCAGCGCCTCCAGGCGGCGGCGGTGCCGCTCCAGCAGGGAGCGGTTGTGATGCAGCAGAAGATCGTCTTGCAGTCGCATGGGGCAGCGTGCCGGTTAGGCCACGGCGGGTCCGCGTGAGCCTTGCAGCCCTTCAAGTAGCATTCCTCTATCCCGCGCCAGCTTATCGGTTTTGCGGATTGTTTTGCACTTTTTGATTGGCCGGCGGGGCCGGCGCCTTCCGGTAGCTGCTGGGCGAGCAGCCCATTTTTTTCTTGAAAATCCGGGAAAAGTAGAACTCCGATGCAAAGCCCGACTTCCAGGCTATTTCCGAGACCGAGAGCCCGGTCTCGCGGAGCATGCGCGCCGCCTGGGCGATGCGCACCTGCAGGTGGTACTGCCCCGGCGAGGTTCCGGTAATTTCCTTGAACACCTTCCGGAACCACACGTAGCTTACATGGTGCTCGCCTGCCAGGGCTTCAAAGTCAAGGTCTTCGGCCCAGCGCCGGTGGATCTGGTAGCGGATGGAGCGGACAATCTGCTCCTGCCGGAGCTGCGGCGCCTCTTTGAGCAGGGCGGAGGCGTAGACCAGCCCCAGCAGCTGAATCACCAGGCAGGAGGCAAGCTGCCGGAATGCCACGCCCTCGTATTTCACCGTATCGATCAGGCGGGCAAGCACATCCCAGCATTCCGTCTGAAATCCGATCCGGATCAGCGGGTGATGCGGGTCGAAACAGTCCTGCTGCATGAGATAGCGGGCATAGGGCCCGTCGAATCCGACCCACAGCTCCTCCCAGCCGCTGGCCTCATGCGGGCGGTAGCGGTGCCATACGCCAGGAAAGAGCAGCATGACCGTTCCGGCTTCCACCAGGGATTCGGGGCAGAATGCATGCTCGAAGCGCCCGCTGCCGCGCGCGATGAACACCAGCTGAAACTCATGCAGGCGGCGGCCTTCCGACCAGCTGAAGCAGTACGGGTCCGGGTGCAGCGGATCCGGATAGGGCTTGTGCGGCGGATGCACGTGCCGCCCGACGGTGCTCACATTCACCCCCCAGCTGGGCTCGGCCTCCGCCAGCTCCGCGAGCTGGGCCCCGTCGAAGTATTTTCTGAACGCTTCCATATCAGAAAGTGCAAATAAAAATCCGGATCTGCAAACTCCGGCCCGCCCGGCAGGCCGGGCACCCCGGTGATTTCGGGTTGCCTGGGCAGGACTTTTTGCAGTATTTGCGCAAAAGGCTGCTGCTATGCTCCGATCTTCTACCCTCCTCCTCGCCCTGTTCTCCCTGCTCCGATGCCTGCCGCTGGCGGCCCAGCAGGACTCCATCTATCTCTACAGCGGCGCCGTGCCTGGCGCCATTCCCCAGGACCGCCCCGAACGCTGGATCGTCAACCCCGACGACGGCGTGAGCCTGGTGCTGGATGTGCAGAAGCCGCTGATGTATGTCCACCGCCCGGCAAAGCCCAATGGCGTCTCCGTGCTGATCTGCCCCGGCGGAGGCTATTACGCCATTGCCATGGACCACGAAGGGCATCAGCTGGCGAAGTGGTTCAATGCGCGGGGCATCACAGCCTTCGTCCTCAAATACCGCCTGCCGAACCCGGAGCTGATGACGCAGCCGCATATGCGTCCGCTGCAGGACGCGCAGCAGGCCCTGCGCATCATCCGGAGCCGGGCTGCGGAATGGAGCCTGAATCCGAAGCAGATCGGCATCATGGGCTTCTCCGCCGGCGGCCACCTGGCCGCTACGGCCGGCACCCATTTCAATGCCCCGGCGGATGGCGCCGCAGATGCTTCGGTCAGCGTGCGGCCCGATTTCATGATCCTCGTCTATCCGCTCATCTCCTTCCGCCTGCCCGTGCTCACCGATCCGGCAGCGGACCGCAACAACCTGCTTCTGGGCCCCGATCCCAGCCAGTCGCTGATCGAGACCTACTCCAATGAGCTTCATATTACCCCCCAGACACCGCCTGCCTTCCTGATCCTGGCCGCAGACGATTTCATCCACCCCAAGCAGAGCCTCGTCTTCTACGAAGAACTCCGCCGCAACGGCGTGCCGGCCGAGATGCACATCTACGGCCAGGGCGGGCATGGATTTTCGCTCACGCAGCAAAACCGGGGCCATGTGGAGCAGTGGGACCGCCAGCTCGAAGGCTGGCTCCGCGACCGGGGCCTCTACCGGCCGCTGGATGCCTACGAGCGGCGCAGCTTCGCTGCTGCCGGCGGCAGGCAGCTGCCTTACCGCATCCTGTACCCCGAAGGCTACGACCGCAGCCAGCGGTATCCGCTCGTGCTCTTCCTGCATGGCCGGGGCGAATCGGGCGCGGACAATGAAAAACAGCTGGTCCACGGCGCCAGCCTCTTCCTGAAGCCTGAGCACCGGCTGGCGTATCCGGCCCTTGTGCTCGTTCCGCAATGCCCCGAAGACAGCTACTGGGCCAATGCCTCGGTGGACCGCAGCACGCAGCCGGTGACGCTGCGCTTCGACAACACCAAGCCGCCGACCTGGCCCCTGGCCGCGACGGCGGACCTGCTGCGGCAGGTCATCGCCGAGGAGGCTGTGGACCCTGCGCGGGTCTATGTGACGGGGCTCTCGATGGGCGGCATGGGCACCTTCGAGCTGGTGAACCGGCATCCGGAGCTGTTCGCGGCGGCGCTGCCGATCTGCGGCGGCGGCGATGCGCAGGGCTACCGCAAGCAGACGAAGCAGGTGCCCTTCTGGATCTTCCACGGCGACGCGGATGCAGTGGTCTCGGTGGAGCAGTCGCGAGAGATGCACCGCGCCCTGCAGGCGCTGGGTGCGGAGGTCCGCTATACCGAGTACCCCGGCGTCAACCACAACAGCTGGGATCATGCCTTCGCAGATCCGGCCTACCTGCGCTGGATGTTCGCGCAGCAGCGCGGCAAGCGGAAGCGCTGAAGGCCCTGAATGGGACCGCAGCATGCGCGGCAAGGCAACAGGCGAAGCGAGCCCTCAGGGTCTCACAGCGCCCGAAACATCCTTTTACACATCCTTTACCTTCTTTTACAGGCCCCATGCCGGCAGCGGCTTTTCCCGCCTGCATCTTTGCTGCATGGTCTCACTAAACCTGTTAAAGCCATGCATCTCTACCTATCTGCTTTTCTGCTCTGCTTCCAATGGTTTGTTCCCGGCACACGGGCGCCCGATGCCGGATGCCGGATGCCGGATGCCGGATGCTGCGCAGTCCGGGGCCGCCAGCCTGATCTTTCAGTCCGCAGACGGCGGACAAACCTGGCAGGACATCAGCGGAGGGCTGCCTGAAAATTTGCAGACGGACGGATTTTTTGCCGGCGCGGCCGGGATCTATATCGGCAGCGAGCGCGCCATGTACCGCAGCAGCATCGCCTCCCGGCCCCCGGTCTGGGAACCAGAGATCTTCCCCTACGGCCTCGGCGCCCCCGGGTGGTCCAATGGAATGGCCTGGAAGCAGGCTTTTGAGCAAGGCGGGCGGACAGACCTGGTGGAGTCGGGCGGCGTGCGTATCCGCACCAGCCAGCAGGGGATCCTGCGCTCGGCCGACGGGGGCAAACATTGGGAGGCCGTGATCAGCGAAGGCGGCGTGGGCATCACCGTGGAGCGCATCGAGGGCGGATTTGCGGCCATCACCTACAATGCTGATTCCCGGACCAGAAGGGTGCGCATTTCTGCCGACGGCGGCAACACCTGGCAGCCCATCGATGCAGGCCTTCCGCCCTCGGCGCTGATCGCCTCCATCAAACAGGCGGGCAACTACTTGTTCTGCGGCCATCCTGAGGGCATTTTCCGCTCTTCCGACCGCGGCAACACCTGGGAGCGCGTCCTTCCCCCCGTCGGGGACAAGGTGTTCAATCTGTCCGTTTGGGGCGGCGTGGTGTATGCCATCCCCCGAAACGGGGGCTGCTGAACACAGGCCCGCCGCCGGCTCAGGGCAGTGCCCTGCGGCTTCTCTTCCAAGCTGCGCATATGCCGCTGAATCGGCGGCATATGCGCAGATTTGGCGCAGGATGGGGGCAGTTGCATAGTGGGGGGTGCGTGTGTATCTTTATTGTGCTTTACTTTAAACAGACATTGCATGTGAAACGGCAAGTTAAAAAATGGACGCTTCGGCTGACAGCAACTGCCCTGCTTATTGCCGGGCTTCTGCTTATTGTTGTCCTGAATCCAATTTTAACCTACGCCAACAAAACGACACATAACAATATTTCAGTTTATCACAACAAAACAATTGACACAGCATTATTAACGAAGCTTGACCAAGCGGCCGAATTTTTAAAAGTAAGTGAATTTTACAATCCAAAATTACACCTTGACATTTGCTTGAATGACGGCTCAATGTATCCAGAACTTATACGAACCTTACGAGGACAAGCCTTTGCGTGGGGGTTCTACGATAAAATTGTTCTGCAAGGAGCTGCAAACTATCAAGATAACTATATTGAATTACATGGATACAGATGGAATTTG
This sequence comes from Bacteroidia bacterium, assembly GCA_033765305.1. Lineage (GTDB taxonomy): Bacteria > Bacteroidota > Bacteroidia > J057 > J057 > RDXT01. Next base: position 27,052 of record JANRID010000017.1, read on the forward strand.
ATGCAACTACTTGCGCATGAAATGACACATTGTTTACAATTCAGTCAATTAGGATTTTGGAAATCAAATCCTGTTGCAAACATCCCAAATTGGAAGTGGGAAGGCTATGCAGAATATGTTTCAAGACAGAACGCAGACCAGAAAGACCTTTCAAAAAATCTTGCCCGACTATTTGCAGCTAACGCAGGTAACTGGGAAGTTACATTTGCTGACAGCACGATTTCGCCAGTGGAGTATTATGAAAATTGGACAATGGTACAATATTGCATGAATATCAAAGATATGACGTATATACAAATTCTCAAAGACACAACAAAAGAAAAAAATATTAGAAAAGAAATGATTAATTGGAGTAAAAACAACAAAACGGACTAATAACATCGTATCGGCAATAGCAGACCCGCAACCTAACATCGAACCGAAAACCATGCCGACAATCGAAATCGCATCCGTCAACTCGGCAGGACTGCATAGGCCCGGCATGTTGCCGTACTCAAAAGCCCCTGGCAATGAATGAATTACGGTTCTTTCCCTGAAAAAATGCATGCGCATCCGCTCCACGCGCAGACACTACCTACATAATCAAACAGCTTCCATACGCAGCAAATGGGCCCTGGCTGCTGCCTGCAGCCGGGGCCCTTCCGTACCGCTCAGTCCTTTTGCACCTTGTGCCAGCCTGTTTTTCCGCCCTGGGTGGCCCGGAGCAGGTACAGTCCGGCCGGAAACGCGCCCATCTCCAGGGTCATGCTGCCGCCGGCAGCGCCGGTATCCGACAGCAGCCGGCCCATAGCGTCGAACCAGGCGAGGCGGCAAGCGCCCGGCGGCAGCTCCACGGTGAGCTGGCTGGACACCGGATTGGGATACACGCGCATCCGCAGCCCTTCCGGCTCCCCGACCGGGGTGGCCTGGCAGGTGCCGATGACATAGGATCCTTTCTGCGCGGAGGTATTCTGTTCGCCCTGTCCCGGATAGGAGTAGGTATAGTAGAAATAGATCCGGGTGCCTTTGGCTGCATTGATCTGATAGGGCACGTTGGGGAGGACGTTGTAGCCGGGCAGGCTGTTGGGGTCGGTGCCGTAGTAGAGGATGCAGGTCGGGCTGCCTACGCCGGGCTGGCCTGGCAGGAAGGTGAGGGTCGGGTTGTTGTCGGCGGGCGAAAACTGGTAGTTGTAATGCCCGTTGAAGGCGCTGCCATAGCAGGACGGCGCCGGAGCCACCGTCACCGGCACGGCTGCCGAGACCGTCGTGCTCGTGTCGTCATCGGTTGCGGCGGCCGTGAGGCTGTAGCTGCCCACACCCGGCGCCCAGCGCACCTCGTAGGGCGCCTGCGCGTCGGTGCCGACGAGCACTTCGTTCACATAAAAATCGACCCGTTCCACGCTGCCGATGAGGTCGGAGGCGGCTGCCGAAAACAGCACCGTATCGCCGGCGAGGAAGGACGAGCCGGCTGCCGGGCTGATGACGGACACCTTGGGCGGCACGCGGGAAGACTGGCTGGCAATCACATACACCTCGTCGCCGTCGGTGCGGCTGCCGTTGCTCACGTCCAGGCGAAGCAGATACACGCCTTCGGCCAGGCCGCTGATGCCTGGCTGCGCGAGGCTGGCATCGGCGATCTGCAGCACGCTCGGGCCATACACCTGGGTCCAGGCGTAGGTCAGGGGGCCATTGCCCGGGTCGGAACTGGCGGTGCCGTCGAGGACAGCACTGGACTGGGGCAGCAGCACCAGCTGGTTGGGGCCGGCCTCGGCCACCGGCTGGCTGTAGGGCAGAGGGCCCGAAAAGCTGAAGGTGAGCCGGCCCAGATTGAGTTCGCCCTGCTCGAACAGCAGCCGCAGCACCTGTTTCCCGCTTTTGAGCGGCACATTCGCCACCGACTTGCTGGCCCAGGCGTTCCAGCCGCTGGTTTTGGCCACGGTAATGCCTGATTTCACCACCAGTCCGTCGGACTCGATGCGCAGCGGCCCGCCGCCGGCGTTATTTCCGCTGGCATAGCGGAAGTTCAGGTTATACATCCCGGCCTGCTGGACCTCCACGGTGTACTCCACCCATTCGCCGGCGGCAATCCAGCTCAGGATCAGGCCTTCGCTGGGATGGGCGACCACATCGGCATATTCGTTCAGGCGGGCATCGCCGAGGTTGTCCGGGGTGAGGTCGAGATAGGAGATCCCCTGCCCGATGCCGCCTTCAAACAGGTCGAACTGCCCTGCCTGAATCTGGCCGGGAATGGCCGAGGGATTGCCCAGCAGGGGAAGCTGCTCGCCGACGAGCACCGGGACCAGATTGCTGATCTCGAAGCGGCTGCCCTGATACACGCGGGCGTACATGCTGTGCTTGCCCGCGGCGAGTCCGGCGGCATTCAGCTCGTAGGGGGCCTGGGTCAGGCTGCCGATCACCGTAGTGCCGTCCACAAACTCGACCAGGTCCGCCGTACCGCCGCTGATGCTGGCCCGGAGCAGGACACTGCCGCCGGGATAGGCCTGCGGAAAGCTGGCCGTCAGCACCGCCTTGACCGAAAGATCCCGGCTCGTGGCAAGGGTTCCGGGCGGGACATTCAGCACATAGCCATCGGAAAAGGTGACTGTCAGGCTGCTGCTGCCATAGTTCTGGGCTGCATAGGTGCGGTCGCCGCCCTTGCTGAAGACCACCGCCAGCGGGTGGTCGGCAGTGACGGAGACCTCCACCTGCCCCAGCGCCTGCAGGGTATGGAGCCAGTGGTAGGTCTGGGCGTCGGAGACGCCAAACTTGAGGCTGCGCTCCGGGTAGGAATCGTACAGGGCAATGGCCGCATCCGGATCGAGCAGGGCCAGGTACATCCAGTAGATGTCGTGCCAGAGGTTGGGGTTCTCCTGGTTGGAGAGAATGCCGGTGTTCACCTTCATTTCATTCCACAGCTGCCGCACATAGCTGGTGTCGTGCCCCAGATACAAGGATCCGCCGTGCATGGGATACAGCTCGATGCCGTAGGAGGCGGCAATGTCATTGGTCCAGAAGGTGCCGTTGTCGTAGCTGTTGCCCCACACCCGCGATACCAGGCTGTACTGCTGCGTTGGCCCGAAAATGCGGTTGTGCTGGTCGAACCAGTATTCCTCGATGGCGCTCTGCTCGGTGGTGTAGAGGTAGATGCCGAGGTCGCGGATGGAATCCCGCCCTGTTACCGAACCCCAATGAATGAGCGAGGCATGAAACTGCATGCTTTCGGAGGTGGATTCCTGGTCGTTGCCCTGGGGGAAGGAGGCAAACCCATTGGCCCAGCAATGCCCGGCATAGGGGCTGAAATTGCGCAGGAAGGGAAAGAGCGGGTCCTCGCGGCTGGGGGAGGATGCATCGCGCACCAGCAGATCGATCATCGGGCCGTACTGCGCAGCCCATCCGGGCTGCATTTGCTCCATAAAGGCCGCTGCATGAATGAAATAGCCCCAATGGAAGTGGTGGTCGTTGAGGTTGTTGTCCTGCCCGTGGCCGGCGGGATAGCCGATCATCGCCTTCCAGGTGTTGTTGTAGTAAAACAGAAAGGCCACCTCTCCGGCCTCCGCCTTGAGCCAGTCTTCCAGCCGCGCCTTCACGGTGGCTGTCATGGCATTGCGGGCCGCGCTGTCGCCCATCTGGTCGGCGATGCGGGCGGTCTGGATGAGGCGGTTCATCACCTGCCCTTCGTTGTAGGAATCGGTCCACTCGGCAAGCGCCTCATGCTGAAGCAGCTGTACTTTTTCCTGAAGATCGAGCGGCGAAAAGCCCGGACTGTACTGCGCAAGCCGGGGCAGGGTGGGCAGCACCCCGTGAAACGTCCGCGCGACCTGAAACCGGTTGCCCGCAAGGGTTTTCATCTGCCCGCGCACCGTGGCGTACGACAGCCCGGCAGGCTGCGGCGAGGCCGCCGACAGATGCGCCCACTGGTGCGGCAGCAGGCCCAGCAGCATGCTGCTGTCATTGCCCTCCTTGACCGAGGTCTCCACCTCGAAATCGGTGGTCATCACGGCCGTCGCCTCGTCATAGCGCCAGGAGCAGCGGGTGCTGACCGGAAATACATAGGCATAGGCCTGATAGCTCTGCGCCACCGCCTGGACATTGCCCGCCGTAAGGGGAATGAAGGCCATCGACCAGTAGTTCTGTCCGTTGAGCGTGGAGCGGTAGACATTGCCGGTCTGGGTCCAGGCGCTGCCCATGGGCGCATATACCGCGAAATCAGCGCCGTTCCGCAAGTCGTTGATGATGAGCATCTCGCCGAGCACCGTCACGGTGCCGCTGTTGACGGTGATCTGGGCAACATCGCTGGAGTCTTTGGTGAAATAGAGAAACGGCATGCCCAGTCCTGCGGTGGCCTGGAAGTGGTTCGCGCCGCTCTGCCAGTCCATCGTGACGGTCCAGTCGGAGAAATCGGATACCCGTGCCGCCGAAGCCGAGAGGCCTTGCACCCCTACGATGACCGGCTCGATGTTGTCGATAACGCCCCAGGGAATGTAGGTGGCCACGAGCCCGGCGCTGACGGTTTTGAGGGTGAAGGGATAGGAAAAGAGGTTGGACGAATGGCTGTTTTTGATTTTGTGCGACCACCAGTCGTTGGTGGGGGCAGGCCTGCCGGCGGCAGGGCCGGTGGTGAAGGGCGTGCCTGCGGGGAAGCCGTTGCGGCCGGCAGCGTCTGTGCCGGGGAAGGCATTGGTGTAGCTCCCGCTTCCGACGGGCGTAATCTGTGCGGAAAGGGGGTGCATCAGCAGCACAGCCAGGACCAGCAACATCCAGCGGCGGAACGCAAGCGTAGTAGCATCGTACATACAAGCAATTGAAGGAGAATGAATTTCCAGTAAGCTAGCGAATGTATTCCTTCCGCTGTGCCCTGCCGGGTACATCAACGCCTGCTGCAAGGCGCCTGCGGCTACATCATGGCTACACAGCAGCGGCCCGGCAGGCCGGCTTCCGATCAAAAAGTACAAAACTTCCCCCAAAGCCGATAAGCGCATCCATTGAAAGGCGGCGTTCTTTGCCGTTGCTACTACCCTACCCGCTTATCTGCCCGTCCGCATGCAAGTACTTCTGGGCGTCCTGTACCACTTCATCGGAGGCTTCGCCTCCGGCAGTTTTTATGTGCCCTACCGGCAGGTGCGCGGCTGGGCATGGGAAAGCTACTGGATCGTTGGAGGGCTGTTTTCCTGGCTGATCGTGCCGCCGCTGGCGGCCTGGCTGACGGTGCCGGGATTTGCGGCCATCATTTCCGGCACCCCGGGCGCTGTGCTCGGCTGGACTGCCTTCATGGGCGTGCTCTGGGGCATCGGCGGGCTGACCTACGGCCTGGGCATCCGCTTTCTGGGCATGTCGCTGGGCAATTCGGTGATCCTCGGCTACTGCTCCGCCTTCGGAGCTTTGGTGCCATCCATCTACTATTACTTCGCGCCGGCGCCGGGCAAGGTCTCCATCGCCGACCTGGCCGCCAGCAGCGGCGGACAGCTGGTGCTGCTGGGGGTATTCATCTGCCTGGCAGGCATTGCCCTCTCCGGCATTGCCGGCTGGATGAAGGAGCGCGAGCTGCCCAAAGACCAGCAGCAGGACAGCATCCGCGAGTTCGACCTCGGCAAGGGCCTGCTGGTCGCCACCCTGTCGGGGATTCTGAGCGCCTGCTTCAACTTCGGCATCGAGGCAGGCAAGCCCATGGCGGAAGCGGCGGTCGCGCAGGGATTCAACCCGCTTTTTCAGAACAATGTCACCTACGTGGTGCTGCTCTGGGGCGGCCTGGCCACCAACTTCGTCTGGTGCATGCTCCTCAACTACGGCAACGGCACCTTCGGCGACTACGTCAGCCGCAGCGCGCCCATCCTGCGCAACGTGCTCTTCTCCGCCCTCGCGGGCACCACCTGGTTCCTGCAGTTCTTCTTCTACGGCATGGGCGAATCCAAGCTCGGCAACGGCGCCAGCTCCTGGATTCTGCACATGGCCTTCATTATCCTGGTCGCCAACGGCTGGGGAATCGCACTTCGCGAATGGCGGTCCGTGAGCCGTAAAACGTTGACAGTAAGTATTCTGGGCATCCTGACCATTCTGGCGTCGGTGGTGATTGTCGGGCTGGGCAATGCGGCAATGTAGGGGTGTCACAGCAGCAGGGGCAGGTCTTCGCGGAGAAAGACGGACAGGGGGCAGATAATCAGCCCGTTGCTCCGGGCAAAACGTTCGCCGCCCGGTGTGATGATGTATTGGTGCTCGGGCTGCAGATCGGCAACGCTCTGATAAAATCCTTTGGAGATCGCCGGAGCCACAGAGAATTTAATTTCAATGCAGACTTTTTTGCCGCTGGGCGTGATCATCAGCAGATCCGACTCGGCTCCGTGCTGCGTCCGGTAAAAATAGAAATCGGAAAACGGAGGCGCTGTGCGGATAATCTGTTCGATGACATACCCTTCCCACGAAGCACCCGCCGCAGGGCTGCCCCGCAGGCTCTCCATATCGAAGATCCGGAGCAGGGAGTGGTGCAGCCCGCTGTCGCGGAAGTACAGCTTGGGGGATTTGACGAGACGCTTGCCTGCATTGGCGTAGTATGGCGGCAGCCGCCGGATCAGGAAACTGCCTTCCAGCAGCTCCAGATACTGATTGACGCTGCGGGAGGATACACCCAGCGACGCAGCCAGATTGCTGGTGCTGAGGAGGCCGCCATGGGTGTGCGCGATCATCTGGAGCAGATTCCGGAGCACGGCAGGCGGAACGGCGAATCCCAGCCGGAGCAGATCGCGGAAGATAAACGTTTCGGTAAAATCATACAGCCACCTCCGGCTACGCTCCGGGCTTGCAGCCAGCAGCGACTCCGGGAACCCGCCCCGAATCCAGTGCAGCTCCATGCCCGATGCTTCAACTTCCGGCAGCGCAAATGGCGTAAGCTCGTGGTAGGTAATCCGTCCGGCCAGGGTTTCCGTGCTGAGTTTGATAATATGCGGCGACGCGGAGCCCAGGAGCAAAAACCTGCCCGGCTCGCGCCGCTGATCCGTCAGTGCGCGCAGGAGCGCAAACAGTTCCGGACGCACCTGAATTTCGTCGATGATCACCGTTTTGTCCGCATGGCCCGACAAATAGCTCTGCGCATCTTCGAGCTTGAACCAGTCCTCCTGCAGCTCAAGATCCAGGTACACGCTCTGCTTGGCAAGCTGGCTCCGGATATGCCTGGCAAGGGTCGTTTTTCCAGCCTGCCGGGGGCCGACAAGGCCTACGACAGGCGACCAGCTCAGATCCTGAAGCAGCCGGGGCTCGATCATGCGGGGAATCATGGAAGCAAGATACACTTCATCCGAGTAATTTGTGCTCAAAATGCACAAATTACTCGGATAATCTGTTTTTCATCCCGCTCCCATCCCGCACTGTGCTGCCTGCTGCGGCTGGTTGCGGAGAATGGCGTAATTTGCCCCTGCATTCGCCGAAAGCCGTTTTCCCCTTGACATTCAGCCTCTTCCTATGCAAGCTCCCGCTTTCCGCCACGTATCCTATCTCTGGGACCCCGACGCTGCCGCAGCGCTCGCCGGCGACGAGGCCGCCCTGCTGGTGTACCGCTCCAATCTGCTCGGCGCAGACCTGCGCCTGACCAATTACGGCGGCGGCAACACCTCCTGCAAGGCCCTGGCTCCCGACCCGCTGACCGGCGGACCCGTGGAGGTGATGTGGGTCAAAGGCTCCGGCGGCGACCTCGGCAGCATGAAGCGCGACGGGCTTGCCGCCCTCTACGTCAGCCGCCTGCTGGGCCTCCGGCAGCGCTACCGCGGGCTGGCCTTCGAGGATGAAATGGCCGGCCTGTTTGCCCATTGCCTCTACGATCCGGCTTCGCGTGCCCCGTCCATCGATACGCCGCTGCATGCCTTCCTGCCTTTCGCGCATATCGACCACCTGCATCCGGATGCTGCCATTGCCATCGCAGCGGCGGCGGACGGGCAGCGCATCACCGCCGAGCTCTTCGGCGGCACGGTCGGCTGGGTGGACTGGCAGCGGCCCGGCTTCGATCTGGGGCTGAAGCTGCGCGCCTGCCTCGACGAGGCAGCGGCAGCAGGCATTGCCCTGCGGGGGATCATGCTCGGCTCGCATGGCCTCTTCACCTGGGGCGATACGGCCTATGCCTCCTACCTCAACACGCTGGAGGTAATCGAGGCCTGCGCAGCATACCTGGCAGCCCACGAGGGCAAGCGCCGCCCGGTCTTCGGCGGACCCAAGCGGGAAGCGCTGCCGCCCGGGCAGCGCCGGCAGCAGGCTGCCGCCATGGCGCCGGTGCTCCGGGGGCTCTGCTCGGAGCAGCAGCGCATGACGGGCCACTTCCGCGACGATGCGCCCGTGCTGGAGTTCATCCATTCCACGGATTTCGAGCGGCTGGCCCCCATGGGCACCAGCTGTCCGGATCATTTTCTGCGCACCAAGATCAGCCCCCTCGTGCTGGATCTGCCCCCGCAGGCCGATCTGAGCGACCACCGCGCCCTGCGGCCGCAGCTCGAACCTGCTTTCGAGGCCTACCGCCGGCACTATGCCGCCTATTACGAGGCCTGCCGCCGCCCGGACAGCCCGCCCATGCGCGACCCCAACCCGGTGGTCATCCTCTGGCCGGGCGTGGGCATGTTCACCTTTGCCAAGGACAAGCAGACGGCGCGGGTCGCGGCGGAATTTTATGTCAACGCAATCAACGTCATGCGCGGGGCCGAGGCCGTATCGGCATACACAGCCCTGCCCCGGCAGGAGGCCTTCGACATCGAGTACTGGCTGCTGGAGGAGGCCAAGCTGCAGCGCATGCCGAAGCCCAAGCCGCTGAGCGGCCGCATAGCCCTGGTGACCGGCTCTGCGGGCGGCATTGGCCAGGCCATTTCCCGGAAATTCATCGAAGAAGGCGCCTGCGTGCTGCTCAACGACATCCACCCGGAACGGCTGGAAGAAACCGCTGCCGCCTTCCGCCGGCAGTACGGCCCGGATGCGGCTGCAGCTGTGCCGCTCGACGTCACGGACGCCCGCTCCGTGCAGCACGCATTTGAAACGGCAGCCCTGGCATTTGGCGGGGTGGATATCGTGGTGAACAATGCGGGCATCAGCATCTCGCAGCCGCTGGCGGAGCACGGGGAGGCGGAGTGGGACCGGCTCTATGACATTCTGGTGAAAGGGCAGTTTCTGGTCAGCCAGGCAGGGGTGCGCATGATGCAGCGGCAGGGCTCCGGGGGCGACATCGTCAACATCGTATCCAAAAATGCGGTCGTAGCGGGGCCCAACAATACCGGATACGGCTCGGCCAAGGCTGCGCAGGCGCACATGACCCGGCTGATGGCGGCGGAGCTGGGCCCGGACCGGATCCGCGTCAACATGGTCAATCCCGATGCCGTCATCGCCGGATCGCAGATATGGGCCGGCGGCTGGGCCGAAGGCCGGGCCAAGGCATACGGCATTACGGTGGACGAACTGCCGGCCTATTACGCCAAGCGCACCCTGCTGAACGAGGTCATTCTGCCCGAAGACATCGCCCAGGCGGCATATGCCTTCGTGAGCGGCCTGCTGAACAAATCCACCGGCAACGCCCTCAACGTGGACGGCGGGGTCGCGATGGGGTTTCTGCGGTGAGGGCGATCAGCGCCTGCGCCAGCGCCCGGGCACGCGCCGGCGCTCATATGCCTGCGCGTCTGCGAGCGGAAACTGCGGCTGCGCCTCCAGGCTGCGCGTCGTCACGGCCCGGACCTCCGGCATCTGAAAAGATCCGCGCTCGCGGCTCAGCTCGCCCCGGAGGGCATAGCCGAGAATCCGCTCCGCACGCTCCTGGCCGTGGGTCATGCTGCTGGCCGCCCGCAGCGGCAGGTACGCCTCGATCAGGCGGGCTTCCTCGGCGCTACCCCACTGCTGCGGCGGGGTATCCAGCAGGCCCGCACGCTCCAGCGCCTGCCCAAGCAGATCGGCACCGCCAATGGCGCGCCGCATCAGATGGCCCGGACGGTTTACATGGTGGTCCAGAATCAGGCACATCCCGTATTCCGACGTGATCACCTCGCCAAGGGGATACCGGTCTGCCGCCAGGTAATGCTGCGGATTGAAGCGGAAGCTGTGAATCCGGTCTGCGGCATGCCGTACCTGTACCAGCTGCACCTGCGGATCGAGCCCTGCCCGCCAGAAGCGGAACACCAGCTGAAACGAACGCAGCTGCTCTTTCTCCTGGGCCGTCCGGACCTGCCTGCCGTGCAAGGTCAGATACCCTTCGCGGCCTGTCTCCGGAGCGGTGTCAATGCCTGCAGCCTGGAAATGGCTGGCATAAGCCTCCGGAGATTCTTCGCGGAGCCGGCGGAGCAGGCCCGGCAGCTCGCCGGCATGGTCCCGCTGGCCGGCAGTCCACTGGAACATACCGAAAGTCATGAAGCTGTCATCCCAGGTATTTACTGCATCGAGATTCCCTTCGTTGGCCGACACGGGCAGCAGCACCCGCACAGCGGAAGCAGTCAGCCCGCTCTGCACCAGCCAGGCCTGATTCCGTGCGATAAAAGCCGCCGGGGCCGCCTCGCCGATGTTGTACACGCCCAGCTTGGTTTTGACAAACCGGGCGCTCAGCCACGGGTCGAGGATACGCACGCTGCGGTCCTGCTCGATGACCTCTGCCTCCTGGCTGCCGCGCGCATGGGCAGCAGACTGGCCTGCCTGCGGCCAGTCCGGCCCGAGCCCTGCGGCGGCGGCGGCCTGCGCAGCCAGCTGCCGGATCAGCTCCTGCTGCGGCTCCGGGCTGGCAATCCCCTGCCGCGCGGCAAAACCGCCCAGATCATGCGGCTGAAAGCCCAGCAGGCTCAGCGCAGGCCCGTACTGCTCCGGAGGCGGCGCCTCCCAAACCGAAGCCTGCGTCCGGCTGTGCAGTGCCTGCAGCGCCGGCAGGACTGCCAGGCGCTCCTTCATCAGGGCCAGCACAGCTGCATCAGCCTGGGTGCCGTCCCCTGCACGCTGGTTGGCCTGCAGAAACTTCCGCAGCGCAGCGGCAGTCCCGCTGCCGTAGTCGCCGTCGGCCCGGTACTTCGGCCAGCTGAGGTCGGTGCCGTATCCGAGGCTGTACAGAAGCACTTGCAGCGCACGGACCTGCGGCGCGGCAGCAGCTCCCTGGCGGAGCACGCGCCCCTCCTGGAGTTCGGGTTCAAGCAATTGAAAGGACTGAGCAGCTTGCATAGGGGTTTGATTCAGCTAAAGCCTGAAATATAGCGGTACTTCAGGCATTTGCCAAATCATTCCGCTGCAGGCGCCTGTTTCAGCACGCCCCGGATCTCCGCCGCTGTGCGGGGCCGGTCGCTGCGGAACGCAGTGCCCGTGACTGCGCCGCCCCCGAAGCGCAGGGTCAGCACCTCGTGATGCGGGCTCTCGATGTAGCGCAGGTTCAGCTCCAGGGTCTGCGGGTCCTTCCAGTGGAAAGCGCCGGCGGTCTGCGCCGGCGGCAGCCCGGCAAAATGCGCCGGCGCCTCCAGCAGCAGGTTGACGCCCAGCCGCTCTGTGCGGCCCCGTACCCAGGCCCCGCGCCCGAAGGAAATCCGGGCAGCGGTGCCTCCGTGCATCAGCTCGGCCGTGCACTGCTTGCCGCTGAAATGCAGCCGCAGGCTGTCGAGACGCCCCCCGGCAGCGGCGGCTGCCACCATCCGCCCGTTCAGCTCCGCTTCCAGCGGGGAGCGGGATGCCGCCGGCAGCGGCAGCCGCAGGGCAGCCAGCCTGCGGCGCAGCGCTCGGGCATCCGCGGGTGCCGCAGGCAGCGCAGATGCCCGGCAGGCCGGCAGCAGATGCTTCCACGCCAGATTCAGCACGCTTTGCATATCCTGCACCTCGCTCGTGATGGCGATCACGGCATTCAGTTCCGGCTGGATCAGGATGTACTGCCCGTAGGCCCCGTCGGCCCGGTATCCGCCGGGCACGCAGCGCCAGAACTGATACCCGTATCCCTGCTCCCAGTCGCTGGAAGCGCGTTCTGCCAGCGGCTTGTCCGGGTGCTGAATGATCTGCGCAGCGGACGCAGCATCGATCCATGCGGGATCCAGCAGCTGCTTCCCGTTCCACGCGCCCCGCTGCAGGCAGAACTGCCCGAACTTTGCCATATCCTCCGTGCGGATCCGCAGCCCCCATCCGCCGGTATTGCGGCCCAGCGGGTCCACCTCCCAGTCGGCGCCTTCGATGCCCAGCGGCCCGAAGAGGCGGGGCTGGAGGTATTCCATCAGCGTCTGGCCCGTAACGCGCTGCACGATCGCGCCTGCCATGTAGGTGGCAAGGGAATTATAGAGAAAGCGGCTGCCCGGCGCATGCACAGGCTGCACCGCCAGAAAACCCTGTACCCAGTCCGGGCCGCTCATCATGACTTCGCGGATCGGCTCGGGGTCCTGCCCCGCCGACATGGTGAGCAGATGCCCCACGGTCATCGAGGCCAGATGGGATCCGAGGCTGTCGGGCAGCAGGTCCGGAAAAAAGGAAACCACGCGGTCGCTCAGCGCAATCCGCTGTTCCTGAACAGCAAAGCCCACTGCAGCGGATGTAAAACTTTTGCTGCAGGAATACATCGTGTGCCGCAGCTCAGGCCCGTAGGGCGCCCACCAGCCTTCGGCGACCACCTTGCCATTGCGCAGCATCATCAGGCTGTGCAGCTCGATCCCCGCAGCATCGGCAGCATCGATGAATGCGGAAATGCCCGGCGAGGCTACGCCTTCCGCTTCCGGCGTGCTGCGCGGCAGCGCACCGGACCGCTGGGCATGCAGGCCGGTGAAGATCAGGATAGCAGCGAGCAGCAGCAGGGGGCGGCTTGCGGAAACGGAGCGGATGCGGAGCATAGGGCAGCAGTCTTTTGCATCAAATATACAGCAAAAACAGCCGCGCTTTCAGGCGCGGCTGCAGGAACAAACAATAGCCAACTGTAATCAACCCTAATAGCTGAGCCCAAACCCAAAGGGATAGAGCGGATTCTTCGAATCGTAGGGCACATCCTCGTACTGCGCCCGGACCGCCTCCATCGACGACGGAAGCTCGAACGGCAGACGGCCTTCCGGCTTGGCCTTGCCGAAGACGACGTCCAGCAGGGCAGCATCGCTGGCGCCGTAATTGACGAAAAGCCCGGCCGCTTTCGCACTGATTTCGGGAATCACCGCCGGACGGTCCACGTACAGATCCACGATCGTGGGAACAGATTCGAGCAGCTGCAGGATGGAATCCAGTTTTGCGCCTTTGAAATCGAGGTCGCCGTGGTGGAAGCCCCGCGCGATGAAGTTGGGGGTCTCGACCGGGTACCAGGGCGCATCGAGCCGGATGATGGCGACATCGGCGTCTTTCGGATCGTCCACCACCTGGCCGTAGCGGGCAGCCACCGCCGGATCGATGCGCTGCACATAGATCTTGAGCGTGCCGGGGGCCAGCGGCAGGCGCCCGCCCTCGTTTTTGAGCAGGGTCATGGACCGGCGCTGGGCCGCATCGCCCGCCGCCTGGAAATCGCTCCGGCCTACCGTTTTCACCGCATGCTCCACATCCACATAGGGATTGTCGAAGAGGCCGAGCTGAAACTTCTGCCGCAGCAGCCGCCGCACCGACTCATCGATCCGGCTTTCGCTCAGTTTGCCCTGCTGCACCAGCGACACCACATGCTCCGGGCAGCTTTCCCCGCCGAACTGATCGGCGCCCGCTTCGATAACCTTGAGCACCCGCTCCGCTTCGCTCAGGTGCTCCACGCCCCAAGCCCGCGCCGGCCAGACAAAATTGCCCATCTTCGCGTCTGTGATCAGCCCCCAGTCGGTGCAGACAACCCCGTCGAAGCGGTATTCATTGCGCAGCAGGCCCGTAATGATGGCTTTGTTGAAGGCAAACCCGACTTCTTCGTCCGTCTGGCCCACCGGCACTCCGTAATAGGGCATAATCGAGGCGGTTCCGGCCTTGAACGCTGCCTCGAAGGGAATCAGGTGATACTTGAAGTTGCCGCCCGGATATACCTGGCCTTTATGGAATTCAAAATGGGAATCGAGGCCTTCCTTCTGCGGCCCGCCGCCGGAGAAGTGCTTGGTCATGCAGGCAACGCTGGAGGCGCCGAGGCGCTTGCCCTGGAAACCGAGGATGTATGCACGGGTCATCCGGGCCGAAAGCTCCGCATCCTCTCCGAAGGTGCCGCTGATCCGCGGCCAGCGCGGCTCGGTGGCCAGGTCCGCCATCGGGTGCAGCGCAATCCGCATGCCCGCCGCCAGATACTCCTGCCGGGCCATATCTGCATGCTGCCGCATCAGCTTCTCATCGCCGATGGCAGCGAATCCGAGCGCCTCCGGCCATTGGGAGAAGGAATTGGCGGCCATCGAGAAGATGTTGTTGCTGAAGGCATTGCGGGGGTCGGAAGCAATCGTGACCGGAATCCCGAGGCGGGAGGCCTCCGCTGCCTGCTGGATGGCGTTGTAGCCGGTCGCCAGCGCGCGGACTGGCGGCGCAGCCCAGAAGTTGAAGTGGGTCAGCTTTTTCTGCGAGATCAGATCTCCGATCGCGGGCATCCGGGCCGCCGCCCCCTGCGCGCCGGGGCGTTTGTCGATGGTGCCGTCCTCGTTGATGGAGGCCCCGCTGATAAACATCATCCCGGCCTTTTCTTCCAGCGTCATCTGCCCAAGCAGATCCGCTACCCGCACTTCCACAGGCTTCCGGCGGTCCTCATACGGGTCCAGACGGCCGTTTTTGTTCAGATCCCGGTACGAAAACCCCCGCTCCGTGAGCAGCGGCGCAGGCTGCGCAAGCATTCCGCCCAGCGGCAGCACCGTCAGCAGGCCAAACAGCAATCGTTTCATATCTTTTGAGCTTGAATACCTAATGCCAGCCTGCAAATAGGCGCAAGCGCGGGACACCTGCGCTGCGGATCGACAGGCACGCCGCGCAGGTAGACGAGGGCGAAAAGTTTGGCGATCAGTGCGCTGCTTTATTGTTTCAGTTTAATACAAAGCAACAAAACGCGGCGTGCCGAGCACGCCGCGCATTCATCAGAACTCCCTTGCTTATCAGATTACTCTTTCACCACCTTCCAGCTGTGGGCAGCATTGGGCGTGCGGAGTTCCACCACATACACTCCGGCGGCCAGGCGGCTCAGATCCACCTCGGCAGGCTGCGCCAGGTTGACCTCTCCGGCATACACCTGCTGGCCAGCCAGGTTGCGGACCCGCAGCTGCAGCACCGCATCGATGCCCTGCCCTTCGATCCGCAGGATGCCCGTGAATGGGTTCGGGCCGGTCTGGACCGTCTCGGCCAGGAACTGCCGCTCGAACTCAGCCTGCTGGATGCTGCGCGCCAGCTTGCCTGCGAAGATCCCGCCTGCGCCGGGCGAGGCGGCTACGGCACCGCGGCGCAGCGTTCCGCAGCTCACATTAAGCGGAATATGGAAGACCAGATGGTTCGGCTGGCCGGGCAGCAGGCGCTCGTCAGCCCACCAGATGCCGGTGATGTTGTCGTCGCCGAACGTCGCCGGGCTCTGCGCATTGCGCTTCGTGCGGAACTCCGAGTTGCCGGGCACCGCGTAGAGCGTATCCCGCTGAGTGCTCCACCACTGGGCGAAGATGTACGGGATGAACTGGCTGTTGGGGTTGAGCACGTTCCAGGTCAGCGAATCCGTGCCTGCATCGTAGCATACGAAGCTGAGCTTCAGGCGCTTGATTTTGGCCGGCATGGAATAGACCGCCGTGTTGGAGGGCATGGACTGCATGGCGCCTTGGACTGCAAGGACCTGATAGCTCACCGGCTTGCCGAACACCAGCACGGTATCGGTATAGCGGGTGCTGTTCGGGCCGAGGGTTGCCACAGTCTGCGTGCCCATGCCGGGCACCGTGCGGCGCACGATGTAGCCCGTTTCGTTCGTCGTGTTGTCGGTCCACGTCAGCGGAGCCAGGAAAGCCGTATCCGTATTCACCATCAGGTTGGTGGGGGCATCGAGCGTTCCGGTCGGATCGAGCACCACCGGCTGGCTGTACTGCACCGGCGCGCCGCCGCACTTGCCGTCGCCGCTCCAGGGGGTCTGCACGTAGGGAAACTGCGCCTTGAACGAGGTGTCGTTTGCCTCGACGCCGGTCGTGTAGGTCAGCACATCGATCAGATCTTGCGAAACAGGGTTCGTGCCGTCGAAATCGTCATACCAGAGGCCGATGGCGGCCAGCACCACGCCGGAAACGGCCTGCAGCTCGATGCGGGTCACGTCGTCCTCCAGGCGGCGGCCGTTGGGGAAGCCGTCCATGTTGGGGATGAATTCGAGGTTCGCATTCGAGGCATACGCCGGATCCGTGAGGCCCAGCACCGCAGCCTGC
>JANRID010000004.1:0-70618 GCA_033765305.1 Bacteroidia bacterium
CCTACGACAAACTGGGCTCCGCGCCCGGCTTCGCTCCGGGCTTCCAGGGTGCCCAGGTTGCGGTCGACGAGCTCCCGGCAGAGGACCAGGCCCAGCCCGGAGCCTTTTTCGCCGGCGGTGCCGCGGGTGCTGCGGTATTCCGGCACAAAGATCCGCTGGAGCTGTTCGGCGCTGATGCCTACGCCGGTGTCGTTGACCTCGAAATACACCCGCCCGTCCCGGCTCGACGCATTCAGCCGCACCATCCCGCCTGCCGGCGTGAATTTCAGCGCATTGCTGATCAGATTGCGGAGGATCGTATGCAGGGCGTTGGGATCGGCCAGCACCTCCAGATGCTCCGGGATGTCGAGGGCCAGCGCGACGCCCTTGGCCTCGGCGGCTGGCTGGTACAGGGCGACGGCTTCGGCGGCCACTTCCCGCAGCCGGTTGGCAGCAGGATGACAGGGAATGGCACCCATCTGGAGCAGAGCCCAGCTGAGGAGATTGTCGAGCAGCGCGCTGAGCTGGCGGGCTGTCGTGTCCACCCGGTCGGCCAGACGGCGTAGTTTGGCATCATCCTGCCGGCCCAAAAAATAGGCCATTTGCTCCCCTACCCCTTCGAGCGCCGAGATCGGATTCCGGAGGTCGTGGGCGATCATGCCGAAGAAGGTATCCTTGGTGGCATTGAGATCCCGAAGCTGGATATTCTGGCGCTGGAGCTGCTTCCGGGCCGCAAACAGCTGGCGGTACAGCAGTCCGCCCACCAGCAGCACGGCCAGCAGGCCGAGCGCTGCCGCGCCGTACAGCAGATTGCGCGAGGCCAGCAGCTGCGCCTGCAGTTCCGCCTCCCGGCGGGCGCGCTGCTCGCCTTCCAGGTTCAGCCTGACGCTTTCCGCCCCGATCGCATCCTGAAGCTTCTGGTCGTAGATGCTGTCGTGATGAACCACATACTGCTCGTAATAGGCCAGCGCCGCTGCCGGGTTGCCCTGCTGCTTCTCCAGCTGGTACAGGGTTTCATACGCGGCGGAAATCAGCGGAAGCGTCCCGGTTTCCTGCCCTTTGGCGAGCATCTGCTGAAAATAATACCGCGCAGAGTCGGCCTGGCCCATCCGTTCGTAGATGATGCCCCGCTGCCGCCAGGCGGAGGCCAGGGCCTCGGACATGTTGGTCTGGCGGATGAAGCCGACGAACTCGCCGGAGTGCATGAGCGCCTGCGGGTAGTCGCCGGCACTGCAGTAATAGGCGGCCAGATAGACGTTCAGATATTTTTTAATCATTTCATTGTCAGTGCTTTCGAGCAGTTTTTGTGCTTCATCGAGCTGTTGTTTGCCTTTTTCCCGTTCTGCTGCCCCCGCCCCTTCCTGGTCCACGGCCAGCCCGCCCCGGTACATCAGGGCTACGGCCAGCATAAAGGTGTCCTGCTGCCTGCGGGCCACCGTGATGGCCTCGTCGTACAAGCGGGCGGCTTCTTCGGGCGCCTCCGCATTGGAAAATACAATGCCCAGGTTGATGCAGGTCTGCATGGTCAGCGCGGGATTGTCCAGCTGCCGGATGAGGTCCAGGGCTTTTCTGGAATACAGCATGGCCTCATCTTTGCGCCCGAAATCCGACAGCATCGTGCCGATCTGCACATAGCAGGCGGAGAGGCTTCCCGCATCGCCGAGCCGCTCGTAGAGCCGGGCGGCTGTTTCGAGGTAGGAGAGCGCCTTTCGTTTGTCCGCGTACATCGTTTCGGAGCCCAGGTGGAGGAGCGCCTTCGCGAGGGCGGAGGAGTCGCCGATCTGGTACAGATAGGGCAGCGATGCGGTGTAGTATTCCACTGCCTTGGCCTGGGCCCCGGGGCTGCCCTCGGTATTCCGCTGGATATAGCAGGCTTCGCCCAGCAGGGCGAGGTAGCGGCCCGCTACCTGCGGCGGGAGGCTGCTGAAATCAGCCGGTTTTTCCTGCTCCAGAAGCAGCGCCGCATCCTGATAGGCCGGCGGCTCGGCATCCAGCCATTGGCGGGCCAGCGCAATGACCCGATCTGTCCGGCCGGCCGGGCTGCCTTGCAGCAGCGTCTGCGCACTATCCATCCGGGACTGCCCCGGCAGCAGCAAGGGGAGCATCAGCAGGCAGAAAAAAGCTGTTTTCATGCGGCAAGATACCATTTTAGCAGCTTGCCTGGATACAGCGGAAGGTTCCTTTCGTGACCGGCAGCCGGGCATCCGTGACCTATCCCGCGCCGCTCATGCCCTTTCCCCGGCAGCAGGCCGGCTGCCGGGCCTACATTTGATGCATATCCTGGCTTCAGCGGATATGATTCCGCGCTTCACCTCCAGGTATACACCATTAACCCGCTAATTCTCCTGTGTATGAATGCCTTCAAGCAACTGAATCTCCTCCGCGCCTGCCTCGTCCTGGGCTGTCTGCTTCTGGCCGGACCCGCAGCTTTTTCACAAAGCACAATCCAGAATGCCTGGAAAAAAACCTTCCTGACCAACAGCAGCGGATTTCCTGGCCTCAGTGCGCAGGACGCCAATAGCTACTGGGTACTGGAACCCATCTCCGGCAGTCCTGAAGTGCGAATCAAGCACACCAGAAGCGGCCTGTACCTCCACACCGAAACCGATGCGGCCAGCCCGGTGCTGGGGCCCATCCAGCCCGGCTGGTGGAGCGCCATGTGGATCCTGGAACCCGTAGCAGGAGCAGCGGATCAGTTCCGGATCAAAAACAAGTACCGGGGCACCTATCTTCACAACGAAACCGGCACCATCCAGACGGGGCAAATACAGCCCGGCTGGCTGAGCGCCCGCTGGAACATACTCCGTGAGCGCTGGTCCAATGACCCGTCTACGATGCTTGCCTCCACGATCACCATCGCCAACCGCGCAGGCTACTCGGCAGCTGTGAGTATCAGCTATATCCTCCCCGCCGGTCAACCGGACGAACAGGGAACCACCTCCTATGAGGACAGGCCCTTCGTCATGACCAAGCAGATCGCACTGTATCAGGATGCGTATGTAAAGCTGCCGAACGCTGCCACCAGCATCGAAGTAGTTGCCGACGGCATCGCCTGCACCGACGCGCTGGACCTGAAAGCCAGTTTTCCCAACACCGCATCCGTCGGCGGCAACAAGTGCTACAAGCTCTGGGGCACCATCTTCAGCACCGAGTGGGCTGCGGTGGACTGCAGCGAGGTGAAGGACTACCGGGCCGAGCCTGTACTGGACAATTTTCTTATGGGCGAACCTAAAAAAACGGGCCTTGCCGGCGGATACGTCTCCATCTTTAATCAGTCGGGATATGTGGCGCGCATCTCTGCAGTCTATACCCTGCCCGCAGGGGCAGCCGATGAGGCCGGCCAGGTATCCGCCCAGCCCCGGAGCGTCACCAAAAACGAAACGATCGCCCTGGGCAGCACCTGGAAGATGAGCATCCCGTCTGCGGCCATCGGCATCGTCGTCAGCGCCGAAGGAGTCGCCTGCATCGACCCGCTCAATATGACGCTGACCTTCGGCACCGCCAAAGACGCCAACCAGTGCTACAAGCTCTGGGGCACGGTCTTCAGCACCGAATGGGGCAGCATCAGCTGCAACTGAGGCATCTGCCCCACAGATATCCTACCCCCGGGCCTGGCCTGGGGGTAGTTTGGTTTCAGACCTGATCAAGGCGGGCCAGGATTTCGTCCCGGCAGCTTTTGCTGAGCGGCACGGCCTTGCCCCCTACGAGCACAGTCATCTCCTGCAGGTCCACCTGCTGCAGCCAGGCCAGGTTGACGACGTAGCTGCGGTGGCTCTGGGCAAACTGCCTGCCGGGGAGCTTGGCCTGCATCTCGGTCAGGGGAATCCGGATGGCGTACTTGTGGCCGGAGGCGGTGTGCAGCATCGAGTAGCGCCCGTCGGCCTCGACGTAGAGGAGGTCGGCAAGGGGCACCTTTTCGAGCTTGTGGCGCACTTTGACAAACAGGCAGTCCGGCAGCACCAGGTCATACTGGGTAAACGGCTCCGGCCCTGGCTGGGGATCGGATGCCAGCTGGCTCACGGCCAGCTCGATGGCCCGCTGGAGCTGCAGCGTATCGAAAGGCTTGAGCATAAAGGCCACCGGGCGGATCGCCCGCGCCCGAGCGAAGGTCGCGTCATCCGTCATCGACGTCACAAACACCACCGGCACCGGGCGCCTTTCGCTGATGCGGCCCGCCAGCGCAATCCCGTCCACCTCGCCCGCCAGGTGGATGTCGAGCAGCAGCAGGTCGGGATCCGTGCGGTGAAAACAGTCCAGCGCATCGAAGGCATTGTCGCATACCCCTGCTACCTCGTATCCCATCTGTTCGGCCAGCATTTCAAACCGGTCTGCGTGCAGGGGCTCGTCTTCCACAATCAGGATTTTCATACGGGTGGGCAGCAGGTGTACGGTACGCAAGGTACGCACGTTTCCGGATATGGCGGAATGGGTCAGAGCCCCCTCGATGGGGTTGGAGGTGTCAGCGGCTTTGAGGTAGAAAGTATTCAGTATCAAGTCGGAAGACTGGCTTTTGGGGTAGTGCGTAGTGGGTAGAAAGTATTTAGTATCAAGTCGAAAGACTGAACGGCCTCCCTTGCGCCCCTTGCGGTTGAAATACAGCAGCAAGACTGAACGACCTCCTTTACGCCCCCTTGCGCCCCTTGCGGTTGAAATACAGCGGCAAGACTGAACGGCCTCCTTTGCGCCCCCTTGCGCCCCTTGCGGTTGAAATACAGCGGCAAGGCAGGACGGCCTCCTTTGCGCCCCCTTGCGCCCCTTGCGGTTGAAATACAGCGGCAAGGCAGGACGGCCTCCTTTGCGCGCCTTGCGGTTTGCAACCTGTACCACCCAGGCCCATGCCGCATCCGCTCCTGAGCCCGCCGCACATTTGCGTATTCAAAATAATAGTAATACTATTGCGGCAGATATTACCGCTATGAGCCTGCCGGATCTGCAAAGCCCTGAAGTGTGGGTCAGCCTGCTGTCGCTGACCGCGCTCGAGATTGTCCTCGGGATCGACAACATCATCTTCATCTCGATCATCTCCAACAAGCTCAGCCCCGCCGAGCAGGCCCGCGCACGCAACCTTGGCCTCGGCCTCGCCCTGGCCTTCCGCATTGCGCTGCTCTTCACCATTACCTGGATCATTACCCTCACCCGGCCTGTCTTCACCCTCTCCTGGGCCATGGGCCCCGACGGCCTCCCGCTCGGCGTCAGCGTCAAAGACCTGATTCTCATGGCCGGCGGCCTCTTCCTCATCGGCAAAAGCACCAATGAGGTCTACTACAAGCTCGAAGGCAAAGCCCACCAGAAGGGCTCCGGCCCCGCCAAAACGCTCAGCAGCGTGATCGTGCAGATCATCCTCGTGGATCTGGTCTTTTCCTTCGACTCCATCCTGACCGCGGTGGGGCTGGTGAAAGACGTGTCGATCATGATCGCCGCCGTCGTCCTCTCCATGAGTGTCATGCTGGCCTTTGCCGGGCCGATCAGCCGCTTTGTCAACCGCCACCCCTCGCTGCAGATGCTCGCCCTGGGCTTCCTGATCATGATCGGGGTGCTGCTGGTGGCCGAAGGGTTCCACCAGAAATTCAGCAAGGGCTACCTGTACTTCGCGATGGCCTTCTCGCTGCTCATCGAGCTGCTCAATATCCGCATGCGCCGCCACCAGCAGCCCGTGCAGCTCCACGGGCCGGGCGAGGCTGCTGCTGCGGAAAAGATTTTCGAGCAGAAGCAGCCCTGAGCAGCAAGCACGATGCGTCCCTGCCAGGCAGGCTGCCTGGCAGGGATGGTAGCATACGCCGCTTTTCCCAGATTCTGCGTATATTGGCTGAAAGATCTTCAATGCTGCTCCATGCTCGATCTTCCATCCAAACCTGCCGCTCCGCAGCCGCTCCGCCTGAAACGCCAGCTTAAAACGCTGTCGTTGGCTGCTTACGTGCGCCAGGAAGCCCGGCAGGAAGACAAACACGAGTTCCACGACGGAATCCTGGTCAAAAAGCCCTATACGCGAGGCCCGCACAATGAAATTACGCTGAATATCACCTTTGCGCTTAAAACGGCGCTCCGGAATCAGAACAGCCCTGTCCGGCTCTTCAGCGGAGATCAGAAAATCTACCTGCCGGAAGTCAACTTCGGCCTGTATCCGGATGTAGTGGCTCTCAGCGGAGACCCCGTATATTGGGATGACGACACGCTCCTGCTCATCAACCCGCCGCTTGTCGTAGAGGTGCTGTCCCGAAGCACCGGCCCGTATGACCGCAGCAGCAAATTTGACCTGTATAAAACCCGGCCCACCTTTCAGGAGTATATGCTGGTACGGCAGGATGCCTATGAGGTAGAGACCCGATACCGCGAGGCACCCGGGCTGTGGCGCGAAACGGTTACCCAAGGCCTGGAGGGAGAAGTGCACCTCCGTTCGCTGGCCTGCAGCATCCGAATGGCCGACATCTACGAGCATATCCGGCTGTAAGCAGACGGGAAGCACTGCGAAGCAAACTGGAGCGGCTTCCACATGGAGCAGCCCGGCAGGCGCTGCGCGGCAGCCTCCGGCAGTCAGCCAGGTTCGAAAACCGGAAATCCCCCGGCTTTCATTCCCCAAAGAGGCCGAATACCGCGCTGCCGCTGCCGGACATGGCTGCATAGCACGCGCCGCGGGCGTAGAAGTCCGCCTTGAGCGCCGCCAGTTCCGGATAGAGGCCAAAAACCGGCTGCTCCAGGTCGTTGACGAGCTGCTGCGGCCATTGCGATACGGGTGCGCGCAGGATCTCCCGGAGGCTGCGCGCAGGGTCGCAGCTGCGGGAGTCGAGGGCCCGGTATGCGGCTGCGGTAGCGGAATGAATGGGCGGCGTCGCGACCTCGATGCGGTACGGCAGTTCCAGGGGCCAGGGCTCCAGGTCGGTGCCGATGCCGGTGGCCAGCATGGGCGTGTCGTAGAGAAAAAAGGGCACATCGGCGCCGAGGCGCGCCGCCATAAGCGCCAGCTCCGCACGGGTCAGGCCCAGGCCGAAGCGTTCATTGATGCCCAGCAGCGTATGCGCCGCATCGGAGGAGCCGCCGCCCAGGCCGGCACCGGCCGGAATGCCCTTGAGCAGGCGGATGCGCAGCCCCGGCAAATCCGGAACCCGCTCGCGCAGCAGCTTCCAGGCGCGCACGCAGAGGTTGTCATCCGGGCTGCCGTCGAGCCCGATGCCTTCGAGCAAGATGCTGCAGGTGCCGTCGTCCGAGGGCTCCAGCCAGAGCTCGTCGCGCAGCTGCGGCAGGGGAACGAGCAGCGTTTCGAGCAGGTGATAGCCATCGGGGCGTTTGCCCTTGATCAGGAGGCCGAGGTTGATTTTGGCGTGGGGGCGGAGATGCAGCATAGCCTGCGCAATTAGCGCAATTCTTCGTAATCCACATCCTCCGCCACCTCCTGCACGTTGACGCGCTTCTGCGGAGGCTCCTTCGGGGCGGTGATGGTCACGTGCCCGTCCTGGTACACATGCTTGCGGAAAGCGCCGGGATCGTAGTGCCGCTCATATGCCTGGTGCTGGTCCTGCATGTCGCGCTGCACGCGCTTGAGCAGCTGCCGGGCTGCAAGCTGAACCAGCTGCCTTCCGAAAAGCCTGAAGGTCAGATAGATCAGGAACAACGTCAGAAAAAACCACATCATGGGAAGCGGAAAACTGAACAGGTGGAGGCCGAAGGTTCAGGCGGTGGCAGGCACAGCAATATGCGAAAAATCCTGCATTCAGGCCAGCGAATATTGCCGGAGGATTTCTTCGTAATAGATTTCATAGGCGGGCACGATCTGCTCCACGGAGAATTTCTCGGCATGGGTGCGGGCATTGGCCGAAAACAGGGCCCAGTCCAGCTCGCCGTTGAGCAGGCGGATGGCATGCTCGGCCATGGCCGATACGTCGCGCACTGCGGCAGTGAAGCCGTTGTAGCCATCCACGACGACCTCCGTCAGGCCGCCGGCATTGGAGGAGACCACCGGCACGCCGCAGGCCATCGCCTCCAGGGCCGAGAGGCCGAAGCTCTCCGTCTCGGACGGCATCAGGAACAGGTCGCCGATGGAGTAGATTTCCTCCACTGCATTCTGGCTGCCGAGGAAAAACACATCGGAGCAGAAGCCGAGGTCCCGGCACATATCTTCCGCATGGGCCCGCTCGGGGCCGTCGCCGACCATGAGCAGCTTGGACGGGATCTCCGCCCGCACCTTGCCGAAAATCCGCATCACATCGTCCACCCGCTTGACTTTGCGGAAGTTCGAGGCGTGGATGAGGACTTTTTCGCCGTCGGGGGTGATCATGCGGCGGAAATGCTCCTTGTCGTGGCGCTTGAACCGCTGGGTATCGACAAAGTTGGGGATGACCCGGATGTCGTTGCTCACCTGGAAGTTTTCGTAGGTGGCCTGCTTCAGAAACTCCGAGACCGCCGTCACGCCGTCGCTCTTGTCGATGGAGAAGCTCACCACCGGCTCGTAGGCCGGATTTTTCCCCACGAGGGTGATGTCGGTGCCGTGGAGGGTGGTGATGAAGGGCACATGCAGGTCGAATTCCTTCAGAATCTGCCGCGCCAGATAGGCCACCGCCGCATGCGGCAGGGCGTAATGCACGTGAAAGAGATCGATCTGATGGTGGCGGGCCACATCGACCATCATGCTGGCGAGTGCGGACTCGAACGGCACGAATTCGAAGAGCGGGTAGTCCTTGGCCCGGACTTCGTGATAGAGGATATTCTCCGAGAACAAATCCAGCCGGATGGGGCGGCTGTAGGTAATGAAGTGGATTTTGTGGCCTTTCTGCGCCAGGGCTTTTCCAAGCTCGGTCGCAATCACGCCGCTTCCTCCATAGGTAGGGTAACAGACTATGCCGATATTCATTGTCGTTGGATCCGGGTTCGTATCATTTCAACGGGCAAGGTATAAAATGGTTCAGGGGCGGCAGGCCCATGCTTTCCTTTTCACAATTTTACTATTTGATTATCAAGCAATTAACCAACAAGCACTGCTCCTGCCCGGGCTGCCGGGCCCAGTTCCGCCAAAACCCTCGTGCAGGAATTCGGGTTTACCCCTAACTTTGTACATATATATACGTTACCTGCGGTTAATCTCCGCAAAACCCCGGGGTTCCGCTTCTGTTTCATGCATCCTACCGACCGACGCGTTCCTTGCTCTTCAGCCATTTTTCCTGACCGTGCCCTCCGGCTGCTCCGCACTGCGCTGCTGAGCTGCTGGGCTGCTTCGGCCCTGCCGATGTCCGCGCAGTCCTGCTTCCATCCGGAAGCCGGCCTTACCGGCACCGGCATTCCGTCCCGCACCCGCGTGCTGCCGCTGCGCGTGCCCGGCTCCGCCCGCGCTGGCGCACCTGCCGAATTCCAGGTCTCGTATACCGGATTCACCCCGGCAGCCCAGGCAGCCTTTGCCTATGCTGCCAGCCTCTGGGAGCAGGAGCTGCTCGCACCCATTCCTGTGCATATCGATGCCGTATTCGCGCCGCTGCCCGGTGCCACCCTGGGCCGGGCGTCGCTGTCGCTTTCGTCCTCCCCGGCCCCGGCCGTGCCGGGCGCGCTCTACCCGGTTGCCCTGGTCAATCAGCAGACCGGCTGCGATGTGAGCCCCCTCAGCGCCGAGATCACCATCCAGATCAATTCCGCCGCGGCCTGGTACACCGGCACCGACGCCAATCCGGGCCCGGCGGAATACGACCTGGTGACGGTCGTGCTGCATGAGATCGGGCATGGGCTGGGCATGGCCGGCAGCCTGCGCTACGACGACGGCGCCGGCGCCGCAGAATGCTCCGGCCTGGCCGGGACAGGCTGCATCGTCGGGGCGCCGTTTATTCTGGATGCCTACACCGTGGATGCAGGCAGCACCCCGCTGACCGCCTACACCAACTACTCCGGCGCCCTGGGCGGCGCCCTGACGAGCAATGCGCTGTTTTTCAGCGGCCCGGCAGCCAATGCCGCCTACGGCGGCGCCAATCCGCCGCTCTATGCGCCGGCGGTGTTCCAGCCGGGCTCCAGCCACAGCCACCTCGACGAGGCCGTCTTCCCCGCCGGCGACCCCAATTCGCTCATGACCCCGCAGCTGGGCACGGCAGAAGCCATCCACGACCCCGGACCGGTATTCCGGGCCATGCTGGAAGATTTCGGCTGGACCCTGGCCAATGTCCCCAGCGCCGGGTTCAGCGTGCGGGATGCCTGGGTGGTCAATAAGCCGCTGCAGTTCAGCGACCGGTCCGCGCTCGCGTCCGCCTGGGCGTGGGATTTCGGCGACGGCTCGCCCCTGAGCCCCCTCCAGCATCCGGCGCATGTGTACGCCGCGCCCGGCATCTATCCGGTCACGCTTACCCTCAACGGCAATCCCACCCTCACCGCTACGCAGAACGTGCAGGTGGCGGCGCAGCCGCTGATTCCCTATTTCAACGACTTCGAGGCAGGCGACGGCGCATTTTACCCCTACTCCGCAGGCTGCGACCGCTGGGAATGGGGCGCAGCTACCACCACGATTTTCAATGCCTGGGCACCGATCGGCGGCGCTGCCAACTGGGTCACCAACCTCAGCAGCGACCACGGCACCCAGACGCGCTATTATCTCGAAATGCCGCCGATCGACTTCCTGGGCGCCATCGGCGACTATTTTCTCCGTTTCGACTACCAATGGGCTGCCTCCACCGACGCCGGCTTCAATGTGCAGTACTCCCTGGACGGCGGCCTGAGCTGGAATGTGCTCGGCGGCCTGCAGGGCACCGACCCGGATGCGGATGCCGACTGGTACAATACTGCATCCATCGCGGCGCTGGACGGGCAGCCGGGCTGGGCCTATCCGGTGCTGCTGCTCTCGGACGTGGTCATCCGGCCCTCCTACCGCATCAATGCCATTGTCAACAACCCGGATGTGCGGCTGCGCATCCAGTTCGGGGCGGGGAGCGCCTCCGCATTCGAGGGGGTGCAGATCGACAACTTCGAGCTGCAGGGGGCGGTATTGCCGGAAACCTTCCTCGATCTCCGGGCCGAGGCCCTGCCGGGCGGCACCGTGCTGCGCTGGCAGGCTGGCGATGCGCGCTACGCTGCTGCCTACGAGGTGCTGCGCTCGGCGGACGGGCAGGAATTCGAGCTGCTGGCCAGCCAGCCCGCCGGAAGCGGCGGATCTTATGCCTACACCGACCGAAGCCCGCTCAACGGAACCAGCTGGTACCGCATCCGGCAGGTCAGCCGCTTCGGCACCGCTGCACTGAGCCCGGCAGCGGAGGTGCTGCGCAGCGGCCCGGAACAGCTGCGCCTCTTCCCCAACCCGGCACAGGACGCCGTGCAGATCTCCGGCCCCGATGGCCTGAACGCGCTGCTGGTGCTCTACAGCCCCGACGGGCGGGAGGTCCGGCGCATGCGCGCAGCGCCCGGCAGCCGTATCCCGCTCAGCGGACTTTCGCCGGGCCTCTACGGCTACCGCCTCGGAAGCACCCAGGGCACCCTGATGATCCGATGATAAAACTCAGGTTGCCTTGCGCATCCGGATCGTGTACCTTGCGTATACAGAAAATTCCCCGCTGCCGGACAGGCAGCCCTTACGGTTACCCCGCATGAGCCAGACCAACATCCCCATTACCATCATCACCGGATACCTCGGCGCCGGCAAAACGACCCTTCTGAACCACCTGCTGACGCAGCCGCACGGCAAACGCATCGCGGTGATCGTCAATGAGTTTGGAGAGATCGGAATCGACAACCAGATCGTCGTGGGGGTAGAGGAGGAAATCTTCGAGATGAGCAACGGCTGCATCTGCTGCAACGTGCGCTCCGATCTGGTCAAGACCCTGCTCGACCTCTACGCCCGCCACCGCAAGCGCTTCGACAGCATCGTCATCGAAACGACCGGCATCGCCGATCCTGCACCGATTATCCATACCATTCTCACCCACGAGACCCTGGACCAGGCCTTCGACATCGACGGCGTGGTGACGGTCGTGGATGCGAAGCATGTAGGGATGCACCTGGGCCAGGACCCCGAAAGCGTGCAGCAGATCGCCTTTGCCGATCTCCTGCTTCTGAACAAGACCGACCTGCTCGAACCGGCCCGGCTCGAAGCCCTGGAGGCGGATCTGCGGCGCATCAATTCGCAGGCGCCGGTGTACCGCACGCAGCAGTCGCAGATCGAAGCGGAGCGCATCTTCGGCCTTGCGGCCTATGATCTGGACAGCAAGCGCGATTTCGCCATCCGCCACGCCCAGGACGAGCATTCCCATGACCATGACCATGATCACGACTGCCACGACGAGCACTGCGACCATCCGCACCATCACCACCATCACCACCTGTCGGTGAGCTCGCATTCCTTTACCCTGCCGGGCGAGATCGACCCGCAGTCCTTCCAGTACTGGATGTCCTACCTGCTTCAGCGGGAGGATATGCAGATTTACCGCACCAAGGGCATCGTACGGGTCAAAGGCGTGAAGGAGCGCGTCATTTTTCAGGGCGTGCATCAGCTCTTCGACAGCCGGGTGGACCGGGAATGGCGGCCGGGCGAGGCCCGGATCAACCAGTTTGTCTTCATCGGCAAGCACCTCAACCGCGCTGCGCTGGAAGAAGCCATGCTGCGTGCCCAGCTGGAGCCGCCGCTGGCCCAGAGCCGCCGCTGAGCGCAGCCTTGCGAAGGCATCTAACGGCAAGCCCCGGCACAGGAATCCTGCGCCGGGGCTGCTGGTATCAGGCAGGAGCCTGTGCTGCTGAACTTACGATTTGATCGTCGTGGGGCAGACGTAGTCGGTGCGGGGCACCTCCGTCCTGGCGATGGCAGCAAAGCCGCCTTCCACTTCCGAAAACTGCTCCCAGCCGCGCGACTTGAGGATCGAGGCGGCGATCATGCTGCGGTAGCCGCCGGCACAATGCAGGTAAAACGGCTGATCCTTGGGGAACTCGGCCAGATGCTGGTTGATGAAATCGAGGGGCAGATTGCGGGCGCCGTCCACGTGCTCGGAGGCAAACTCGCCGGGCTTGCGCACATCGATCACGATGGGCTTTCCGGCGGCGTAGCGTGCGGCAAACTCCGCAGCGCTGATGCGCTCGACGCGGTCGGTCTCCAGCCCGGCGGCGGCCCATGCGCTGAATCCGCCTTCGAGGTAGCCCAGCACCTGATCATAGCCCACGCGGGAGAGCCGGGTGACGGCTTCCTGCTCGCGGCCGGGATCGGTGACCAGCAGAATGGCTTGCCCTTCGGGGATCAGCGCCCCTACCCAGGGCGCATACTGGCCGTCGAGGCCGATATTGATCGAGTTGGGGATAAAGCCTGCGGCGAAAGCGCCCGCTGCGCGGGTATCGAGCACGAGCGCGCCCGTTTCGTTGGCGGCCGTCTCGAAATCAGCCGGGGACAGGGCCCGCGCACCGCGCTCCAGCACCGTATCGATGCTTTCGTAGCCGTGCTTGTTCATCCGCACATTCATCCCGAAATACGCAGGCGGAGGCAGCAGGCCATCGGTCACTTCTTTCACAAATTCTGCCTCTGTCATGTCGGCGCGGAGGGCGTAGTTGAGCTGCTTCTGCTGGCCGATGGTGGAGACGGTCTCCTTGCTCATGTTTTTGCCGCAGGCCGAGCCGGCACCGTGCGCGGGATACACCAGCACCTCGTCGGGCAGGGTCATCACCTTCGTGCGCAGGCTCTGGTACAGCGTAGCTGCCAGCTGCTCCTGGGTCATGCTGGCGGCCTTCTGGGCCAGGTCCGGGCGCCCTACGTCGCCGATGAACAGGGTATCGCCGGTGAAGAGGGCATGCTCCCGGCCCTGCTCGTCGAGCAGCAGGTAGCAGGTGCTCTCCATCGTATGGCCGGGCGTGTGCAGCACCCTGAGGGTCAGCTTGCCGATGCGGAATTCCTGGCCGTCCGAGGCGATCAGGGCCTCGAAGGAGGGGCTGGCCATCGGGCCGTACACGATCGGGGCGCCGGTTTTGTTCGACAGATCCACGTGGCCGCTGACGAAGTCGGCGTGAAAGTGGGTCTCGAAAATGTATTTGATCTCCACCCCGTCCTGCGCTGCGCGGTCCAGATAGGGCTTGACTTCGCGGAGCGGATCGATGATCGCCGCTTCGCCCGCACTGTGGATGTAGTAGGCGCCCTGCGCCAGACATCCGGTATAGATTTGCTCGATAACCATAGGTTCAGACGAAATGAAACAGGTGTCAGGTACAGAAAATCAGACAAATATACGTTCAGCGTTCCAACAAAGACATACAGGCTCCGGCGCAGGGCGGCAGAGGCCCGGCATCATTTGAAGAACAGCTCCCATACGATGATGTACAATCCCATGATCAGCACAAACCAGCCGAAGGCCGGCTTGAGGGTCTCGCTGCGGATGCGCCGCGCAAGGGCCGAGCCGACCACAATCCCGCCGATGGCGAAAGCCGAGAAGATCAGCAGAAACTGCCAGTCGATGGGCTGGTTGCCGATGTCGCCGAGAAAGCCGATGAGGGATTTGGCGGCGATGATGAGCAGCGAGGTGCCGACGGCCCGCCGCATGGGCAGCCTGGCGAGCAGCACGAGGGCCGGGATGATGAGGAAGCCGCCGCCTGCCCCGACCAGCCCGGTCAGCGTGCCCACCACCGCGCCTTCTGCAAACACCAGCGCATATTTCAGGCTGGGGTTCATCTGCTTCTTACCCTCCTGGGGGCGCTGTTTCCGGATCATCGAGACGGAGGCCGCCACCATCAGCACGGCAAAGAGCAGCATCACCATCAGGTTCCTGGACAGGCTCAGGCTGCCGAACTCCAGCACCGGGTCCGGGATCAGGGGCACCAGCAGCTTGCGGGTGAGGTACACCGCCACGATGCTCGGCGCGCCGAATAGCAGGGCCGTCCGGTAGTCCAGCTCCTGCTTGCGGGCATATTCCACCGACCCGACGAGGGCCGTGAGCCCGACAATGAAGAGGGAATAGGCAGTCGCCAGCACAGGATCCACACCCATCACATACACCAGCACCGGAACGGTAAGAATCGATCCGCCCCCGCCGATGAGGCCGAGCGAAAGTCCGATCAGGATGGCGAGCGCATAACCGATGAATACCATGTGCGGGGTACTGTATTGATGCTGCAAACATACAACGGCCTGGCCGCGGATGTCGGTAACAATGATCACAGATGCAACACCGTAACAGCAAGATACGCAGGGAGCCGTTCAGATATGCAGCGGGTTTCACACGGAGGACAATGAGGTACACGGAGAAGACCTGGCTGAGGGTCTCTCGGTGTGCTTACTTTCGGGGTGGTGAATCTCTTCGCCTGGGTTTACCACTCAGGCACTGAGGACACCAAGATGCACAAAGAAGACCTAACTTCTTGTTTATCAGCGCACTTACTTTCCGGGTGGTGAACCTTCGCCCGGGTTTGCCACGGAGCATGATGCAAACACATGAGGCATGGAGAACCGCAGGGATTGCCACCTGACTGTCTGGTAGTTGCTGTGCAAATCCGGCCATACCGGGAATTCCCTGCACCGGGCAGGCAAAAATCCGGACCGGCTGCGCCGACACGTGCCATTTTATACGTATCTTTCTGCTTCTACGCCCCATCCATCATGCATCCGCTCCTGCACAAGCTTCAATACCGTGCCCAGTCGCCGGTATGCGTCCTGCAGACGCCGGACACGGTCCGCGGCCTGCTGGCGGCCTTTCCGCCGGAGGCGGCGCTGAGCACCAGCCCGGACGCCATTCCGGTCTGTGCCTTCATGCTGGCCTTTGTCCGGCAGCAGTCCGAGATCGACACGCTGGCGCCCCGGATGGCGGCGCAGCTCGACGGCGATGGCATGCTCTGGCTCGCCTACCCCAAGGGCAGTTCGAAGCGCTACGCCTGCGGCTTCAACCGCGATACCGGCTGGGAAACACTCGGCAGGCTCGGCTTCGAGCCGGTGCGCCAGGTGGCCATCGACGAGGACTGGTCCGCCCTGCGCTTCCGCCGGGTGGAGTTCATCAAAACCCTGACCCGCAGCACCTCCATGGCCCTGAGCGAAACCGGCAAGGCCCGTACCCGCAAGGCCGGGGACTGATTCTGCTCTGTCTATTCCGACCACTGCCTATGGAACGCCAGCGCCCCGCCGACCGTACCGCCCAGCCTGCTGCAGTACAGCTGCAGCCTGCCAGCCCGGATGCGGCACCAGGGCTTGTGCCTCCGGTCTTCCGGCTTGCGGCAGGCGTGCAGCCGGTCCAGATGCGCCAGGCCCCGGCAATCATCCAGCGCCGCCGGGCCCCTACCGCCAATTCCCGCGCAGCTGCGGTCACGGTACCGGCAGTCCGGGATCTGAGCCGCATTCCGGATGTCGTCGCACGCAATCAGGCCATCAACCAGAGCTATCACGAGTTCGATACGGCCATGACCCAGTACCTGGGCCAGCCGCTGATCTCGAACTGGATGACCTTCGGGCAGCATGCCTCGCGCGAGGCAGGCACCCAGATCCGAAACCTGGACGAAGGGCTTGCAGCGCTCCGGCTTGCGCTGGCTTCCCTGCAGTCTTTTGCGACGCTGGCTGCCGGAACCCCTTCGCTTACCGGCCTGGCTCCGGGCGTCGAGGCGATGCGCATCCTGATCAGCCTGCTGGCGCAGGAAGGGCTCGTCAAGCAGTCCATGCTGCTGGCCTTCGCCCAGGCAGGCATTACCCAAGCCGATCTCAACGACATCATCCAGCGCTACAACGACCTGCTCTCCCCGGGCAGCTTGCTGCCGCCCGTGCTGATCTACCGCCTCGGCCGCCTGGCCGTCGATCTTGCGGCACTCGCCGTGCGGCTCACAGCCGCCATTCCCGGCATCATTGCTGCCGTCATCCGGATCCGGGACAACATGGTGAGCGGCAACCGGCAGATATACGAAAATATCGCCCCGGCATACCACCGGTTTCTCAGCGCTGCCAACGCCCATGCCGCCGGCGCACCCTTTGACCTGAGCTTTGCAGGCGATCCGAGCGGGTTTGTCGCAGCGGCATTCAACCTCTACATCGAAAGCAAGCTGCTGGCGGATGAATACGCAGCCACTCCCGACCGTACGCTGCTGGATGAACGGCGGCAGAAAGCCCACCGGGCCAACCTCCTGATCGGGTTTCAGGAGCAGCTGGTCATTCTGCAGCCCATCTTCGATACCATGCAGGCTGAACTGCGGGCCATGAGCGGCACCATGCTGCTGCATGACCCCAACGGTGCCCACCCGCTTATCGGCAACTGGGGCAACTTCTATACCCGTATGGGAATCGATGCGTCGGCGGCCCCGGCCGATCCGCGCAGCATCCGGCCCGATACCCTGCCCCCGATGCTGCGGCCCGGTGCGCCGGGGTACAGCGGCACCATTGGGGAGTACTTCGAACAAAACCTGGAAAACGCGCGCGTCCACCGGGCACCGCCTGCAATCAGCCGGTTCTGATGTACTACCCCGCCCCCCGGATTCGTTGTAATAGCGTTCCTTCCCCCTGACAATCTGCTTTGCGTATGCACACTGCACCTTTCCTCCGAATCTGCGCCGCAGCGCTCTCCCTGACACTGCTGAGCCTGCCGGTCCGCGCCCAACTGCCCCGCATCCAGAACCGGGTCGAAAACAAGGTCAACCAGAAGGTCAACCAGTCCATCGACCGGGCCGTGGACAAATCCTTCGACGCGCTGGAGCGCGCCGTGATCAAAAAAGCCACCGAAAAAGACAGCGCGGCCCGCGCCGCCCAGGATTCCGCAGGCGTGAAAGTCCAGTCCCGGCCCGACGGCGGGGTGTCGGTCGAAACCCAGGACTCCAAAATCATCCTCTCCGAGGATAAATCCGCGCCTTCGCCGGTGCTGCCCAGCAACTTCCAGGGCAGTTTCACCATGGAATTCAACAGCTACAAGAACGGCAAGCTCGACAAGGACAATCCCATCATCGTCCAGTACCATGTGGACGAGTACCGCTTTGCGATGGTTCCGCAGCCCGCCAGCGACGGCGCCAGCTCCATCATCATCTACGACCGCCAGAAGCGCACCATGACCACCAAGAGCGTGGATTCCAAAGGCAAGAAAACCGCGACGGTAATGAATATCCCGCGCTTCATGCTCACCGTGGACGCC
The DNA here is from genome assembly GCA_033765305.1 of Bacteroidia bacterium. Classification (GTDB taxonomy): domain Bacteria; phylum Bacteroidota; class Bacteroidia; order J057; family J057; genus RDXT01. The sequence continues at coordinate 17,994 of JANRID010000004.1, forward strand.
AAGGGCAGCCCCGACGCCGCCCCGGCCAGCAACGGCACAACGGTCAAAGCCACCGGCCGCACCAAAACCATCGAAGGGTTCCTCTGCAAGGAATGGATCGCCGACGGCCCCGAAAGCAGCACCACGATGTGGATCACCACCGACTGGGCGTTCAACTACGCCACGGTATTCGACTTTGTGAAGGTCTGGGATGCGCAGAGCGGCATGACCACCGGCGCCTCCAACCAGTACCAGGTAAGCGGCAGCTGGCTCGAAATGCACACCCAGTCCAAAAAAGAGGATTCAAAGACGGACAACTTCATCAAGAATATCCGCCGCATGCACGACGCCTCCGTCTTTTCGCTCGACGGCTACGAGGTGTCGGACATGACGAACATGTTCGGGAAATAAACTTTCCTGGCACAGCAGACTTGCGCCCCCGCCCGGTTCCGGCCCGGCGGGGGCATTTGTATGCCGGCTCAGCGTTTTTTCAGCACATCCTGCAGGCGGTCGAAGTCGCGCTTGTAGAAAATGCCCAGCCCGGTCTGGTTGGATACGGCGCCCAGATCCTGGGTGGCGGAGTTGAAGGTCTCGCGGTTGAAGACTTCGAGCACGAGCTCGCTGTCGCGCGTGCCTGCGGCTTCGGGCTTGGGCAGCAGCCGGATGGTGAGGCTGATATTGCCCACGGAGAGCCGGGTATTGTTGCTTACGAGGGTGCCGTTCCGCTCGATGGTGACCCGGTCGTTGAAGAGGCGGGCGGAGACGAGCAGGTTGAGATCCTGGAAATTGGTCGTATTGACGTTGATATTCAGCTTGTCGTTCGTCGCCTGGGAGAGCCAGTAGTTGAACTGGTTGCTGATCAGCTCGGAAATGGAGGTCGTGATGCCGGCACCGGTGGCATTGTCGCCCAGGAAGCCGCCAACCGGCGCAAAGCGCCCGAAGACCATGAGGCTGAACACCTGCTTGTTGAGTTCCTGCTCGTCGTACTGGATGGCCCGCACCTGCGAGGCGATGAGGCTGGCCTCCTCCTGCGTAAGGCGCGGCAGCTCGATCGCCAGGGCAATCTGCGGCTGCAGCAGCAGCCCTTCGAGATGCATCAGCACATTTACTGGCACCCGCAGGGCCCGGTCCAGGCCGAGCAGCGAGCTGATGTCGGCGTTTACGGGGTAGATGGCTTCCAGGTCGATCCGGCCCGCGTAGGGGTCGCCGTCCCATACGATGCGCCCGCCCGGCCGCACTTCGAATTTTTTGTTGATCACATTCTGCGACGTGAAGAGGTAGTCGCCCTTTGTAATCTGGTAATCGCCCAGCATGGAAAAATTGCCCTGCTCATCGATATTGAGCGTCAGGGTGCCCTCGCCGCTGGCGCGGATGATGTCGCCGACCTGCTCGTCGAAGATCATTTCCACCTCCGCCTCCTCCGTCACCAGCACGGTGAGGGCGAGGTTGAAGTTCTGGGTGCCGGTATTGACCGGAAGATCCTGCCCGCGGGTTTCGCCTTTGAAGTGGATGTAGTCCGGCCTGCCGGTCTCGGTATAGTCGGAAATGGGAATTTTGAGCTTGCAGTCGGGCCCTACGGAAACGAGCGCCTGCACATCGATTTCGTCGAGGTTGCCGGTCACATCGGCAATGCCGTCCTTGAGGAAGAGGGTTCCGTAAAAATACTCGTTGTCCCGGCGGCGGGTATCCATGACAAGGAAATTGCGCACCCGGTCCAGCTGCAGGTCGAAGGTGAACTCCTGCAGGCCCCGGTGGCGGATGACCCCGTGGAGGTCGGCGTGGTTGCGGTTTTTGTCGTAGAGCGTGATGCGGGGAAAGGTGATCCGGTCGTTGTCGAAGTAAATATCGCCGTCGAAGGTGTAGCTCGATTTGAAATAATCGACCCCGAAGCCTGCATTGCGGAATTGGCCTATTCCCTTGATAATCACACTATCCGGGCTGCCGGTGATGGCAAATTCCTTCAGGTCCACCCGGCCTTTGATGCCGTAGAGCTGGCCCTGCACGAAGGGCTGGATATAGTTGAGCGGAAAGCTTTCGCGGGTATCGAGGCGGAAATTCAGCGGCGATACGCTGTCGTTGAGGCTGTAGATGCCGTTGAGCACCAGCGTTGTATCGAAATCGCTGTCGTAGAGGCTGGCGCGCACGAGCAGCTGGTTGTCCGGCTCCCGCCACCCGCTGCGCAGGAAGATGCTGCCGTATTCGTATTCGTCCACCGTAAAATCATCGATCCGGCTGCGCAATTCCACGATCGGCCGGTCCAGCACATGGCGCAGCACCAGCTCGGAGTTGACGCGCCCGCCGAGGCGGTAGTCCAGCGGCACGAATTCGTGGATCAGGTCCAGCTCCAGCTGCGCCACGTCGATTCTGAGCCGGCTGGCCGGATCTGCCGATACCTCGCCGTCGATGCGCAGGTAGCGGCGGTTGTCCTGCAGCACCAGATGGCCGATTTCGATCTGGTTCCCGGTAAACAGGATGGAGTTTCCGCCCGAAACAATGAGCGTGTCCGATTTTACGATGATGCGCGAGGCCGCAGAGTCGATCCCGGAGCGGATGCTGCCGTCGGCATCGAAGCTGGTGACTACGCGAAACTGGAAATCGGCCGGCGCCTGCAGCTGCCGGGCCCGCAGATCGCTGTTGAACGTGCCGTCGGCACCCTGCGTATCCAGTGACAGGTCCTCCAGCCGGAAGGTGCTGCCCGCACTGAGTGCCTCCGACCGCAGGCCGCCGAAGAAGATGAGCGTATCGGTATCGCTGTATTTGAACAGATTGACATCGCCGCTGCAGTCTTTCAGCCCCATGCCTTCCAGATAGAGCGAATCCGCGCTGAATTCGAGCGCCAGCTCCTCCGAGCCCCGCCCTGCGCCGGAAGGCGGCTGATAGACCAGGGTTCCGCTGATTTCCGCGCCCGGATCCACATAGAGATCCTGCCCCAGAAACTGCATGAGCGGATTCAGCCCCGGCCCCGGCTCGATGCCCAGCCGCAAGGATACGCCCAGGCTGTCCGATGCCAGCTGCTGGTAATAGGCGGCTGTCAGGCTGTCGTTGTTGAGCAAAAACAGGCGGGTTTCCTCCGCAATCCGGCCTGCCAGCCCGATAGCGCGGGTCATCCGGAACTCTCCGGTAACGTCAGCCGACAGCACCTCGCTGGCCAGGCGCACCTGCCGGCCTTCCGGCACCTGCGTCGGCGAGATGGACAGGCTGAGCGCCGGGATGTTCAGCGGAGCCTTCACCTCGGGGCGGCGCAGGCTGATCCGGGAAAGCTCCACACTGCCCAGCAGATTGTCGAGCGAATCGCCGGTCAGGGCAATATCCGCCTCCGTGCTCAGGCGCACCGGCTCCGGATACAGGCCGAGGGTCCGCAGATCCAGCTGCTGCACCTCGCCGCGCACATCGTAGCGCGCCGGGGCCGTGCCCAGGTCCAGATCTGCGACGAGGTCGGCGGCGCCGGCGGCGCTTACGCCCTTGAGCCGCCCGATGAGGTGGCCGTTGCGGTAGGTGAAATCGGTAAAAACGGTATCGGTCTGAATCCCGAAGAGCGGCGAAGGCCGCAGGCCGGCCTGCACGGCGATGTCAAGGGTCTGCTCGCTGTCGCCCCGGCCCTGGAGCGTGGCATCTAGGTTGAGATCGGGCGAAAAATTCGACTCGGCAAATCCGAGGGCATTGAGATTCAGGTGCTCCGTGTGAAGCGTCCCTTCATAGACATAGGTCTCCGTCACGGGCGGCATGGTCAGGTGGAAATCGGCCTGCAATTTGCCCAGGTCGTTTTCCATGCTCAGCTCCGTATCGAAATCATAAAACCCGCCCTCGTAGGAGCCGGAAACAGCCAGCGGCTCCAGCCGGAGGAGCACCTCCGGCAGCCCGGCGCTGGGCACCAGCGCCTGCACGTCCCGCAGATAGACCGTGCTCTGCTGCATCCGGGCGCTGAGCCGGGCCCGTGTATCTTCCCGGTAGCGGTCCAGCCGGAATGCCGTCTGCACACGGGTCCGCTCGCCGAAGCGCACGCGCACCGCGTCGCTTTCGAGGTAGTCCAGGTTGCCGCCCACCGGCCCTTCGGCATATACCAGGCCCGTGACCGGCAGGGGGTTGGTGAGAAAATACTGGATGGTGGCCATGTCCGCCCGCGTATTGGGCTTGAGGAGGGCCTCGAAGCGCATCGGCTGGCCTGCGGCCAGCGTGGCAAGCGACTGGCGGGGAAACGCGGCATCGGCCAGAATCCAGGACGACCCGGACTTGAGCGAGAGGTTGTTGAGCTGCAGATACGGGGTGCCGCTGCCGGCGGAATCGCCGGTGAGCAGCTCCAGGCTGAGATGCTCCAGCCGGAAGCCCGAATGCCGCTCCTCCAGGTTGAGCTGGCTCAGCTGGGCTTCGATCTGCCCCCCCGGCTCCACGATCATCGACAGGTCCAGGTTGAGCCGGTCCACATCCAGATGCCGGCGGAATACATGCCCCATCCGGATGGAATCCCGCTCCTGCGAGGTCGAATCGACGAAAATTACCCGCGCATCTTCGATGTGCAGGCCTGCCAGGTCGATCCGCAGCGGGGTGCTGCTGTCCGACGTGTCGGAGCTGGCGAAGGCGTCGGCGATAAACTGGAAATTCCACACCGAATCCCGCCGCTGACGGTAGAGGTACACACTGGGCCGGATCAGCGAGACCGAGCCGAGCGCCAGGTCGGTCGCATCCTCCCGGCTGAACACATAGTTCCAGACCGAAAACCGGAGCAGGCCCAGCCGGAAACGCTCCACATAGAGCATCTGCTCGCCCTGCAGATCGCAGATGCGGATATCGCGGAGCACCAGACGCGCGGGCAGGGCCACTTCGACCGCCTCCACATACACAGGCACGCCCAGTTCCCGTTCCAATGCCCACACAGCTGCCTGCACCACCCGCTTCTGGACCGGCGGGAGGGTAATCAGGAAGCTGATCAGAAAGCCCAGCATGATCAGGATGCTCAGGCTGACCAGCAGGGTGCGGCTGAATCGTCGAAGCCGGCGCTTCAAGGCGTGGAGGTGGTTGAGGGTACGTGTCCGAAAGGTACGCAATCGGGGCGGGATTTGCGCGCAGGGGCAGCCTGATCCTGCAAAATCGGGTTCCAGGTGCCGTTCCGGGCGCCGCAGGCCTGCAAGGGCCTCAGTCCAGCAGGCGGCGCAGGCCCTCGGGCAGCGCCACCGGGCGCCCTGGCTCCGAAGGAAACAGCTCGAAGACGCCGTCGAAATACCAGTACAGCCGCCCGGCGATGGGGCCGGGCTGCTCGCGGTAGATGCGGGCCGTAAGGGCCTGGAGCACCTCCGCCGATCCGGCGATGGACTCGTCGTGGATCGGGTACACCAGCGCGAAGCTCCGCGAGGGAATGGCCGTCACGGCGCCGTAGGCGCCGAGGGCATGGGGCAGGTTGCGGGCCAGATCCAGGATGAAGGCCGCCGAGTAATTGCTGCTGATGACCGAAAACACCGGATGCTCCTCGCCCAGCAGCCCTTCCATGACCTGCACATCCTCCTGCCCCAGGTTTTCGGCAGCTACGTCGAAGATTTCTTCTTCCGGCGTTTCCCACTCATGCACCCCGTCCTTGCGGAGGTAGTGAAATTTGTCCTCGAAGTCCAGCACCGGGAGGGTATAGGTATCGGGCAGATCCTGGCGGCGGATGAGGGCATCGAGCTCCTCGGGCGGGGCGAAGCCTGCATGCTTGACCGACAGCCGCAGAAACTGGCGGGCGTAGTCGAAGTCTTTGAGCAGATAGGCAAATGCGCCTTTGTTGAACTCCAGCTTGCGGAAATGCTCGCGGATCAGGCCCGGCCAGGTGTCCGGATCTGCCAGGGCGCAGACGCGGATGAGGTTGTCCAGCCCGAACATGGCCGGATGCGGCCCATCCGACCGCACATAGATGGCGCCGTCCTGGACCCGCTGCACCTGCACCCCGGCCGGCAGCGAAGCCACGGCCAGCTCCATGATGCGCTCATACTCCAGCTCATTGACCAGATGCCGGAAACGTTTGGGAATCTTCTGCTTGGACGGCATGCATTCAGGATCGGATACGGGCTGCGGTCAGGGCTTGTAGCCCGACTCGCGGAAAATCGTTTCGTAATCGGTGCGCGCACACAGGCGTTCGAGGCTTTCCTCCGGATGGCGTTTCATATAGGCCGATACGATCTTCCAGCCGCAGTACGCTCCGATGCGGGGCGCCGATTCGGGCGACAGGGAGGTAGTATACGGCTTTTCGCTGAGATATTCACGGTATAATGCCAGATCCGGCTCAAAGAAATGATCCAGCAGCTCCTTGTAGATGCGGGCTTCGTAGTAATCGGCCCAGATCATCTGCGTGGAGGTGTAATAGAGCCGGGCGGAGTCCGGCGTATGGGGGAGCAGCTGCTGGATGAAATACTGCCGGATGCCTGCATGCACCACATGCTCCACGAGCAGGGGCAGCTTGCCGCCCGGCATGGGCTCGATAAGCTCATCGGCAATCTTGTTGGCCATTGCGACCTCCAGACAGGCCGGATCGAAGCGCCGGCGGATGAAATCGGGGGTTTCCGGCGGCGCATAGCGGAACTTCGGCCCCAGAAAATACTGCAGCCCGATGCTCATGTATCCCGGCAGGGACAGGATCTGGCTTACCTGCGAGGGGTCGTCGATGTGGGTGGCGAAGGCCGGCAGCTCCGCATCCGGAAAGTGCTTTTTGAGCCGCTTGAGCATGGGCGTCAGCCGGTCGGCAAAGGGGTAGTCATACGGAAATACCTGGCGCACCGTATCGAGCAGCGCATATGCATTCGAATCGGCCAGAAACGGGCCCAGCACCGCGTACGCCAGCAGGCTGTCCTGGCTGGCCGGGCTCAGCCGGGCGGCCAGACTGTCCTGGTCCAAGCCGGTAAATACCATGAAAAACGCCCGCTCAGGCTGCAGCATCTGCTGATACACGCTGAAATATGCCTCCGCGCCGCGGCTGCGCAGGGCCTCGCTGGCCGCCAGCATGAGGCTGTCCATCCGCGTTACCCGCACTTCCAGCTCGATCCCGTCGAGGTCGGCGTCCGGGTCCGGCGCGCAGGCGCTCAGCGACATCAGCAGCGCCAGCGCTGCATACAATAGGTTCCGTCGGTTCATTCCTGTGGCTGCTTGAATCCTGCCTGGCATGCGAAGGTAGCAAGATTTCCGGTTTTGAAGCACCGTCCAGTATGATACGCACCGGACTGAAGCATTGTTTTATTTATTGATCACCCGTTTCAACTTAAGTGTATTAAAATAAATACACCTGAACTTGCATAACTGGTCACCCCGGATTATCTTTGTCCATCATTAACGACAATCATACATGCCCAGAATCTTAATCGTGGATGACGAGGAAGTCATCCGAATGACCTTGCAGGAAATTCTGGAATATGAGGAGTATGAAGTGACCACCGCCTCCGACGGCAAGGAAGGCTTCGACCTGCTGATGGAGCACAGCTTCGACGCGGTGATCTGCGACATCAAAATGCCCCGGATGAACGGCATGGAGGTCCTCGTGCGGGCCACCGAGGCCAAGCCGGAGGTGCCTTTCATCATGATCTCCGGCCACGCCGACATCGAGACCGCCGTCGAAGCGACCAAAAAAGGCGCCTACGATTTCATCGAGAAGCCGCCGGATCTCAACCGCCTCCTGCTCACGGTCCGCAATGCGATCGAGAAGAAGGATCTGGTGGTGGAAACCAAGCGCCTGCGCCGCAAGGTCTCGGGCGTGCGCGAGATCATCGGCCGCTCGCCGGTAATGGAAAAGATCCAGGAAACCATCGACCGCGTGGCGCCCACCGACGCCCGCGTGCTCATCACCGGCTCCAACGGCACCGGCAAGGAGCTCGTCGCCCGCTGGATCCATGAAAAAAGCCGCCGCGCCCACGGCCCGCTCGTGGAGGTCAACTGCGCCGCCATTCCCTCCGAACTCATCGAAAGCGAACTCTTCGGCCACGAAAAAGGCTCCTTCACCGGCGCCGTGCGCCAGCGCATCGGCAAGTTCGAACAGGCCAACGGCGGCACCCTCTTCCTCGACGAAATCGGCGACATGAGCCTCGCCGCCCAGGCCAAGGTGCTGCGCGCCCTCCAGGAGCATACCATCACCCGCATCGGCTCCGACCGCCAGATCACCGTGGATGTGCGCATCCTCGCGGCCACCAACAAGGACCTGCTCCACGAAATCGACCAGGGCAATTTCCGCGAAGACCTCTACCACCGCCTCAGCGTGATCCTCGTCCACGTGCCGCCGCTCCGCGAGCGCCGCGAGGATATCTCCCTGCTGGCCAAGGCCTTCCTCGCCGAGATCAGCGATTCCTACGGCATGCCCGGCCTGAGCATGGCCCCCGATGCATTCGACGAGCTCAGCCGCCTCGAATGGACCGGCAACGTCCGCGAGCTGCACAACGTCATCGAGCGCCTGGCCATCCTCTCCAATGGCACCATCTCCGGCCAGGATGTGATCGACTACGCCGCGCCGCAGCGCCGCAAGCAGCAGGGCAGCTCCGTGTACGACCAGTACGAGAAGTTTCAGGACTTCAAAGACTTCATCGAAAAGGAGTTCATCCTGCGCAAGCTGGAGCAGAACGGGTGGAATGTGTCCAAAACCGCCGACCTGATCGACATCCAGCGGAGCCACCTGTACAACAAGATGGAGAAATATGGGATCAAGCGGGAGGAATAAAGGGCTGATCGCCAGCCTGCTGCTGCTGATCCTGACCGCTGCCTGCCGGGAATCTGCGGTGCCGCCCGCCGCGGATTCCCTTCCCTATGCCGCAGAGCTGCGCAAGTTCCGCGAGGCCGACAGCCTGAGCCCGCCGCCGCCGGGCATGATCCTCTTTACCGGAAGCTCCAGCTTCCGCCGCTGGGACAGCCTGGAGCAGGATTTCGCGCCGTACCCGGTGCTGAACCGCTCCTTCGGCGGCTCCACCTTCGATGACCTGCTCCAGATCGCGCATCAGGCCGTATGGCCCTACCGGCCTTCGGCAGTGTTTGTCTATCAGGGCGACAACGACCTCACCCGCCCCGGCGTGACGCCGGAGCTTGTGATGGGCCGCGCCCGGCGCTTCGCCGATTCGGTGCGCATCCGGCTGCCCGGCGTGCCCGTGATCTTCCTCGCCCCCAAGCTCAGCCCCTCCCGCCGCCACCGCCAGGCCGACTACGAGCGCCTCCGCGACTCCCTCCGCACCTGGGCCGTATCCGGCCCCGCCGCCGGCTGGGCCGATACCTACAGCCCGCTGCTCGATGCGCAGGGCCGCTGCGTGCCGGCCTATTTTGCCGAAGACAGCCTGCACCTGAGCCGCGCCGGCTACCTGAAATGGCGCGAAGTGCTTCGCCCCATGGTGCAGCAGTATGCCACACATCGCTGATATTCAATACAATACAATGCAGCGAGCAGCCCCGTCCTGCCTGCGGCCCCAATATCCCGAATATTCGTAAGGGGCCGCACGGGCGGAATTTCCATTCCGTTTGATACTTTAACCGTTGGATTCCAACTGCAGGCCCCGGCAACCGGATGCGTGCATCCGCGCACTGCGGCCTGTTCAACCCCCACCCGCTATGTCCCGCATCCCTGTTTGCATCCGGCTTTGCGCCTGGGCCCTTCTGCTGCTTCCAGGCCGCCTCGCAGCCCAGTACGACTCCGAGTTTCAGACCGAATTCCTGTTTGAACGGATTCCCAACACCCGCGCCGAAGCGCTGGGACGGGCCGATGTCGCCGATGGAAGCTCTCCGGCCTCCATCTTCTACAACCCCGCCGCCATCGCGCAGGTGCAGCGCCTCCAGACCGATTTCTCCACCGCTGCGCCCCTCTATCTGCTCGGCAATGCCGATTTCTACTATGCCGGGGCCGCGTACCGCTTCCACAAGCTGCTCAGCGCCGGCCTCAGCTACCGGCGCTTAGACATCGGCGAGAGCGACTTCGAGATTTTTATCAATGGCAATTATTACCCCATCAACAAGCCCCGCAGCAGCAACGCCGCCCTGACCCTCGCCTCCGAGCCGGTGAAAAATCTGCGCATAGGCGTCAATGTCAATTTTTACGACTGGAAATATCTCGACGGGGAGAAAAACGCCCGCCAGATCCACCTGGATGCCGGCGCGATGTACACGCTGGAGCTGCCCATCGGCAGCGGCGATCCGCATGCGCTGACCTTCGGCGCCAGCGTCACCAACTTCCTCAACAGCGGCATTGAATTCGGCGTCGGGAGCTTCCGCACGGTGCAGAAACTGCCCATCGTGGCCCGCACAGGCGCCGCGTACCGCATCCGCCGCACGGTCGCCTACCCCGGCATGGATGCCGGACCCATCGAGCTGGTCTTCATGGCCGAGTACCAGGATGTGCTCAACAGCCCTTACAAAACTGCCTTCCGCCTCGGCGGCGAAACCGTCCTGATGGATGTGCTGGCCCTGCGCCTCGGGTTTTTCACCAGCTCGGAAGACGATTCTGGCGTCTCCACCAACCGCAGCCGGATCAACGACGTCACCTTCGGCGCCGGCCTGATCGCCCCGCTCGACCAGCTGACCGGCGGCAAGATCCCCTGCCGCGCCGCCCTGGATGTCACGGTGCTCAAACAGCCGCCGTTCACCTTCTCCGGCCAGCGCCTGCCCAACTTCCGCAGCTTCGGCCTGCGCCTCGACTGGACCCTGCCCGGCGCCTGATTCCCCTTTCCTCCACCTCCCTCAAGCCTGTCTCTTATGCGTCTGATATACAGCATCTCCGTCCTCCTGCTGCTGCTCGGCCTGCGCGCTGGGGCCCAGCCTTACTACGGCTTCCAGATCATCGGCCTGCACACCCTGTACGTGTCTGTGGGGTTCGAGCAGAAGCCCACCCTCGGATTCGGCTACTGCATCCGGGACAACACCCGCTCGATCGCCTATGCCGACTGGTCGGCGGAGATCCGATTCCCCGCCGACGAGATGTGGCGGTTCAGCAACTACACCATCATTGCCGGTGCCCACATGCCCTTCGTGGCGCGCACGTGGTTCATGGCGGCAGGCGCGCACCTGCGCCTGCGGCGCCAGACCCTGCCCGAAGGCACGCTCACGACCCTGGGCCTTGCGGCCAGCCTGCTGCCCAGCGTTTACTACAACAGCAGCCTCGGCGACCAGCCCAGCGGCACCCTGGCCGTCCGCGGCACCTTCATGCCGGTGCTGGCAGCGCATTACAAGGGCTCCGGCGCCGAAGGCCTCAAATCCGGCTGGAATGGATGGCCCGGGGCCTATCAGCTGGAGGTGGGCGGCCACGCCGACCTGCATCTGGAGCGCACGCTCAGCGCCTCGCTCAACGGCGCCTGGGTCAAACAATGGCAGCAGGAAACGGTCCTGCCCGCCCTGCCCTACTCTTCCCGGCCTATTACCGGCGATCTCATCCTCGGCTCCACCTACTGGCTCAAGCGGCTGTAACCGGCTGCCCGTGCATGGCCAGAATCTGCTCGCGGTCCGGGCCTACGGAAACGTAGGTCACGGGCACGCCGAGATAGGCCTCGATGAAGCGGATATAGGCATGCAGCGCCTCCGGCAGGTCTTCCGGCCGTCGGGCGCCGGTCAGGTCGGCCTGCCAGCCGGGCAAGGTCTCATACAGCGGCCGGGCATGGTCGAGGTCGAAGGGCATCTCGCGCGTAGGGCCTTCAGGCGTATCGTAGGCGACGCAGACCTGGAGCTCCGGCAGGAAGGACAGCACATCCGCTTTGGTCATGATCAGGTCGGTGACACCGCTCAGCTGCACGGCGTAGCGCAGCAGGGGCAGGTCCAGCCAGCCGCAGCGGCGGGGGCGGCCGGTGGTGGCACCGAATTCGCTGCCGGTCTGGCGGATGGCTTCGCCGGTCTCATTTTCGAGCTCGGTGGGGAAAGGGCCGCTGCCTACGCGGGTGCAGTAGGCTTTGAAAATGCCGAAGACCCGTCCGATGCCGGAAGGCGGCACGCCGAGGCCGATGCAGGCGCCGGAAGCCGTGGTATTGGAGCTGGTGACGAAAGGATAGCTGCCAAACTCGATGTCGAGCAGAGCGCCCTGGGCGCCTTCGGCGAGAATGCGCTTGCCGGAGGCCATCGCCTCGTGCAGGTAGGCCTCGGAATTGCCCAGGCGGAGGGTGCGGAGAAAGTCTGCTGCCTCCATGAACTGCGCTTCCGTTTCGGCGAGGTCGTATTCGTAGGCGTAGAGGCTGCGCAGCAGCATTTCGTGCTTGGCGCGCAGCGCCGCGTAGCGTTCGCGGAAGTCGGGCAGGAGCAGATCTCCCACCCGCAGGCCGTTGCGGCCGGTTTTATCCATATACGTCGGCCCGATGCCCCGGAGGGTGGAGCCGATTTTCTGATCGCCTTTGGCCTGCTCCGAGGCAGCGTCCAGCAGCTTGTGGGTGGGCAGAATCAGGTGGGCCCGGCGCGAAATGAAGAGCCGGCTGCGGATCTGCTCGCCGCTGCTTTCGAGCTTTTCGATCTCCCTGCGCAGGGTCACCGGGTCCAGCACCACGCCGTTGCCGATGAGGCAGACTGCATCCGGGTGGAAAATTCCGGAGGGAATGAGGTGCAGCACAAATTTCTGGCCCTGGAATACGATGGTATGGCCGGCATTGGGGCCGCCCTGAAAGCGGGCAACCACATCGTACTGCGGGGTGAACACGTCCACAACCTTTCCTTTGCCTTCGTCTCCCCACTGAAGGCCTAACAATACATCGACAGCCATAGATCAGTACAGAACAGCTCCCGGAAGCGGTCAGGCCCCTGCGTTCAGCTGCGCAAGCGCGGCATCCGCATCCGGGAAGGTGGAAAAAATGGTATGCAGCTTGGTGATGACCAGCAGGTTCTGGATAAAACCCGACGGGTTGGCCAGCACCACTTCCCCGCCTGCCTTGCGCGCGCGCGTGAGCAGGGTGATGAGCATCCCCAAACCGGTGCTGTTGATGTGGTTGAGATGCGTCATATCGATCACGTACCGGGTGATGCCCTGGCTGAGCTGGTCGCCGAAGGCTTCCAGAACGGGCAGGCCGTCTGTTTCGCCGATGAGGCTGCCGCTGAGGTTCAGCACCCCGATACCGTCTTGTTGCGAGAAGTGAAAGTCCATGTGTGCGTGGTAAGCAGTCAGATCAGCGTTTTCCTTCGCATTGCGCATTCCGGCATACCCCGAAGATGGTCAGGGCGTGGTAGGATACGTCGAAGCCGAGGATGTCGGCAATGGTGTGTTCGATTTCTCCGATCCGGGGATCGCAGAACTCCATCACCTTGCCGCAGGTGGAGCAGATGAGGTGGTCGTGCTGCTTGTATCCGTAGGATTTTTCGTACAGGGCCTGATTGGCGCCGAACTGGTGGCGCTTCACGAGGTCGCACTCCACCAGCAGGTCGAGCGTATTGTACACCGTGGCGCGGCTGACCCGGTAGTTTTTATTCTTCATGTGGATGTAGAGCGACTCCACATCGAAATGGTCGTTGCGCGAATAAATCTCCTCCAGGATCGCATAGCGCTCCGGCGTTTTGCGGTGGCCATGCTGATCCAGATAGCCGGCAAAGAGCTGCCGGACTTCTTCGATGCGTTCCCGCTGTCTGCTGGGAGAAACTTCAGGCATATCGGTGCAGCACGCCAGGGATGAGAGGCGCACAAATCTAGGAAATTCCGGGGAGAGAACCGACAGGAAATCCCGCCGCAGCGGCGGCAAATTTCTCCGGCGCCATTCAGCGCCGCCGGGCACCCCGGCGCTGCCGGCGGCTCCGGCCGCTGTCTTCGGCCAGGGTCTTCCGGATTCCCAGATACACGAGATACACCACGCCGCCAACGAGCGCAATCAGCAGAATTGTCCCAAGGGCATTCATACGCCAATGCAGGTTACAGGGTCAACCGGTAAGATACACGGATCCGCGCTCAAACACAAGCCCCGGACAGCAGAAAGCCGCCCCCGGCGGGAGCGGCTTTCATCCGTATATCGCTGGCAGGCAGATTACATCATGCCGCCCATGTCGCCGCCGCCGTGGCGGTGGCCGCCGGCAGCAGCCTTGTCGTCCTCCGGATCCTCGGTGATGACGCACTCGGTCGTCAGGAGCAGGCCTGCGATCGAAGCGGCGTTTTCGAGGGCGGTGCGGGCCACCTTGGTCGGGTCGATGATGCCGCTGTCGAAGAATTTCTCGTACTCTTCGGTGCGGGCGTTGAAGCCAAAGTCGACCTCGGCATTTTCACGCACGCGGTTCAGCACCACGCCGGACTCGATGCCTGCGTTTTCCACGATCTGGCGGAGCGGCTCTTCGAGCGCACGGCGCACGATGCTCACGCCTACACCCACATCGCCTTTGAGCAGGCTGTCGTTGATGCCGCCGCGGCCGGCTTCGAGCGCCTTGATGGCACGCACCAGGGCCACGCCGCCGCCGGGGATGATGCCTTCTTCCACAGCAGCCTTGGTGGCGTGCAGGGCGTCATCCACGCGGTCTTTCTTCTCCTTCATTTCCACCTCGGTCGCAGCGCCGACGTAGATCACGGCCACCCCGCCGGACAGCTTGGCCAGGCGCTCCTGGAGCTTCTCGCGGTCGTAGTCGGAGGTCGTCGTTTCGATCTGCGCCTTGATCTGGTTGATCCGGGCCTTGATCTGGTCTTCATCGCCCAGGCCGCCCACGATGGTGGTGTTGTCCTTGTCGATGGAAACCTTGTTGGCACGGCCCAGCAGGGTCAGGTTGGTGTTTTCGAGCTTGTAGCCGCGCTCTTCGGAGATCACCTGGCCGCCCGTGAGGATGGCGATGTCTTCCAGCATGGCCTTGCGGCGGTCGCCGAAGCCCGGAGCCTTCACGGCCGCCACTTTCAGCGTGCCGCGGATTTTGTTGACCACGAGGGTAGCGAGGGCTTCGCCTTCGAGATCTTCAGCCACGATGAGGAGCGGGCGGCCCGTCTGCACCGACTGCTCGAGCACCGGGAGCAGATCCTTCATCGAAGAGATCTTCTTGTCGTAGAGCAGGATGAAGGGGTTGTCCATCTCCACTTCCATCGTGTCCGGATTGGTCACGAAGTAGGGGGAAATGTAGCCGCGGTCAAACTGCATGCCTTCCACCACATCGAGGTAGGTCTCCATGCCCTTGGCTTCTTCGACAGTGATGACGCCGTCTTTGCCCACTTTCTCCATGGCGTCGGCGATGAATTTGCCGATTTCATGGTCGCCGTTGGAGGAGATGGTCGCCACCTGGGCAATTTCCTTGGAGTCGCCGATCTTGCGGGAGAACTTCTTCAGCTCAGCCACCACGACTTTGGTTGCCTCTTCGATGCCTTTCTTCAGCTCCATCGGATTGGAACCGGCAGTCACGTTCTTCAGGCCTTCGCGGATGATGGCCTGTGCGAGCACCGTAGCGGTGGTGGTGCCGTCGCCGGCGATGTCAGCCGTCTTGGAGGCGACTTCCTTCACCATCTGGGCGCCCATATTTTCAATGGGGTCCTTCAGTTCGATCTCCTTGGCCACGGTCACACCGTCCTTGGTGATGGCGGGCGAGCCGAACTTCTTGTCGATGACCACATTGCGGCCTTTGGGGCCGAGGGTAACTTTAACTGCGTTTGCCAGCGCATCCACGCCGCGTTTCAGCCTATCGCGGGCATCGGAGTTAAATTCGATTTTCTTAGCCATATGAATGGATCAAAATTAATGGGAAACAGGTGTGAAACAACCAGTAGAGCTTGACAGCGATGGCGCCGGGGGCGCCTGGGAGGATCAGAGCACCGCGAGAATGTCGGACTCACGCATGATGAGGTAGTCGGAGCCTTCCACGGAGATTTCCGTGCCGGAGTACTTGCCGTAGAGCACCGTATCGCCTACCGTCACCGTCGTAGGTTCGTCTTTCTTGCCGGGGCCTACAGCCACTACCGTACCACGCTGCGGCTTTTCCTTGGCGGTGTCAGGAATAATGATGCCGGATGCCGTTTTCTCTTCGGCGGGCGCCGGTTGGATCAGAACCCGATCGGCCAGGGGCTTAATCTTCACAGCCATAATTTCTCGGTTTTAGGTTCAGAGGTGATTCCCCGCAAAGGGGTGGTTCGAGTCGACAGGATCGAAAAATGTGCCAATCCCCGAAAACCTGACAGGCTGGATTCCGAAGCCCGATTTTGACCAATTTGTCAGTGCCGCTTTGTCATTTTGGCATGACAGATTGAGCAAGGGCCTGTAAGCCAAGCAGCCGCTGCCTGCGCCTGGCAAGCAGCGGCTGCGATGCGTCTGCCTGGCGGCAGCGCGGTCAGGGCAGCGGGACACCCGCCTCCGATACGCTGCGGATGGCCGCCTCCGGCTGGATCAGCTTGCCGGTCTGGCCGGAGGCAGGCAGCGAAGCGCCCGTTCCGCTGAGCAGTTCCCAGACCTGCTTCGTGCCGAGCTCCGGGTTGTAGGCTTTCAGGATGCCTGCCAGGCCCGCTACGATGGGCGTAGCCATCGAAGTGCCGCTGTACGACTGGTACTGGCTGCCGGGGACCGAGGACATGATGTTCACGCCCGGCGCAGCGATGGGCATGCCCAGGCTGGTATTGGTGTTGGAAAACACTGCTTTATTCAGCTGCTCGTCCACGGCTGCCACGACGATGACGCCTTTGATATTGGCCGGGGAAAAGAGCTTCGCATCCATATTGCTGTTGCCGGCGGCTACCACGACGACTGCGCCGAGCTTGCGGGCATACTTGATGGCATCCACCTGGGCTTTGGGCGCGCCGAAGGGCGCCGGTCCGCCGAGCGACATCGAAATGACGTCGGCACCGCCTTCGGCGGCCTGGACGATGGCGCGCGACACCGTAAGGTCGGACCCGCGTCCGCTGGCATCGAGTGCCGGATAGCCGGTCAGGGTGAGGAATTCGCCGTTCCAGTTGAGCGAGCCTACGCCTTTGCCGTTGTTGGTGGCGGCGCCTGCGAGGCCGGCGCAATGGGTGCCGTGGCTGTGCTGGTCGCGGTCGCCTTCGCCGCCGCTTTCGGCGTACACCTCGTTGAGGTCTTCATGGGGGCGGTCAACGCCTGTATCCACAATGGCCACCTTGGCCTTCCGCACGGGCGGATGCGCCTGGAGCCATTCATATACCTGGTTGTAGTTCAGCGCCGCAGCATACCATTGCCGGTCCAGATAGGGATCATCGGCCAGAAAATCTGCGGACGAAGCACGCGGCTGCCCTGCCGACGGTTCGACAAGACGTACCGCATGATCCGGATCTGCGGAATCGACGTTTTCCTTGTCCTTTTCGAGCCGCATTTCGAGGAGCTGAGCCATCGACGTATCGACATGCACCACATAGTACTGCGCCAGATCCTCGTCTTCGTCCAGGCTGACTTCGGGGAAGGCCCGTTCGGCATGCGCACCGTATTTGCGGAGGATGGGCTCGATTTCGCTCAGCTGATCATCCGGCCCCAGCTCTACCAGCAGCACGGCATGCCGGGGATCGTTGCGGCGGTGGTCGCAGGCCTGCCCCGAAAACCAGGCAGGCAGTGCCGTCAGCCCGTAGATCAGGCCGCCCAGCACAACCCCGAGCAGGCCGGGCACCCAGAAGATCCGCGAAGGCTCCCGGTAGGCGCGCAGGTAGGCAGCAGCCAGCACCATGCCGGCGCCGAAATCCACAAGCAGGCGGGCAATGCGGGAAAATACGCCCGCCGCCGGCGAAACCAGCGGAAAAGCAATCGCCGCCAGCATCAGCAGAAACGCCGGCAGCGGATTGAACGACAGGCCTTTTCCCCTGCGTACGACGCCCCGCCCCAGAACCAGGAAAGCGGCTGCGGAAATCAGGATGCTGATGAGATGCACAGACATGTCGGAAGGCTGGATAAATCGTAGATGGCTGCTGAATGATGCGGCATCAGGCGCGTTCGATATGCTCGACCGAGACCGTCTGACCCCACATAAAAATATTGAACTCCATAACCGGCTGTACCCGGGCCTTGATTCTCAGCCCTTCCGCGCAGAACCTGCCAGGCAGCGCCGGGGAGGGGGTATACTTCTGGCCGTCGGCGCCTTCGATGCCCCAGAACCCGCCCGAAAGCGGCACGTAGGTGACAGTACCGGTAATTTCCATACAGTTTCGCGAAGCGACAGGTTACACGACTCATATATACGGAAATCTATGCGGGAGGTTGCCTGCGCTGCTGCGGAGGCCCCGGATGCAAGATGCCCCGCAGCACAGGGGCTGCGGGGCATCTATCTGCCGGGCCGGCGGGATCAGGCCATGTTGGCGATGATCTCGTCGCCGAACTCGGAGCACTTGATCTCGGTGGCGCCGTCCATGAGGCGGGCGAAGTCATAGGTGACGCGCTTGGCGGCAATGGCCGCCTCCACCCCGCGGGTGATCATGCCGGCGGCTTCTTTCCAGCCCATGTATTCGAGCATCATGACGCCGGAGAGGATGACCGAGGAGGGGTTCACCTTGTCGAGGTTGGCATACTTGGGCGCGGTGCCGTGGGTGGCCTCGAACACGGCGTGGCCGGTGAGGTAGTTGATGTTGGCGCCGGGCGCGATGCCGATGCCGCCCACCTGGGCTGCCAGGGCGTCGGAGAGGTAGTCGCCGTTGAGGTTGAGCGTGGCGATCACGTCGAAGTCCTCGGGGCGGGTAAGCACCTGCTGGAGGGTAATGTCGGCAATGGCATCCTTGACAATGGCGCCGTTGGGCAGCTTGCACCAGGGGCCGCCGTCGATCTCCACGGCACCGAACTCGCGCTTGGCCAGCTCATAGCCCCAGTCGCGGAAGGCGCCTTCGGTATACTTCATGATATTGCCCTTGTGCACCAGCGTGAGGCTCTTGCGGTTGTGCTCGATGGTGTACTCGAGCGCGGAGCGGATGAGGCGCTCGCTGCCCGCCTTGCTCACGGGCTTGATGCCCACGCCTACCTCGCCCATGGCGTCGGCGCCGAAGCGGATTTTCTTGAACTCCTTGGGCAGCTGGGCCTGGAGGAACTGCAGCACCTGCATGGCAGCTTCGCCGCCGGCCTGGAAGTCGATGCCGGCGTAGATGTCTTCGGTGTTTTCGCGGAAAATGACCATGTCCACCAGCTCCGGCCGCTTGACGGGGCTGGGCACGCCGTCGAAGTAGCGCACCGGGCGCAGGCAGACGTAGAGGTCGAGCATCTGGCGCAGGGCGACGTTGAGCGAGCGGATGCCGCCGCCTACGGGGGTAGTCAGCGGGCCTTTGATGGCGACGAGGTATTCGCTGATGAGGGAAATGGTCTCGTCGGGCAGCCAGTTGCCGGTTTCATTGAAGGCTTTCTCGCCGGCGAGCACTTCCAGCCACTCGATGCTGCGGGTGCCGCCGTAGGCTTTGGCCACTGCGGCGTCGAATACGCGCACAGACGAATGCCAGATGTCGGGGCCGGTGCCGTCGCCGATGATGAAGGGAATAACCGGCTGGTCCGGCACGTGCAGTTTGCCGTTCTGAATGGATATCTTGGATCCGGCCATAAGGACGATCGGTTAGTGTGAAGGAGGCGTTATCGAATTGCGCGCTAACTTACAGAAATCCCGGTGGATCTGAAATCCGGCAGGGTGTTTTTGGCGCCTGACCCGCCCGGATGGTCCGGCGAGCGGAAATCTGCCTATCTTGGCCCCGTGAAATTGCTGATCCTGGCGTCGAGATTTCCCTATCCCCTGGAGAAAGGCGACAAGCTGCGGCTCTACCACCAGCTCCGCGGCCTGTCGCAGCAGCATGAGCTGGTGCTGGCTGCGCTGAGCGCGCACCCGCCCCGGGCGGAGCATCTGGCTGCGCTGCGGCCCTACTGCAGCCGGATCGAGGTGCTGCCCCTGCCGGCGTGGCGGCTGCCGCTGCGGCTGCTGGGCGGCCTGCTGCGGGGCCTGCCGGCCCAGGTGGCGTATTTTTTCGCGCCGTCCCTGCTGCCGCGCCTGCGGCAGCTGATCCGGGAGGAGCAGCCGGACGGGCTGTTCTGCCAGCTCATCCGCATGGCACCCTACGCGCAGGCGGCAGGCCTGCCCGCGCTGATCGATTATATGGACTGCTTCTCCGCCGGCACGCTGCGGCGGGCGGAGCAGTCGGGGCCGCTGCTGCGCCCGCTGCTGCGCTGGGAGGCCCGGCGCTGCGGGCGCTACGAAGCGGCGGTGTTTCCGGCTTTCCGGGCGCATACGGTCATCTCCGCGCAGGACCTTGGCAGCCTGCCGCTGCCCGCGCAGGCGCGCGCGCAGGTGCGCATCGTCTCCAACGGCATCGACACGCGGGCCTTCGCCCCCCTGCCCGGTGCCGCAGCCCCGGCCTATGCGGTGGTCTTTGTGGGGAATATGGGATATTTCCCGAATGTGGCGGCAGCCCGGATGCTGGCGCGGGAGATCATGCCGCTCGTCTGGGCGCAGCGCCCGGAGGCGCGGCTGCTGCTGGCCGGGGCACGGCCTGCGGCGGCGGTGCGGGCCCTCGCGCGCGACGCGCGCGTGCACGTGAGCGGCTGGATGCCCGACATCCGCGAGGCCTACGGGGCCGGCGAGGTCTTCGCCGCGCCGCTCTTCGCCGGCAGCGGCCAGCAGAACAAGATGCTCGAAGCCCTGGCGATGGCGCGTCCCTGCGTGACCACCCCGCTGGTCAACGAAGCCATCGGAGCGGCGCCGGGGCGGGAGCTGCTCGTCGCAGACGGGGCGCCAGCCTTCGCGCAGGCCATTCTGGCGCTGCTCGGCGACCCCGCGCGCGGCCAGGCGCTCGGCGCCGCAGGCCGGGCCATGGTGGAGGCCCGCTACGGCTGGGAAGCCGCCAGCCGCCAGGCGGCGGCGGCGGTCGCGGGTATCGCAGGTATCGGATGGTAGTTATCGGACAACTTCCCCAGCGTTGCGCTGAGAGTTGTCCGATAACTACCAACTTCCCGCGTTATGCTTAGTTGCCCGATAATTACCTACGTCCGAAAGCGAGCCGGTATTCCTCGTGCGCCTGGACGAAACCCTCCACGGGCGTGGCAGGTATCGGATAACTTTCACCGGCGTTATGTTGAGTTGTCCGATACCTGCCACCCTCAAAGTACTTTAGCATCGCCAGATGCACCCGCGCCCCATTCCCGGCCAGGTAATCGTGGTAAGAGGAATACGGGTACGCCATGTAGCTCCTGCAAAAGCCATGATGAATCGGATTGTGGTGGATGTACAGCAGCTTGTCCAGCAGATGCGCCCGGTCCCGGATGAGCACCCGCTTGAACTTCGCCCGGAAGAGGCTGCCGACCCGGTCGTAGGACTTGCCAAAAGCCCTCGAATAACTCGTGAAAAAGCGCTTAAACTGGTCTTCATAAAAGGCATGGATCGGCACCTCGCCCCGCAGACAGGCCTGGGCCTTGGCGGTATGTTCCTGCGCGATCGCCGCTGTCACCGCCTCCGACAGCGGCTTGAGCCGCCCCAGCACATGGAAGTGATTGGGCATCAGGCAATAGGCGTACATGTCCAGGTATGGCCCGAAATACACCTGCCACCGCCGCAGAAAAAACGCATAATTCTCCGGCTCCCGGAACAGGTTGTCATCCCCGACGGCGTGGTTGTAGATATGATATACTTGGCCCGGTTCGAGCTTCGCCCAGTAGTTGATGCGCTTGGGGGTAGGCATGCGTCGGAATGACGTTATTCGGGTTCGGATAAAAGGTATCGGATAACTTCGAATTATCCGATACCTTTTATCCGTTAAAACCTTACTTCCGCTCCTCCGGCCCCTTCCAGCGCCGCCCTGCGCGGTCCATCTCCTCCACATCCTCCCACTCGAACTGGAGGCCCAGGGCTTTGAGCTGGGTGAGATCGTAGGGCTCTGCCTGGGTTATTGTGCTTCCAGCGCAGTCCGACTCTTTGTCGGGCGGCTAGTTGGTAATGGTCTATTCCTCCCGCTCCGATTCCAGAAATTCCTCGTCGTCGAGGGGCGGGCCTTCCGTGAGGGCTGCCCGGTCGAAGCGCGGGTCCTCCGGGCCCGGCGCCCGCGCCGGATCGAAGATCCGGAGGTCCGAAGGCAGCGCCGTGTACGGCGTGAAGTCCGGCACGGGGGCGAACAGATCCCCCAGATCGCTGGCGCCGGCGTCGTACTGGTTCAGGTACGGCAGGCCCAGCACATGCCAGAAGGTCTTGAATATCGACCCGAAGCTGTAATGCGCGTGCCCCGTATAGCCGCGCTTCGCCCAGGGGGAAATGACCATCAGGATGCTCCGGTGCGCGTCCACGTGGTCCACGCCGCCCTGCGCGTCGTCCTCCGTGACCACGATCATCGTGGAAGCCCAGTATTTCGTGCGGGAGATGTACTCCACCAGCCGGCCCAGCGCCAGGTCGTTGTCGGCCATGTAGCTCTCCCGGAAGGGGTAGCCGGCCTCCGGCCGCTCGCCGGCGCCGTGGTCGTTGCCCAGGATGACCGTGAGCACCTGCGGCATCGTATCCGGCCCCTGAATCCACTTCGCCTCGAACTCCTCGATGAATTTATCCACCCGGAACTGGTCCGGGATGGCCATGTTGTACGTGGGGAAGATGCGGGAGCTGTTTCGGAAGAGCGGCGCCGGCACCGGGTAGTTGACCGCGTAGGCGTAGCCGTGTTTGAAGGCCGCGTTATCGCTGAGGTGGGGCGCAAACATGATGCCGCAGCCGAAATTCCAGAAAGAGATGCCGTTGCGGTCCAGATGCTCCCACATGGAGCCCGCTTCGTTGTAGTCTTCGGGATAAATGGCGCCCGAAGCGCCTTCGAAGGCCAGGTTGCCCGGCGCGCGCGAGCTGTCGCGCATCGTCCGGGCACCGCCGTAGGCGGCGCTGACGCTGCTCTCCACCCACTCGTTGGGATAGGTCGCTGACAGCCATCGGTGCCCGTCGGCGCTGTGGTCGCTGTCCACGTAGAAATTGTCCGCCAAGGCAAACTGCCGCGCCAGCGCCAGGTGATTGGGCATCACCGTCGCCGCTTCCACCCGCCGGCTGCCGTCGCGGCTGCTGAAGGAGGCATTTTCCCCGAAACGCGCCAGCGCCGCTTCGCCCTTGCCGCCCGGCAGCTGCCCGAAGACTTCGTCGTAGGTACGGTTTTCCTTGGAGACGAAAATGATGTGCCGGATAGGCGTTTTCATCTGCCTGGCAGCATAGAGCGGCACCGGATGCCCCGGCCCCCGCTCCGCAAACGCCGGATCGCCGGAGGGCAGGAAGCGGAAGTTGTTGCGGATGGCCTGGCCGGTCAGCTCGCTCAGCTTCATGTCATCCGGAATGGGCATGATGCTCACGCT
Source organism: Bacteroidia bacterium (assembly GCA_033765305.1). Taxonomy (GTDB): domain Bacteria; phylum Bacteroidota; class Bacteroidia; order J057; family J057; genus RDXT01. The sequence goes on from JANRID010000004.1 coordinate 41,072, forward strand.
GCCTTTCATCAGGTTCCCTACCCCGCTGCCTTCGGGCCCCGGCGTAAAGGCGGAGCCGCCGTTGGGGCCGCTGCCGTAGCCTTTGGCATTGGCCACAATCAGATGCTTTCCGTCCGGCGTCACCTGGAGCTTGGACGGAAACCAGCCCGCCGGGATCAGGCCCTGCAGCTCCTGCTTCTGCACATCGATCACCCCCACGGCATTCAGTCCGGCCAGGGCCACGTAGAGCCGCCGCTGGTCGGGCGAAAGGGCGAGTCCGAAGGGAATGGCCCCGCGCAGGCTCCGCAGGCGCGGGTCGGGCGTGAGCATGATGTTCCGCTCCACCCGGCCCAGGTGGCGGTTGATGACGGAAATGCAGTCGTTGTTGCCGTTGCTCACAAACACATAGTCGTCCGTGGCTACGAGGGAATTGGGGCTGGAGCCGCCCACCGCCGGGATGCCTTCGATCAGGTCCCCCACCTTGAAGCCGGTTTTGACCTTCGAAACCACCGTCTGGCGCTCCAGATCGATGGTCCAGACCGAAAACGACTCCGGCACATTGGGATCGCCCAGGCCGGGCACGTCCAGGCTGTCCGTATGGATGCCTTCGACGGATGCCTGGGAGCCGTAGGCGAAGGGCGGGTACTGCAGTGCGGTTTCGGCAGGCCGTTTGGGATCGAAGGAGGGAATCCAGCGGTACTCGTACATGCCGACATTGGCGACGAAGACCTGGCGCCCGTCCGGCGACAGGGCGATGCCGAAGGGATAGCGCCCGGTGCGGACATTGCCGGTCAGCTGCCGGGTTTCCGTATCAGCGGTCAGCATGCGGAAGCCGATCTGATCCACCGCATAAATCCGCTTGCCGTCCTGGCTCAGGACCAGATCGCCGATATAGCCGTGGGTAAAATCGCTGGTATCGGTTCTGACCGCGCAGTCGATCGCGCCGGTTTTGGCGCCGGTGGCCAGGTCGAAGAGGAAGATCTTGTTCTCCTGCCCGCCTGCCACGTAGAGGGTCTGATTATCAGGGGAAATGGCAAGCCCCATAAATACCGAAGCCAGCACTCCGGCATCGGTCTGCGCGCCTTCCGGGATCTGCTGCACCTGCGGCTGCGCCGCCAGCAGGTTGCGGATGATGGACACCGAAATGGGCGAAATGCCGGAATTTGCCGTGACGGCGACCGAGCCGTCCGGACTGAGGACCAGGCCGTAGGGATGCGGCGCCACCATGACGGTGTTTCCGTAGGGCGTCAGCAGGCGCCCGTTGGGCAGGACGGTCTCGCCGTCGCGCCGGATTTCGCAGTAGCGGTCGCCGGCAGGGGCGACGGGGATCCAGCGCGAATCCTCCGGGGTACGGCAGGCGGCGGACAGGGCAATCAGGCAGAGGGGGAGCAGGCGGCGGAGCATAGGACGGCATTGGGAGCCGGACAAATATACACCGGAACCGGCAACGCCGATGCGCGGAGCCGTTACCGCTGCGTTACGGCAGGATTACCAGCCGCACCTGCCCGGCCAGCCCGTCCAGCGAGGCGAAATACAGCCCCGGCGCCAGCGCCGGCAGGGCCACCGGCGCCGCCGGATCGGCGGGCAGCGGCAGCAGCGCCGCCGTCCGGCCCTGCGCATCCTGCACCCGCAGCCGCTGGCCGGGGCTGCGGCGCAGCGCCGCCGACACCCAGACCCGGTCCCGGGCCGGATTCGGATACAGTGCGAAGGGCGCAGGCTCCGGGCGGATGCCCGTAGCGGAGCAGGCCGCACGGAAGCCCTCGAACCACAGCTTGGCCCCGATCAGCGAAGGCGCCACGCAGCCCACATGGTCCAGGCCGGTGCCGAGGTCGATGCCCTCCACCGAGGGCGCCTGCGCCTGCTGAAAGGCCTGCAGCGCCGTGAGCGCGTTCTGAAACGGCACCACCTCGTCGGAGAGGCAGTAATACAGGCGGGTAGGCGAAAGCGGCTGCCAGCCCCGGTACACGTCGTTGGCGCGCAGCGCTGCCCGCACCGGGTGCAGGCTGTCGGCCTGCACGGCGGCCACGTAGGCGGGCTGGAGCATGGTCACAGCCGTATCCGGCAGGCCCGCCGGAAACACAGGCTGCTGCCGGTTGAAAACGGCTGGCAGCAGGGTATCGTAGGGCGGAGCAAAGGCATCGCCCGGCTGCGACCAGAGATTGCCGTACACAAACTGGTAGGAAAACAGGGTGTAGGCCAGGTTGAATGCGCTGCTGGGCGCTTCCTGCAGCAGCGAAGCTGCCGTGACACCCGAGAGGTCGTAGGGCCCGCTGCAGGCGGCCACCGCCGTCAGCGGAAATTCCTGCGCATGGGCTGCCTCCAGCTCGCGGTGCGCAGCCATGGTCACATGCCCGCCCTGCGAATAGCCTGCCATGAAGAGCTGGCCGTTCGTCTGCAGGCCCTGAAACTGCGCAAACTGCCGTGCCGCCCGCAGCATGTCCACCACGGCTGTCGCCTGGGTCTGCGCATGCAGGTAGGTATGCGGCAGGTGCAGCGGCGTAGCGCCGAGGCCGAGGTAGTCGGGCAGCACGGCCAGATAGCCGTTCGCCGCGAAGGGGATGCCCAGAAACCAGTCGCCGCCCTGGCTGGAAATATCGTCGCCATAGAAGACCGTGCCGTGGTTGTAGCAGTAGACGGGAAAGTCGCAGACGCCCTGCGGCACCATCACCAGCCCGGAGGCGGAAGTCAGGCTGTCGCCGGTCGCGGCGGGCGTGCGGTACACGAGCTGGTACACATCCAGCTCGTACAGGATGGGCGACAGAAACTCCGGCAGGCCGAAGGCGGCATAGATACCGCGGATTTCCTGGATGCTCAGCTGATCTGTCAGCCCTGCCGATACCAGCTGGCCCCGCTGCGCGGGGAGCATCGCGGCGCAGCCGGCCATCAGCCAGCCCCACAGCCACAGGCGGAGCTTAGGTCCGCACCAGCTGGTGAATCGCAATCCGGTAAGTTTGTCCATATCGTGCAACCGGGTAAAATTCCGTTTCCCGTGAAAATCCGCGCTGCTCCAGCGCTTCGTTCAGCTGCTGCGAAGCCGGGCGGCCCGGCTCGCTGAGGATGAGCGTATCTCCGGGGCGTATCCAGCGGCCGAAGGCAGCTGCCAGCGGCGCCACCGAGCGTTCTTCGTAGGCAATATCGGAGCCCATCCAGAGCGCTGCACGCAGATCCGGATCCGGGCTGCGCCAGTCGATGCGCCGGATCCGGGCCGGGCGGCCCATGTTCAGCAGCCAGAGCCATTCGGCCATGTCGAGCGCCTCGTCGAGGTAATCCGTCAGCAGCACCGAGGCACCCAGGCGCCCCGCCATGATCCCGGGCACGGCCATGCCGCAGCCCAGTTCCACCACTTCCATCCCCGGCACGACGAGCGCGCGGTCGGCCAGGTATTCCGCCAGGGCAATGGCCGATGGCCAGAGATCGACCCAATAGGGAATCCGGTCATCTTTCACATCCTCATGGTCAGGACCCTTGGCAATGAGCCGGTCGAGCATGGCCTCCATATTCTCCACCTCGAAGAGCCGCAGCTGCTGCCCGCGCAGCTCCAGATCGTACGGCGTCAGCTTGAGCAGGGCCATCAGCCTGGCTTCAAGTTCGCGGATGCGGATGTCGGGAGATTCCATGCGGCAGCCTGGCAGAACGGGCTCAAAACACGAAGCGCTGCACCGGAAGAGATCCAGTGCAGCGCAATATAAGGCTTCGGCGCAATACCGCCTCAGCTTATTTGATCCGGATCTTCTGGCCTACCTTGAGGTCGCGGGCGTTGAGGCCCAGATTGAGGGCCAGGATGTCCTGCAGGTCCACATCGGGGTACATGTTGGCGATGCCCCAGAGCGTTTCGCCGGGGCGCACCGTATGGAGCACCACCTGGCTGCTGCTGCGCACCGGGCTTGCCTGCGCGACAGCCGGGGACACGCTGGCCGTCGCCGGACCGGAGCTGGTGCGGGGCGCCGCCTGCACCGCGGCGTAGGACTGCGCGGTGTAGATCTTCAGCCGCTGGCCGGCGCGGATCTGATAGCGGCGCAGGCTGTTCCAGCGCGCAATCTGGGCAGGCGTGACACCGTATTTTTCCGCGATCGACCCCACCACCTCGCCGGAACGCACGGTATGGTACACCAGCTTGCCGGCAGGCTTGGGCTCGGATACCGACGCGGTGCGCACCACCGGCAGCGCAGCGGAGCGGCTGTCTCCGGCCTGGGCGCTGGCGTAATAGACTGCACCTTCGCGGCGCTGGCCATACTGGGAGCGGATGCGGCTGTAGTTGGCGGCAAACAGCTCGGCAGCCCGCGCCGGCGTCTTGAGCACGTAAGGCTCGGACGAATACGGAATCCGGTCGATTTTCAGCTCCGGATTCAGATTCTTGAGGGTGTGGTAATCGGTATTGCAGATCTGGGCAACCTCCTGGAGGGTCATGTCCAGGCTGCGCAGGTGCACCGTATCCTGGTCCAGCCGCATATCCGGGTACACCGGATACAGGTTGTGGGCGGATGCGTATTCGAATGCATAAGTGGCAGCAATGAAGGCCGGCACATAGCCGCGGGTTTCGGCAGGCAGATACGCCCGGATCTCCCAGAAGCTGCGCTTGCCGCCCGAGCGGGCGATCGCTTTGCGCACATTGCCCTCGCCGCAGTTGTACGAGGCGATGGCCAGCAGCCAGTCGCCGAATTCGGTGTACGCATTGCGGAGGTATTTGGCGGCGGCGATGGTGGATTTCACGGGGTCCCGGCGTTCGTCGATATAGGAATCCACGCTCAGGTCGTATTCCCGGCCGGTCGCCAGCATAAACTGCCACAGGCCGGTAGCGCCCACGCGGGACACCGCATGCGGATTGAGCGCGCTTTCTACGATGGCGAGGTATTTCAGCTCCATCGGCAGGCCCATCCGGTCGAAGTGCTCCTCGAAGATGGGGAAATATACCGTGCTGAGCCCCAGCATTCTCGACATCTGCTCGCGGCGGCGCAGGGTGTAGAGGTCGATATAATGCTGCACATACTCGTTGTAGTCCATGGGAATGACCGTGCGGAGCTCGTAGAGCCGCTGGCGGGTCACATGCGCCGGGTACTGGGGCACATCCTCGGGACGGAAATTCTGGGTATTCCGCAGCAGGGTGTCATAGACGCTGCTGGAAGGCCGGGCGAAATGGAAGTTTTTGATGAAATCATCCAGCCGTTCTTCGATGGGCGCATCTTCGAGCTCCAGGAACTGGGAGCCTTTGGTTTCGGCCGGATACTCCGGAGCCGGAGCGGCGGCGGAATCGGCTTCCAGCCATTTGGGGGACACGACCGGCTTCTGGGCGTGGAGGGAAAACATGCCGCAGGCGAAGCATGCCGCCAGCAAGGTAGAGGTTCTCATACCAGAGGGTTTTGGAATCGGCTTTTGCGGTGTTTCAACGGAGAGGGAAATTCAACCCCGGTAAAGGTACACAACCGGAATTACATAAGCGAATTTTTCAGAGTTTGTTCAATCTTTCTTGCGGACCCCAGCAGCAGGCCTTCTTCAAAGGGCCGGCCCATGAGCTGCACGGCGGTCGGCAGGCCGTCGCTGTGGAGACCCAGCGGCAGGGAAATGGCCGGAATGCCGGCCAGATTGGCATGCACGGTGTAGATGTCGCTGAGGTACATGGCGATGGGGTCGCCGGACTTCTCGCCGAGGCGGAAGGCCGTGCCGGGCGCGGTGGGCGTCAGCAGCACGTCGCAGTCCTGGAGCAGCTCCAGGGTATGGGTCCGGATGAGGCGGCGAACCTTCATTGCCTGCCGGTAGTAGGCATCGTAGTAGCCGGAGGAGAGCACAAAGGAGCCCAGCAGGATGCGGCGCTGCACTTCGGCGCCGAAGCCTTCCGTCCGCGAGCGGCGGTAGAGCGCATCGATGGAGGCTGCGTCCTGGGCGCGGTGGCCGTAGCGGATGCCGTCGTAGCGGGCGAGGTTGGAGGAGGCCTCGGCGGTGGTGAGGATGTAATAGCAGGGCACCACGTAGGGCATCAGCGGAAAATGCACCTCGCGGAGCGTATGCCCTGCGGCCTGGAGGCGGCCCATGAGGGCCTGCATCTGGGCCCGGATTTCGGGGTCCAGCCCCGGCGAGTCCAGCGTCTCCTGCACATAGCCGATGCGCAGGGGCCGGTCTGCGAAGGCCTGCATCTGCGCCGGATAATCGGGTACCGGCTCCGGCGAGGCGGTGGTATCGCGCCCGTCGGGCCCGGCCATGACGTGCAGCAGGCGGGCGGCGTCCTCCACCGAATGGGTCAGCGTGCCGATCTGGTCGAAGGAGGAGCCGTAGGCGATCAGGCCCCAGCGGGAGATGCGCCCGTAGGTGGGCTTCAGGCCCACCAGGCCGCAGAAGGCGGCAGGCTGCCGCACGGAGCCGCCGGTATCGGAGCCCAGGGCCGCATGGCAGGTGCGGGCGGCTACCGCCGCCGCCGAGCCGCCCGAAGAGCCGCCGGGCACCCGGCTTTCGTCCAGCGGATTGCGCACGGCGCCGAAGGCGCTGTTTTCGTTCGAGGAGCCCATCGCGAACTCGTCGCAGTTGAGGCGGCCCAGGATCACGGCGTCCGCCGCGGCCAGCCGCTCCACCGCCGTGGCGGTGATCTGGGACTCGAACCCCTCCAATATGCGCGAGGCGGCGCTCAGGCGCCGCCCGCGGTAACAGATGACATCTTTGATGCCCAGCACCAGACCCGCCAGCGGGCCTGCGGTGCCGCGCCCGATGCGGGCCTGCACGCCGGCAGCCTGCTCCAGCGCCGCTGCCTCGTCCCATTCCAACCAGGCATTGAGGGATGCGCGCGCCGCAGCCGTCTGCACATACGATTCCACCAGGCTGGGCACGGTACAGGCACCTTCAGCCAGATCCCGCTGGATCTCAGCCAGGGTCTGATACGCGTTCACGTGCTGCGCAGCCCGTTACTGGTTCAGCCGTTTCGAATCGTCGGTGCTGACCTCCGTTTCGATTTCACGCTTGATCTCGCGGGATGCGTCCTTGAACTCCCGGATCCCCCGTCCCAGCCCGCGCGCGAGCTCGGGAATTTTACGGGCCCCGAAGAAGAGCAGCATCACCAGGATGATCAGCAGCCATTCGCTGCCGCCTGGAAGACTAAACAAGAAAGGCATATACCGTATCGTTAGGGTACAACAACCGTAGTTCCTGCTGCCCGGCCGCTTCCGGCGGGAATGGGCCGGGCCTTCATCCTGCAAATATACAAGAAATACGCTCGGAGCCAAGGAAGAATTGTGCAGGGCGGGACCGCGGGCCCGAAACGGCTGCTGCGCCTAAAAATGAAATCCATACCCGAAGAACACCGTCTGCATGCCCGCCAGGCTGAGTCCGCTCAGCATCAGGCCGATCAGCACGAGCGAGAACGGAATCCATACCAGACGCTTCATCACCGGATGCTGCCACCCCAGCCGGTGCATCAGCGGCAGCAGGATGAACGCCAGACACAGCCCCAGAAATGAGATCTGAAAGCTCCGGATGCATACCCAGCCAAACAGCAGACCGGCTGCCAGCTCGAAACCCCGGATCACCGGATGGTCCGGGTGGCTGCGCCCGGTCAGCTCCTGCCACCACCGCCGGATGCTCCGCGTGCGTTCCTGCCCTGCAGCCGTATCGCCTGTGACGAGAAATACGGCTTTCCGGGTGGCCAGGAAAGACAGCACCCCAGCCGCCGAAAGCGGCCCCAGGGCTGCATACAGCGCCGTGCTGTGGCTCAGGAAACGGAAGAGCCGTGCCGGACGGTGCGCAAGCCCCAGCATGAAGCACATCACCGGAGCAAAAAAGGTCATCAGCGTGATGGCGAAGAAATCCGGGGTGAAGATGCGGTTGAAGCCCGCATCCAGGGCGGTGACAGGCCAGATCCATGTCTGCCCGGCCACTTCCAGCGTCAGCGGACGCTCCGCTCCGAACAGCGCAGGCATCAGCAGGTTCGCGTTGACCATGAAAGCGAAATAGAACAGCGTCAGCGGCAGGTTGAGCGTCGGCATGAGAATGTCCAGCTTCTCCATCCAGGGAATGCGCCGCGCCCGCAGCAGCCGCCCGGTTTCCCGGTACAGAAACTCACAGGTGCCCCGTGTCCATTTCATATGGCGGACCCGGAATGCCCGCACCGTCTCCGGAAAATCCTCAAAACACACCACATCCTCGGCAAAACGCCCCCGGTAGCCCAGCTCCCGGATCCGGATCGCGTACCCGAGGTCCTCGCTCACAATATCCGGGAACCCGCCGGCCTGCTCCCAGCAGCTCCTGCGCAGCAGCGCGCCATGCCCCAGAAACATCACAAAGCCGTACCGGTTGCGCAGCGGCTGGTACCACTGCCAGTGCAGATCGATTCCGATCCCCAGGTCCTGCGCCAGCGGGCTCTGCTGGGCCGGATTGGCGCGGTGCGCCGCCTGCACAAACCCGCACTGCGGATCGGCCTCCATCACTGGCGCCAGCCGCGACAGAAAATCCGGCGGCAGGATCTCGTCCGCATCGGCAATCGCAAAGTAAGGCTCCCGCACTGCCGCAACCTGCAGGGCATGATTCAGGTTACCTGCCTTAAAGCCTTTCCGGTCGGGCCGGCGGATTACCTCCACCCGATCCGGAAAGCGTGCCGCAAACGCATCCACCCGTGCCTGATAGGCTGCATCGGTGCTGTCGTCGAGCAAATACACCCGGAAATCCGGATAATCCTGCTGCACGCAGGACTCGGCGCTGTGCTCCACAAAATCGTTGCAGGTGGTGTAGAGCACCGCAATAGCCGGCGCAGCCGCCGGATCGATGCGCACCGCCGGGTGCGCCGTCAGCGCAGGATGCCGCCGCACATAGAGCGCAAACGCGACAATCCCCAGGTTGTACAGGCCGTACAGCCATGCCAGTTCGACAAATGCCACAAAAAAGGCCAGGCTGGCGTATTCCAGCGGCGTGCCGGCCATCCCGAGCAGCGACCACAGGCGGGGATGAAACCACCACAGGCAGGCGGCCCATGCAGCCAGAACCGACAGATACAGGGCCGGCCGGGTTTTGGCGGGCGGGATGGCAGCGCTTCGGGACGGCGCTGCGGGCAGCGCATGCAGAACCGGCGCCGCAGATGGGGCGGAAAGCATAGGAATCCGGGAGTTAAACGGAAGAGATGAACAGCAGGAGAACAGGGGAAGCGGTCAGCGCTCCAGGCGGAGGCGGAGGCCCATCGCCAGGGTCAGGAAACGGTTGTGGGCGGCAGACTCGATCCGGACGAGGGTATAGAGCCAATTATACAGCCCAAGCGGATGCTGATAGAGCAGCCAGGCGCCGGAGAGCTGCTGCGCAGCCCGTTCGCCTGCATACGTTTCGCGCCCTGCCAGCAGCCCGCCGCTGAACTCGTAGCCGCGCGGCAGGTGGTATTTTCCGCCCAGCACGGCCCGGACCTCCCGGCTGCCGGGCGCCGTCATCCGGCTCGTAAACACGCCGGGCTCGATCCACCAGCCTGCGCCTGCAGGAATGCTGGCGCTTGCAAACAGCATAGACTGGCGGACGGCACTGCTGTCCCATCCATAGAGCCCGCCCGCCTTCAGCGCCCAGCCGCCTGGCAGCAGCAGCACTTCCTCCCCCTGCACCGCGCGCTGCAGGCCGCCCTGCGGCAGCCGCCGCAGCCCCAGCTCCATGCGGGTGAGCAGGTAGCGGCCCGTCTGCACCCGGCCGCCCACCCAGTAGGCCTGTCCCTGCCGCTGCACAATCGACAGGTTGTCGAGCGTCAGCGAATTGTCATGCCGGAACCAAACCGCCCCGCCCGGCCTCGGTGCGTACAGCACCTGCAGCGCCCGCAGGCCGGCCAGATCGTGGCTGGGATAGCGGGTCCAGCCGCCCCAGATCTCGGTTTCCAGCCGCGCCGGCGCCGACTGCACAGCGCCCAGCAAGGCCGGACCCGGACGGGAGCCCCGCCAGAGGCTGCGGGCCTCCCGCAGATGCCCCTCGCGGATCCGGACATAGCTCAGGGCCTCCCGCAGCTCGCCGGAGGCTGGCTGCCCGGCCAGCAGAGCCTCGAAACGCTGGCCGGCCAATTCCGTTTGACCTGACCACAACGCACTGTACGCCAGTCCTTTATGCGCGTCTTCGCATGCGGGTGAGAGCTGCAGCGCAGCCTCGAATGCTGATTCCGCCTCCGGATAGCGCCCCTGCCATGCCAAGGTCCAGCCCTTGCCGGTGACTGCATCCAGCCGCTCCGGCTGCTCCGCCAGAATCTCGTCGAAGGCAGCCAGCGCCTGCCCGTATTCGCCGGCCCAGGACCAGCTGAAAGCCTGCTGGATGCGGGGGTCTGGCATTGCAGCCGGGGACTGCGCCTTCATGCGCGTGCAGGGCAGCAGCAGCCCGCATGCCAGCACGGCGCAAAGCAGAATCGCGCGGAGCCTATGCCCCGCCGGTACAAGGGGAATACACAGCAACATAATCAGGGATGTTTGGGAAATGGGAGAGAATAGCCCAAACATACCCCCCTGCTGCCGCGCAGGCCTAATTTGTGTTGCGGAAGCGGGCAAATCGCCAGCTGAATCCGGCAGATTGCAGGGCCGGGGCCGGCCCTTGGTCAGCCTCCCGCCGCCTCCACCGCCCTCCACACCCGCATGAAGTTGCCGCCGCAGATGCGCTCGATGTCTGCCTCGCTGTAGCCCCGCTTGAGCAGCTCCAGGATCAGCACCGGATAGTACGACACATCCTTCAGCCCCTCCGGCAGCGAGTCCCCTACCCCGTCGAAGTCGGAGCCGAAGCCCACATGCTCCACGCCGATGAGCCGGACCACATGATCGATGTGGTCCGCGACCGTCTCCACATGCGAGTAGATCTTGCCCTGCTCCTGCTCGAACTTGCGCACATATTCCCGGAAGCCGGGGCTTTCCGGCGTGATGCTGTCGCGCTCGGCGGCTTCGCGGAAGCGGTCCCGGTTCTTGCGCAGCTCGCCGTCGAGGAAGGCCGAGCCGAAATTGATCAGGATCACGCCCCCGTTCTGCCCCACCATCCGGATCATGGTATCGCTCATGTTCCGCTCGAAGCCCGGTGTGAAGGCCCGGCAGGAGGAATGCGAGGCGATGACAGGCACCCGGACGATCCGCATCACATCGAAAAAGGCGCTGTCGCTGATATGCGACACGTCCACCATGATCCCGATGCGGTTCATCTCCCGCACCACCGAGTCGCCGAAGGGGCTGAGCCCGTTCCAGGTGCGGGTGGTGTCGTAGCTGGAGTCGCAGATGAGGTTGTCGGTGGCATGGGTCAGGGTGATATAGCGGATGCCCCGGCGGTGGAAATAGGCCACATTCGCGAGGTCGTGCTCGATGCCGGAGCCGTTTTCCATGCCCATTGGCAGCGAGATTTTGCCCGCACGCGTGTTGGCCTCCGCCTCGCCGGGCGAATAGGCCATCGCAAACTTGTCCGGAAATCGCTGCGGAATCTCGGCGATCATGTCGATCAGACTGTCAGCCAGGGCCTTGGAGTTGCCGGGGCGGAGCTGGCGGTCGGAGGGAAGGTAAATGGACATAAACGGCGCGTCGAGCCCGCCGGCCACCGAGCGCTCGTAGTCGAAGTCGCCGTCGGGGGTGCGGATGGACACGTCGAGGTACTGGCGGTCCAGGCGGAAATGATGCACGCGCATGCGGTACGGCAGGTCCACATGCCCGTCGGCGATGAGGAAGCGGCGGGCCAGGGCCTTCGCCTGGTCCAGGGTGGGCGCAGGCCTGCAGGAAGCCCACAGCAGGGCGGCAAGCGCCAGGGAAATCGGCAGAGCAGATCGCATCATAAGCCAGGATGGGTAACCGGCAAGTATAGCCAGAAAGCCGCACCTAACCAACCTGCCGCAGCGCCGCCTTTACTCCACGACGATGAGCGCGTTGGGGATTTCGGCCAGATCGCGCTCCCGGTCTTTGAGCACCTGCAGGGTCTGGAGGTCCACCACGTTGTACTTGCCGGGCGGGGAGGCGCTGCCGGCTGTGGGATGATGGGGAATATCGGTGCCGCCGGTGTTTTCGGAGGAAATGTACAGCAGACGCCCGCCGGGGGCGACGCTGACGCCGTGCGGGCGGTGCCCGACGTTGTAGAGATTGCGCAGGAAGCGCAGCTCCGCCAGGTCGATCACAGACACGCAGCCCTGCACCGCGCCCTGCTCGGCGGCATTTTCCTGCGAACGGCAGGCCACAAACAGCCGCCCGCCCGCCGGATCGAGCGCCATCAGGCGGGGATAATCGCCCACCGGGATGACGGCCAGCAGGGCACCGGTCTGCGCATGCAGCACGCGCACCTCGTCGCGGGCGCTGCACGAGATGTAGAGCCGCTGCCCATCGGGCGAAAGCAGCACCTGATAGGGCAGATATGCGTTGGTCGGGCGCTCCAGCGGATCGTTGGCCGGGTCGAGGACCCATTTTTCCTCCGAAAGAAACCCGTCCGCATCCAGCTCCAGCCGGGAGATATAATTTCCCTGGTTGGCCGTCACGTAAATGACCGAAAAGTCGGCGTTCGCCGCCAGTCCGTGGGGATAGCTCATGAAGCTGCCGCCGGCCCGGATTTCCTGGACGAGGGTCATGGTTTCGGTATCGATCAGGCTGAGCTTGGCCTCGTTTTCGGAATCGTTCCAATGGGTGACGACGGCGCGGCTGCCGTCCGGGCTGAGGGCGATCAGGGAGGGAGATGCCCCGATGGCGACGCGTCCGGCGAAGGCGTAGGTATCCGTGCGGTATTTCTCCAGCAGGTTGCCGTTGATCAGGGTCACGTAGAAATGCTGCCGGTCGGGCGAAACGGCGATGTAATGGGGCGCTTCCAGCTCGCCGGGCAATTGCCCCACCTCTACAAAGCGCATGATGCGGTCGCTGCCCAGATCGGACACGGCGACGAGGTCGCTGCCGGAGCAGAGGGCAAACACTTTCTGCCCGGTCTCCTGCTTGCGCTGCGCCCAGTAGTAGGCGCCGCTGCGCGACAGCGCGCCGGCGGAGATCCAGTCGCGCAGGCGCAGCACCTCGGCCCGGCTCAGGAACTCCGAGCTATCCTCGGGCATGGTGGGCAGGGCGCGCAGCCCCAGATCCGGATAGGTGTTGACGTGCTGGAACAGGAAGGACCAGTCGGTCTCATAGGGCACCAGCACGGCGCCGCGGGCGCTGCCGGCCATCAGCTGCTCCCAGCTTTCGAGCGAAAGCCCCGCCTCCGGCGAAGGCCCGGCGTGGCAGTCTTCGGTGGCGCAGGTCGTCAGAAAAATCCCGCCTGTGGCGTCGGGATAGCCGGAGGCCTCGATCCGCTCCTGGAGCGGCGCTTCCGGCTTGCAAGCAGTCCCCGCTGCGCAGAGCAGCAGGCCCCAGATCCATCGCATAGTTGCCTTCACGTCCATGTCTGTGCTTAACGCCTTAAATTGGCCGGAATCCTTGTAAGTTTGGCGGCGGAACGGCCCAATGGCCAGAATGCATACACCTACGGTTAAAACGGCATGATTCGCATCGGGTTGCTGGGCGCAGGCTATCTGGGCAAGATTCACCTCCGGCTGCTGCGGGAGCTGGCCGGGGCGGAGCTGGCCGGATTTTACGACTCGGACCCGGAGGTGGCGGCGCGGGTGTCGGCGGAGTCGGGGGTGGCGGCCTTTCCGGATGCGGCCAGCCTGATCCAGGCCTGCGACGCGCTGGACATCGTCACCCCGACGGTCAGCCATTATGCCTATGCCGAGCAGGGGCTGCGGGCGGGGCGGCATCTTTTCATCGAAAAGCCGCTGACGGCCTCCGTGGCCGAAGGCCGGGCCCTGGCCGCCCTGGCGGCGGCGCATCCGGAGCTGGTGGTGCAGGTGGGGCATGTGGAGCGCTTCAATCCGGCCTTTCTGGCCGTGCAGCCGCTGGGGCTGGCGCCCCGCTTCATCGAAGGGCACCGCCTGGCGCCCTACAACCCGCGGGGCACCGACGTCTCGGTGGTGCTGGACCTCATGATCCACGACCTGGACATCGTGCTGAGCCTCGTGCGCGCGCCCCTGCAGCGCGTCAGCGCGGCGGGTGTGTCCGTCATCAGCGATACGCCCGACCTCGCCAATGCCCGGCTGGAGTTTGAAAACGGCTGCGTCGCCAACCTTACCGCCAGCCGGATCTCGATGAAGCCCATGCGGCGGCTCCGCCTCTTCCAGCATCACGCCTATGTGGCGATGGACTTCCTGACGCGGCAGGCCGAGGTGGTGCAGGTCTCCGATCAGGCTGCGCCCAATGCCCTGCCGCTGTCGCCGGCGCCCGGCCAGCCATCCCGCTACCTGGTGCTGAACCAGCCGCCGGCGCCCGAGGTCAATTCGATCGGGCTGGAGCTGGAGTCCTTTGTGCGGAGCATCCGCAGCGGCACGCCGCCGCCGGTGCCCCTCGCCGACGGCCTGGCAGCCCTCGAAGCCGCCTGGCAGATCATCGGCTGCATGGCCGAGGCGCGGGTGTGAGGCGCTTCACGCGCGGGCGCGCCGACGGGCACGGCGGGAAGCACCGCCCCGGCGCGTATGGCGCCAGCGGCGCCACCACATCAGAAACCCGGTGAAGGACAGCAGCGCAGGCGTCAGGCCCAGCAGGACGTACAGCACCCGCGAATATTCGCCTGCGAATGTTCCTGCATGAAAGCTGTATGCCACCGCATTGAATTGCTCCCAAAGATTCATCCCCCGGAGTTCCTGGTTGATGTCGTGGGTCTCTGCCACCTCGCCGGTATGGGGAAGGAAATGCACCGAACTCGAACCGTGCGGAACGATGGAGGGCGTACCCGGAATATGGCCAGAAATCCGGATATTCCGCGTCCCGGCCTGCCCGCCGGAGCGGGCGGTGAACGGAATGTAGACATGCTCGATCCTAAAGCCCGGGAATATTTCGTCCACCTGCCCCATGAGCCGGTCGATCGACGTGTACGGCTGGGTGATCGGGGGCTGGGGCTGAGGAGCCGCCCAGGTTTCCCGGTCGAATACCGTCCAGTTCATCTGCAGACCGCTGTAAAAAATCAGCAGATTCAGCGCCAGGCTCCACACCCCCACGTAGCGGTGCAGCCCCGAACTGATGGTACGCCAGTTTCGCCATACTACGGGTGCCCGGAATATCAGCGCCTTCCAGAGATACCGCCTGTACAGGATCAGGCCGGTTAGGCTATTGAGGAACAGCAGGATTCCGGCAAGCGTGACCGCCAGCATCCCCGGCGTGCCCAGGTGCAGGCAGTAATGAAAGGTAAGGGTCCAGTGCAGAAATGAATGAAAATCCCGGTAATAGCCCGCCCGGACTTCCTTGCCGCTGTAGGGGTCCACGTCTGTCTGGTAGAGGTCCCAGCTGAAATAGATGGATTGTTCTTCCGCCATGCCGTACAGCCGGAAGCTGTAGCAATCTTCCGGGTGCTGCGGAAACCACATGATAGCGGTGCCCGACGCAGCCGGATAACGGGCCCGGACCAGATGAAACAGCGAATCGACGGGGAGGCGCTCCGCCTGGGGCGCCACGGTCAGCGTTTCCCGGTTCAGCCAGCGGTCCAGCTCCTGGTAATACACCAGCAGCGATCCCGACAGGCCCAGCATCCCCAGCCAAAGGCCATTGATGAGCCCCAGCCAGCTGTGAAGGGTGAAGATCCGCTTCAGAACTGCAGATTTCATATGCCAGTCATATCGGCAGCAGCCTGCGGCAGGCTGCTGCCGGGTATAGATTCAGATTACCATGCCCCTCACTTCGCCCGCTCCAGGCTGTCCATCAGCGGCAGCACGCCCATGTCGTACATCGACCTCATCATCCACTCCACGGCCCAGCCGGTCTTTTCGGGGGTTCCCCCTTCGATGGGCGGCGCCGGGTCATACTCCATGTCCAGCATCACGGCCTGGGTGTAGCGCTCCCCGTAATTGTCGTTCATGATTGCCAGGGCCATGTCCATCCCAGCGGTCACCCCGGCGGAGGTCCAGTACTTGCCGTCCTGGGTAAACCGCTCGCCGGTGAAGGCAGCGCCGTACTTGTTGAGCATTTCTTCTGCACGGTACCAGTTGGTCGTGGCGCGCTTCCCTTGCAGCAGGCCGGTGGCGCCCAGCACCCAGACCCCGGTGCATACCGCGCTGGTGTACACGCTCCGCTCATCGATCCTGCGGATCCAGTCGTGGAGTTTTTTGTCGTACGCGGCTTCGATGGTGCCGGTGAATCCGCCCGGAATCACCAGCACATCCAGCTGCTGCACCGAGTCGATGATGGTATTGGGCACAATTTCCACCCCCATCACCGTCCGGATATGGCCGGGTTTCAGGGCGATGAGCTGGGTTTTGACGCCCATCGACTGCCCCAGCACATATCGGGGGCCCATCATATCCAGGTCATTTACGCCGTCATACACGAGGATGCCGATGGTGCGGATGTCGTGTTTGGGCTTGCCGAGCACTGCATCCATGACGCCGCTGTGGTTGTCTGGGCGGAAGCTGTCGATGACAGCCCGGAGCCTGAGCGAGTCTTCGCGGCTTATGGCGGTGGCGGGCGCAGGGGTATGCTGCGGTTTTTGAGGGCCGCAGGCGTTCAGCAGGCCGGCGGCCAGCAGAAGGGCGGAGACGGATTTCACCGGAATATTCATATGGGAGGAGTTAGCGGATAATTTCAAACCGGATGCGAAGCGTATCCCAGTCTATCGTGACCATGCCTGTGTTTGCGCTTTGCGGGACTACCGAATAGGTGAGCCGCTCGGTATGCGCGTGCGGCTCTGGCTGCACGGTCCACCGCAGCACGTCATCGGCAGCATCGTATTCATCGGTCAGGTGCTGCCGCCAGTTTTTATTGAGAATGAGCACCCAGCTTTCGCGGCCCGGGATGGTGAAAAATGCATAAGTGCCGGCACGGATTCTGGCACCGGCAATCTGCACAGGAGCGGAAAACATGATCGAAGTGGCATGGTGCGCGCCTGTCACCCAGGGCTCGCCGTAGGGTACCAGCCCGCCCCAGATGATGCGGCCGCGCACGGCAGGCGCATTGTATTCGATATGCACATGCGCGCTGCCGATGTCGGCCATGGCCACCCGGTGCGGGCTGCCCTTGGCGGTATCGGCCGGCTGGGCAGCGCCGGATGCATGGGTGCCATGCATGTGCTGCGCGCTGCTTCCGGCATGGCAGGCAGCCAGGATGGCTGCGCATATCAGGATGAGGATCTGTTTCATCGTGGTCTCCAGATGAAGGGAGGCGGCCCGCGCCGCCTCCCGCAGGTGAGCAGATCAGAATTTGACACTGAGGGTCAGGCCCAAGGTGCGCGGGGCTGCGGTCCGCACGCTGCGGCTGCCGAAGCTGGTGTCCGGCGTGCCGAAGGCGAGGTACACAGCATCGTTCAGGTTCTGGCCCCAGAACACGAGGCTGTACTTCTGATTCAGCTCCACGGAAATCCGGGCGTTGAACACCGTATAGGCCGGCTGGCTGAGGCTGTTCTGAATATCGGTGTAAAACTCGCCTACCCGGCGGACCTCGCCGCGCAGCGTTGCGCGCAGCTTGCCCGGCAGCGGCAGCGTATACTGCGCGCCCAGGAAGAACGTGCTCGCCGGCGCATTGGAGAGGCGGTTGCCGCCGATCGGGGTCAGCAGCTCCTCGCCCGTGGCGAAATTGACCCGCCTCAGCGAAAAATCCAGGTACTGCGTCGCGTTGTAGCCGAAGCTGGCATCCAGCTGCAGGCCTTTCACCGGGATGGCCGAAGCTTCGAGCTCGATCCCCGCCGACCGGGCATCGCCCACATTTTCACGGGCATAGGTGAAGGGGGCCACCAGGTTGAAAAACTGGAGATCCTGCCACCGGATCAGAAATGCGGCGGCGCCGAGGCTCAGCTTGCCGCCGGGGGTGAGCAGCTTGCCGCCCAGCTCGAAGTTGTCGGAGTATTCCGGATCGAAGGTCTGGCGGATGCCCGAGGGCAGCTTCTGCGCATTGACCCCGCCGGCGCGGAAGCCGCGCGTGTAGCTGAGGTACAGGCTGGAGCCGGCGCTGGGGGCGTAGCTCAGCACCACCTTGGGCGAAAGCGCCGAATAGGAGCCGCTGACCGTCGTGTCGGGATTGGTCTGGATAAACTGGCCGGCGATGAAGGAAGCATCGCCGAAGCCGTTGAAGATGCTCTCGCGCCGCTCGTTGTCGTAGCGCAGGCCAGCGCTGGCTTTGAGCCTGGAGGCAATCCGGAAGCTCAGCTCGCCGAACACGGCCAGACCCTGGTTATTGCTGATGTTGCGGAAAACGGAATAGGCATCCGGCGCCACCTCGAACGCCAGGTTGGTGGAGGGCTCGTAGCCTTTCTGCGTAAACCCGAAAACTCCGGCGGTGTACTGCAGACGCGATTCCCGGCGGGCGGAGCTGATCCGGACTTCCTGGGTCAGCACCTGCTGCGGGGGCAGCGGCTCGCCGATGGCGCTTTCCCAGAATGAATGGTAGAAGCCAGGGAAATCAATGTCCTCGAACGAGAGCGAAATGCGCTGCAGCGCCGAGATGGAGGTAATGGTAAAAGCCGGGCTGTAATACTTCAGCACCAGGGAGGTGTTGGAAATCCGGCGGTCGTGGCTGCCCACCCGGCGCAGGTAGATCTGGTCCGGAGCGGCGAATGCGACGGTTTCGGAAGGCTGGGATACGAAAAACCCGGTCTCGTCCGACCAGTCGCGCTGGGCTTTGAAGTTCAGGGTGGCACTGAAGCGGGCCGAAGGCAGCCATTTCAGGTAGAAGTTGCCGTAGAGGTTGCGCTCGCCGCCGACCGTGCGGCCCTGCGCGGCAGCTTCGGCGCCGCCGGTGCCGGTGGTATCGTTGATCCAGTAGCCCTTCCGGCCCTGGTAGAGGCCGCTGGCGCCCAGGAACAGCTGGTCCCTGATCAGCGGCAGCTTGAAGCCCGCGCTGTGGCGCTGCAGCGCCAGATTGCCGATGCCGACCTCGGCGAAGCCTTCGCTGCGGTTCGTGGGCTGCCGGGTCACGATATTGACCACCCCGCCCATCGCATTGCGGCCAAACAGCGTGCCCTGCGGCCCGCGCAGCACTTCGATCCGCTCGATGTCGGTGAACATGAACCCGTTGGCCAGGATGTCCAGGCTGTTGACATCGTCCACATAGGTGGCCACTGCCGGGTTTTCGCTGAACACCTGCACCCCGCGGATGGACTGCACCTGCTGAAAGCCTACGCCCAGCTCCTGATAGAGGTAGTTGGGCACGAGCGCCGTCAGGCCGCCGAGGCCCCAGGTGCGGGTTTCCACGACTTTTTCCGCATTCAGCACCGAGGCCGCCACCGGTGCGGATACGCTCAGGGCCTCCTGCTTCGTGGCCGTCAGGACAATTTCATCGAGCGAGACCAGGTCTTCGGACAGGATAAAGTCCGCCTGCACCTCGCCCTCCGCGACGGCGACCTCCAGCGAACGGGCCGCATAACCCGGAGCCTGCGCCACCAGCTGATAGCTGCCGTAGGGCAGCAGGAGCGTGTACGTGCCTTCCGACCCCGTCACCGCCCCGCGGGCGATATTCAGCACCGAAATCGAAGCATAGGGGACTGCATCCCCCGACGTGGTCCTGACCGATCCGGTAATCCGCTGGCCTGCGGCATGCTGCACCAAGGCCACGCCAATGGCCAGCCATATGAAAAGCTGTTTCATTGCAAAAAAAATTCAGGTAAACACATACAGGCAGAAACCCCTGCGGCAGCGCGCAATGCGCAGGCTGCAGCGGGGACAGCATAAGCGCAGCCGTCCCATGCGGCCCTCGGGCCTGCATGGCAGCAGCCGCATGAACTGGCATTGCCTGCGCAAACAGCCGGGCCGACAGCCCGGATCCGCACGCTCAGCCCGCGCAGCGGAGCAGCTCCGGCGGCCAGAAAATATCCAGCATCCAGGGGCCGGGGCAGCACAGCGGGCCGGTATCCGGCCGCACCCCTGCGGCAAGCGGCAGCAGCGGGGCCGGGTGTTCAAGCTGCGGCGGGCAAAGGAAGGGAGCCTCAGGCCGGCTGGCCGCCACCTGCGGGGCCGCCTGGGCATCTTCCCGCTCCGCCTCCCGGAGGCGCTGCATCAGCACGCAGTTGCCATTGCACTGCAGCTCGGGCCGGAACCGGTTTTTGCAGAGGTAGGCCGCGATGTAGTCCTGATTGACCCTGAAAGCCACCACAATCCACATGCGGCTTGTCACCTGAAGTAACACGCACAGGATCAGGGCTATCGCAATACAGCGTCTCAGCACGGCAGGGCAGCGGTTTTGCTGGCAAATTATGCAATAATTCCCAGCCCGCAAGCAGTTTCCGGCCTTGGCAGCCCGCCGCTTTATTCCGCCTCCACCCAGGCCATCATCACCTCGTCCAGATACACGCCCTGCTGCCGCAGATAGGTGTAGCGGCGCAGCACGCCTTCCGCTTCAAACCCCGCCTTGCGGTAAAGGCCGATCGCCCGGCGGTTGATGACGGCGGTCGTCAGCTCGATGCGCTGCAGGCCGCGGCTGCGCCCCAGCGCCAGCACCGCCTGTATCATGCGGTAGCCCAGGCCCCGGCCTGCCAGGTCCGGGTCGATGGCCACGCCGCCGAGATAGCCCACGTGGCTGTTGCGGTGCGGCTGGGGGATGAGCTTGAACATGCCAGCCGCAACTCCTTCCTGTTCAAACACATACAGCACCTGCTGATGCAGGAGCGCGTCGAACACAGGCCGGAATGCCTCCGGCGGCATGGGCTCGTAGAGCAGCCAGGGATTGGTCTCGGGGTGCATGTAGAGCCGGAAGATGAAGCCGAAGTCGGCCTCCGCAGCGGGGCGGCAGGGGTGCATATACGGATCGGTTCAGACAGTTTCGGCAGATTCCTGGTGCCGCCAGAGCTCCTGGAAGCGCGGGCCGCTGCGCCGCAGCTCCTCGAAGCTGCCTTCCTCCACAATCTGCCCCTGCTCCAGCACATAGATGTAGTCGAAGCGCGGCAGCAGGTGCAGCCGGTGCAGAGACGACACCACCGCCTTGTCTGCAAAGGCCTCGAACAGCCGGTCGTAGATGAGCAGCTCGGTCTTGGGGTCCACGCTGCTGGTGGGCTCGTCGAGCAGCACGAGGTCGGAGGCGCGGCTGGCAAGGATGCCCCGCGCGAGTGCGAGGCGCTGCTTCTGGCCGCCGGAGAGGTTGACGCCCTTCTCCTGGATATTGGACTCGAGGCCTTTGGGCAGCTGCGCGAGCACCTCGGCAAACTGCGCCTGCTCGCAGACCTCCAGCAGATCGGCCTCCTCCACGGGCAGGCCCAGGGTAATGTTGTAGCGGATGGTGTTTTCGAAGATTTCGGGCTCCTGGGGAAAGAGCGTCACCGCGTCGGCTACTGCGGCCGGATCGGCCGGACGGCCGTCAGCGCGGATCACAGCCCCCGGTTCCGGCTCGTAAAGACCCCGGAGCAGGGCCAGCAGGGTGCTTTTGCCGCTGCCGCTCTCGCCGATGAGGGCGGTGCGCTGCCCGCGCCGCAGCACGATTTCCGCCCCGCGCAGGCCCGGCCCGGCCTCGATGCCCCCTTCAGGCTGTGTCTGGTGGCGGTAGGAAAGGCTGCTGATGGACAGCTCCTTCCACCCGGCAGGCAGCGGCGCGCCGGGCTCCGGGCGGTGCTGCCGCTCGTAGGCCTCCACCACGAACCGGGCCGTCTGCATGTCGGTATTCATCCGCACGATGTCCGTGTACTGCCAGGCCATGTCGTGAAAGGCGCTCGTGAAGCGCAGCACATAGCCTACCAGGGTCACCAGCCCGCCGACGAGGAAAGGCTGGCCCGGCTCCCACTGCTGCCACACGTAGCCGCCGATGGTGATGACGTAGATCAGCCCCACGATCATATCGGCCACAAACCACTTCCACTCGTTGATGCGGACATTGCGGCGGAAGGGCGGGAACACCGCCATGACCTTGCCCATGAGCCCCTGCTGCAGGCGGCTTTCGAGCCGGAGGGTGATGACGGTGAGGATGTTGGAGAGCGTGTCGAAGAGGGTGGACGACACCTCGTGCTCCTTTTCGTTGACCTCGTCCAGCGACAGGATGTAGACCCGGTCGAAGCGGAGGATGACGTAGATGGTCAGGAAGCCGAGCAGCACGCCGACCGCGCCGAAGAGCGGGGTGAAGTAGAGCATGGCGGCGAAGGAGAAGACGAATTTCGCCAGGGCGTGGAGGTACATGAAGCCGTTCTGGAAGAATTCCTTGAGGGCTTCATAGGCCTTGCGGATGCGGCTGATGGTGGAGCCGCTGTGGTGGTCCTGGTGCCATTTGACGGGCAGGCTCAGCACCTTGTGGTACATGTCCTCCAGGTAGTTGCGGCTGAGGGTGAAGGCCAGCTCGCGCTCCAGCACGCGGCCGGGGCCGTGGAAGGCCCAGTCGGCGAGGCGCAGGGCCAGGTAGGCAGCGACGTAGAGGCCGGTCTGACTGAGGGCAGCGGCGCCGTTGCGCTGGAGGGCATCGATATACCAGCCCCAGAGGATAGGCTCCAGGGCGAAGACGAGGTTGCTTCCGGCAAACAGGCTGTAAATCAGCACATAGCGTCCGCGTTCCCCTTTGGAGAACTGCCAGGCGGTGCGGAGCATCGCCGCGTAGGCGTTGCGGGAGGCGGGTGGCGGCTGAGGCTGCATCGGTGGGTAGGTACGGAGCGGGCGGGCGGAGGGTTGTGGGCAAGCGGTGTATCAAGGGAACAGCAAGGAACGGAAGCATCAGCTGCCGGCCGAAGCCCCCACGGACAACAGAATCCCCCTCCGGCCCGGAACGGGGCAATCAGCCATCCTGAATATAATACGTATGTTCGCAACAGACTAACTGAAATTGACGACATGGGGCTTGACATAGTTGGACAACTTGATGCGATTTCAAAACTGAGGCAAGAGCTTGTCGATCATATGGAGAAAATCATGAATAATGCTGGTTCAGGTACAGACAACAGGCTGAATGAGTACTTTCGTAAACTTAACCAAGCACAAGCAGATTGAAAATATGAGGTATTTCATTTTTGACTCAGATGCGGAGTTCCGTAACGACCCCATGGTGTACGATACCGATATTGCTCCGGAATTCGAGCCTTTTTACAGCACAATAGATTTTCATCCTCGCACTTTTCCTGAAGCATTGGTTCGCCCGGCGGGCTACCGCTATATCGGAAAGACGGAACCAACGGACCTTTTGCTGTGCCCGCTGCCAAGTTCTCGTGGCTTCGTTATGACTGAGCGGACGCTGAGTATTCTTGATCAGTTCAAAGTTCCTGAATATCGGGTGGTCGAATTCAATATTGACTATCACGGGAACGACCTCAAATATTTGTGGGTCGTATTTCGACACACGTTTGATTTGGATCATATCGACATTCCGCAATCCTCTTTTTTTAGCGGGAACGAGTATTTCAGCCGGAAAGACCTGGAAATTACTTCCCGGGAAGCATTTGATGCTTTTTTGCGTGAAACGAATCCATTAGAGCGAGGCTACATGAAGCTAGTCCTTCTGCCATCGTTTGATTGGGATTTTTTCAGAATGCCTCCCGAGTTTAGGGTATCCTATTTTTGTTCCGAGCCGTTGAAGCAAAAACTTGAGGAAGCCGGGATAACGGGTCTGAAATTCAGAGAGGCCCAAAGGATTGTTCACAACAAAGCTGATGAAAGTTAATAAGGATACTACATTTAAGGGAGTTTAACCCGCTGGCGCGAGGCTGTGCCTCGTGTCAGCTATCCAGCGGGCTACGCCCGCCCATGACCAGAGACCAAGCTCCACGCATACCGCTACATGAGCAAGGCGTACGTAACAACCGCCTTTCATCCCAGCAAAAAAAACCTCACATCCACCACACCTCCACCTCCCGCCCTTCTGCCTGTACCGTCTCCCGCCGGATGCGCTGCTCCCAGGGCAGCACGCTGGAGGGCAGCTTCTCGAAGATCACCAGATGGCCCCGCTGCTGGCCGAGTTTATCCATATAACGCCCGAGCTGGCGAAGGCCCATGTCGCGGGTGCGGGTATCGTGGTTGAGTTTGATCTCGATGGGGATCACCTGGTCCTTCCAGAAGACCGCGAGGTCCGTACGACCGTTGCCGACGGCCATCTCGCGCTCGATGCGGCCTCCGCCACTTGTGGTGAGCGGAGTCGAACCATTAATGATGCGTTGCAAAAAAGCCATTAATAACAACTGGTGGCCGGCCTCTTTGTAATCAAAGCGTTCCAGCCAGGACTCGGAGTTCCAGCGGTAAAAATCCACAAAAGCCTCCAGCAGCTTGTCCATTTGCAGGCGGCCAGCCGCATCAAGGTACCACACTGTCTGGGTAATATCGCTGGGCAGGCTTTCCTGCACAGGGGAATTGAGCACGCGGGTAATGATCCCCCCCGCTGGCGCGAGGCTGTGCCTCGTGTCAGCTATCCAGCGGGCTATGCCCGCCCACACACACTTCTTGCGTCTCAGCCCCTTTTTATCTATCTTCACCTCATGCGCCGCCTGCTGCCTCTCCTGGCCCTGCTCTGCCTGCTCGCCCCGCTCCGGGCGCAGGCGGACCGCCTGTATGACAGCAGCATCACCCTGGGGGCGGCCTGCCGGACCGCCCTTGCGCTCGCCAACCAGCCCGGCGCCCCTATCCTGGCCGCCCCCCGATTAGCACGCAGTGCAGGCGTCCGAAGCCAGCCCCTGTCATCTGCCTGCGGAACAGGTTGCATCTGTGCTTCCGCCTGCGTATCTTAAGGCTATGGTCAAGCCGCTCGTATATCTGGACACTTCGGTGATCAATTTCATTTTTGCCGACGATGCCCCTGAAAAACAGGAGATCACACTTGATTTTTTTGACCACTTCGTCAGATTGGACAAGTACAGGACGGTGATATCCGTCTATGTTCTGGACGAAATCCAGCAGACTCCCGATCCCGCAGAACGGGCCCGGCTGGAGGAGATCATCATGCAGTACCGCATTCCCGTGCTGCCTGCGGAGCCGGAGGCGGAGATCGGGCGGCTGGCCGGGCTCTATCTGGAGCAGGGGGTTCTGCCGCCCAAGAAATTGTATGACGCGCTGCATGTCGCCTTTTGCACAGTCAGCCATATAGACTATCTTGTCAGCTGGAATTTCAAGCATCTGGCCAATATCAGCCGCGAGCGGCGGATTCTGACCCTGAACCTGACGCAAGGCTATACCCATCCGCTCCGGATCCTCACCCCATCAGAACTCACCGGCGATGCATAACAAGATACCGAAAGCCCAGCTCGATGTCTGGGCCTGGAAAGAGCAGGCGGCAGGCAGCCTCGCGCACCTGCCTGACATGGCCGGGAAGCTGGCTGAAATCCGCCGGCGCACCCAGGCGCGTGCCGAGGCGCTGAACAGCCGGCTTTCCGGGCCTCCGCTGCCCCAGCCCCTCCGCCTGCCTGACCCGGGCAACTGATATGCGCGCTGTCCCCCGCTTCTCCGCCCTTGTGCTCTGGCTGCTGGCCAGCCTGGGCAGCGCATGGGCAGGCGGCGGTGTTTCAGCCCTGATGGCTGCGAACCCGCATCAGGGTTTTGATACCGGCAGCACCAACCCCAACCACCGCTATGGCTTCCAGGGCGAGGCCTGCCCTGAGCGCAGCCGAAGGGAGAGCGACAACGAGCTGTACGGCGACGGCAATGCAATCGCCTTTACGTACCGGGTGCATGATGTGCGCATAGGCCGCTTCCTGAGCGTGGACCCGCTGGCACCGGAGTATCCGTGGAATAGCCCGTATGCGTTTTCGGAGAATAGCACGATTGCGTTTATCGAGCTAGAAGGACTAGAGAAGCTTTATTATAACCAAGATGGAAAATTATCGCATCAAGAGAATTTTGAAACAGTGCAATATTATGTGGAAGATAACAATGGCCAATATTGCAGCCAAGGACGTAGCTACTCCCGTGGACTATCATACCATTCTCTATTTGGTGATGAGAACAAAGATGCTCCAGAAATGTACCATTCTACAGTTTATGTAGGAGAAGTATTATCTGAAAAAACATTTAGAGATGTAACCTCTGGAGGCCTATTGGAAAGGAGCGAGCAAGGAGGGTTTAATGATGCCGGGAGAGTTTTGTTCTGGATGAACTCTGGCACCAATGGGGCACACGATTATAAAAATAAAGGAATTCTTAGGAGTATAACAGAAGATCAGGCTATTGAAGTGAAATTTGGAAATGGCGAAACTTTACTAATGAATCGGCATGAGGTAGGAATGCTCTATTGGGGGTATGCAGCAGCTCAAGTTTATATAGGATTAGATACTTGGACCTTATATAAGGCTCTTGCTCAGGATAATAAAGCTATTCACCTAACTGTGGAAGGAAATGGAGATGAATGGGGGGAAGTATATGCTTGGACTTTTGGTTTTTTTCTTGCTAAAAATAATGGCAGGTATTACGATGGATTACGAAATCATGTCGAACAGGCGCTAACATGGTACTTTGGAACACCGGATTATAAAACGCAGGTATCCCCTTACAATGCTGACGCTAATAAGCCAGTAAGGGATTGGAAAGTAAACGTACAAGATGCGTTAGAGGTTAAGTTCCCTCAGTGGTATCCTAGAAACTAAGATTAACGGATTAATAATCATATGCCCATGATTCTGCATATTAAAACTAAGATTCTCACCGGCATAATGGTGATTGTATTATATTTTGGAGTCTGTCTCTCTTCATGTAAACAAGTGTATACAGAAGATGAAGTTCGACTATTGCACTTTAGAGTTAGACCTCAACTAGATGCATTAATTGAATGTGTAAAAGGGTTGGATTCAGTCTCTAATCGACACACAACTCTAAAGTTTTCTCTTATTTGTGAAGATGGAGTTTCGAACTGTTGGATTACCTTCGATAAAGACAGCTCTTTTATAGACAAAAAAGAAAGCATCATTCTGCATTTTAAAGAAAATAAGCTTCAAAATACAAATGCCGATAGCCAATTCTCGAAAAATGCAGGAGTAATATTTAAAAAAATTTCCAGCACCTTAGAAGAAATACCCATTGAGAAGCTGAGTATATATGGTAACGATAATATACTTATATATCTCAATGATGATCAAGGGCTTTTCTATCCATTGAATCATAAAGAGAACTATAAACATCAACTTGGGTGCTCTTCCAAAACACTGCGGGGAATGGTTAGAAATCAAACTACGGGAAAGAAGCCATTCATTTTCTCACTTGGGGATGGATGGTACAGTATATGCGGAATTTTTTGCCACGGAATCAACTAACCCCCCCCCCCGCTGGCACGAGGTTACGTACCTCCTACCAGCTCTCCAGCGGGCTACACCCGCCCACACTTCTTGCGTCTCAGCCCCTTTTGGTGTATCTTCACCTCATGCGCCGCCTCCTCTGCCCCCTCGCCCTGATCTGCTGGCTGCTGGCCAGCCTGGGCAGCGCATGGGCAGGCGGCGGGGGCGTTTCAGCCCTGATGAGGGTTCCGAACCCTCATCAGGGTTTTTATACCGGCTACAACGGCAGCACCAGCTCCAGCCACCGCTACGGCTTCCAGGGCGAGGCCTGCCCTGAGCGCAGCCGAAGGGAAAGCGACGACGAGCTGTACGGCGACGGCAATGCCATCGCCTTTACGTACCGGGTGCATGACCCCAGGATCGGCCGCTTCCTGAGTGTGGACCCGCTGGCGCCGGAGTATCCGTGGAATAGTCCGTGTGCCTTTAGCGGGAATCGGGTGCTGGATGCGGTGGAGCTGGAGGGGCTGGAGCCAGCATTAGTATCTTATATTGGAATAGACGGCACGCAGAAAGAAGGTGGGCCAACTTCGGTAAATTACCCGACCCCCACGGGATTTGGGCAGGTGCCTGTGATATACCATTCAGGTGGAGCTTATGGAGCCATAGTTAATGGGCAAGTAGATGTTTCGGAGAGTGGTTATTATACAGCACAGGATTACGGCACCCTGATGTACAATATAGGCCGCGCGCATGGTATGTTTATTAATACTACTGGCTATGATGATCCGGAGAGGGTGAAGCAATGCCTGCTGGAAGATTGTATAGATGAGTTTAATGCAGCAGAATTTGACGAGTCATTTATCTATTCTGGCTTAGGTAGCCTGGCCGCAGGTATCGAAGCAGGAATTGATGCGCGAGAGCGAAGCCGACGGGGTTCAATGGTGCCTATTGACCCCATTGAGTTTATAATGGTAGGGCAAGGCGTAAGTTCACTGATGCGATATGGAGCAGGCTATGTGATGAATCGCGTGACGGTGGGAGGGGCCGCTAAGGGTGCAGGTAACCTTGCAATACGTTCAGATATTGTTTTAAGTGGTGGTCGTAGCGGGCAATTGGTAAAGACTTTAACAGGTCCGGCAAATAGTGTAGTAAAAGGTGGACAAGGAAGAATTTTCATTACTGATGATGCTGGTAAAGTGATTTGGGATGTTACAAAGGATAGAGCAAAATCAGTAATTCCCGGACAAGGCTTCGGGCCAAAGGTCGCACCAACACAAGAACAGTTAAATCTATTAAAACAAGTATGGGGGAATTAATCATGAGCAATAACTGGAAAACATCTGTAACCGAATTATTAGCAATATTCAGAGGAGCGTTGCTATCAATAATCCCGTGGCTTGAAAAAGCAAAAATCAAATGGAAAGAAGGTGAGGCATACGATGACTGGGATAATATTACGGAATCCCTGTATGCGAACATTGTTTGTTCTTCGATGACTGGAGAAGTTGCTTCAGAATATCGAGTTGCTAAATACAATTTTAACTATGACGATTATGCATCAATAGATTTTATTGAGGTAAAGGATAAAGATAATTCTGAAAAGAGATTTGTATTCGTAGCTTTTCAAAGCAGTTTTACTCCATTAGATAGTATCAAAGTAGCTGAGCTTGATAAAGCGAATAAAGTTGTTGGTTATACTAACTTGAAATTTGATAGCTTGGAGTTTGTTTTTGTTAAAAATATCAACGGTAAAAGGGAGGTAATAAATAGCATAGAGGTTGCATTGTAGGAGTTGCCGCTAAGACGAGTACAAACTTGTTAAAGCCTCTGGGCTTAGGTTCTACCGGACGTACCACAGCTGCGAATCTCACAGAGCAGTTGGCCATGAAAGAAATCATGTCCAATCCTACACTTGGTAAAACGGTAATGACAGGAATGAAAGATAGTCGTTGGGGGCGCAAACCAAATTGTCGCTTCCGGTCGTTTCGATTGGGCTCAATGACTGTGTTAACCCTGTTTTCAAAATTACTCTACGACAGTTTGGTTTGCGCCCGTCGTTGGTTAGGTTGGAATAAGATGCAATACACTCATACAGCATTGGATGGAACCAAAACAACCCCCCGCTGGCGCGAGGCTACGTACCTCCTACCAGCTCTCCAGCGGGCTACACCCGCCCACACTTCTTGCGCACCCGCCCCTTTTTATCTATCTTCACCCCATGCGCCGCCTGCTGCCCCTCCTGGCCCTGCTCTGCCTGCTCGCCCCGCTCCGGGCGCAGGTGGACAGCCTGTATGACAGCAGCATCACCCTGGGGGCGGCCTGCCGGACCGCCCCTGCGCTGGTCCTGGCCGTCATCTCCGACCGCAAGATAGCCCGCGATACCGATGCCAACGGCACCCGCGACTTCGGAGTTTATCCTGAGCGCAGCCGAAGGGAGACGGATGTGATCAGCTACTCAGACTACGACCCCGGAGTTTATCCTGAGCGGAGCCGAAGGGGCACCACCCTGCCGGGCCGCACGGGCTACAACGGCAGCACCAACCCCAA
>JANRID010000008.1:0-10055 GCA_033765305.1 Bacteroidia bacterium
TGCCGCCGGTTGTCGCGCGTGATCAGAAAGACGAATTTCTGCTGCCCGTAGAAGTACGACACCTCCTCGATGGGCACCGAACGGAGCTTTTCGCCCGCCTGCACCAGAAAGCGCTTCTGGTAGGCCGGGGTCTGCTGCGGCTTCATCGCCTCCAGCAGGGCTGCCACGTCCAGCGCGGGGGCCGCGCTGCGCAGCTCCCGGAATTTGGCCAGGCTGCGCGCCAGCTCCTCCTTCTCCACCGGCTTCAGCAGGTAGTCCACGCTGTTGAGCCGGAAGGCCCGCAGGGCGTACTGGTCGTAGGCCGTGGTGAAAATCACCGGCGTGCGCACCTGCACCTGCTCGAAGATGGAGAAGCTGTTGCCGTCGGCGAGGTGAATGTCGAGGAAGATCAGGTCGGCTTCGCGGGCGGCGAGCCAGGCAGCGGCGCTGCGCACAGTATCCAGCGTGTCGAGCACCTGGGCGGCGGGCTCCAGCTGCAGCAGGAGGCGTTCGAGCCGCCGCGCGGCCGGGGGTTCGTCTTCGATGATCAGGACTCGCAGCATGGGCTGGGGGTTGAGCGCGCGGGGCCCGGCCTCAGAACCGGTTCTTCCACATCATGGATTCTACGGGGCGGTCCGTCCGCTGGTTGTATTTCGCAGAGGGTTTGTGGTGGTAGTCGTTCATCACCTCGCCGGCGACCTCGAAGTAGATCAGCTGCCCCACGGGCATGCCCGCGTACACGCGCACGGGCTGCACGACGGTGATCTCCAGCGTCCAGGTATTGCAGAAGCCCACATCGCCCTTGCCGGCGGTGGCGTGGATGTGGATGCCCAGGCGGCCCACGCTGCTTTTGCCTTCGAGGAAGGGCACGTGGCGGTGCGTCTCGGTGTATTCTTCCGTCACCCCCAGGTACAGCGTGCCCGGCTCCAGCACGAAGCCCTCCTCGGGAATCTCCAGCTCCTCGATGGCATTGTGGCGGCGGGCATCCAGCACGCGGTCGCGGTACACCGCCAGGTACTTGCCCAGGTGCACGTCATAGCTGTTGCTGCCCAGCCGCTCGCGCCGGAAGGGTTCGATGACGATGTGGCCGTGGTCGAGTGCTTCGAGGATTCGGGTGTCGGAGAGAATCATTGGAGGGGATTGAGTAGTGCGTATTGAGTATTGAGTATTGGGTACGGATTCAGGGCAGCGGACTTTGGGGAGTATTGAGTAGTGGGGATTGCGTATTGAGTATGGGGTATGGATTCAGAGAATGGGACAGCGGGCTGCCTGGCTTTGGGTGGCGGCGCAGGCGCACATACGTGCTCCCCCTTTCGCATTCCTGCTACTCACTACCCACTACTCACTACCCACTACTCACTACCCACTACCCACTACCCACGCTCACAGTTCACTCACAATATCATCCAGCAGATGCGAGCGCGCCTCCGTCTCATCCACCGCATCGTCGAAGGACGCCATCGGATCGGAGGGGTAGAGCGACGGGCGGTCTGCGGCGGGGGAAGGCTGGAGGTCGTACATGCCGAGGCGCTCCAGCTGGCCTTTGAGGAAAATCTGCAGCTGGCTCAGCACCTGGTCGCGGTGGCGGGTGAGGTCGGCGATTTCGCGCTCCAGCTTCGTGCGCTCGTCGATGCCCTGTCGCAGGATCTCGCGGGCGCGCACGTCGGCTTCGCGCAGCTTCAGCTCGGCCTTCTGCCGGGCATTGTCCAGCGTGTCGCGCGACGACTGCTCGGCCTGCATGAGCGTCTTGTGCAGCATGTCTTCGACATCCTTGAGCGTCTTGTAGCTGGCGCGCATGCGGTCCAGCTCCTCCCGGAGGGCGCGGTGCGCGTCGAGCTGGCGCTCCCATTCCTGGCTCAGGGCCAGCAGAAAGGCCTGCACCTCCTCTTTATCGTAGCCGCGCAGCGATTTTTTGAACTGCTGCTGGCGGATTTCAATCGGTGTGATCATCGCAAGGGGCTTTAGCGTGCGGTTCCGGCGCCGGACCGGGGGCGGCGTTCAAACCGCTAAGATAACGCATCCGGACGGCTTTTCATACGGCGGAAGCGGCGCAGGAGCCACCAGGCCAGCCGGATCAGCAGGGCCAGGACCAGCAGCGGCGTGCCGATGAGCACCGCGCTCAGCAGCAGCGGATGGTCCAGCCACCAGAGCAGGCGCAGGGTGAAGGCCTGCTGGCGCTGATCCTGCTCCTGCATCTGCGTATCCAGCGGGAGCGTCCGGCTGAAATCGAAGCCGCGCAGGCGGCCCAGCCAGTTCTGCTTCACGGCGCCTTCGAGGCTGAAGATATGGATCTCCCGGGCTGCGCCGGCGGCGATGCGCAGGTCGCGCTCCAGCTCCTCCCAGACCATGGCGCGCAGCGGCGCGCCGTCGATGATCACGCCGCCGCCGGTGCTGCCCAGGGCCACAGCGCCGGTCATGGCGCCGTAGCGGGCGATGATGCCCGGATTGCCGATCGCGCTGGTGTAGCACATCGGAATCTCGCGGGGCGTCCGGACATCGAGGATGCCCATCAGGCGCAGGAAGCCCTCGCTGCCGGTGGCGCGGCCGTCGAGCACCAGCGGGATGACATAGCTCTCGGCGGTCCAGCCGTCGGCCCCGATGCGGCGGATCAGCTCCGCGTACACCGGCGCGCCGCGCCGCGTCAGCGAGTCGTCAAACAGCCGGCCGAAGGCCCGGACGATGCCCCGCGCCGGATGGTCGAGCAGCAGGCGCATCTCCGGCATGGAAGGCTCCAGGTCGATGCCCACCCCGGCCCAGCGCAGCCCTTCGGCGGCGCTCCAGGCCTTGAAGGCTTCGTAGCGGCTCAGAGCCGCCCCGCCGTTGCCGGCGTGAAACCAGTAGCCCTCCGCCTCCGGCAGCAGGAGCCAGGCGTAGGCCGGAATGCCCGCCGCGTTGAGCATGCGCACCCCCTCGGCTTCGGCGGCATCGAGGTCCAGCAGCCCCACGCGCAGCGACGCCCGCATCGCCTGGAGGTCGCGGATCACGCTGCTGTCGCTGAGCATCATCCGGAAGCCCTCGCCGGGCAGCTCGGTGAAGAACGACAGCGAAGGCTGAGCATGCAGGCGCAGCAGCAGGGCAGACAGGAGCAGCAGCAGGCGGAGGAGGCTTCGCATAGGGGGAAGTATTGCGTCAAATAACAAAAAAATCCGGTTTTACAGCGATCCGGGGCTGCGCATGTTCCGCAATTGGCCGGTGTTGCATATCTTCAGCGCCGATGCATGCCTGAACAGAAAGTCATATTGATTTTGCAAGCGAATCCGGGGAACCTGGCTCCCTGGACGGCCCAGGAATTGAACAAAATTCAGAACGCCAAGAGCAAAGCGGACAAGCATGGGACCTTCACGCTGGTGGAAAAACCGGCCGTCCGCATTACAGACCTGCGCCAGGCGCTGCTCGATCACAACCCCTGGATGGTGCACCTGTCCGCGCCGGTGAGCCGCGATGGGAAGCTGCTGCTGCACGATGAAGGAAATGGGGAAAAACAGGTTGAGATACAGATAATTGCAAAGCTGCTGAAAAACTTTTCCGGCAGCCTTTCGGCGGTGATCCTGAATGCGCCCCTCGGTGAAAAGCAGCTGGAGGCCTTTACGTTTCTGCCATCGGCCATTACGCATGCCGGAGCGGTCGGCGGCGCAGGGCATATCGCCTTTTCGGAAGGCCTGTACGACGGCTTGTTTAGGTTTAAAGCAGAAGATCTGGAAAGAATGGAAGATCTCGCGCGTGCATTCTCGCACGCATTCAGTTTAGGGGCGAATGCCATCGACCTCGAATGCGGCCAGGGCGGCGATGTGCCGAAGCTCTACTGCAAGCCGCCTGCAGCCAGCCCGGAACCGCCGGCGCCGCCTCCTTCCGTCCCCCGCCGCCTCTCCATTCCCCGCGAATTCTACAAGCGCTGCGACCGCGAAACGGCCAGCGCTGCCCTGGAGCACCTGTTCGCCCAGCCGCCGGACCGGCCCAAGGTGCTGCTGATCCACGGCCCCGAAGAGGAAAGCCCCGCCAGCCTCGCGCAGCGGCTGGCGGAAGATATCCGCCGCGAACGCAGCGCGGCAGACGAAGCTGCCTTTGTCACGGATGAGCTGACACTCAGGCCGGATACCTCGCAGGAGGCATTCAGCTATCAGATTGTCAGAAAGCTGGAAGTCGATCATCCGGAAGCCGCTGCGCTCTTCGCCCGCCGCCGCCAGCCGCTGCTCATCCTGCCGGTCCGGGTGGAATGGGGCGATGCGGTGGAGCCGCTGCTGCGCTGGTGCCTGGATGCGTTCTGGCGGACGGGCATTCCGGCTGGCCGGGAAGTCTTTGTGCTGGTGCAGCTCATTCACCAGGCAAACAAAGAAAAGCGCGGATTTTCCCTGTTCGGCTCCGCCGACCCCGCCAAAAAGCTCCATAAACTGATCGATGCCTGCTGCGCGCTGCCCGTGTATGCCCGTCCGGTTCCGCTGGAGCCTGTCGCCCGCCGGCATGTGAAAGAATCGCTCCGCAAAATCGGCCTGATCGAAGATCTGCATATTCTCCAGCGTGTGGAAGCCGAAGTTCCCGACCCAGCTCCGATGGAACGGGTCGAAGCCTGGCTCCGCCAATTTGCCCCGCCCCTGACCTGACCGCCTCCGCATATGCCCCAGTTCTACAAAACCTCCCGCGAATTCCCGCCCGTCGCGCCGCCCGCCCGGCTCGACGACCCCGATGGGTATCTCCCCGCAGACGGCCTCAGCGAGGCGGTCAATGTCGCCCTGCTCCTGGGCAAGCCCCTGCTCGTCACCGGCGACCCCGGCACCGGCAAAACCCAGCTTGCCTACAGCATCGCCCACGAGCTGCAGCTCGGCCCGGCACCGGAGCCCGGCGAAACCTGGAAGCCCTTCCGTTTCACCGCCAAGCACAACTCCATCGCCCGCGACCTGCTCTACCGCTACGACTCGCTGCAGCACTTCGCCGACGCCAACCGCGCCAAAATCGAGGGCGGCAGCCTGAAATCCGCCCCTGAATACATCCGCTACGAAGCCCTCGGCGAGGCCATCCGGCTCGCCCACGTGCACCAGCAGCGCTCCGTGGTGCTCATCGACGAGATCGACAAGGCGCCCCGCGAGTTTCCCAACGACCTCCTGGCCGAGCTGGAGCGCATGGCGTTCGAGGTCTTCGAATCGGGGGAGAAATTCAAGGCTGCGGATGCGGCCCGTCCGGTGGTGGTCATCACCAGCAACGGCGAAAAGCCCCTGCCCGACGCCTTTCTGCGGCGCTGCGTCTATTTCCACATCCCCTTCCCCGATGCGGACCGCCTGCGGGAGATTGTGGACAAGCGGCTGGGCGGCAGCGGCCTGCGCTTCAGCCCAGCGCAGCTCGATGCCCTGGTGGCGCATTTTACCGAGGTGCGCGACCTCTGCCGCAAGAAAAAGCCCGCCACCTCCGACCTGCTCTCCTGGCTGCAGGTGCTGGACGCCTACGGCTTCCGCGCCGCAGGCCCCGGCTTCCGGGAGTCGCTCTCGCCCGCCGATGCCGACCTGCTGCTCATCAGCTACTCCGTGCTGGCCAAGCACGTCGCCGACCTCGAAACCCTGAGCGCGCAGCTGCCCGCTGCCACCCGCAAATCCGCCTGAACCCATGCAGCCCGCTGCCGCGCCGGTATCCGCCTTCCCGATGGAGGCCTTCCTGCACCGCCTCCGCGAGGCCGGGCTGGAGCTGACGCCCCGGCAGTGCCTGGAAGTCAACCAGGTGCTGGAATCGCTGGCGCCCTGGCAGGAATGGCAGCAGCTCAAATACCTCCTCGCGCCCCTGCTCGCGCATACGCCCGAGCAGCAGGCGCTGGTGCACGAGACCTTCGACCGCTTCTACCGCCTGCCGGAGGCGGCGCCGCAGTCCGCCGCCAAGTCGGGCCCGGTGCCCAGGCCCTTCGCCGGGCAGCCTGCCGCCCGTCCGGAGCCCCGCCCTTCGCGGCTGGCAGGCTGGTTCTCCACCCTGCGCGGCCAGCTTGCGGCCCTGGGCCTGCTGACCGCGCTTATTTGCAGCCTGCTCTGGCTGGCGGGCATGGCCTGGCAGCAAGTGCTGATCGTGCTGCTGCTCTCGGCGCTGCTCATCTGGCGCTTTGCGCTGGGGCGGCGCAGCAAGCCCCAGGAGCCGCCCGGCGCACCCTACCGCTTCCGCCCTTCGGCGCCCCTGCCGCCCTCCGACCTCCTCGGGCTTGCCGAGCAGCAGCTGCTGGCGCATCCCTTCCGGGGCAGGGCCGGCGCGGAGTACAGCCGCCGCATCGACCTGGCGGCCACCATCGCCGAGACCATCCTGCATGCCGGGCAGGTGCGCCTGCAGTACGAGCGCCTGCCGCAGCTTGCCGGCTACCTCGCCCTCATCGACACGCGGGTGCAGGAAGGCCATCAGGCCCGCTGGACCGCGCACCTGATCTCCCTCGTGGAGGCCCAGGGCGTGCCGGTGGAGCAGTACACCTACGAGTCGGACCCCCGGCTGCTGCGCGGCCCGGACGGCAGCTGGCAGCCCTATGCCGGTCTGCCGCAGGACCGGCGCCTGCTGCTCTTCGGCGACGGCCACGCGCTCGTGGACCCCGTAGGCGGCGGCCTCATGCCCTGGGCCGAAGCCTGGCTGGAGCACTGGCCTGCCCGCGCCCTGCTGAGCCCCCTGCCGGCGGGCCGCTGGGGCTATGCCGAGGCGGTGCTGGCGGAGCAGATGGAGCTGGCCCCCGGCAGCCTCGAAGGCCTGCAGGATGCCATCGGCCGCCTCAACGGCGCCGCCGGCCGCGACTGGCTGGACTGGCGCCTCGATGCGGACTACGAGCCGGCGCCCAGCGTGGAGGGCCTGCGGCAGCACCTGCCGCCGCCGCTTTTCGCCTGGGTCTGCGCCTGCGCCATCTACCCGGAGCTGCACTGGAACCTCACCCTCTGGCTCGGCGGCCAGCTCGAAGCCCTGCTGCGCCAGCCCGGCAGCCTGCTCAGCCGCGATTCCATCACGGCCCTGGCCCGCATCGCGTGGTTCCGCAGCGGCGCCATCCCGCCGGAGGCGCGCATCGGCCTGCTGGAAGCCCTGGACGATGCCCTGGAAGGGCCGCTGCGCCACCGCCTCGGCCAGCTGCTGGAGACGGACTACGCCAGCCTGCCGCCGGCCTCCTTTGCCGCCAAGCAGCTCCGTATTTTCCTCATTATCAATCAGCTGGGCTTCGACGCCCCGCTGCGCGAACGCTGGGGCCAGCTCATGGAGCTGCGCCGCCTCACGCGCGAGCTGGGCTTGCCCGAAGACCCCCTCCAGCGCCTCGAAGCGCTGCGCATGGCCGAGGTGTACGAGGCCGTCTGGCAGGCCTTCGGGCTGCTGGACTCGCCCCTGGGCGGCATGTTCCGCCGCCTGCTGGAGGAAGCGCTCTTCCGCGCGCTCGAAGGGCGGCTGAAAGCCAGGGGGCTGATGGCGAAATTCGTCCAGGAGCCGCCGCCGCCGGAACCCGAACCGGAGCAGCCGCAGCCCTGGCCCCGTATGGAGGCGGGCATGCATCTGGATGCGGTATTCCTGCGGACCGAAGGCCCGTATGCATGGTTTTCCCTGCGCGACGCGCGGGGGCGCTGGTCCGGCCCGGATGCGCGGATGGACCTGGGCCAGGTGGCAGCGCGCGACCGGGAGGAGGTGATGAAACAGCTTGCATCGTCGCCGGAGCAGCTCGTCGTGATCCTGAACATGGGGGAACCTGTGGAGGCAATGCCCAGCCTCGCCATCGAGCTGGCCATCGAGGCACGCAGCGGCGGCATCGGGCTGACGGGCTGGCGGATCGCCGAAGGCGGGCGGCGGCTGGAGATCGAATACGGCCATGCAAAGGCGGAGGCCTTCAGCAGTCCGGAAGCGCGGGCGGGGCGCCTGCTGCTCATGCCCGTGCAGCTCCTGCTGGACCTGCCCTGGCTGGAGGAGATCCAGGTGCTGCTGCGCGATGCAGCGCACCAGTACCGGAGCCTGCCCGACCGCGCGACCCTGGCGGCCTATTACAGCCTGCCGGCGGAGCTGCCGGAAGACAGCTGGGTGCCGCAGTTCCTGCGCCGCTACGTGCAGGACCCGGAAGGGCGGCAGGAAGCCTTCAGCAAGCTGGTGGAGGTCATTCCCCTGCCGCCGGAGGCGGAGGAGGCAGCATCCATTGAATCATCGGAGATCCGGATACAGCCCAACCTTCCGGAGCCGAATTTCCCTGCGGAGGAGTCCCCCCTCAGTGCCGAGGCGGAGGCCTGGAATGCAGCGTACGAGCTGGAAGCGGATGCATTCCGGAAGGCGCAGGGCAGCATCCCGGAGCTGCGGGCCTACCTGCGGGAGCATCCGGAAGGGCCGCATGTGCCGCAGGCGCAGGAGCTGCTGGGCAGGATGCTGGCAGAGCAGGCATCGGCCATCGATGCGCTCTTCGCAGAAGACCGCCTGGGCGAGGCGGTAGCGCAGATGCAGCTCCGCCTGGCAGGCACGGAGGAAGCCGGCGAAGCCGAGGCCCTCGGCGGCTGGTACCGCCGCATCGATCACGAAGGCTCCAAGGGCGCCCTCAGCCCCGCCGACGTGCAGCAGGACCGCCAGCGCCTGTGGCGGCGCATATTCGGGCTGCTGGGGCTGCGCGAAATCCCCGATGTACGGGTCAAAGCCGCTGAACATCAGCCTGCCCCTCTGTCTGAAATCCCGATCCCCGAAATGGTGCTGGTGAAGGGGGGAGCGTTTTGGATGGGGAGCGAAGATGGGGACGCTAATGAAAAACCGGTCCATCAGGTAACGGTGGATGATTTTTACCTGGGGAAATATCCGGTGACGGTATCGGAATACCTGGCGTTTTGCAGGCAGACAGGCGGCAACTGGCCAGAATGGATGAAGCAAGGAAGCCGCTATCACTACCAGACCGGAACGGATAATCGCTACAAACGGCTGGGGGATGCCCTGACATCGGACCGGAATCCGGTTGTCGGGGTCTCGTGGCATGATGCGGTGGCCTACTGCGCTTGGCTGAGCAAGCAGGCCGGCCAGCGCTGGCGCCTGCCGACGGAGGCGGAGTGGGAATATGCGGCAGGGGGCGCGGGCGATCGTACGAAGTGGGCAGGCACGAGCGAGGAAAGCAAGCTTGGGGACTATGCCTGGTACCGTGCCAACAGCGGCAGCAAGACGCATCCGGTGGGCCAGAAGCAGCCGAACGAGCTGGGGCTGTACGATATGAGCGGAAATGTATGGGAGTGGTGCAGCGACTGGTATAAGGCGTATTCTTCTGATGCACAGGCCGGCCCTCAAGGGCCTGCTGATGGCGCGCACCGCGTGGCCCGCGGGGGCAGTTGGCGCCGCGACCCGGTCGACGCCCGAGTGTCGGTCCGCCGCGACTGGCACCCCGGCAGCCGGCGCCACTACCTTGGCTTCCGCCTGGCCCGGTCCCTTTGATTTTTATGTTTCTTGCCTTTTTGCTTGTAGAATTCTCGTATACCAAGGACTAAAAATATAGGAAGGAGTTGTGTGCATATATACGCGAGACTAGGGTTGTATATATGAATGCATATATGCTTTCTATTGCGAGCGATGGGGTTTGTGGCCGGGGCTTCGGCTCCGCTCAGCCGCCGGCCCGGCGCCGCAGGCGCATTCCACCCGCCCCCCTCGCGCGCAGGCCGCTGCGCAGGCGAGAGGGGCCGGGGGGTGACCCCGCGCCCGCTGCAAGCGAGGGGTTGAAACCGCCTCGCCTGCAATATGGCATCAAAACCGCGCTTCAGGCCGGGGCTTCGGCTCCGCTCAGCCGCCGGCCCGGCGCCGCAGGCGCATTCCACCCGCCCCCTCGCGCGCAGGCCGCTGCGCAGGCGAGGGGGGGCCGGGGGGGGTGACCCCGGCCCGCTGCAAGCGAGGGGTTGAAACCGCCTCGCTTGCAATATGGCACCAAAACCGCGCTTCAGGCCGGGGCTTCGGCTCCGCTCAGCCCCCGGCCCAGCCCGGCGCCGCAGGCGCATTCCACCCGCCCCCCTCGCGCGCAGGCCGCTGCGCAGGCGAGGGGGGCCGGGGGGTGACCCAGCGCCCGCTGCAAGCGAGGGGTTGAAACCGCCTCGCCTGCAATATGGCATCAAAACCGCGCTTCAGGCCGGGGCTTCGGCTCCGCTCAGCCG
>JANRID010000009.1:0-50187 GCA_033765305.1 Bacteroidia bacterium
GCATCACCGCAGCCGGATCCGGTGCAGGATCAGCGCCTTGCCGCGGGGGTCCGGCTCGGCAAGCCATGCCTCGCCTCCCAGCACCAGCGGATCGTCGCGCAGCTCCATGCCGATCTGGGTCCCCAGCTGCAGCTCAGGCCCCAGAGCGGTCCCGTTGCCGTCGACCACCAGCGCCCGCACCTCGCCCCGGCCGTACTCCGAAGCGGCGAGCATCCACAGCAGCAGGATGCGGCCGCGGCTCAGCTGCGCCACCTGGAGCCGGTGCGCCGAGGGCGTCCCGGGATCGCTGTATTCTGTAAGCCAGTTGACGCCATGGTTCGCCTGCGGCATCCAGTCCCCGCCGAAGCTGTAATATCCGCCGGTTTCAGCCGCGCCGGGCGAAAGGATCATATCGGCCAGGTCCTCGTAGTTGAAAAAATCCTTGCGCACCTTCACAAATCCGACGTTGCGGGGATCGGCCGCCTGCCGGCCGGCGCGGCTGTTGTCCAGGCTGTTCCCGTCGGGGCCAGGCTCGCCTGTAAAAAAGACCAGGTAGCCGTCCGAGACCTCCGCCAGGCCGCCGATGCGGCCATAGGTGGCATTGTCGTTGGACCAGCGGTAGTAGGTACGCCCGGCATTGCTGATCTCCGGGTACACCGGATAATCCGGCAGACCTGCCGCATACGAAGGCCGGGTCCCGTGCTCGGTTTTGAAGGTGTACACCACCTGGCTCCGCACACGCGGCTGCCGGATCGAGAACCGGTGCAGGTGCACGCCGCGGGGGTAGTTGTCGCCCAGATCCACCCCCAGATAGCCGGCCGGCCCTACCGGCATCAGCCAGTTGTCGAACGAGTGGCCCGAAGTCTGCCCGTAGGCATGGGTCATGCGCAGGGTCGCGGCGTCGAAAAGCCAGGCGGTGCCGCCCTGGTGGTTGAGGCCGTCGGAACCCGCGTGGTATTCCTGCGTGAGCATGAGCAGCAGGGTCTGGCCCTGGCAGCGCATGACGCGGGGGTAGCTGTCATCGATCTGCCAGACATCGAACGCCTCGCTGCCGGTTTCGTACTGCTCCTGCAGCAGCAGGCCGCGTTCAGCCGAGGCCTTGCAGAGCATGAGCGATACCGTATCGGGGCCGGGCGTGGCCAGCGCATAATACAGCATGCCCGCAGAATCGGAGCAGGCGGCGAGGAGCTTGCCGCCGATGGGATTGGGCAGCGGGCGTGTCTGGCTGCTGAGCTGGCCGGGGGTGACGAGGGTGAGGAAGAGCCGGGACTGGGCCTCGCTCTGCCAGATGCCTGCAATCCGCCCGTCGGGCAGTGCGGCCAGGAAGGTGCGGCGGGTACGCTGCCAGCCTTGATTGGCCAGCGGTGCCGCCGGCACCGGCAGGGTGTACGACTGCCACGAGATCGCGCCTGCCTCGCCGCCGCCCGACGGCTGAAGCGGGGTTTGGGCCCGCAGGCCCGCCGATATCACCAGCAACAGCAAACAGCTGCATCGCAGAAGCATGGTACAGAATCTATAGTTGCACAACTCATACGGATGCCCCGGAAGCGGAGCCGACGCGGCAATATGCGAAAGAACTGCGGATCTGCATAGGGCCGGGTGGCCTTTGACAATGCCCTGCGCATGGCACCGATCGGGCACGCGTGGAGCAGCGGGCAGGCCTACGCAGGCCGCCATCTGCCCGGCCTTGCAGAGCGGCTCGCGTTTGTGTAGGTTGCAGCCGCACCGCAATCCGAAGACCGGAGCATGAACACCCGCTGGACTCCTGTATACTGGCTGCTGCTGGCTGCCTGGGCGGCAGGGGCAGCCTTGTTCATGGCGCGCGTACAGGGCGGCTTTTTCACCAATTACCTGTCCGACCTGGCGTTTCCGGCATGGTTTTACATCCACATCCGGGGACTCTGGCAAAAAGACCGGAAGCCGCCGCATCTGCTGCTGGCCGGCAGCTGGTTTGGCCGCTCGCCGGAAAGGGCCGGCCTCTCCATCTTCCTCTTCGGCCTGCTCACGGAACTCAAAACCCGGCACTGGCCAGGCGGCATCCTCAGCGGCACCTTCGACCCCTGGGACCTGGCGGCATATGCGGCCGGGCTGCTGATCTGCTACGGATTCGACAAACAGGAAGCCCGCAGGCTGAATGCCTGAGGCATCCTGCATTGTGCCGGAACGGAGCTGCAGCTGACGCTGAAAGCGGTCGGCATCAGGCATCGGTCCGCACGGCTGGGCTTGAGCGCAGGGCTGCGCCTCAGGGTGCCTGCCTGATAATCCCCGAAAACACCTCTTTGAGCACGATTGTCCGCTCCACCAGCCATTCGAGCGCCTCCTCGACCTTGCGCGGGTCGCGGAAATCAGTCCGGTGGAGC
Organism: Bacteroidia bacterium; assembly: GCA_033765305.1. Classification (GTDB taxonomy): domain Bacteria; phylum Bacteroidota; class Bacteroidia; order J057; family J057; genus RDXT01. The sequence goes on from JANRID010000009.1 coordinate 2,340, forward strand.
TGCATGATGATTTTGTCCCGGTTTTCGGGATTGGGATTCCATTGCAGCTCCGTGCCGGCAGCGCGCTCGATCTCCGCTTTGCGGCTCTCCAGGTACGGAAACATGGTGTCGGCAATCTTATTGCGGATATAAATCCGCACGCTCACCGTGTTTTCCTCGGTATTGCAGGTATTCGAGAGATGAATATGCGATTTGCCCAGCGTCACATCAAACCAGTACTGGGGGCGGGGCGTCTGGATCGACGCAATTTTCTTCGTATGGGCCAGTTTATCCCGGAATCTCGTCCAGAAATCCAGCTGAAGCCTCCGGCTGTCCGAAAGATCCTCCATCGCTCTGGACCGGGCGGCCTGCCTGACCGCCTGGTTGGGCTGGCTGACCAGGTTGAAGCGAAGCGCAGCACGGCTGTCATCGATTTGCCAGAGCTCTACCTGTACCCCGTAGAAGGCAATTTCGTCGCTGGTGTGATCATTCAGCCAGTCCAGCGCTTTTTTGTGCTCCTCCGTAAAGTCCGTTGCAATCCAGATGATCATGGAGGCGTCTAGCACGGAAGCATAGGTAATGGCTTTCCCCAGGTGGTCGTGGTTGGTCTTTTCCAGCTGATTTTCAATGATCACATAGTTTCCCGTTCCCGTATCCCGCGCCAGAATATCTGCCGAGTAAGGGCCTGCCGCAACTTCGGTATTCTCCACCTCAAGCTCGATCCCCAGCGCTGTATTCAATTCCCGGATATGGGCTGCGAGCCAGGGGGTAAAATCGCGGGCTTCGTTGCTCCACCGCTGACGGGGGGAAACCGATTTTAGTACGCCGAGTTCCATTTATGCGCAGGTTGCTGCCGTGCCGGCATTCGCAAGCTACCACATATTCCAGGCTGCTCCAAACTACTGGATTTTCCCGCCGGAACATACTATACTTGAAGCCCGCATCGTTTTCAGAAGACGGGAAATTGTAACATCCAAGCACATGAAGTTCCAGCCACTGTTCCTCATCGGGCTCGCAGCATCCGCCCTCATCCTGACCGGCTGCCCGGTCGGCATTTCCTTCCCCCTCGCCGCCCAGAAAGACGCGGCAGCCTATGATCCCAAGCTCGAAGGCACCTGGGCCTGCAGCGACGCCGCCGCCGAGATGCAGCGCGTGACGATCAGCAAAGGCGAAGCCAAAGGCACCTATACCATCGAGGTCCTGGAACGGGGCGAGCTCTACGCCCTGGACACCGATCTGTTTACCGCCTGGGTCACCGAGCTGGAAGGCCGCCGCTTCCTCGTGGCAAAGCCCGACAACGAGAACAAATTCTACCACTACTGCTTCGAGTTCACCGGCGGCGGCGAACTGCGCACCTACGACGTAGGCCTCAAAGTAGGCGGGGTGGATGCCGTGAGCTCGGTCGAGACCTTCCGCGAAGAGGTGCGCCTGTCCCTCAAAGATCCCGAATGCCTGAGCAGCCCCTACGACTGGGTCCGGGAATAGCCTGCGCCAGGCCCTTCCCCGCATGCGGGCAGGCATCAGCCTGCCCGCATGCTTTTTTATCCCCATTCCGCAGGCCTTCCGCTCCGGCTGCGTATGTTTGCATCCCCGGTTTTATGTAGCTATCGGCATGGATCGCGAAGTCACCCGTTTGATGCACCTGATCGATCAGGGGCAAGCCTTGTATGAAGCGCAGCACTATGAAGACGCCTGGGAACGCCTCAGCCTGGCGATCCGGATGGTGGAGGACGGCGAAGACGAGCCGCTGAGCGACTCCGTCACGGCGCAGCTCTACGTGCTCCGGGGCTCTGCCCTGCTCTACCAGGACGAGCCGCAGGCCTATCAGGATCCCGATATTTTCCATCAGGTGCAGAGCGACTACGAGCAGGCCATCGAGCTGGAGCCCGAAAAGCTGCTCTTCTACAAGCTCCGCGCCCGGCTGCTCATGAGCGCACGCTTTGAAGACTACACCGAGGCCGCTGCCGCCGACCTCGAGCGCGCCATCGCCCTGGACCCGCATGATACCGATGCCCTCAAGCTGCTGGCCCAGATCGCGCTGCGCCACGAAGCATACGAGCTGGCCATGGAATACCTCGACCAGGCCCTGGAAGCGGGCGCCGACGCCGAAGGCTGGCTGCTGCGCGGGGTCTGCTATTTCAAGCAGTCGCCGCCCCGCTACGAGCTGGCCGCTGCCGATTTCGGGCGGGCCCTGCCCCTGATGCCGGAGACCGAAGAACTCTACATCTGGCGGGCCCAATGCTTTCAGGAACTGGGGCGCGTGGACGAGGCCATTGCCGAGTACGACCGCCTGCTGCGCGTTGCGCCCGGCCGGGCCGATTACTACGTGGACCGCGGCGCCCTCTATGCTGCCCTGCGCAACCCCAGGGCGCTGGAAGACTACAACCGGGCCCTGACCATCGAGGCACATCCCCTCGCCTACAACAACCGGGCTTTTTACTACCTGGAAGCCGGCGACTACGCAGCTGCGCTCGCCGATGCCGAGCAGGCCCTGCGCCTCGCGCCCCAGGCACCCGTCGTGCATGCGACCCTCGCCGAGATCTACGCCCGCACCCGCCAGCCCGAATCCATGTACCGCCACCTGGAGCAGGCGCTCCCCCGCTATGCCGGCGAGGATGCGCTGGAGCTCCTCATGGGGCCCGCTTTTGAGCCCTACCGGGCCGAAGACCGCTTTCAGCAGCTCGTGCGCAGCTTCTGACCCCGCGCAGGATCAGGCCAGCTCCCGGAGTGCCTTGCAGAAGGCTTCCGTGTCTGCGATCCGGCCCGTGCTCACCCGGCACCACGTATGCATCGGCGGAAACGGCCTGCCGATCAGAATGCCGCGCGCCTGCATCGCGCCGATCATCTCCTGCACATCGCGGCCGCTGTCGAAAAAGACGAAGTTGGCATGCGAGCGGAGGTAGGGATACCGCAGCCCGTCCAGCGTCCGGTACATCATCTCCTGCGATTCCGCGTTCTTGCTCAGGCTCATGCGGTAAAATTCCGTGTCTTCGAGCGCGGCTGTGGCTGCCAGCAGGGCCGGCACACTGGGCGTAGCCATGGCATGGCTCCGCAGCCGCTGCGCCAGATCCGGGCGGGCCATGAGGTAGCCCATCCGCAGCCCGGCCATGCCGTACACCTTCGAGAAGGTCCGGGACACGACCACATTGAGCCCCTGCAGCACCAGCTCGGTCATCGATGGGTAATCGGCTTCGCCGATATAGTCGTGGTAGGCTTCGTCCACCAGCACCACCGAGCGCGCGGCGGCCGCGCGGCAGAAACTGCGCAGGCGATCGGGCCGCAGCAGGGTGCCGGTAGGGTTGTTGGGGTTGCAGACGAAGACCAGCCGGGTCTGGCCGGTCATCCGGCGCTCCATCGCTTCGAGGTCGTGGTTCCGCTCTGCATCGAGGGGCACGTAGTGGACATAGGCGCCGAACTGCTGCGCGTATTCCATCAGGGCCAGGAAGGTGGGCTGCGCGGCGATGATTTCGCCGCCGTGCAGGCCGAAAGCCAGGCCGCAGGCCTTGAGGCCTTCGCCGGAGCCGGAAGTCAGCACGATGTGGTCGGGGCTTACGCCGTGCTTGCGGGCCAGGGCCTCGGTCAGGCTGCGCATGTAGGGATAGGGATACCGGCACAGGTGCCGGAAGCCCTCCTCGATGGCCTTGAGCACCCGGGGCGAAGGGCCAAAAGGGTTTTCATTGGAGTTGAGGCGGATAGGCCCCTCCTGCAGGGCAGCGGCAGGGGCCGTTTCCTGTGCGAAGGCACCGCCTGTGAGGGAAAATGCGCCGGCCATGCCGGCCGTTTTAAGCCATTGGCGTCTGCTGAGCGATTGCATAGGGTGGATGCTTGGCAGTGATACGGGTAAGATACGCAGGAATTTTCCATTCCGGGAAGCAGGCCGGCACATTTCCGGCCGGGCTGGCGGTGTTAAATGATTGTTAAGCCGCATGGGCAGCCGCCGCGCTTCATACCTTTACCATGCAAGTACCACCCGACCTCCTTCACCTGCTTAATTTCCCGGATCTGCCATGCATCCTGTCGTAGCCGATGTACTGACCCTTTTCCGCGAGCGCGGCGGCTCCCTCTACGGAGGCGAGGCCGTGACGCAGCTGGAGCATGCCCTGCAGTCGGCATGGCTGGCCCGGCAGGCCGGCGCAAAGCCTTCGCTCATTGCCGCAGCCCTGCTGCACGACGTAGGGCATCTGCTCCACGACCTCCCGGACGACGCGCCCGACCAGGGCATCGACGATGCCCACGAGGAGCTGGCAGCGCGCTACCTGAGCCGGCATTTTGTGCCGGCAGTGGCCGAGCCTGTGCGCCTGCACGTGGCGGCCAAGCGCTACCTCTGCACCACCCAGCAGGGGTATCTGGACACGCTCAGTGCCCCTTCGCTGCAGAGCCTGCACCTGCAGGGCGGGCTGATGAGCCCGGCGGAAGTGGAGGCCTTCGAGGCCCTGCCCTTCTATGCGGATGCCGTCGCCCTGCGCGTATGGGACGATCTGGCCAAGGACCCCGACATGCGCACCCCGCCTGTGGAAGCCTTTGCCGTCGAGATCGAAGCCTCGCTCCGGCAGGCATAAGCAGCCATGCGCCCCGCCTGCAAGGACGGGGCGCATGTATGGGACATCCGGCAGCAGGCCTTACTTGACCGCTGCCTTTTTCGGCGTGAGGATCATGATCATCCGGCGCCCTTCCATACGGGGCTCCATTTCAATTTTGCCCCACTCCTCCAGTTCGTGGGCAAATTTCCCGAGCACGTCGGACCCGCGCTCCTTGTACACGATGTTCCGCCCGCGGAACTGGACATAGGCTTTGACCTTGTCCCCTTCCTGGAGAAACTTCTGCGCGTGGCGGAGCTTGAAGTTGAAGTCGTGGTCATCCGTGTTGGGGCCGAAGCGGATCTCCTTCATCTGGGAAACCTGCTGATTGGCCTTGGCAGCTTTCTGCCGCTTTTTCAGTTCGTAGCGGAATTTGGAGTACTCCACGATCCGGCATACGGGCGGCGAAGCCTGCGGCGCGATCTCCACCAGATCCAGGGAAAGATCCTGCGCCATCCGGAGCGCGTCCGAGGTCCGGTACACGCCGTCCTCATAGGGGCCGCCGCTGAGCAGCTCGGCGTACTGTTCGATGCCTACGAGACGGATTTCAGGTACGCGGATCTCGTTGTTGATCCTGTGCTCCCGCTCTTTCTCCCTGAAGGGAGGGCGGCGGTTCCGGTCGAAATGCTGAGGCCCTCTTGGCTGGTCCAAATGATTTCAGAATTAGGTGTTTTGCTGTTTAGAATAATCTAAACTCGGAAAAAATCAGGAATGATTCAATAGCAAAGTTGAGATTTTGCTTTGAAAAAGCAAAATCTCCTTGAACATCAGCCCGCCGCTCATGCGAGCATCGCCGCGATCTCCTGCCGGACATGCTCGATAAAGCCTGCGACGGTCATCTGGCCCAGGTCGCCCTGCTTGCGCTTGCGCACGGAGACGCTGTCCTGCTCCAGCTCCTGGTCGCCGACGATGAGCATGTAGGGATACTTGCCGATCTCTGCGTCGCGGATTTTGCGCCCGACTTTTTCATTCCGGCTGTCCAGCTCGGTGCGGATGCCGGCATCCTGGAGCCGGAGGCGGAGCGCCTCGCAGGCTTCGTTGTACTTGTCGGCTACGGGCAGCACGATGGCCTGCGCCGGCGAGAGCCAGAGCGGGAAGTCGCCGCCGGTATGCTCCAGCAGCACCGCCACAAAGCGCTCCAGCGATCCGAAGGGCGCCCGGTGGATCATCACCGGCCGGTGCCGCTCATTGTCTGCGCCGATATACTCCAGCTGAAACCGCTCCGGGAGCTGGTAATCCACCTGGATGGTGCCGAGCTGCCACTCGCGCTGAAGGGCATCCCGCACCATGAAGTCGAGCTTGGGCCCGTAAAATGCAGCCTCGCCCAGCTCGGTGACCGTCTGCAGCCCTTTTTCGGCAGCCGCCTCGGTGATGGCCCGCTCGGCCATATCCCACTGCTCGGGCGCGCCGAGGTATTTGCCGGGGGTTTCCGGGTCGCGGAGCGAAATCTGCGCCTTGTAGTTCTGGAAATCCAGCACCCGGAAGATGTACAGCACGATGTCGATGACCTTTTTGAACTCATCCTTCACCTGGTCGTGCCGGCAGAAGATATGGGCATCGTCCTGGGTGAAGCCCCGCACGCGCGTAAGGCCGTGCAGCTCGCCGCTCTGCTCGTAGCGGTACACCGTGCCGAATTCGGCCAGCCGCAGCGGCAGGTCGCGGTACGACCGCGGGCGCGACTGGTAGATCTCGCAGTGGTGCGGGCAGTTCATAGGCTTGAGCATGAACTCCTCGCCTTCGTTGGGCGTGGTGATGGGACGGAAGGAATCCTTGCCGTATTTCTCCCAGTGGCCGGACGTGACGTAGAGCTCCTTTTTGCCGATGTGCGGCGTCACCACCTGCTGGTAGCCTTCGCGCTCCTGCAGGCGCTTGAGAAAATCGGCGAGCGTCTCGCGCAGGCGGGCGCCCCTGGGCAGCCACAGCGGCAGGCCCATGCCTACTTTGTCCGAAAAGGTGAAAAGCTCCAGCTCCTTGCCCAGGCGGCGGTGGTCGCGCTTCTTCGCCTCCTCCAGCAGGGCAAGGTGCTCATCCAGCTCTTTCTGGCTCGGAAACGAAATTCCGTACACGCGCGTGAGCATGGGGTTTTTCTCATTTCCCCGCCAGTAGGCGCCGGCCGTGTTGAGAATCTTGACCGCCTTGATCACCTTCGAGTTGGGGATGTGCGGCCCGCGGCACAGGTCCACGAAGTTGCCGGAATAATAAAAGGTGATATTCCCGTCCTCCAGCCCTTCGATAAGCTCGATTTTGTAGGGATTGTCCCGCTCCTGGTAAAAGGCCAGGGCCTCGGCTTTGGATACGCTGCGCCGCACGAAGGTCTCGCCGGAGCGGGCCAGTTCGAGGAACTTCTGCTCGATCCGGGCAAAGTCGTCCGGCCCGAAGCGGTGCGCCCCGAAGTCGATGTCGTAGTAAAATCCGCGCTCGATGGCCGGGCCGATGGTCAGGCGCACGCCGGGAAACTCCGCCTCGATGGCCTCGGCCAGGATGTGGGCGGAGGAGTGCCAGAGCGTTTCCTTGCCTTCCTGGTCTTTCCAGGTGAGGATGCGCACGGCAGCATCCGCCGTAATGGGCCTGCCAAGCTCAGTCACCACCCCATCCAGCGTGATGGCCAGCGCATTGCGGGCCAGGCCTTCGCTGATGGATGCGGCGATATCGTAGCCGGTCACGCCCGGAGCGTAGGCGCGGGAACTGCCGTCGGGGAGCTGGATGTGGATCTGCGCTGACATAGGGCCAGAGTTTCGGGGCGCTAAGATAGGAAAAAAGGGGACAGCGGCGGCAAAGGCATCAACTTCCCGCACCCGGACATAAAAAAATGACCCCTGCTGCTGCAGGGGCCTCGCGGACCCAGGTGGTAACTTACCTGATAAGAAGAGCGCTAAACTTATTTGGCCGGATCGATCAGCAGCGGCGCGTTGCCGTCGGTGACGATCAGCTTGGCATTGGGCGAACTGGCCAGGCTGCGGAAGACTTCCAGGCTCTGCCATTCGATGACCATCGGCGAAAGGCCCTCGGCGATGATCTTTTGGGCGTCGCGGATACCGGCAGCCTCGATGCGCTTGCGCTGCGCTTCAAGATCTTCCTGCGCCAGCTCAAATTCCATCCGCTGGGCAATCTGCTCAGCCTCCAGCTTTTCCTCGATGGCGCGGGCCAGGCCCTGCGGCAGCGCGATGCTCTTCATCAGCACGGCCTCCACTTCGAAGCCCCTCGGCGCCAGGATGCTGGTCATGAGGTCCTTGATCTCCCGCTCGATCTGCGCACGGCCGTCGGTATACATGTCCTTGGCATAAAAGCGCGAGCAGACATCGGCGGCCGCAGAGCGGAATACGCTCAGAATCACGACATTCTCATAGTCGCGCCCGATGTTTTCGATCACCTTGGAGGCTTCGCTGGCCTTGATGCGGTACAGGATCGAAATTTCGGACTGGATGTTGAGGCCTTCTTTGGAAGGCAGGTTGAGCCTGACTTCCAGGTTCACGGTTTGCGTAGGGACGCGGATGATTTCCGTGACAAAAATATTGTAGGCGGCGACGCCGGGCTGAATCGCATCGGGCTTGAGGCGGCCCAGGGTCTGGCGGAGACCCACTTCGCCCGGACGGATGACGGCACAGCTGCTCAGGATCAGGCCTAGGCCTGCAAGCGTCAGAATGGTTGCTCGTGAAATACGCATACAGAGATGGGTTTGTAGTGTATATACCACCCTGTACGCGCCGCCGTTATAATAGTTTTACTATTGATAATAATTATTTTACTTCTGAAACAGGTTTCATATATTATACAGGTGCAGCATCCTCCCAGACCCGGAGCCAGTCCTGACGGCGCATGCCGTAGGTCACCACGTCGATCGGGGCGCCGTTGAGCAGGCCGCCGGCATGCTCGATGCCCTCCCACATGAAGCGGAGCCTGCGGGCCACATTCTGGCTGCGCTCGTTCTGCGCGGCGCATTTGATGAGCACCTTGTGGATGGGGTGGCGGCTGAAGGCGTAATCCAGCGAAGCCCGGCAGCAGCGGGTGATCAGGCCCAGGCCGGTGTACTGGGCGCCGAGCCAGTATCCGAGGGATACACGCGCCTCCTCGGCGTCGCCTTCGTTGAACTCCAGCAGGCCGGCCAGCTCGCCCCGGTGCCAGATGCCGTAGGCCCAGCCTCCGGAGAAGATGTTGCGGTAGTTGACCTGCGTCAGGTAGCTGCGGGTCTGCTCGGGGGTCTGCACATTCTGCACCCAGCTGAGCCAGGCGCGGAGGTGGTCCCGGTTTCGGTCGATGAGCGCGAAGAGCGCATCGGTATGCTCGGGCCCCAGCCCGCGCAGCACGAGGTCTTCATCCACCTGAAGCTCCGGCGCGGGGCGGAAAAACAGCGGCCTCAACGGCCCCGGGATGGTCAGCCATTTACGCAGGTCGAACGGCAGATACTTGCCGAAGGGGAGCGATGCCACAGCAGTACGGACTCTCTATCGGCCTGAAAATTACGGTGCGCTGCGGCGGGGCGTCTCCGTCCATGCCCGACCGGTCGCTTTTGCGAGGTATTCGATCACGCTGTCCGTCTCATTGGAGCCGATGACCTCGTCGGCAAGGGCCTTGATCTCCGGCTTGGCGTTCGCTACCGCCACCCTGCGGCCTGCCATCCGGAACATGCTTTCGTCGTTGAGGCTGTCGCCGAACACTGTCACATCCGCCGGTGCCAGGCCGGTCTCGGCCAGCAGCACCCCGATGCCGCCGGCCTTGGTGGCCTGATGATCGAAGATGGAGAGCCAGAACCACTCCGGGTTGTACCAGTTTTCATAATAGTACATCTGGAGCCGGCCGGAAAAACGGATGTTCAGGTCGTGCTCCAGCGCCTGCAGCGGCGCCAGCCGGTCGATGAGGTTGAAGCTGATGAGCTGCTGCCCGAAGGCTTCGGAGAAATCCTCCACTTGGCGGGGGCGGTCATCGCCCTGCCGGAAGCGGTCTTCCACGTACCAGGTCATGGGCTCGTTGAGCTCGCGGCCGAAATACAGGTAATCGGCCTCGCCGTCGTAGGCGGAGAGAAACCCCAGCAGGCCGTGCGCGCCGATGCAGCCGAAGACTTCCTGCGCCAGTTCGGGTGCCAGCGCCTGCACGGCGCGGTGGCGGCCGGTCTCCAGGTCGGAGAGGTAGGCGCCGTTGGCGCAGATGACCGGCAGGCGGATGGGCAGGCCCCGCAGGATATGCCGCACCGAGACGATGCTCCGCGCGGTGGCGATGGTAAACTGCGTTCCGGATTCGAGCAGCTCGGTCAGCAGGCTCCGCGCCTGCTCCGACAGCGTAGCGTCGGGCTGGAGCAGGGTGCCGTCGAGGTCGGAGATGTAGAGCGTGCGGTCCGGGGTGCGGGCCGGGGGCTGTATCATGGGCAATCGGATTTGGGCCGGAAAATACGAAGGTTTGCCGTACCTTGCGCCGGAATCTGCGCATATGCATGTGTTGGCCGTTCATAGCCAGGCAGTGCACGGCACTGCAAGCCTGAAGGCGCTGGGGGCTGTGCTGGGGTCGGCGCTGCTGCCGGTGCCCAGCCTCCTGCTGACAGGCCTGACCAATATTCCTGGCCACCGCAAGTTTGCCCTGCCCTTCGGCGAGCTGCTCGAGGGCAGCCTGGAGCTGGCCCGGAGCCGCTCGCTGCGCCTGGTGCTCTATGTCGGCTACCTGGGCGGGCCGGAGCAGGCCGGCCTGGTGCTGGACCTGCTGGAGCGCTACCGCGACATCATCGGTACCGTGCTCGTGGACCCCGTCTCGGGCGACCATGGCCGCCTCTATGTGCCCGACGCGCTGCTGGAGGCCTGGCCCCGCCTGCTGGCCGCCGCCGGCTGGGCCCTGCCCAACTACACCGAGCTGTGCCTCTACAGCGGCCTGCCGCCGGCGCAGCAGTCGCCCGAGGCCTGCCTGGAGGCCTTCCGGGCGCGCTACCCGCAGCTGCGCTTCGCCGCTACCAGCCTGCCCGCAGGCGAGCGGACCGGCATCGCCCTCTGGGACGGTGCCGCCCTGCACCGGCACACGCACCCGCGCCTGCCGCGCAACTTCGGCGGCAGCGGGGATGTGTTCGGCGCCTGGTTTGTGCGCAAGCACCTGCTGGAAGGCCTGCCTGCGCCCCAGGCCATGCGGATTGCTGCCTTGCGCACGCGCCGCAGCATCGCCAAGGCCATCCGCAGCGGCCTCGACGACCTGCCGCTCTGAGGCCCTTCAGAGCACCTGGTGGTCGGCAAAGGAGTAATGCCCCCGTGCAGATACGATGATATGGTCCAGCACCTGCATGTCGAAGAGCTTGGCCGCTTCGGACAGGCGCCGCGTGATGCTCAGATCGGCTTCGCTGGGGCGGAGGCTGCCGGAGGGGTGGTTGTGGACGAGGATGATGGAGGCCGCCATGAGGCTGACCGCCTCGCGGAAGACGATGCGGGGGTCGATGACGGTGCTGGTGAGGCCGCCGCGGGAGATCTCGCGGACGGCGCGGATCTCGTTGGCGCGGTTGAGGTACACGACATAAAACACCTCCTGGTCGAGGTCGGCGAGCTTGGCGCTGAAATAGCGGGCCACATCCTGGGCCTGGCGCACGACGGTAGCGGGTTCGAGGCCGATGCCCTTGCGGCGGCCCATCTCGAAGGCAGCTACGAGCCCCACGGCTTTGGCCGGGCCGATGCCGGGCACGGCGGTCAGGGCGTCGACGCCGGTGCGGGCCAGGCCGCCGAGCCCGTCGAAGCGGTCCAGGAGCTCGCGCGCCAGCGCGAGGGCGGACTTGTTGCGGAAGCCATGCCCCAGCAGGATGGCGACCAGTTCGGCATCGGTGAGCGCGTCCATGCCGCGCTGCATCAGTTTTTCGCGGGGGCGGTCCTCGACGGCCCACTGCGAGATCGGTTGATGGTACATCCGGGTATATGAATCTGCCGCAAGCTAGCGGCGTATCCCCGGCCGGCGATGGAAAAAAGCGGAGCGAGGTAACGCCGGGAGGGGGCGAACCCGGCAGGAACCATGCGCCTGCCTCGGCGCTTCGAGGCTGCGGGCACTCCCGGCTGCGCCACCGCAGCCCCGGATCATGGCGCCGAACGGCGCATCAGTCTATCCCGAAGCAGGACAGCATGATCTTGGCCGGAGGCGCCCCGGTGCTGATGCTGAGGGGCATAAATGCATATTCACCTGGCGGCAGGGTGCGCGGCAGCATGATTTCAAAAACCCCTTCGCGGATGCGCTTGAATTCCAGCTTTACGTACGCACTGCTTACGTCGCGGGCTCCCCCGTACATCTTGACCCCGATGTGCACGAACCGCCTGTGTTTTTTTCTGACCTCTCCCTTGCACAGCACGATCTGCTCCGCGGGGTCGGTGCCTCCCTCCGATTTCATGACAAATTTCGGCAAGGACCTGCCCGAGAACCGCACCTCGGATGCTGGAGTAAAGGCGGTATAATACACGTTGGCGCCTCCGTACCCCATGCCGACCACTTGCATTTCCATCTGCGCCTGTGCCCGTTCAAGGCTTTGCAGGGTGCTGTCGCTGCCTGCTGCATAGGGCCTCAGGGAAAACTCAGGGTCTGGAACCGTCTGCGCATATGCTGCCGGAACCCATCCCGCGATCAGGACTGCGAATACCAGAATCTGTCTCATGGCGGCTTACAGGGTTATATGTGATTGATTTGCGTGTGCTGCCGGGAGTGCCTCCGGGTGTCCTCCGGCCAGCCGGGATTCATCCGCATGCTGCCGTGTGTACGGTCCGGAATCCGGGTGGTTTCATGCCGGGGCTGCAAACCCGCAGGGCAGCAGCACATCGGCAGGCAGTTCGTCCGTCCTGCCTCACCCCTGATCCGGGCCTGCGGGCGGCTCCTGCGCAATCTGCATCTCAAACCGGTTGTGGATCACCAGGATCAGCAGCCCGAATACGATCGCAGCCACGATGAGCAGCGTGTTGAGCAGGCCGCTGACCGAAAACGACAGCCGGATGAGGATGGTGGAAATGACGAAGCCGGAGTTCCGGATCACCTTGTGGAATTCATCGGTGTAGAAAAACGAGACCAGCAGCAGCACCACATCCGCGATGATGAGGATGGTGAAAAACTGCTCGAAGAAGATGTTGTTGATGTTTTCAAACGATACCCCTTCCCCGCTGCCGGGATGCAGGAGGCCCATGCTCCAGCGGATGAATGCGTACAGGGCTACGAACATGAGCACCGGCACCAGGGCGGAAGCCAGGGCTTTTTTGATCCGGATAAACCGCGCTACGCCCGGGTGCTGGCTGCGGGGCCCGGGGCGTCCGGGTTTCCTGCTTTGCCGGTAAAACAGATAGATCAGAAAAAACAGCAGCACCGAAGCGACCAGATCATAGGTAAACTGCAGATCGTACTTGATGCTGAACCAGTCGGACGAGAGCGAGAGGTTGGACAGGTCCTTGAACAGGCGCCGGATGATGATCAGCGTGATGATCTCGTACTGCTTGGTGATATAGGTGGTAATCGACTGGGGGAGATAGTAGAGCAGCAGATAGACCTCGTACACCAGGATGAACGAAAACGGCGTGTAAATCGCGGCAATCGGATTCCGGAGCAGGCCTCCGCCCTCCGGCACGGCCAGGAGTCCGGCATCGGCCAGGAAGATCAGCAGCAGATGCACCAGGAAGCTGGCGATGGCAATCACAAGAATGACGCGCTCGCTCCATTGCCTGGTGCGGGGCGACAGCAGCCGCCGGTGCAAGCGGTCCCAGGGTATCGTGACGGGCATAGGCAGGGCGTATCGCCGGTTCTGAGTCTTTCCAACCCGGCTGCCGGTTATTTGTTCCCGGCGATGGGGTACAGTTCCTGCATAAACTCCGGATGCCAAGGACTGCATCCGCTACCGACCCGGCCATTGGCAGTATGGCCTGCACCCGGCTGCCGGGTATGATATCCGGGCAAAGAAATTTTCCATATCTTGCCGTCATCAATGCTGCTATCCGGCAGATTTTACTCATATCATTGGCAGTGCAGGCCCTTCAAATGATACCCATCATGCCTGCCTCCGACTCCAGTGTATATTCGCAGACCATGCCAGGCAGGGTCGCAGTTCCTAGGGAATACTACATATGCAGCCTAATATCCGATCTATCCATACCAGCAGAACCATTATGTGTGCAGAGCTGCAGTCTCTTATGGCCCAGGCTTTGACGGACTGCAGCTTCGAACGTGCCTTGGCGGAAAATGCGACTGGGAAACGCACCAGAAGCAATCAGAACAAGACCCGCCAATACCTGCATGCGCTTTATGACCTCGACCGGGGTCTGCCCCGCTTCCGGGCCTTGATGGCTTTTTGGGAAATGACCGCGCCGTCCGAACAGCCGTTGCTGGCCCTGCTCTATGCCTTGGGCAAGGATAGCTTGCTGGCGGAAAGTGCCCACCTGCTCATCGCCTGCCCGGTGGGGGCCAGCCTGCCAGCTGCAATATTCAGTCAGAAGGTGTCCGAGCGTCATCCCGGCCGCTATTCTGAAGAAAGCGTGGCTGCCATCGGCCAGCGGCTGGCTAGCTCATGGAAACAGGCGGGTTATCTGCGGGGTATGTATGCAAACAGGCGCACTGAGGTCATGCCGGGCTACCAAGTACTGGCGTTTGCGATGCTGCTGGCATACCTGGCGGGCGCCCGGGGGCAGTTTATCCTGCAGAGCCCTGAGGTTCAAGCGCTCTGTCTGGCCGAATCCAGAATCAGAGAACTTGCCTTTGAGGCAAGCAAGCGCGATCTTATGCGCTTTCAGTCGGCTGGCGCCGTGATTACCGTATCCTTCGAGACCATACTGAACAAGTTGGATATCCATGACCAAGGTTGACAAACTGCTGCATGCCTTCGAGGCAGCGCTTCGGGAGCCCTGGGCTGCCACACTTTCCGGGCAAGAAAAAGTCTGGTTTCTGGTATACGAGCCTGCTGAGCAGCGCAAAGTGGATTTGCAGATCGGCGAATTTGAAATCCGGGCCAAAGCAGCCCGGAAGACCTGGATCCCCATCTCCCTCAAGCAAGTTTTTCCTGAATGGATGGCCCGGCATGAGTACCGGGAGGAATACTTCGCAGATCCCACAGCCCTCGCCGATCAGCTGGAGTATGACTTCAGAGACTTTGTCATACAGTACCTGCGTGATCAGATCAGGGCTGGATCCGACGGCCCTCATGCCCTCATAGCCCTCACCGGAGTCGGAGCGCTCTTCGGCTTCTGCCGATTATCTGAAGTCCTGAAGGGAGCCACCGAGTCCCTGCAGGGCAGGCTGCTGGTTTTCTTCCCCGGTGAATTCAGCAGCAACCAGTATCGCCTCCTCGATGCACGGGACGGATGGAATTATTTGGCACGCCCTATTACTGCATAAAGCATCTGCACAATGACGAATAAAGAACTCTTTACCCTCAACCCCGACGAAAACAACCTGCTCAATGACGGCGTGGTGGAAATCAATACCCGCCGCGACGACCAGGGACTGCGGGTCATCCGCCACGAGATCAAGACCTTTGTGTGCGAAGGCGAATACCAGAGAGGCATCTACCGCATCCTCGATACCTACCTCAAGCACTTTGACCAGCCCAAGCAGCCTGCTGTCTGGGTCAGCGGCTTCTTTGGCAGCGGAAAATCGCACCTCGTCAAGATGCTCAGCTATTTCTGGGAAGATTATGGCTTTCCGAACGGAGAAAGCGCCCGGTCGCTCAAGCCGCTTCCGGATGACGTACGGGATCTCTTTGTGGAGCTCGACCGCAAACAAAAACAGTTCGGCAAGCTGGTCGTCGCGGGCACCCTCAAAGACTTTCCCTCCGCTGACATCCGCTACTCTTTCCTCCAGCTGCTGCTGGGCGCCCTCGGCCTGCCTCCTCAATACCACCACTTCAAGTTTGTGTACTGGGCCAGGCAGGAAGGCATCTACGACGAACTCAAAGCCCTGGTCGAATCCAAAGGCAAAAGCTTTGAGAAAGAGTATGAGAATTTATATGTCTCCACTACCCTGGCTGCCGCAGTGCTGGAGCTGATGCCTTCCTTCGCTGAAAACGAGGCCAAGGTCAAGGAAAACTTCAAGGTCAATTTCAAACGGATCGAGAACATCAGCCGAGACGGGATGATCTCTACCATCCGGGACGAAATCCTGCCCCTCAAATATGGCGCTCATATCCCCTGCACCATCATCGTCCTGGACGAGGTGCAGCAGTTCATCGCCCGCGATGGCAACAAGACCATCGACGTCCAAAATCTGGCCCAGGATCTCTGCAGCAACTTCGACGGGCGATTTCTGCTCATCGGCACCGGCCAGAACGCCCTCGCTGAAACTCCAGACCTCCAGCCGCTCCAAGACCGCTTCTCCGTCAAGGTCTCCCTCTCCGACACCGACGTCGAAACCGTAACCCGCAAAACCGTCCTGGAAAAAAAAGCTTCGGCCGTCGGCGATCTCAGCAAGCGGCTCGAAGCTTCCATCGGCGAGATCAGCCGCAACCTCGCCGGAACTGCCTTTGGATACCGCAGCGAAGACAAGCACACCCTCGCCGCCGACTATCCCATCCTCCCTTCCACCCGCCGCTTCTGGCGCAAAATCATGGTGAGCATGGACACCGCCGGCACCGCCGGCCTGCTTCGCTCCCAGCTCCGCATCGTAGATGAGAGCGTCAAGCGTGTCAAGGACCTGCCCATCGGCCACGTCATCCCCGCTGATTTCGTCTTCGAGCAGAAGCAGCAGCAACTCCTCCAAAATGCCCTGCTGCTCAACGAAACCAACAATCTCATCCTCGAGCGCAAGGCCCAGGGCGGCGATGCCTCCCTCGAAGGCCGCATTCTCAGTGCCGTCTTCCTCATCGATCAGCTGCCCGCCGACCTGCCCGAAGGCCGACTCAAGTCCGATGCCGCTACCCTGGCCGACCTCCTTATCGAGGACATCGGCGGTCCCGTCGAGCAGTTCCGCAGCAAGGTCAAGCACCTCGTCGAAAAGCTCGTCAAAACAGACAAGGTGCTCATGATGGTGGGAGACGAGTATAAGCTCCAGACCAAGGCCGGGACGGAATGGGAACAGACTTTCATCCAGAAGGTGCAGGAACTGATCGCCAAAGGCGATGACCAGATCCACCGCTTCCGCAAGGAAAAGCTCGCGGCCTTTTTCCGGGAAAAAGCCAAAGCCATCAGCATTCTTCATGGCGAATCGAAGGAAAAACGCGATTTCGATATCTACGCCGGAACCGAAGCCCCCGCTGCCGAGAGCAAGCTCAACCTCTGGCTGCGCGACGGCTGGTTCGAAAACGAAGGCAACGTGATGAACGAAATCCGGGCTGAGGGCCCCGAACGGCCCCTGGCCTATGCCTATGTGTTCAAAAGCCGCGAAGCAGACCTCCGCCAGGAGATCATCCAGTACCTCGCTGCCGAAGCTACCCTCCAGATCAAAGGCATTCCCTCCACCCCAGAAGGCGAGCAGGCACGCAAAAGCATGGAAACCCGCCGCAGCATGGCACTGGCTGCCATCGGCGACCTTATCGAGCGCATCGGCGGCGAAGCCGGCATCTTCCTGGCTGGCGGCAACCAGATTGACCGCGGCAACCTCACCGACAACATCCGCGCCGCCTTCAGCAGCCTCGCCGACCGCCAATTTCCAGCGTTTGCCAAGGCCGACACCCCGGGCTGGGACAAAGCCCTGCGCAAAGCCGCCGGCGGCGACCCCGACGCCCTCAAACAGGTCAAGTTCAGCGGCGAGCCTAAAGACCATCCCGTCTGCCTGGATATCCTCCGGTTCATCGGCAAGGAAACCCTCACCGGCAGCAAAATCCGCGAGCGCTTCCGGCAGGCCCCCTACGGCTGGCCTCAGGATGCGATCGACGCCTGCATCCTCATGCTGCGCAACACCGATCACCTCTCTACCAGCGAGCCCAGCCTCAGCCAGTCCACCATCGGCAAGGCCAGCTTCAAAAAGGAAATCCATACCCTCTCGGCACCAGATAAAATCAAGCTGCGCAAGCTCTACCAGACCGCAGGCGTCTCCTTCAAGCCCAATGAGGAGTTCCCGCCTTCCAATACCTTGCTCGCGCTGCTCAAGGACCTGGCCGGCAAGGCGTCCGGGCAACCGCCCCTTCCCCCCGCCATCGGCACCGCTTTTCTCAAAGACATCGAAAATCTCGACGGCAACGAACGTCTCCTGCGCATCCTCGACGAGGAGGCCGACCTGATGGCCAAATTCCAGGACTGGACCCGGCAGGCCGCCCTCGCTGCCCAGCGCCTCCCCAACTGGCGGCTGCTCGAAGAACTTGCCGCCTTTGCCACCGGATATCCCGATGGCGAGGCCCTCGCCGCCGAGGTGGATGCCATCCGCGACGACCGCCTCCTCCTCCATGACCCTGACCTCGTGGAGCCGCTCCTGCACCGGGCCACGGAACTGCTCGGCGACAAAGTGATGGCTTTCGCTGCTGAATACAACCGCATCTGGCAGACAGAAATGGCTGATCTTCAGACGAATGTCTATTTTTTGCAGCTTAGCCCGGAGCAAAAGCACGCCATTCTCGCCCGACACAGCATCCTGAAGGAAAAGGAAGTCAGGCGGCTCAGCGCGCACGAGTTGTCCAACGCGCTCTCCCGCCAGCCGCTGCACAGCTGGAAAGACGCCATCTCGGCCCTGCCTCCGCGCTTTCAGGCCGCGCTCGCCGACGCCGTGCGCCTCGCCGAGCCCCAGGCTGCCACCTACGCCCTGCCCCGCAAGACCCTCAGCAGCCCAGCCGAGATCGAAGCCTATCTGGCCGAGCTGCGCACCCAGCTGCAGGCCCTGCTGCAAGCGGCAAAGTCTGTCATTCTGAAGTGAAGGTTCGTCTTGTGATCTTCAGCCATCTTGTCATCTGCCCGTACGATGCCTATCCTCTCTTCTGCGCAGCGAAAAGCCCTTGAAAAAACCGTCATCCAGGCCCGCAGCCTGGCCGAAACCGGTGCCGCCAACGCTCTCCGGGCCCTGGCCGTGGACCACCACGAGCCCTTTGCCCACATGGACCCCAAGGCCCGCGAGCTGCGCAACCGCCTCCGCGCCAAGGGCCGCGAAGCCGGCGACCAGCGCCACGAAACCGGACGGCAGGAAATCCAGCTGCTCAGCTACGAGCTCGCCTACGAGTTCTGGCACAAGATGCTCTTTGCCCGCTTTCTGGAGGCCAATGGCCTGCTTATGCACCCCGACGGCGTGGCCGTCTCGCTCGACGACTGCCAGGAACTCGCCCCCGCCGAAGGCTTTGCCGATAAATGGGACATCGCCACGGCCTATGCCTCGCGCATGCTGCCGGCCATTTTCCGGCCCGACGACCCCCTCATGCAACTGCGATTCGCCACCGAAGACCGCATTGCCCTTGAAAAACTGCTCGACGCCCTCGAACCGGCCATCTTCACCGCCGACGACAGCCTCGGCTGGACCTACCAGTTCTGGCAGAGCGAAGCCAAGGACGCCATCAACAAAAGCGGCGACAAAATCGACGGCAGCCGCCTGCCCGCCGTGACCCAGCTCTTTACCGAGCCCTACATGGTGCATTTTCTCATCGATAACACCCTCGGGGCGTGGTGGGTGAGCCGCCACCCCGGCACGCAGCCGCCCGTGGACTTTGCCTACCTGCGCCTGAACGACAACGGCACGCCGGCGGCAGGCCGCTACGAGGGCTGGCCCGAGCGCACCGCCGAAGTCACCGTTCTGGACCCCTGCATGGGCTCGGGCCACTTTATCGCCACGATTTTTCCTGTCCTCGCGCGGCTGCGCATGCACGAGGAGGGCCTGAGCCCGGCTGAGGCCACCGACCGCGTGCTTAGCGACAACCTGCACGGCCTGGAGCTCGACCCCCGCTGCACACAGATCGCCGCCTTTAACCTCGCCCTCACAGCCTGGAAATTTTGCGGCACATACCGCGAATTGCCCGACCTGCAGCTTGCATGCAGCGGAGTGGCCCCCAGGGGTAAGGCCAAAGACTGGGCAGCCCTTGGCGGCGACGAGCCCGAAATGCAGCAGGGCATGTCTTTGCTGTTTTTATTGTTTCAGAATGCGCCCGAACTCGGCAGCCTGCTCGACCCCGGCACGGTGCTGAACGGCCACATTGCCCCCCGGCCCGAGGCCCTGATCCCGGCGCTGGAAAGGGCCATAGCCCGGGAGCGCAATGCCGAAGAGCGGCAGCGCGGTGTGGTGGCATTGGGAGTGGCGAGTGCCGCCAAACTGCTTGCCCAAAAATATGTGCTCCAGATCACCAATGTGCCGTATTTGTCGAGGGGGAAGCAGGATGAGAAAATACGGGCCTTCTGCGAAGAGTATTTTCCTGATTCAAAATCTGAGTTGGCGAATGTTTTTTTTGATCGCATGCTCGCGATGAACCATCAAGGAGGAACCTCCTGCACAGTAATGCCTCAGAACTGGTTGTTCCTCACCTCTTACTCAAAACTGAGGAAGAGATTACTAAAGGAATTTACATGGAACTTCATCGCTAAACTAGGAGAGCATGCTTTTGAAAGCCCGGCTGCAGCGGGTGCATTTGCTTCTATGGCAATTCTCTCCAAAGAAAGGGCCATTGAGAGCCGAATTTTCGCCGCGATTGATGTCTCCAATCAACGAAATGAGGCTCCAATTTACTCGGAAGAAAAAGCTTCGCTATTAAGAACAAAACCCCTCCAGCCCGTGGACCAGGCCCGGCAGTTGGAGAACCCGGATGCAAGGGTGGTGCTGGGGGAGGTGAGGGAACTGGAGTTATTGGAGAAATATTCTGAAGCTTTAGTAGGAATGCAAACCAGTGATGATCCAAGATTCATCATTCGTTTTTGGGAGATTACCCCAGTTATCAAGGCAATCTGGGAATTTTTACAAGGAACCCCCGAGGCATTTTCAATTTTTGATGGAGGCTCCTACCTAGTTCGATGGGAAGAAGGTAAAGGTGTACTTCTCTCACTAGAAACTGCATATCCAACAAAAGGTCTTAAAGCTGTAGGGAAAAAAGGTATTGCAATACACAGAATGGGATCGGTCATTCCTTATCATTTTAACGAGGAACGATTTCATCAAAATGTTGCTGTAATTCTCCCTCACAACCCCACCCACCTTCCTGCCATCTGGGCCTTTTGCTCCTCCCCGCAATTCAATGAAGAGGTCCGGAAAATCGATCAATCCCTGAAAGTCACCAATGCCACCCTTGGCCGGGTCCCCTTCGACCTCGCGTACTGGCAAAAAGTAGCTGCCGAACAATACCCCGGGGGTCTGCCGCAGCCCTACAGCGAGGACCCCACGCAGTGGCTGTTCCACGGGCACCCGCAGGGCAGCGAGGCCCCGCTGCAGGTGGCCCTGGCCCGGCTGCTGGGCTACCGCTGGCCCGCTGAAAGCGACCCCGATATGGAGCTGGCCCCCGAAGCCCGGCAGAAAATCGCCGCCATCGCGGCCTTCAATCATCTCAGCGACCAGGACGGTATCGTGTGCATCCCCTCTGTGAACGGCGAGGCCCCCGCCGCCGAGCGCCTGCGCGCTTACCTCGCCGCCGTGTGGGGCGATGCCTGGACCCCCCACAGCCTCGATCAGTTGCTCGCCGCCGAAGGCAGCCGCCAATCGGGCCTCGAAGCCTGGCTGCGCGACAGCTTTTTTGCCGAGCACTGCAAGCGCTTTCAGAACCGCCCCTTTCTCTGGCACATCTGGGATGGCCGCAAAGACGGCTTCAGCGCCCTCGTCAACTACCACCGCCTCGACCGCAAAACCCTGCAAACCCTGATCTACACCTACCTCGGCGACTGGATCCGGCAGTGCGAAGCCAAGGTGAAGCGCGGCGACAGCGGTGCCGACGGCCTGCTGCTGGCCGCCAGCCAGCTCAAAGACAAGCTCCTGCTGATCCTCGAAGGCGAGCCGCCCTACGACATCTTCGTGCGCTGGAAGCCCCTCGCCGAGCAGCCCCTCGGCTGGGACCCCGACCTCAACGACGGCGTGCGCCTCAATATCCGTCCCTTCGTGGAAGCGGGCATCCTGCGCAAGCCCTTCAACATCAAGTGGGGCGTGGACCGCGGCAAAAACCCGCCCGGCGCCCCCTGGGGCGAAGTGCGGGATAATGACTTGCATCTGGGGTTGGAGGAGAAGCGGAGGGGGAGGAATGATTCAATTTAGGATTTAACTGCTAACCTTCAGTTATGGCAAAATCTAGAAGCCAGTACTTACTGGAAAAATCCGTTCAAGCGGCCCTATCCGCTATAGAAATCTACAACAAGCCCGATTTCAAATACCGGGAAGAGAGCTTTTCCATTCTCATGGTCAACGCATGGGAGTTGCTGCTGAAGGCGCGTACTCTTCGATTTTGAGGCGTTGAAAAAGACGCAAGGCTTTGTGGATCTTGATTAGCAACCCCAAAGTGCAGAAGAAGCGGTTTTACAGCACAAACATTCTGAAAGAGTTTGATAAGCATTACGAGAAAAAATAAAAATAAGGCCTTCATCCAGAGGTTACAGAGGATGCATCTAAAGCATTCACAAAAAAACCATTGGAATTTCAAAAAATAATTTATATATTTTGAGAATATTTCTCAAATATTACGCAAAATGCTCCTCGAATTCTCCGTCGCGAACTTCCTCTCCATCAAGGAGCGCCTCACCCTGAGCCTGGAAGCTGGGGGGATCAGCGAGTATCCTGAGAATACCTTCACCCTTTTCCGCGGGAAGTCCGACAGCCAGACCCTGCTGCGCAGCGCCGTACTCTACGGTGCCAATGGCAGCGGAAAATCCAATGTGCTCAAGGCCATTAGCGTGATGGACTACTTCATCCGGCAGTCTGCCAGGATGGGTTCCACCGATCAGTTTGAGGAACTCACGCCCTACCTGCTCAGCCCGGAGACCGAGCAAGCCCCTAGCTTTTTTGAGATCGTCTTTTTCCACGAGGGCTACCGATACCGCTATGGCTTTGAGCTGACCCGCGATCGGGTCCATACCGAGTGGCTGTTTCGCAGCCAGGTCAAGGCCGAGAAGATGCTCTTCATCCGCGATGGCGAGGCCATCGAGCTAGGCGCGGCTTTCAAGGAGGGCGAAAGACTGGAGGAGAAGACCCGCCCCAACGGACTCTTCCTGGCGGTCGTGGACCAATTCAACGGCGAAATCGCCAAGTCCATCATGGCCTGGTTTCGTCGTCTCAACAGCATTTCGGGCTTGAAGCATGAGCCCTACCGGGTAGGTGCCTTTCGCTTGCTGAAAGACCCGACGCACCGGAAAGCCTTATTGAGTTTCATCGACAGGCTCGACCTGGGCTTTGATGAGGTGCAGGTGCTGGAGGAAGCCTTCGATGCCAGCCATCTGCCCAGCGACTTGCCGCCAGAGCTACGCAAGCAAGTATTGGAAAAACTAAAGGACGGCATATCGCTGGAGTTTCGGACGCGGCACCACCGCTACGACGAACGCGGCCAGCGCGTGGGCGAGGTCTATTTCGATCTCGACGAGCAGGAGTCTTCGGGCACGCGCAAGCTCTTCGACCTGCTGGGGCCATTTTTTGATACCCTCCTGCACGGCGGGGCATTGGTCGCAGATGAGCTGGATGCCAAGCTACACCCCCTGCTCACCAAGGCATTGGTGGACCTCTTCCACTCCCCGGAGACCAATCCTAAGCAGGCGCAATTGATTTTTGCCACCCACGACACCAACCTGCTTTCTTACGGCTGCTTTCGCCGGGATCAGATCTACTTCACCGAAAAAAACCGTCAGGGAGCCACCGATCTCTATTCGCTGCTGGAATACCGCGAAGAGGGGGAGACCATCCGCAAGGATCGCAGCTTCGAAAAAGACTACATCGAAGGCCGCTATGGCGCTATTCCTTACCTGGGCAACCTCAATGAACTCTTCCGATCATGGCCAAGCGAGCAAAAGTCGGTAACAGCGTAAAAAAGCGCTTTGCTCGAAAAGAGCAGCAACGCAAACAGGCCATTCGGTCTATCCGGCAGTATGTCCTCATCGTCTGTGAAGGGGAGCAGACCGAACCCAACTACTTCGAAAGCTTCAAGACGGACTTGCCTCGGGGTGTACTGGACAACAACCGCATCGAGATCGAAGGCGAAGGAAAAAATACCCTCAGCCTCATTGACGAGGTCGTCAAGCTGCGCAACCGCCGGGAGCGCGAAGTGGGGCGCAAATTTGACCAGACCTGGGCCGTCTTCGACAAAGACGATTTTCCCGCCCAGAACTTCAACAATGCCATCTTCAAGGCGGCAGCTACACAGCCCCTGATCCAATGCGCCTGGACCAACGAGGCCTTCGAATTGTGGTACTGCCTGCATTTTTGCTACATTCAACATGCCATGCCCCGGGAGGACTACGCTGCGCGCATCTCGGAGGAGCTGAGCAAGCGAATGGGGCAGCCCTTTACCTACCAGAAAAACGATCCGGGCATGTATGCCCTCCTGCGCGCATATGGAAACAGGCGGCAAGCTCAGGCCTGGGCCATTCAACTGGAAACGTCACATGGTGAAACCCCAAACTACGCCGATCAAAACCCTTGCACTAAGATGCATCACTTGGTGAATGCGTTGGAGGATTTGCGTTAAGAAAATTCTCTCTCTTCATGGCCGCGACTTGTCCTCTCTCGTAAGATCACTTGATCTATAATCTGAGCAGAATGAGTAACAGTATCATTGAACATGGCATCGTATTGAGCTACCGCGATGTCTTCGGCGATTATGACCAAATCAGTTTCCCTGAGCTAGTTCAAGGGATTTCTACCGAGACTGTACTTCGTATCGCCTGTTACTATGCGGGGAAAGTTTACTACCAGGGCTACAGTTCCAAGCCACATATAAAGGAATTAGAGCACTGGAGTCAGCGATTTCCTGCGGATATTCAGGATCAACTCGCTCAGCTAGTGGAGTCGCGTTTACAAGAAACGGGAAAATTCCTTTTTCTAAATCGCCTTTCTACCCTCACATTCATCCAAAAAACCTTATGCCACTATGAAGCTGGGCCGATTCGGGAGGAACTTAGTCCAGCAGAGGATTTGAACCTGTTCAAAGCTTACCTGTATGCTACCCAGGTATGGCAAGACCGGCAGGCGCAAACCTTCGATAATTACCCGCATACCGGCTACAGCTATGAAGCTGTTTACCTCACGGCTGCCATTGGGAATGAAGAGCTGAAAGGGTTTAAAGACATCCGTCCTCCATTCATCAGCGCCATACACTTTTTCCAGTTCTGCGAAAATGACGATGTGTTCTCACGGATGTTGAATGTGTTTCTAACTCAGAAAGGGCTATCTGATTGGCGGGAATACCTGAAAAACCTCCTTTCTCTATATCTGATCGATGGGGATATGCAGGGGCAGTTCAAGCAAACCCGCCTTGTAGTGGGAGGCAAGTACGAATCTTTCAAAGAATGGCTACAGTGTTTATGCGTCGATCCGGAATCTTATCAGCCTAAATATGACTTTCTGGAGCTGCGCGAAAATCCAGTCTTCCGCTTAGGACCAGATGATTTTCTGGTTTTAGACCCAGACTTCGTGATCGACAAGCTATTTCAAGGGATCAAGTTTGACATGGGAACCACGCTCATGCAAAACAAGTTTGAACTCAATGGGAGGCCGATCAAAAGCCGAGACTCCTTCTTCTCATATCTTGCGGAGCATTACTCTGAGCGTAGAAGGTTCTACGACCTGATTCCTTTCCTGTTTTCTAAAGATCCAGACGCAATTTGCTTATCAGGAGAGCAGATCAAGCCTCTGGTTCAGGATGGAGAACCCGACTATTACGTCCGAATAGGAAAGCACATATTTCTCTTTGAATATAAGGACGTTACCCTTAACGCAACTGTAAAGCAGTCTTATTTGCCAGATAAAGTGTTGGAAGAATTGCGGAACAAATTTGTCGAAAATGAAAAAGGTAAGCCCAAGGGCATCAGACAACTTCACAACACAGTGGTAGCTATACAAAGTGGCTCGTTCGCATCAGTAGATTCAGGAATTCCTGATGACTTAG
This sequence comes from Bacteroidia bacterium, assembly GCA_033765305.1. Taxonomy (GTDB): domain Bacteria; phylum Bacteroidota; class Bacteroidia; order J057; family J057; genus RDXT01. The sequence goes on from JANRID010000009.1 coordinate 27,774, forward strand.
AGATTTATCCCCTCATTGTCTTTACCGATCCTTGTCTCAAAGTTCCTGGAGTCAATTACTTCATCCAACGATGGGCCGACCAAGACATCAATCAGCGTCAATTGCGGGATGGTGTCAAAGTGCATCCTGCCATCATGATTCACATGGATACCCTGATACTACATCAGGACAGGTTTCACAATTTAGATATTCTTACGATTCAGATATTTCGGGATTATCTTCAATTCTTGAACCAGCGAGTGTGTGTTTCTGCTCAGCAGAGTCTGTTACACCCTCTCGGCTTTGAGTTGAAAATAGGAGGTGAAGTTCGCAAAGAAGACTTACTGATCAAGTTGGTTCCGTTTGATGTTTTTCTGGCTAAGCGTCTTCTTGCTGAACCGCCTAATGGACTGTATCCGGCTATTCTTCGGGATCAGATTGGATCACTGTTCAAGAAGTCATGATAGGCAGGCCGAAGATAAATATCTATTTGGCTCCCCCCAAGACAAGATGCGCTCGATGATTGGAGAAGCTGGTAGCGGGGCGAAGGAATTATCGTGCAGCCCTTGTCCCCATAGAAGCACCCATAGGATACCCCATTTTTTCAAAAACCTGAGAAACAAATAAACCGCTTCGAAATGCGCAAAGCTAGATCGCAACACTTGCTCGAAAAGTCCATCCATGCGGCGGTATCCGCTATAGAAATCTACAACAAGCCCGATTTCAAATACCGGGAAGAGAGCTTTCCCGTTTTTATGGTCAATGCCTGGAAACGTCGCCATCGGGCAGCGTATCGCTGCGTTCCGATCGAATACGAGCATGATAGCGAGGCGATTCGCAAGGACTGCTCCTGTGAAAAAGGTTATATTCGAGGCCGATACGGAGCGATTCCGTATCTTGGCAACCTCAGCGAACCGATGTCTCAATGGCAAGAAAAGCAAAAGCTGATAACACCGTCCTGAAGCGGCCTGGCCGCGAGGCAATATCCTGCACCCACGTGTATCTCCTGGCGGAAGCCCTTAAGGCGCTGGAAACAGAAATGCAGATACCCGCATGAATACCCGTTCCTTACGCAAGCGTCTGATCGAGTCTCTCAGGCATGCCGCAGCCTTCAACTCCAACCTCGTGGTGGGCCCCGAGGTCGTGCTGTGGCCCGATCCTGATCGTCAGTGGGAGGTAGTGGTGCCGCTGCTCCAGGTTGCCCTGCCCGAGCTGCTGGTCTTGGGCGATTACGCACCTGAAAAACGAATGGGGCCGGTAATCTGGATCAAGACGATGGTGGCCGGGCAGCTTGAGCCGGTCGCAGGCACCCCCATCGTTTACCTGCCGGGCATGAGCAAGCAGCACCTCACGAGGCTGGGCGAAGCCCGCCTGGAGATGCAGCCGCTGCTGGAGTATCTCTACACAGGCTGCTGCTGGCAGCACCGGAACGGAAAGGAATGGACTGTGGCGGCATTTCTGCAGAACGAAGAAGAAGGACTGGGTCTTCACCTCGCCCAGGATGCAGCCACAAAGGAATCCCTGCTTGCTTGCCTGCCTACCCTCTTCGAGAACGATCAGATTCTGTTTCCCGGTCATCAATTGAATGCGCAGTTTTTCCGTAACCTGCTGCTGCCCGATATTTTGCCTGTACTTCTGAGCTGGCTTGAAGCGGGCGAGCCTTTCCTGAGCGGCTTCACCGCCGAAAAGCGTGCTATCTTCTGGGCTATTTGCGAAGAGCAGTTTGGGCTTACCCCCACAGAAGCACTGCGAGCGGAAGCAGCCCGCAGGCTGGGCCAGCAGCACAATGCATGGCGCCAAGCCTGGGAGCATTTTGCCAATGCCCCCCACAAATACCCCGGCATTCAACAGTTGCTGCGGGCAGCGATGCCAGACGAACAGGGCCAGGCCCTTCCCGAATCGAGCTGGCCTCAGATCAACGAGGCTGCCGAAGCACGCCTGCGCGGGCAGCTTGCCGGACTGCAGCGCGAGGAGGCGGCAGCCATCCAGGCAGGGCTGGCGAGGTTGGAGGAGGAACATGGAAAGCGGCGGCACTGGGTTTGGGCTGAGCTGCAGCAGGCGCCGCTGGCACAGGCCCTGGAGTCTTTGAACCGGCTGGCCAGGCTGACCGCTCAAAGTTATCCTTCCGCCGGTATATCCGAGCTGCGCCATTACTATGAAACGAAGGGTTATCAGGTGGACCAGGCAGTTCGGCACACCCTGGCTGCAGTAGATAGCGGCCAGGACCGGGAGGCTGTTTCCAGGATCATCCGTGAGCTATATCTGCCCTGGCTGGAGACCTTGACCGAAAAGTTTCAGCGGCTGGCGGCCGAAGCGATTTCCGTGTTCCGGGGGGCGGTAGCGTATCAGGAGCAGGATAGTTTTGTGCTCTTTGTCGATGCGCTGCGCTGGGAACTCGCAGCCGAGTTTGCGGAGCGGTTTCGGCGGGAAGGCCTCCAGGTAGAGATGCAGGCAGGATGGTGTGCCTTGCCCAGCCTTACCCCGACTGCCAAGCCAGCTGTATCGCCAGTGGCGGGCAAAATTTCCGGCACAAGCCAATGTACGGAGTTTCGCCCCCAGACGGTCGCAAACAAAGACCTGAGCACTGCCCATTTCCGGGATTTGCTTGCCCACAATGGGTTTTTCTACTACGAACCAGGGAGCGCTATTTCAGCAGGTCAAAAATACTGGCAAGAAATCGGCGATATAGACACCAAGGGTCATGCGGAGGGTAGTAATATGGTCAGACGTACCGATGAGTTGTACCGGCTGGTGCAGGAATCGCTGGCGCATGCATTTGCGCAGGGCATCCAGCAAGTCCGGATTGTAACGGACCATGGCTGGCTGCTGGTGCCGGGCGGGCTGCCCAAAGCAGCCTTGCCCAAAGATCATGCGGAGACCCGTTGGGGACGCTGCGCGCTTATCAAAGAAGGTGCGAAGTCAGACCTCCTGCAACTGCCCTGGCGCTGGAATCCCAGCGTGTTCATCGCCTACGCTCCGGGTATTTCCTTCTTCAAAGCCAATGAAGAGTATGCCCACGGCGGCCTCTCCCTGCAGGAATGTCTGGTTCCCACGTTGATCGTCCGCAGCTCCCGGACATCCTCCGGAAAGATTGCCAGGCACAAATGGACAGGGCTGCGGTGCAGGATTGAAGCAGACAGCCCGCTCCCAGGTTATGAGGTGGATATCCGCACCAAGTTTTCCGAGCCCCGCAGTTCCATTGTGATCCCCAGCGGGTGCAGCATCGCAGACGGAAAATGCACACTGATCGTGGACGATGCCGCAGAACAGCAGGCTGCGATGATTGTGCTGCTTGATCCATCCGGCATGATCGTCCATAAGGTGAACACCACCGTAGGAGAAAACTAATCTGCATATGGAATTGGATTCTATAGACCGCCTTGCCGCCGAAGCTTTCGAGGGGCACATCGTCCGCAAGGATCTGGTCAGGACATTTGCCCGGCAGTTTCCGGTGCCCACCTATGTGGTTGAGTTTCTGCTAGGGCGCTACTGCGCCACGACAGACGAAGCCGAAATCCAGCAAGGGCTGGAAATCGTCGAACGGCAGCTGAAGTCACGCACAGTCCGTGCAGGCGAAGAGGAGCTGTTCAAGTCCCGGGCGCGGGAGCAGGGCCAGATCAAGCTCATAGACCTGCTGAGTGCGCGGCTTGATCCCCGGACGGATTCGTATCTGGCGTCGCTGCCAAGCCTTCAGCTGCGGGATGTCAGGATCAGCGAAGACTTGGTCCGTCAGCATGAGCGTATGCTGACAGGAGGCTTCTATGCAGAGGTTGCCCTCGAATATGATGCAGGGATCGCCCAGGAGCGCAGCGGACGGCCTTTCGGCATTGAGCAGCTCCGCGAAATTCAGCTCTCCAAGCGGGATGTGCTCAATATGCTGGCCCAAGCCCGGACCCTGTTTTCGACCCAGGAATGGAAGGTATTCCTGCTGCGCAGCATCGGTATCGAGCCAGCGGGACTCTCCGACCGGGCCGTTGACGCCATGTTTCTCCGCATGGTGCCTTTCGTAGAACGAAATTATAACCTCGTAGAGCTAGGCCCCCGTGGCACAGGCAAGAGCCATCTGTTCCAACAGGTGTCGCCCTATGCCCACCTGATCTCGGGCGGCAAAGCCACAGTAGCCAAAATGTTTGTGAACAACGCCAACGGCCAGCGAGGGCTCGTCTGCCAGTATGACGTGGTTTGCTTCGATGAAGTGTCCGGGGTTTCCTTCGACCAGAAGGATGGCGTGAATATCATGAAAGGGTACATGGAATCCGGAGAATTCAGCCGGGGCAAGGAGAGCATCCGTGCGGAAGGCGGCATCGTGATGGTCGGCAATTTTGATGTGGATGTCGAGCATCAGCAGCGGATTGGGCACCTGCTTACACCGCTCCCTCCGGAGATGCGGAATGACACTGCCTTGATGGACCGGATTCATGCCTTTTTGCCAGGCTGGGATGTGCCCAAAATCAGCCGGGAGCTTCTGACCGATCATTTCGGTTTGGTCAGCGACTTCCTCTCCGAGTGCTGGAGCCAGCTTAGGAGCCAAAGCCGGCTGAGTGTATTGCAAAATCGCATATATTTTGGCGGAGCCTTAAGCGGCCGCGATACCCATGCGGTTAACAAGACAGCCAGCGCCTTGCTCAAGCTGCTCTATCCAGGGGGCAATGAAGGCATCCCCGACGAAGACCTCGAATGGGCTGTACGGATCGCACTGGAGTCGCGCCGCAGGGTCAAGGAACAGCAAAAGCGGATCGGTGCAGCAGAGTTCCGGAACACCCATTTCAGCTATGTGCTGGGGAGCCACGGGGTGGAAACATTCGTCAGCACGCCCGAGCTGCATAGTGAACATGAAATTGGGGACGATCCCCTTGAACCGGGACAAGTCTGGGCCATCAGTCCGGGCGACAGCGAGGAGCAGCCTGGCCTGTATCGCATCGAAGCGACCGAAGGGCCCGGCAGCGGATTGAAAATCATGAATAAGCCGGTCCCTCCGGCTTTCAAAGAAAGTGTAGGCTATGCCCAGCAAAATCTATATGCCCGTGCGATGCAACTGGTAGGGGATAAAGACCCTCGGAGCCATGAGTTTTCCATTCAGCTGCGGGCCTTTGACGCATCCAAAGCTGGAGCCAAGCTGGGCGTTGCCGCCCTCATCGCAATGGCGACCGCCATGCTGAAGAAAAACGTCCGGGGCGGCCTGGCCATCGTCGGCGAGCTCAACCTGGGCGGCTCGATCGAAGCCCTCCACAATGCTGTCAGTATTGCTGAAATCGGCGTAGAAAAAGGTGCCAGGGTTTTGCTGATGCCTGTCGGTGCCCGCAAGCTGCTGCTCGATCTCTCCGACGACATGGCTACCAAGGTGGACATCCAGTTTTATTCCGATGCACGGGATGCGCTGCTGAAAGCAATGGATGGGTAAGGGGCTACCAACGGTCAAGAGTTCTTTTGCCCATTTCTAAGGCTCGTTCTGCCTTACGGGCAGTGCCATATACGTTGATAGCCCATTGCTTCAGAGCGGCCTTGAATGCTGCCTCCAACGCCTTCCAGGGTTTTCCTTCCTGAAAATAGAACACATCCCCCAATTCGGTCCTTTGCTCTGGATAGGCAGAGAATTTCGTGAGTTGCTCCTGCACCTTTGGCAGGATTTTTTCTTCACCCAACCCCATCAGCCGAAACTGGTGCCAGAGAATGGCAATTTTATCCAAGTCACGGAAGTTGCCGTGAAGAAAATCTTTGTGCTCTTTCTCCAGCCACATTCTAAGGGTGCCTCCAGGCAGATCGTTTTTCTCAGCAAATTTCATTTTAACCCAGCTTGCCTGAAAGTCTTCCCATATGCCCAGGTTGACTTCTCTCAAAGAAGGTAACTCCACCACCAACTGAGCAATCCGATCGAAAAGACGGTGTGAAACCAACTCCTCTGTTTTGCGCAAACTGTCTATGCTGTAGCTGCTAGTAAAGACAACTCTGAATTCAAAACGCTCTTTTGTGCTAAAGCCAAAGGTTCCATCAGTGGTGCTAAGTGCTTCAAACAGCAGGACATCATGACGCTTTATGTGTTCTAGCTCCTTGATTATCAATATACAACCATCAGCCTCCCTGAAAATATTTGTCCAAGCTTCCCGGCTAGGCTCAACTGTACGAAGGTTGGCCTCGCATATTCCTTGGGCACAACTGACCTTATCGCATATGTGGGGCTGAATCTGCCGAACCCAGTGCGACTTCCCTACACCAGGCTTGCCTAAGATGAGGATAGAAAATCGGCCGGGATTACATAAGAAGTGAAATAGCTGCTCAACCGCTTCTCTGCGGGAACGGTTAGAGATAGCATTAAAATCGATCATTTTTTACGTAAATTTGCGTAATATACATCGCAAATTTGCGCCATGCAATTTACGCTTCGATATTTCTGCTGTTTTAATACATGATTAAAAAAAGAACTTCGTATAGCGCATCCAGGATGCAAAATACGACCGCTGAAGGAAACAGCGGAATCTCAAACCATGCGACCATGCGTTGGAAAGGGGGGGGTACTCCTGAAGTTTGTGCGGCCCAGCAGCCTCAAAAACCTCAAGCACCAAAACCTCAAGTACCCGCGCCTCAGTTGCCTAAGCCCCCCAACTGGCCCAGCAAGCAACCGGGAAAGCCTTCTGGTCCTGGCCGCGACAACAATCCGCCGAAACAGAAATGATCGTTCAACTCGCCGGGAGAAGCAATCCTCCCGGCTAATCATTCCCCATGCACATCCTCAAAATCATCCACGGCTATCCCCTCCGGTACAATGCGGGGTCGGAGGTGTACAGCCAGAGCATCTGCCATGAGCTGAGCCGGCAGCATCAGGTGAGCATTTTTACCCGGGAGGAAAACCCCTTCCGCCCGGATTTTGAGTTGCGGGAGGAAGAAGAAACGCCGAACCGGAGGCTGTACCTGGCCAATATGCCGCGCGGAAAGGACGGCTACCGCCACCCCCAGCTGGATGCGCGCTTCGGGGCGCTGCTGGACCGCCTGCGGCCGGATATCGCCCACATCGGCCACCTCAACCACCTGTCCACCGGGCTGGCGGACGAGCTGCATGCACGCCGGATTCCCATCGTCTTCACCCTCCACGACTTCTGGCTGATGTGCCCCCGCGGGCAGTTTTTGCAGCGCAATTTCGGGGAGGCGGGGGCGCTGTACCGGGTCTGCGAGGGGCAGGATGACCGCAAATGTGCGGTCACCTGCTACCCGATGTACTTTTCAGGCCGGGCGCAGGACCGGCCCGACGAGGAGGCCTACTGGACCCGGTGGATCGCCGCCCGCATGGCGGAGACCCGGGCACTGGCGGGGAAGGTGGCCCGCTTCATCGCGCCCTCGCGCTACCTGCAGGAACGTTTTGTCCGGGATTTCGGCCTGCCGGCCGACCGGGTGCAGTACCTCGACTACGGCTTCCCGCTTCAGTACCTGACGCCGGGCATCGCCAAATCGTCCGATACCGCCGCAGGCGGCGGCCTGCTGACCTTCGGCTACATCGGCACCCACATCCCCGCCAAGGGCATTCACCACTTGATCGAGGCCTTCGGGCAGGTGCAGGGGCCCGCACGGCTGCGCATCTGGGGGCGCCCCCGTGCGCAGGAGACCGATGCCCTGCAGGCATTGGCCCAGTCTGTCGCCGCTCCCGAAAAGCCAGTGGAGTGGATGGGCGAATACGTGAACCACCATATCGCCAACCACGTCTTTGCCCGTTGCGACGGGATTGTGGTGGCATCCATCTGGGGCGAAAACTCCCCCCTCGTGATCCACGAGGCCCAGGCCTGCCGGGTGCCGGTCATCACCGCCGACTACGGCGGCATGCAGGAGTACGTGCGCCACCAGGAAAACGGCCTGCTGTTCCCCCACCGGGATCCGGCCGGCCTGGCCCGGCAGATGCAATGGGCGGCAGACCATCCGGCGGAATTTCTCCGGCTGGGCCAGCGGGGCTACCTCTACGCACCGGACGGTCGCATCCCCGACATTGAGACGCACTGTCAGCAGCTTATGCACATATACCATCAAACCCTGCAGCAGCATGGAAACCACCTTCTGGAGACTCACGCTTGACACCAACCCGGAGGACTGCAACCTCGCCTGTGTGATGTGCGAGGAGCATTCGCCCTTCAGCGACTTCAAGGAAAAGCTCTTTGCCGAGACCGGGCAAAAAGTCCGCCGCATGCCCAAGGCCTGGCTGGAGCCGCTGTTCCGGCAGGCCCGCGAGATGGGCATCCGGGAAATCATCCCCTCAACCATGGGCGAGCCCCTGCTCTACAAGGACTTCGACTACATGCTCAGCCTGTTTGAGAAGTACGGTATCAAATGCAACCTCACCACCAACGGCACCTTTCCCAAGCGGACGGTGGAGGAGTGGGCCAAACTGATTGTTCCGGTAACCTCTGATGTAAAAATCTCCTGGAACGGAGCTACCGCCGAAACAGCCGAGCAGGTCATGCTCAAACTCGACTTTGCGCAGGCGGTGGAGCATGTGCGGGCGTTTATCGCCGTGCGGGATGCGCATGCCGCAGCTGGCGGCAACTTCTGCCGGGTGACCTTCCAGCTGACTTTCATGCGCAGCAACATGCACGAGCTGGCGGGAATCGTGCAGCTTGCTGCCCGCCTGGGTGTGGACCGGGTGAAAGGGCATCAGCTTTGGGATCACTTCGAGGAAATCAAAGACCAGAGCTTCCGCCAGAACGCTGCGACCATTGCCGAATGGAACCGCTACGTGGCCGAGGCGCATGAGGCTGCCGAGCGGTTCCGCAAGCCGAACGGAGAAAAAGTCCTGCTGGAGCAGATCATCCCGCTGGAGCCGCAAGCAGACCAGGCTGTGCCCGAGCACTATGAATGCCCCTTTTTGGGCAAGGAATTGTGGATCTCGGCCACCGGCAAGATCAGCCCCTGCTGCGCGCCGGACGCGCAGCGCCAAAGCCTGGGGGATTTTGGGCACTACCCGCAGCTCAGGCTGGAGAACGCGGTGCAGGCTCCGGCGTACCGGGAACTGATGGCAGACTACCGGCAGCGCCCGCTCTGCCAGGGGTGCAATATGCGCAAGCCGGTATCCGCCGCAGAACCGAAGCCGGCATGAAAATCCTGCTCACAGGCAACATGGGGGCTGGAAAATCAACCGTTGCCCGGCAGGTGCTGGCAGCGAAGCCTGGCCTTCCGTTCCATGCGATCGACGCCTGCCGCCGGCAGTACGGAGACGGCAGCATGGCGCAGGAGGCCGTGGCCAGGACCGCCTTTCTGGAAGCCATTCAGGCCGCCGGCCCGATGCTCATCGAATGCACAGGGCTCGGCGATCTGGGGCTGGAGGTGCGCGCAGCCCTCGGCTCGGACCCGCTTACGGTCATCCTGCTGGAGGTGCCCCTGCCGGTCTGCCTGGCGCGGCTCGCTGCCCGGACCTGGGATGTCCCCTATCCCGGAACCCCGGAAACCGCAGCGGAGCTGTGTGTACGTTCGCATGCGCAGTATGAAGCCGGAGCCATACACACCCGGTTCCATGCGCTGGCAGCAGGCAGGATCTATGTCTTTCCGCACCTGAATGCCGGAGATACCCGGCGGATTTCAGCTTGTATCCTCACTCAACTGGATCATGAAACAACTTGAAACCCTCAGCCGGCTGCAGCCGCTGATTGCCTCCTTTCCGGGCATCCAGGGCGCCCTGCTCATCGGCTCCTTCGCGCGGCGCAGCCCCACATGGAATTCGGACCTGGATCTTTCTTTCTGGGTGGATGCCTCTTTTGATCCCCAGGCGTTTATTTCCAGCGCACGGGATACATTCGCCGGCATATTTCAGTATGGCCTGCACAGCAGCCACCGCGGACACCTCGTGCTCTACTTCGCCGACCGCCCCAAGGCAGATATCGGCCTGTTCGACACCCTGAGCGGCCTGGACCGCAATTTCCTCGGCTCGGAAATCGAGGACATCGGAGCTGCCATTCTGTGGGATCCCCGGCACGTGCTCCAGGCGCATCTGGCCCGCATCGTCCGGGACCGGGTTCCTGGCGGCATCCCCGGCTATGCTGCCGAAGTCAGCCGGCTGGCAGACAAGTTTCTGTATGAATTCGAGCAATTCTCCGAAGCCCACCGGCGCAGCGATTCGTACAAATCCTATTTTTTCTACAACATCGCGCTGCATGCCGCCATTCAAATCCGCTACCTCGCCCGCGGGGGCAGGGACTTTTATTTTTTGCCCAAAAACTTTGCGGCCTGCATGCTTACCCGGGAGGAGGATCAGGCCTTCCGGGAGCTTCGGGGCACCCTCTACCTCCCGGAAATCAATGCGGTCAAGCGCCGGCTGATCGATTTTTTCCTCGACGGGCTGCGGGAGTCGCAGGCGGTGGATGCCAGCCGCATAGCGGAGATGGAGCATTTCTGCGAATTTGTCCGCCAGCGGGACTACCTCTGGAACTTCCGCGACCTCGCCGACCTCAACCCCAGGATCAGGCGCGGGCGTATCTTCCGGGCATCTGCCCTGACCCGCTATCAGCATGAGCCGTTCTTTCCCGAGCTGCTCGCCGGGCGGCGCATCCTCAAGGTGATCGACCTGCGGGACGACGACGAAGTGGCAGCCTATCCGTATGAGCCGGGGCGGATGGACCCGGCCCGGCATATCCGGCTGCCGATCGACCCCCGGAAGCAGTCTGAGCACTTTCAGGCGCATTACCACTACGGCAGCCACAAGGAAATCGCCTACCGGCATTTTGCTGTGGAATGCAAACCCCAGATCAGGCAGCTCTTCGAAGAGTTGGCCGAGCCCGGCGAATCTGCTGCCCTTATCCACTGTCATGCCGGCAAAGACCGCACAGGCGTGCTGGTTACCCTGATTCACCTGCTGAGCGGGGCCGACGAGGAAACGGTTCAAATGGATTATCTCGCCAGCGAAATGGACTCGGATCCAGCGCTGCTGCAGACCTTCCGCGAAATTGTGGATCAGGCCGGCGGCATCCGCCCCTACCTGCTCAGCTGCGGGATCGCCCCTGCCACCCTGGAAGCCTTCCTGGCCAAACACCTCAATCCTTCCCTCGCATGAGACCGACCATTGCCATCTACGGGATTCAGGACCGGAACGATTACGCCTATCCCGGCTATACCCACGACCATTCCATTTGCCGCATGGAAGGCGGAGAAGTTACCCACTACCTGCAGTTGGAGCGCTGGACCCGGCGCAAGTACGACAACCAGATGCACCTGCACATCGAGGCGCTTATGGACCAGGGCATCATCCCCTTCTCCTACGACGCTGACTTCATCTTTGTCAATTCCTTTGTCGGCAGCAGTTTTCTTTCCCAGCATGGCCGTATCCGCTTTGAGCAGACGCCGCGCCAGTCGCTGACGCCGGACGCAGTTCCGGGCTTCGGCTGGGTGGAATTCCGGAAGTGGGATGGCCGTGCATGCACAGCCTACGGCATGGACCATGAGCTGGCCCATGTATGCGCCAACCTGCCCTTTCACGGCTCCTTCCGCGAAAACAGCCTGCTGGTGCATTTCGACGGCGGGGCAAGTCTTGGAAATTTTTCGGCATATCTGTACAGCCATGGGAAACTGGAGGTTCTGGCGTGCCACTGGGAACTGGCGCAGCTGAGCAAGTTGTTCAATGACAACGCACTTTCGTTTGCATTGCTCAATCATGGGCCGGGTGAGCACTGTGCAGTTCCCGGCAAACTCATGGGCTTTGCGACGATAGGTGCTCCAACCCATGAAATCAGCGCATGGCTGCGGGCCAACCATTGGTTCAAGGACATCTGGGCCGACCAGCGCCCGTTTTATCAGGCCGCAAAAACAGATTTCGGCTGGACTGGCACACTGGGCGATACCCGGGATGCCTTCCTTCAGGACCTCGCTGCCTGTATTCAGCAGGAGTTTCAGGACGCATGGCTTGCATACCTGGAGCAGCTTCAGCATGCGGTACAGGCGGATTTTCTGTACTTCTCCGGGGGATGTGCCCTGAACATTGTGGCCAATACGCAAATCGTTGATTCGGGGCTTTTTCAGGATGTCTATATCCCTCCATGCCCGGGGGACTCCGGCCTTTCCATTGGGGCTGCCGCTTTATTGGAATGGCAGAAGCACGGGAATGTAAAGCTGCATGGGCCCTATCTGAACAACGCAGGGCTGGCGGACCACCCCTATTCCTGGGACGGTGCCCTGGTCAAACGTACAGGCGAGGCGCTCGCGCAGGGGCACATCATCGGAGTGTGCAACGGGCCGGGAGAGGCTGGCCCAAGAGCCCTGGGAAACCGCAGCATCCTGGCCCGGCCGGATTCGCCCGCCCTGGCGCAAAAAGTCAGCATGGGCTGCAAAGGCCGGGAATGGTACCGCCCCATTGCGCCGGTCATGCTGGAAAAACATGCCAAACGCCTCACCGGCAAGTCGGCTATCCACCACTTGAGCCGGCTGATGCTCCTGGATTTTGACATCCCCGCTGCCAATCGGGCCGCGATAGCAGGGGTGGTGCATGCCAACGGAACCTCCCGGATTCAAACCCTTTTCTCCCGGGCGGATAACCCGTTCCTTTGGGATGTGCTCATGTATCTGGATGAGCATCACGGAATCCCTGCCCTGATTAATACGAGTTTCAATGGGCGCGGAGAGCCCATTGTCCATACTGCCGCCCAGGCGAAGGATAGCGCTATGCAAATGGGCCTGGATGCGGTCGTACTCAACGGGACCTTTCATTCCTTTGCTCATACATTAGTGCCATGAACTGGAAAGAAATCACCGTCTCCCCCGACTGGACCCACTTTCTCTACCGAGGCCAGGTTCTCTTTGGAAGAAAATTCAAGTCCGTCCTCAAGTTTAAAGGGATCGGCCTGGCGCCAGTGGAGGATGCGCAGGGCTGGCACATCATCGATCCTGAAGGCAGCACGGTGATCCCCGGCCCCTTCCGGGCTGCATGGGGGTTTTATGAAGGCCGGTGCGCCGTGGAAGATGCCGGGGGCTGCTATCATATCAGCGAGACGGGCCAGCCGGCCTATGCCGAGCGCTACGCCTGGTGCGGCAATTTTCAGGAAGGAGCCTGCCCGGTCAGGGACCTCGCAGGGCACTATTTCCATATCCGCCCGGATGGCAGCCGGCTGTATGTGCAGCACTACCGCTACTGCGGCGACTTCAAAGACGGCTTCGCCTGTGTGATGCTGCCCCACGGCCGCTTCAAGCACATCGATGCCCAGGGGAATTACTGCTACGCCGCCGAGTTTCACGACGCAGGAGTGTACCACAAAGGCATCGCTACCGCCCGCGACGAACAGGGCTGGTTTCATATCAGTCTGACGGGCGAGCCGCTCTATCCGGAGCGCTACGCCATGCTGGAGCCCCTGTACAATGGCGCGGCTTTCGGCGCGGGCCCGGATGGACAGAAGCGGATCTGCACCCTGCAAGGAGGCTCACAGGCGCTATAATCCCATGAAATTCAGGATCTTGCACACACAAACCCTCACCTGACCAGCAGCACCTGCTTCGCTGCGCGGCCCTGCGCGGTCTGCACGGAGATCAGGTACAGGCCGGCGGCCTGGTCCCCCAGATCGAAGGCGAGCTCGAACTGCCGGCCCCGGTGCCGGGTCCGCTGCAGGCACTGGCCGCTGGCGGCGTGCAGCTCCACGACTGCGTCCTCCTCCCGCGCAAACCCGAACGATGCCAGAAACTGCCCCCGGGCCGGATTGGGCATCAGCCGGAAGGTGTGCAGGCCCATCAGCTCCCCGATGCCCGTCACGGCCTCCACCACGGCGCTCGCCGTGTCCGTGCAGCCGTTGGCGTCGGTGACGGTCACGGTGTATGTGCCGGGCGGCAGCTGCTGGGCGCTGGCGCTGGTGTCGCCGCTGCTCCACAGGTAGCGGTAGGGCGGCAGGCCTCCCGCAGCAAGCGCCGTGGCCGTGCCGCCGCTGGCGTCCTGGGCGGGCGTCGCGCTGGCGCTCGCCGTGAGCGGCGCGGCAGCGGGCGGCGGCACCAGCACGGACACCGTGGTCGTACAGCTGGCCGCATCCACCACCGTCACCGTATAGCTGCCCTCGCACACCTGCGCACGCGGGGCGCCGGTAGCGCCGTCGTTCCACACATAAGCTGCGGCGCCCGTCGCATTGGAGAGGTCAAAGGCCACACTGGCCGCGCAGGGGGCGCATGCCGCGCCCGCCAAGACCGGGACCGCGCTGAGCGAGCAGCCGCTGTTGACCGGCCGCGCATAGCAGATTTCCAGCCGCCAGTCCGTCAGGGAGCCGCCGTCGGGCTCCTGCACATCGGCCATCTCCAGCGTCCAGACGCCCTGGGCGTTTTCGCCGCTGAAGACGGCCAGCGGCGTCTTGGGCTGATACACCCATCCGCTGGTGGGCGGGCAGGGGATCGCACTGTAGGGCGCAGTTGCCTGATCATCGAAGCCGAAGTCGAAATCCCGCTCCCCTTCGCACACCGGGCCTGCCGCCAGCAGCTTGGTGCCTCCGGGGCTGATCAGGGAAAAGCGCAGATCGCGCATATAGTCATGCGTGCCGCGCAGCATGGGAAGGTTCACATCCGTCACCACGCCTGCAGCCGGCATGTTCACCGTCGCCAGCACCGTGTCCGGCACGGCGGGGTTCAGGAACAGCGGCAGGCCCGTGCCAAGCAGCGTGGTGCACACCGGCGCGGCGGTCGTGAACTGATGCACCGGGCCGAAGGCCCCTTCGCCGCAGGCATTGCCCGCTTTCACCCGCCAGTACAGCGTGGTCTGCAAGGGAAACTGCACCGGAATCTGGTACTGGCTGCCGCTGATCCCCGCCTGCTGGAACAGCAGCGGCGCGAAGCCCGGATTGTCTGCCACCTCGACCGTATAGGCACCCGCGCCGGGCAGGGCGCTCCACACCAGCCAGGGCGCAGGCTGCACCTGCACCGCGCCATTGACGGGCACCACGGGCTGCACCGGCGTGCCGGGCAGCGCCGGCACGGTGCTGAGCACCACGGGCGCCGTCTGGCTGCCGCCGGCACCGGTTCCGGTGATGGAAAGGGGGTACAGGCCGGGCGCAGAAGAAGCCAATCCGCTGAGGGTGAGCAGGGCCTGGCCGCCCGCCGGCAGGGTATCCGGGTCAAATACGGCCGCAGCGCCCGGGGGCAGGCCCGACACCGCCAAGGCCACCGGCCCGGCAAAGCCGCCGGTGCTGCCCACGTTCAGGACGAGGGTCAGGGTATCCTGGCCGCAGGCGCTGAGCGCTTGCGGAGCGGTATTCAGCAGAAATCCCGGGTTGGACGCCTCGATGCTGAAGTTCTGGTCGGACACATCGAAGAAAATACTGCCTGCGCAGCGCACCATGACCCGCGCCGAGCCGGTGGCGGTCTGGGGAACCAGCACCGGATACAGCCCATCGTTGGGCACGCCCGCCGCCAGTACGACGGGGTAGCTGAGCCCGCCGTCGGTCGAGAGCAGGATGTCCACCTCCGTGCATACCACGGGCGCAAACTGGGTATTGCCGGTATTCCAGTACACCATGGCCTGCCCGCCTGCGGTCCAGCTGATGCCTGCCGCGCTGGGATTCGTCACCACAAAAGGACCGGCCAGACCGCTCACAGTGATCCGGACGCTGTCCTGCGCGGTGCAGCTTCCGCCGATGGCGTTGTCGCGCACCGAAACGCGGAAATTCAGTTCGCGGGACACTGTGGGCAGCACCTCCCAGGTAAAAGGGCCGCCGGCTGCCAGCGCGGCCAGCGAAGGAAAGTAGCGGGTCGGGCTCGATGCGGGAAGCAGGGTCCGGAAATTGGGGCCGCCGGTGCTGCCGGGCAGCGGAGGCTGGGGGCTCAGCTCGCTGTCGAACTGCTCCCAGCAGTAGGTGAGGGAGTCGCCGTCGGGGTCGGTGGCCTGGGCGGTGAGGAAAAAGGGCGTGCCCGCCGGAATCACATAGGCCTGCCCGATGCTGCTGACAGCGGGCGGGGTATTGCCGAAGGCCGTGTGCACGCCGCAGGACTGCCCGCCGCCGAGGACGATGAAGCGCGACATTTCCTCCAGGTTGTAGCCGTGGAAATAGGCGTCGGAATTGTTCTGGACATTGTCGCCGCAGATGCCGGCGTAGGCCATGATGGTGGAGCCGCTGCCCGGCTCTACGGCGCTGGGGTCGGGCGAAAAGGTATTGCCGCAGCCCCGGAAGGGGTGGCTGCCTGAAAACTGATGCCCGATCTCGTGGGCGACATAGTCGATGTCGAAGGGATCGCCCACGGGCGAGGTGAGGCCGGTAAAGCCGCCGGATTTGTAGAAAGGCTCGCAGACCACGGCATAAAAGGCTGCGCCGCCGCCCGCCGTGCCGAATACGTGCCCGATGTCGTAGGCGCTGTCGCCGATCAGGCTGTCGGTCAGGGCCATATTCTCCCCGATCAGCATCCCGCCGTCGTCGTTGGTGAAGGGGTCGGTCAGGGGATCGAGGAAAATGAGGGTATCGGTGGCGTCGATGAGGTTCATCCGCACGGCGAAGTCCTGCTCGAACACATCGCTGACCCGGTTCACGGTCGTGACCATCGCGCCCAGCACGAGGGGCACGGTGCCGCCGTGAAACTGGGCGTATTCGCCGGTGCAGGAGAGGGCCAGTCGGTAGATATGCCGGCTGCAGTCGCCGAAGAGCTCGATGCCCTGGCGGCCGGCGACGGCGCTTCCGTCCGCCGGGGGGCCGGAAAAGCCGCAGGAAAAGGCTTCTGCGGGGCTGCCGAAGTCTGCCTTCGTGTACACCTGGTAAAAGCGGTCCTGGGCGTGGTAGAGCGGGTCGATGAAGACCGTGCCCTGCTGCCGGGTGACCATCAGGGCATGGAAGCCCTGCGGCGTCAGGTCGAAGCGGATGCGCGCAGACGGATCGGAAGCTGCGCGCCCCGCGTAGGTGCGGATCTCCGGATAGCGCGCGGCCAGCCCCGGCGCCATGACGGGCGATTCCCAGATGCGGAAGCGCATCATGCTGCCGTCGGGCATGGGCAGGTCCAGCAGCGGCGCCTGGGTCTGCGCGGCCGCACTGAATTCCATGGGCGCCTGCGCCAGCAGGCTGCGCAGCGCATCGAGGTCCAGCTCCACGACGCGGTAGGCTTCCGGCACAATGCGGCGCTCGCCCCCTGCCGGCGGCAGGGCATCGGGCGACTTCCAGGGAGACGCAGATGGCTGGGCCTGCGCCAGCATCGGCAGCAGCCAGCACAGGAAAAGGCAGCAGGAAACGGAGAATATGCGCATGGGGAACAGCACCAGGGGTAATGCCGTCAATATACGCCTGTTTTGCGGGTCTGCAATCCGCAAACAACCCATGCCGGCCGCTTTTCAGCGGCGCGCTCCGGGGGACGCGGGCTGCTATTCCAGCTGCACCTTCCGCATCCACATCCCCTGGCTGGTCTGCACCTGGACGAGGGCCAGGCCGCGGTAGCCGCTGCGCACCTGCGCCTCGTGCCGGTCGAAGCGGATCTCGGCAGACAGGCGCCGGCCCCTGAGGTCGTACAGGGTGAGGGATTCGATGGCGGCCTGGGGCGAGCGGAGGATGAAGGTACCAAAAGCAGGATTGGGGGAGAGGACAATGGCGTTAATGCCATCGCCCGGATCATCCAGGCCTACGCTCGTCATGGTCACACATGCCGAGGTATCTGTGCATCCGTTCTCGGTCAGCTCGACAGCGTAGCTTCCATTGGCTGCGGCAGTAAAGGCCTGGCTGTTTGCGCCTTCGATCGGTGCGTAATTTTCCGCGCAGTTCAGCCACCGGTAGCTGGCATTGGGGTTATTGGCTGTGATGGTGAAGCCGGCGACGGTGGTGGTAATATCTGCCACCGCATTGAGCGTCAGGTTCAGCGTGACCACCGAATCGCAGCCTTCGGCATTGGACAGCATGAAGGTGGCAGTGCTGTCGGAGGCCGTGTAGGTGATGCCGTCGATCCAGGTGTAGGCAGCGCAGGCCCGGATGACATCGGTGCCGGCGCTTGGGGCGCACGGGCGCATGTTCTGCACAAATATATCCTCTGCGCCTGCAGCGGTGAGCGGACTGCTTCCCGTTCCCGGATCAAAATCCACCGTGCCGGCGAAAGATCCCGCAGTGTACACCTGGCCGGCAGCATCTGCCGCGATGGAGGCGCCTCCGTCATTTGCGATTCCGCCCCAGGTGCGCGCCCACAGGAAATGGTCCTGGGCATCCATGCACTGGACGAAGACATCGTCGCCGCCGGCGGAGCTGCGGGGGCTGCTGCCGGGCCCCGGATCAAAGTCGGCTGTGCCGGCGAACACCCCCGTGGTGTACACCTGCCCCGATGCATCGGCGGCGATGGAGAATCCTTCTTCGTCCGACGTGCCGCCCCAGGCTGCTGCCCACAGGAAATTGCCCTGGGCGTCCAGCTTCTGGACAAAGATGTCAACGCCGCCTGCGGCGGCCAGGGGGCTGCTGCCGGGTCCCGGATCCGCATCTGCCGTACCGGCGAACCAGCCCGTGGTGTACACCGCACCCGCCGCATCGGCCGTGACGGCATTGCTCCGGTCATCCGACGCGCCTCCCCACGTGCGCGCCCACAGGAAGTTGCCCTGGGCATCCAGCTTCTGCACAAAGACATCGTCACCGCCGGCGGAGCTGCGGGGGCTGCTGCCAGGGCCCAGATCAAAGTCGGCTGTGCCGGCAAACACCCCGGTAAGGTACACGCTGCCCGAATCGCCGGAGATGACCGAGGTGCCGAAATCGGAGGAGGTGCCGCCCCAGGCTTGGACCCACAGGAAATTGCCCTGGGCATCCAGTTTCTGGACGAAGATATCATACGCGCCAGCGGAGGTCCGGGTGCTGACGCCGGGGCCCGGATCGAAGTCCACGGTGCCCTCGAATCCGCCTGTGAGGTACACGTGGCCCGAATCGTCCAGCGCGATGGAGGCGCCTGCCTGTTCCAGCACGCCGCCCCAGGATCTGGCCCAGCGGAAGCTGCCGTCGGCATTCAGCTTCTGGACAAACAGGCCGATGTTTCCGGCGGAGGTGAGGGTGCTGACGCCGGGCCCCGGATCAAAGTCTGCCGTGCCGCTGAAAAAGCCCAGCACGTACACCTGGCCCGAATCGCCGATGGCGATGGCCGCGCCGAAGTCATCCGACGTTCCGCCGGATGCTGCCGCCCACAGGAAATTGCCCTGGGCATCCAGCTTCTGCACGAAGACATCGTACTCGCCTGCGGAGGCGAGGGGGCTGCTGCCCGGCCCCGGATCCGCGTCTGCCGTGCCCCGGAACCCTCCCGTGAGGTACACCTGGCCCGAATCGCCGACGGCGACGGCAAAGGCCTGGTCTTCCTCCGTTCCGCCCCAGGCCCGGGCCCAGTCGAAGGTTTGGGCAGGCAGGAGGCAGGCACTGGACAGGAGGACGGCCAGGAGGAAGACCGTGCGGCGGGTCGGCATGGCGAGGACTTGCATAGGGTACAGGGTCAGGGGTTGAACAAGGGCACGCTGCGGTGCCATGCGGGCCGGAGGCCCGCAGAAAGCCCGGCAAGATGCCTGAGGGCTTGGGAGTGTCCGGCTCAAGTTCGCGTTTCTTTCTGTCAAATTCAACTCCGAATCCCGGCATGCGCCGGAGACGCAGCCTGCGGTGCCCGCCGCATGCCCGCGTATCGGGCCAAAACACCTGTTTATTGCCGCATGTGGCCCAATACGCAGGACTGTCCCCGGCCCTTCCCTGCAGCGGCGCCGATGCCGCGCGCCGGCGGCAGCCCTGCCGGGATGCAGAACCGGACAGCCGGACTGACGATGCGTCCGGGCCGTTGGGCGATCCGCAGGGCTTTTTCATATGCCGGCGGAAACATTTCTGCCGCCGGCCCGCTTACACAGGCACATAGCTGGCTGACTCGGCGCCTGTTCCGCGCCGGATTCATGCATCGGGCACCCGCCTGGCGGCTATCGGGAAGCATTCGCAACGAATAACCTGCAAGGGCATGAAAAATATTTTGTGTGCAGGACTGCTGATGGTGTGCTGCGGCTATGCCCAGGCGCAATCCGGCAATCTCTTCGGCATCGTCAGCAGAAACTACTACTCCCTGGTCAGCGACCCCTTGTATCCGGGCCAACCCTACGAACGGTTTGATTCTGCCACGATCCGGCTGGGCAGCCTGAACCCTGCCAGCGGCTTTGTGGCCAACGTGGGCAATGTCACCTACCGGCAGGCAGTCAACCTGACGGGCGCAGCCCTCGACCCCTACAGCAGCATCTACATCTTCATCGCCGGGGCCGATCTGACGACGTTCGATCTCAATACCGGCGCCATCGTGAACCAGGTCCCCCTGACCAACCCGCTCGGTGCCAGTTTCTTTGACAATTTCCGGTTCAACCCCTCCGACAGCACGATGTACGGCCTGGCCCGCCGGTACATCCCGGATCCGGCAGGCGGATTCGGCACGGGCGAATTATTCCTCGCCAGGGCCAACACGGCCACGGGCGAGATTACCCAGCTCTCCGCTGCATCTGTCGGGCAGAGCTTTGCCTACGCCGGAAGCGCCATCAATCCCTATGAAATGGTGTACTACTACTCGTCCGGCAATGCGCTTATCGGCCTGGACCTGTACGACGGCTCCATCTACAGCGAGGCGCCCTTCGGGCTGAACCCCGGCACGATGTTCGACAACTTCGCCTACAGCTGCGCCGATACCGCGCTGTACGGGCTGATCCGCCAGACCTACGTCTCCTACGTGCCGGACCCCTCGCTGCCGGGGGACTCCATGATCGTGTATGATTCCACCACGGTCAGGCTCGGCAGGATCGACCCGGGCACCGGCGCGATCAGCATCATTTCGCCCTACACGGTTGCCCAGGGCGGATACAGCATCAATGCCGGCGCCGCCATAGACCCGAACACCATGACCTACTACTACAGCAACGGCTCTCATCTCATCGGCATCTCCCTGATGACGGGCCTGCTGACGAGCCAGGTGCCCTTTTCGTTTGCGGAGGGGGATTATATCAACCTGATGCGCAACACCGAAAACTGCTACGCAGTCCAGGCGATGCGAAGCGGGGTCCGCACGGATGCCGGGCCGGCGCCGGAGCTTACGGTTTGGGTGTATCCCAATCCGGCCCGGGGCCTCCTGCAGGTGCGCAGCAGCCAGCGTATCCGGCAGGTGGAGATCACCGCAACGGACGGCAAGCGCCTCCTGCTCGCGCCCGGCGGGGATGCGCTGGCGGGCGGCATAGACATTACGGGCCTGGAGCCGGGCATGTATGCGGTCCGGGTGGTGTTCCGGAACGGGCGGACGGTGATCCGCAAGTGGATGAAAAAAAGCTGATTCCGGCCAGCCGGCATCCTTCCGGCTGGGTCTTCCGGGAGGAGCCGCCCTTGCGTATGAACCCGCTAATACATAATTTTACTGCAAATTTTTGCAGTACAGGATGAAAATTCATCGGATTATTCAGCAGCAGCTTGAATCCCGCATGGTTCCCGGCAAGGTGGTGGTGCTGCTGGGCCCCCGGCAGGTGGGCAAAACCACCCTGCTGCGGGATATCCTGGCCGCCCAGCAGGAGCCTTTCCTGTTCGTTTCCGGCGAGGATCGTGCCGTACAGGCCTGGCTGGGCAGCCAGCATATCGAAACCCTGCGGCAGAACTTGGGCAAACATACCCTGCTTGTGGTGGATGAAGCCCAGCACGTGCCCAATATCGGGCTCAACCTCAAGCTGATCGTGGATCACCTGCCGCATATCCGGGTGCTGGCAACCGGGTCGTCCTCCTTCGACCTGTCTAACCAGACCGGAGAACCGCTGGTCGGCAGGAAATGGGAGTTCGAGCTGTACCCGATTTCCCAGCTGGAGCTGGCCGCTGCCGAGCTGCCGTTCCAAACGGAGGAACTGCTTCCGCAGCGGCTGATCTATGGCAGCTATCCGGAAGTCGTCACCACCGTCGGACTGGCGGACAAACGCGAACTGCTCAGCAGCATCGTCAACGGATACCTGTATAAAGATCTGCTGATGTTTGAGGAGATCCGGAAGTCCAAAAAAATCATCGAGATCCTGAGTCTGCTGGCTTTTCAGATCGGCAGCCTGGTGTCCGTGCATGAAATCAGCCAAGCCGTCGGCCTGAACAGCCGCACGGTCGAGAAATACCTCGACCTGCTGGAAAAAGTCTTTGTCATCAAGCGCCTCGGCGGGTATTCGCGGAACCTGCGGAAGGAAATAGCCAAAGGCTCGAAATACTATTTCTGGGACAATGGCATCCGCAATGCCGTCATCAACCATTTTAATGAACTGCCCCTGCGGAATGATACCGGGGCTTTGTGGGAGAACTACCTGATCACAGAGCGACTGAAAAAACAGCGCTACACGAAGATTTTTTCCAGCAACTACTTCTGGCGCACCTACAGCCAGCAGGAGGTGGATTTTGTGGAGGAACGGGACGGCCGGCTCTACGGGTTTGAGTTCAAGTGGTCTGCATCAGCCCCCAAGCCCCCCGCGCGCTGGCTTGAAGCGTATCCGGAAGCCAGCTTCGACGTGATCCACCGCGGAAATTACCGCTCGTTTATTGCGGAGGTTTGAGGG
>JANRID010000011.1:0-80895 GCA_033765305.1 Bacteroidia bacterium
AAGAAATTCAGCACCAAGCGCCTCAAGGGCCTTATCGCCGAAAACGCCAAAGAGGATATGAAGACCCAGCGCGCCCTCTTCAACCTGGTGTGGAAGGACTGGAAGGCCGACGACGAGCAGCTGGACGACGTGACGCTGCTCGGTATTAAGTTTCACGATTAGGCCTTTTTAGGGTGGGTCTTCTGGGCCCCGGTTGCGGCCTTGGGCCCATCTTAGGGCCATGAAACCGATTTATTGGGCGTTTACGCTGGTTCTTTCTGGTGGCCTGGTACCCCTGGCGGCGCAGCAACTGCCCCCCAGCGTGCGGGCCATCCACAGCAACCTGGGCGAAGACAGT
Source organism: Bacteroidia bacterium (assembly GCA_033765305.1). Taxonomy (GTDB): domain Bacteria; phylum Bacteroidota; class Bacteroidia; order J057; family J057; genus RDXT01. The sequence goes on from JANRID010000011.1 coordinate 338, forward strand.
GCGGGGGTATACGTGCTGACCCCGGCCGGGAACAAGGCCTACGAGGTGAACCCCCCGGCCTTCCCGACCCTGAGCCAAATGATAGGCACCCGCACGGGCTACAAAGACGGCATTGCGCTCGACTTCCAAGCCCCCGACTTCAACGGCCTGGTGTACTACGGCTTCTTGCCCTACGGCGACGGCACCTACATCTACCCCGTGTACGTGCGGCAGGCGCCCGAGGTCATTGGTGGCAAGGTGAAGCTGCCCATCCGCAACCTCAGGGGCCGCTACGACATGATTGGCTGGGAAGCGAAGGGCTGGGGCTACCTGGGCTACCGTGTGGTGAGCAGCAAAGGCGCCATCCTCTACGACGGCAAAATTGCCTTTGGCTACGACGCCAAGGCCGATTCGTTTACTGCCCTAACTACGGTTGTAGAGGGGCCAAAATCCATTTATTTTTCCTCAGAAGAACAGTACGTATCACTGGCGTTAAATGAAAAACCACATGGTATTGTGATTATTGATTTAATGCCAGGTAAAAAGGCGAGTGAGGGTGGTATATATGATTTAAATCCTACATCAATTAAGTCTTTAACCCTAGTTAAAGATACGGCTACGCTCAACGCCCTTGGAAATTTCAAGGATGAGCTTATTCCGAGCCGGGTTAAAGACAATGAGTCGCTATATCTTTTTGATTCGCCTTCAATTTCGCGCCCCATTATAATTCCTAGTCGCAGTAGTAGCCCAACAGAGAAGGATCGGTTCACCTTCGCCTATTGCTCCGACAGCCGCGACAACCAGGGCGGGGGCGAGCGAAACGTGTTTGGCACCAATTTCTACATGGTAAAGCGCATTGGGGCGCTGGCCACCAGCCGTGGCGCGGCCTTCGTGCAGTTCACCGGCGACCTCATCGATGGCTACCTCACCAGCGCCGACCAGCAGCGGCTGCAGTACGCCAACTTCAAGCGCGCCCTAGAGCCCTACTGGGGCAGCATCCCCTTCATTTGCGCCCCGGGCAACCACGAGGCACACAGCCGTCTGTTCTACGACACCCAGGGCCAGACCTACTACTCCATAGACCGTTACCCCTACGCCGACAGTAGCGCCGAGGCCCTGTTTGCCAGCGAATTTGCCAACCCCATCAGCAGTCTTAGGAGCGAAGATGGCGCGGCGTACGACCCCGACCCCACCGTGCAGAACTTCCCCCCCTACGGCGAGACGGTCTTTACCTACAGCTACGGCAACACGGCCATGGTGGTGCTCAACAGCAACTACTGGTACACCGTGCAGCAGCGCCACGTGCCCCACGTAAGCGGCAACATCCACGCCTACATCATGGACAACCAGCTGGCCTGGCTGGCCCACCAGCTCGATAGCCTGGAGCGCGACCCGGCCATTGCCCACGTGTTCGTCACCTGCCACACGCCCATCTTCCCCAACGGCGGCCACGTGCAAGACGACATGTGGTACCGTGGCGACAACCGCCCCCGGCCCTACGTGGCCGGTAAACCCGTGGCCAAGGGCATCCTCGAGCGCCGCGACGAGATTCTAGACCTGCTCGTCAACAAAAGCACCAAAGTGCGCGCCACCCTTACGGGCGATGAGCACAACTACTGCCGCACCCAGATCACCGAGGCCATGCCCCGCTACCCCGAGGGGTGGACCGGCCCCCGCCTAGCGCTCAAGCGCACCATCTGGCAGATCAACAACGGCAGCGCCGGCGCCCCCTACTACGCCCAGGAGCAAACGCCCTGGAGCGCCTTTACCCAGGCCTTCACCACCCAGGTGGCCCTGGTCTTTGTGCACGTAAACGGCGACAAGCTCGAGGTAGAAGTACAAAACCCCGACACCCTGGAGGTGATCGATAGGTTTACGCTACGCTAGTCGGGCTTTGGGCCCAACCGGCGGCGCATGTAGCCGTCTACGGTCGTCCAGCGCATGTGGGGGTACTCGCGCTGGAACTTGAGGTTCAGCAGCCCGCCGCGCAGGGGCCGGGGGGCCACCTGGCTCAGGGCACTGGTGGGTATGCCCTCTAGCCACACTTTCTTCTCGGGGTAGAAGGCGGCCACTTTTTGGGCCAGGTGCACGCGGCTCACGTAGTCGGTGCTAGCCAGGTGCCACACGCCCTTTTGCTCGTCGTGCATGAGCCACTGCAGGCCGGTGGCTACGTCGGTGGCGTACACGGGCGTAGCGTACTGGTCGATGGGCAGGCGCAGTTGCACCAGCTGCTCGGTGGCAAACTGCTGGATGAGCCGCTCGATGAAGTTTTTGCCGCGGGTTTCTTCGCCGTACACGTTGGTAATGCGCACCACCAGGCTGTGGGGCACCTGGTCGAGCACCAGGCGCTCGGCGGCCAGTTTGTGGCGGCCGTACACCGAGAGGGGGTAGGAGAGGTCGTTTTCCTCGTAGGGGCCCATCTCGCCATTAAAGACGTAGTCTGAGCTGATGTAGGCGATCCGGGCATCGCAGGCTTTGGCCAACTCGACGAGCTGCTGGGTGCTACCTACGGTCTGGCGGTACGATTCTTCGGGGTCTTTCTCGCACTGGTCTACGTGAGTCAGGGCCCCGCAGTGCACAATCCACTCGGGGTCAAAGGCCCGCAGGTCATAGTTGTCGGGGTGGTCTGGCGTGAGGGGGTCGTAGTAGTACGTGCCATCCACCGGGTAGCTGCGGAAGGTGCCGACCACCACCCAGTCGGGTAGCTGGCGCCACTGGTGCAGGCAGTGGCTGCCCACCAGCCCCGAAGCCCCCACAATTGCCACACGCATTGCGCAAAACTACGCCGCATTTACCAGTGTGTTAAACCTGTGGTCTAGGGAATTCTACGGGCCCAGTTGTAGTTATTCGTTTACTCAACTAATTTTGAACCAACCTAATCCAACCCAAACCTATGAGTACTGCCACGACCACCCTGTGGGCCATCGACCCCACCCACAGCAGCATCCAGTTTAAGGTTAAGCACCTGGTTATCAGCACCGTAACGGGCGAGTTTACCGACTACAGCGCCACCGTACAGGCGCCGGCCGAGGGCTTCGAGGGGGCCAAGGTGAGTTTCGAGGCCCAGGTGGCCTCCATTTCTACCGGTGTCGGCCAGCGCGACGACCACCTGCGTAGCGCCGACTTTTTCGACGCCCAGACCTACCCCACCCTGCGCTTCGAAAGCACCCGGTTTGCCGCCAAAGGCGCCGATGCTTTTGAGCTCGAAGGCCACCTCACCATCCGCGACACCACCCTGCCCGTGGTGCTGGCCGTAGAGTTTGGCGGCGTGGTGGTAGACCCCTACGGCCAAACCAAAGCCGGCTTCGAGCTCACGGGCAAGATCAGCCGCAAGGCCTTTGGCCTGACCTGGAACGCCACCACCGAAGCCGGGGGTGTGGTCGTGGGCGACGAAATCAAGCTCGTGGCCAGCGTCCAGCTCGTCAAGCAAGCCGCCTAACCCTAGCGGCCCTACCTACAGCACACGCCCGGCGAACTCGTCGGGCGTGTTGGCTTACCGGGGCTTTGCAAACGCCTCTAGCCCCGGCAGGGCCCGGTCGCGGTCGCTGACGGTGGGGTTGGGCAGGGGCCAGGCAAAGCCGAAGCTGTCGTAGCGGATGCCGCCGTCGTGGCTGGGGGCGTATTCCAGGGTCGTGTGGTAGACCAGCGTGCTGGGCTCGAAGGCCAAAAAGCCGTGGGCGCACCCGTGGGCGATGTACAGCCCCTGCGGCGTGGCGGGGCTCAGCTCCAGGCTGTAGTACTGCCCGAAGGTGGGCCCATGCCGGAGGTCGACCACCACGTCGAGCACCCGGCCGGCGGTGCAGTACACCAGCTTGCCGTGGTCGTAGGGCGGCAGTTGCAGGTGCATGCCGCGCAGCACCCCGGCGGCCGAGGTCGAGAAGTAGCTCTCGCGAAAGGACCAACTGAGGCCCGGCTGAGTGGCGAAGGTGGGCGCGTGTACCGTTTTTACAAAGGTGCCGCGGGCGTCGGCCTGGGGGGCGAAGTCGAGGCGGTAGCAGCCGGGTAGGGGCAGTGGGGTCAGTTCCACAGATCAGCAGTCGGCGGTAGCGTGGCGGGTTTCGATGAGCACCTGACGGAATACCTCCAGCCGGGCGTCGTCCAGTCGGGTAAACCGTATGCAGCCTTTGCCCAGGTTGCAGCCAACCAAAGACGGTTTCAAGCCCTCGGGGATGTGCCGTAAGTAGAGCGCCAGGTAGTGCTTCTGGGCATTGAATGCATAGACGTAATCGCCCGTTTCGTCGCTGTAGGTGGGCATTTTGTACTGCATACTTTCGCGCAGTTCGGGTGCCACGTCTTTAAGCAAAGCCCGCAGGCGCTGTAGGTCGTTTTTGCGCGCCGGTGGCAGGCTTTCCAGAAAGGCCTCAACGGTGGGTTCGGTGCTCTGCATACCACGAAACTAATACCCTGCGCAAGTTTTGAGCTAGACAGATTCTAAGTAGAAAGCGCCTGTCGGAAAGCCGTTTGCATTGCGTTTGGAGAACAAAGGTCGCACACTAACTTCGCCCCATTCCGGTGAAAAGCACCCCATTCACACCTACCTCCACGACCTCTGTTCTCCCGGCCGCTGCTATGAACCGAACGTTTACCCGCGGGGTACTGCTCAGCTTCCTGCTTCTCGGTACGCTACTGGCGCAGGGCCAGGACGTAGCCGCTGGTGAGAAACTCTTTAACGCCAACTGCAAAAGCTGCCACGCAGTAGATAAGAAGGTCATTGGCCCGGCCCTACAGGGCTGGAAAGACCGCGTGCCCGGCGACGGCTGGATCTACAAATGGGTGCGCAACTCGACCGAAGTCATCAAATCGGGCGACGCTTACGCCAACCAGATTTACAAAGAGTACAACGGGACGCTCATGACGGCCTTCCCGCAACTCTCTGATGGCGACATCGACAACATCATGGCGTGGGTAGATAACTACACGCCACCTACCCCCCCGCCAGGCCCAGCAACTGCTGCAACTCAACCGCAAGGCAGCATACCTACGGGCCCGCTCTACACGGGTCTGGTGGTGCTCATCGGGGTACTGGCGCTCATGTCATTTGCGCTCATCTTCCTCATCGTGGTAGTCATTCACGCCGTACGGGCCAAAGAGAGCGGCACCTCGTTCTCAATGCCCCAGGTGGCGGGCAGCTTCCGCAAGGCGGCCACGAGCAAGTTTACCCTCACGACCGTAACCCTGCTGTTGGTGGCCGGGGGCCTGAACTACACGGTTAAGACCGCCCGCGGGGTTGGTCTGCACCAAGGCTATACACCTGCTCAGCCAGTAGCCTTCAGCCACAAAATCCACGCAGGCCAATACGGTATTAGTTGCAACTACTGCCACACAGGCGTAGAGAAAAGCAAAAGCGCCACCATCCCCGGGGCGAACATTTGCATGAACTGCCACAACTACATTGAAGAAGGCCCCAACTACGGTAAGGTCGAAATCGGCAAAGTGCGTGCGGCCTATGAGGCAAATCGGCGCATTGAGTGGGTACGCATCCACAACCTGCCCGACCTGGTGTACTTCAACCACGCCCAGCACGTAAAAGTGGGCGGCGTTGAGTGCCAGGAGTGCCACGGCCCGGTCGAGACCATGGAAGTCGTGTACCAGTTCTCTGACCTGAGCATGGGCTGGTGCATCACCTGCCACCGCGAGAAGCAGGTGGATGTGACCAAGAACGACTACTACCTCAAGGTGCACAACGAGTACGTGGGCAAGGAAACAGCCGTCACGGTATCTGACCTCGGTGGCCTGGAATGCGCCAAGTGCCATTACTAATCTTCTAACGCAGACTTCACCCCTCCTCCCTCCCTGTCCGCCCGTCATTAAGGCTATGCGCGAGAACCGATACTGGCAGACCCCCGAGCAGTTGCACGCTGCCCCCGCGGGCACCGACCCCAAGCAGGAGCGCGACATCCCGGTGGATGAACTCCTCGAAAACGCGCTGCCCTCGGGCCGCCGCGATTTCTTGAAGATGATGGGCTTTGGCCTCTCGGCTGCGGTACTGGCCGCCTGCCAGAAAGCCCCGGTGAAGTATGCGCTGCCGTACGTAAAGAACCCCACCGACCTGGTTCCGGGCATCCCCAACTTCTACGCGACCGGGTTTTACGATGGCCAGGAGTTTAGCTCCATCCTGGTTAAAACCCGCGAAGGGCGCCCCATTAAGGTTGAAGGCAACAAACTAAGCCCCCTGCACAAGGGTGGGGTAGGGGCCCGTGCCCACGCCTCGATCCTCTCGCTCTACGACAACTCCGATGCTCGGCTGCGCCAACCGGCCGAAGCCAACGGCGACCAGTTCGTGCCCGTTGCGTGGGACAAGCTGGACGGTACCGTGCCCGGCAAACTCGCCGAAGCCGCCAATGCGGGTAAGCCCATCTACCTGATTACCGGCTCGGTCATCAGCCCCATGCGTATGGCCGCCATTGCGGCCTTCAAGGCCAAGTACCCCACCGCGCAGCACGTGGTGTACGATGCCATCAACTACGATGCCATTGCACAGGCCCACGAGACCCTGCTGGGCAAACGTGCCATGCCAGCCTACCGCTTCGACAAAGCGCAGGTTGTGGCCAGCTTCAACTGCGACTTCCTGGGTACCTGGCTCTCGCCCACCGAGTTTACCCGGCAATGGACGAGCACCCGCAAGGTGACAGACACCAACCCCACCGTGAGCCGCCTGTACCAGTTTGAGGCCCAAATGAGCCTCACGGGTGCGAACGCCGACCACCGCATCCCCATGAAGCCCAGCCAGGAAGCGGCTGCACTGGTGGCGCTCTACAATAGTATTGCCGCTCGGGCGCGCCAAGACATCTACAACGCCCCTAAGGTCGAGCTGGCCGGTAACTTCATTGAGAAGGCCTCGCTCGACCTGTGGGAAGCACGTGGCAAAGCCCTGGTGGTTTCGGGCACCAACGATGCCAACATCCAGCAAATCGTAGTGGCCATCAACTGGATGCTTGAGGCCTACGGTGCAACGCTGGACCTCGAGCGGCCCTGCCTGCTCCGCTCGCGCGGCGATAGCACGCTGGAAGCTGCACTGGCCGGTTTTGCCGGTGCCGGTGCGGTGCTCATTCATGGCGGTACCAACCCAGCCTACAGCCACCCCACCGCCGAAGCCTTTACCAGCGCACTGGCCAAGGTGCCCTTGCGTATCAGCTTCAGCAGCTACCTCGACGATACGGCCGCACTCTGCACCCACGTAGCGCCCGACCACCATTACCTTGAAAGTTGGGGTGATGCCCAGCCCTACGCCGGGCAGTACTTCCTGCAGCAGCCGACCATCCAGCCGCTGTTCAAGACCCGGCAGTTTGAAGAAACGCTCCTGCTCTGGGCCGGGGTCAAGACGACAGCGTTCGATTTCCTGCGTGCGCAGTTTGCGCAAGCCCACAAGGCGTTGGCGGACAAAAAAGACGCTCCTTCGGTCGACCAGCTCTGGATGCAGAGCCTACACGACGGCTTCTACGTGCACCCCAGCGATGGCAAATCGGCCGATGCGCCCAAGCTGGCGGCTTCGGTTGCGCCTGCCGTTGCGGCGGCTACCCAGGCCATCAAACCAGCTGAACTTGAGGTTGTGCTCTACCAGAAAGTTGCCATCGGCGACGGTACCCTGACCAACAACCCCTGGCTGCACGAACTGCCCGACCCCATCAGTAAAGCGGTGTGGGACAACTACGTGGCCGTAAACCCCGTCGATGCCCAAGCCAAAGGCATCAAAACCGGCACCCACGTCAAGGTTACGCTGGGCAGTTACAGCGTTGAGCTACCCGCCTACGTGCAGCCCGGCCAAGCCCGCGGCACCGTTGCCATCGCCCTCGGCTATGGCCGGACCAAAGGCGGCAAAGTCGTCGAGTACAGCGGCAAAGGCCTGGGCAAGAACGCCTACCCGTTTGTCACCTTCGCCGGGGGGCTGCCACGGTACAGCGCCACGGGCGCTACCCTGGAGCTCACCGGTGGTTTTACCGAGTTGGCCCTGAGCCAGCGGCACCCCACCTCAATGGGCCGCGACATCATCCGCGAGACCACCTTGTCGGAGTACCGCAAGAACCCCAAGGCCGCCAATGAGCACCAGGTACACATCGTGCAGGTCTTCCCCCAGCACCCCAAAAACGGGCACTGGTGGGCGATGGCCATCGATCTGAACGCGTGCACGGGTTGCGGCGCGTGTGTGGTGAGCTGTGTGGCCGAAAACAACATCGCCGTTGTGGGCCGCAACGAAGTGAAACGCAGCCGCGAGATGCACTGGCTGCGCATTGACCGCTACTACAGCACAAACCCCGAAGCGCTGGAGAAGCAGGACCTTAAGGCCATGGAACTGCCCGAGGAGTACCCTCAGGTCATCTTCCAGCCCATGCTCTGCCAGCAGTGCGACAATGCCCCTTGCGAAACTGTGTGCCCTGTGTTGGCCACCACCCACAGCAGCGAAGGCTTGAACCAAATGACGTACAACCGGTGCATCGGCACCCGGTACTGCGCCAACAACTGCCCCTACAAGGTGCGCCGCTTCAACTGGTTCAACTACTGGAACGACAAGACGCTCTACGGCGATCTGTACTCGCACAGCGAAATGGGCCGCCTGGTGCTGAATCCGGATGTGACGGTGCGTTTCCGCGGGGTGATGGAAAAATGCTCCTTCTGCGTGCAGCGCCTCCAGGATGCCAAGCTGCGGGCCAAGGTGAATGCCAACAGCACCTTCGCCAAGCCCGAAGACGGCGAAGTGAAGACCGCCTGCCAGCAGTCCTGCCCCACAGGCGCGATCGTATTCGGCGACTTCAACGATCCGGAGAGCGAAGTTTCCAAGCTCATCCGCCACGAGCGCAGCTACAAGGCACTCGAAGACATCAAGGTGCTGCCGAACGTGCAGTATATGACGCTGGTCCGCAACCGCACCGAGGCGGAAGCGGCTTCCCGCGCCCGGACCCAGAAGGGGGCAGAAACGCACGCTGCCGCCGACCACCACGGATAATGCATCAGGCGGGGGCATGCCCCCGCCGCTTTCATACCTCTGAGCGAATATTCCCGGAACAACGAACGGAACATGAGCCATATCGTTTCCCCTATCCGGCAGAAGTGGCTGCAAAACACCACGACGTACGGAAAAATTACGGAAGATGTCTGCCGGCCGATCGAGTCGAAGCCGAGCATGCAATGGATTTTCTGGACCCTCGTCTCGGGGCTGGTGATGCTCACAGGCTTCGCCCTCATCGGGTGGACCATGTGGAAGGGCATCGGCACCTGGGGCCTGAACTGGACGGTCGGCTGGGGGTTCGACATCACCAACTTCGTCTTCTGGGTCGGTATCGGCCACGCCGGCACGCTGATCTCGGCGGTGCTGATGCTGTTCCGCCAGCCCTGGCGCAACGCCATCAACCGGGCCTCGGAAGCCATGACCATCTTCGCGGTGATCTGTGCGGCCATGTTCCCGATCCTGCACATGGGCCGGCTTTGGCTGGGCCTGTGGTTCCTGCCGCTGCCCAACACCCGCGGATCGCTCTGGGTCAACTTCAACTCGCCCCTGCTGTGGGACGTGTTCGCCATCTCGACCTACTTCTCCGTTTCGCTCGTGTTCTGGTATCTGGGCATGATTCCGGACTTTGCCACCATCCGCGACCGCATGGCGCGGGCGGGCCGCAAGCTGGAAGCCTGGATCTATGGCATCGCCTCCTTCGGCTGGAACGGATCTTCCCGCAACTGGTCCCGGTATGAGATTGTCTCGCTGATCCTCTCCGGCCTGGCTACTCCGCTGGTGCTTTCGGTGCACTCCATCGTGAGTATGGACTTTGCCACCTCGGTGATTCCGGGCTGGCACACCACGATCTTCCCGCCTTACTTCGTGGCAGGGGCCATCTTCTCCGGCTTCGGCATGGTGCAGACGCTGATGATCGTCACCCGGAAGGTCTACGGACTGGAGAACTACATTACGATGGACCACATGGAGTCCATTGCGAAGATCGTCATCGCCACGGGCTCGCTGGTCGGCCTGGCCTACACGACGGAGTTCTTCATCGCATGGTACTCGGGCAGCCTCTGGGAGCGCTATATCTTCATCAACCGGATGTTCGGACCCTACTGGTGGGCTTACTGGGCGATGTTTACCTGCAATGTGGTGACGCCGCAGCTCTTCTGGTTCCGCAAGATCCGGACGAACATGCTCATCACGTTCATCATCTCGATTTTCGTCAACATCGGCATGTGGTTCGAGCGCTTCGTGATCATCGTCTCCTCGCTGCACCGCGACTTCCTGCCTTCGAGCTGGGCGATGTACACGCCTTCGTGGGTGGAGGCAGGCATCTTCATCGGCACCTTCGGGCTGTTCATGTTCTGCTTCTTCCTGTTCTCGAAGTACCTGCCGGTGATCAACATGTTCGAGGTCAAGACGCTGCTGTATCACCCGCAGCAGCCCGAGCATACGAAAACGGCGGTCAAATCTGCCAACTGACATCCTCCAGACCCCTCTGATAATCTGCGGAGACAATGAAAGCAAGAAACTTCGTCGTCGGAAAATTCTGGAACCCCGACCATGTGCTGGAGGCGCTCGACAAGCTGCAGCACGACCGGGTCCTGGTGTATGATGTATTCTCGCCCTTTCCCATCCACGGGATCGAGCCATATCTCAATATCAAGCGCACACGGCTGACGGTGGCCTCCTTCATCTACGGCTGCATCGGCGTCACGCTGGCAGTCACGATGATGTCCCTGATCTACGGGGTGGTATGGCCGGTGAACATCGGCGGCAAGCCCTATGTGCCGTGGGTGGACTTTACGCCGGTGGCGTTCGAGACGACGGTGCTCTTTGCCGCGCACGGCATGGTGATCACCTTCTTCATCGTGGGCAACTTCTGGCCGGGCAAAAAGGCCCGCCTGTTCGACGACCGCCAGACGGACGACGTGATCGTGGTGGCGATCGACCGCCAGAAAATCGAAAATATGGACGCGGTCCGCAAGACGCTGACGGATGCGGGCGCATTTGAAGTCACCGAACAAATCTCTGAAGGGCGATGAACCAGCAAGCACGCATCTTCGCAGTCCTGACGGCAGGCGTTCTGCTCCTGGCGCTCTCCGGCTGCTATACCGACAAATCCCGGCGCAACCTGGAGTATGCGCCCAACATGTACAACTCCCTGCCGCTGGAGCCTTACTCCCAGACGGTTTTCTGGGAGACCAACATCGGCGGCAACTACGAGGCTGCTCGCAAGGACGGCAAATCGCCCTTTGCCAACGGCCTCAATGCCCAGCGCGCACCCGAAGGCACGGTGCCCCGCACGGAATCGTGGATTACGGCTGCCGACACCCTCGTGCCCTACACGCCGTATCCGCATCCCGACTCGCCGGAAGGCTATGAGGCTGCCAACGGCTACCTGAGCCCGCTCAATCTGCCCGACCGCAACGGAAAAGGCATTCAGTGCACGGAGGAAAGCTTCAAGCGCGGCAAGGAAGTGTACGAGATCTACTGCCAGGTCTGCCACGGTGCCAAAGGCGACGGCCAGGGCACGCTGGCGCAGAAAGGGGTGCTGGGCGGCGTGCCTGCCTACAACTCCGGACGCCTTGCGACCATGACCGCCGGCCAGATGTACCATTCCATCACCTACGGGCGCAACAACATGGGCTCGTACGCAGCCCAGCTCACCCCGCGCCAGCGCTGGGAGGTGATCTGCTACATCCAGCAGTTCCAGCCGGCCCCCGGCGCTGCGCAACCCGCGACGAATTGATTCCCTGAACCCCCATAAACCGTAATACTTTGAAAGCGGTACACTATACAAAGGAACAGCTGACCGAACGCTTCGAGTTCACGCCCAAGCTGCGGAACTTCATCTTCGGTCTGATTGGGGTGGGCCTGGTGCTGGTGCTGCTAGGCGCATTCCTGGGCGGCGGCGGCGAAGAGCACGCCACGGAAGGCGGACACCATGCGGCAGCTGCCGCAGGCGAGGTGATCGCCGTAGCCGATACGGACGGCGGCCATCATGCCGACCATCCGCCGGTGCTCGTGCGCCGGATTCTGGCCAACCTGCTCATCAGCAGCCTGTATTTCATGACCATTGCGATGGGCTGCATGTTCTTCCTGACCGTGCACCGCATCGGCAATGCCGGCTGGCATACGGCCATCAAGCGCGTACCGGAGGCGATCGTGACCTGGCTGCCTGTAGGCGCCGCCGGCTTCGCCATCCTGTGCATTTTCCTGAATCAGCTGTATGAATGGGCGATTCTGCCCGCAGGGGCCGATGCCATCATCGACTCCAAGCGCGCATATCTCAATCAGCCGTTTTTCATCGCCCGCACGTTTGTGTTCTTCCTGATCTGGGGGGCTGCTGCCTGGTATTACCGCCGGCTCTCGCACAAACAGGATGCAGCTGCCAGCTCCGATGAAGGGGTGGCCTGGTTCAAGCGCAGCGAAGCCCTTTCCGCTGGGTTTGTGGTATTCTTTGCCCTTTCCTACAGCTTCTTCGCGGTGGATTGGATCAAGTCGCTGGAGCCGCACTGGTTCAGCACGATCTTCGGGGTGCAGGTGTTTGCCGGCTCGATGGTGATTGCCAACGTGACGATGTACCTGCTGCTGCTCTACCTCCAGAACCAGGGCTACATGAAGTATGTGAACCCGTCGCACTACCACGACCTGGGCAAATACACCTTCGGCTTCTCGATCTTCTGGGCCTATACTTGGCTGGCGCAGTACCTGCTGATCTGGTATGCGAACATTCCGGAGGAAGGCATCTACTATGTCAAGCGCTACCGCGTGGAAGATCCTGAGTATCTGGGATATGCGTTCTTCTTCTACGCCAACATCATCATCAACTTCATCACGCCGTTCTTCGCGCTGATGACCCGCGATGCCAAGCGCCATGCCACGACCTTCGTGCCGGTGGGCATCCTGCTGATCTACGGCCACTGGCAGGATCTGTTCCAGATGGTGATGCCCGGCGCAGTCGGGAAGAACCAGGGAATCGGCTTCCTCGAGATCGGTTTCTTCCTGGCGTTTGCAGGCCTGTTCATGCTGGTGGTGTTCCGCTCGCTGACCCGCGCCAATCTGGCGCCCGTCAACCACCCCTATCTGGAGGAAAGCCTGCACCATACGACCGGGGCCGTTTGACGGATTAAGAAAATCGTATATTTGGATCAACAATCCTTCCCCTCTCCCAGTTATAGACTTACCATACCGAGATACGCTGCATGGATGCACAGTCCCTTATCAGTCTCGCGCAATGGCTGCTGGTGCTCATTTTGGGCATGGTCTGCGCGAACCTTTACCTGGTATTCCGCCTGAAGGATCTCGATCCCTTCGCCCGCTGGAACGCAAACCTGATCAATGCCTGGCTGCTGCTGCTCTTTATGATCGGCGGATTCATCGCAGCTGCGGTGTCGACTGGCGTGTGGAAGGAGCATTTTACGCTCGTCTTCGATTCCGCATCGGAGCATGGGGAATGGATCGATGCGATGTTCTGGCGCACCATGGCCGTATCGATCTTCGTGACGGTCATTACGAATGTGCTGCTCTTCTATTACGCATGGCGCTACCGCGCCCGCGAAGGCCAGAAGGCGCTCTTTTATCCGCATAACAACAAGCTGGAGCTGATCTGGACCATCATTCCGGCCATCGTGCTCACGGCCCTGATTCTGGACGGCGCGTTCAAGTGGCTCAAAATCACAGGTCCTGCTCCGGACGACGCGCTGCTGGTGGAAGTCAACGGCAAGCAGTTTGCCTGGACGGCCCGCTATCCCGGCGCAGATCTGGAATTTGGCGAGACGAATGTCCGCCTGATCGACGAAGGCAAGGGCAACACGCTCGGATTCAACCTCGAAGACAAGCGAGGCCATGACGATCTGGTTACCAATGAAATGGTGATTCCGGTCAACACGGATATTGAGATGAAGATCCGCTCCCGCGATGTGCTTCACAGCGCTACGCTGGCCCATTTCCGGGTCAAGATGGATGCGGTGCCCGGCATGATGACCCGCTTCCACTTCAAGCCGACCAAAACGACGGCTGAAATGCGGGAGATCAAAGGCAATCCGGACTTCGAATACGAAATGTCCTGCCAGCAGATCTGCGGCGGCGGCCACTGGAACATGCGTCTGGTGGTGAAAGTGGTGACGATGGAGGAATACAAAGCCTGGGCTGCCCAGCAGCAGACCTTTATCGCCTCCTACCGTCAGCTGAATCCGGAAGCCGGCGGAGCACAGGCCGATGCTTCCGAAGCAGAAGCCACAGCGCCTCAGATGGCAGTTTCCCGCTGATTGAATGGTACCCGAATCGTAATACTCAGAGCATAAGCGTTCGTATATATGGCTGAAGTCACTTCGCATGCAGCCGTGACAGTTGGGGGGCACGCACACGAGCACCACGATCACGAGCACCACGGAAATTTCTGGACGAACTACGTGTTCAGCACCGACCATAAGGTCATCGCCAAGCAGTTCATGATCACCGGGATCATCATGGCGATCATCGGGATCGGGATGTCCACGCTGTTCCGTCTGCAACTGGCCTTTCCGGACACCAACTTCCCGGTCCTGGAGTTTTTCCTCGGGAAATGGGCCCCGGATGGCAAACTCGATCCGAATTTCTACCTGGCCCTGGTAACGATGCACGGGACTTTCATGGTCTTTTTCGTGCTCACGGCCGGCCTGAGCGGCACCTTCAGCAACTTCCTGATTCCGCTGCAGATCGGCGCGCGCGACATGGCGTCGGGCTTCATCAATATGCTTTCGTACTGGTTCTTCTTCGCATCGTCGGTAATCATGCTGATTTCCCTCTTTGTGGAGACGGGCCCTGCTGCTGCCGGCTGGACGATTTATCCTCCGCTCAGCGCACTGCCTGAAGCGATTCCGGGCTCCGGTGTCGGGATGACGCTCTGGCTGGTGGCCATGGTGCTCTTCATCGCCTCGTCGCTGATGGGCGGCATCAACTACATCGCCACGGTGCTGAACCTCCGCACGGAAGGCATGTCGTTCGACCGCCTGCCGCTGACCATCTGGGCCTTCTTTGTAACGGCGATCCTCGGGGTGCTTTCCTTCCCCGTGCTGCTGGCCGCAGCGCTGCTGCTGCTGTTCGACCGCTCATTCGGCACCAGCTTCTATCTCTCCGACATCTTCATCGGCGGTGCCGCCATGCACCACCAGGGGGGCAGCCCGATCCTGTTCCAGCACCTGTTCTGGTTCCTCGGCCACCCGGAAGTATATATCGTGCTGCTGCCCGCACTGGGCATCACCTCCGAGATTGTATCGGTGCACAGCCGCAAGCCGATCTTCGGCTACAAGGCTATGATCGGTTCGATTCTGGGCATCGCTTTCCTTTCGTTCATCGTGTGGGCGCACCACATGTTCGTGACCGGGATGAACCCCTTCCTCGGAACGGTGTTCATGCTCTTCACGCTGGTGATCGCCGTGCCTTCGGCCATCAAGGCGTTCAACTACATCGCCACGCTTTGGAAGGGCAATATCCGGTTTACGACGCCGATGCTGTTTGCAATCGGTCTCGTATCCTTCTTCATCACCGGCGGCATCACCGGCATCTTCTTGGGCAATGCAGCGCTGGACATTCCGCTGCACGATACCTACTTTGTGACGGCGCACTTCCACCTCGTGATGGGTTCGGCTTCGGCCTTCGGCTTCTTCGCCGGGATCTACCAGTGGTTCCCCAAGATGTTCGGCCGCCAGCTGAACGCACGCCTGGGCTATCTGCACTTCTGGTTTACGTTTGTATCGCTGTATCTCGTGTTCTTCCCGATGCACTTTATGGGCATGGGCGGTGTGGCACGCCACTATTACAGCCAGACGGCGTTTGACTTCATGAACGTGTTCGGCGACCTGCAGGTGTTCATCACCATTGCGGCGATCATCGGCTTCTTCGGGCAGTTCTTCTTCCTGTGGAACTTTGTGACCAGCATTTTCTGGGGCAAGCAGTCTTCGCTCAACCCCTGGGAATCCAACACGCTGGAGTGGACTACGCCGCTGCATCCGGGCCACGGCAACTGGCCGGGCGCGATTCCTGCAGTGCACCGCTGGCCGTATGACTATTCCCGCCCCGGTGTGAAGAAGGATTACCTGCCGCAGCACATTCCGGATGAGGAAGTAGAATACGAAGAAGGATTCAAGCCGGAACTCGATCCGCATCATGCCCCTGCGCCCAAGCGCAAGCAGGAGACGGGCGAGAAGACGGAAACAGCTGAATAATTCCGCTATTGGAATCTCCTATCCCGACGGCAGCGCCCGCAGTGAAACGCTATCGATGGATGGCAGGCATCACGGTGGGCGCTGTCATCTTTTTGATCCTGGTAGGTGCGCTGGTGCGCATGACGGGATCGGGCATGGGCTGCCCTGACTGGCCGAAATGCTTCGGGCAGTGGGTGCCGCCGACGGATATTTCACAGCTGCCGGCGGATTATAAGATCCGGTTTCAGGTGGCGGGGAAGGAAATCGCCGATTTCGACCCGTACAAGACCTGGATCGAGTACATCAACCGGCTGATCGGGGTGCTGATCGGGCTCTTTGCGCTGATTACGGCGGCGCTGTCGCTGCCGTTGCGGCGGCTAGATCCCTGGATCACGCGGTGGAGTGCAGCGGGGCTGGTGCTGGTGATCCTGCAAGGGGGGCTGGGTGCGTATGTTGTGCGCACGAACCTGAAAACCGGCATCATTACGCTGCACATGCTGATGGCGCTGCTGGTGCTGGCGGCCTTTATGGCGGCGTGGATGCGGACCCTGCGCACACAGGCGAATGCAGAGCCCGGGCTGTTCCGGCTGTCGCTGGCGGCGCTGCTGCTGACGCTGGTGCAGATTCTGCTGGGCACCCAGGTGCGCGAGCAGATCGACGAGCTGGCGATTGCGCTGGGATCGGACCGGCGTGCGGAGTGGATTGCGGGGCTGGATGCGCTGTACGACGTGCACAAGGTATTTTACTATGTGCTTGCGGCAGCGGCGGCGGCGGTGTGGTGGCAGGGAAGACGTTCGGGCACGCGCGCATTGCGGCTGCTGAGCTGGAGCTTGCCTGCGGTGGTGGCAGCGGAGGTGCTGCTGGGGCTGGGGATGCATCACCTGGCTGTGCCGGCGGTCTTTCAGCCGTTGCATTTGTTGGCTGCAACGCTGTTATTTGCGGGGTTGTTTCTGATGACGGGATTGGCCTGGCCGCGGCGGCCGGGTGCAGAGCAAGCACATGATGAACATGCAAGATAAAGCTGCTGCGCGGGCGTCGTCCGCGGGTGCTGCCTGGCGCAGCAAGGCGCAGGCCTTGTTCGAGCTGACCAAGGCCCGGCTGAGCCTGCTGGTGGCGCTGTCGGCATCGTTCGGGTATGCCATGGCGGCAGCTCCGGAGCTGGATCTGCTTGGCAGCCTGCTCATCGGGCTGGCCGGATGGCTGATTACCGGCGCCTCCAATGCGCTCAATCAGGTGATCGAGCGGGAATACGACCGGGAAATGATGCGCACGGCGCGCCGTCCGATGGCGGAAGGGCGTCTGCCGGTGCGGGAGGCAGTAGCCTTTGCGGTGGTGCTGGCGGTGTGCGGGGTTGTGCTGCTCCATGAGCGCTTCAACCTGCCTGCGGCGCTGCTGGGGATTATCGGGCTGCTTTCGTATGCATTTGTATATACGCCGATGAAGCGGATCTCGCCGGCCTCGGTGTTCATCGGGGCGATTCCGGGCGGCCTGCCGCCGCTCATCGGATGGGTGGCCTGGACCGGATCGCTGGATCCGGGCGGCTGGGTGCTGTTTGCCTTCCAGTTTTTCTGGCAGTTTCCCCACTTCTGGGCCATTGCCTGGCGGCTGGATGAGGACTACCGGCGGGCAGGCTTCCGCATGCTGCCTTCGGCAAGCGGACGCTCGAAATTCAGCGCGACGCTGATTCTGATGTACACGGTGTGCATGATCCCGCTGGCGCTGTTTGCGCTGCGTGCAGGCCTGACCGGTCCCTGGGGGGCTGCGGTGCTTGCCGTGCTGGGGCTGGGATTTTCCATTCCGGCCTTCCGGCTTCAGCAGACGCTCGACGATGTCCACGCAAAGCGGCTGATGTTTTTCTCATTTCTGTATCTGCCTGCAAGCCAGGTGGTATTTTTGCTGTTATAGGGTTGAGTCCGGGATATGATGGCTGAACAAAGAACCTATCTGATCCATCCGCAGAAGTTTCTGCTGTGGCTCTTTATTATATCGGTGATCATGGTCTTCGGCGGGCTGACGAGCGCATACATCGTGCAGCGCTCGTTTGTGCGGCCTGACCAGCAGGTGCTGTTTGCCCTGCCCGATGTGCTGTGGTACAATCTGGCGCTGGCGCTCCTGAGCAGCGTGACCATGCAGCTGGCGGTCTATTGGGAAAAGCAGAGCCAGATGCGGCTGGTTTCCCTGGCGCTGGGGATGACGTTTGTGCTCGGCTGCCTGTTTTTGCTGGGGCAATGGCAGGCTTTCGGGGATATGACGGCAGGCGGCCTGCCCTTCGTGGACCGGCGGCGGCTGGACAATTCGGTCTCGTACTTCTACGTATTCACTGGCCTGCACGGCGCGCATATCGTATCGGCTGTGATCACCGTGCTGGTGCTGCTGATCCGGTCCCTGCTGAACCGGTTTCCAGCGGGCCGCCGCCGGCTCATTTTTGAGATGAGCGCGGTATTCTGGCATTTCCTCGGGCTGCTCTGGGTATATCTCTTTGTGTTTCTGAACTACACCCAGCGCTGAGGCATGCGGCGGCCGGGCATCCGGCACCGGGAAAATCCTGCTTGGCACCGTATTCAACCCCTGCATATGGCTTCGATTTTCACCCGGATTGTACAAGGCGAAATCCCCTGCTACAAGGTAGCGGAAACGGAGGATTTCCTCGCGTTTCTGGACATCCGTCCGATGGCCAAGGGCCATACCCTCGCCATTCCCAAACGGGAGGTCGACTATCTCTTCGATCTGCCCGACGACCTGTATGTCGGCCTGCAGGTATTTGCGCGGGAAGTGGCCCGCGGGCTGCGCAAGGCGGTGCCCTGTCTGCGGATCGGGACGGCCGTCATCGGGCTGGAGGTGCCGCATGCGCACATCCATCTGATTCCGCTCAATGCAATTTCAGACCTGAGCTTCAGCAAGCCGCCGCTGCAGATGACGCCGCAGGAGTTCGAAGCGCTGGCGCAGGAGATCCGGGAGGCCATTGCATCGGAGGGCTGAGGCTACTCGTCGGATTCGGCCTGATTGCGTGCGACGACCCGGCCGGGGTTGTTGCGGATAAATGCGGCCCAGTCGCCGGATTTGCCCTGGGCAGCGGGCAGCTCGCCTTGGTAGGCATGGCACACGGCTACGGCGAGGGCATCGGTGGCGTCGAGGTATTTGGGCGTTTCCTCGAATTTCAGCAGGCGCTGGAGCATGCGGAAAACCTGCTCCTTGCTGGCGTTTCCATTGCCGGTGACCGCGGTTTTGACCTTTCGGGGCGCATATTCGGTGATGCCGAGGCCGCTGATCATGCCGGCTGCCATGGCGACCCCCTGGGCGCGGCCCAGCTTGAGCATGGACTGGGGGTTTTTGCCGTAAAAAGGCGCCTCGATCGCCATTTCATCCGGGCGGAATTCCTCGATGAGTCCGGCAATGCGCTGGTAGATGCGCTTGAGTTTTTCGGGATGGCCGGTTTCGACGCGCCCCAGCTGGATCACACCGCAGGCGACCAGTTCGAGCCGGCGGCCGCTGCTGCGCACGAGGCCGTATCCGGTGACGGCGGTGCCGGGGTCGATGCCCAGAATCAGGCGGGAGGCAGGCTGTACCATGCAGGCAAGGTAGGCAAAATCCGGCTGGAATGTTAGGACGCCGGGCGGCTTCGTTTTGGATTGCGGCGCTTGTACGCTAGTTTGGCGCGATGATCCACAGCATACGACTTGGCGGGCTGCTGCGGCCTGTTCAGCGCCTGATGCCGGCGCTGCAGGTGCTGCTGACAGCAGCTGCGCTGGCCTATATCTGGCTGGCCCTGCGGCAGTACGGTCCGCAGGTGCAGGCGCTGGCGGCTGCGATGGCAGGGCGGCAATGGCTGCTGCTGGCAGCAGCAGCCGGGCTGATGCCGCTGAATCTCAGCCTGGAAGCCTGGAAGCTGCGGGTGCTGGGCAGTGCGGCTACCCTGCGTGAAGGCTGGCGGGCGGTGCTGGCAGGGATGTCGCTGGGCATCTTTACCCCCAACCGGGCCGGCGAATACGCCGGGCGGCTGATGTCGGCGGCGCCGGGCCGCCGGGCCGCCATGCTGGCCCATACCTGGATCGGGCGGATGGCTCAGATGCTGCCCACGCTGGCGGCCGGCGGGCTTGCCGGGCTGCTGCTGGCGCCGGACTGGCCCTTTCCGCTGCCGGCCGCCGTGCCGGGGCTGGCCATCGGGCTGGCAGCGGCAGGGGCGTTGCTGCTGGTGTTCGGCTGGAAATATGCGGCCCGCTGGCGCCCGCTGCGCGGCAGCCTGGACGGCGTAAGCGGATTTTCTGTCCGAATGGTTTTGATATTCAGTGCCTTGCGGTATGCTGTGTTTTCGATCCAGTATTTGCTCATCCTCTATGCCTTGGGGGCCGGGGGCGGAGCGGCATTTCTGCTGTCGCTGACGGCGCTGCTTTTCTGGGTCAAATCGCTGATTCCCTTCATGTCGGTAGCGGAGCTGGGCATCCGGGAGTCGGTAGCGCTGTGGCTGCTGCCGCAGTTCGGCATCGGGCCGGCGGCAGCGCTGGGCAGCGCATTCCTGCTGTATCTGATCAACCTGGTCATTCCGGCGCTGATGGGGCTTCCGGAGCTGCTGCGGAGGCGGGCATGCTGATGGAGCTGACGGCAGCGGTGCTGGCGGCCTGCGTGCTCTACTACGCCGGGTATGTCGTGCTGCGCGCCTGGGGGTTCGGCAGGCTGGTCTGCCATCCGCCGAGGGAGGTGCTGCTGCCCTCCGTCAGCGTCATCGTGCCGGCCCGCAACGAAGCGGAGCATCTGGCCGCCTGCCTGCACAGCCTGATGCAGCAATCCTATCCGGCGCATTTGTACGAGGTTCTGGTCGTCAACGACCAGTCCACCGATGCCACGCCGGGCATTGCGCGGGTATTTTCGGTACGGCATCCGGGACGGATCCGGGTGCTGGATCTTCCTGCCGGGCTGCCGGGGTCCAAGAAAGCGGCAGTCAGTGCGGGGGTATCGCAGGCTGCGGGGGCGATCATCCTGCAGACCGATGCGGACTGCATCGTGCCGCCGGGCTGGATTGCGTCGATGGCGGCACAGTTTCAGGGCCGGACGGTTCTGGTATCGGGGCCGGTGCTGGCTGCTGCGGGGCCGCACTGGATGGAGCAGCTGCAGAGCCTGGAGCTGATCGGACTCACGGCGCTGGGCGCAGGCTCCATCGCGCTGGGGCGCCCCAACCTGTGCAACGGGGCCAATCTGGCCTATCTGAAGTCGGTTTTCGAAGCTGTAGGCGGCTTCGAGGGGGTAGACCATTTTGCCTCCGGCGACGACGAGCTGCTGCTGCAGAAGATTGTGCGCAGCCAGGCCGGGGCGGTCCGGTTTGCCCGCTGCCGGAGCGCCATTGTGCAGACCGCGGTGCAGCCGGGCTGGAAGCAGCTCAAAGCGCAGCGTATCCGCTGGGTCAGCAAGGCGCGGCATTACCTGCAGCGGGGGGTCAACCTGACCCAGGCGGTTTCGTACCTGGCTTTCTGGGCGTTTCCGGTGCTGGCGATCTTCAGCCTTGCCGACGCCCGGTACGGGGTGCTGCTGGCGGAGCTGCTGCTGCTGAAAGCCGCCGCCGATCTGCCGCTGATGTACCGGTCTGCGGCATTTTTTCATAAATTGCCCCTGCTCCGGATGCTGCCGCTGCTCGAACTCGTGTATATTCCGTATGTGATCTGGGTGGGACTGGCGGGCAATCTGGCGCGGAGCTATGACTGGAAAGGGAGGATGGTGCAATGAATGATTCCGAACTCAACGATGTGCAGTTCCGCATCCTGGATGCGGTATA
The DNA here is from genome assembly GCA_033765305.1 of Bacteroidia bacterium. GTDB lineage: Bacteria > Bacteroidota > Bacteroidia > J057 > J057 > RDXT01. The sequence continues at coordinate 22,203 of JANRID010000011.1, forward strand.
CTTTGTGGAGCCCTTCGAGCGGATCGCGGAAGAGGCCGGGGCGCCCCTGCCGGTGATGGTGGATGAGATGCGCTACCTGATCGACCGGGGCTGGATTCAGGTGATGCAGTTCGATCCGGAGCGCAATGACTATGTGCGGACGGGCATTTTCGATACGGATCATCTGGAGCAGTACCATTTTCTGGCTACGAAGGCAGGCCTGCTGAAACACAACGGCGGCTGAGCGGCCTGCGCCGCGCGTGAACCTGAGCGATGAGCGATACCCAGACCCAAGGAGCGACGGCCTGGCGCCGGTTCCGCCGAAATCCGGCGGCACTGGCGGGTTTGGGGTTTGTGGTGCTGTGCACCTGGGCGGCAGTGTTCGGCTATGTGCTGGTGCCGGACGGGAGCCGCCATGCCAACCTGCAGGTGCTGGAGCTGGCCAAGCAGGAACCGGGGGCCCGGGGGGTTCTGCTGATGGTTCCGCTGCCGGGCGTGCCGGCGGTGCCGTGGTATGCGCGCTGGCTGCTGGGGGATGCGCAGCGGCATCAGCCGCTGCCGCTGGCGGGTGCTGCGGACCTGGCAGCCGATGCCGGGCAGGTATATTTCACGACGCTTTCGGGGCTGCGCGACAGCCTGCCGCTGTCAGATTTCGGCTATGAAGCCGGCGCTGCGCCGGCGGTGCAGGACTTTCGGGCTGCGCATGTGCGGGAGATGCGGTACTGGCTGGGCACCGACCTGTACGGGCGGGATTTGCTGAGCCGCATTGTGCTGGGGGCGCGGGTGTCGCTGGCTACCGGCCTGCTGTCGGTGCTCATCAGCCTGCTGCTGGGCATTGTACTGGGCGGCATTGCCGGCTATGCCGGCGGGCGGACCGATGCGCTGATTGTGTGGCTGATCTCCGTGATGTGGTCCATTCCCACGCTGCTGCTGGCCCTGGCACTGAGCTTTGTGCTGGGCAAAGGATTTTGGCAGCTTTTCGTAGCCATCGGCGTATCGATGTGGGTGGAGCCTGCGCGGCTGGTACGCGGCCAGATGCTTGCTGCGCGGGAGCTGCTCTATGTGGAAGCGGGCCGGGCGCTGGGATTTCCGGATGCGCGGCTGCTCTTCCGGCATATGCTGCCCAATCTGATCAATCCGGTGATTATCACGGCAGTAGCCAATTTTGGCACAGCGGTGCTGATCGAGTCCGGGCTGAGCTTTCTGGGGATCGGGGTGGAGCCGCCGGCGCCTTCCTGGGGCCGGATGGTGTACGAGGGGTATACCTACATCGTCTTCGAGCACGCCCGTGCGCTGGCCTTTTTTCCGGGGCTGGCTTTGCTGTTGCTGATCGTTTCTATTAACTTGGTCGGGATCGGCCTGCGTGATGCATTTGATGTGAGATAATGGGCAACGCCTACCAGACGAACGACCCGCAGAAACTCCTGGAACTGAAGCGACTCGAAGCCGACGCGCTCCTCGATGTCGTGCGGACGATCAACCAGTCCGAGCTGAATATCCGCCAGCTCTGCCTGATTGCGCGCAATGTGCTGCGTGCCCAGATCGGGATCCGCCGGCTGGCCTTTTTCTTCGAATCGGAGGACATGTGGAAAGAGGGAATCCGGGTAGGGTTTCCGGTATTTACGGAGGATGTATTTGCGGAGATCATCGAAATCCGCCAGACTACGCCGGTGGATGCGGCGCGTCATCCGGGCCTGCAGGCCATCGGGGCCGAGTTTGTCATCCCGATCACCAACCGGGGGCTGGTAGCGGCCTTTTTTGTGCTGGCAGAATTCGCCGATTCGGAGATCGAGCGGCAGAACGACCTGATCTTCATCGAGACCCTGGGCCATATTCTGGTGGTAGCCATTTTCAACCGCCAGCTCATCCGGGAGAAAGTGGAGCAGGAGTTTCTGAAAAAAGAGCTCGAGGTAGCCGAGACCATCCAGAAGCAGCTGCTGATTTCCGATTTCAGCCGGTTCAAAGAGCTGGATATTTACGGCATCAACCTGGCGCATCACCGGATCGGCGGGGATTTTTTCGATGTCATCAAGAAAGAGAGCGGCTCGACGTTTCTGTGCATTGCCGACGTATCGGGCAAGGGCATTGGCGCCGCGCTGCTGATGTCCAACCTGCAGGCCAACCTGCGCTCGCTCTGTGCGCAGTACCATGAGCTGCCGGTCATTATCCGGGAGCTGAACAGCCTGCTGTTTCATATTACGACAGGGGAAAAATTCGTGACGCTTTTTCTGGCGCGGGTGGACCACGCGCAGCGCACGCTGGCGTATGTCAACGCGGGGCACAACTATCCGCTGATGCTCTCGCAGGGCGAGGCGATCCGGCTCAGCACCGGCTGCATGCTGCTGGGCATTGTGCCCAATCTGCCGGTGCAGGAGGCGACGCTGAGCTACAATCCAGGCGATGTGCTCTTTATGTTCACAGACGGCGTGGTGGAGCAGACCAACCGGGAGGATGAAATGTACGGCAGCGAGCGGCTGGCGTCCGAGCTGTTTCAGTCTTCGGACTGCAGCTCGCGTGAAATCGTGGAGCGGGTGCGGCGCTCGCTGGAGCTTTTTGCCGACCAGAGCCACCCATCGGACGATATCACCATGCTAAGTGTAAAATTTTACCCCTAAATGGAAATTTTTGTATGCCGCAAAGGCCGAACTTCACGTCAGATTTTACACGGATCTTTTAATGGTTTCTTATGAAGGTGTTTAACGGATCGCTGACCGGCGAACTGACAGGGTCAGCTCGCGAACTGGCCGGACGGATCGAGTCCCGGGACGCAGTGATCGGCGTAGTCGGGCTGGGCTATGTGGGCCTGCCGATCGCGCTGGAGTTTGCCAAGCAAGGATTCAGGACCATCGGGGTGGATGTATCCCGCTCCAAGGTAGAGCGCCTGAACCGCGGCGAAAACTTTATCGAGGATCTCGACGACGCCGAAATTGCGGAAGCGGTCGAAAAAGGATTTCTGCGCGCCTCAGCCACCTACGACGCGCTGCGCGAGGCGGATGTGATCTACATCGCAGTTCCCACCCCCTTCAATGCCAATAAGGATCCCGACCTGGCGTATATCATTCAGGCTGGCCAGGGCATCGCGACCATTCTCTCGGAGGGCAAACTGATCATCCTGAAGAGCACCACCTTCCCCGGCACCACGGAGCAGTATCTGATTCCGGAGCTGAACGCCAGCGGCCTGACGGCAGGGGCGGATTACTTCATCGCTTTCAGCCCCGAGCGCGTGGATCCGGGCAACAAGGTATTCCATACCCGCAATACCCCGATTGTGACCGGCGGCCTCAACCGCGCCAGTACCATCGTTGCGGCATATGTCAATTCCCAGATCATCGACACGGTCTATATGGTGGACAATCCCCGTGTTGCAGAGCTGGAAAAATTGTTTGAAAACATCTTCCGCAGCGTGAACATCGCGCTGGTGAACGAGCTGGCGCTGCTGTGCGAGCGCATGGGCGGCATCGACGTATGGGAGGTCATCGAGGCCGCAGGCACCAAGCCGTTCGGCTACATGAAATTCACCCCGGGGCCTGGGGTAGGGGGGCACTGCATTCCCATCGACCCGTATTATCTCTCCTGGCTGGCCCGTGAATACGACTTCGAGACGCGCTTCATCACCCTGGCTGCCAATGTCAACGAGGGCATGCCCTACCACGTGTGCAACCATGTGATCCGCGAGATCGCCCGGCAGCCGATCACCCTCGACGATGCGCGGGTGCTGATTCTGGGGGCTTCGTTCAAGAAGAATGTGAAAGACCTGCGCCATTCGCCTTCGGAGTTCATCATGCTGCGGCTGATGGAAAGCGGGGTGCAGCATATCGACTACAGCGATCCCTGGGCACCTGAGTATCAGGTAGCTGGCCGTACCTACTATTCGGTGGACCTGAGTCCTGACATGCTGGCCGACTACCACGTGGTGGTCATGGTGACGGATCACGACGACTTCGATATCGGGATGGTCGTGAAGCATGCACGCGCCATCGTAGATACGCGCAACATGACCCGCGACTACCGCGACGGGCGCGACCACATCACGGTGATCGGCGTATCGGAGCCGCGCGCCCGCTACGCGCTGGAGCACTGAGCAGGCGACACACGCATCTGGCAGGCCGTCTTCGGGATTCCGGAGGCGGCCTGTGCTGGATATGGGCAGAAGGCGTATCTTCGGCCCATACCGTAGCTGCATGAAATCGTACCGTTTCACACTGGCTGTTCTGCTGGCAGTTGCCCTGGCGATGGCGGCCCCGGAGTGGTTCAGGGAAATCGGCGGATTTCCGCTGCGGAAGCTGATCGTGCCGCTGCTCCAGGTAATCATGCTGGGCATGGGCGTCACGATGAGCTGGCAGGACTTCTCCGGCGTACTGCGCATGCCGAAGGCGGTCGGGATCGGGCTGGTCTGCCAGTTTACCATCATGCCGCTGGGCGGTGCGGCGCTGGCCTACGGATTCGGCTTTCCGCCGGAAATTGCAGCGGGCATCATCCTGGTCGGCTGCTCGCCGAGCGGTCTGGCGTCCAATGTGATGGCATATATTGCCGGGGCACATGTAGCGCTTTCGATCACGATCACAGCCTTTGCCACGCTGCTGGCGCCGCTGCTCACCCCGCTGCTGATGCAGCTGCTGGCCGGGCAGCTGATCGGGATCAGCGTGCCGGCCATGATGCTGGATATTTTCCAGATGATCATTCTGCCCATCGCGCTGGGCCTGCTGATTCATCATACGCTGCCGGGGCTGGTGCGGCGTGTCGGCGCCCTGCTGCCGGCGGTATCAATGGCGGGCATTGCCCTGATCATCGCGATTATTACGGCATCGGGCCGGGAGGCGATGCTCCGGATCGGCCCCTTGCTGCTGCTGGCGGTGGTGCTGCACAATGTGCTGGGCTATCTGCTGGGGTACGGGAGCGCCCGGCTGCTGGGCATGGCCGAACGGGATGCCCGTACGGTTGCGATCGAAGTAGGCCTGCAGAATGCGGGGCTTGCTTCCGGGCTGGCGGTGCAGATGGGCAAAGAGGCGACGGTAGGGCTTGCCGCGGCCTTGTTCGGGCCGGTGATGAACACCACCGGGTCGCTGCTGGCCAGCTGGTGGGGGCGGCGGGCGCCGCAGGCATCTGAATCAGCGCCTGCCGGCTGACAAACCCGGAGCGCATCTGCGCGGTTGTTGGATATTTGAATTTCTGCTGTTAACCGACTGCTTCGATGGAACTTTCGATGATTCTGGCCGGCATGGGGCCGGGTCTCAGCATGGGCATTGCCCGCCGGTTTGGCCAGGCCGGCTACCGTATCGGCATGATCAGCCGGAATGCGGAAAAGCTGGCTGCCTATCAGGCCGAGCTGTCGGGCGAGGGCATCCACACCGCCTATGCCGCCGCCGACCTGAGCGATACAGGCCAGCTGCTGGAGGCGCTGGCAGCGCTGCAGGCGCAGCTGGGGCGGGTGGATCTGCTGATTTACAATGCAGTAGATGCGCGCTATGTGCATGTGCTCGAAGACCGGGCGGACGATCTGGTGAAAGGCTTCCGGCTGGGCGTGGCCAATGCGCTGGCGGCGGTGCAGGCATTGCTGCCGGAGCTGCAGCGTACCGGCGGTGCGGTAATCCTCACGGGCGGCGGCACGGCGCTGCGCCCGTATCCGGCGATGGCGAGCATCTCGCTGAGCAAGGCCGGCATCCGGAATCTTGCGTACCAGCTGCATGAGGCGCTGGCGCCGCAGGGGGTTTTTGCGGGCACGGTGACGGTCATGGGGCAAATCCAGGCGGAGAGCGCGACTCACTCTCCGGAGCGGCTGGCGGAGCAGTTCTGGCTGCTCAACGAGCGCCGGGATGCGGCGGAGCTGAAATATTGAGCAGGCCGCGCCGGATTACCCTGCCAGCCCCCTGCGCAGACGAAATCCGGCCTGTGCTGCTTCATGTATTGCCGGGCGTGCCGCAGGGGCCGCGCCGGATTACCCTGCCAGCCCCCCGCGCAGACGAAATCCGGCCCGGCCCTTCCGTCCGCGCAGCGGATCCCCCCTTTCAGCCCCGCTTTCTTTCCGGTCGCGAATTATTTCCCTGCCGGTTTAATTCAGGCACGGGTTTTGCCTGATCCATCCTGTGGCTCAAGCGGCTCACCGTCTGGACCATACAGGGTATTGAAAGGGTTCGTAGTACGTTTAGGTTAGATGTAGTTAAGTGGGGGCAAGGGACACAGGTCTCTTGCCTTTTTCAGTTGCTGCCAAACACCAGCTCGCCCGCCGGCGTATTGCGGTCCAGCAGCAGGCTCTGCAGCTCCCCGCCGCTGCGGGCGTGCACGATATTCTTCTGCGTATCGATATACTCCGTCAGCAGGCGGTTTTCGACCTGCAGGTGCCGGGGCGCGCCCACGTCCGGGATTTCGAGGTAGATCCAGGTGACCTCCAGCTCCGTCTCCTTGCCGACCCAGTTCCAGGGGCGGGGCTGGCCATCGGAGGCAATACGGAACACCTCCGACAGGTACGCCCCCAGCAGCGGAAGCGTTTCAGGCGCCTCCTGGCGCTCGCCGAGAAACAGGCGCTTGCCGCCGCTGCGGGCTTCAAGCGCCCGCTCCAGGTCATCCGTAAACACCTTGACCGTAATCTCCAGGCTTCCGGCCTGGGGATTGTGGTTGATCTCGGCCACGCTGACGTAAAACGGGTGGTGGAAAGCAGCCAGCCCCAGCCCCGACAAAACGGCCAGCAGCGCCATGAATCGACGAATGGGTTTTATCCGCACGGCGAAAGCGTTATTTTTGTAAAATTAGTACATTCTTGCTTAACCACCCGACAGCAATGATCAAACGTTACCTACTGGTGCTGGGTTGCAGCCTGGCTGCCGCGGGGCTTTGGGCGCAGCAGTCGCCGGAAGATAAATTCCGGCAGCTCGAAGAGATCTTGCCTACCCCGACTCCCTACCGCAATGCCGCCGGCGCCCCCGGCCACGCCTACTGGCAGAACCGCGCCGATTACGACATGGACATTCAGCTGGACGACGACAACCAGCGCATCTACGGCACGGAGACCATTACCTACTACAACCAGTCGCCCGACGCGCTGACCTATCTCTGGCTGCAGCTGGACCAGAACCTCTTTTCCAAGGATTCCGACACCCGCAAAACCCAGACCGGCGGCATGGCCGGCAACGGCGAGCGCGTGCCCTTCGGCATGCTTCAGCGCATGCTCACCGAATTCGACGGAGGCTTCAAAATCGAATACGTCCAGGACGCAGCCGGCAAAGCCCTGCCGTACACCATCAACAAAACCATGATGCGCGTGGACCTGCCGGCGGCATTGCTGCCCGGCAAGTCGGTGACCTTCAAGGTCAAATGGTGGCACAACATCAACGACCGCGCGAAGCTGGGCGGGCGTTCGGGGCTGGAGTATTTCGCCCAGGACGGCAATTACCTCTACACCATCGCCCAGTTTTTCCCGCGCATGTGCGTGTACAACGAAGTGTACGGCTGGCAGCACAAGCAATTCCTCGGTTCAGGCGAGTTTACCCTGCCCTTCGGCAACTACAAAGTGCGCCTCACCGTGCCCGCCGACCACATCGTGGGCGCGACCGGCGTGCTGCAGAACCCTGAAAAGGTGCTCAGCGCCGAGCAGCGCCGCCGCTTCGAGCAGGCCCGCACCGCCAAAGAGCCCGTTATGATCGTCACCCAGGCCGAGGCCGAAGCTGCCGAAAAAACCAAGGTCAAAGAAACCAAGACCTGGGTGTTCCACGCCGAGAACGTGCGGGATTTCGCCTTCGCCTCTTCGCGCAAATTCATCTGGGACGCCATCGGCGTGCCCTTCGGCAGCCGGACCGTCATGGCCATGAGCTACTACCCCAAGGAAGGCAACCCGCTCTGGGAGCAGTACTCCACCAAGGTCGTGGCGCATACCCTGCGCACCTATTCCAAATTCACCTTCGACTACCCCTATCCCGTCGCCATTTCGGTGCATACAGACCGGATCGGGATGGAATATCCGATGATCTGCTTCAACGGCGGCCGTCCTGAGCCGGACGGCACCTATTCCGAGCGCACCAAATACGGCATGATCACCGTGATCATCCACGAAGTAGGCCACAACTTCTTCCCCATGATCGTCAACAGCGACGAGCGGCAGTGGACCTGGATGGACGAGGGCCTCAACACCTTCCTCCAGTACCTGACCGAGCAGGAGTGGGAGCGCGGCTATCCTTCCGGGCGCGGGCCGGCGTACAAAATCGTGGACTACATGAAAACAGACCGCAGCACCCGCGTGCCGATCATGACCAACTCGGAGTCGCTGCTGCAGTTCGGGCCCAATGCCTACGCCCAGCCTGCGACAGCGCTCAACATCCTGCGCGAGACCGTCATGGGCCGGGAGCTGTTCGACTTCGCCTTCAAGCAGTACGCCCAGCGCTGGATGTTCAAGCAGCCCAGCCCGGCGGACCTGTTCCGCACCATGGAAGACGCTTCGGCGGTGGATCTCGACTGGTTCTGGCGCGGGTGGTTCTACACGACCGATCACGTGGACATTGCCCTCGACGAGGTGAAATGGTACCAGATCAACACCCAGAATCCGGATGTCGAAAAGCCGCTGGCCCGCCAGCAGGAGGCTTCGCGCCCGGAATTCATCGGCGACACCCGCAACAAAACGGCCATTGCCCAGACCCAGAACGAACTGGATCCGAAGATCAACGACTTCTACAACCGCTATGATCCCAATGCGGTCACGGCACTGGACCGCAAGGAGTACGAAAAGCTGCTCAGCGGCCTCTCCGAAGAAGAGCGGGCGCTGCTCAGCTCCGGATATCAGTTCTACGAGCTGACCTTCGCCAACAAAGGCGGGCTCGTCATGCCGCTCATCGTAGAATTTGAGCTGGCGGACGGCAGCAAGGATCTGCACCGCATCCCGGCGGAGATCTGGCGCTACAATCCGGAGAAGGTGACGAAAGTCTTCATGCTGAAGCAGGAGGTCAAAGGCATCACGCTGGACCCCTACCTTGAAACGGCGGATACCGACACGGACAACAACTATTGGCCGCCGAAGCTGGCGCCCTCGCGCTTCCAGCTCTACAAGGAGCGTTTCAACCAGGGCGGCGGCGAAAACCCGATGCAGCGCCAGCAGCGCGCCGATCAGCTCCAGCAGACGCAGCCAGCTGCGCCGCCAGCCGGCGGCCAGGGCCGCAACTGAGCAGGCCGTATGCATATATGCCAAAGGGGCGGGCCGCTGCGGTCCGCCCCTTTGCGCATGCGGGGGTCATATCACGCTGCAGCGGATGCCCAGCTCCTGCAGGCCGGAGATCAGCTCGCCGCTGGGATCAACCTGCAGCTCGCTGCTCAGCAGCGGAATATCGGCCTGGTACCCCTCGTCGACGATGCGGAAGCGGAGGTCCTTTTTGCCCTGGTGCGCTTTGAGCAGCGCCTCCATCTGGAACAGCAGCTCTTCGGTCAGCTCCCGGTATTCGAGCTCCAGGCTCAGGCCGCGCACCATTTTTCCGAACAGCTCCTCCGTCATGAGCCGGATGTCGTGGATGCGCAGCTCGTATTCGTTGTCGTAGCGGCGCTGCTGGTTGACGCCCGTCAGGTAGATCATTTCATCCTGCCGGATCAGGCCGCGGAACTTCTCATACTGCTCGCCGAAGAGGGAGATCTCGGCGGAGTCGTTGAAATCTTCCAGCATGAAGACCATGAACTTGTTGCCCTTGCGGGAGATGCGTTCCTGCACGCTGGTGACGATGCCGGCGGTGCGGATTTCCTTCTGCCGGGACTCGTGCAGCTCCCCGACGGCGCAGTTGGTAAAAGCAGCCATCTGCCATTTGAAGCGCTCCAGCGGGTGGCCGGACAGGTAAAAGCCGATGACTTCCTTCTCGAAATTGAGCCGATTCAGCTCGCTCCAGGCCTCGCGGATCACGCCGTTCTGCAGCACCCCGCGCGGGATGGGCGGCTCGGGCGTAGCGCCGGAGCCCATGACATCGCCGAAGAGGCTGGCCTGCGGCGACAGGCGTTCCTGCTGCACCTTGGCGGCATAGGAAAGCACCTTGTCGAGGAAGATGGAGTCGTCTTTTTCGGAATTCTGGAGGAAATACTGCCAGCGTTCCACGCCGAAGCTGTCCAGGGCACCGGCGTAGATGAGCGCTTCCAGCGTCTTGCGGTTGAGCGTGCGGGGCGGCATGCGGAGGGCCAGGTCGAAAATGGACTTGTAGGGCCCTTCAGCCTCGCGTTTCTGGATAATCTGCTGTACCACAGCCTCGCCTACGCCTTTGATCGCGGCCATGCCGAAGCGGATCTGGCCTTTGGCATTAACCCAGAAGCTGCCGCGGGATTCGTTGAGATCGGGCGGCAGCACCGCGATGCCCATGCGGCGGCATTCCTCGATGAAGAAGGTGATCTTCTTGATGTCGCCCATGTTGTGGGTGAGCACCGCCGCCATGTATTCCGCCGGGTAATTGGCCTTCAGGTAGGCCGTCTGGAAGGCGACCACGGAATACGCGGCCGAGTGCGAGCGGTTGAACCCGTACTCGGCGAATTTTTCCATAATGTCGAAGACCTCATTGGCCTTGTCGGCTTTGATGCCATGGGTTTTTTCCGCCCCTTCGACGAATTTCACCCGCTCTTTGGCCATTTTCTCCTTGTCCTTCTTCCCCATCGCCCGCCGCAGCAGGTCGGCGCCGCCGAGGGAGTAGCTGGCGATGATCTGGGCCGTCTGCATGATCTGCTCCTGGTACACCATGATGCCGTAGGTGTGCTTCAGGATCGGCTCCAGCAGTTCGTGGGGATATTCCACCTTTTCCTGCCCGTGCTTGCGCTGGATAAAGGTGGGGATATAGTCCAGCGGGCCGGGCCGGTAGAGGGCGTTCATGGCGATGAGGTCCTCGATGTGGCTGGGCTTGAGCTGGCGCAGGTATTTGCGCATCCCGTCGGACTCGAACTGGAACGTGGCCACCGTGTCCCCGCGCTGGTAGAGGGCGAAGGTCTTGGGGTCGTCCAGCGGAATCTGGTCGATATCGATTTTCGTCGCGTAATTGCTTTCGATCAGCTCCAGCGCTGTTTTGATGATGGACAAAGTCCTGAGGCCCAGGAAGTCCATTTTCAGCATGCCGGCATCCTCGATCACCTTGCCCTCGAACTGCGTGACGAAGAGATCGGAGTCTTTGGAGGTGGAAACGGGGATGTAATTGGTAATATCGTCCGGGGCGATGATGACGCCGGCGGCGTGGATGCCGGTATTGCGGACGGAGCCTTCGAGGATTTCGGCGGTTTTGAGCACCTGGGCGCGGAGGTCGCTGCCCTTGCGGATCTCGGCGAGGTCGGGGTTTTCCTCGTAGGCCTTGCTGAGGGTGGTTCCGGGGCGTTCGGGGACGAGTTTGGCGAGGGAATTGGCCTCGGCCAGCGGCAGTTCGAGCGCGCGCGCCACGTCCTTGATGGACATTTTGGCGGCCATGGAGCCGTAGGTGATGATCTGCGCCACCTGGCTGCGCCCGTATTTGTCCACCACATAATCGATCACCCGCTGGCGGCCTTCGTCGTCGAAGTCGGTGTCGATATCGGGCATGCTCACGCGCTCCGGGTTGAGGAAGCGCTCGAAGAGCAGGCTGTATTTGATGGGGTCGATGTTGGTGATGCCGATGCAATAGGCGACTGCCGAACCGGCGGCCGAGCCGCGGCCCGGCCCTACGAGCACGTGCAGGTCGCGCGCAGCGCGGATGAAATCGGAGACAATGAGGAAGTAGCCCGCAAATCCCATCGTGCGGATGATGCGCAGCTCGTGGCGCAGGCGCTCTTCGACCTCCGACTCCAGACCCAGGCCTGCGGTATCGCGGTTGAAATCCAGCGGCAGGCCGTTGTAGCGGCATTTGGCACCCTGCCAGGTGAGGTATTCGAGGTAGTCGTCGGCGTTCTCAAAGCCGGGCGGCAGGGGGAAATTGGGCAGCAGGATGTCCCGCTTCAGCTTGGGCGCGGTGATTTTATCGGCTACCTCCAGCGTATTCTCGATTGCCTGGGGCAGGTCGTGGAAAAGCGCCGACATTTCCTGCGGCGTCTTGTAGTAAAACTGGTCGTTGGGAAAGCCGAAGCGGCCCTTTTTGGAGCCGCTCAGCTCGTTGATTTTCTGGAGGCTGCTGTACACGCCGGCGTCCTGGTAGTACCTGGTCTGGGCCTCTTCGGCGGTCAGGTTCAGAAAGCGGTTGTCCTGGGTAATAAAGCGGTAGGTACTCGTCTCCGAATCGCCGACCGGCACGCTGAAGGTATCGCCGGTATTGATGCAGAGGAGGATGTCGTGGGCGAAAAAGTCCTGCTGCTCCACGTAGTGGGAGTCGTTGGAAGCGATGACCTTGACGTTGTATTTCGCAGCAAACTTCAGCAGCACGGCGTTGACCAGCTCCTGCTCGGCCATGCTGTGGCGCTGCAGCTCCACGTAGTAGTCCTCCCCGAAGAGATCCAGCCACCAGCGGAATGCCTCCTCGGCTGCCGCCTCGCCTTTATGCAGAATCAGCTGCGGCACCTCCGCGCCGATGCAGCAGGTGGTGGCGATGATGCCCTCGTGGTACTTGAGCACCAGCTCCTTGTCGATGCGGGGCCATTTGCTGTACATCCCCTCTACAAAGCCGAGCGAACAGAGCTTCGCCAGGTTTTTGTACCCCTCCTGGTTTTTGGCCAGCATCAGCTGGTGGTAGCGCACGTCGCCGCTTTCTTTGGAGAACTGCTTCCGGTGCCGGTCCTCGACCACGTAAAACTCGCAGCCGACAATGGGCTTGATGCCGTGCTTGCCTGCCTCCGCTACAAATTTGAACGCGCCGTACATGTTGCCATGGTCGGTGATGGCGACCGCCGGCATGCCGTTGGCGGCGGTTTTTTTCATCATCTTCTCGATTTTGGCGGCGCCGTCGAGGAGGCTGAATTCGGTATGGCAGTGCAGGTGGACGTAGGACATCGAGGGGGGGGTATTAAGTATCAAGTATCAAGTATCAAGTATCAAGTGTCGAGTATCAAGTATCGAGTATCAAGATCGGCGGGTGATTTTTGCGGTAGAGACGGCCTGCGGCCGTCTCGGTTCATACGCCTGCGGCCGTCTCACGGTGCACAGGCCTGCAGCCGTCTTCAGGGGCCTGCGGCGTTCGGGCCGGGCGGCATGCAGATCCCTTGCATGCTTCCAAAAATACCGCTCAGCGCCGCATGCTGCAAGCGGCTCTTATCCACACCTGCATCACTGCTCCAGGGGATTGTACAGCGGCGTGAGCATCAGCACAAACGAAACGGTGAAGAGGATCATGGCCCATTGGATGAAGCGCGGATACTGGTCGCGGACCCGGCGGACGGGGGCTGCGGGCAGGGGCTGTTTTTCGAGGCGGTCGATTTCGCTGAAGGCGGCTTCAAAGGCTTCCGTGCCTTCGGCATGAAACCAGGCACCGCCCGTCAGGCGGGCCATTTCCTGGAGCGCAGCCCCCTGCGCATCCGCTCCGCTGCTGCCGATGCTCAGCACATAGAGCCGGATGCTGTAGCTGGCTGCCAGCCGCGCCGCAGTCACCGGGTCGATGTCGCCGGTGTTGTTTGCGCCGTCTGTAATCAGGACGATGGCCTTGCCTGCGCCCTCCGCTTCACGCAGGCGGTTGATGGCGACCCCGACAGCCGATCCGATGGCGGTTCCCTGGCGCGAAAGCATGCCGGGCTGCACGCTGCGCAGCATCCGCGCCAGATACTCATGGTCGGGGGTCAGCGGCGCATAGGTCAGCGCCTCGGCGGCAAAGAGCACAATTCCGATCTGATCCAGGCGCCGCTGGGAGATGAAACGCCCTGCGAGGGCCTTGGTCACTTCCATGCGGCTCGGCGGCAGGTCCTGCTGCTCCATGCTGCCGCTGATGTCCAGCGCCAGCATGAGGTTGAGCCCTTCGGTCTCCGTTTCCACCACCTCGGTATCCTGCTGCGGGCGTGCCAGCGCCAGGATCAGCAGCCCCAGCGCGGCGATTTGCAGCGACCGGACCAGCACGCGCAGCCAGGCCCAGTTGAACTGCGGGCGGCTCACCTGAAACGGGTCGTAGCTCAGCCGCACCACCAGCCGCTGCGGCTGGAAGTAGCGGTAGTACCAGAAGAGGTACACCGGAATGAGCAGGAGCAGCAGGAGCGCTTCCGGCTGGGCGAATGAATCGATGCCTGGTACCCAGTTCATGCGGATCGCTAAGTTACCGCCCGGCGCGCAGCGCAGCAAGTCTCCGGGGCAGGCTTTTTGGCCGATGAGGCGGCAATTGCTTCAGCCTTCGGCCAGAATCTGCAGCACCACCTTGCCGGTGGTGGCATTGGCCTCCAGCAGGCGGTGGGCTTCCCCGGCTTCCTGCCAGTCCAGCACGCGGTCGATGACCGGGCGCAGCTGTCCGGCGGCGAAGGCCTCCCACGCAAAGGCTTCGAAGCTGCGGGTGAGCGCCGCTTTGTAGTCCCGGCTGCGGTTGCGGAGGGTGCTTCCGCTGATTGTCAGGCGTTTGCGCAGGATCAGGGCCAGGTCGCTTTCGGCCTGTGCCCCCCCCATGACGGAGAGCAGGACCAGACGGCCATCCAGGGCCAGGCAGCGCAGGTTGTCCTGCCAGTAGGGGGCGCCCACCAGGTCCACGATCAGCTGCACGCCCCGGCCGCCAGTCAGGTCCAGCACAGCGCTGCTGAAGGATTCGCTGCGGTAGTCGATGCAGCGGGCTGCGCCGAGGGCGGTGCAGGCGGCATGCTTGGCCGCCGAAGCAGTGACCAGCACCTGCGCGCCCCGGAAGCGCGCCAGCTGAATGGCGGCGGTCCCGACGCCGCTGGCGCCGGCGTGGATGAGCACGGAATCGCCTGCTTGCAGGCTGCCGATGGCGATGAGCGCCTGATAGGCCGTGAGGAAGGCCTCCGGCACGGCAGCGGCTTCGGCGAAGGTCCAGCGCGGCGGCACAGGCAGGGACTGTCCTTCGGGCAGGAGGGCATACTCGGCATAGCCGCCGCCGGCCAGCAGGCCGCAGACGCGGTCGCCCGGCGCGAAGCGCCGGCAGCCCGGCCCTGCGGCGGCCACTTCGCCCGCCAGCTCGAGGCCGAGGACCGGGCTTTCGCCCGGCGGAGGCGGATATTTGCCCTTGCGCTGGAGCAGGTCCGCCCGGTTGACCGCCGTGGCGGCCGTGCGGACCAGCAGCTCGCCGGGCCCCGGGACCGGCAGCGGGCTTTCTTCCATCACCAGCCGCCCCGGTGCGGCGGGATGATCGTGGCGGAGGAAGCGCATGTGCGCGGGCAGTGCAGAATCAGGCATCGGATCGGCAGCAGTATGCATGCTGCAAACAACGGCACAGCGCCCGCTTGTGCAAGCCCGGCGCAGCCGGAATCCTGCCCGGAGCCTTATGTTATGCCAATATTTCCACAGCATCAAAGCTATGTTACCGGCTCGTTATATAATCATGAAATGTATGCGCCTCCCTTTACCCTCGTCAGGAAATGGATCAATTTTGAATTGGATACAAGCGAGTAATAAAGGATATGAGCGCTGAACAGGATGTGTTTGACCCTTCTTCGGCCAAGATCCTGATCGTAGACGACGAGGAGGATATTTTGGACCTGCTCGAATACAATTTCGAGAGTGAAGGGTACACCGTGCTCCGGGCCCGCGACGGCGAGGAGGCGCTCAAGGTTGCTGCGGCGGAACGCCCGGATCTGATCCTGCTCGACATCATGATGCCTAAAATGGACGGTGTTTCAGCCTGTCTGGCGCTGCGTGCCATGCCGGGCCTCGAAGAAGTATCGATCATTTTTCTGACTGCACGGGCCGAAGAATACTCCGAGGTCGCAGGCCTCGAAGCAGGCGCCGATGACTATATCACCAAGCCCATCAAGCCCCGTGTGCTGCGGAGCCGGGTAAAAGCCATGCTCCGCCGCAAGCAGCAGCCCAAAGCAGTCAAAGAGACCAACTACATTGCCATTCACGACCTGGAGATCATCCGCGACGAATATGTGGTCAAGCGCAACGGCGTTGCCTATGCCCTGCCGCGCAAGGAGTTCGAGCTGTTCCACTTTCTCGCCTCGCGCCCCGGCAAGCTCTACAGCCGCGAAGACCTGCTCATCCGGATCTGGGAGAATGTGCACGTGACCGACCGCACGGTGGACGTGCATGTAAGAAAGCTGCGCGAAAAGATCGGCGAGCACTACATCATTACCGTTAAAGGCGTGGGATACAAGTTCTTGCCCGAATAAGCCTGCCGGAACCTGCATCCGGGCGGAAATTACAGAAACTTAATATCAAATTAACCGAAATGAATTCCCGGTCCCGTAAGTTTGAAAAACAATTCTGTACTCCTGATATGACCGGCGAAGGGATATGAAAAACAAGCTGCTCGTCATTATCGACGATGAAGAGGACCTGCTCGATTTGCTCGAATACAATTTTACGCGCGAGGGATATGAGGTGGAGGTGTTTACCCAGGCAAGCCAGGCGCTCGCCTTTATGATTGCCCGCCAGCCGGATATGATACTCTGCGATTGGATGATGCCGGGCATGGACGGGATCGAACTCTGCAAACAGATCAAAACCAACCGCCTTCTGGCCGATATTCCGGTGGTGATGGTGACCTGCCGGACCGAAAAGGACGCACGGGTGCAGGCCATCGAGGCAGGCGTCGCCGAATTTATCAGCAAGCCGGTCCGCATTCCCGATCTGCTGGGCCGCGTGCAGGGCCTGCTGCGGAAAAATGTCGCCTGATTCAGCCATTGCTCCCGGATTTCCCGTATGTTAGAGGAACCAACAAGACTGGTTCCATGATCGATTCCGCTATCCGCCTGCCGTTTTCGATTGAGAATGTCTATCAGGGCCTGGCCCGCGTCAACGGCATGCTGATCCTCCAGCAGCAGATGCTGACCCTGGAGTTTCAGGTGAAAGACGCCCTGCTGGGCGGCTTTTTCAAATCCCGGGCGAAGAGCCTGCGCATTCCCCTGCTGCAGATCGAGTCGGTGCGTTTCAAAAAGAGCTTCTTCGGCGATTCCCTTACGATTCAGGTCGCCAGCATCGCCCTGCTGGAGGGCCTGCCCTCCGAGCACCCCGGCGAGCTGAAGCTCTCCACCCGCAAGCAGGACCGCGAGCGGGCCCAGCAGCTGGAGTCCCGCATCGGGCTGCTGATCTCCGAGCTCCGGCTTGACCCGGCCGACCGCTCGGATACCATGCTATCTTCCTGACCTGCCACTGCTTACCGGACTGCCATGCTGCTTGCGCTTGCGCTGGGCGCCATTGCCCTGCTGCTGATCCTGATCTCGGTTCTGCGGCTTTCGCCGTTTCTGGCATTTATGATCACGGCGCCGGCCGTCGGCTTTGCCGCCGGGCTTGCACCGCAGGCGGTATTTTCGGCCCTGGAAACCGGGATCGGCAAGGCGCTGGGGCCGGTGACGGCCGTGCTCTGCATTGGTGCGATGCTGGGCAAGCTCATTGCCGGCAGCGGCGGCGCGCAGCGCATCACCGAAGCCATGACCCGTGCCCTGGGGATGCAGCGCCTGCCCTGGGCCATGATGATCACCGGCTTTGTGGTCGGGATTCCGCTGTTTTACAACGTTGGCTTTGTCATTCTGGTGCCGCTGCTCTTTACGCTGCAGGCCGCCACACGGCAGCCCCTGCTGCCGATGGGCATTCCGCTGCTGGCAGCGCTGTCGGTCACGCACGGCTACCTGCCGCCGCATCCGGCGCCGGTGTACATCGCCGATGTATTTCAGGCGGATCTGGGCCTGACGCTGCTCTACGGTTTCATCGTCGCGGTGCCGGCGGTGCTGGCCGGCGGGCCCTGGTTTGCGCAGCGGCTCGGCCGCCTGCAGCCCAGGCCCGATCCGGCGCTCTTCCAGGCCGAGCCCCTGCCTTCGGACCAGCTGCCGCCGCTGGGCGCCAGCGTGCTGACAGCCTTGCTGCCGGTGGTGCTCATTGCGATGGCGGCCCTGGTTCAGGGGATGCTCCCGGAAGGGCATCTGCTCCGGCAAGCCATGAGCCTGCTGGGCAATCCGGCTGTTGCGCTGCTCATCTCCCTGCTGCTGGGGCTGCTGCTGCTTGGCATCCGGCGCGGCCGCACCCTGTCCAGCCTCATGCAGGAGCAGGGTGAGGCGGTCAAAGGCATCTCGCCCGTGCTGATCATCATCGCCGGGGCCGGCGCGCTGAAGGAAATGCTCGACCAGGCCGGCGTCAGCCAGCATCTGGCCTCGCTGCTGGACGGCTCGCCGCTGCCGCCGCTCGTGCTCGGCTGGGCCATGGCTGCGTGCATCCGGGTGTGCATCGGCTCGGCCACCATCGCCGGCTTCACCACAGCAGGCATTCTGGCACCCTTCGTAGCGGCCAGCGGCGCCTCGCCGGAGCTCATGGTGCTGGCCATCGGCGCAGGCTCCCTCTTCCTCTCCCACGTCAACGACACGGGATTCTGGATGTTCAAGGAGTATTTCGGCCTCAGCGTCCGGGATACCCTGCGGTCCTGGTCCGTGATGGAGACCCTGGTCTCGGTGGTGGGGCTGGCCGGGGTGCTGCTGCTGGATCTGGCGGTGTGAGACAAAGCCGGCATCCGGCCCGAATCAGGCCGTATCGGCAGCAGGTTCTGCATTGAATGTCAAGGCATATAATTCTATTTTCCTCCCCATGCCCCATCCAACCGACCTCAACCGCGCCTGGTGGAATGCTGCGACGCCGCTGCACCTGCGCTCTGCCTTCTACGGCCAGGATGCCTTTCTCGCCGGCGCCAATTCGCTGCGGGAGATCGAGCTGGAGCACCTCGGCGAGGTGGCTGGCCGCCGCATCCTGCATCTGCAGTGCCATTTCGGGCAGGATACGCTTTCCCTCGCGCGCATGGGCGCGCGGGTGACCGGTGTGGACTTTTCGGATGCAGCCATCGAGGCTGCGCGCAGCATGACGGCTTCGCTGGGCCTGGAGGCTGCCTTCATCCAGGCCGATGTGACCCAGCTTCCCCGCCAGTGGCCCGCCCCCTTCGACCTCGTGTACACGTCCTACGGCGCGCTGGTCTGGCTGCCGGAGCTGCATGGCTGGGCCGAAGGCATCGCCGCAGCTCTTCGCCCCGGCGGAGAATTGCTGATCGTGGAGTTTCACCCCATGATGATGGTCTACGACGACAGCTACGCCCATCCCGTGTACAGCTACTTCAACCGGGAGCCGATCGGCGAAGTGACCAGCAGCTCCTACGCCGACCGGCAGACGCCGCTGGAGCAGGAGATCGTGACCTACAACCATCCCTTTTCCGAACTGCTGGACGCCCTGACGGGCGCCGGGCTCGTATTCTCCGCGCTGGCGGAGTACGACTATTCGCCGTGGGAGTGCTTTACCCGGCTGGTGCCGGCCGGCCCCGGCCGCTGGCAGATCGAGGGCATGGAAGGCAAGCTGCCGATGGTGTTTGCCCTGCGGATGAAAAAACCGGGCTGACGCGCATACGTCCGGCGGGCGGCAGCCGTTATAGTTCCGGACCCATGCTGCGAATGATGATGAATGCCAACCGCCGGCTCTCCGGATATGCGCTGCCGCTGCTGGCAGCCTTCACCCTTGCTGCCTGCAAGCCCGAACCGCCTGGCCCGGTCCGCTACCGGGATGAGGTGTTCAATGCCGTGGAAATCACGAAGGATGTGCCGTACGGGCGTGCCGTAGGCCTGGATGGCGATTCGGCGGACCTGCTGCTGGACTTGTACCAGGCGAAGGCGGATACGGCACAGGCGCGCGCGGCGCTGATCTACATCCACGGGGGGAGCTTTACGGACGGCGGCAAGGCGGAAGGCAATACGCCGGACGTGTGCAAGTCGCTGGCGCGGAGGGGCTATGTGGTCGCGTCGGTCAATTACCGGCTGGGCATCGAAGAGCCGCTCACGCAGGCGCACCAGCTGGAGGCCCTGTACCGGGCGGTGCAGGATGCGCGGACGGCGCTGCGCTTTGCGCGGGCGCAGGCGGAGGCGGCCCGGATCGACCCGGACCGCATCATCCTCGGCGGGTCCTCCGCCGGGGCGATTACCGCAGTGCATGCGGCCTGCTGGGACAGCGACGAGCTGGACGGAATCGACATCGCCCGCTGGGGCGGTCTGGATGCGGGCAGTCTGCCGGGCTTCAGCAGCGAAGCGGCAGGCGTGTACAGCATTGCCGGCGCCTTGGGCGACCTCAGCTGGATGGAGGCGGACGATCCGCCGCTGATCTGCATCCACAGCCGTCAGGATGCGGTAGTGCCCTATGATTCAGGGCCCGATCCGTCTGGCTTCACGACCTTGTACGGCGGCAAGGCGCTGTACGGCCGGGCGAAATCGCTCGGCATTCCCGCCGCGCTCAAAAGTTACCGGAATGTGGCGCACGGAGACGAGCTGAACGATCCCTGGACGGAGGAAAGTCTGGCAGCGCTGGCGGAATTCTTCTACGAAGAAATCGCCCGCTGACCGCGCAGCGGCCGGGAGGCTGCATTTTCCCGCAATTTCTCCCTACCTTCGCAGCCTGACCGATTCTGCCCGACCTGGTGAACAGCCTGTATATCAGCCACCTCAGCCTGATGCAATTCCGAAGCTACAGCGACCTCGCGCTGGAGTTCAGCCCGGCTGTGAACTGTTTTACCGGCATCAACGGATCGGGCAAGACGAATCTGCTCGACGCGGTGCACTTCATCGCGCTCACGCGGGGCTTCCGCAGCCATCAGGATCAGCAGGCCATCCAGGAAGGCACAGATTTCTGCTTCAACACGGCGACTGTGCACCGGGAAGGGGAGACGCTGGCCGTCAGCTGCAACCTGATGCGGGGCCGGGGCAAAAAAATGCTCATCAACCAGCGCCCGCTGGACAAAATGAGCGACCATATTGGGCGCATTCCCCTCATTGCCATTCTGCCCGGCGATACCGACCTGATTCACGGCTCCGCCGGCGACCGCCGCAGCCTGCTCGACCAGCTCATCAGCCAGTATGACCGCCGCTATCTGCACCATCTCATTCAGTACGAGCGGATCCGCGCCCAGCGCAACGCACTGCTGAAGCAGTTCCAGCTCCAGCGAAGCTTCCACGAGGATCAGATCGAGATCTGGGACGTGCAGCTGATTCCCAACGGGATCTACCTCCGCGAGGCGCGAGCGGCCTTTCTGGAGTCGTTTCAGCCGGTATTCAGCCGCTTCTTCCACCGCATCGTCTCCGAATCGGAAACGCCTGAAATTCAGTATAAAACCCAGCTGGAGGACAACCGCCCCGAGGCTTGGGAGGCATTGCTGCGCGCCCGCCGGGAGCGCGACCGGGTGCTGGGCTACAGCACAGGCGGCATTCACCGCGACGATCTGGAGTTTTTCATCGACGGCCGGACGGTGCGGGAATACGGCTCCCAGGGGCAGAAAAAGACCTTTGTCATAGCGCTGAAACTGGCTCAATATGAGCTGCTTGCGCAACGAAGCGGCCTGCCGCCGCTGCTGCTGCTCGACGATCTGTTCGACCGCCTGGACGAGGCGCGGCTGGGCCGCATTGCCGCCATCCTCGACGA
Organism: Bacteroidia bacterium; assembly: GCA_033765305.1. Taxonomy (GTDB): domain Bacteria; phylum Bacteroidota; class Bacteroidia; order J057; family J057; genus RDXT01. The sequence goes on from JANRID010000011.1 coordinate 43,591, forward strand.
TACCGCTACCGGCCAGGTATTCATCACCGACACCTCCCAGGAGCGGCTGGCACGGGTCATGTCCGGCCATCTGGGCCGGGAGCTGCGCTTTTTCAGCGTGAGCCGCGGGCAGGTGGCAGCCGGCTGACCGTTCCGGCGGGCCTGGCTATTTCATCCCTTCCAGAATCCGGATGTAATTGGCGCGCTCATACGCGGTCGGATCGGAGACATTCTGCTGGCTGAGAATGCCTTTGAAGGATTCCACGCTGCTGAAATTCATGGACTGCATCCACTCTTTCAGCTCGCGGTTCATGGTCTTGAGGTAGGGAATGCCGTATTTGTACAAGGCGGAGGCGGTCATCGCCACGTCGGCGCCGGCCAGCAGGTATTTGACCACTTCGCGGTAGCTCTGCACCCCGGTCGTAGCCGCCAGCGACACCGGGACCCGCCCGTACAGGGCCGCGATCCAGAGCAGCGGCAGCCGGATTTCGCTTGCGTGGCTGTATTCGAGGTTGGAAAGCACCTGCAGGCGGTCGATGTCGAAGTCAGGCTGGTAGAAGCGGTTGAAGAGCACGAGCGCATCTGCGCCGGCCTCCGTGAGCCGCGAGGCCATGCTGCCGGTCGCGGAGAAATAGGGGTTGAGCTTGAAGGCAACCGGAATTTTCACCCGTGATTTCACCGCCGCGACGATGTCCAGATAGCGCTGCTCCACCTCCGGACCGCTGATGCGGATATCGGCCGGAATGTAGAATACGTTGATTTCCAGCCCGTCGGCGCCGGCCTGCTCCATCTGGTCCGCATATTCCACCCATCCTTCCGGCGTGATGCCGTTCAGGCTGGCGATGATGGGGATTTCGACGCGGCGTTTCGCCTCCTGGATCAGCTCCAGGTAGCGGGCCGTGCCGATGTGGTAGTCGTCCAGATCGGGGAAATAATCCGCCGCTTCGGCGAAGACATGCCGCGTTGCCTGCATGACCGCCTCATACCGGGCCGCCTCCTGCCGGATCTGCTCCTCGAAGAGCGAAAACAGCACGACGGCGCCTGCGCCAGCGTCTTCCATGTGCACAATATTGCTCACCTCTTCCGAGAGCGGGCAGGCGGATACCACCACCGGCGAGCGGAGCGGAATGCCCATATACGTAGTCCGGAGATTCATAGCAGATCGGTCTTCAGGGGGAAACGGAAGTTCAGGCGATCGGGGTAAAAGATTCATAGCTCAGGCTGGCCATGTCCTCGTAGGTTTTCCAGCGCAGGTCTACGATTTCCTGCGCCAGCTGCATCAGGCGCTCTGCGTCTTCGGGGTTGCTGCGGGTGAGCATCTGATAGCGCAGTTCGTTGTAGGCGTAGTCCTTGAGGGAGATGCCGGAGCGCCGCGAGTCGAGGATGAAGGGATTGTGGCCGCTGCGGCGCAGTTCGGGATTGTAGCGGATCAGCGGCCAGTAGCCACTGGATACGGCGAGCTGCTGCTGGTTGAGGCCTTTCTGCATATTGATCCCGTGGGCGATGCAATGGCTGTAGGCAAGCACCAGCGAAGGGCCGGGATAGGCCTCGGCCTCGCGCATGGCCAGCAGGGTCTGCTGCGGATTGGCGCCCATGGCTACCTGAGCCACATACACATTGCCGTAGGAAATGGCCTGCATGGCCAGGTCTTTTTTGCCTACCCGCTTGCCTGCTGCGGCAAATTTGGCGGTGGCAGCCGTAGGCGTCGCCTTGGACGACTGGCCGCCGGTGTTGGAATACACCTCCGTATCGAGCACGAGCACATTCACGTCGCGCCCGGAGGCGAGTACGTGGTCCAGCCCGCCGGAGCCGATGTCGTAGGCCCAGCCGTCGCCGCCGACGAGCCACACGCTGCGGCGCACGAGGTGGTCGCTGACCGCCAGCAGCTGAGCGGCCAGCGGGTCCTGCCTGAGCTGGAGCAGGGCCGTTTTGAGCCGGGCTACGCGCTCGCGCTGCTGCCGGATATCGGATTCGGTCTGCATCGGCGCTTCCAGCAGATCCTGGACGAGCTGCGGGCCGACGCGGGAGGCAAGGCCTTCGAGCAGCTGGCGGGCCAGGCGGGTGTGCTGATCCACGGTGATGCGCATGCCCATGCCGAACTCGGCATTGTCCTCGAAGAGGGAATTGGACCAGGCCGGCCCCCGGCCATCCTGATTGACGGTCCAGGGGGTGGTGGGCAGGTTGCCGCCGTAGATGGAGGAGCAGCCGGTGGCATTGGCCACCATCAGGCGGTCGCCGAACAGCTGGGAGAGCAGCTTCAGGTACGGCGTCTCGCCGCAGCCGGCGCAGGCGCCGCTGAATTCGAAGAGCGGCTCCAGAAACTGGGCGCCCCGTACGCTGGCGAAGTCCACCCTGGAGCGCTCATTGACCGGCAGGTGCTCGAAAAAATGGATCCGTTTGCGGTCCTGCGTCAGGTCTTCGGGCTTTTCCTCCATGTTGATCGCCTTGCGGCTGCGGTCCTGGAGGTTATAGGCCGGGCAGGCCTCCACGCACAGCGCGCAGCCGGTGCAGTCTTCGGTGTAGATCTGGAGCGTGTAGCGGGTTTCGGGGAAGCCCCGCGCACTGACCGGCGCCGACTGGAAGCCCTCCGGGGCCTGTTCGAGGTAGTCCTGGTGGTAAAACTTGGCCCGGATCACGCTGTGCGGGCATACGAAGCTGCAGTTGCCGCACTGAATGCAGGCCTGCGGGTCCCATTCAGGCACAAAATCGGCGATGTTGCGCTTTTCCCATTTGGTGGTGCCGCTGGGGTAGGTGCCATCTATGGGCATGGCGCTCACCGGCAGCTCGTCGCCCCGGCCCTGCATCATCACTGCCGTCACCTGCTGCACGAAGGCTGGCGCCCCGGGGGAAACAATCGGCGTATGGCGCTCCGGCGCTGTCGCAGCCGCCGGTACCGGCAGCGGATACAGATGGGCGAGGGCCGCATCTACTGCTTTGAAATTCTGCTGTACAACTGCCTTTCCCTTTTTGGAATAGGTCTTTTCGATCGCATGCTTGATCTGGGCAATGGCCTCCTCGCGGGGCAGCACGCCCGACAGCGCAAAGAAGCACACCTGCATGATGGTATTGATCATGCCGTTCATGCCCGAATCGCGCGCGACCTGCGAGGCGTCGATGACGTAGCACTTCAGCTGCTTGTCCAGGATGTGCTGCTGCACGGTCCGGGGCAGCCGGTCCCAGACGGCACTGGCCTCGAAGGGGCTGTTGATCAGGAAGATGGCACCGGGCTTGGCATAGGACAGCATGTCCACCTGCTCCAGGAAATTGAATTTATGGCAGGCGATGAATCCGGCCTCCCGGATCAGGTACGGCGCCCGGATCGGATCGGGGCCGAACCGCAGATGGGAAACCGTGCGCGCCCCGGATTTTTTGGAGTCATAGACAAAATAGCCCTGCGCGTAGAGGCCGGTGTTTTCCCCGATGATTTTGATGCTGTTTTTATTCGCCCCTACGGTACCGTCTGCGCCCAGCCCAAAGAAGAGCGCCTGGTTCCAGCGGCTTTCGTCGAGGGTGAATGCGGGATCCCATTCGAGGCTGCTGTGGCTCACATCGTCGTGGATGCCGATGGTGAAGTGGGCCTTGGGCCGCTCCTCTTTCAGTCCGTCGAAGACCGCTTTGGCCATTGCCGGCGTAAACTCCTTGGACGAGAGCCCGTAGCGCCCGCCCACGACGCGGGGCAGGGGGCCGGTTGTCCAGGCTTCCATCAGGGCGGTTACCGTATCGAGGTAAAGCGGCTCGCCGTTGGCGCCGGGCTCCTTGCAGCGGTCGAGCACGGCGATATGCCTGACCGTTTGCGGGAGGGCTTCGATGAAGTGACTCATCGAGAACGGGCGGTAGAGCCGAACCTGCAGCACGCCGGTGCGCTCGCCCTGGGCATTGAGGAAAGCCGAGGTCTCGGCGGCGGTTTCTGCCCCCGATCCCATGATCACCACCACGCGATCCGCTTCCGGATGCCCGTGGTACTCGAACAGCCGGTACGCGCGGCCCGTCAGCACGGCGAAGCGGTCCATGACTGCCTGCACGATGCCCGGTGCCTGCTGGTAGAAGGGGTTAACCGTTTCCCGGCCCTGGAAATACACGTCGGGGTTCTGCGCGGTGCCGCGTACGACCGGCCGGTCGGGATTCAGGGCACGGTTGCGGTGTGCCGCCACCAGTCCCTCGTCGATCATGGCGCGGAGCTGCGGATCGCTGAGCAGGAAGATTTTATTGACCTCGTGCGAGGTGCGGAATCCGTCGAAGAAGTGGATGAAGGGAATGCGCGATTCCAGGGTGGCAGCCTGGGCGATCAGCGCCTGATCATGGGCTTCCTGCACGGATGCCGAGGACAGCAGGGCAAATCCGGTGCTGCGGGCAGCCATCACATCGCTGTGATCGCCGAAGATGGACAGCGCCTGCGCTGCCAGGGAACGCGCCGCCACGTGAAACACGGCCGGGGTGAGCTCGCCGGCAATTTTGTACATGTTGGGCAGCATGAGCATCAGGCCCTGCGAGGCGGTGAAGGTAGTCGTGAGCGCGCCAGCCTGAAGGGCGCCGTGCACGGCGCCGGCGGCGCCGCCTTCGCTCTGCATTTCCACTACCTCCGGGGCTTGCCCCCAGATATTCAGGATTCCCTTCGCCGACCATTCATCCGCCAGTTCGGCCATCGTGGAGGAGGGGGTGATGGGATAAATGGCGCAGACCTCGTTGACCCGGTAGGCGACGTAGGCGGCGGCTTCATTGCCTTCGATGGTGACGGCTTTGGGTGTTGCGGACATGGCGGAGGAATCGGGATGAAAATGAATAACCTTGTATCTGAATGGGTATTGAGTATTGAGTATTGGGTATTACGTATTGGGTACATCAATAACCGTTATGCGAATTGGGCTGGTTGTCAGGATTTTGCAGGAAGGTTGCTGCCCAGCGTATTCATACTGCACACTACGCACTACACACTACGCACTACACACTACACACTACACACTACACACTACACACTACACACTACACACTACACACTACACACTACTCACTACACACTACTTCCCTCGGGCACCATCTCGATCGCATGGCAGGGGCACTGCTCATAGCAAACCGCACAGCCCGTGCAGGCATCGTAGTTGAACCGGTAGCGCTTGCCGGGCCCGAGCTTGATGATTGCATCTTCAGGGCAGGCGCCGAAGCAGCCGTCGCATTCGAAACAGTTGCCGCAGCTGAGGCAGCGCTGGGCTTCAAAGCGGGCTTCAGGCTCGCTGAGGCCGCCGTGGATTTCGGCGAAATCCTGCGTGCGCTCCAGGGGCGGGCGTTCGGGCTGGCCGGTCTGCGGCGCATCGGTCAGGTACCAGCGGTGCAGCCGTTCGAAGCCCACGATGGGATGCTTGGCCTGCGGCTCCAGGGCTTGCCCGCGCAGCCAGGCGTCGATGTGGCGCGCGGCCTTTTTGCCGTGGCCTACAGCAATGGTGACGCTGCGCTCGCCGGGCGACATGTCGCCGCCCGCAAAAATGCCCGGATACCCGGTCATGCGGTTGGCCTGCACCACGACGGTGCCGTCGGGGTTGAAGCTCAGCCCGGGCACGTTGCGCAGAAACCCGGTGTCGGTGTCCTGCCCGAGCGCCAGGATGAGCGAATCGGCTTCGAGGGTCTCGAATTCGCCGGTCGGCACCGGCCGCCCGTCTTCGACCCGCATTTTCTCCACCACTACCCGGTCCTGCTCGATGGTCTTGATCGTGCGCAGCCAGTTGATTTTCACGCCTTCGGCCAGTGCTTCGTCGGCTTCGAAGGGGTGCGCAGGCATGTGCTCGCGGTCGCGGCGGTAGATGATGAGGGCTTCGTCCGCGCCGAGGCGTTTGGCGGTGCGGGCTGCATCCATGGCGGTATTTCCCCCGCCGTACACAGCCACGCGGCGGCCCAGCTGGGGGGTATGGCCGGTCTCTACCTCCCGCAGGAAGGATACGGCATCAAGAATGGGCCCGGCATCGCGGGCCGGGATGTCGATTTTCTTGCCGATGTGGGCGCCTACAGCCAGAAATACGGCGTCGAAGGCGCCCATTTCCATTTCCGCCATCACATCGTCCACCTTGCGGTTCAGGACGATGCGCACGCCCATCCGCTCGATGCGCCGCACCTCGGATTCGAGCACGGCGCGCGGCAGCCGGTAGGCCGGAATGCCGAAGTGCATCATGCCGCCCGCTACCGGGCCTGCTTCGTAGATGGCGACTTCGTGCCCCAGCCGCCGCAGGTGATAGGCCGCAGAGAGGCCGCCGGGCCCGGCGCCGACTACGAGTACCCGCCTGCCGCCGGATGGCAGCTCAAAGCGGGGCTCCCAGCCCTGAGCCAGGGCTTCATCGCCCAGAAACCGCTCCACGGCATGGATGCTGACCGTGGAATCGACGCTGCTGCGGTTGCAGGCCGATTCGCACGGGTGGTAGCAGACGCGCCCGTGAATGGCTGGGAGGGGGTTTTCTTCAATGAGTTTCTGCCAGGCGCCTTCATAGTCCCCGGCCTGGGCCAGCGAAAGCCAGGCCTGGATGTTTTCGCCAGCCGGACAGGCATGGTTGCAAGGGGGCAGGAAGTCCTGGTAGATGGGCCGCTGGGTCCGGCGGGGGCCGGCGCCCTGCCAGTGGGCCTGCAAATCGGCGGGACGGGTGAGATCGCGTGCCATGTGCGGATGCGTAGGCGTAAGAGAATCGATGTTCAGCCGTGTAAATAACCCGTTCGCGCTGCGAATGCGGGTGATGCAGGTCATTTGGGGGGATGATTTATTGGGGAGGCATGTAGAGACGCGATGTGTCGCGTCTCTACATGCGATGCATCGCGTCTCTGCATGCGATGCATCGCGTCTCTGCATGCGCAAAACAATCCGTAGGGGCGGTCCGGCAGGCCGCCCTGCGTGCTGGGTTGCTGCCGGACTTCGTCTGCGGGCGGGGCTGAAGGGTAGTCCGGCGCAGGGGCAGCGCATGTAGAGACGCGATGCTTCGCGTCTCTGCACGCGATGCTTCGCGTCTCTGCACGCGATGCTTCGCGTCTCTACATGCGATGTGTCGCGTCTCTGCACGCGATGCTTCGCGTCTCTGCACGCTGTGTGCGATGCGCCGCATCTCTACACGCGCCGCCGGCGGATCCACCGCAGCAGCCAGACCAGCAGCATCAGCAGGATCAGCACCGCGACCAGCAGCAGGCCGGCGCGTGCATATACGTCCAGTTCGTCGTACACGCCCTGCAGGCCGCCTGCCAGACTGTGCTCGCTGCCGACCGTTGCGGAAGGAAGGCGCTCGCCCGGAGCCGCATCGAGCCCCGTGCGGTCCATCCGGGGCTTGGATGCCTCCGGATCGCCGTAGAGCAGCAGATACTGCGTACCCGGCTCCAGCCGGGCCAGTAGCTCATGTGCCGCCGCAAAAACTTGAATGCCTTCAAAATCAGGCACCTGCATGCCTTGTGTGCGGAATTCCGCTTCGATGACATAGGTGAAGCACCCATCGCCGAGCAGCACAGCTGCCGTATCCAGCGAACTGATGAGCACCGGCGACTCGTATTCCCAGATGTCGCGGCTGCCGCCGTGCGTTCGCACCGACTGGCCCAGGCAGCGGACATCGCCGCCCAGCACGAATGGCAGCCCGGGCCGGAAGCTGAACCGCAGCTTGTGCACCGGTGCCCGGTGATCCAAGGTCAGCCGCACCCGCAGCGGACCCAGGCTGTCGTCCGGCACGGATACGTCTACGTCTACGTCGTCGACCCCCAGGGCCTGATAGGTGCCTGGCCATCGCTCCTCAAAATAAGCCTTTGCCCCCCGGATACGGATGCGCGGATCATCCAGCCGCACCCGAAGAAAGGTGGCTGCCGTATCGGGGAAGTGCAGCGTAACCTGCTGATATTGTGCGGATACCTGCCCGATGCCCTGCAGCCGGGCCGTATCGCCGAGGGCATGCCAGCGGATGCGGTTCCGGCTTGCCTGCACCGACGCCCGCACATCGTACTGCGCCGGATCAAGATCCAGATCGAGGCGGTTGACCGGCCAGGATGCGTCGAGGCGGAAGGTCGCAAAGCTCTCCCGCGTCAGGTTCTCGCTGCGGATGAGCCGCACCGGCAGCTCCCGCAAGGAAACCGCATCGCCTAAGCTCCGCAGCCGGTAGGGCACTTCAGCCGTATCGCCGTTCTGCACCTGGATCAGCCGCAGATCGGCCCAGTCATTCCGAACCCGCCGGTACAGCTCGGGCGGCAAGGGGATACGCTGCAGGCTGCCTGAGTCAGCCGCCTCAACCTCGCGTACCCAGCGGTATGCAGCCGGCTGTGAAACAGCAGCGGTGGCCAGTCCAAGCAGGATTCCGATGAACAGCAGCCCTTTCATGCGGGGCAAATAACAAAAAAAATGCGTGCTTGCATGGCCCGGATCGCCGGGTGCTGTCTTATGATCCATCATCCGATGCCGCTGATCTGCGTAGCTTCCCTCAACCCCGTCAAGATTGAAGCCGCACTGGCAGGCTTCCGCATGCTGTTCCCCGGCCAGCCTTGGGAAGCAATTGGAAGACCGGCGCCTTCCGGCGTGCCGGAGCAGCCGCTGGGGGATGAGGAGACGCTGCTCGGCGCGCTCAACCGGGCCCGCGCCGCACAGCAGATGGCCCCGGAAGCAGCCTGGTGGGTAGGGATCGAAGGCGGAATCCTGTGGCGGGAGGACCGCTTTGAAGCCTTCGCCTGGGTTGCGGTTTGGGATGGCATGCGGCAAGGAACTGCCCGTACAGCGGCGTTTTCGCTGCCGCCGGCAGTAGCAGATCTGATCCGCGCCGGGCTGGACCTGGGGCAGGCCGACGATCAGATCTTCGGAACCGTAAACTCCAAGCAGCAAAACGGCGCCGTCGGGCTGCTGACCGGCGATGCCATTACCCGCAGCGGATTGTACACCCCTGCGGTCGTCATGGCGCTGATTCCCTTCCGGAATCCGGACCTGTATCCCTGAGCGGGCTCAGGCATCCAGCATCGGCAGGTCGATCAGCTTGGCTTCCTCAGCGCTGATCTTGCCAAATCCCAGTACGCCGCCTTTGGCCTCGGCTACTTTCTTCGCCAGGCTGCGCCAGCTTTGCTTCAGCAGCTTCGCAAACTCAGGGTCCAGCTTGTCGAGGATGGGGCGGGCTTCCGCCAGCTCGGCCTGCAGCTCCTCCTGCCGTTCGGAAGACCAGCCGCCGACGAGGTCTTCGAGTTCGCTGCTGAACCGTTCTGCTGCCGCCTCATAGTAGTCGTGCAATTGAGGCTCAGAGGTGAAGGTCCGGTATTTGACCAGCTTTTCGGCCCATTCGTGCTCGTCTTCGTCCTGATCGTGATCGGCTCCGGAGATGAGCACCGTGATAATAGCCGGGGCCGCCAGCAGCAGTTCGGTTTCGGGTTCGCTCAGGTGGCGGAAATAGTTGAGATCCATCGAATGCAGGTTTTGTGCGGCAAAATAACGAAATGCCTGACTTTCCTGCATACCGTGATGCAGAAGAATCTGCCGCTGACCCGGAGATCTGCGCCATCGGGCCCTTCGGGGCCTGTCTTCGCCTCCGAAGGGCCTGATGGCAGGCAGCGGGTTACGGGCGCCCGCTGACAAGTACTCTCTGCATGCCTGCCGCCCGTCCGTCTACAGACAGCTGCAGGAGGTACAGGCCTTCGGGGAGTGCGGCGGCATTGAGCGTCTCCAGGTGATGGCCTACGGGGAAATGGCGCTGCGGATCGGCCCGCATCAGCTCGCGCCCCTGCAGGTCATACAGGCGCAGCGACACCTGCCCCGGCTCCGAGAGGCTGAAGCCGGCTTTCAGCACCGTGGAGGCCGGGTTGGGGTACACGGGATACAAGCGCGTTTCCGGACGTACAAGGCCTGCCGGATCGTCGTTGTTGGTGAGCATGACAAACTCATCCCCGGGCCAGTATTCCACGAAGGTGATCGGCAGGTAGTACATCTCGTCCTGCGTGCGCTCGCCCCACGAAACCCACTGCGGCGGGCTGTTGGGGTTCAGGGGATTGTTGACCGTGTTGTCGTAGGCGGCGGTGGCGTGGATCACGGAGCCGGCCGGGATTTTGATCAGCCGGTCGAACTGGTAGGTGCCTTGCCAGTTGAAATCCCATTGCGGGATGCGGATCAGCGGAATGGTATCACCTGCTGGCGGCACTGCGTAGACCTCCCACGACTGGCCGAGCAGGTGCATATGCGGAGAGATGGCGACCAGGCTCACATCGGCCGGTACGGTGATCTGGCCGTGAAAGCTGCGCACCTGGCCCGGCGGAATGAGGAACGGGCCGTTCGTGAGCACGCCCGGCAGGGGCAGCATGATGTAGTTCTGGATATAGCGCTGCACCGGCGCATCGGCGAAGAACAGGTTGATGGAGGAGGAATCTGCCTCGTTCACAGCGGTGGGGGCATAATGCATCTGGACCAGCAGATCGGCGCCAGCATAGAGCTGCTGTCCCATGCCGTCGAGGAAGCGGCGGGAAATCTGGCCGGGCACATAGCCCTGATACTGGTTGCGGCTGGCATTTTCCACCCCGAATCCGCCGAACGACTCGTAGCCGTATACAGGATCGGCGTCGTCGAGCGCCTGGGCCTGCCCGGTGGTGTCCCAGGCGATAAGGGCATGGTGCACGATGCGCTTGTTGCCGGGGCGGAATTCTACAGCTGCCAGATCGTGGTCCTGCGTGGTGCCTGTGGGCAGCACGAAGACGCGGTATTCATCTGCATTGTTGCCCGGATGGGTGTAGGATTGGGCAAATGAAACGACCAGATCGGGCGTGCCGAGCTGAGAGCCTGTGGCAAACTCCGGAAGGGGCGCTTCCAGCGCGGGATTGCCCTGGGGCGAGCCTGCCTGCACCCAGTCGCGGATCAGGCTGATCTCCTGTTCGGCAAGGGTATTTTCTCCGACGAAATGGGAGTACGAGGGATCGGGCTGCCATGGAGGCATGTAGCGGATCTGGGTCACATACGCAATCATCGGCCCCCAGGCTGATACTTCAGCGTAGCTGGTGAAAGGCATAGGTCCTACCTCGCCGGGGCGGTGGCAGGAGGTGCAGTGCTGGTAGATGATCGGCGAAATGTGTTCGCTGAAATTGGGCTGGGCGGCAGCGGGCAGGATGCCCAACAGCAGCAGCAGGCTGGTCGGCAGGTAGCGGAGGTGCATAGGGTCTGGAATAATAGGGGTACACAAAGGCTTAGTAACGCGAAAAGAATAACTTCCCGGTTTTGCGCAGATATCTTGTGCGCAGACAAGGAAGAAAAACCGAGCTTGGCGAGCCAAGTGAGGCTTTTTCTGACGCCGTATGCGTGCAAGAGATCAAGCCAAAAGCGGATTTTATTCTTTGATCGTTACTTAGACTAAGGTACACCCGGAAGGCTTAATCTGCCTCTATATTTCAACGAACACCGGCTACACACCGGCAAACAGCCCGCAGACCCTGCCCAGTGCCGGCGAAGCATCCCAAGCGCCTGGATTCCGCCAGGCCTTGCCTTTCCGGCTTGCCGATGAAATACGTGCTGCTTGTAAGAAAATCCGCCCCAGCGCAGACTTATCTGCATACCATTTCCCCATACACCCTTGGTACCCATGCATCTCCGGATCCTGTCTCTGTGCCTGCTCTGCGGGCTGGGCCTCTCCGCGCAGCCGGTCCTGCGCGGGCGTGTTGTGGACGAACTCACGCAGGCGCCCCTGCCCTTCGCTACCGTGCTCTACGATACCCTCGGACACCGGGGCGTAACCACCGACCTCGACGGGCGTTTTACCCTCCAGGCCCCTGGGATCAGCAGCCTTACTGTCCGCTACATCGGCTACCGCTCCCGCACCGTGCCGCTCCGGCCCGGCCAGCAGGAGATCCGCATCGGGCTTACGGAAGATGCCGTGCAGATGCAGGAGGTGCTCATCGCCGAGGCGCAGGACCCGGCAGCCCACCTCATCCGCCAGGTGATCCGCAGCAAGGCGCGCAACAACCCTGCCCGCCTCGATGCCTACAGCTGCCGCACCTACAACAAGCTGGTGTACGAATGGCTGCTGCCGCCTGCCGATACCGCTGCGCTCGACAGCTCCGCGCAGCGCCTGTACCGCCTTGCCGCTTCGACGGCCCTGCTCATCCTGGAGTCGGTGACGCTGCGCCGCTTCGCGCAGCCCGCCCGCACGGAGGAAACCGTCGAGGCCAGCCGTATGTCGGGCTTCCGCGACCCGCTCTTTGCAGCGCTGGCCACCGATGTGCAGCCCTTCTCCTTCTACGAGGAAACGGTGCCCGTACTCAACCGCCGCTACCTCAACCCCATCAGCGACAACAGCCCTGCGTATTACCGTTTCCGGATCGAAGACACCCTGTATCAGGATGCGGATACGGTGTACCTCGTCTCGTTTGCCCCCAAGCCCGGCAAGCGCTTCGACGCGCTCACGGGCGTGCTGTATATCAATACCTTCGGCTACGCCGTCCAGAATGTGCTGGCCGAGCCCGCCCGGCAGGGGCCGATCGAGATCCGGATCGAGCAGCGCTACACCTGCGTGAACCGCGAGCAGTGGTTTCCGGAGCAGCTCAATTTCGAGCTGCGGGCGCCTTCCTATCCCGATCCGTCGATGGGCATGCGGGCCAGCGGCAAGAGCTATATCACGGAGGTGCAGATCCGTCCGCCGCTCAAGGCGCGGACGCTGGCCGTGGAGACGGTGCGCATGCTGCCCGATGCGGCGGGCAAGCCCGCGCCCTACTGGACGCAGCACCGCGCCGACTCGCTGACGGCGCGCGAACTGCGCACCTACGCCTTCATGGACAGCCTGGGCGCTGAGTTTCAGCTCGACCGCAAGGTGCGCATTGTGGAATCGCTGGGGTCGGGCCTGCTCAACCTCGGGCCGGTGTCGCTGGATTTCAACCGCCTCTACACCTGGAATGCCTACGAAGGCCACCGCTTCGGGCTGGGGCTGCGCAGCACGGACCGGCTGCCGGTGTCGCTGGGGGCCTATGCGGCCTACGGCCTGCGCGACGGCGCCTGGAAATACGGCGCCGACCTCCAGTGGCGTCTGCATCCTGCCGGCGACTGGCGCCTGCAGCTCAGCGCCGTCCGCGATCTGGCCGAGCCCGGCGCCTCCGCCCTGGATATCGCCGGGGGCCTCAGCAGCCTGCGCGCCTACGCCATCGGGCGGATGGATTCGGTGGCTGCCCTGCGCGGCAGCCTGTCTTTCCGGATGCTGAACTACCTCACCGGCGAGATCAGCCTCCAGCGCGCCACGCTCGATCCCGCCTACGCGTACCGCTACGAAGCGCTGCCGGCCCTGGCCGATCCGGACCGGATGCCCTTCACGGAGGCGGGTATCCGCCTGCGCTACGCATGGCGGGAGGAGCTGATGCAGGTGCTGGGGCGCCGGGTGTCCAATGGTTCGCGCTTTCCGGTCCTGACGCTCGTGTACACGCGGGGGCTGGACGGGCTGCTGGGCGGTCAGTTCGCCTTCGACCGGCTGGAGGTGCAGGCGGAGCAGACGCTGCGCCACCGGCTGCTGGGGGCTACGGCCGTGCAGGCGCGCGCTGGCGCTGTGCAGGGCGAGGCGCCGGCAAGCCGCCTCTTCAACGGCAACGGCGTCTTCTTCCGCAACAATCCGGGTCTGATATTCAACGCCTTCCAGACCATGCGCCCCTATGAGTTCCTCTCCGACCGCTACGTGAGCTTCTTCCTGCGGCAGGATCTGGGCCCGCCGCTCTGGCGCAGCGCCTGGAGCCAGCCCCGGCTGCGGCTGCTGCACGGCATGGCCTGGGGCAGCCTGGCATCGCCCGGGACGCATGCCGAGCTGGAGTTCCGCACGATGGAACAGGGCTTTTTCGAGAGCGGGCTGCAGGTGCAGGACCTCATCCGGACGGAATACGTCAACATCGGGTACCTGGGGCTGGGCATCGCGGGGTTCTGGCGCTACGGGCCCTATGCGGGCGCCACGTGGCGCGAAAACGGGGTGCTGCGGCTGGCACTCAGCTTCTCGTACGACTGATCGGGCATGCAAACGCCCCCGTGCGGGGGCGCTGAAGAGACGAATACAGACTTGGCGTTCCGGCTGTCAGTCCTTCATCGAAAAGGAAGAGGCCTCTTCGCGGAGGAACAGTTTTTCGAGATCCAGCCGTTCGAGCAGGGCATAGCGGCCCTTGTTCAGCTCGCGGTACTTGTCGATGTTGATGCGCAGGTTTTTGGCGCGGGTGCGCGGCTTGCCGCCGAGGGCGATGCTCAGAATCTTGAGCAGCACACGCGCATGCTCGTAGTTTTTGAGCAGGGTGGGCTTGCGGAGCTGGCGCTGCAGGCTGAGGATCAGCTGATTGGCCAGGTCGAAGTCTTCCATCAGCACATAGGAGGCCGCGAGGAAGAACTTGACTTCCAGATCCATGTGGGTAGATCTGCGCAGGTTCACATCCGTGCGCAGGTTGTAGAGGATGCGGGAGGCCTTTTTGTACTGGCGGTCGGCGAAGTAGGCGTGGGCCAGGAAGAGCTGATAGTTGACATAAAAGGAAATCCGGTACCGGTCCACTTCGAGCTTGCCCAGATACTGGTCGATCTCGCGCACGAGGTGCGGGATGGTATTGCTCTGCACGTGGTACTGCAGCTTCCGGAAGAGGAACATCGAGGTGTTCACGTTGGCATGGTACCGGATGAGCAGGTCGTCCACCTTTTCATCGAGGATGCCGAAGAACATGTTGGCCTTGTCCCGGAAGTTGTTGTTGTCGTAATAGATGTAGCGGAGGTAGTTGAACAGGATCTGGATGTTCGTGTAGAACTTGTCTTCCTTGTATTCGGAGATGAAGTTGAAGGCCTTCTCGAACATGGTCTCCGTCTCCTCCAGCTCGCAGCGGATGGTGTCCGGAATATCGATGAAGAGCTTGGCGAAGATGTGGATGATGGCTTTGAAAATATAAAGCCGGTGCGAGTCGTGGTTGATGTTGGTCAGGTTGTCGATTTTCTCCATCTGGCGGATCATCTCCTGATAATCGCGCTCTTTGCGGGAGAGATAAAAATTGTCGTACGCGCGGAAGAACTGCACCACGATGTCCACCCCCTTGTCCATGGCGATGGCATAGGCCACCTGCTGGTTGTAGCGGGATTTGTAGTACTGGTGGTTTTCGTCGAAGGCGTTGAGGTTCTGGAGCTCGCGGTAGACGATCATGAGACCGTAGGGAAAATCGAGGCGGATGAGCTCCTTTTCGAGGCGGCTGAGGGCCGCGACGGAAATATCGCGGGTATTGGAAAAAATCAGGTCGTTGACCGCCAGCACGCGGCGGATGACGTCCAGCTCGGGATCGCCGACTTTGCGGAGGATGTAGGTCTCGATGCGCTGGTTGAGGCGCGATTTGAGGACGTAGAACGCGGAGGCGGTCACGTCGTGCTTCTCCAGAAATTCCTTTTCAGGGCTTTCCGGGTTCTTACGGATGGTTTCGAGGAAGGATGCGCTTTTGTCCGCTTTATTATCCAGAAACTGCTTGTGCAATTCGCTGAACTCTTCCTTCGTGAGCTGGCTGACGATTTTATAAAGATTCATAATAGCCGGATTGAAGATTCTGATTGAAGCGACATGCAGAACCGGTATCCGAAATTACAGAGAGCTTGGTACCACATTCACCTGAATATCAGACAGTTGTTTTGTATAAATTCAACGTCTGAAATATTAGTGAATCAAAAATGCATAAATTCTTCCTCAAAGTCAACCGTCCAGGATACGTTTTTCCGGCACCGCCCCGTTTCCGCCCCGCATTTCCGCCTGTTTTTCCTCCGTTTCGCCTTCGGATGCGGATGCTGGATCTCCGTACTGAACCCATGCAAATTACACCTGCTTTCATGCCGGAACCAGACAGAATGTAAGGATGATATTACATTGGGCGGTGCCTGAGGCCGGGACCTGCCTGCGGGGCATCCCGGACAGGCATCCTGGCAGGCCAGGGGGTGCCGGTACCCGGCCGGAGGCCGCTCCGGCACAGAAAACTGCATCCGGGCCGGTGCCTGCTGCTGTCCGCAGCCGGAAGCCAGGCCCCCAGGGGCCGTATATCCAGGCTGGTATGCAGGCCCGAATACACCTCCGATCAGACTTTTCAGAAAATTTCAGCCATGTGTTTTGGGTAAATTTACTGAAAATTTTTTTCAATAATATGGTCACAATTAATTTATAGTCAATAGTTTACAATAAAATTTATCATGAAAATTAATTTTATCGTATCAAATTAAAAAAAACCGATCAGATTTTGCTGATACGATCAAATCACGCAGATTGCCTGCCGAATCTTACGTTCGCGGTGCCGCAGTGCCGGAGCCCTGGCTGCCCAGCGGTCTGCACGCCGGATGAAAACCATTTACCGCTTCGGCGGTTTCTGAACATACCGGATGTTTGCCGAACTTTAAGCGCCTGCGGACCGGTCAGGCTTCGACAGACCGGCAGCTTTGTAAAGCCTTGATCACATGTCGCATCAGCCTTCGTTTTGTCTTGACCATCTCAACTACCGCCGGATCCTGAGCCAGGAGGTCCATATCGGCGATGTGCCCATCGGGGGCCATAACCCGATCCGCATCCAGTCCATGACCACGACGGACACGATGGATACACGCGGCACCGTGGAGCAGACCCTCCGCATGGTGGATGCCGGCTGCGAGTATGTGCGGATCACGGCTCCGAGCAAGAACGATGCCCAGAACCTGGCCGAGATCAAGGCCGAACTGCGCCGCAGGGGCTGCAAGGTGCCCCTGATTGCCGATATTCACTTTACCCCCAATGCAGCCGAAGTGGCGGCCCGGATCGTGGAAAAGGTCCGCGTGAATCCGGGCAACTACGTGGACAAGAAGCGCTTCGAGACCATCGAGTACACCGACGCCGAATACGAGGGCGAGATTCAGCGGATTCATGACCGCTTCTCGCCCCTGGTGAAGATCTGCAGGGAGTACGGAACGGCCATGCGCATCGGCACCAACCACGGCTCCCTCTCCGACCGCATCATGAGCCGCTACGGCGATACGCCCCTCGGCATGGTGGAGTCGGCGCTGGAGTTTGTGCGCATCTGCGAAGACCACCAGTACTTCAACCTCGTCATTTCGATGAAGGCCTCCAATCCGCAGGTGATGGTGCAGGCCTACCGCATGCTGATGGACGAGATGATCCGCCGCGGGCGGGTGTATCCGCTGCACCTGGGCGTAACGGAGGCCGGCGAAGGCGAAGACGGCCGCATCAAGTCGGCCCTGGGCATCGCCACGCTGCTCCTGGACGGCATCGGCGATACGGTGCGCGTCTCCCTGACCGAAGATCCCGAATTCGAGGCGCCGGTGGCGCAGTTTCTCGTGGATCACGTGGTGAAGCAGGCCAACGAGCTGCGCCGCCAGAACCAGCGCGCGGATCTGGTGCAGCACCTCAGCCTGCCTATCAACCCCTATGCCTTCGAGCGGCGCGACAGCCGCCCCACCCTCAACCTGGGCAAGACCCAGGTGCCCCGCGTGATCGCCGACCTGCGCCACGACTCGGAGCGTCCGGAGTCGCTCGCTGCCATCGGCTTCACCTATTCCCACGAGCTGGACAAGTACCACTTTTCGGATATGGCCGCCGACTTCGTCTTCCTGGGCGATCATCTGCCAGCCTACGAGCTGCCCGGCGGCCTCAAGCGCATCTACTCCCATGCCGTCTGGAAGCTGCTGCCCGACCGGCATGTGAACTTTCCCTACTTTCCGGATGTGGCCTCCTTCCTCCAGACGCCCGAGCGCAGCATCGGGGTCAACTTTGTGGAGCTGCGCCTCGACACCCTGCCCGAAGCGCTGGCGCAGCCCGATGCCTTCCGCAATGTGACCTTCGTCCTGGTCTCTGATGAGCCCATCCCCTCGTACGACTGGCGGGTGATGGTGTACCGCCTCATGGAGGCCGGCATGCGCCAGCCGGTGGTGCTGCGCATGCAGACCCCCGAGCAGTATCTCTATTACAACGACGATCACCTGCCGGAGCGTTTCCGAATGCAGGAAGAGGCCAAGGTACAGCTCTCGCTTGCCTCCAATGGCAGCACCCTGCTGGTGGACGGCCTGGTGGACGGCATCTGGGTAGATCAGGCCGATTCATGCAAGGTCCGGACTGCCTTCGGCATGCTGCAGCTCGCGCGCCTGCGCATCACCAAGACCGAGTATATTTCCTGCCCCTCCTGCGGGCGCACGCTCTTCGACCTGCAGGAAACCACGGCCCGCATCCGCAAGCGCACCGAACACCTCAAGGGCGTGAAAATCGGCATCATGGGCTGCATCGTGAACGGACCCGGCGAAATGGCCGATGCCGACTACGGCTATGTGGGCGTAGGGCCGGATAAAATTGCCCTGTACCGGGGAAAAGAAGTGGTAGTGAAATCTGTACGCACTGCCGAGGCGGTGGATCAGCTCATCGGCCTCATCAAAGCCGACGGCAACTGGGTCGAGCCCGAAACCATCGGCGTCGCAGCGGAATAAGCAGCGGGCTGGCATTCACCCGGAGAACCGGAGGCACGGAGTGTCACGGAGACCTGCATGCCTTGCAGCAGGCGTGTTTGTAATGTGTTGATAATCAATGCATCTGTTTGATTCCAGCGCAACATTCCAGTCTCACTACTCAATACTCACTACGCACTACCAGTCTTCCTGCTTGATACCCCGTGCAGCGGAATAAGCAGCGGGCTGGCGTTCACACGGAGAATCGGAGGCACGGAGTGTCACGGAGACCTGCATGCCTTGCAGCAGGCGTGTTTGTATTGTATTGGTAATCAATGCATCTGATTGATTCCAGCGCAACATTCCAGTCTCACTACTCACTACTCACTACTCACTACCAGTCTTCCTACTGGATACTTGATACTCCGCCAGCTCCGCCAGCCCGATCCGCCCCTCGTAAATCGCCTTTCCGATAATCGCGCCATCCAGGCCCAGCGCCGCCAGCTCCCGCAGATCCGCCAGTGACGACACCCCGCCGCTTGCAATCAGCCGCAGGCCGGGCAAGGCCGCCCGGATCTCCGCATACAGCGCCAGCGAAGGCCCCTGCAGCATGCCGTCGCGGGAGATGTCCGTGCAGACAGCATAGCGGACGCCCTGCGCTGCGTAGTGCGCCAGAAACCCGAGCACCGGCCGGCGGCTGTCATCCTGCCAGCCCTCGATGGCGACAGAGCCGCTGCGGGCATCCGCGCTGAGGATCAGGCGCTCCGGCCCCCAGTGGGCAAGCCATTCGAGGAATTCGGCCTCCTGGCGTACGGCAGCGCTGCCGATGTTGGCCTGTGCAGCGCCGCAGGCAAAGACCGTCTCCAGATCCTGTGCGGAGCGGATGCCGCCGCCCACGTCCACGCGCAGGGGCGTATGGGTGCAGATGCGCTCGATGACCGCCCAGTTGACCACCTGCTTCGCTTTTGCGCCGTCGAGATCGACGAGATGCAGGCAGGGCAGCCCCGCATCGGCAAAGGCGCGGGCTGCATCGAGGGGGTCCTCGTAGTACACGGTTTTCTGGCCGTAGTCGCCCTGGGAGAGGCGTACGCATTTTCCTTCGAGAAGATCGATAGCCGGGATCAGCCGCATGGGGGAGGTCATCAGAGCCGCAGGAAGTTTTCGAGGATGCGGGCGCCGGGCGATCCGCTTTTTTCCGGGTGGAACTGGGTAGCGTAGAAATTGTCCCGGTGCAGGGCCGCGCTGAACGGCAGGCCGTAGTCGCTCAGGGCGATGGTGTAGGGGCCCGGCTCGACGTAGTAGCTGTGGACGAAGTACACATAGGGCGCATCGCCGAGGTCCTGCATCAGGGGGGAGCGGAGTTCGGTGAGCAGATTCCAGCCCATATGCGGCACCTTCAGCGCGCCATCGGGAAAGCGGTGCACCTGATGGCCGAAGATGCCGAGGCAGGGCGTATCGTTTTCGTCGGAATGGCTGCACATGAGCTGCATGCCGAGGCAGATGCCCAGAACGGGCTGGCGCAGGGAGCGCATCACCTCATCCAGGCCGGCCTGGCGGAGGTATTGCATGGCCGTGCTGGCCTCGCCCACCCCCGGGAAGATGACCTTGTCGGCGCTGCGCAAGGCTTCGGGGTCGTCGGTCAGCAGGGGCGTCACGCCCAGGCGTTCGAGGGCGTAGGTTACGGACTGGATGTTGCCGGCATTGTACCGGACGAGGGCCAGATTCATGCTGCAAACCTACGGCAGGGCGGCGGCATATCAAACAAGCAGCCGCTCCCCAGCGGAGCGGCTTCCCCCATGATCCTGTATGATGCGGGTCAGGCTTCGCGGATCGGCACGACCAGAATGGGCACGGTAGCCCGGCGGAGCACATCGGCCGACACGCTGCCGACGAGCAGTTCGAACACCATTGAATGCCCGTGCGAGCCGATGACCAGCAGGTCGGCAGCTACCCGGTCTGCTTCGTCCAGAATGGCGCCGGAGGTAGGCCCGGATACCAGCAGGGCTTCCGCTTTCAGGCCTTTTTCCTGCAGCAGTGCAGCCTGCTCCTGAAGCAGCTGATGCTCGGTGCGCAGCGTTTCGGCGCGGTGGTCCCGGATGTACTGCGGGCCTACGTCGTATCCGACGAACGACGGTTCGGGCGCCGCGATATGCACGATCCAGATTTTAGCGCCGGACATGCGGGCGAGCTGTTCGGCTTGAGCAAGGATCTTTTCGCTGGCGGGCGAAAAGTCGACGGCAGCCAGGATATTTTTCATCTTGGTTCGGCTGTTAGAAGAGAACGATTGTTTGCACAAAGATTCCCCTCCCGGCATGCCGGTCAGATGATGCAAGCTAGCCCGGCGGCTGTTTTTTCGCACCCGGCTTATTTCACCAGATAGGCGATGACGCGGTTGTCGAAAAAGGTGGGGATAATGAGCAGCTTGCGCTTGGCGATATACTCCAGGTCGGCGCTGTTGATTTTCTGCGGAGCCGTATCGAGCACCACGGCGGGTACACGTCCCGGCCCTGCCAGGACGGTTGCGCCGCTCCAGTCGCTGAGGAAGTACTGTTTCTTTCCGCGGGGTCGCAGGCCGTCGGTCACATCGCCGGTGGCGGTGCTGTCGATATACACCGCCGGGCGGGGAGAGCTGCTGCCGGTGTCGATTTTCAGCACCGAGCCGGCTGTGCCGCAGAGCAGGCTGCTGCCTTCGATGCAGAGGCCGTTGGGGCGGTAGATGAGGGTGTCGGCGCACCAGAGGTCGAGCGCTTCGCCGCTGAAGCGGAAGATGCAGTGCTTGCGCGAGTCGGAGACATAGATCCGGCCGGCGGCATCGGCGGCTACATCGTTGAGGAAGACCGCATCGGGGTGGGTAAACCGCCGCAGGATCTGTCCGGAATTCACATCGACCTCCACCAGATCGGTAATATCCGACACGTACAGGCGGTCGCCGTGGACGGCCATGCCTTTCGGGGCACTGAGGCCGGTGACCCAGTTGAGCTCCGCCAGGACGCCTTCCGGGGTGAGCTTGGAGAGAAAGCCGTTGCCGTCTTTTTCGGCGGGATTTTCATTGATATTCGATACGTACAGCAGGTCACGGGCGGCATCGTAGCACACCGCTTCCGGGGTTTTGAGCCCGTCCACAATCCAGGCAGGGCTCAGCTGGGGGCGTTTCAGCGGTTTCAGGGCCTGCGCGCGCACCTGGGAAGGGAGGGCCGCAGCCGTCAGCGCAAGGCTGCACATCAGCATCCGAAAGGTCATATGCATCGTCTTGAGGGCTTGGTTCCGGGCAGCCTGCCGGGGCTGTCCGGGGCTCAAATAGCAGCAAATCCGGGACAATCTCCACACAAAATGCGGATTCCTCCGGCACGGCGCATGCGGGAATTGCCGAAGCCCTTGCCCGCTTGCGCAGCGGGCCGTATTTTGCCGCCTCTCCGCATTAATCCCGGAACCTCATGCGCATCCGCCTGCTGCTGCTCTGCTGCCTCCTGCCCCTGAGCCTGGCTGCCCAATACCTGACCCCTGAATCCCTCTGGGCCTTGGGCCGGGTCACGATGGACGACGTCTCGCCCGACGGCAAAACCGTGCTCTACGGCGTCACCCGGTATCAGCTCGCCGAAAACCGCGGCAACCGCAACCTGTTCCTGCTCGACGTGGCATCCGGCCGGGTCCGGCAGCTGACCGATCTGCCCGGCTCCGAATCCGGCGGGCGCTTCCGCCCCGACGGCAAGCGCATCGGCTTCCTCTCCGGCGGCCAGCTTTGGGAGATCAGCCCCGACGGCAGCAATGCCAGGCAGGTGACGGATCTGCCGGGCGGCATCACCGGCTTCGCCTGGTCGCCCCGGGGCGATCAGCTGCTGATGACCCGCGAGGTGAAGCTGGACTCCACTGCTGCCGAGCAGCACCCCGACCTCCCCAAAACCAGCGGACGCATCATCGACGGGCTGATGTACCGCCACTGGGACAGCTGGCACGACTACGCATACAGCCACCCCTTTGTGGCCGGCTACCGGGACGGCGCCCTCACGGGCGAGCCGCGCGACCTCATGCCCGGCGAGCCCTATGACAGCCCGCTGATGCCCTTCGGCGGCATCGAGCAGCTGGCCTGGAGCCCCGACGGGCGCCAGGTGGTGTACACCTCCAAAAAACGCAGCGGCGCCGCCGCCGCCGTCAGCACCAATTCCGATCTCTATCTGGCAGACCTCGCAGGCGGCACCGTCCGCAACCTCACCGAGGGCATGGCCGGCTACGACCTGGAGCCGGTATTCTCCCCCGACGGGCGGCGCCTCGCCTGGACCAGCATGGCCCGCGACGGCTTCGAGGCCGACCGCAACCGCCTGTTTGTGCTGGATCTCGCGTCGGGCGAAAAAACCGAAATCAGCGCCGGCTGGGAGCAGGACGCCAGCCACCCGCGCTGGAGCCCCGACGGCAAATCGATCTGGTTTCTGAGCGGGGTGCGCGCCACCGTGCAGCTCTTCTCCGTGGATCTGGCCACCCGCAAGCCTGCCGCCCTCACCGAAGGCCGGCACGACCTCACGGGTTTCCTGCCCTGCAAAAACGGCATCGCCGTAAGCAAAATGAGCATGTCGGAGCCGGTGGAGATCTGCTTGGTGGAGCCGGGCAGCCGCAGCCTGAAGCAGCTCACCTTCACCAATCAGCAGGCCCTCGCCGGCATCCGGATGGGCAAGGTCGAAGAGCGCCTCGTGCCTACCACCGACGGGCGCGAACTGCTGGCCTGGGTGGTGTATCCGCCGGATTTCGACCCGGCCAAACAGTACCCGGCGCTGCTCTACTGCCAGGGCGGGCCGCAGAGCACGGTGAGCCAGTTTTTCTCCTACCGCTGGAACCTCCAGCTGATGGCCGCCAACGGCTACATCGTTGTGGCGCCCAACCGGCGCGGCCTGCCCTCCTTCGGGCGGCTGTGGAATGACCAGATCAGCGGCGACTGGGGCGGCCAGGCCATGGACGACCTGCTGAGCGCCATCGACCACGTGGCGGCCGAGCCCTATGTGAACCGCGATGCGCTGGGCGCAGTCGGCGCCTCCTTCGGCGGATTCTCCGTGTACTGGCTCGCCGGCAACCATGAAAAGCGCTTCAAAGCCTTCATTTCCCATGCCGGCATCTTCAACTTCGAAAGCTGGTACGGCACCACGGAAGAACTCTTCTTCGCCAACTGGGACATGGGCGGCGCCTACTGGGAGCCCAGCCCCAACGCCTCCTATCAGGTGTTCTCCCCGCATCTCTACGTCCAGCAATGGGACACGCCCATCCTGGTCATGCACGGCGAAAAAGACTACCGGGTGCCGGTCACCGAAGGCATGCAGGCCTTCACGGCAGCGCAGCTCCGGGGCATTCCCTCGCGGTTCCTCTATCTGCCCGACGAAGGCCACTGGGTCATGTCGCCCCAGAACAGCCTGCTCTGGCAGCGTGTCTTTTTCGAGTGGCTGGATCAATGGCTGAAGAAACGCTGATGTCTGCACCCCGTCGTATCGTCTGCTTCGGCCCAGGGCCGATGTTCAAGGGCGGAATTTCCCAGTACAATACCTCGCTTGCCCGCTCGCTCGCCGCAGCACCCGGCACGGAGGTGCATATCGTGTCCTGGACCCAGCAGTACCCGGCCATCATCCCGCGCGATTTCGTGGACCGCAGCAGCCGGCAGAGCCTGCTCGAAGGCACCGGCATCCCGGTCACCTACCTGACCGACTACAACCGCCCCAGCACCTGGCGCCAGACGGCGGCTCATATTGCCGCGCTCAAGCCCGATACGGTGGTGTTTCAATGGGCCATTGCCCTGCAGGGCCTGCCGATGGGGCGCATCGCCCGGATGCTCAAGCGGCTTTCGCCCGGCACGGAAATTCTCTTCGATGTGCACGTGCTGGTGCAGAAGGAAGCCAGCGCCGTGGACCGGCTGTTTACCCGCTACGGTCTGGAGGCAGCAGACGGATATATTGTCCACGCCTACAAGACGGCGGAGGAACTGCAGGCCGTATTCCCCCGCACGCCCATGCGCGTAAGCGAAAACGGGCAGCGCGGCGGGAGCGGGAAGCTGATTATCAAGCTGTTTCACCCCGTGTACGACCTGTTCAAGCCGGATCCCGCCTTCGATGTGCAGGCCTTCAAGGCTTCGATGGGACTGCGGAAGCATGTGTTTCTCTTCTTCGGCTTCATCCGCAAGTACAAAGGCCTCCACAACGTGATTCCCGCCTTCGCGCAGGTGGCGGCGGAGCGGCAGGATGTGTCGCTGCTGATTGTGGGCGAATCGTTCTGGCATACGCTGGACCGCAGCAAGTGGTCCACCCGCCTGAAGGAAGCAGTATTCGGCCTGGCGAAAAAGCTGCTCGTCCGCAACTCGGACGACGAGCGCGGGTACAATCCGCTGGCCCTCATCGAGTCGCTGAAGCTGGGGCCGGAAGTGGCGGTGGTCAACCAGTTTGTGCCGAATGAGGAGGTGCACCGCTATTTCCAGGCCAGCGACGCCATCCTCACGTATTACCTCACCGCAACCCCGTCGGGCGTGGAATCGCTCGCGTACAACTTCCGGCTGCCGGTGCTGGCCACCCGCGTGGGCCATTTTCCCGAAACCATCCGCGACGGCTTCAACGGCTATCTCGCCGAGCCGGAAGACGTGGATTCGATGGCGGAGCAGATGCGGCGCTTCCTGGCGCAGCCCCTCAGCGGCGATCATGTGGCCGAGGCCGCCGCGCAGATGAGCTGGGCGAACTATGCGAAAGCTGTTTTGGGAAGAGCCTGAGGATCAGTATTCCCAGCGGTTTTTGATGGTATTGAAAAAGGTGATGCCGAATTTGAACTGGCCGGTCAGCGCATTTTCGTAGTTGCTGTACGCGGTCACGTAATAGGCGCCGACTTTGAAGCGCTGGCGCTTGAAGCGGAAGGGGTACTGCAGCCCGGCGAAGACCTCGCTGTGCAGAAACTGGTTGTCGCGGATCATCAGCAGCCCTGCGCCTGCAGAGGCTTGCAGGGCTGTGCGGCGGATGAGGGGCAGGCGGCTGAACAGCACCCGCCCGAAATCGTGGAGGTAATGGCCGGCCACGAACTCGTTCGGCGTGCTGAGCGTGCGGCCCAGGAGCTGGTAGTTGGCGAGTGGATTGACGAAGATGAAGGGGTCGGAGCCCCGGAAAAAAGTGTAGTCGTTGAAGCGCAGGTTGTTGTCCTGGATGAAGGTGCCGGCGAGCAGGCTCCAGCGGGCGATGCCGAAGGTGCCGGGGCGGAATTCATGCTCCACCTTGAGGCTGAGGAAATCGAAATTGATCTCGCTGCCGAAGATGCCCGGCACTGCTTTTTTGTATTTCAGGGTAAATGTGGGCCATTTGCTGCCGAGCAGAATCTTGCGGTACGGCTCCATGCGGAACCGCTGCCCCGGCGTGTAGCGCAGGCGGATCTCGAAGCGGGCCTCACGGTAGGGGTCGAAGCTGCGGGGGGTATTGTTTTCCCCGAATAATTCCTCCGTCCATTCCTCCAGCTCCAGCTCATCGATGGCCTTGCGGTCCGCAAACTCAAACTCGGTGTCGAGATAGAGGCCGTTGAGCAGCTCGAAGCTGTGCCCGCCGCGGATGAAGACCTTGTTGATGAAGTTGCTGCGGCTCAGGATGGCGCTGAGGCTTTCATTGGCGGTCACCATGCCGTACACATCGCCGCCTTTGATGAAGGCCCGCGCAAAGCGCCGGGGCGCATACACAAAGCCCAGCTCCAGCTCGCCCTTCAGGTCGCGGTTGACGAAGCCGTAGTCCAGCTCGCCCGACACCTGCAGCGCCGTGCCGCGCCGGAAAGTCTTTTCGATGGTGCCGCCGAGGGCATGGCGGTAGCCGCCTACGCCGTAGGGCCTCACCTGCGAGATGAGGGGATAGAAATAATAGTCCATCTGCCGGACCCGGTCGCGGAAGCCGATGCCCTGGAGGAAGATATCCAGCAGCGACAGGTGGTTGTAGGAGGAGTCGAGCGTGCGCAGGTGATCGGGGCTGGTGTACTGGGTTTTCAGGCTGTCCTGCACGCGCACAAAGTCCTGCTCGGCACTGCCGAGGGCTACCGGGCGGATCTGGGCCCACCAGGCCGAGTCTTTCTCGAAGGCGTCCCGCTCGACGCGGGTCAGCTCGTTGCGGTTCAGGTCGCGGGTTTCCGCACCGAAGCGGTAGTCGCTGTGCTGCGCGAAGGTATGGCCGTAGCTGCGCACCCGGCCTTCTTTCAGCTCGTAGGTATAGGTTTCTTCGGCCAGGACCCACTCGCCGCTGGCGGTCTGCGCATAGCGGTGCTGAAATGCGAAGCGGTCAAACCAGCCCAGCGCGCCGGGCATCAGCGTCAGGTCTGCCGACCGGATGGCCCAGATGCCGTCCACCAGCTCGATGCGCCCCTCGAAGCTGGCCGACTCGCGGTTGCGCGGGAGGATGTCGATCACATACACCACGCGGCCCTCCTCGTAGCGCCGCTCTGCGAGGCGGTAGCGGTAGGTGAGGCGCCAGAGCTCGCTGTGGAACGGCGAAACGAAAGGCCGGTCGCCGAGGCGCAGGACGGTAATCAGGTTCTGGTACAGGCTGATGCGGGTCTCGCCGGGGTCGGGATAAAAGAGCAGCGGATCCTGGGTAATCGTTTCGTAGGCGCGGTCGTCCTCGCCGGCGCCTTTGATGGAGGCGGTCCGGGACACCGAGCGGTCCTGGTAGGCCAGCACGCGGGAGCGGTAGCTGGCAGGAGCCTCGAAATAGGTCAGATTCTGGGATTCCAGCAGCAGGATGGGGCGGCGGGGGGTGATGCTGTCGCGGCGGAGCGAATCCGGGCTGCGTCCTGCGAGGGTATCTTTGATGCGGACCAGGGTGTCCTGCTCGATGCGGATGCGGATGTACGAGCTGCGCTGCCAGGCGGGCAGCTCGCGGAGGTACTGCTTTTTGGCGGCAATCGCCTGCTCCATGATCGCGTAGGCAGGATCTTCCTTGCCTACGGAAATCTCGATGGCCTCCATCTGCACATCGCTGGGCGCAAGGACCACGTCGAGGCGCTCGGCACCGCGGATGAGCAGCGTATCCTGGAAGGTTTCGTATCCGAGGCATTGAAATACCACAACCTGCTGCCCGGCAGGCAGCTTCAGCGCATAGGTGCCGGACTCGCGGCTCAGGGCGCCCGCCTGGGCGCCGTGGATGTACACCTTTACATAAGGCAGGGGCTGGCCGTCAGGGTCCGTCACGGTGCCCGAAAGCGACTGCGCAGCCGTTCGCAGGCCGCAGAGCGCAAGCAGGGTCAGCAGCAGGAATCGGGTAAGCGTGCGGATAGGCAATGGCATGCAGGTTGGAATACATGCAACAGACGTAAAGGCGGGCGGACAGGTTGTCGGAGCCGCAAAAAAGACTCCGGCGCAATCAATATCGCCAGCTCTTCAGATCGGCGCCGGCCGGCGCGTGGGTCTGCACCCAGTCGGTCCATTTTGGGATGAACATCTGGTGGTAGCGCAGGCGCGAATAGGCATTGGGGCGGGTCTGGTCGCCGTTCCAGCAATGCTCGGCCCGGTCGCCGTAGTCCACTTCGCCGTCGTAGTAGGGGTCGGTGGTGGATTCGAGGAAGGCCTCTGCGAGATAGACGGCGTTGTTGAGGTAGTAATTGTCCATGTCGCCGCAGTACAGGTGGATTTTGCCCCGCAGCTTGGGGCCCAGCGTCTTCCAGTCGCGGCGCATGATCCAGGCCAGGTCGTAGTGCTCGCGCCAGTACGCCGCCACCTGCGGATCGATCTCGCCGGTGTATTTGTCCCAGATGCGGGCCGGGTAGCCGTCGGGGCCCAGCGGTGAATAGACCGCTTCCCAGATATCCCACTGCTGGCCGGAGCGGGAATGGGTGCCCAGCGCAAGCTCGCGCAGGTTCATATTGCGGAGCGTGGCGCTCACCTGGCCCAGCGAGTCGCGGTGGCCAGGCCGCTCGGTGCGCCGGAAGGGCCCTTCGAGGAAGTAGGCATTGCGGTCCTCGTACAGATTGACCAGGCAGTAGGCCCGGAAGTCGATGGGGTCCGGGCAGGCGGCGTAGCAGGTGTTGTATTCGTCCGGATACAACACCTGCGCGGCCAGGGCCTCCCATCCGCCGGTGGAGCCGCCATACAGGAAGCGCGCCCAGCCCTGTCCGATGCCCCGGAACTGCTGCTCGATGTACGGAATCAGCTCATACGTGATGGCATCGCCGTAGGGGCCGAGGCTGGCGGAGTTGACGGCGTAGGAATCGTCGTAGAACGGGTTGGCGTGCTGAATCTCCACCACGATCACGCGCGGGAAGTGCGGGCTGATCCAGTCGCGGTAAAGCT
This sequence comes from Bacteroidia bacterium, assembly GCA_033765305.1. GTDB lineage: Bacteria > Bacteroidota > Bacteroidia > J057 > J057 > RDXT01. The sequence goes on from JANRID010000011.1 coordinate 72,180, forward strand.
GATAGGCCATTTCCTCCTGAATGATATTGTATCCGTCCAGCCCGAAACGCTTCGAGAACACCTTGGGCTGGGTAGTATCGGGCGGAACGGTGCGGAATCCTTCGAAGTCGTGGCTGAAATGCCCGTGGCTGATGGCAACGGGATACCGGGCTTCGGGGTGCTCGTCGAACCCCTCGGGCAGCAGCACGTGCGCGCCGAGGTACATGGGCCGGCCCCAGAACTCGGTGAGCAGCTTGCTCTGGATGCGGATATGGCGGATGTATTTGGTATCCTTGGGCGGCTCGATGGGCGGGATTTCCTGGTCGAGGGCAACATCGAGCGTGCCGCCCCGTGCGGGATCGATGCGGACCTTGACAGGCTTGCTGTACAGGTTGCCGGGGGCCAGGTTCCACTGGCGGCCTTCGCCCCGGTCGGTAGGCAGCAGGAGCGTATGGCCGTGCCTGGGGGTAAACCGCTCGTATTTGTCGAGCAATACCTGCACGTAGTACTCGCCTGCGGGCAGTTCGGCGATACGCTCCACCGGATAGCCGAAGGCGCCGGGGTCCATGATCCGCACGGTGCCGGGCTGCCAGCCGGTGACATCCATCCCGAAGACCTGCTGGGTGCCGGGGCCGTCTTCGATGCGCATGCGGGGCTCGCCCTGGTCATCTGCGGCAATCAGCAGCAGGAGCCGTCCGTCAAGCGGGGCCTGTGCGCTGCCTGCCGGCAGGGTAATGCGGATGGAGAGGGGTTTGGGCGGGGCTGGTGCCGTGAGCGTCAGGGCGAGCAGCCAGGGAAGCAGGGTTTGCATAGGGAGTATTCAGTAGCAAGTAGCAAGTAGAAAGAGGGGTAGTGGGTATTGAGTAGTGGGTATTGAGTATTGAGTATTGAGTTGTGCCTTCCTGAAATAGGTTGACGGAAGAGATTGCAGGCAGGGTTCAGCCAGGGAATGGGATGCGGCGCATCCGTTTGGCATGGGGCCTGGCGCCGCTCCGTTCAGGGCTGAAGTTCTTCCACCGATCCGGCTACTTCGAGGCCGGCGTGGAGGCCGGTGCCGCTCAGCAGCAGGCGGCTGCCTTCGTACAGCCGGATGCCGATGCGGGCCTGGAGGCTTTCGTTGACGCGGCCTTGCATAAGCCCCTGCACCGGCGAGCGCAGCTCCGCGCCCGGCGCCTGCTGCGCCTCGATCTCCAGCCGGTAGCGCAGGTCCCGGAAGGTGAGCCGCACGTCCTGGCCCTCGACGCCCAGCTGTGTGAGCCGTGCGCCGGTGTAGGTGGTGAATCGGTAGAGCTGCCCCTTCCACCACAGCCCGGCGATAAAACCCGTGAAGCTGCTGCCCAGCCAGGGAATCTTGGCCACGGAGGCTGTCAGCGAAAGCGCCGGCTCCTCGAAATGGTTGCTCTGCATCCACACCCAGGAGCTGGGGAAGGAGCGCCCCCAGTCTTTTTCGAGGTAGCCCTTGCCTCCGGTGTAGGACCAGGCGGCTCCGCCGCGCCGCAGCTCGCCGTCGAGGCGGTGGGTGAGGCTCACCACGCCGTGGTAGCACTGCATAAAGGGCACATAGGCATACCAGCCCATGATGCCCGGCGCCCAGGGCCGCCAGGGCCAGGGCTGCAGGCCGGAAAGGCGGATTTCCCCTTGCAGATCCGGCAGATCGAGCTGCAGCCCCTCCGGTCCGAAGCGGTTGCTGCCGATCCGGACCCGGAATTCCCGGTCCGAGGCCTCAAACTCCGCCGCATCGAAGCGGTGGTAGGCTGCCTGGTGCGCAGCGCCGTCCATCACCTGAATAAAGGCATGCGATTCCCCTGCCTCGTCGAAGGCCATGCCCGGAATGACGGCCAGCGGGCGCTCGCCCGCCGGGTCCACGAGCTTGTAGTACCACCCTTCAAAGTAGCGGCGCTGCTGGTACTGGCCGTGATACATCGCCGGGTTCCGGATGCCCCGCCAGGTGTAGCTCCATTTCCTCCGCATGTCCATCTGATGAATCGGGTGCTGGGTGAATTGCCGGTTCAAGATCGGGCCAATTTTCCGGACCTGCGGCAGATCCGGGAGAAAAAAATAAGCCGTCCGTTAAACCTTCGGCCCTGCACGGAGTCCAAGCCGAAATTTCCTCCGATGAAGTACGCCCCCGCCTGGCTGCTGGCCGCTGCCGCCGCCTGTTTCATGCTTGTGTTTTCCGCCTGCAAACCGGACCCTGTGGACCCGCCCGGCCTTTCCTATCCGGCAGTCGAGGCTGCCTTCGGCGGCAGGATCCGCCTGGACTCCCTCGCGCAGTATGCCGGCCAGCCCGTTCCGTCCTATATCACCAAAGACAACAGCCTCGCCAATCCCATCACCGATGCGGGCGCTACGCTGGGCCGGGTGCTGTTTTACGATAAAAACCTGTCTGCCAGCCAAACCGTCTCCTGCGCCAGCTGCCACCGGCAGTCCCTGGCCTTCAGCGACCGCCTGCAGGCCTCGCCCGGCGTCAACGGCCAGACAGCCCGGCACTCCATGCGGCTGGTCAATGCCCGGTTTGCCAATGAAGTCCGGTTTTTCTGGGACGAGCGTGCCGTCTCGCTGGAGGATCAGACCACCCGGCCCATCCGGGATCATGCAGAAATGGGCTTCAGCGGCCAGGGCGGCGATCCTTCGTTTGCCGATCTGCTGGCCCGCCTGGGCGGCATCGGATACTACAAGGAGCTGTTTGCTTTTGTGTATGGCGATTCGGCGGTGACAGAGGCGCGCATCCAGCAGGCGCTGGCGCAGTTTATCCGCAGCATCCAGTCGTTCGACAGCCGTTTCGATGCGGGCCGGGCCCAGGCCGCCAACGACGGGGCGGATTTCCCCAATTTCACTCCCCAGGAAAACCAGGGGAAAACCCTGTTTCTGCGCCCGCCGGTATTCGGTCCCGGCGGGGTGCGGGTGGACGGAGGCGCGGGCTGCGCCGGCTGCCACCGGGCACCGGAGTTCGACATCAACCCCGGCTCGCGCAACAACGGCCTCATCAGCAGCATTGCCGGCGGCACAGATCAGGCCGTGACCCGCTCGCCCAGCCTGCGCGATCTCGTCGGTGCACCGGGCAACAACAATGGCCCCTTCATGCACACCGGCGAACTGCTGACGCTCCAGGAGGTGATCCAGCACTATGACAGCGGCATCCAGGACAATCCCAACCTCGACCCGCGCCTGCGGCCCGGCGGCAGTGTGCAGCGCCTCAGCCTCACCCAGGCGGAGCAGGATGCGCTCGTGGCCTTCCTCCGTACCCTCGGCGGCACGGCGGTCTATACCGACGCGCGCTGGAGCGATCCCTTCTGAATCTTCCGCTGCAGAGGCCTGCTGCGCTTGCAGGTGCGGCAGGCCTGCATATTTTCCCGCAGAAACCCCTATCTTGCAGTCATCCAACCGGACTGCTGCAATGAACCCTGTACTCTACCGTATGCTGCTGCCGGGCGCCCTGCTGCTGGCGGCCTGTGCTTCCCCTTCGTCGAAACCTGCCGCTGAAGGCCAGCCCTTCGCGCCGAAATTCAAGCTCATCCCCACCGATACCTTCCACTTCAACAACTTCGTGGACTGCAACATGGCCGAGGCCTGGGTGGGTGATACCTTCCGCATTTTTCCGGGCAAATACGGCGAAGATCCCCTTTGGGGCGATGCCCGCGACCTGAAGTACGCCAACGGCGCCCATGCCGACGAAGCCTTTGCCCGCAAGCGCGAGGAGTTCATCGAGCCGGTGATGCCGAAAAATGCGCCCATCGGCACGCCGGGCCTGCACGGGGCCGTGTGGTTCGAGACCGTCTATCAGGATGCGCGCGATGCCAGCGGCCGCACGCTCTACGCGCTCTACCACAACGAAAATTACCCCATGACCCTGCCGTACGACTCCGCGACAGGCGAGGGGTACATCGATCACAAGTGGCCGCGCGGCCTCACCGGGCCTGAATCGCCGGCGGCGGTCTGCCGCATCGGCATCATGAAGTCCACCGACGGGGGCCGGAGCTGGGATAATAAAGGCATTGTCCTCGAAGACCTCCAGCCGCGCATGATCCTCAAGCCGCACAACACCTCCAATACCTTTGCCGGCGGGGTAGGGGATCCCTCCGCCGTAGCCAGCGGCGACTATCTGTATATCTTCTACGGCGAGTACGGCTATCCCGGCGTGTACGAAGAAGCGTCCTACGACCGTGCGAAAGAGTGGAGCGGGCAGTGCATCAGCATCGCCCGCATCAGGCTCAGCGATCTGGACAATCCCTCGGGCAAGGTGTACCGCTGGGACGGCAAGACCTTCAGCGCGCCCTACAACGGCATCGGCGCGCCGGTAGCCTCGCTCCAGATTCCGCTGGCCGAAGGCGGCGGACCCGCTTCTTCGCCTACGGGCGGCTTCCACTGGGGCCCTTCGGTGAGCTGGAATACGTACCTCAACTGCTGGGTGATGCTCATGGGCAAGGTGGTAGGCCCTTCGTGGCTCGGCAGCAGCCTGTACATTTCCTTCAATCCGCACCCCGATCTCGGCGAAGGCGACCATGCCCAGGCCTGGACCAAGCCGGTGCTGCTCATCGACCAGCCGGGCCACACGATGTGGTATCCCTCGCTCCAGCCGATGAATACCCCCGAAGACATCGCCAACAAGCACACCTGCCTGAAGCTCGGCAAGCGGGCGCGGCTCTTTTACAAGTACTCCGATCTGGGAAAATACATGTCGGAATATATCGTGGAATTCGAGAAATAAGCCTGGCCGCGGGGCGCCTGCGCAGGGCCGGTACGGGCTGCGCGGGCGCTGCCGCCTAATGCACCCCATATGAAGCGTTCAGCCATTTCCGCTGGAGGAATCCTGCTGGCAGCAGGTGTGATCTATATGGTTTTGTACCGCTTGGATCTGATCGATCCGGGCAGCTGGCTGGCCCGGCAGATGAGCGGGGCAGCGGCAGAACCGGCACAGGCTGCGGCAGACGGCGGGCGCTTTCAGGTTCTGTATGCCCTGAACCGCAGCAATGGCCACCTGTACACTTCCCGTGCCGGGCAGATCATCATGCAATACGGGCTGACCAAAGCCGTCACCGACGAGCTGAATGCTTCGCTGGCGCTGCCGAAGGATCTGATTATCACGTTTAAGCCCTGCGGAACGAGCAATGCGTGGTATGCTGCCGAGCCGGGCCGGGAAGGCATTACCTTCTGCGACGAATTTTTCTACGAATTCGAGCGTGCGCTGGCGCCGTATTACCAGGATCAGCAGGCCTATGAGCAGGCGGTGCTGGGGGCTACGACGTTTTTCCTGCTGCACGAGGTCGGCCATGCGCTGATCCACCAGCTCGACCTGCCCAACCTGGGCCGGGAGGAGGACGCCGCCGACCGTCTGGCGGTCTGGCTGCTGATGCAGATGCAGCGGCCGGATCTGGTGCTCGGAGCGGTGAACTATTTCAGCCATGAGGCCAATCATACCCTGCCCGGCGGGCATTTCCCGTACTGGGACAGCCACGGGCTCAACGAACAGCGCTATTACAACCTGTGCTGCTGGCTGTTCGGCGGCAATCCGGAGGCGTTTGGCTGGCTGGTGACGCAGGGAATCCTTCCGGAAGCCCGCGCGGCCGAGTGCATCGCCGATGATCCCAAATACAACCGCGACATTGCGAAGCTGCTGGCCCCCTGGCTGCGGGCGGGGTAAAGCTGCAGCGCGGCGGATGCAGCAGAATCGTAGCTGCCGCCGTTTTCCTTCCATATTCCCCATCCCTTCGCTACTTTTGCGGCATGGGCAGAAAAATCGATCCGTACACGGTCAAGCTCGACCTCGCAGATGCCGCCACCGATGGCCGCGCCATTGCCCGCCACGACAACTGGGTGGTCTTCGTCGAAGGCGGGGTGCCCGGCGATGTGGCCGATGTGGAAATCTACCGCAAGGAATCCAAGGTCCTCGTCGGGCGCGTGCGCAAGATCCATGCCCCCTCCGCCCACCGCGTGCAGCCTGCCTGCCGCCACTTCGGCGACTGCGGCGGCTGCAAGTGGCAGTACATGAGCTACGACGCCCAGCTCGCCTACAAGGAAAACCAGATCCTCAACATCTTCCGCCGCATCGGCAAGGTGGAGGTGGGCGAAGCCCTGCCCATCCTCGGCTGCGAAGCGCCGTATTACTACCGCAACAAGCTGGAGTTCTCCTTCAGCACCCGTGCCTGGATCCCCAAGCGCGACCTCAACCGCCCTATCCAGCACGACCACCGCGTGCTGGGCTACCATGCCCCGCGCTTTTTCGACAAGGTCCTGGACATCGAGGAATGCATGCTCCAGACTCCGGTCGTCAACCGCATCCGCAACCGCATCCGCGACTACGCCCGCGAGCAGGAGCTCAGCTTCTACGACATTCACGCCCATACCGGCCTGCTGCGCAACATCGTCTTCCGCACCTCCGTCCACACCGGCGAGGTGATGCTGATTCTCGTCGTGGGCGAAAACGAACCTGCCCAGGTGGACGCCCTCTTCCGCGTGCTGGAAGCGGAATTCCCCGAAATCACCCAGTTCGTCTGGGTCTTCAACCCCAAGTGGAACAGCGTCTACACCGATCAGCCCTACCAGATCTGGAAGGGCACGCCATATTATACCGAGCACCTCGGCCCCTACCAGTTCCGCATCCGGCCCGTTTCCTTCTTCCAGACCAACCCCCGCCAGGCCGAGCGGCTCTATCAGGTAGTCAAAGACTTTCTCCGCGAGGCCCTGCCCGCAGGGCAGGAGCGTTTCCGCCTGCTCTATGACCTCTACGCCGGCACGGGCAGCATCGGCATCTTCGTCTCGGATCTGGCGGAGAAAATCGTGGGGGTGGAATATGTGCAGGATGCAGTGAACGACGCATGGGAGAATGTGCGGGTCAACCAGCTCGACGAAGCCCGCTTCAGCTTCTACGCCGGCGACATGCGCCACCTCCTCAACGAGCGCCTGGAGCAGGCCGAAGGCCGGCCCGACATCATCGTCGCCGATCCGCCCCGCCAGGGCATGGACCCCCAGGTGGTCCGCGAGCTGCTGCGCCTGCGGCCGCCCCATATTCTCTACGTCAGCTGCAAGCCGGCCACCCAGGCCCGCGACCTCTATCTGATGCGCGAGTGGTACGAGGTGGTCAGGATTCAGCCGGTGGATATGTTTCCCCACACCGCCCATGTCGAGAATGTGGCCCTGCTGCGCCGCCGCGAAGCGCCGCTGGTGCTCACCGTGGACCGCGAGATCCCTATCGAAGCGGAGCAGGACGAAAGCGAGCTGCCCGTCGAAATCGGGCTGTCGCACTTCGAGGCGGGCATTGCCCGCCAGGTGCTGCGCCGCCAGGAAGGCAGCTGAGGGGGATCAGGAAAACAGGCCGAAGAGTTCGCCTTTGACCCGGTTGATGATCAGGCCCAGGTGCTCGGCATTGTCGCGGAAATTGAAGCGCTCTACAGGCACCTCCATCTTCTTGCCGTAGGCGTACGACTCGTACCAGTGCTCGTAGCGCTCGTTGAGGCGCTTGAGATAGTCCAGCCGGATAGAGTCTTCGTATGTGCGTCCGCGCGACTGGATCATCTCCACCAGGGTCGGGATCGAAGCGCGGAGGTAGATGAGCAGATCCGGCGGCTGCACCAGCTCTGCGATGACCTCGAAGAGGCCCCGGTAGGTCTCGTATTCGCGGGCCGTCATCAGACCCATCGAGTGCAGGTTGGGCGCAAAAATCTGGGCATCCTCGTAGATGGTCCGGTCCTGGATCACATTGCGCCCCTCCTGGCGGATGTGCATCAGCTTTTCGAGACGGGACTTGAGGAAGGACACCTGCAGGTGAAAAGACCACCGGTGCATGTCGGAGTAGAAATCCATCAGATAGGGATTCTGCTCGTTGTCCTCGAATAGAGATTCGAAGCCGAAGTATCTGGCGAGGAGATCCGTGAGGGTCGTCTTGCCGGCTCCGATATTGCCTGCGACACAGATATGCATGGCGGTCGGGCTTCCGTGGGGGAAAGCGCGGTCAATATACGGCGCCTTTCCGGATTCCGGCGCATGCAGATGCGGGAATCTGCGCTGTGCCCGGCGCGCAGCGCTGCCGAGCTGCCCGGATGCTACGCCGGTATCATCGGAAAAATCCGTATCTTTGGGCTATGCCATCCGCAGTGCGCATTCCGAATCCCCTCTACGACGTGGTCTTCCGCTACCTGATGGACGACGAGCGGGCGGCTCGGCTGCTGCTTTCGGCGATCCTGGGCGAAAACGTGGAGGAGCTGCAGTTCCAGTCCACCGAGCAGAGCCTCAAGCTGGGCGAGGCCCAGATCACGGTGGCGCGCATGGACTTCCGGGCGCGCATCCGGCAGGCCGACGGGCAGCAGAAGATGGTGCTCATCGAGCTGCAGAAGGCCAAGCTGTACCAGCAGATCGGGCGCTTCCGGCGCTACCTGGGCCAGCAGTACCAGCGCAACCCGCAGTCGGAGGCGGCCGGCAATTCCTCGCCGCTGCCCATCTACCCGGTCTATATTCTGGGCGAGCCGTATTCGGACAACGGGGTGCCGGTGGTGCGGGTGCAGCGGGGCTCGTACGACGCCTCGACGGGCGAGCCGCTGGGCGAGCGGCATCTGTTCATCGAGGCGCTTTCGCACGACGCGGTCGTGATCCAGACGAGCTACCTGAGCGGGAAGCGGCGCACGGACCTGGAGCGGCTGCTGAGCATCTTCGACCAGTCGTCGATTTCGGACACGAAGGGTCATTTTCTGTCGCTGCGGGAGGAGGAGGTTCCGCAGGCGTACCAGCCGGTGATCCGGCGGCT
>JANRID010000014.1:0-64152 GCA_033765305.1 Bacteroidia bacterium
CAGCAGCGCCTGGACCTCAGCCGCCTGCCGGCGGGCCGCTACACCGTGACCCTGAGCGACGCGCAGGGCAAGGTAACGCGGCAGATCGTAAAGGAATGACCCCCGCTGCCCCCGCAGCATGCGGCGCATGAAGCCGATGGACCCCCTCCCCGCCGACGGCGGGGAGGGAGATGGGGGAGCCGCCTGCGCGTCCCCGGTGTATTCAACCCAAAAACCTGCTCTTGTATGTCTGGAACATCTCTGCCCCCGGAAGGGCTGGGGGGCGATGCCCTGCGGCCTGCGGATCCGATGCTTACACTTCCACTTGTAGAGTGTAGTCAGGCTGATCTTCCGAGTGGCAGGTTCTTTTAAGCGTTAACGTATACATCTTCCTCTCTACTCTTCAATGGCTACGGCTAGGGGGAAGAGGAAAGCACTTCCGCATGGCGGGTTCTTTTGAATGCTGAAATGTACATGATTCTTTCTACTTTTCAGCGGTTCGCGCTATGGGAAGAGTACACAGGCGCAGCTGCTCCAAATATGCTCGTTTAATAGCAATACTTTCTACTTTTCAATATCTACAATTGTAGGAGAAGAGGACAGCCTCTCCAAGTCTTTGTATACAGGATTAGAATAATCTCTTCCGCTTATAAAAGAGATAGCATCCCCTTTCTTTCCTTTTATCGGAACCCATATAGTATTGCTGCCACTTTTGTATTTACTCAAGTAACCATGCCTTTTCAATACGTGTAAAACATCGGCAATATATCGCTGCTGAAAATGATCTAAACCTCTGTATAATGCATTTTCTTTTCTCCCACTACCACTTTGAATGTAGATTTTCTTCAAAATAGTGAACGCTACTTTTACAGGAGTAGGAAAATCCAAACTCAAAAGGCCCTGAGTAGTAGTATCTCTTTCATCAATCGAATAATACTCACAATCGGTAAACTTCTCTGGTGGAAGTTTAAAAGAGGAATCCTGTCCATGAATATGCCCAAATATACACTCATTAAAATAGGGTAATTTTTCAACAACAATAGGCGAGTTAATAATTAAATTTCTGACAATAGTTGACTTAAAAATTAAATGCTCCATAGATTCCTCCGTGTCCAAACTAACATCCGGTATTACGCAATCTGAGAATCGAATAGTATCACGTTTCCAGTCAGTATGATTTTCATAAAGAGAAAAATATATATCTACAGCTAAAGTATGAAAACTCTCTTTTATTGCCTTATCGACAGCGGAAAACCACTTCCCTTGTATTATCATCAGTTTTTCTTTACACACATATCTAACCACAGATAAGCCTAAGTCTTCAAGAGATTCTTGCCACTCTCGAATATATGATCTAGTGCTTTCGCTTTGATTGAACGGATCTTGAACATACTTAATAACTTGACCTGCCTTTGCAGCTTGCGCAAGATTAGTGTCAATAAATTGCCTAGAACCATCTTGAGTATCCCTAGGCCCCAATCCAGGAAGTCTTTGTAAGATTACAAACTCGCTATCACTAGGAGGGTATCCTGTTACATCCTCAAAAATATTTGACAAATCTTTTTCATAAATAGGGCCTAAGCCACCTTGAAAACTCCTCGCTTTACTAGCAAGTCTTTCTAGAATTTCTCGGATAGCGTCTGCCTCCACACCTGATTCCATTTTAGCTTCTCTGGCGCATATTTCTCCCAATAGCATATCCCAACCTTCCGCCTTAGATTTTTCGCTACTTGGTAAAGAATTTATTATTCCCTTTGAGGTCAAATATGCTAAAAGTAGTGGCCGACCGGGAAGCCATTCAGGTATAGCGATTTGAATTTTAAAACTACTTAAATATTGCCTCATTTGCTCCTCGGTAAAGTCATCTATTGATAATATTTTCCAATCATTAGAAATAGAAAGTGCATTTAAGCATTCCTTGGTAGAATCGAAAAAATTGCTTCGCCCAGAAACAAGAATAGCTGTGTCTCCTGGACTATCTTCAATGAATTTTCTAACAAGTTGCGTAGATCGATACCTCATGTCTTTTAATTTTTGAGCTTTCTGAGCGAAACCAACAGTTGCTATTTCATCGAATCCGTCAAGAATAAGAGTTACATAGCCTGCTCGCCATGCTTTAACAAGATCGCCCGGTTGTCCAAATCCAATATTTCTTCCATGCCTCTCAATCGCCTCAACTGGATCAGTTTGTCCATTATGGTCTCTTAGGTTTAAAAAGATGGGGAATTTAGTGGTTTCTCCCTGATTAAATATATTTTTAAGTTTTTTATAAACTTCCCTTAAAGTCATACTTTTCCCCGCTCCAAAATATCCAATAACTAAAAATTTTACACCTTCTTGTAATTTTTTTGCTATTGAGCTTACGTTGTACATTTCAGATCCATTCATGTCGGGAATATCAAGCTTGATGTAATTGGAGTTTATATCGCTTTTCCCAGTTTCTGGGTCTCTGGCACTTCCAAAATTATACTTATCCCTTAGCAGCAAGTATGCACTTGCATCAACGAGGCGACTAGCAAATGTATTTAGAGAAACCGCATGAACCTTAGGATCGCCATTACTACAAACGGACCGCTGTTCAGCGGTAGGCTCATGTTTTGTAACAAACCACAGTTTAATTACTTTATCCGAATACTTTCTTTCGTAATTATTATATAATTTTCTTAGTTTTCCAGAATCCTCCAGAGCTTTGTCTTTACCCCTACTGATTGTGCACTCAATAAGATGTATAGTATCCCTAGTAATAAAAACCCCATCTGTCTCATGTCCAGCAATTATTTCCCTACCTCCGTCAATTACGTCAGGGAACATCATTCGAGCCACCCTGATTACAGAGATCTCAAATTCTTTTGCATCTTTCGACTGACTCATGACACGTTAGATGTAATGTGAAAATCCAAATATGTAAAACTACTAAACAACATTTAAAGATGCTTGTAGTTTGAAATAGATATCATCTGCTTAACAGGGCATAAAAACCAAAAATTGCTCTGATTGCCAGATTTCAAGAACAAGGTACATTTTCTAGCTGAGTATTCCAAGACTTTAGGCTTTTTTGAGAAATTAGCTGGAGTTTGTTAAGGATAGTGCTAACAGCCGCAGAACCCTTAAGATATCCGTGTAAAATGCTTTTTTCGTAGCGGAAGACTTCGAAGGAAAAAACGGCAGAATCAAGCTAGCTCCAAGCTATGATACCTCCATACGATCCACTGCCGTAGTTCGTTCATATCCAAACCCATATCCCCTTTCCTATGCATTCCCTCTCCTCCATGTTCGCGCGCCTGCTGCTGGCGGCGCTGTGCCTGGCGCCCGCTGCGGGCTGCGGCATCATCGAAAAAGCCGGCAACAAGGCCGATGACCTCATCAACGAGGTCCTGCCCGTCCTCGACGGCGCCATCGAATCGCTCAACACCGCCTCTGCCGACTGGCAGGTGGTGCTCCAGAACACCGTCGGGCAGCTGACCGATGAGGCGCAGTCCACCATCCGCAACGAGGTCAACGACCTGCTCGTGCGCGGCGTCGCCAGCGTAGGCACCGAGTTCCGCTGCAATGCCGATTTCCTCCGCATCCGCGTGCGCCAGGGCCTCATCCGCATCAAAACCCGCCTCCTCGGCGGCAGCATGCCGCCCCTGGAGCCGCAGCTCTGCGAGGTGGTGCCCCTGGCCGTCGACATGAACCTGCCCCCCGAACGCCGCAACAAGATCGAGTTCTACGGCTACGACTTCGACAGCTCCAACGTGCAGGTCTTCCTCGTCAACGGCGCCTCGGAAATCAACGTCTCCCAGTTCCTCGACCGCCCCACCCACTACCACCTCACCCTCAACCTCGCCGGCAACGGCGTCGCCCTCGGCCCCGGCAGCAACCGCTTCATCCTCCGCTGGAACGGCCGCAACATCCAGTCCGTCGCCATCCTCCAGCCTACGGTCAAAATCTGCGAAACCTCCACCGTCAACCCCATGCCGTCGCCGGTTTCGCTCACCAACCTGCCCCGCCACACCAACGGCGACCGCGAGTACAACGGCAACGGCCCCGATGTGCACGCGACGGTGACCCTCGTCAACCAGGGCGACCGCGTCGAGGCGCGGGTGTACATGCGCGCGAGCGAGACCAAAAGCGACTGGACCCGCGCCTCCGAGACCAAGACCTTCACCATCTACACCGCGCCCAGCGGCAAGGTCATCGAAAAGATCCTCAGCCCCGCCTTCGCCGAGTTCAGCTACCGCGACAGCAACGGCAACCTCGACGAATTCCCCGGCGGCGGGCCCGTCGCCTCGTGGAAGTTCATGGGCGACGGCGGCGGCGACGATGCCGGCGTGCATACCCGCGTGGAAGTGACGCTTAGCCGCCTTCAGCTGGAACTCAAAGACAATCAGGACTGTGTATCGTCCTCCACGATTCGCGATTTGCAAACAAAGGGGCTGCTTTCGCCTGCCACCTTCAATATCATCAAGCGCGGCAACCCCGGTGTCGAGCGCATGCTCCGCGTGCAGCCCGATCTCCAGGCGCGCCCCGGCAGCAACTGATCCGCCCGGGCGGAACGCGTCAGGGCCTGCCGGCATTGCCGGCAGGCCCTGCGCATATCTAGCGGTTTCAGGACGCGGTGCCTGGAAGCATCGGCCCCGCAGGGCCGATGCCCTCACGCGAACGACTCGCGCAGCTCGTCGAGCTTCTCCAGATGCCGCTGCGCATCCGCCAGCAGCCTGGGGTCGTCCGTCAGTTCCTTGACCTCCAGCGCCTTGGCCACCATGTCCAGGTAGCGGCCCTCGTTGAACTGGTCGGGGTCGTTGCCGGCATACCAGCAGGCTTCGATGTGGTTGAGCAGGGTCAGGGCCCGCTCCAGCGGGTAGTCCTTCGCCGTCCGGATGTCCAGCGCCTCCTGGTAATAGGCCAGTGCGCGGGTAAAATTATCCGACCGCACCGCATCGGGGTATTTGGTCAGGGCATTGCCGTAGCTGTTGCAGACCATCGCATACTCGTAGGGATGGGTCTCTCGGGTGAAAACCTGCAGCGCCTCCTGGAACGAAGCCGAGGAGATGGCCGCCCAGACGCTTTTTTTTCTCGCCTCATCGGGGATTTCGGAGTAGATCACCCCCAGATAATGGTGGATTTCGGCGAACACCTCCGGCGTATCCTCGCGGGTATAGACCTTCAGCGCCTCCTGGAAAGCATTGACTGCCATGCGGTAAAACTGCGGGTTGCCCTGCTTGGCCCAGGTGTAGAGCAGCGTGCCTTTGCGCATTTCGGCATTGGCGAGCAGTTCGGGGATCTCTTCGCGGCGGAAGATCTCGATGGCGCGGTTGATATAGCCGAGCGATTCGGCGAAGCTGTCGCAGATATTGGCGATGTAGGAGGCATCCACGAGGGCGAGGGCGGCGGGCACGCTGCGCTCCTGCTGCTCGTACACCTGGAGCACCTCCCAGAGGGAATGTTTGAGCGCGTCGAGCAGCTCCGGATCGTAGGGGGCGGTGAGCTTGCGCATCCAGGCGGCGTTGAGCGCGTTCTGCAGCTCCACGCGGGCGAAGGGGTCGCTGGTCTCCGACAGGGCGCCCCGGAGCACGGCCTCGGCATAGTCGAGGTCGCCGGTATCGGTGAGGAGGGTGGCGTAATGCAGGGCCGTGAAGGCGCGGAAGACCTCGTCGGTCGCGGCGTGCAGGGCTTCCTCGTAGAAATAGCGGGTATGGTGCAGGCTGAAGCGGTCCGGGGCGGAGGCGTAATGCCGCACGATGGCGTTGTTGTGCATCAGCCGGTAGGCCTCGAACTCGGAGTATTCGGAAACCAGCTCGTCGGGGTCCACGGGCTGGCCCTCCTGCATCCGGCGGACGACCTCCAGCTCCTGGCGCAGGGCCGGGTAGGCTTCCAGCCAGGCACGGCTCTTGTCGTAATTGCCCAGCCGGGCCATCACGATGCCCAGCAGCACCTCGGCCTTGAGGGGCAGCCATTCAGGCAGGAGGTAGGGCGGCAGGAACTGCTGCCAGTCGAGGGGAAAGCCGATGCCCTGGGGAGTCACGAGGAGGTGCGCCGCCGTGCCGGCGGGGCTGCGGCTGGCGAGGGATGCCACTTCGGCCAGCTCGTCCAGGCGGGGCTCGCGGTGCAGAATGTCCCGGGTTTCGGACTCCAGTCCGGGGTCGGCGAAAATGGTGAGGATCGGGGTCGTCATGCGTCGGGGGCAGGTTCGGTCAGGCGGATGGTCAGGCGCTGGGAGCCGGCGGCGGCTTCCCAGGGCAGGTCGCGGTCGGCAGCGTCGATGCCGTGATCCAGGATCATCTCCTGCATGGAAACGGAGCGGTCGCCTTCCGGGTTGCGGAGTTTGAGCATCAGCAGCGCGCAGCCGGTGTGGGCGGCTTTAAACTCCGCATCGCCCATCGGCGCCAGCAGGAGGGCGCCGGCTGCCGGGTCAAAGGCGGCATACACCTGCGCCGGATCTCCCAGCGCGGCGGACACGACGCCGGCGCTGAGCCAGAGATGCTGGTTGCGCATCCGGGCGCCGCTGAAGGGGGCGGACGGATCGTTCCGGGGGGCGGCGGAACCGAGGCGGATGATGCGTTCCATTTGAGTTCTGAGTTTGGGGTTTTGAGTTTTGGCCGCTGAGCGAAGCCGAAGCGTGGCCGCTGAGCGCTTGCAGTGAGCCTGTCGAACTGAAGCCGAAGCGTGGCCGCTGAGCGCCTGCGGTGAGCATGTCGAACTGAAGCCGAAGCGTGGTCGCTGAGCGAAGCCGAAGCGTGGTCGCTGAGCGCCTGCGGTGAGCCTGTCGAACTGAAGCCGAAGCGCAGATGGCTAAAAAACGTTGATCATGAGCCGGTTCCGTTGCCAGAAGCCAGCTGGGGCAGGCTGGCCTCGATCAGGCCGCAGACCCGGAGGCAGGCGTCGCGCACGGGGCCGCTGAGGCTGGTATCGAGGCGGGTATTGGAGACGGAGATCAGGTACACCGTGATGTCTTCGGGATAGGCGGAGCCGAGGATTCTGCGGGCGTAGGACAGGGCCTGGCTCCACTTGAGGGCATGGAGAAAGACCAGCGGATCGTCCTCGACGGCAGCTGCCA
Source organism: Bacteroidia bacterium (assembly GCA_033765305.1). Taxonomy (GTDB): domain Bacteria; phylum Bacteroidota; class Bacteroidia; order J057; family J057; genus RDXT01. The sequence continues at coordinate 7,019 of JANRID010000014.1, forward strand.
CCGCTTCGGCAGGCAGGCGGTACAGGGTGCCGTCCGGCTCGCCGCTGTTGATGACCGCATCCACGAGGATGAGGCGCTCGTGGTCGCGCAGCTGAAACAGCACCTCGAAGGCCGAAGTGCCCATATCGAGCAGGGTGATGCCGGCCTCCGGCGCGATGCGCCTGCCCAATTCCTCCACCACAAAGCAGCCGGCGCCGTCGTCGCTGCGCACGGGATTGCCGAATCCCAGGATAGCCGTTTTCTTCATCGCCGTTCAATCAGATACCCGCACCTGAAGCCAGGTGCGGGTATGCCGGTTACATCGTATGCGGGGTCAAAGCTTGAAGCGGGAGAGTTCCTCGCCCGACTTGCCGTCGTGGGCGTGCACGGTGCACACCAGGCAGGAGTCAAAGGAGCGGGCCACCATGCCGACTTCGACGGGATCGTGCGGATCTTCGATTTCGGTGCCTTCGAGGGCAGCCTCGATCGGGCCGGGATTTCCGCCTTCATCGTTCGGGCCTACGTTCCAGGTCGTCGGGGCGATTACCTGGTAGTTTTTGATCACGCCGCCCTCGATCTCGATCCAGTGCGCCAGGGCGCCGCGGGCCGCTTCAGTAGCACCCCAGCCCTGTCCGTCCTGCTCCTTGGGCTTGATGTAGAATTCGCCGTCCAGATCCACCTGGCTGAGCCATTCCTGGATGAAGGTGTAGAGGCGGGGCGCTTCGTGCACGCGCGCGAGGGCGCGGGTGAACACGCTGGGGCCTTTCTGCTTCATAATGTCCAGGAAGAGCGGATCCTGGATCTGATGCGAGAGGTTGGCGGGGTTGGCGTTCATGATCACGCGGGAGAGCGGACCGGCTTCGGCGGCGTGGCCCATGTAGCGGGGGGCCTTGGCCCAGGAGTACTTGCCGTTGAAATCGGACTGCGCCAGGTTCTGCGAAGGCAGCGGGGTGGGCAGGGGCTCGCTCCAGGGGTGGGCAGCGGCCACATCCTGATACCAGGCGTGCTTCACGTGCTCCATGACATTCAGGTGGTTGAAGTCGTAGAACTTCTCGCCGTCCCAGAAGCCGCCGGGGCTGATGACTGCGCGCTGGCGCCCTTCCACCGTGGGGTGGTTGTAGAGATCCTTGTGCAGGTAGGTGCCGTAGGCCACGTATTTGCCGACGCCCTGCCCGAAGGTATCGAGGCCGAATTCGAGGCTGGCGCGGATGAAGAGGCCCAGATCGCTGTTGCGCTGAGATTCATTCTCCTCCACCCAGGCCATGAGGTCGTCCCAGGTCTTGACCTGCATGTAGCGGTCGATGGAGCAGCCGAGCCAGATCGTTTCGAGCCAGTCGTTGCGGAAGTGGTTCATGATGGCATGGGCGCGGGAGATGTCCTTCAGGGTGGGGGCGCACATCACGCCGCCGGGTACCATGTAGGACGAGTGGGGCCACTGCCCGCCGAAGAGGGCGTAGACTTCCACAGGCCGGCCGGAGGCCGTCACGCCGCGCTGGAAGGACGTTCCCACATAGGCCGCGAAGCGCCGCACCACCTCCTCGTAGAGGGGTTTGTTGGCAAACTTCTTGTTGGCCATATCGGTCGCGAAGATGGCGTAAAACCAGCGGGGAATGCTCTGGATGGTTTCGGTGGCCTGGCCGATGGCCCGCAGGAGCAGGGCGTTGGGCGTCAGGGTCGTTTTCCAGGCGGTGTCCAGCGCCGAAGAGGCGCAGTAGAGGTGGGAGCCGCCGCAGATGCCGCAGATGCGCGGCGTCACGATCAGGCCGGACTGGGGGTCCTTGCCGGCCATGATCTGCTCGAATCCGCGGAACATCGCAGCCTGGGTATGGGCGCGGGTCACCACGCCGTTTTCCATATATACCTTCACGTCCAGGTCGCCTTCGACGCGGCCTACCGGAGAGATATTCAGTTCTTTATACGCAGCCATAGGGAATTGTCGGTTGAAAATCCGGGTCAGATCCAGGGGTTACTTGGAGGTCTCGAAGTGTTCTTTGTTGGCGCCGAAGATGATCTCGGTTTTGCCGAGCACTTTCTCGAAGCCGGCACGCATGTAGTAGCCCAGGCGGGTGTTGCCCGTCGGGACGTCCCTCGGCAGGAAGCCCAGGTACTTGAGCGAACGGAACACGCTGCCCTTGACGAGGTCGTGGTGCGGGAATCCGGGCTCGGTGCAGCCGAGGCAGGGGTGGTTGGCGCGGGTTTTGGACGACTGGCGGTTCCAGAGGATGCGGTTGCAGCTGGCGCGGGTCATCGGGCCGCGGCAGCCCACTTCGTAGAAGAGGCAGCCGCCGCGCTTGCCGAAGTGGCCGTCCACTTTTTCGGCGAAGCTGATGGCGTTGGGGCAGCCGGTCTGCACGAAGTCGGTGAAGAAGGTCTTGGGCCGGTGGTACTCGTCGATGAGCACATCCTTGATCCGCCCCGTGGCGATGGCCACCAGAATCTGCGTGATCCAGTCCGGGTGGGCCGGGCAGCCGGGGATGTTGATCACGGGCAGGCCGCCTTTGGAGACGTAGCCGGCGCCGAGGAAGCCGCCTTTTTGCTCCTTGTGAAACTGCATGCCCGTCGATTCGCTGGGGTTCGGCGGCACTGCCGGAATCCCGCCCCAGGTAGCGCAGTCGCCGATGGCCACCACGAAGCCTGCCACCGCAGCCAGTTCCTTGACCCAGTCCTTCATCGGACGGTCGCAGAAGTAGTTCATCGTGCCCGTATTGCCCGGGCCTTGCACGATGGAGCCTTCATACACCAGGATGTCGAGCTGGATCTTGCCTTTCTTGATGTCTTCCATCAGTTCTTCCACCTGATGGCCGATCTCCAGGCCGATCGACGGGTGCCACAGGATGTTCACCCCGAAGTCTGTAACCAGTTCTACCACAGTAGGTTCCTCTGCATTGAGGAACGACATGGTATTCCCGCTGCAGGCCCCTCCCTGCAGCCAAAGTACATTCGCCATACGTAACAGTCCGTTTGAAGAGCGAGTAGAAAAGAGGAGAGTGCGGCTCCACAGTTGTCCCGAGTACAATATAGAACTTTTTTCATAGAGATTGGAAAATATTTTCTAAAATGATTAAAGTCATTCCGCCGCCCTTCCCGGGCGCCGCAGCCGAGGCCTCCGGCAGATCGCATTTTATCCGTATCTTGCGCCATGCGCAGGCTGATGATCGGCAAGTCGGACTTCCGGCAAGTCATTGAAGGCGGGTACTACTACGTCGATAAGACCCTGCTGGTCCGCGAGATCCTGGACGGCGGCGAAGCCCCGCCGCCCGCCTGACCCCCTACCCCTTCCCCATGCCCCAGGCCTTCTACATTCACGGCAGATGCCCCGAGTGCGGGACTCAGATGCAGTATTCGGGCGACCGCAAGCAGCTGGTATGCCCCGCCTGCGGCTACGCCCGCGCCCTGGGCAAGGATGCCGATCAGGTGCAGGAACGGGCCCTGGGCATCAATGCCAGCTTCGAGGGCTTCATCCGCGGCATGGGCATCGAGGCGCCGGAATATGCCTGCGGCAGCTGCAAGACGGTCTTCCTGACCCTGGAGTCCGGCGCCAGCTCCTGCCCCTGCTGCGGCAGCGATACGCTCTCCGCCTCCGCTGCCGCCGGCAAGCTCCTCCAGCCGCACAGCCTCATCCCCTTCACCGTACCCCGGAGCGCCGCCGCCGGCCTGCTCCGCAAATGGTTCAGCACCAGCCGGTTTCTTCCGCAGGACATCACCACCGCCACTCAAGCCTCGCTCCGCGGGGTCTATCTGCCCTGCTTTCTCGTGGATGCCTTCACCCGCAGCACCTGGAAGGGCATGATGGGCTTCTCCGTCATGGAAATGCAGAAAAGCGGGCCCGTACAGAAACAGGTCTGGGAGCCGACCACCGGCTACTACGAACTGCTTTCCCAGGATGTGCAGGTGCCGGTCTCCCAGGGGCTCGACGGCAAGCGGCTCGCCGAGGTCTTCACCTACCGCCTCGGCGATCTCGTCGGCTTTGACCCCAGCTACCTGAAGGGCTGGGCGGTGGAGCTGTACCAGAAAAAAGAAACGGAAGGCTTCAGCAAGGCCAGCGAGGCCATCGACGGGCAGATCAGGGCCGAGGTACCCAAACGCATCACCGCCACCAGCCTCAAAGACCTCAAAATCACCACCGAACGGCTGGCTCTGGGCTTCCGTGTCGTCCTGCTGCCGGTCTGGGTCGCCCAGTACACCTACCGCAAGAAGCGCTTCCAGTACCTCATCAACGGCCAGACCGGCGACATCGCCGGCGACAAGCCCATCTCCTTCGAGAAGGTGTACGCCGCCATCGCCGGCGCCGTTCTGCTGCTGGTTCTGCTCCTCCTGCTCATCCGCCTCCGCTGATCAGCGGACCAGCGTGATCGAGCCGCTCCGCTGGTAGCTCGCCCCGTCCGCATCCGCCCAGCGGAGCAGGTACATGTACACCCCTTCCGGCGCAGGCCGGCCCCGGACCGATCCGTCCCAGGCCTGATCTGTGGAGAAGGAGGTAAAGACCAGACTGCCCCAGCGGTCGAAGATCTGCAGCTCGTACCGCAGGAAATATGCGCCCTGGACGGTGAAGAGGTCGTTGCGCCCGTCGCCGTTGGGGGTGAAGGCGTTGGGGGCGAATACGCGGGCGGCGAAGGCAGCACAGGCCTGGTTGGACCAGGCATCTTCCGGGCAGCTGAGCCCCGTCACGCTGCGCACCCGGTAGCAGACGGAGGCCTCGGTGGCCGGCAGGTCCGCATCGCGGTAGGTGAGCAGCCCGGAGATTCCGGCGGCGATCTGGGTCTCCGTGCCGTCGGGCAGGAGGCGGTACAGGTCATAGCGCACATCGCCCAGCAGGGACCCGGTGTAAGGCGTCCAGGTCAGCAGCACACTTTCATCGTCCTGCGGCTCGGCCGTCAGCGAGATGGCGCAAAGCGGATCTCCCAGCACTTCCGCGCCGCAGCCGTCCACAATGCCGATGCGGTAGCAGTGCGGCGCACGGTCCGGATCGGCGGTGCTGTCGGTGTACTGAACAGCCAGCGGATCCAGCAGTTCGTCGATGGCGCTGAAGCGCGTATCGCCCCGGGACTGGCGGTAGATCCGCACCCGGTCCAGGCTGGCACCGCTGTTGGGCAGCCAGCTGAGGGACCAGCCGGCGCCGGCAGGGTTTTCGGAGACCGAGCAGAGATCGGGCGGCGTCACACTGGCCGAGCAGACCTCCAGGCTGGGCAGGCTGCTGAGCGTATCCGGACAGGCAACGCGCAGCGTGATGGTATAGCAGTAGGCGGTATTGAGCGGGTCGGTGACCGTGCGGTCGATCCAGCTCAGCTGGCCGGGATTGCCCAGGGTGGCAGCCAGCACGCCGTCCCGGCGGATTTCGTAGGCCAGAAAGCCGGCCGCGCTGAGCGGCTCGGACCAGCGCAGCTCGATGCGGTCGGGATAGGTCTGCACGCACTGGATGAAGGGCGGATCGGGGACCCGGGTTTCCACCCGAACCCAGAGGGTATCGGGTACCGTATTCGGCCCAGGGCAGTTGTTGTTGTCGCGGAGCGTCAGGTAGAGCGGCGAGAGGTCCGGCACGGCGTCCCCGCAGGCCGGCGACCAGCAGAAGCTGCCTTCCGCAGGGGCCAGGCCCGGCGTGAAGACAAACTCTGCGCCCAGCGCCAGCGCGGGGCCGTCAGCGGATATGCGCACGGTATCCGTCCCCACTCCGGGGCCGTTGATATCGGCTGCGCCGATGGAGAAGCAGTTTTCCTGCCCCCGGTACACCACGAGGGTATCCCCCGTTCCGCCGGGCAGATCCAGGGCCGGAGGGTAATTGATGGGGCATTCCACCACGTTGATCTGTACATCGCGCCGGGTCTCGCCCAGCAGGACGCCGTTGCGGTATTCGAGCACCAGGATGGAAAACACATACTGGCCCAGCTGATTCGGCGTAATGCTCAGGTCGCCGGAGGCAGCGTCCAGGGTCAGGTTGGGCGAGCCGTCCATGATGCTGTTCAGGCCGTAGCCCGTCTGCCAGCTCACCGGCTGATACGGCGGCGGCTGGGCAGGCCTGGGGGTCGGGTCCAGCGTGGAGCCGGCGGTAAAGGGGGTTGCCAGCCGATATACCAGCGAGTCCCCGTCGGCGTCCGTGGCGCTGTGGTCGAAGGCAAAAGGCTGGTTGACGCAGAGATAGGTCGGAAGCGCGTTGGTGAATTCGGGGGAATTGTTGCAGAGGGCGGTATTGGGGATGTATCCGGTGAAGGCGATGCCGGCATTGCCCGGATCGAGGATATTGACGATGGTCTCGTTGCGGCAGCAGCGCCCGAACACCAGGTGGTAGCCTGCCGGATTGTCCGCGAGCACTACCTCGCTGCGGTAATGGGCCACGGCGTAGCAGAGGTTGGAAGGCGGCGGAATGCAGGGGCTGGGCCCGGTGAGGGTGAGGGTGGACGAATCGGTGAGGGGAATATCGAGGGTGGTGACGAAGGCGTTGTTCTGCGCGTTATAAATGTATATCACCGAATTGCGGTCGAAGGGCGTATTGGTAATATATTGCGGGGTCGGCAGGCAATCTTTATAGACTGTCAGCGTTACCTCGTACCGGTTGTTGCCCGTCAGCGGATCTTTCCCCAGACAGCGGTAGGTAATATCGCCGCCCACCAGATGGCGGCCCTGAAGGACAGCGGGAGTCAGACAGCCGAGAGCAAGGAACCAGAGAATACGCAGGCGCAAAGAGAGCTGTTTCATGTTAGGTTTATGCAGATTCTACCGGAAGCGCGGCTTCGCAAATCCTGCCGGGATTCCTAATTTCGGGAACGCGGAAGGCGCCGGAATGGCGGCGCCGGAAACTCCGGATCAGCCGGAAGCAGCAGTACATTCAGACACAGCACAAACGAAGAGCGGCAGGTATGAACTGGAAACAGTGGGTCAGGGCTGAGGCGCCCCCTTCCGGGGAGATCAGGCGATTGGCCGTCCAATTAAGTCAAAAAGGCCCGTTTCCCGAGGTGCTGGCGCAGATTTTACTCCAGCGCGGTGTTACGGATCTGGCCGAAGCGTCCCGCTTTTTCCGTCCGGCTGCGGCCGACCTGCACGATCCGTTCCTGATGCAGGACATGGACCGCGCCGCAGACCGCATGCTCCGGGCACTGCAGCAGCAGGAGATGATCCTGCTCTACGGCGACTACGACGTGGACGGGACCTCGGCCGTGACGCTGATGACCCTCGCCCTGGGCGAACTGGGCTTCCGCACCTGCTATTACCTGCCCGACCGCTACACCGAAGGCTACGGCGTCTCGTACCGGGGCATCGATTATGCGGAATCGCAGGGCGCAGCCCTCATCCTGAGCCTCGACTGCGGCATCAAATCCGCCGACAAGGTCGGATATGCAGCCCGCAAAGGCATCGATTTCATTGTCTGCGACCACCATACTCCGGGCGAAGCCCTGCCTCCGGCACTTGCCGTCTTAGATCCCCGCCGGCCCGACTGCCTGTATCCATACAAAGAACTGACCGGCTGCGGGGTCGGGTTCAAGCTGCTGCAGGCGATCTCGATCCGCATGCGCGGCGCGGGACTGCCTGTGCCGGAGAACTTCGACCCCTTTACGGCGTACTGCGATCTCATAACGCTCAGTATCGCCTGTGATATTGTGCCCATCACCGGAGAAAACCGGACCATCGCCTGGCACGGCCTGCAGAAGCTCCGCAGCAATCCGCTGCCGGGCATTCAGGCGCTGATGAACCAGGCGCGCGAGCCGCGCACATGGGATATTTCCGATCTGGTCTTTTTCATCGGCCCCCGGATCAATGCGGCGGGCCGCCTCTACCATGCCAGCCACGCCGTGGAGGTTCTGCTGGGCCACAGCCTGGAGCTGGACGGCCTGGCCGAGTCCCTGCACACGTCCAACGAAGAGCGCAAAACCCTCGACCGCCAGATGACGGAGGAAGCGCTGGCGCTCATCGGCCAGGACCCCGGCTACGCCGCCCGCAGCACCACCGTGCTCTATCATCCCGAATGGCACAAGGGCGTGATCGGCATCGTCGCCTCGCGCCTCATCGAGCAGCACTACCGGCCCACCGTGCTGCTGACGCGCTCGGACGGCAAGCTGGTGGGCTCGGCCCGGAGCGTAGCAGGCTTCGACCTGTATGCGGCGCTGGACGCCTGCACGGAGCACCTGATTCAGTTCGGCGGCCACAAGTACGCCGCAGGGCTCAGCCTGTGGGAGGATCAGCTCGATGCCTTCCGCAGCCGCTTCGATGCGGTGGTGTCCGGCACGATCGAAGCGGCGCAGCGTTCGCCGGTGCTCCAGATCGATGCGCAGGTATCCCTGCGGTCCGTGGACGAGCGCCTGGCCGGCATGCTGAGCCGCATGGAGCCGTTCGGCCCTGAAAACCTGCGCCCTGTGTTCGAGGCGCAGGGGCTGGACGTGGTCCGCAGCCAGATCATGAAAGACGAGCACCTCCGCCTGACCCTGGACGAGCAGGGCGCCCGCATGGATGCCGTCGCCTTCGGCATGGCCGCCCAATGGGAACGGCTCGGAAAACCCGAACGCATCGATATCGCCTTTCAGCCCGTTCTTAGTACGTGGAATCAGCAAACCCGGATCGAACTCCGCCTTAAAGACCTCCGCCCGTCCGCATGAAGCGCAACTTCCTCCTTTGCCTGCTGGCCTGCGCCTTGCTGCTGCTGCCTGCACCCGCCTCCGCCCAGATTCTGCCCTGGTCCTACGAGCCCATCCTCACCGACCTCCAGCAGTCCGGCGCGCAGCCGGACCTGCATCAGGATGCCGCAGGCAATTTTCACCTCACCTACTGGCATCAGCGCGAGCAGCATCTCGTGTACGGCTTCCAGCCTGCTGCCGGCGGCCCCTGGCAGTGGGAAGTCATGCCCGACGGCGGCGCCTACGGCTACCGCTCGGCCGTCTGCACCGACGCTGCCGGGCGCGTCCACATCGCCTACCTCCACAATGACGGCGGCAATGCCTGGCTGCGCTACGCCGTCCGCGACGGCGGCACCTGGACCATCGAGCAGGCCTTTCCCGACTCCCATATCGGCGTCTATGGCGCCGACCTCGCCTTCCCCAGCTATGTCCAGCCCTCCCTCCGCATCCGGATTCTGGACAATGGCGAACCGGCCATCCTCTTTTTCAACGGGCGCGTCGACAACGTGGTCTTCTGCGCGCCCATCGATGCGAGCTATATCAACTACAAGCTCGACCTCAACCTCACCATCCGCCTGCCCGACGGCGGCTGGGCCTGGCAGACCTTCCCCAACATCCGCTACGACGGGCCCATCAACTGCCTGCTGACCGGCGACCGCTTCGGCGAGTTCTGCCGCTGGCTCACCCTGCCCGACGGGCGCAATCTCGCCCTGACCAATTCCCTCCACAACCACGACCTGCTGGCCTTCGTCTCCGATCCCGGCAGCCTGAGCGGCTGGCAGCCCTGGCGCGTGGACTCGACCTCCCGCATTTTCACCACCGTCAACAACCTGCATTTCCGCGAAGGGCATCATTTCCCCGATGCGGTCCTGGGCGATTCCCTGCTGCATCTCGCGTACGGCGTCGCCAACCACTACGGCTTCGGCCCCAATTACCTCAACCGGCAGACCTTCCACTATGCGCGGGTGCATCCGGACTCCATCGGCAGGCCGGGCTATCAGCCCCGGTACGTGACCCTGCCGCCCAACAGCACCATCCGCACCTATTTTTCCATCCAGGCCCGCGGCGACGACACGGTGATGATCGCCTACTACAGCCCGCCGGCAGGCCGGGTGGTCCTGGCCCAGAGCACCGACGGCGGCCTTGCCTGGACGCAGGACAGCCTGATGGCGGTGTTTACGAACGACCGCCTCCAGACCGCGCTGCGCGGCGACAGCCTGCATGTGCTGGTATACGACCAGGTGGCGGAGGGGCTGCGGATGGCGAGCCGGGCGGTGCAGGGCGGCCCCTGGGTGCTGCGGGAGCTGACTACGACCCGCGTCAGCGGCCCGCATCTGGCGGCAGCGGCAGTGCGGACGGCAGGCGGCGACCAGCTCTATGCCGCCTACACCGAATCGGTGCAGGACCGGCTTTTCCTGGCCGAACGCAGCAGCAGCGGCAGCTGGGCCACCGAGCCGGTGGACAGCGCCGGCGGCGGATACCAGGACCTCGACCTGGCACGCGGCGCAGACGGCAGCCTCTGGCTGAGCTATACCGCCCGCGCCGGCGCCGGCCTGCGGCTGGCCCGGCGAAGCACCGGCGGCTGGGTGCAGGAACCCATTCCAGCCGCGGTTTCAGCCCGGAATTCGCAGATCGCGCTGGCCGGCGACTCCGCGCACCTGGTGTATTACGATCTGAGCACCGGCAGCCTCCGCCACCTGCGCGGAACGGCGGGCGCCTGGGCGCCTGCGGCCGTCGTGGACAGCAGCAGCGATTTTGCGGGCGTGCGGCCCGATCTGGTGGCGGGGCCCGATCAGCGGCTGCATGCTGCGTATCTGGATGTGGACAGCGCCAAGCTGCGCTATGCAGTGCGCCAGCCCGGCGGCGCCTGGGCTGCGGAGGATGTCACCGAAAGCTTCGACTACGTGCCGGCCTTCTGCGCAGTCCGGATCACCTCCGGCGGGCAGCCGGTGATCGCCTTCCGCGACGCCAACGGCAACCGTATCCGCCTGGCTGAGCGGAATGCCGCCGGGGTCTGGACCATCAGCGCGGTGAATGTAGCCCAGACCAACCTGATCGGCGCGCCGCTGCGCCTGATCCTCGACGCCAGCGACCGGCCCTGGATTCTGTACAATTTCACCTCGGTGCTGGATGAAATCCGCCTCGTGCGGCGGGACGACGATGGCGTCTGGCAGCCCGTCTCCGTAGCTCCCAATCCCGGCCAGATCGCCAACAGCTTCGAGTTTCTGCTGCTGGAGGACGATCTGTACATCATCGGCAAGCAGAATGATGCGGGCAACAACGGCCTGGGCATGCTGTTTGCGGAGCAGGGCATCCGCACGCTGGCCGACCCGGCGCTGGCGCCGGCATCGATGAACCTCTACCCCAACCCGGGGCGGGGGGATGCCGTGCTGCAGCTGTCGGTCTCCCAGGCCCAGCCGGTGACGGTCCGGGTGTACAACCTTTCGGGCGGCGAAGCGCTCTATATGGCGCATCACCCGGTGCTGGCGGCCGGCACGCACGAGCTGGCGCTGCCGCGCGGGAATCTGGCGCCGGGGGTGTATCTTTGCGCGGCGGAAACGCCGGCAGGTGCCGTATTCCGGAAGTGGGTCATCCTGCCCTGAGGCGATTTCGCTCCGGGATTTCGGAATGTGGCGCTTGTTGCGTATATTCATCCCGAACCCCTGTGAGAGAAGGCCATGGTGCTGAAAGCTACGAACCTCGTCAAACGCTACCGCCAGCGCGCGGTCGTAAACGATGTGGCCCTGGAAGTGCGTCAGGGTGAAATCGTGGGGCTGCTGGGCCCCAACGGCGCCGGCAAGACGACGACGTTTTACATGATTGTAGGCCTGATCCGTCCGGATTCAGGCCAGATTTTCCTGGACGACCGCGACATCACCAGCCTCCCTATGTACCGCCGGGGCCAGCTGGGCATCGGCTACCTGGCCCAGGAATCGTCGGTATTCCGCAACCTGACGGTGGAGGACAATATCCTGGCCGTGCTTGAAATGGCCACGTCGCTGAGCCCCCGCGAGCGGCGGGAGCGCACGGACCAGCTGCTGGAGGAGTTCAACATCACCCACGTGCGGCGCAGCCTGGGCCGCGTGCTCTCGGGCGGCGAACGCCGCCGGATCGAGATTGCCCGCGCCCTTGCCGTAAACCCCCACTTTATCCTGCTCGACGAGCCTTTTGCCAACATCGACCCCATCACGGTGGAGGAAATCCAGCGCATCGTCTCCGAACTGGTGACGCGCAACATCGGCATCCTCATCACCGACCACAACGTCCACGAGACCCTGAACATTACCCATCGCGCATATTTGCTGTTTGAAGGCAAGCTGAAGCTTTCGGGCACGGCGGAGGAACTGGCCGAGAATCCGGAGGCCCGGCGCCTGTACCTCGGAGAAAAATTTCAACTCATGCGCTGATGATCAAGGTGGTTCACAAACTCGCGAGCTGGTACCTCAAGCGCCGGATCGAACAGGTGGAGCGCTTCGTAGCGCATCCGGAGGAGGTGCAGCAGGAATGGTTTGACCGGCTCATCCAGGCAGGCCTGCATACGGCCTGGGGCCGGGAGTACGGCTACGCCGATATCCGCAGCATTGAAGACTTCCGGCGCCAGGTGCCGGTGAGCAGCTACGAGCAGCTCTTCCCCTGGATCGAGCGCGCCATCCAGGGCGAATCCGATGTGCTCTGGCCGGGCCGGATCCATTGGTTCGCCAAATCTTCGGGGACCACCAACGACAAGAGCAAGTTCATCCCCGTCACGCAGGAGGCCCTGGACGAATGCCATTACAAGGCCGGACAGGACATGCTGGCGCTCTACTTCCACCAGCGCCCGGAGAGCCGCCTGTTTACCGGGAAATCCCTCTCCATCGGCGGCAGCCATGCCATCCATCCCCTCAACCGCCATGCCCGCTACGGCGATGTCAGCGCCGTCATGCTCGAAAATCTGCCGGTATTCTACGAGCTGATCCGCGCCCCCCGCAAGCAGGTGGCCCTGATGCCGGACTGGGAGCAGAAGCTCGAGGCCATGGTCCGCGAGGTGATGTACGAAGACATCACGGCCATCGTCGGGGTGCCGACCTGGACCCTGGTGCTGATCCACCGCATGCTCGAAAAGCTGGGCAGCCGCACACACAACCTGCTGGACATCTGGCCCAACCTCGAGCTCTACTGCCACGGCGGCGTGAGCTTTGCTCCGTACCGCGAGCAGTTCGAGGCGCTGATTCCCAGCCCCTCCATGTCGTACATGGACTGCTACAACGCCTCCGAAGGCTTCTTCGGGCTGCAGGACGACCTGTCGCGCCGCGACCTGCTGCTGCTGCTCGACTACGGCATCTACTACGAATTTATCCCGCTCGAATCGCTCGGAGATCCGCATCCGCCGGCCTGCTCGCTGGCCGAGGTCGAGACCGGCCGCACCTATGCCATTGCCATTTCCACCAATGCCGGCCTCTGGCGCTACCTCATCGGCGACACCATCGTGTTTACCTCGCGGTATCCCTTCCGCTTCCGGGTGGCAGGCCGCACGCGGCACTTCATCAATGCGTTCGGCGAGGAGCTGATGGTGGAAAATGCCGAAACGGCGCTCAGCGAGGCTTCCCGGCAGACCGGCGCGCAGATCGCCAATTTTACTGCCGCGCCGATTTATTTCCAGGAAGGAAAACGCGGCGGGCACGAATGGCTGATTGAATTTGCCCGCATGCCGGACGATCTGGGCACCTTCACCCGGATGCTGGACCAGATGCTGCGGCAGCTCAATTCCGACTACGACGCCAAGCGGCAGGGCGACCTGGCGCTCGGCATGCCGGTCGTGCGGGTCATGCCGGAGGGGACGTTCCACACCTGGCTGAAACGCCGGGGCAAGCTCGGCGGGCAGCACAAGGTGCCCCGCCTGTTCAACGACCGCAGCTATGTGGAGGATATTCTGGGGATGCTGACGCCCAGCAATCCTTAATCCGGCACTTCCGCCAGCACCGAGCGCCCGGCTGAAACCCGGTCGCCGAGGGCTACCCGCACCCGGCAGCCGGGAGGCAGCAGCACATCGACCCGCGAGCCGAATCGGATAAAACCAAACTCCGCCCCCTGCTCCAGCGCATCGCCTTCGCGGATGTACCAGCGGATCCGGCGGGCCATGAAGCCCGCGATCTGCTTCCAGACCACCCGCACCTGGCTGTTCTCCGCTGCGATATAGGTCTGCTCGTTGAGCTGGGACGACTTGGGGTTGAAGGCCATGAGGTATTTGCCGGGGAAATAGCGCAGCAATTTCACCGTTCCGCCGATGGGATTGCGGTTGACATGCACATTGAGCGGAGACATGAAGATACTGATCTGCAGGACGGTGCCGTGAAAAAACAGATCATCCTGCACCTCTTCGATCACCACCACGCGGCCTTCGCAGGGCGAGAGGATATGGCGGTCGTTCCGGGGCGGCTCCACGTGGGGGTTTCGGAAGAAATGTACGATCAGCCCGAAGAGCACGAGGGCAGCTGCCAGGCAGAGCCCGCCGAGCACGGGATGCAGCAGCCAGCCGCCGGCGGTGAGCAGCGCCAGGACCAGCGCGGAAATGGGAATGATGCGGGCGCCTTCCCGGTGAATCCGGTATGCCATAAGCCAGTGCATGTTGGAGATCCGGCGCAAGTTTACGCTTTTTGCGGGGCTCCGCGCAGGGCGGGAGACAATTTCCAGCGCCGGCGCTGCCGGAAGGCATTGCGCGGCTTCGCTGCGCATGCGAAGTTAGCCGCATCTTTATGATACCCATATGAAAGTAGAACATCTCGGCATTGCCGTCCGCGACCTGCAGGCAGCGGAATCCCTGTATGAGCGTCTCCTGGGCCTGGCGCCCTACAAACGCGAAACGGTGGAGAGCGAAGCAGTCGTGACCAGCTTTATCCAGGCCGGGGAGACCAAGCTGGAGCTGCTCGAAGCCACCGCCCCGCATTCGGCCATTGCAGGCTTCATCGAAAAACGCGGCGAAGGGCTGCACCACATTGCCTTCGAGGTGGAGGACATCCGCGCGGAAATGGAGCGCTTGCGGGCTGCAGGCTTCAGGCTGCTGAACGAAGCGCCCAAGCGGGGCGCCGACCGCAAATGGGTGTGCTTTGTGCATCCGAAAGACAGCGGCGGCGTGCTGGTGGAGCTGTGCCAGGAAATACGGGAGGGGGAAACCGTCTGAAGTGCCGGAAAATCCGGCAGCGGGCAGCGGGATATTCCGGCCTCAGGTAAGAAAGGGGGCGCTATTGTAGCGCGCCGGCGTGGGGAATGCGCGAGCTTTTGCTAGATTTGCGGAAGTTTGCCTGTCCCGATTTCACCATGAATCAAGTACGACCCTGGCTTTTTGCCCTCATCGCCGGTCTGGTTTCAGGGGGTTCTGCCCTCGCGCAGCCGGGTACGCCCCCAGCCGGGCTGCCTGCTGTGCCGATTCCCGGCGGCCAGCTCAGCACGATCCGCCAGCAGATGCAGGATCAGGGCCAGACGCCCGACCAGATCAGCACCATGCTCCAGGGCGTTACGGGCCGCAGCCCGGAGCTTCCCGGAGCTGCGGCGCCCGGCACGGGTTCGGGGTTCCCGTCTCCGCAGCCTGTGCAGCTCGAAGGCAGCGCACAGGTGCTCGAAGAGGAGGAGGCGGAGTTCAACCGCAAGCCGCGCGAGGTCACCGAGGTCCGGCTGGCGCCGGTAAGCCGCAGCCGGGTGTTCGGGCATGGCGTCTTTGCCGACAGCGCCTTTGCCTATTCGCTCGATGTCGGGGACGTAGCGCCCGAAGACTATCTGGTGGGGCCGGGAGATGTGTTTTACATCACCATCTACGGCCCGGCCGAACTCTATGAGCAGCTCACCGTGCAGTCAGACGGTTCCGTAATCCGGCAGTACATCGGCAAGACCTATATCGGCGGCCTCACCTACGCGCAGGCGCGCGAGCTGCTGACCGCCCGCTACCGCGCCCTGGTTTCGTCCAAATCGACCATTGAGATCCGCCTTTCGCCCCTCAACCGGTTCATCACCCTCAACATCGTCGGGGAGGTCAGCAAGCCCGGCGCCTACCGGATTCCGGCGGCTACGCCCGCCTTCAATGCCCTCTTCGCAGCCGGCGGCATCACCGACATCGGCACGGTGCGCAATATCCAGATCCGGCGCGGCGGACGGGTGGTCCAGGTACTGGACTTGTATGAATACCTCGTGCGCGGCAAGACCGATCCGATCTTCCTCAAGGACAACGACTTCATCTTCGTGCCTGTGCAGGGCAAGGTGGCCGGCATCAGCGGCGCGGTCCGGCGCGGCGTGGAATACGAGCTTCGCGAGGAGGAAAACCTGAAAACGCTCATCGAATTTGCCGGCGGCCTCAACTACGACGCCATGCGCAGCACCGCCCAGGTAGCCCGCCTCGACTCCACCGAGCGGGAGGTGCTCATCGACTTCGATCTGGACCGGATTCTCGCCTCGCCCGGACGCGACTACCGCCTCTTCTCCGGCGACCGGATTTTCATCCGCACCCTGAATAAAGGCGCCTTCAACATCGTCCAGATCTATGGCAACGTCGAATATCCCGGCACCTATCAGCTGCAGGAGGGCGAAGCCCTCACCGATTTTATCGAACGGGCCGGCGGCATGGGCATCGACGTGCATCTCAAGCGCGCCTATGTGGTCCGGCGCATCTCGCCCGACTCCAGCCAGCTGACCTATATTCCCATCGATCTGCGGAATATCTACCTCGGCCCCCAGGATACCCTGGTCGAGGACCGGATCGTGGACGGGCGCGTCGAGCAGCAGATGCGGATCCGGTACACGGCCCCGGACAACCTCACGCTGCAGTTCTTCGACATGGTGCTGGTCTTTTCCGAATCCGATTTCACAGAGACCAAATCCGTCCGGATCGACGGGCAGGTGCGCAAGCCGGGCATGTACCTCACCAGCCCGACGATGAGCCTCAAAGATCTGCTCTACCTCTCCGGCGGCCTGCGCCAGGATGCGGATACGGCCTCGATCGAGATGACCATCGTCACCCGGCCTGAATTCCTGGACGTAAACCGGAACCGGAACGACGTGGCGGTGCCTGCGGAAGGAGATGCCGATGCCGAGTTCCTCGATGCGGCGCCGCAGCCTGCGGCTGCCTCCGACAACCGGACGCAGGACCCCTTCGCCGGGCTGGCCTCCCAGGACCAGCTGATCCGGCGGGTGGCGGTGCGCCGCAACTGGCAGGATGATCCCGCGCTCGATACCATCATGGTCGCCGGCTTCGACCGGGTGCGGGTGTATTCGATCTACGACTTCATTTTTATCCAGACCATCGAGGTGTCGGGATCGGTCAAACGCCCGGGAACCTACCAGCTCCAGCAGGGCATGACCCTCAAGGATGTGCTGTACCAGGCCGGGGGCCTCGCCGAGGATGCCGATGTGAACGAAGTGGAGCTGTACCGCGACATCGAGCTGGAGGAACGGGGCAATTTCGACACCCGCTCGCGCCAGAAGGAGATTCAGCGCCTGCGCATCGGCGCCGACTGGCGCACAGATCCGGTCGCCGATACCCTCGGCGTGACCGGCTTCCGCAAGGTGGTGATCCGCTCGGAACGCGACTTTTTCCAGGTCGGGTCTGTGGACATCAAAGGCTATGTCAATTCCCCCGGCACCTACGAGGTAGGCCCGAACATGACCCTCCGCGATCTGCTTTACCAGGCCGAAGGGCTGAAAATCGAGGCGGACTTCGAGCACATCGAGCTCTCGCGCGTCATCGAGATCGAAGACGGCTCCGGCAATGTGATTCCCATCCCCATTGTCATCAGCACGGTCTCCTGCCGCCAGGACTGGCAGAACGACCTGAGCCTGGACAAGGTCAAGGTGCATACCTATGACCAGATTTTTGTGCGGAAGAATCCCGCGTTCGAGCTGCAGGAGAGCGTCTTCATCACCGGCGAGATCCTGCTCGAAGGCGAGTACAACAAGCTCAAGCGGGACGAGCGGCTCAGCTCGCTGGTCTCGCGGGCCGGCGGCGTGACGCCGCTGGCCTATCTGGAGGGCGCATTTCTGAAACGCACCAACATCGAAAAGCCCATCGCCCTGCGGCTGGACCGCGCGCTCCGGCGCCCCGGCGGGCGCTACGACATTGCGCTGCTCGAAGGCGATTCGCTGTATATTCCTCCCCGGCTCGACATCGTGACGACCACCGGCAATGTGCTGCGGCCCGGAACCACGGTGCTCTACGAGCGCGACAAGCGCCGGCTGAAATACTATGTCAATCTCTCCGGGGGCTTCGACCGGCGGACCAAAAAGAATAAAATCACCGTCGCCTACGTGGACGGGCGGGTGCGTGCCACCCGGCATTACCTCTGGTTCCGCGACTACCCCGCCATCGAGCAAGGCGCTGTCATCGACGTGCCGCAGAAGCCCGGCCGCGAATCGCGGCCCAGAACCTTCCTCGGCGGCCTGACCATCCAGGAAGTGCTGGCAACGCTGACCTCGCTGCTGACCTTCTACTACCTGCTCGACAACTTCCGCAGACGCTAAGCGGCAGGCGCCGCCCCATGTGCTATGCAACTTGAGCTGATTTTCCAACGGATCCGCGAATACCTGCAGCGCCTGCGCCGGAAATGGCCGGTGCCGGTGATCTGGGGTGCGCTCTTCGCGGGTCTGATGCTGCTCAACAGCAGCTTCCGCCCGACGATTTACATCGCACGCACGATCTTTCACCCCGAAGCTGCCGGGGATCAGGGCGGAAATGCCGCCAACAGCGCCCTCTCCCTGCTTTTCGGCCCTTCTGCCGAGCAGGGCGGCGCCAATTTCATGATCGGCATCCTCAAAAGCCGCTACATCAGCGAGGCGGTCGTAGCCGATACGATTCTCTACGAAGGCCAGCGCCATCTCCTGGCCGATCTGGTCCTGGCCCGTTCACCCCGCGCTTCCTCCCTCTTCAATGCCTGGCGCCTGCTGCGGAAGGAAGACCCTGCCGCCTATTCGTATCAGAGCAAGATCGTGAGCGCGGCGCGACAGCTCCGCAATGCCCTCGTGGTCATGGTCCGCGACGACGGGTTCATCAGCATGGAGTTTTCCTTCTTCGAACCTGCCCTGACCGGCCTCATCAGCGAAACCTTTATCCGCCAGCTCGACGCCTACTACAAGCGCCAGCGCACGGAAAAGGCAGTCCGCAATGTGGAATTTTTCACCCACCGCTCAGACTCGGTCAAGCGCGAGCTCGACAAGACCACCCGTGCGCTTGCCGGGACCCAGGACCGCAGCCGGTTCAACCTCTTCTCCATCGACCGCGTGTATCCGGCAGAACTGGAGGTCAAACGCGACATGCTGACCCAGATGTACGTATCGCTGGTGGTGAGCAAAGAACAGGCGCTCGCCCAGCTGATGCAGGACACGCCCATCATCCAGGTACTGGATCCGCCTGCGCCGCCCTTCGATGTGCTGAAGGCATCCTACCTGCTGTACGCAATGATCGGCCTGTTTGCAGGCCTGGTGCTGGGCGCCATCCTGGCGGTACGGCCCCTGCTTGCCGAAGACCTCGGCCAGGCCATCCGCCAGGCGCTTGCCTCGTCGGCTTCGGCTTCGCCGGACGCCGACGAGTAAGCCCGCCCCGGCTCAGAATCCGCTGATTCCGGTGACCGTGGTGTATTTCATGGTGGTCTTCTTGTCGGGATACAGGTAGGCACATGCGCTCTGGGCCATCAGGGCCGCCTCGTGAAACCCGCAGAGAATCAGCTTCAGCTTGCCCGGATAGGTGTTGATGTCGCCGATGGCATAGACCCCGGGCTGATTGGTGCTGTAGTCGAAGGTATTGACTTCAATGGCGCGCTTGTCCAGGTTGAGCCCCCAGGCTTCGATGGGGCCGAGCTTCGGGCTGAGGCCGAAGAGCGGAATGAGGTAATCGGCCGCAATCCGCGTTTTGACGCCGTCCAGACGGGTGATTTCGACCGCTTCGAGCGGGCCGGCACCTTCCAGGCCGCTGAGGTTGGAATTAAAGTACACCTGCACCTTGCCGGCAGCAGCCAGCTCCAGCACTTTCTCCGCCGTATCGGGCGCACCGCGGAAGTCTTCGCGGCGGTGGATCAGCGACAGCTCCGCCGCTACATCAGCGAGGTACACCGTCCAGTCGAGGGCGGAATCTCCGCCGCCGGCCAGCACGACGCGCTTGCCGCGGTATTTCTCCGGATCCCGGACCATATATTCCACCCCGTTGCGCTCGTAGCGCTCGATTCCGGCCAGCTCGGGCTTGCGCGGCTCAAAGCTGCCCAGCCCGCCGGCAATCACCACGACTCCGGCATCGATCTGCGTGCCTTCGGCTGTGGTGAGCAGAAAGCGGCCATCGGGCTGCCGTTCCAGCGATTCCACCCGCTCGCCGAGCGTAAATCCAGGCTTGAACGGAGCGATCTGCGCTTCGAGGTTGCGGATCAGGTCGCCGGCCAGCACCGAGGGGTAGCCGGGAATATCGTAAATGGGCTTCTTGGGATATACCTCCGCCAGCTGGCCGCCCGTCTGGGGCAAGGCATCCACCAAGTGGCTGCGCAGCTTCAGCAGGCCCAGTTCAAACACGGCAAAGAGCCCTACAGGCCCGGCGCCGATGATGCATACATCCGTCTGGATCATGTGTGTGGTATTCGAGCAATGTGAAGGCGCAAAGGTACGCGCCGCTGTTCAAACGGGCGGCATAGGCCGAAGGTTTGCGCTCAGAGTTTGTGCAGCATGGCAAACAGCTCCATCATCAGCGCAATGCCGATGTGCACCAGCACGCCCCCCATCAGGCTGCGGCTCCGCAGGGCGATGACGCCGAGAATCCATCCCCCGAAGATGGAGCTGAGCGCCTCGCCGAAGGGCTTGGCAAAATGCCGGAAGCAGTACACCGCCACCATGGGCATCACGGCGGCCCTCCCCATGAAGGCCACCATGCCCACTATCATGAACCCCCTGAGCATCAGCTCTTCCCATACAAAGTCCAGCGCATAGGCCGACTCGTAGAGCGTCACGGTGGCCCAGGCTGGCAGGGACTCCACCCGCGCGGCGATCTGCAGCTTGAACGTAGGGTAATAATTCAGAAAGCCTTCGGTGAAGGAGGCGGCGAGCACCAGGGGCACCATCAGGCCCAGCAGGATCAGGTAGGGCCGCGGGTCAAAATTCCGCCAGGTAAGCCCGTAGAAGCTTTCGAGCTTGCGGTCCAGCAGGGCCCGCACGAGCAGCAGCGGCAGGAAGATGGTCAGCACGCTGGACAGATTGCCGACGATCCGGCGCAGGGCGTAGTTGCCGGCAGGGGTTTCGGCCAGGGTGTACAGGGCGCGGTGGGTATAAAAGCCTGCATCCAGAGCCAGAACGGCCAGCACCAGCACAAAGCGTCCCCAGAATTTCAGGCTCCGCAGCAGGGCGTAGTCCCGGTGGAAGCCGATGTGCATCAGCGTGGCGATGAGGTAGGGAACGCCGTAGAAGATGAAATAGGCCAGAAAGCCGGCCGGCTTGCCGTAGTAGCGGCTGGTCATCCAGCGCTCGATGGTCTGGTCCGGCAGCAGGTAAAAGTTCAGCCCGAGGCAAAGGCCGAGAAACGCCGCCATCGAGCCATAATAGCCCCATTTGAAGTCTTCCTGCAGGTGGCTGCGCAGCCAGTGCAGAATTTTGAGGAATGCGTCGCGCCAGGTACCGCTCATGGGCGCAAAGATATGCGCCGGGCGGGCATCTTCCGCGTTTCCGTTTGATTTGATCTGGATTGTGCCCTAATTTCCCTCCTTCAGCCCCATCCCCGCATGGAACTCTCCTGCTCCTCCTGCCTGATCCGGTCCTTCCGGGCAGACGACGCGCCGGCACTGGCGCTTCAAGCCAACGATTACACCATCTGGATCAATGTCCGGGACCGTTTTCCGCACCCCTATGAGCTGCACCACGCGGAGGATTTCATCGGGGCCGTGCGTTCGGCAGATCCGGAGGTGCACTTCGCGATCGAAGCGGGCGGGGAATTTGCAGGTGCAATTGGGATTCAGCTCCAGGAGGACGTGTACCGGCTGAGCGGCGAGGTGGGGTACTGGATTGGCGCTGCGTACCGGGGGCAGGGGATTGTGCCGGAGGCGCTGCGGGCATTTGTCCCGTGGGCTTTCAGCCGCTTCGGGCTGCACAAGATTTATGCAGGGGTTTTCGAGCACAATTCCGCTTCGGTCCGGGTGCTGGAGAAAGCGGGATTCCGCCATGAAGCGGTGCTGCGGGATGCGGCATTCAAAGCGGGGCAGATCCTCAGCGAGCACCGGTACTACCGGCTGGCGGCGGACTGACGCTTACTCTTCGGTGCCGCCGAGGCGGGCGATCTCGTCGCGGATGCGGGCGGCCCGTTCGTAGTCTTCGGCGGCGAGGGCTTCGCCAAGGTCCCGCTGGAGCTGCTGAAGCCGGTCCCGGGAGCTGCCGCGGCTTCCGGAACGCACCGCCGGGAGGGGTTCTTCCTCCTGGGGGTCGGAGCGCTCGATTTCGGCGAGGGAAAACTCGCTGCCGGATTCCTTGCCCTCTTCGTCGATCACGATGCCGGCTTCCGAAAGCACGCTTTCGAAACAGTAGATCGGCACTTTGAACCGCACGCCGATGGCCACCGCATCGCTGGGCCGGCTGTCGATCTCATGCACTTCCCCATTGACCTCCATCACGAGGCGGGCGTAGAAAATGCCTTCGTGCAAATCGTTGATCACGACCTCCACCAGATTCAGATCGAAATGCCGGGCGAGGTTGTAGATCAGGTCATGGGTCATCGGCCGGTTGGTCTTGATGTTCTCCAGCTCCAGGGCAATGGCCTGTGCTTCAGCCCCGCCGATAATGATCGGGAGCCGGCGGTTGCCATTGACCTCCCCCAGCACGAGCGCATAGTGCCCGATCTGGGAGTGACTGGAGGACAAACCAACGATCTCTAGCCGTACTTTTTTCACCGCGTACAGGTTTTCTGCTCACGTAAAATTACACCAAATCGCCGACCGCGCAAAGTTTTCGGAATTTCATTTCCGTACTCCGCTCATGACCCCTGCCGGGTCCGGTTTGTGACAAGCCCGGACCCGGCGGGGCGGCCTCAGGCCCCGGCTTTCACGCTGCGGATTTCCGCGATCAGCTTCGGCACCACCTCGAAGAGGTCGCCGACGATGCCGTAATCCGCGATTTTGAAGAACGGAGCTTCAGGATCCTTGTTGATCACCACGATATGCTTGGAAGAGCTGACGCCTGCCAGGTGCTGGATGGCGCCGCTGATGCCGATGGCGATATAGAGGTTGGGCGCGATCTGGATGCCGGTCTGTCCCACGTGCTCGTGGTGCGGACGCCATCCCATGTCGGCGGTTGGCTTGGAGCAGGCGGTTGCTGCGCCCAGGAGCCCGGCCAGCTCTTCGATCATGCCCCAGTTTTCCGGGCCTTTCATGCCGCGGCCGGCGGAGACCACCGTCTCGGCTTCCGTGAGGGAAATGCCCTCCGAAGCCTTGACCAGTTCCCGCGCTACGACGCCCAGATCCATCCGGTCGGCTTCGAAGCTGGACTCGGCAATTTCGATGGGGCCGGGATTCGCTTCGACCTTGTATCCGTTGGTCTTGACGACAATCACCAGCTTTTCGCGCACCGCCTGCAGCTCCTGAACGCCTTTGCCGGAATAAGCCAGGCGGCGGGCGTCGAAGTGGTTGGATGCATCGCTGAGGCTGATCACGCCGGGCAGGGCGGCGGCGTCCAGGCGGGCTGCTACCCGTGCGGCCACGGCGCGGCCATTGTAGGTCTGGGAGCACACCACCACCGAGCTCTGGGTCTGCTGTGCGACCCGGACTGTGGCAGCCGCATATGCAGCATTTACAAAGGAGTTGAAATCCTGATTGCGCACCGCGTACACCTTCCGCACGCCGTATTCGCCCAGTTTGTTCAGCGCCTCATCGCTCACCATGCCGACCGACACCGCGATCAGCTCCGTTCCCATCTGCTGGGCGAGATCGTATCCGTAGGTTGCGGCTTCCAGGGCCGGTTTTTTGAACTGGCCGTCCGAGTGCTCGGCAAAAAGCAATACGGGCATAGAATTTCGTTGCTGAGTAGTGTAAATCAACTGTAACGGGGCTGCTGCCCGGAAGAGAACCAATCAGATCAGGCCCTTGTTTGCAAGCGCCTGTACAAGCTGCGCCGGCTGATCGGCCGGCACATACTGGCATCCGCCTTTGGCCGGCGGGTAGTCGAAATGCAGGGTCTTCACGTACTCCTTCACCGGCACCGGCGCCACCACGGCCAGCGGCTTCTTGCGCGAGGCCATGATGCCGCGCATGTTGGGGATGCGCCATTCGGAAATGCCTTTCTGGCAGCTGATCACAGCAGGCAGGCGTACTTCCAGCACTTCAGCGCCGCCATCCACCTCGCGGTGCGCAAGCGCCTTGTCCGCACCGGACAGCTCGAGATGCGTAGCCGAGGGCACATAGGTGTAGCCCATCAGATCTGCCACCATGCCAGGAACCAGGCCGGAGTTGAAGTCGATGGATTCCTTGCCGGTGAAAATGAGCTGAAACTCCTTGCCTTTCGCATATTCGGCAATCTGACGGGCAGTATAGGCCGAATCGCCGGGATGGCTGTCGATCTGCACGGCATCGTCCGCACCGATGGCGAGGGCCTTGCGCAGGGTGGGCTCCACTTCCGGGCCGCCTACGCAGAGCGCCGTGATCTGGGTTACCGGATGGCCGGCCTCGCGCAGGTCGAGCGCCTTCGACAGGCCATATTCGCAGTACGGGTTGATGACGAAAGTGACACCCGATTTGTTGATGCCGCTCTTGTCCGGCTCAAATTGTATCTTGGTCGTGGTATCGGGCACGTGACTGATGCACACCAAAATCTTCATGGGGACGAGATTAAATGGATGCGCAAAAGTACGAACCTGTTCCGTCAAAAAAAATGATGATGGCTGAAAGACTGGAGCAACTGATGAAATATCTGGAAGCCTCCCCGCAGGACAGCTTCCTCCTCTATTCCGTTGCCTACGAGCATCTCCAGGCAGGCCGTCTGGAGACGGCGCTGGACTATTTCGGGCAGCTCCGCGCATCGGACCCGGATTATACCGGCCTCTACTACCACCTGGGCAAGACGCTGCTCCAGCTGGGGCGCGAGGCAGAAGCGCTGGAGGCCTATGAGGCCGGCATCGAAACGGCGTCGCGCCTGCGCGACCGCCATGCGCTGGGCGAGCTGCAGCGCGCACGCCAGCAAGTGGAAGACGAGCGATGGTAGCGGCCCGCGCCGGCCGCCTGCTCCGCTGGCTGATCATCCCGGCGGCCTTCATCGGGCCAGGCACGGTCACCACCGCCGCCCAGGCGGGCGCCAGCTACGGCCCTGCCCTGCTCTGGAGCGTCACCTTCTCCACCCTGGCCTGCTGGCTGCTGCAGGAAGGAGCCGCCCGGCTCGCCATCCTGGGCGGCCATCCGCTGGCCGAAGCCCTCGCCCAGCGCTACGGGCGCGCACTCCGCTGGGCAGCGGCAGGCATCATCGGCTTCGGCTGCGCGGCCTATCAGGCCGGCAACCTGCTGGGCGCCTCCGCCGGGCTAGAGCTCGCTTTCGGTGCCGGGCGCCGGGCAGCCGCGCTCGTGCTGGCCCTGCTCGCAGCGCTGCTGCTCTGGAACGGCCGCATTCAGCGGACCAGCCAGCTGCTGGGCGCGCTGGTGGCCGTCATGGCAGCTGCCTTTTGCATCACCGGCCTGCGGGCCGCCCGCCATGCCGGCGGGCTCTGGGCCGCCGCCGTGCTGCCGCAGGCGCCGGAAGGCAGCGAGCTGCTGATTGTCAGCCTCATCGGCACCACCATTGTGCCCTACAACCTCTTTCTCGGCTCCCGCCTGGGCCAGGAAAGCAGCCTGCGCAGCATGCGCGCCGGCCTGGCGGTGTCGGTCGGCCTGGGCGGGCTCATCACCGCGATGATCCTGCTGGCCGGCACCGCCGTGCAGGGCGATTTTTCGTTCGAGGCGGTGGCGGCGGCCATGCGCCGCGAGCTGGGGCCGGCAGGCGGCGTACTTTTCGGCGCCGGGCTCTTTGCCGCTGGCTTCACCTCCGCGATTACTGCGCCGTATGCCGCAGCCCTGACCGCTGCCGGGCTCCTCGGCGCGCCGGACAGCAGCCGCTGGCAGCCCGGCGGGCCTGCCTTCCGTCTGGTATGGCTGCTCGTGCTGTGCACCGGAGCCGCATTCGCTGCGGCCGATATCCGGCCGGTCCCGGCCATCATCCTCGCCCAGGGGCTCAACGGGCTGCTGCTGCCGCTGGCAGCCGCCCTGCTGATCCTCCTGCTGAGCCGCATGCCCCGGCACGCACACCCCCCGCTGCTGAATGCCCTGATGATCCTCGTTTTCGGCATCATTGCCTGGCTGGGATGCCTGCAAAGCGCCCGCGCCCTGCTGCAGGCGCTGGCCCTCCCCGCACCCGGCGCCGGCACGCTGCTCCGGGCGGCGGCCCTGCCGGCCCTCCTGCTCACCGCCTGGCTGGCGCTGCGCGTCCGGCGCCTGACACAACCCGGCAGCCCAGCTTTGCGTATGGGACCCGGACCAACCGATTAGTCTCCCTGTATGAACCGACGCATCTTCTGGCTGCTGATCAGCCTCCTGGGCCCTGCCTCCGCGCAGGCGCAGCTGATTCCCGGCGCCTGGCGCTTTGAGCTCGAACTCGCGCCGGGCCGGCGCCTGCCGTTTCATATCGAATTTGCGCAGGCGGCTGGCGGCTGGCAGGCCTGGATCCGCAATGCAGCGGAGCGCCTGCCGATGGAAGCGCCCCGCATCCAGGGCGACTCGGTGTTCCTGCGCACCAGCGTATTCAACTCCGAGTTCCGGGGCCGGCTGCTGCCCGAAGACCGGATCGAAGGCGTGTGGCGGAACTACGACCGGAAAACCCATCACACTCTGCCCTTCCGGGCGGAGTACGGCGTGCCGCAGCGCTTCCCGCTGCGCCCGGGCAAGGGGCGCCTGGCGCCGGTCTGGGCAGTGACGTTCAGCCCCGGAACCGACAAAGCCTACCCGGCGGTAGGGCTATTCACCCAGAACGGCTCCTACGTTACCGGCACCTTCCTCACCGAAACCGGCGACTACCGCTACCTCGAAGGCGCCATGGATGGCGACAGCCTGCGGCTTTCGGCCTTCGACGGGTCGCATGCCTTTCTGTTTGCCGCTGGTTTCGATGCAAATGGCCACCTGGAGGGCACCTTTTACTCCGGATCGCACTGGCAGGAGCCCTGGATCGGCCGGCCCGACCCGCAGGCCGCCCTTACCGATCCCGATTCGCTTACCTATCTGCTGCCCGGCTACGAACGCCTCGCCTTTTCCTTCCCCAATCCGGAAGGCCGCATGGTATCGCTGGCCGATCCGGCCTATCAGGGCAAGGCGGTCATCGTGCAGGTGCTCGGATCCTGGTGCCCCAACTGCATGGACGAGTCGAAGCAGCTGGCAGCCTGGCACCGCCGGTATCAGGCGGAAGGGCTGGAAATCATCGGGCTGGCCTTCGAACGCACGGGCGAGACCGCCAGCTCCCTGGCAGCCATCCGCCGCATGAAGCAGGCCCTCGGCCTGCCCTACGAAGTGCTGCTGGCCAGCACCTCCACCGACAAAGCCCTGGCATCCCAGGCGCTTCCGATGCTGAACCACATCATGGCCTATCCTACGGCGATCTATCTCGACCGGCAGGGCCGCATCCGCAAGATCCACACCGGCTATTACGGACCGGGCACGGGCGCGTATCACACGCGGTTTGTGGAGCAGTATACTGCATTCATCGAGGCCCTGCTGAAAGAGTAGCCGCAGGGCGGGCGGGCAGGAAAAAATTTCAGGTAAAATTTTTTCCTAATAGTATGCATGCATAACACTTTCTGCGTATCTTCGTTTATAAGATAGTATGCAAGCATACTATCTGCCTGTCCGGCGTGCGCGGCAGGCGTCCGAAATCCTTCTGATTCAGCATTTTACAGATACCAGCATGCAAACCACAGCTAAGCGCCCGGCTATTCGCGGCGGAGAATTTCTGATCCGCGCCACGGCTCCCGAGGAAGTGTTCATTCCCGAATCGTTCTCCGAGGAGCAGCGTATGATGGCGGAAGCCTGCCAGGACTTCATCGACCGGCAGATCCGCCCCAATCTCGAAACCCTCGAAAACCCGGAAAGCGGCCTGATGCCGGTCATGCTGGAAAAGGCCGGCGAAATGGGCCTGCTGGGGGTCACGGTGCCCGAAGAATTCGGCGGGCTGGGCATGAGCTTCAACACCTCCATGCTCATTGCCGACATGCTGGGGCCCACGGGCTCGTTCTCGACCGCCTTCGGTGCCCATACGGGCATCGGCACGCTGCCGATCCAGTACTACGGCTCCGAAGACCAGAAAGCGAAGTACCTGCCCCTGCTGGCCAGCGGCGAATGGAAGTCCTGCTACTGCCTCACCGAGCCGGAGGCCGGCTCCGACGCCAATTCCGGCAAGACCCGCGCCCGCCTCAACGAAGCCGGCACGCATTACCTCATCACCGGCCAGAAGATGTGGATCTCCAATGCCGGATTCGCCGATCTGATGATCGTCTTTGCCAAGGTGGACGACGACAAGAACCACTCGGCTTTCATCGTCGAGCGCAGCTTCGGCAACATCACCCTCGGCGACGAGGAGAAGAAAATGGGCATCAAAGGCTCCTCCACGCGCCAGGTGTTTTTCAATGAAACGCCGGTGCCGGTGGAGAATATGCTCTCCGAGCGCGGCAACGGCTTCAAGATTGCGGTCAACATCCTGAATATCGGGCGGATCAAGCTGGCTGCCGCCGTCATCGGCGCCTGCAAGAGCGTCATTGGCGAAGGGGTCCGCTACGCGGCGGAGCGCCGCCAGTTCGGGCAGCCCATCGCCAGCTTCGGCGCCATCCGCCACAAGATGGCCGAGATGTCGGTGCGCACCTGGGTTACCGAGGCAGCCGTGTACCGCGCAGGCCAGAACATCGAGGACAAAATCCAGGAGCTTGCGGAGGGCGGCCTGCCCAAGCATACCGCCGTGCTCAAGGCGACGGAAGAATTCGCGATCGAGTGCGCGATGATGAAGGTGCATTCCTCCGAGGTGCTGGACTATGTGGTGGACGAAGGGGTGCAGATCTTCGGCGGCATGGGCTTCTCCGAAGAAGCGCCGATGGCGCGGGCCTACCGCGATGCGCGGATCACGCGGATCTACGAAGGCACCAACGAGATCAACCGCATGCTGCTGGTGGGCATGGTGCTGAAGCGCGCGCTCAAGGGCGAGCTCAACCTGATGGCGCCGGTCATGGCGGTGGTGCAGGAGCTGGCGCAGCCGCAGGGCGAGCTGCAGCCCCTGGAAGGGCCGCTGGGAATGGAGCACGCTGTGCTGGCTCAGCTCAAAAAGGCCACCCTGCTGGTGGCGGGCAAGGCCGTGCAGGATCTGGGCGCCCGGATCAACGACGAGCAGGAGCTGCTCATGGAGCTGGCCGAGATGATGATCGAGGTGTATGCGGCGGAATCTGCGCTGCTGCGCGCCGAAAAACTTGCCGCCGGCGGAGAAGAGGCCGGCAGCGCGATGGCGATTGCCCGCATTTACCTCGCCGACACCGTGGACCGCGTCTATACCTCCGGCAAGCGGGCCATTGCAGCCTTTGCCAAGGAGCAGGAGCATGCGATGCTGATGTCGGGGCTGCGCCGCCTGACCCGCGCGCCGCTGGTCAATACGGTTGCGCTGCGCCGCGAGCTTGCCGATCAGCTGACCGGCAAGCTGGACTACGCCTTCTGACCCGGCATCTGCCGGCCGGATCTACCGAAAAAGCCCCGCATCTGCGGGGCTTTTTCGGTATGGCAGCCGCGCAGGCGCTCAGGAAGCCGCAGGCTCCCGCAGCGCCCGGCGCAGGATTTTGCCTACGTTGGTTTTGGGCAGCTCCGTGCGGAATTCGATGTGGCGAGGGCGCTTGTAATTGGTGAGGTTTTCCGCGCAGAAATCCCGGATCTCGTCGGCAGTCAGCGATTCGTCCTTTTTCACCACAAACAGCTTGACTGCCTCTCCTGAATGCTCGTCCGGCACGCCGATGGCGGCAGCTTCCAGCACCTTGGGGTGCGCGGCCACCACCTCTTCGATTTCGTTGGGGTACACATTGAAGCCCGACACGAGGATCATGTCCTTGATCCGGTCCACGATGCGCACATAGCCGTCCTCGTCCATGACGCCTACATCGCCGGTTTTGAGCCAGCCGTCGGAGGTGATGGTTTTGGCGGTTTCATCGGGCCGGTTGTAGTAGCCGGCCATGACCTGCGGGCCGGAGACCTGGATTTCGCCGCGCCCGCCGAGGGGCAGCGGCTGGTCCTGCTCATCGGCGATGCGCACGAAGGTGGAAGGCACGGGCACCCCGATGGAGCCGATTTTTCCGCTGCCGTCGAAGGGGTTGACGGTCACCACCGGCGAGGACTCCGTCATGCCGAAGCCTTCGCAGAGCGTAAGGCCGGTGATTTCCTTGAAGCGGTCGGCCACGGGCTTCTGGATCGCCATGGCGCCGCCGGAGACGATGCGCCAGGAGCTGAAGTCGACCGTAGCGAATTCGGGGTTGTTGTTCAGAGCATTGAAGAGCGTATTGACCCCGGTCATGAGGGAAATGGGATAGCGCTTCATATCGCCGATCAGCGCCTTCTGGTCGCGGGGGTTGACCACGAGCACGGAGCAGCCGCCGATCAGCAGGCAGCACAGGCAGTTGACCGTGAAGGAATAAATGTGGTACATCGGCAGCGGCGTGAGCACATACTCTGCGCCTTCGCGCACGAAATCGCCCATCCAGGCCCGGATCTGGAGCATGTTGGCGATCAGGTTGCGGTTGGTGAGCATGGCCCCTTTGGAAACGCCGGTGGTACCGCCGGTGTACTGGATGGCGACCACATCCTGCGGGCCGGTGCGGACGCGGCGCATCTGCATGCGGGCGCCCTGGCGCAGGGCAGCGCTGAAGCGCACGGCACCCGGGATGCGGTAGGGCGGCACCATTTTCCGCACCTTGCGGATCACATAATTGACGAGGGGGGCCTTCAGGCCGCCGAGCTGATCGCCGATGCCCGTAACGATGACCGTTTTGAGGTCCGTTTCGGGCAGGATTTTTTCGAGGTGGTGGGCGAAGTTTTCGGCGATGAGAATCCCCGTCGCGCCGGAGTCCTTGAACTGATGCCGCATTTCGCGCTCGGTGTAGAGCGGATTGGTATTGACCAGCACGAGGCCGGCGCGCAGCGCAGCAAAGAGGGCGATGGGATACTGGAGCAGGTTGGGCAGCATGATGGCGAGGCGGTCGCCGGGCTGCATGCCGCGCGACTGCAGGTAGGCCGCCAGGGCGCGGGAGCGGTCATCGATCTCGCGGAAGGTGAGGACCTTGCCCATGCAGGCATAGGCAGGCTTGCTGCCGAAGGTTCGCAGCGATTCATCCACCACATCGGCGAGGCTGCTGTAAAGATCGGGATTGATGTCGTGCGGGACCCCTTGGGGGTAATGCCGCAGCCAGATACGTTCCATTGCGGGTAGCAGGAGTCTTGAGGCTGGAATATAGGAAAGTTTCTAAAAAAAGCAGGGATTTCGGGTCAAGGTGCCGGAAAATCTGTGCCTGCCGGCCAGAGGGCCTGAAGCTCTTCGCGGCGCAGAGCCGGAGGAAACTCACCGGCCTCGAGTTTCTGCAAGGCCAGCTCTCCGGCGCGCCGGGCCGTCAGCGAATCGGGAAACGGAATCCGCCCCGGCACCGCAGGCACAAACGGCTGCCGGATGAGCGGCTTGCCGCCGCGCAGGAGGAGATAGCCGTAGCCGCCCGGCACGGCCTGCACGCCGAGCGTATGAACAGGGCCGGCTGGCCGGGCAGCCTGCTGCGAAGGCTCGCGGCAGGCTGCCCAGCACACCAGCAGCAGCGGCAGAACGCGGCGGATCACCGGATATAGAGCTTCTGCGCCGCAGCGGCGCCGCTGGCATCCTGCAGGCGCAGCACATACACACCGGCAGGCAACGCCGGCAGGGGCCAGATCCCTTCCCAGCGACCGCCGGGCGGCAGGCCGCGCTCCGCTGCCAGCCTGCCCGACAGATCGCGCAGCTCCAGGGAGGCGGTGCCGGTGTAGCGGGCTTCGCGGATCAGCAGCTTCCCAGGCAGGGGAGCGGCATCCAGGCGCGCCATGCCGGGCAGATCCGGGTCGGCGGCGTTGGGGAAGATATTGGGGGTGAATTCCCAGAGCTTGCTGCTGGCAGTATTGCCGCCGGAGACGGTTTCTTCGCCGAACACCAGATAGCCCTTGTCTCCGATGGTGAAGCCGGAGGCATTGGCCGTGCGGTTGCCGGGGAAGGTATTGTCCAATTCCCAGGCATCGGCAGCCGGGTCGTAGCGGTAGAGATTCTTGGCATTCTGGCCTACATTGTACACGTAGCCGTAGCCATTAAGTCCGAAGCCGAAAGACTGGTCGGAGGGAATGTCCATGTTGGAGATTTCGGTCCAGGCATCCGCAACGGGGTCGTATTTCCACATATCGCGCTGCACGCTGCCGAAGACCCAGAAGCCGAGGCCAAGGTAGCCGGTTCCATCCACGGAAAATGCCACCTGCGCCCGGCGGTCGCGGCCCGGGAAGTTGGCCTTTTCCGACCAGGTATTCGTGCCGATCTGGTAGGCATATACGTTGCCGGTGCCGTTTTCCGGACCGATGTAGATGGTGCTGTCGATCACGAAGCCTTCCGAATATGCGAACCCGATCCCCGGACAGGCGGCGAGGGCGGTCCATGCGTTGGCAGCGGGGTCGTATTCGTAGAAGTCCTTCTCGAAATTGATGAATGAGGTGCCGAAGCCTACGTAGCCTTTGGCATCCGTGCTGAAGGCGGAGGCGCCTTCGCGGGCACCGCCGGGATAGTCGGCGATCTGGGCCCAGGTATCGGTGGCGGGGTCGTATTCCCAGAAATCAGCGACGGCGTTCCCGGAGAATCCGGTGCGCCCGGTGCCGGCATAGCCCTTGCCTCCCGCAGAAAATGAAGCTGCCCAGAAGCGGCCCACCCCGCTGATGGAGGCTTTCTGCACCCAGGTGCCCTGTGCGGCTCCGGATGCGGCGGCGAGCAGCAGCCCGCCGGCCAGCACAATGCGTAATGATCTCATCATCAGGTCAGATTGATTGGATTGGATTGGATTGGAATGACAGGGATGGAATATGGCAGGAAGCAGGCCGCATTTACAGCTCGTCGTCCAGCAGTTCGAGGCTGTGGTGTGTCCGCGATTCGTCGGGCTTGAGAATGCGCAGCTGTTTAATGCGGTTAACATGGCGCCAGACGCCGAGCGCTGCGGTCGCCAGCCCCAAGGGCACCAGCCCGATTCCCAGGTAATGGATGCTGACCAGCTCTTTGAAGGACAGAATCGACAGCCCGGCAAACACAAAATACAGTCCGGAGCGCAGATAGGCCAGCAGGGTGCGCTCGTAGGCGAGCCGGGTGCGCTCGATCGCCAGCACATCGCGCAGCAGCAGGCGGTCGTTCTTGTAAGGCAGGTACCAGTTGGAGGATGCCATGCAATCGGAGTAGCAGGAGGGGAATGCAAGATACAAGATTTGGAGCAGGATGTTACAGCGCGGGGCGCTTCGGCAGGCAGATTCCGGAGCGGGGATGTCAGATTTCGGCGGATCGGGCGGCAAAGGCGGGGGGCGCCGGAGTTAATTGCCTGACCGGTTAATTAATTAACGAACTGCTGCGGTGTAAGATCTGCGCGGGTTTCGCAGCGGAGGAAGTGTAGCATCGCCGGGGGAATGACTTTTTTACTTCCCCGCAACAGAAATAGTATTGCATCAGACTTTACAGTATTCGCACTTTCATCGGATAACACACCAGTTTACCACCATGCAACGCAGCACACGTTACCCGTTTTTCTCCCGGATTTCTGTATCCGTATGCTTTTCCCTCCTGATGCTGGCCGGCCTCGGCACGCTCCGCGCGCAGTACACGCTGACCCTGACCAGCATTGGCGGCATTGTAGTGGTAATTGAGGATGTGCCGCTGCGCGTAAGCCTGGACGACACCCATCCGGCCATCCGCGTATATCCCAACCCCATCCAGGGCAACGGCATCCTGACCGTGGAATCCACCCACGACATTGCCGAAGTATGGGTCATCAACGGCAACAACCAGCCGGTGGCCCGTACCGTCGGACGGGGCACCTCGGTGCCGCTCCAGCTTCCGGGCCTGCAGCCCGGCCTGTACCGGGTCATCACCCTGATCGGCACCCAGGCCTACGGGCACATCATCGTGGTTCAGTAGGTGCGGCCTGCGGCCAGCTGCTCGCGCTTGCGCGCAATCTTCTGGCGCAGCCACTCGGGGTTGTCGATGGGCCGGGTCCTGGCCAGGCTGTCCTCCAGGCGGCGCAGATCCTGCAGGCTGTCTGCGCCAATGAGGCGCAGCAGCAGCCGGAGCCGGTTGAGATAGGCTTTCTGATAGGCAGGCGCCAGATTGCGGCGGCTGCGCACATAGCGGATCAGGCCGTTCACCATGTCGCTGAGCCAGGCCTGATCCGCTTCTCCTGATTCGTAATGCGCCTGCAGCAGCAGGGTCCGCACATTGAGCTCGTACTGGACATTTCGGAAGCGGCGGGAAGCCGTCAGGCGGAACAGCTCGGCATATGCGCCCTGCTGATAGTACAGCATCGCCAGCCCCAGGTCGCGGGTTTCCTCCTGCTCGTCCGGATCCAGCAGGGGAGTCAGCGTATCGAGATACTGCCGGGCGCGGCTGTAGTCGTGGAGGCGCAGGCTCAGGGCGATGCTGTTGCGGTAGTAGGTGGCCGGCAGCACGCCGTTGAACAGCAGGAACCGGCCGCGGATGCCCCAGTCGAGCAATTCCAGGGCCCGTGCCGCCAGCCCGGCCTCTCCGGTGCGCGCCATGCGCTGGATGGTATCGTTGAAAAGCACCCCGTGGATGGCCTGGAGATCGGGCGCGCTCAGGTGCGCCTCGTGCGCCTGCGCGAGGCGGTACACTTCCTCCGCACGGGCCTCAGAAGGCTCGGCCTGCAGGCGGTAGCATCCGTTCCAGATGCGGATGAGCAGGTCGCCGGCCTCCAGCGCCGGCTCCTGCGCCAGCTCCATGCCGGCCTCGTGCATCGGCGTCAGGCTGCCGGCATAGCCCGGCATGCGGAAGGTCATCGCCACCAGGATGCGCAGGTGCTTGCTGATCCAGAAGCGGTCCAGGTAGCGGTGGATTTCCTGAAATCGCTCCGACCAGAAGCCCGGCGAGAAATAGCTGGCCGCCGTGCTCCGCTTGCCCGGATGCTTGACGTGAAAGCGGTACAGTTCCTCCTCCAGCTTCAGCAGAATCCAGTAATCATCCTCGCGGAGCAGGGTTTTGCTGCGGAGCTGCAGCTGGGTATGGCGGTACTGGCGGATGAAGACCTCGTCGATGCCGCGGGTATTGAGGGCGGCGAGCAGGTAGGCGTCCCGCATTGCGCGGTCGCTGCGGAAAGTTTCGATGGCCAGAAACTCCTCCACATGCGCCGTGAGGTCGCGGAAGAGCTTGCGCATGCGCGCATCGTCATAGGGCGCGCCGGGATAGAGGTGCTGCCAGAGCTGCAGGGAGGCGGGCGCCTCCTGTGCTTCGAGCAGCCGGGCGGCCAGCTGCCGCACAAACTGCTGCCGGGTGCCCAGCTCGGCGTCCAGCCAGCGGCCAAACCGCATCCGTTCCTCTTCGCCGAGGGACGCCATGAGCTGCCAGAGCTTGCGGTGATGCATACCGGAGGGGGCAGAATATCTGAAGCGGTGTACCATTCATGTAAACGGATGAAAGGCTGAAGCGTTGCGAAGCGGTCCGGCGGAATATGCGGAACCGGCCCGGCGGCGTATCTTGCAGGCCGATCCCGCCCGGTATGCGCATTGTGCTTCCCGTCACCAACGACCTCAGCGGCGACCAGCGCCTGCGCCGCACCGCCTCCGCCCTGCGGGCGGCGGGGCAGGAGGTGATTGCCGTCGGGCGGCAGCTGCCGGAGTCCCTGCCCCTGCCCGGTACCGGCTGGCAGCAGATCCGCATGCGGCTGCGTTTCCGCCGCGGCAAGCTGTTTTACCTGGAGTACAACCTGCGCCTCTGGCTGCTCCTGCTGCGCCTGCGCCCGGCAGCCATCCACGCCAACGACCTCGACACCCTGGCCGCCTGCTGGCTCGCAGCCCGGCTTACCGGCGCCCGCCTGGTGTACGACAGCCACGAATACTTCACCGAAGTGCCCGAACTGCTGCACCGCCCGCTGACCCGCGGGATCTGGCTGGCGCTGGAGCGCCTGCTGCTGCCCCGCACGGATGCGGCCATCACCGTCAGCGCGGGCATCGCGCAGGCGTATGCGCAGCGCTACGGGCGGCCTTTCGCCGTGGTGCGGAACGTCCCCTTCCGCCGGGAACGGCCTGCGGCAGCCCGCGAGCCGGGCCTGCTGCTCTATCAGGGCGCGCTCAACACCGGCCGGGGCGTCGGGCTGATGATCCGGGCCCTGGAGCACCTGCCGGAATACCGGCTCTGGATCATCGGGCGGGGCGACGTGGAGGCGGAGCTGCGGGCGCTGGCGGCCGCGTCGGCGGCCCGGGAGCGGGTGATCTTCAAGGGCTTCGTGCCGGCGGAGCAGCTGCCCGGCCTCACGGCGCAGGCTTCGCTGGGCTTCAGCCTGGAGGAGGAACTGGGCGCCAGCTACCGGCTGGCCCTGCCGAACAAGCTTTTCGATTACCTCCAGGCCCGCGTGCCGGTGCTGGTATCAGACCTGCCGGAAATGCGCAGCCTGGTGGAAACCTACGGCACCGGCGCCGTGCTGCCGGCAGCAGAGCGAACGCCCGAAGGGCTGGCGGCGCAGATCCGGGCGCTGCTCGAAGATCCGGAGCGCTATGCCCGATGCGCGGCGGCCTGCGAGGCAGCCGCGGCCGAGCTGTGCTGGGAAGAGGAGCAGGCCCGCCTGCTGGCCGTCTATGCGCCCTGGATCGGCACAGCAGGTTGACCGTTTGCGGCAGGAAGCGTATGTTTGATCTGCGCGGTGCTTCTGCCGGCCTTATCCTGTACCCATGCTTGATCCGCAATTCATCCGCCTCTACGACGAGTACACCCACCGCCCGCTGACCCGCGGCGCCTTCCTGCGCCGCCTGGCCCAAATGGCCGGCAGCGCTGCCGCTGCCCGCTCCATCCTGCCGCTGCTGGAACCCGATTACAGCACCGCCGCCCGCACGGATGCGGACGACCTGATTACCGAAACCATCTCCTACCCCGGCGTCAGCGGCACGATGAGCGCCTACGTGGCCCGTCCCCGCAAGCGCAAGCGCTACGCTGCCGTGGTGGTCATCCACGAAAACCGGGGGCTGAATGCCCACATCGAAGATGTGACCCGCCGGGCGGCGCAGGCTGGCTATCTGGCCATCGCGCCCAATGCGCTGGCACCCCTGGGCGGCACGCCAGCCAACGAGGACGAGGCCCGCAGCCTCTTTACCCAGCTCAAACCCGAGGAAAGCCTTCAGAATTTCATCCGCGTATTCGGCTATCTGGACACACGCAAGGATTGCAACGGCCACTACGGATGCGTGGGCTTCTGCTGGGGCGGCGCCATGGCCAATTCCCTGGCCGTGCACGTGCCGGGCCTGCGGGCGGCCGTCGCCTTCTACGGACGCCAGCCGGATGCTGCCGAGGTCCCGAAGATCCAAGCGGCGGTGCAGCTGCACTATGCCGAGCTCGATGAACGCATCAATGCCGGCATTGCCGCCTATGAAGCTGCACTCAAAGCGGCCGGAACCCGGTATGAGCTGCATATGTATCCGGGGGCCAACCATGCGTTCCACAACGACACCTCTCCGGCCCGCTACAATGCGGAGGCTGCGCAGCTGGCCTGGAGCCGTACCCTGGCTTTCTTCGGCACCCATCTGAAATGAGCCGCAGCGCGGTCCCCGGCGCTGCAGGCGGGCAGATAGATTCTGCCGGCCGCTGACCAAACTCATCCGGGAAGCGAAGATCAGGCCGTTACCTTTGTCCCGGCCTTGCCAAGCCATGCCTGTACCCTCATCTGTCCGATTATGCATGAAACTGCACATCCCGAAGAAGCGCTGCTGTATCTGTTTCTGGCGGCAGCCATTGGTTCCTTCATCGGCAACATCAAATTCCGCGGCAACAGCCTGGGCGTAGCTGCGGTGCTCTTCGTGGGGCTGGCGCTGGGCGCTATGCGGCCCGAGATCCAGATCCCGGACGTGATCAAGCTGCTGGGGCTGGCCATCTTTGTGTACAGCATCGGGCTGAGTTCCGGCCCGGCCTTTTTCGGGTCGATGAAAAACCGGGGAACCGCGAACCTGATCTTCGCGGTGCTGGCGCTGAGCCTGCTGAGCATCTGCATCGGGGCAGCGTCATTTGTATTCGGCTTTGATTCTTCGGGTGCGGCGGGCCTGCTGGCAGGCATCACGACCAATACCCCGGCGCTCGCGGGCTTGCTGGATGCGATACAGGCCCAGGGGGGCGAGCAGGCTCAGACCATGGCCAACAATGCGGTAGTCGGGTATTCAATCTCGTATCCGATGGGGGTGCTGGGCCTGATGGTAGCCGTTGCGGTCATGCAGCGGGTACTGCGGGTGAATTTTCAGGCGGAAACGCTGGCCCTGGCGAAT
Source organism: Bacteroidia bacterium (assembly GCA_033765305.1). Lineage (GTDB taxonomy): Bacteria > Bacteroidota > Bacteroidia > J057 > J057 > RDXT01. Next base: position 45,102 of record JANRID010000014.1, read on the forward strand.
GAATTTCCCAGCGGGCAGCCCATCGTCAACCAGACCCTGCGGATAACCGAAGCAGCAGCGATGCAGCTGACCCTCCGCGACTTCAAGCAGCGGCACCAGTGCAATGTGGTATTCGGCCGCTTCAAACGGGGCGACAACCATGCCTTGTGCCATTGGGAGCTGGTCTTTCAGCCGGGGGATCTGGTCACGATCACGGGCGAAACGCCGGAAGTGGCCCGGGTAGCGGCCCTCATGGGCCCGGCGGTGGAAGAAGACCTCTCCGACGACCGTTCGGTGTTTACCATGCGCCGGATTGTGGTATCCAATCCGGCGATTGCCGGCAAGACCGTGGCCTCGCTCAACCTGCCTGAGCAGTACCGGGTCGTGCTGACCCGCATCCGGCGGGGCGATGTGGATTCGCTGGTGCAGCCGGAGACGGTGCTGGAACTCGGAGACCGCATCCGGGTGCTGGCCAGGGAAGAAGACCTGAAGAGCCTTGAGAAAATATTCGGCGATTCCTATGAGCATCTCAGCCATATCGACCTGCTGTCGTTCGGGCTGGGCATGGGGCTGGGCATCCTGTTCGGGTCGGTGGAGCTGACCCTGCCGGGCGGCATTCTGTTCAGCCTGGGGTTTGCAGGCGGGCCGCTGGTGGCCGGGCTGCTGCTCTCGTTTATCCGGCGCTCCGGCCCCATTCTCTGGACCTTGCCGTATTCCGCCAACCTGACCCTGCGCCAGATCGGCCTGATGCTCATGCTCGCGGCCATCGGGATCAATTCCGGGGCTACCTTCCTCTCCACCATGCTGAGCCCTGTGGGGCCGCAGATGTTTCTCTCCGGCGCTGTGGTCAGCCTGCTGGCCGGCATGCTGATTCTCCTGGTGGGATACAAGGTGATGAAAATCCCCTTCATCCTCCTGATCGGCATGATCAGCCACCACCCCGCCAACCTCGAATTTGCGAACAACCAGGCGCAGAACAAGATCCCGACCTACGGCTACGCGCTGGTGTATCCGCTGCTGCTCATCGGCAAGATCGTCTTTGTGCAGATGCTCTGGCAATTGCTCAAAGGCCTCGGCTGAGCGGGATTTTGCCTATCTTCCGGGCCGGAACCGACGTATGCACGAAATCTCCCTCGTCCGCAACATGTTCCGCGCGCTGGAGGAGACCTTCGGCGAAGCGGAACGGAGCCGTATCCGCGCGATCCGGCTGAAGATCGGGCAGCTCTCGAATGTGGAGCCGCTGCTGATGCACAATGCCTTCGATGCCGTGGTCGCTACGGATGCGCCTGAATATCAGCAGGCCCGGCTGGAGATCGAGACAGTGCCCATCCGCATCCGCTGCGCCGCCTGCGGCGGCGAGTCGGCGGTGGAGCAGTACCGCTTCGTCTGCGCGCACTGCGGCAAGCCCAGCAGCGACCTTATCGCCGGTACCGAGCTGCTGATCAGCGGCGTGGAGCTCGACGAATGACTCAGCGCTCCGCATCGCCGGCCTGGCGCCGCCCGATCATGGCGCGCACCCGCGCTGCACTTTCGTAGTCTTCCTTGTCGAGCAGCTTTTGCAGAATTTCTTCCATTTCCGCGACCGTATAGGCGGAAACAGATCCCTTTTTCTGCCGCCCGGAGAATACTTCGGCCAAAAATCCGGCTTCTTCCGCCACCTCCGGATAGGTGTACATCGGTGCGCCGCAGCGCAGCGCAATCGCAATGGCGTCGGAGGTCCGCGCATCTGCCTCGATCCGGCGCCCGTCGGCAGCCCGGAGGATCAGCGCGGCATAAAAAATGCCGTCCGCTACGCTGCGGATGATCATTTCCTCGATCTTCACCCCCAGCGCCTCCATCGACTGCACATACAGGTCGTGCGCCAGGGGCCTGGGCGGGCGCATCTGCTCCACACATACCGCAATCGACTGGGCCTCAGCCGCGCCGATGATTACCGGAAAGCGCCGCCGGCTCTGCGTGTCCTCCAGGATCAGGGCATAATTGCCGGGGCTCGACTCGCTTGCCGAAAGCCCCGCAACGGCCAGTTCGATCCGTTCTGTCTTCATCTTTCAGCCCAGTTGAATAAACTCGCACAGCTCGTCCAGGTCGCCGAAGGGCGCGACCACCTTGCCCGCATGCCGCAATTTGAACAGCAGCCCTTGCTCCATTTCGATTTCATATCCGCCCGGCACCGTGATCCGGCGGCCTTCGGCATGCAGCACCGGAATCCCGTAGCGGGCCAGGGCATCCAGCAGCTGCTCCTCCGGGGTCTGGGGGGAAGGTGTCGGGTGCATCGGTCAGGCTGCTGTCAGGTTTTCGTACACGATCTGCATGCCGAACCAGATGCACAGCCCGGACGAGAGCAGGGTCAGCGCGAGCTGGAGCGCGGCATTGGAGAGGTGGCGCTGCGAAAACGGCAGGCTGAAAACCCCCGAAGCCAGCAGCATGCCCACAACCGACCCCAGGCCGAAGATCAGCAGATAGCCGATGCTGCCGGATACCGAGCTGAGCTGGCTCATGACGAGCACGACCAGCGCCCCGCTGCCGGCCAGCCCGTGCACTGCGCCGATGCCGTAGGCCAGATGATGCTTGCCCTCGTGGTCATGCAGGTGCGGATGCGCAGTCTCCGGCCGGCGGCGCAGCACTTTGACGATCCGCACGATCCCCAGCGCGACCAGCATGGCCCCGACAGCTGCCTCGAAGTAGTGGAAGGTGCCCTCGGAAATGGCCATTTTCCCCGCAATCACAATCAGGCCGATGATCAGGATGGTCGAGGTATGGCCCAGGCCCCAGTAGATGCCGTCTTTGACCGCCAGCAGGAGGCGGTTGCGCCGGACCACGATGCTGCTGACTGCCAGCAGGTGATCGGTCTCGAAGGCGTGGGTAAAGCCAGCCAGGGCGGCAAACAGCAGAGGAAACGCAGGATTCATAGCGGAAGTCAGGTTACAGGGGGGAAGGATGCGAGCATGATGCGGTGATTGCCGGTATCGGCAATGGCCATGCGGCCGCCGGAAACGCAGAGCGAAAAGGGCCAGTACAGCGTCTGTTCCGTGCCGAAGACGGTATCCAGGTTTTCGCTGCCGGTTGTAAAATCGGCTTTGCCGACTACATGGGCCGCTGCCGCATTGGACTGTGCGGGCAGCGGGTCAAACCAGAGGATCCGGCTGTTGCCGGTATCGGCGGCCAGCAGGCCGCTGCCGCTGAAGCAGCAGTCGTAGCACCAGCTGAGCGTATGCGCCGCCGGATACAGGCCGTACTGGTTCATGCCGTTATGTGCCAGATCCGGCTGGCCGATCACCGTGCGGGCAGGCATGTGTGCGGCATCCTGCCAGCGGGGCCAGAGCAGAATCCGGTACGCCTGGGGGTCTGCGACGGCCAGCTCGCCTGCCGGGCCGATGCGCACCGAGTAGGGCCAGAGCGGCCAGGCGGGGTCGTACTCGCGGCTGCTGCCGTCGGGCTGGCCGATGACGCGGCTGGCGGCTTCGCCGTCGGCATCGGGGATCTGGTCGTACACGAGGATGCGCCGGTTGCCGGTGTCGGCAATCCAGAGCCGGGTGCCGTCGGAATAGACCCCGTAGGGCCAGTTGAGCGAGCGCAGGGAAGGCGCCGCGCCGATTCCGGCGATATTCGGCTGATTGCCCGTCATATCCGGCTGCCCGACGACCACATCTGCGGGCTGGCCGTGCCGCTCCGGAAAGCGGCGCCAGATGAGCACGCGGTGGTTCCAGGCATCGGCCACGATGAGGCGGCTGCCATCCGACCAGATGCCGGAGGGATACTGCAGGCTGGAGGCGCGCGCACCGGCCTGTCGGCCGGTCGCTTCCGCATCGGGCTGCCCCAGGATCACCGATGCGGGCTCCTGCTGAGATTCCGGCAGGCGGTTCCAGATCAGCACCCGGTTCTGGCCGGTGTCCGAGACCAGCAGGCGGCTGCCGCAGAGCCAGATGCCGCGCGGCGCCAGGAAGGGCTGCTCCGGATCGCCGCGGAAGCTGCGCAGGGCACCGGTCAGGGGCTCCGCAGGCGGCGGCGCAGCCGCAGGGCGGGCTTTGCCGAGGGAGATATGCAGCGTCTGGTCGTCCATCGTCAGGGCTGGGGCGGAATGCGGGTCGTCTGCCAGGAAATGGCCTGCCAGGTGCTGCCCTGCCAGCGGTACACGGCGGTATAGCGGGCCTGGAAGTCGAAGGGCTCCCCGTGCGATACGCCCGCGAAGCGGGCATCGCCGGTGACGATGCCGATCTCGCCGTAGAAGCGCACCCGCGAGGCCTTGGCCTCCGCAGCGGTATAGGAGGTAGTCTGCGCCTGGAAATCAGCCAGGTAGGCTGCCTTGTCATCCACCTTGCCGTTGGAGTGGACCCAGACGACGTCCTCGGCCAGCATGGACTGCAGGGCCTGCACGTCGCTGTTTTTCGTGGCCGCAATGCGCGCCTGCTCGAAGGCCAGCAGCGAAGCGCTGCGGTCTGCCGGCGGCTGCGAGGCGCAGGAGGCCAGCAGGAGGACGAGGGAAATGGCAGTGATCCGGTTCATATTCAGCAGATTCTGGGTAATTGTTCCCCTACCAGCATGTTCACGGCCCGGCGTCCGCCGATGCGGCTGCGCAGCACCACCTGGCCGGGATGCTCCGCCGTCACGGATCCGATGCTGGCGGCCTGGCTGCCGTGCGGCAGGCTGCGCAAGCGCGCCAGTACAGCATCGGCCGCTGCCGCGTCCACCACAGCCAGGAAGATGCCTTCATTGGCTACATACAGGGGGTCCAGCCCCAGCAGTTCGCAGGCGGAGGCGACGGCCTCGGCCACCGGGATCCGATCCTGGATCAGCTCCACGCCGAGGCGCGCATCGCGCGCCAGCTCGCTGAGCACCGTGGCCACCCCGCCACGCGTCGGGTCCCGGAACAGGTGGATGGCTTCGCCGAATTCATCCAGCAGCGCCTCCACCGTGTGGTTCAGATTTACCGTATCGCTTTCGATATCCGCCTCGAAACTCAGCCCTTCGCGCACGCGCATGATGGCGATGCCGTGGGCTGCCAGCGGTCCGCTCACGAGGATCTGGTCCCCGGCCCCGACCCGCTGCATGGAGATCTGCGCGCGGGGATGGACCTGCCCGATGCCGGAGGTATTGATGAAAATCTGGTCGCCTTTGCCCCGCTCCACCACTTTCGTATCGCCGGTCACGATCTGCACGCCGGCGCGCTCCGCCGCACACTTGACCGACACCAGCAGCTCCCAGAAGGTGCGCAGCGGCAGCCCTTCCTCCAGGATGAAGCTGAGCGACAGGTAGCGGGGAATGGCGCCGCACATGGCGAGGTCGTTTACGGTGCCGTTGATGGCCAGCTCGCCGATGTCGCCGCCGGGGAAGATGATGGGCGAAATCACATAGCTGTCGGTGCTGAAGGCCAGCGGGCCGTCGAGCCGGAGGATGGCGCCGTCGTGGCGGGTGTCGAGGTGTTCATTGCGGAGCAGATCGAACACGCCGGCCTCCAGGAGGCGGTTGGTGAGCAGGCCGCCGCTGCCGTGGCCGAGGGTAATCACCTCGAAGTCCAGCTTCGGCATGGGGCATTGCAGGAGCATCCGGCGTTTTGCTTCGCGCATGGGAGAGGTCAGGCGTTCCATAGACGGATCAGGCGGGGGAATTGCTCAGGCGGGCTGGCCCAAGGCCTGGGAATAGTGGTAATAGGCGGCGCAGGCGCCTTCGGAAGACACCATCGGAGCGCCCAGCGGCGACTGCGGGGTGCATTTTTTCCCGAACTGAGGGCAGTCGTGGGGTTTTTTGATGCCTTTGAGCACCTGGCCGGCGATACAGTCGGGGCTTTCCTGCGCTTTTTCGATCGGAATATCGAATTTCCGGCCTGCATCGTAGGCTGCAAATTCCGCCCGGACCTCGTAGCCGCTGTCCGGAATCACGCCGATGCCGCGCCATTCGCGGTCGGCGATCTCGAAGACCTGCGCCATGACGCGCTGCGCTTCGGGATTGCCTTCGGGCTGCACCATACGGCTGTAGGGATTTTCGAGGCGGTGCTCGCCGCGCTCCAGCTGGCGGACGGTCATCAGAATGCCCTGCAGCAGGTCCACCGGCTCGAACCCCGTCACCACGATGGGCACCTGGTACTTGTCGGCGAGCGGGCCGTATTCGCCCAGCCCCATGATGGTGCACACGTGCCCGGCAGCCAGAAAGCCCTGGATTTCCGCGCTGTCGTCCTCCATCACCGCTGCAATGGCGGGCGGCACGAGGACATGGGAGGCGAGGATGGAATAATTCCGCAGGCCCTGGCGGTGGGCGTAGAGCACGGAGAGCGCGTTGGCCGGGGCCGTCGTCTCGAATCCCACGGCAAAAAACACCACCTCGCGCTCCGGATGGCGGGCAGCCAGCTCCACCGCTTCCAGCGGCGAATACAGGATCCGCACATCCGCCCCCTGGGCTTTGGCCTCCAGCAGGCTCATGCGCGAGCCCGGCACCCGCAGCATGTCGCCGAAGGAGCACAGCATCACCCGGTGCTCGAGCGCTAGGTGCACGGCCTTGTCGATCAGGTGCAGCGGCGTCACGCAGACCGGGCATCCGGGCCCGTGAATCATGCGGATTTCCTCCGGCAGGAGCTGCAGCATGCCGTTTTTGACGAGGCTGTGCGTCTGGCCGCCGCAGACTTCCATAATGGACCAGGGACGGGTCACCGTCCGGCGGATTTCCTGCAGGTATTGCGACACCAGTTCAGGATCGCGGTATTCGCTGAGGTATTTCATTGGGGCAACGGGATTCCGGGTGAAACAGGCAACAGGCGGGGGCGTGCTCAGGACTCCGGCACGTGGTCCGGCATCAGCTCGTCCAGCTCCCCGATTTCGGACAGGTACTCGAAGGTGCGCCGGGCTTCCGCCTCGTCCACAACGCTGATGGCTACGCCGACGTGCACCAGGACATAGTCGCCCTCCTGAGCATGGGGCACCATGTCGAGGCTGGCTTCTTTGGTGATGGCGCCGAACTGCACCTGCGCCATGCGGACCAGACCGCCGAAGCGGGGTTCAATCGATTTGATTTTACCAGGAATGGCCAGACACATGATTCCGGGAGATTACAGGATGAGAAATGCGTTGAAGATGGGTCAATTGGCCGAAGGCGATGCATTCGTCGTTCGGCGAGAGGTTTCGGTGGAAGCACAGCTGCCAGCCTTCGGGTTGGAGAAAGTGGCGGAGGAAGTCGCAGAGGAGCCCGTTCTGGAAAACGCCGCCGCTGAATGCCAGGATGCGGCAGCCGGCTTCGCGGGCGCTGTGCCGCACGGTCTCCACGAGGGTGCGGTGAAAGCGGGCGGCGAGCAGATCGGCGGAATGGCCTTGCAGGCAGCCCTGCGCGACGGCGCAGAGCAGCGCTGCCGGGTCGAGCAGCTCCGCGCCTTCCAGCCCGAAGGGCTGGATGCGGGCCAGGCCCTGCCGCCGGCATTCGCGGAGCGCGGCGGCCTCCAGCCGCATGGCGGCTTCGCCTTCGTAGCGGTTGAGGTCGCAGATGCCCGTTACCGAGGCCGCCGCATCGAAGAGGCGGCCCATGCTGGAGGTCATCGGCTGGCCGCTGCGCAGCCGCAGGCGCTGGCAGGTCTGCCAGGCAGCGCCGCTGAACTTGGGCTGCAGCAGCTGCCCGGCCTCCGGCCGGTCCCCGATCAGGCTCAGGGCCGCCAGCCGAGGCTCTTTGGCCATCGCATCGCCGGACAGCACCTGGAAATACGCCAGATGCGCCATCCGCCCGAAGCGCTCCCCGTCATAGCGGATGCATTCGCCGCCCCAGATCTGCCCGTCGGGGCCGTAGCCGGCGCCGTCCCACAGGATGCCCAGCACCGGCTCTGCCGGCCAGGCCTCCTGCTCGCCCAGCACCGCCGCCAGATGGGCTTCGTGGTGCGGAATCCGGGCCAGGGGCAGGCCCCATTCGAGCGCGAGGCGCTCCGCCAGCCGCACCGAGTAATAGCCGGGATGCAGATCGGCGGCCAGCCGCTCCGGCTGCGCGCCGAAGAGCCGCATCAGGTGCCGGAGCATGGCCTCGAACTGCTCCTGGGTGTCGTAGCTTTCCAGGTCGCCGAGAAAGGGGCTGAGGTAGCAGCTGCCCTTGCGGCTCCAGGCGAAGGCACTTTTCAGGTCGGCGCCGAAGGCGAGCGTGGCAGGCCCCTCCGGCGGATGCGGCGGCAGAAAGGAAGGCGCGTAGCCCCGGCTGCGCCGCAGCAGGATGGGCGTGCCGCTGAAGGGGGAGAGCCGCAGCACGCTGTCGTCCACGGGCGCTACGATGTCGCGGTCGTGGGTGAGGAAGCGGTCGGCGACGCTGCCGAGGTATTCGAGGGCCTGGGCATCGGTGTAGGCGATGGGCGAGCCGGACAGGTTGCCGCTGGTGGCCAGCAGGGGGGCGCCGAAGGCCGCCGCAATCAGCTCCAGCAGGGGCGCATAGGGCAGCATGGCGCCCAGGTGGTCCAGGCCGGGCGCGAGCAGCTCGGCGCACAGGCCGCTGGCGGGCTGCGCCCGCAGGGGCAGGATCACGATCGGCGACTCCGGGCTGCCGAGCAGGGCGCGGGCCTCCTCGCCCAGGACCACGTCGCCGGCCAGCCGCTCCGCATCCGGGTAGAGCACCGCGCAGGGCTTGGCCGGACGGTGCTTGCGCGTGCGCAGGCGCTGGATAGACGCCGGATTGCGGGCGTCGCACAGCAGCAGGAAGCCGCCGACGCCCTTGACCGCCACGATCTCGCCGGCGCGGAGCCATTCCGCCGCTGCTTCGGGCGGGGCCGAGAGCCGGATTCCGCAGGCCGGGCAGGAGTTGGTCTGGGAATAATAGCGCCGGTCCTGCGGATCGGCATATTCGGCGGCGCAGGCCGGGCACTGGGTGAAGCGCGCCATCGTGGTGCGCTCCCGGTCGAAGGGCAGCGCCTGCGCGATGGTGAAGCGCGGCCCGCAGTCGGTGCAGGTAATAAAGGCATAGCTTCGGCGGCGCCCGCCGGGATCGCGCAGCTCGGCGCGGCAGTCCGCGCACATGGCTGCATCCGGCGTCAGGAGCACGTCGGCATCGGCGGCTTGCCCGCTTTCCACCACCGAAAACCCTTCAGCCCGGAAATCCTCCTGCACGGCGTCCAGGGTGCTGCCGGTAATCCGCGCCAGGGGCGGCGCCTCGTGCAGCACCGCGCAGCGGAAGGCCTCGGCCTCCTCCGGCGCAGCCAGAAAGCGCACATGCACCCCGTCCGCTGCATTCCACACCTGCCCGGCCAGGCCGTAACGGCCTGCCAGCCGGCAGACAAAGGGGCGGAATCCCACCCCCTGCACCTGCCCGCGGACCCGGAGATGCCAGGCGCTGCGGCTCATGCGGGCTGAGCGGCTTCGCTGCGCTGTTTGTCTGCCACCCGCTCCAGAATCCAGCTGCACCAGTCGTCCATGCCCTGCCCGTTGAGGGCGGAGACGGTGAGCACCTCCAGATTCGGATTGACGTCCCGCGCATCCTGGGTGACGGCCTCCACGCTGAAAGGCAGATAGGGCAGCAGATCCGACTTCGAGACCAGCATCAGCTCGCTGGTGAGAAACATGCGCGGATATTTTTTGGGCTTGTCGTCGCCTTCGGTGGTGGCGATGAGCGTCACGCGGTAGTCCTCGCCCAGGTCGAAGGAGGCGGGGCAGACCAGATTGCCCACATTTTCCACAAACAGCAGATCGAGGCCGTCGAGGTCGATCGCCTGCATGGCCTGCCAGACCATCTGGGCTTCGAGGTGGCAGATGCCGCCGGTCACGATCTGGAGGGCGGGAATGCCGGCCTGGCGGATGCGGTCGGCGTCGCGCTCGGTTTCGAGGTCGCCGACGAGGACGGACATGCGCACGCGCTCGCGGAGGCGGCGGGCCGTTTCCTGCATGAGGGTGGTCTTGCCGCTGCCGGCAGAGGATACGATGTTCACCATCAGGATCTTGCGCGTCTGCATCTCCTTGCGGATCGCTTCAGCGACAAAATCATTGGCTTGCAGCAGGTGCATCGTGGTGTTGTCGCAGGCCACCGTGCCGCGGGCGTTGCGGCTCGATTTGGGCGTGCGGAGCAGTTGAGGCGTATTTCCAAACGTCATACAGCGGTTCAGCGTAGCAGTCCGGTTCCGCAGTCAGCGAAACATCTGTTCAATATATTAGGAAGAATAGATATAGAAAAGTATTTCTAATCTTTAGAAAATAAATTCTAATCCGCGGTTTGTCCGCAGGCCCCGGGGCCGCGTGCAGGGCGGCGGATTCTTCGTAAGTTTGATGCGGCCCGCCGCCGAACCGGCCTGCCCATGCAGCGCACGACAAAACAACGCATCCTGGACGCCGCCATCCGCTGCTTCAACCGCAGCGGCATTGCCGGCACGCGGCTGCAGCACATTGCAGACGAGGCGGAAGGGATGAGCGTGGGCAACATGGCCTACCACTACCGCACGAAGGAGCTGATCGTGCAGGCGATCTGGGAGCAGCTGCGCCAGGAGCAGGAGGGGCTGATGGCGGAATTCCGCGTGCTGCCGCTTTTCGAGGATCTGGAGCGCCAGATGCGGAGCCAGTTTCAGATCCAGCAGCGCTACCGCTTCTTTTACCAGGACACCCTGGACGTGCTGCGGAGCTATCCGGCCATTGCCGCGCTGCACCGCCGGCACTGGGCCTGGCAGGAGCAGCAGCTGCGGCTGATGTTCCGCTTCAACGTATCCCGCGGGGCCTTTGCGCCGGAGCAGGCCGAAGGCCAGCACGACCGCCTGGCGGCGCTCTACTGGGCCCAGGCCGAGACCTGGCTCTACCGGCAGGAACTGCTGGGGCTGGATGCCGGTTCCTTTGCCGGCTTCCGGGACCCGCTCTGGGGGCTGCTGTCCTCCTGCTTCAGCGACATGGGCTGGCTGGAATTCCGGCAGCTCAATGCGCTGATTGCGGAAAATTATGTCTAACTTGAAGGCGACCCCTGCCGCATGAAGTGCCAGCTCGACCCCAGCGCCTACCAGGCCATGCTCCGCTTCCTGAACAGCCTCCACCTGACGGACGGCGTCGGGCAGGTGCGCGACCTCGGATTTTTCCGGGAGGATGCCTGGCTGGCCGATACGGCGGTCATCGAGCACCTCGAACGGCGGCGCGGCGCCTGGGAGATCTGCCTGCTCTTTGCCCATTACCGCCAGCCCCTCCGGTTTATCGCCCGGCGCATCGCCTCCCACGCCTGCCCGCGCAAGGCTGCGCTGGCGGCCATGCTCATGCGCCGGCTCGCCGCCAAAGACCAGCGCGGCACCCTGGCCCTGCGGATCGAAGATCTGCGCATCGACCTGAATTAATTCCCCGCCCTGCGCTACCTTTGCCTCATGCCCCAGCAGACCAAACAGCGTATCCTGCATGCCGCCATCCGGCTCTTCAACGAGAAGGGCCTCGCCAATGTGCGGCTGCAGCAGATCGCGGACGACTCGGGCATCAGCGTCGGCAACCTGGCCTACCATTTCCCCAACAAAGACGCCATCGTCGGGGCGGTATATGAGCGGATGGACGAGGCCTTTTCGGCCATTCTGTCCGAATACCTCGCCGTGCCGGGCCTCCAGGACCTGGACCGGCTGCTGGCCCGGCTCTACTATTTCTTTGCCGGCCACCGCTTTTACCTGATCGACCTCATCGAGGTGCGGCGCTCCTTTCCTGCCATCGAGCCGCACTGGCAGGCCCATTTCCGGAAGCTGGAGGCCCAGCTGCGCATGCGCCTCGATTTTTACCAGCAGAAAGGCCTGCTCCAGCCCGCCCTCGACGCCGAGGCCCTGGACTCGCTGGCCCAGACGCTCTGGATGCGGGCTGTGCTGTTTCTGCACCGCGCGGCGGCGCTGCACGAGCCCGACCATTTCCCCCGCTTCCGGCGGCAGGTGTGGCAGCCCCTGCTGCCCTGGCTCACGCCCCAGGGCCGCGACGCCTACCAGCGGGACATCCTGCCCGTCATGGATGAGGACCTGGGCGCCGGCACGCCGTGACCGGCCTCAGGGCACCGACCGGATGAGGGCTTCGATGGGATCGACGACCTGCAGGTCGCAGCGTCCGCCCTGCTCGCGGGCTGCCTCGCAGGCGCGCAGGCTTTCGCGCCGCCAGCCGGGCGGCGGCTGGGCCCCGCTGCGGTAGCCGAGGGCTTCGAGCCCGGCCTGGGCTATGCGGCTCAGGCTGCGCGACAGGCCCTCGGCCTCGCGCAGCGCCGGCGCCTGCCGGATCAGCACCTCCAGCTCCGCGTGGTTGCCGCGCCAGCGCTCCAGCTGGCTGCGGATCTGCGCCTCCGCCGCCGCGTCCGGCGCCGCCAGGTAGTCCGCCACCAGGCGGCGGAATTTCCGCGCCACCGGCTGGTCCGGGCCCGCCACATCGGCCAGGAGCGTGTAGGGCGAAAAGACCGTGTACATCGTGTCGTCCACATTGCGCTGGTAGATCTTCAGCGGCTCGATCACGTCCACGAGCGTCTCCAGCGGGCCGATGTCCCGGCTGCCGCACAGCCGCCGCATCATGGCCTGCCGGTTCCGCAGGTGGGTCATGCCCAGCCCTTCCAGCCACAGCTCGATCCACTCCAGCCGCCGGTACATGTCGTCGGGGTCGCGGATCTCCTGCGGCGACCAGAGCCGCTCGGCGATGGCCGCCGTCCGCGGCCAGATCCGCGAATCCACCGTTTCCATCGTCACATGCTCGGACCACATCGTCGCCTCGCCGCCCACGATGCGCGCCGCCTCCTCCGGGCTCAGCTTCGCATCCGCCGGCAGGGGGTCCACCAGGTAGTGGTAGTCCGCGGGCTGGATCAGGTCGATGTAGTAGCCTGTGGACAGCAGGCTCGTGTAGCCCTTGCGCGCCGTCTCGTAGAGCGTTTTTTCGCCCCGCCAGGACTGGATCATGATGTCCTGCGGCAGGCCGGGCTGGAAGATCTCGTCCCAGCCCATCATGCGCTTGCCGAGGCGGGCGAGGATCTGGAGCACCCGCTGGTTGAAATAGGTATGCAGGCCGTGGCCGGAGCGGATCTGCTGCTCCCGCATGAAGGCCTGCACCTGCGGGCTGCGGTCCCAGTCGCGGCCGGTGTTTTCGTCGCCGCCGATGTGGAAGTAGGGGTCGGGAAAGAGCGCCGCCATTTCCGTGAATAGGGTGTCGATGAAGCGGTACACCGCCTCATTCGAGGGATCGAGCACGGGGTCGAAGACGCCGTAGTAGCGCTCCAGTTCGTAGCTGCGGGGCAGGGAGGCGAGTTCCGGATAGGCCGTGAGGATGGCTGTGGTATGGCCCGGCACATCGAACTCGGGCACGATGCGGATGCCCCGCGCATCGGCGTACTGCACGATCCCGCGGATATCCTCCTGGGTGAAATACAGGCCGCGCGACGCCTGCGTGTGCAGGCGCGGGTAGCGCAGGGACTCCACGCGGAAGGCCTGGTCCTCGCTCAGGTGCAGGTGCAGGACATTGAGCTTCACGGCCTCCATGCCGTCGAGGGTGCGCTTGACCACGTCCATGGGCATCCAGTGGCAGCAGACATCCAGCAGGAGGCCCCGCCAGGGGAAGCGCGGCGCATCCTGGATCCGGACGGCGGGGAAGCCGTAGCCCTGCGGGCCGGCGGCGAGCAGCTGCGCGAAGGTCTGCAGGCCGCGCAGGGCGCCGAGGTCCGTGGGCGCGCGCAGGAGCGCGCCGCCGGGCGTGACGGACAGCTCGTAGGACTCGTCCTCGTACAGCGCCACGCGGCCGGGGCGCTCCACCTGGATGCGCAGCGCCGGCGCTGCCGGCGGCTCCGGATACGGCACCTGGATGCGGGTGAAAAACACCCCGCTGCGGTTGCTCAGCTGCTGCCAGACCCGCTCCGCCGCAGGATAGAGGCGGGGGTCCGGCTGGCCCTCCACGGCAATCCGGAAGGACTTATCGAACGGCATGAAGCCCGCGCCGGCCTCGATCCGGGCGGGCAGGGGCATCAGGTTCCAGGCAGGCTGGGCGGCGGCAGGCAAGGCCGCCAGGAGGAAGATGCAGCGCAGCAGTCGCATACGGGGGCAGTTTGCTGCAAGATACGAAATGCGCCGCAGCGGCGCACCGGAGTCCTGCATCCGCTTGCGCCGGTATCCGGACATTATACTATCTTTAAGCGCCAGCTCCCATCCCCCTGCTGACATCGTATGGAAAAACCCGCCCTGCTGCAAGCCGCCGAACAAGCCCTCGGCTACTCCTTCGAGAAGGTGCTATACATTCACTCCTACTTCAATAGCGAGTATATCTATCCCGACTCCTACCGCGCCGTCATGACCTGGCAGCAGGAGATGGTGCGCGACGGCCACGGCGGCACGGCTTTCATCGACAGCGAAGGCCGCCTGCTGGGGATCAACCTCTATGCCGAAACCCTTGATCCTGCGGGCATCCAACGCCTGCTGGCCCTGGGCCTGCCCGATCTGCTGGCCCTCAACCTGAACCAGACCGGTGTGGACCGCTTCGCCTTCACGGCGCGGCAGCCGCAGCTGATGTATGTGAACCTCAGCCAGAACGCAGCCCTTACCGAGCTGCGCTTCGACTATTGCCCGGCGCAGCTCCGCATCCTCGACCTCTACGACAGCCGCGTGCAGGCCCTGGACCTGCCTGCGGGGCTGGATGCCCTCTACCGGCTCGACGCTGCCCGAAATAAAAACCTCGCCCGCCTCACCTTCGGCGGGCCCTGCCCGCAGCTCTGGTTTCTGGACCTGAGCGAAAACCAGCTCAGGGAGCTGGACTTCCCGGCGGGCTTCCCGGCCCTGCAGTATCTGTTTCTGCGGAAGAACCAGCTGGCGAAGCTGGAATTTGGGGGGAGGATGGAGGGGCTGGAGACGCTGGATGTGCGGGAGAATCAGCTGCGGGAGCTGCCGGATCAATTCCTTGACCGCGCACCCAACGCCACGCATCTTTTTCTCTACAACAACCCATGGGACAGCATCCGCGACGCGGTATCTGCCGAGGAAAAGGGCAACAGCCGGGACAGCATCTTCAGCTTCCTCGAATCGCTGCGCGGGCCAGTGGACTACCTGCTGGAAGCCAAGCTGATCCTGGTCGGCAATGGCGAGGTCGGCAAGACCTCCATCCGGCGCAAGCTGATCAATGAACAAGCACCTCTGCCCAGAAAAGAGGAGCGCACCCCAGCCATCGAGGTGGAGCCCTATGTGGTGAAAAATCTGCCCTCGACTTTTACCCAACTGCCCGACGAGCGGGATTTTACCTTCAACATCTGGGACTTTGGCGGGCAGGGCCGCTACCGCGAAATTCAGCAGATCTTCTGCAGCCAGAAATCGCTCTACCTCTTCGTAACCTCATGGGATGACCAGCCTGAGCAGAAAAAAGCGCTGGAAGATTATGTGAGCTTCGAATACTGGCTGGACATGGTGACCGCCTACGGCCACGACCCGGAGCAGGCGCAGTCCAGTCCGGTGCTGGTGGTGATCAATAAGACAGAGGACGAACAGTATGCCGATGTGGAAAAGACAAGCCTTCGCAAAAGCTACCCCCACATCCACGCGCAGGAAATTTATACGAGTTGCCTGACCCTGAGAGGATTCCAAGATCTTCGCAGTGCCATTCGCAGCCTGATTCCCCGCATCAGCCCCGATATTTTTACCACCCGGCGCAACAGCAAGTGGCTGAATGTCAAACAGCTCCTTGAAGGCCGCCGTAAGGAAAAGAAAATCACCTACGCCGATTACGAGGCCCTCTGCCTGAAAGAAGGGCTGAGCGAGCAGGATGCCCGCACCTGGATCGGGATGCTGGACCGCATCGGGGCAGTGATCTACTTCGGTCAGCATCCGAAGCTGAAAGACCTGATCGTGCTGGATCCGGAATGGGTGCGCGAGGCGGTGGTGCATGTGCTGGACAGCAAGCTGCTGCGCAAGGGGGTGCTGTCTCCGGATATGTTCGACAGCATCTGGCCTGCCTATTCGGAAGCGGATCGCGCTGCCTTTCTGGAGCTGATGCTGGCCTACAAGCTCTGCTACACCCGGCAGGATGCATTTGGCGAACTGGAATACCTTGTCCCGGCCTGCCTGCCCGCCCAGGCGCCCCCCTTGCCTGATTTCCTCCGGCAGCCTGACTTTGACGTGCGCATCGGCTACAAGCCCTTTGTGCCCGCAGGCACCGTCAACAAACTGATTGTCACCGTACAGCGCCTCCGGCAGCCCCTGGAAATGCCGGAGACGGCAGAGGGTACGGAAAAGATTCCGCGTTTCCTTGCCACCCAAGGCATCAGCGTCTATGACAACCTGATGTGGAAAAACACCGCCATCTTCCACGACCCTAGGCACAACGCCTACGCGCAGGTGCAGGAAAACTGGGACGAAAAGCGCATTGACATCCGCCTTTTCGGACAGCAGGTCCGGCCCCTCTACGAAACCCTCGAAGCGCTGCTGCAGGAGCTCAACGACGAGCTGAAAGCCACCCGCTACATCCGGGGGCTGGAGGTAGAGGCGAAGGGGCTGGATGGAAGTAAATGGGTGGATATGAACTATTTACGAGAAAAACGACAATTCTTCTTTAATGAATCTATGAATCCATCCCGTGAAATACAAGACCATATCGCTGCTGGCCGCATCGAGCAGGCGCTGAAATCATTAGCCCAGCAACTGCCTGCTGGCCATCGGAATGAAGCGATTTCTTTGCAGGGGCGCTTTGCTAGGCTGCAAACAGACATCATCCGCGGCACAAAAACCACTGCTGAAATCAATGTGGAGCGGAACCAGATTGTCAGTGCAATTCTGCAGCTTGCAAAGTTGTTGGATGAGCAATATTCCAACTCTGGGCCTCTCGACAAACCGACGACTCCAGTGCCGCCTTACCCTGATTCTTCTGCTAAACCTATCCTCTTCCTCGCCGCTAATCCCGCAAACGAAACCCGCATACAGACAGATAAGGAGCACCGCGAGCTGAAAGCCGAGTTTGAGCGGGGGGCCGCAGGGCGGTCGCGGTACACCTTCCTTCAGCCGCAGTTTGCGGTTACGATCGGCGAGCTGCAGCGCGCCCTGGATGCCCGTCCCGCTATCATCCACTTCTCCGGGCATGGGCTGGAAGACGGAATCATCATTAGCAATGAGCAAAATCAGGCGCAATTATTGGGCGAGCCAGCTTTGCGGCGCATTTTCAATCGGGCCAAGGACCATACCGAGCTGCTGTTACTCAACGCATGTTTTTCTGCCGTTCAAGCTCAGATCATCTCAGGGTTTGGCATCTACGTGGTCGGAGCCAACCGGGCGGTGCAGGATGACGCCTGTGTGCAGTTCTCCAAGGCGTTTTATAGCGCGCTGGGCAGGGGAAAAAGCTACCAGGATGCCTACGATGAAGCGATCACGGCAGTCAGCGTCCACCACCCCACTGAAGAAGCCAAGTTTGAAGCCTGGCACAATGGCAAAAAACTGGATTGGTGATCATGAACCACACCCTCCGCGAAACCCTCCCCAACGGCACCACCTTCGAGATGATCCTCGTCGAAGGCGGCAGATTCTGGCGGGGCGAGAACGAAGCGCGCCACGAGGTGCAGCTCAGTGATTTCTACCTGGGCCGCATGCAGGTCACCCAGGCGCTTTGGCAGGCCGTGACAGGGACCCATCCCGCCGCCTTCCCGCACCCGCAGCGGCCCGTGGAGCAGGTCTCCTGGTACGACTGCATCGAGTTCTGCAACGCGCTGAGCGAAATACAAGGTTATGCACCCGTCTATCAAATAAATAGAGAAAGGAAACACCACCCTAGTAATACGAGTAAATACGATAAAATTAAATGGCTCGTGACCATCCTTCCCCGCGCGGATGGCTACCGCCTGCCCACCGAGGCCGAGTGGGAGTACGCAGCCCGCGGCGGGTGCTACGCGCAATCATTTGAATATGCAGGCTCGCCGAACGAAAATGAAGCAGCCTGGTGGCACCAGACCAGCCAGGAGATCAGCCAGCCGGTGGGCCTGAAAGTGCCCAATGCGCTGGGACTCTTCGACATGAGTGGAAATATCCGGGAGTGGGTCTGGGACTGGTACGACGGTGCGTATTACCAACGGCTTGGAAAGCATCCGGAGCCTGCTCCCACACCGGTCGGCGCTGATTATGGATCTGATCGAGGGGTTCGTGGAGGTTCGTGGCTCAACCGCGATGCCAGCTTCTGCTGCGTAGCCTATCGAAACCTCGGCACTCCCGACTTCCGCCTCAACTCTGTTGGTGGTCGTCTCTGTCGCTACCTAGCTCGGTAGGGAATTTAGCACTAATCTCTTCCTATGTCGATATCCACCCGCCCCGCTCCCCTCACCCTCGCCACCCTCCAAGACCACATGGTCTGGGTAGAGGGCGGCGTGTTTGAGATGGGGAGTGATGAGAGTAGCGATGAGCAGCCTATTCATCGCATACAGATTGATAGTTTTTTCTTATGCAGGTATCTTGTTACTCAAGAGATCTGGGAGTCGATAACAGCGACTAACCCTTCTGCTTTCCCTCACCCTCAGCGTCCAGTAGAACAAGTCTCTTGGTACGACTGCATTAGATTCTGTAATGATCTCAGCGATGTGATGGGCTTACAATTTGCCTATCAGATCCATCAAAATACTAGAGATCCGGGCAACAATCATGATTATGGCAATATCAGATGCCATGTCATACCTGTAGATGGCGCCAATGGGTATCGCCTTCCAACAGAGGCAGAATGGGAGTATGCTGCTAAAGATGGAGTTTATTTTTTACCCGGAAAATCTTACAACTTTCATGAAATATCATGGTGGAAACCAAACTGTCATTCAACTACTCAACCTGTGGGAATAAAGTATCCCAATAGACTTGGACTTTTTGACATGAGCGGCAATGTCCAAGAATGGGTGTGGGATTGGTACGACAGCTATTACAGAAGCTTTGACCAAGACAACATTTTTTATAATCCATTGGGTCCAGTATCCGGTGCTCGTCGAGGAGCAAGGGGAGGCGCTTGGAATACTGATAGTAATCAAGGTCTTCGTGCAGCATATCGGGATAATCCGTATCCTAGCAATCACTCAAATAATATCGGTTTCCGGCTCTGTCGGAGCGCAGCAGCCTCAGACTTTACCCGTTGATTACCCATGCCCACCACCACCCGCCCCGCTCCCCTCACCCTAGCCACCCTACCAGACCACATGGTCTGGGTGGAAGGAGGCGTGTTTGAGATGG
>JANRID010000026.1:0-8856 GCA_033765305.1 Bacteroidia bacterium
GGAAGGGCTGGCCTTCGCATCGCTGGAGCGAATCATGCGCGAGCGATTCGGGGCTGAATTCATCGCCCCCAACGCAGCCATGACCCGCAACCGCCAAACCCTCGAGCTGGATGTGCTCGGATACGTCAATCGGGATGTGAATAATGCGGTTATTGCGGAGGTCAAAGCCAAGCTCAAGGATGAGCACGTCGGCGATCTGCTCGACAAGCTGGCGGTATTTCCGGATTTTTTCCCCGAACACCGGCAGAAGCACCTCTTCGGCATCCTGGTAGGCGCCAATGTGCCCGTCTCTGTCCGCAAGCTGGCACTCAAGCACGGCCTGTATGTAGGCCGCATGGCAGATCACACCTTTCAATTGCTGGTGCCCGACGGGTTCGAAGGCCGGGACTTCCAGGCTGCCTGACCGTCAGGGGTTTCCTGTTACAATCTGCAATCCGGGTTGTGCCGCCTGCAAGGCTGAGATTCCGCCCGGAGTTGCCCGCGTTCCCCCCAGATATATCGTTTGAAGTGATTCGGCTGCTGCCAGGCTGCGCAGCCCGGCATCCGTGACGCCAGTGCTGAACAGATTCAGCGAGCGGAGATGCCGCAGCCCGGCGAGCCCGGCGATGCCTGCATCGCTGACTGGATTGCGCTCCAGCCGCAGCTTGACCAGGTTGGGCATGCGGGCGATGTGCTGCAGCGCACCGTCCTGCACCTGCGCGCCGGCCAGGTTGAGCCATACGATCTGCTCGCGGATGCGCAGCAGGGCTGCCACCTGTTCTGTGCGCACCTGCACGCCGGACTTGGCCGGCATGACCTCCAGTGCAGACTCGTCGTGCGCTACCGGCTTGATGATGAATCCCAGCCCGCGCAGGCTGTCCAGCAGCGCTGCGGACGGAGGTGCCGCCGGCAGGTTCAGCCCGGCGAGGGGATTGTCGCCCGCAGGGGTCCAGCGGTAATGCTGCTCCAGAATCCGGGATATGGCAGGGCTTCGCTCGGCGTCCTGAATCTGCTGATCGTATGAGGCACCTGCAGCAATCCACCATTCAAGCAGCTGCACCTGCTCGAAGGTCAGGGCAGGTCCCGAGGTAGGCATGAATTTCGGATGATGGGCCGGCAGGGCGACCCGGTGAAAGAGCTCGCTTTCCTGCGGATTGCCTGGGCGGATCACCGGCCCGCTGATGCCGCCTTTGGCGATCGCTTCCGGGCTGCTGAGGTCCAGTCCGCCATTCATGCGGCCGGGCCGGTGGCAGCCTGCACAGCTCTGATCCAGAACAGGCTGGATAAGATGGCGGTAGATTTGCGCACTGTCGCTGCGGGAGAGGTCGGCTGATGCTGCCCGGAAAGGCTCGTAGCCCGCGATGCGCTGGATCCAGCGGGGCGAGCGTTCAGCCAGAAACTCCGGGCCGTGCGTGAGGCTGCCGCCCAGGTGGCCGGTGGCGAAAATCAGCAGCAGCAGCAGGGTATTGGGAATCAGGAAAATCGGCCCCGACGGACGCTCCAGGGGCCTGCGAAGCACCTGCCAGGCCAGGAAGGCGCTGAGCGCGGCGGTGCCGATGCCCAGCCATTTGTGCCAGCCGAGCGTGTCCGCCTCGTAGCTGCCCTGCTGCGCCAATTGCAGGCCCGACCACACGGATAGCAGGGCACCGAGCGAGCCTGCAGCAAAGAGCCAGGCCAGCGGATTGCCGAGGCGCTGCCATTTGCCGCGGGATACGGCATAGCCAGCCAGGCAGGCGATGAGCAGTACGCCTGCGGGCAGGTGTACCAGCAGGGGATGCAGCCTTCCGATCAGTTCGTTCATGCGAGCGGAGTAGGGGAGGGGAGAAATGGTCAGGCGAGCAGGTCCTTGACGACCTTGCCGTGCACATCGGTGAGGCGGAAGCGTCTGCCCTGGTATTTGAAGGTCAGCTGCTCGTGGTGAATGCCCAGCAGATGCATCAGGGTAGCCTGGAAGTCGTGGATATGCACGCCGTTTTCGGCTACATTGAAGCTGAAATCGTCTGTGGTCCCGTAGCTGAGGCCTTTTTTCATGCCCCCGCCTGCAAACCACATGGTAAAGCAGCCCGGATGGTGGTCCCGTCCGAAGGTTTCTGCCGTGACTTTGCCCTGGGAATAGGTCGTGCGGCCGAATTCCCCGCCCCAGATGACCAGCGTATCCTCCAGCAGGCCGCGCTGCCTGAGGTCCTGGACCAGGGCCGCCGAGGGCTGATCGGTTACCTTGCAGACATCCGGCATCATCTGCGGCAGGCCGCCGTGGTGATCCCAGTCCTGGTGGTAGAGCTGCACGAAGCGCACATTCCGCTCGATCAGCCGCCTGGCCAGCAGGCAGTTTGCGGCGAAGGTGCCGGGTTTGCGGCTGTCCGGGCCATAGAGGTCATACACATGGTCCGGCTCGCCGGATACGTCGAGTGCTTCCGGCACGGAGGTCTGCATGCGGAAGGCCATTTCATACTGGCTGATCTTGGCTTCGATCTCCGGGTCGCGGGTCTCGGCCATCTGGAGCTGCTGAAGCTGGCTGAGGTAGTCGAGCTGCCGCCGCCGGTCGGCGTGGGTCACGCCGCCGGGATTTTCCAGGTACAGCACCGGATCTTTGCCGGAGCGGAATTTGACGCCCTGGTGATGCGAGGGCAGGAAGCCGTTGCCCCAAAGCCGGTCATACAGCGGCTGGCCCGACGGCGTATTGCGCGAAAGCAGCACGATGAACGAAGGCAGGTTGTCATTTTCGCTGCCCAGGCCATAGCTGACCCAGCTTCCGATGGCCGGCCGGCCCGGCTGCTGCGAGCCGGTCTGGATAAAGGTCGCCGCCGGGTCATGGTTGATGGCTTCGGTGTACATCGAGCGCACCACCGTCAGCTCGTCGGCAACCGCAGCGAGGTAAGGCAGGCGGTCGCTGAGCCAAAGCCCGCTTTGGCCATGCTGCTTGAACTGGTAGGGCGAAGGCACCACCGGAAAGGACTTCTGGCCCGCCGACATGCCTGTCTGGCGCTGGGTGCCCCGGACCGAAGGCGGCAGGTCCTGGCCTTGCATCCGCATCAGCTCCGGCTTGTAGTCGAAGAGATCCACTTGCGAGGGGCCGCCGCTCTGGAAGAGGTAGATGACCCGTTTGACGCGGGGCGGGAAATGCGGCTGGCCGAGGGGAAATCCGCCTTCCAGGGCGCCGGCTTCGGCTGCGCCTGCGGTATCGGCCTTGCTGAACAGGCCCAGCGGATCGAGCAGGCCTGCCAGGGCAGCCGCACCCAGCCCCATCGTGGTGCGGGTGAGGAAATCGCGGCGGCTGTACTGGCGGTTATAGTTGTCGCAACTGTGCATAGCAGTCGGTAGGTAATCCGGTGAAAGGCGAATAGCGACCGCTCAGCGGCGCATATAACACTCGTCGTGGTTGAGGATGGTGCTGTTGACGACCGCGTAGGCGGCGGTTTCGGCAGGGTCGAGGGCTGGATTCACGGGCGCTTCGCCGACGGCCAGGAGCGCCTGCGCCTGTGCCGGCTGCTGCCGGAAGCGTTCGGCCTCCTTCCGGAACAGCTCCTCCAGCACGGCAGTCTCCTGCGGCAAGGGCTTGCGGCCAGTCAGGCGCCGGAACGCATACTGAATCCGCTCGCCAGGCTGTGCGCCGCCCTGCTGCTGCATCCGCTCGGCCAGTACCCGCGAAGCCTCGACATAGGTCGGGTCGTTGAGCAGCACCAGCGCCTGAAGCGGCGTGTTGGTGGTAGGCCGCTGCACAATGCAGTAGCTCCGGTCATTGCCGTCGAGGGTGATCATGGCCGGATGCGGCGAGGTGCGCTTGAGGATGGTGTACATCGAGCGCCGGTAGAGGTTGGCGCCGCTGTCCTGCTGATAGACCAGATAGCGGAAGGAGAAAAAGCTTTTTTCGCCCCAGATATTGTCCGGCTGGTAGGGCTTGACCGGTTCCCCGCCTACCTGATGCACAAGCAGGCCGCTGGCTGCCAGGGCATTGTCCCGGATAAACTCCGCCGGCAGGCGGAAAGCCGGCCCGCGTGCAAGCAGGATATTCTGCGGATCGGTTTCCTGCAGGTCTTCGCGCGTGTGCGAGGACTGGCGGTAAGTGGCCGAGTTGACTATCAGGCGGATCATGTTCCGCACGTCCCATCCCTGCTCCATGAATTCCACCGCCATCCAGTCGAGCAGCTCCGGGTGCGAGGGCAGGGCGCCCTGGTTGCCGAAGTCGTGCGGCGTGGCCACGAGGCCTTTGCCGAAAAACATCTGCCAGTAGCGGTTGACCGTCACGCGGGCGGTCAGCGGATTGTCGCGGCTGAGAATCCACTGCGCGAGGCCGAGGCGGTTCTGCGGCAGCTCCTGGCTGAAGGGCATGATCGCAGCGGGCACGCCGGCGGTCACTTCCTGGCGGCGTTCGGTGTACACGCCCCGGTCGAGCACGAAGGTCGGCCGCGGCCTGTCGTCGTCCATGACCTGCACCTCGACAGCGCTGCCCAGCAGCGCGGTCGATTGGCCCACCAGCTCGTGCAGGCGGCCTTGCAGCTGCTGATAGGCCGGATTCCGGGTCAGGTGGTAGTATTCCGCAATGGCATCCTGGGCAGTGCTGCCGGAGCGCAGCGCAGCCTCCACGCCGGGGCCGCCGGCGAGCTGGGCTACTTCGAGCCGGCTCAGCTGGCGTCCGTAGATGCGGATATCGTCGAAGCAGCCTTTCAGAAAGCCGATTTCGCCCGAAAAGCCCTCGTTCCATTTGCCCGCCCGCAGCCAGCGCGGATCAAGCTTGTACTCGGCATTCACCGGCAGAATGGAGCGCTCCAGCTGATCGTATTTGACCACGGTGCGCACAGGCTGCCCGTTGAGGAAGATGCGCATGCCGGCAGCTTTGCCGCTGCCGTCGTAGGTGACAAAGGTGTGCAGCCATTCGCCTGCGGGGATCGTATCGGTGCTTTCGATCCGCGCCTGGTCATGGGGCAAGGCATGGATCAGCCTGAATACCAGCACACCGGTAGAGTCGATCAGGAAATCCCAGCCGCGCCAGAGGTTGTTTTTGTCGCCGGAGTTGCAAAGGATGGTTTTAATGCCTTTGGCAGGCTCCACGTGCACCCAGGCACCTGCCGAAAACGGCTGATTGCGCTCGAAGAGCCCGGTTTCCTTCATGAACAGGCTCTGGTATTCATTGTCGAAGCAGATGGCCTTGCCGATTTTGCCCGGCTTGAGCTTGGGCTCGCCTTCGAGCGGCGTTTCCGGGCTGCCGTCGGCGCGTTTTTCCGGGCCCCACTGGTTGCGTCCCGACCCGATGGACTCCATCGGCACATGGCGGATGAGGCCGGCAGGTTCTTTCGGCAGGGAAGCGGGCTGGAGCGACTGTACAAATTGCTGAATATCATCGGCTTTTTGTGCCGTCAGCAGCTCATTCCGCAGCCCTTCCGCCGACTGGCGCAGATTCGCGAGGCGCTGCTTCGAGCTGTCGGGGAGCAGCAGCAGGGTCGGGCCGCAGTTGCCGTCGTCGGTATTCATGCCCAGTTCATCCACCTGGTTGAAAAAGGCGGAGAAACGGTAGAATTCCTCCTGCGAAATGGGATCGAACTTGTGGTCGTGGCACTGGGCGCATTTCATCGTCAGGCCCATAAAGGCCGTTGCCGTGGTGTGAATGCGGTCATAGACGTATTCGAGGCGGTATTCCTCGTCCACGATCCCGCCTTCCGCCGAGATCTGGTGGTTGCGGTTGAAGCCGGTGGCCAGGATCTGCTCTTCGGTGGCGCCGGGCAGCAGGTCGCCGGCGAGCTGCCAGGTGACGAACTGGTCGAAGGGCATATTCCGGCGGAATGCCTGGATCACCCAGTCGCGCCAGGGGTACATCGAGCGCCAGCCGTCGGCGTGGTAGCCGTGGCTGTCGGCGTAGCGGGCCACATCCATCCATTCCATGGCCATGCGCTCGGCAAAGGCATCGGTCTCCATCAGCCGGTCCACCACGCGCTCGTAGGCGTCAGGAGCAGGGTCCTGCAGGAAGGCGTCGGTTTCTTCCGGGGTAGGGGGGAGGCCGGTGAGATCGAGATACACCCGGCGCAGCAGGCGCTCCTGGTCGGCTTCCGGCGAGGGCTGGATGCCTTCCTGCTCCAGCCGGGCGAGGATGAAGCGGTCCACCGGGGTTTTGACCCAGTCTTTCTGCTTGACCTTAGGGGGCTTGACCCGTTCGGGCGGGATGAAGGCCCAGTGTTTTTTCCATGTTGCGCCCTCATCGACCCAGGTGTACAGGACGGCTTTCTCGTAGGGCGAAAGGGACATGTGGCTTTCCGGCGGCGGCATCATCAGCTCGGGATCGTCGGAAAAGATATGGCGGATGATGGCGCTGTTGCGGGGGCTGCCCGGGTCGATGAGCGGCTGGCCTTTGGCCGTCTTGCCGAAGAGCCCGGCTTCGGTATCGAAGCGGAGCCCGGCTTTGCGTGATTTTTCATCCGGACCGTGGCAGCTGAAGCAGCGGTCGGTGAGGATGGGCTTGACGTGGAAATTGAAATCCACCCGGTCGGGCAGGCGGCTGGCCACTTCCGTGGGGACATACTCCGATGCGCCGCCGCAGGCCACCAGCAGCGCCGCACCCAGCGCCCACAGCACAAGAACAACCAGATAACGGGACATAGGAAACGGTCTGCGAGTAGGGAGAGCAATGAGAATTCCTATGCTAGATCGCACATTTTCAGCAGCTTTTCAACGGGGCCGGACTAGGCTTGCCGTTTTCCGAAAACGTTTTCGCCTGTATAGTCAGGCTGCAAGCAGCAGGCCTGCCGGATAGAGCAGGTATTCGAGGAAAAACAGCCCCCAGAAAAACAGGTAAAAGCGCTTGACCCGCGCATCGTCGGAGACCTGGAGCTGCTGCGCCTGCCACAGGAAGAGCAGCCATGCGGCGAGGTGGCTGAGGGTGAAAAACCATTTGCCGGGCAGCATGCCGGTGAGCGCCGCTGCGATGACGCCCAGATAGGCCAGCGATACGGCGGTGATGCCGGCCAGAAAGGCGCGCCGGCGCCCGGCCTGCACAGCGAGCGTGCCGAATTCGTAGGCAGCATCCCCTTCGGTGTCGGGAATATCCTTGAACCAGGCAATGCCGAGGCTGAAGGCTGCCACGAAGAGCGTCAGCGGCCAGATAAACGGCTCCAGCGCGGCGTGGCCGGTGAGCTGATGGCGGAAGTGCAGGAAAAATCCGAGGTTGACGAGCAGGCCGCGCACGAGGGTAATGGCCCCTGCGGCGAGGAAATGGTTGCGCTTGAATTTCAGCGGCGGCAGCGAATAGGCCGTGCCGATGCCCATGATGAGCAGGATAAGCCCGGCAAATCCCGGGCTTCCGGTGGCTGCCGCGCTCAGGACCGCGAGTCCGCCGCAGACCAGCACGATCCGCAGGGCCTGCTGCCGGCTGAGGCGCCCCGCCGGGATCGGCAGCCAGGGCTTGTTGATCCGGTCCACGTCCACATCCGCCCATTGGTTGAGGCCGGTGATATAGATGTTGCAGCTCAGGGCGCTGAGCAGCGCCGGCAGCAGCACAGCGGCCAGGGCGCCGGTCCAGGCGCTGCCGGTATTCCACAGGGAGATGAAATACAGCGCGATGATGCTGAGGGTGCTGCCGATGAGGGTATGGGGGCGGCTGAATTGCCAGAGGGTGCGGAGCATGGAGTAGCAAGTAGAAAGTATCAGGTAGCAAGAAGGGTAGTGGGTATTGAGTATTGAGTATTGAGTATTGAGTAGTGAGTAGTGGGTATTGCGTATAGGGTATTGGGTATTGCGTATAGAGTATAGGGTATTGCGAAGTGGGCGTGTGTGGCGGGCAGTGCGGAGCAGGTGCGGCATGATGTGCCGGAGCACAATGAGAGCCGCAGACCTTCGTACAATAGCTTCATTATCAGCACTCCAAACCCAAAACTCAAAACTCAAAACTCAACCCCCTTTCCCCCCCTTCAGCACCGCAAAGCGGATCAGCCCCATCCGGTAGCCCCGGATCATGTAGAGCATCGCCCAGGCGCCTTTGAGCGTGGGCCAGCCGGCCCGGAACAGGCCGATGATGCTCCGGAGGTTGACGGCGGAGCGGAGGACTGCCATCCAGAAGGGGGCCACGCTGCGGCTCCAGTCTTCGGTGCGCACGTCGCGGAAGCCGGCGGCCTGTGCCATCGCCTCCAGGGTCTCGCGGGGCACCATCGGCGGGAGGTGGTAGAGCCGGTAGATGCGCTCCAGCAGGCGCTGTTCGCGGCGGGTGAGTTCCGGCGGGGTCAGGCGGTGGCACCAGGTGGCCATCACGAGCTGCCCGCCCGGCGTCAGCACGCGGTGGAAGAGGCGGAAAAGCTCCGCTTTGTCTGCGATATGCTCGGCGCTCTCCAGCGACCAGACCAGCCCGAAGGGGCCGTCGGCCTCGGAGACCTCCATCATGTCGCGCACCTGCACTTCTACCTGCTGCTGCAGGCCGGCTTCCTCGGTATAGCGGGTGGCCTGCGCGGCCTGTACGGGGCTCAGGGTGACGCCCAGCACCGATGCGCCGAACTGGCTGGCCAGGTACCGCGCACTGCCGCCGACGCCGCAGCCGGCGTCAAGCACGCGCCGGGCGTGCCGTACGCCGCCCCAGCGGACAAGCTCCGACACGAGGTCGGCCTGGGCCTGGCGGGGCTCCGGACGGGCGCTGCCGTCGGCGCCGTAATAGCCGTGGTGGAGGTGTTCGCCCCAGACTTCCAGCCAGAGCGGGGTGGAGCGGTCGTAGAAGCGGCGGATGCGGGCGTTGAGGGTGGTCATTGGGGAGTAGCAAGTAGTAACTCACCTTTCTGGAATGAGATTGGGAGTTGCAGGCTGGAGGGTATAATAGAACAGGTCGACGCTGGCGAGGTTTAGGAGGGTTAGGTGTAGGTCTTTCCATCCATGGATCTGTATCTGCTGGTTCGGGGGCATAGCAGG
>JANRID010000031.1:0-37939 GCA_033765305.1 Bacteroidia bacterium
CAAAACAAGCTGCTGTTTGCCGTAACGGGCAAAACCGCCGCCGAACTGATTGTATCGCGTGCCCATGCCGATGCGCCCAATATGGGGCTTACTTCGTGGCAAGGCTCGGTGGTGCGCAAACAGGACATCACCATTGCCAAAAACTACCTCACGCACGATGAGATAGACACCCTGAACCGCCTCGTGGTCATCTTTCTGGAAAGTGCCGAACTGCGCGCCCAAAACCGCCAGGACCTGACCATGAATTTTTGGCGGGAAAACGTGGACCGAATGCTGGTATTTCAGGACAAACAGGTGCTTCGAGGCCCTGGCCGTATGTCCAATGCCTACATGGAAGAGCAGGTGCGCCGCGTGTATGCCGAATTTGACCAGCACCGGAAGCTGACTGATTCACAGGAGGCAGATGTACAGGATATGGACGAGTTGAAAGCATTGGAAGAGGAAATTAAAAAGAAAAATCCATAAACGCCTGTCCCGCCTGCAAATCATCCGGCGTCGAATGAATCCGGGGAATCCCGTCTGCTGGCTGTCCCATTCCCCGCAGAGATGCGATGCATCATTCCCCGTAGAGACGCGATGCATCGCGTCTCTACGACGGCAGGCGAATATCCCCCAGCCGCGCCGCATCCTCCGGCGTATCGATATCGAAGCTGCCGCCTTCAAACGGCAGGCTCCGAACCGCGTCTGCATGGAGGCTCAGCAGCCTGCGGGCGCCCTGGTCGCCGCCGAGGGCCATCAGCTCCGGGAAATAGGCCCTGGAAAAAATGACCGGTACACCGCTGACGCCTGCATATTCGCTGGCAGTGATCGGGTGCTGCTTGTGCAGGTGCTGGTGAATCAATTCATTCAGAAATCCTTGATCCACAAAGGGCTGGTCCGACAGCAGGAGCAGCAGGTGCTCCAGCTCCGGCTGCCGGCGCAGACACTCCGCCAGCCCGCAGCGCAGGCTGCTGCCCATGCCGGCCTCCCAGCCGGGGTTGACCGCCACGGCCCAGGGGCCTGGCTCGATACGGGCCTGAATATCAGCCGCATGCGCCCCCAGCACCAGCACGCGCGCGGCGAGCGGCAGGCCTTCCGCCTGCTCCATCGCATGCTGGAGGAGGGGCCGGCCCCGGAAAGGCAGGAGCTGCTTGGGCTGGCCCAGCCGCCGGGAGGCGCCTGCGGCCAGCATGACGGCACCGATGCAGGGACCGGGTTTCACAGCTGCACGTCCTTGAAGGTGAGGCGCTGCGGGTCGTGGATCGGGCCCTGGCGCTCGCGGAGATGCCCTGCCGGGGTCTGCGCCAGCACGGCCTGGATCTCGGCCAGGATGGACAGGGCGATCTCTGCCGGGGTCTCCGCCCCGAGGGCCAGCCCGACGGGCGCATAGATGCGGGCATGCTGTTCCTCCGTCAGCCGGATGCCTTCGGCGGCGAGCTCGTCCAGCATGCGGAGGTATTTTTTCCGGGGGCCCAGCAGGCCGATATATGCCGCATCGGGCTCGCTGAGCAGGCGGCGCAGCAGGGCGAGGTCGTAGGGGTAGTTGTGCGTCATCAGGACGAAGGCGCGCCTGGTCCGCCGGGGGATCTGCTCCAGCACCTGCTCCGGCTTGCTTACAATCACCTGGCAGGCGCCGGCGAAGCGGCCCGTATTCGCATGGCTGGGCCTGCCGTCTGCGACGCAGACGTCCCAGCCCAGCAGGCCGGCCATCTGCGCCAGCACCTGGGCGTCGTTGCCGGCGCCAATGAGCGCCAGCAGCGGCGGCGGCGCGATCCATTCGAGGAAGGCCCGGATTTCCGGCCCGTCGGTCTGATAGCGCACAAACTGGCTGTACTGCTGGTCCAGAACCTCCTGCGCGTCGGTCCGGAGGCGGTGCAGCAGGCGCTGATCGCCCCATTCGCCCTGCATCTGCCCCGAAGCCCCAAACAAAATCCGGGTTCCGGGCTGAGGCAGGGTTTTGGAAAGGTGGAAGAGGCAGGTCAGGACCTGATGTTCGCCGCTGTCTGCGGCTTTCTGCAGCAATTCGACCGGATGGTCCGGCTGATCCGAGAAAATTGGCTCAAACAGCACCTGAATTACTCCGTTGCAGCCCAATTGTGCCCCCACGATGGCGTCGTCCTCGTCGCTGGTGTCGTAGGTGACGAGCTTGTTCTGCCCCTGCTCCAGGGCATGGAGGGCCTTGCGGAGCGCGTCGCCTTCGAGGCAGCCCCCGCTGATGGCGCCGGTCATGTTGCCATGCAAATCCACCAGCATGCGCGCGCCCGCCTGCCGGTAGGCGGAGCCTTCGACATGCACCACGGTCGCCAGCACACAGGGGATGCCGGCGGAACGGGCCTGCTCATAGGCGGCGAGAAGGGCTTCGTGCTGTTTCATCAGACAGGTATACGCAACGCGGCGACAGCAGACTGGATGCAGGCGGCAGCCTCCCGGACATCGGCTTCGGAAGTAAATCTTCCCAGTCCGATGCGGAGCGAGGCCAGGGCCAGCTCGCCGGGCAGGCCCATCGCCGTCAGCACATGGGAGGGCTCGATGGCTGCGGCAGAGCAGGCGGCCCCCTGCGAGAGGGCGAGGCTGGGCAGGGCCCGGAGGAGCCGGCTGCCGTCGATTCCGTGGAAGCTTACGCTGCTTACGTGCGGCAGGCGCGGGGCAGCTGCGCCGTTGATCTGTACCCCTCCGGCCTGGAGCAGCTCCGTTTCGAGGATGCCGCGCAGGGCCGCCAGCCGGCGGGACTCGGAGCGCATGCGCTCGGCGCAGATGCTGCAGGCCTTGCCGAAGCCTGCGATGCCCGGCACATTGAGGGTGCCGGGCCGCAGGCCCTTCTCCTGCCCCCCGCCGAAGAGGCGGGGCCGGAGGCGCTTGTGCAGCCCCTTGCGCACGTACAGCGCACCGGCACCTTTGGGGCCGTAGAGTTTGTGGGCCGAAAATACGGCCAGATCCACCCCCATTGCATGCACATCGAGGGGAATCTTGCCGGCAGACTGGGTGGCGTCGGTCATCAGGAGCACCCCGCGGGCAGCTGCCAGGGCTCCGATCTCCGCCAGCGGATGAATCACCCCGGTCTCGTTGTTGGCGTGCATCAGGCAGATGAGCAGGGTGCGGTCCGTGATGGCCGCAGCCAGTTCCTGCAGGCTGACCGTGCCCGAAGGCGATACGCGGAGAACAGTCACAGAAACGCCCTGCCGTTCGAGCTGGCGGCAGGTGTCGAGCACTGCCCGGTGTTCGGTGGCGCAGGTGATGAGGTGAGCGCCCGGCGGAGCACCCTCGAAGAGCCCCAGCAGCGCCAGGCCGGCAGCCTCCGTAGCCCCCGAAGTGAAGTATAGCTCGCCGGGGCCCGCCCCGATCAGGGCCGCAGCCTGCTCCCGCGCCAGATCCACCGCCTCTTCAGCATCCCAGCCGAAGACATGGGTGCTGCTGGAGGCATTGCCGAAGGCCTCCCCGAAATAGGGCAGCATCGCCTCCAGCACCTCCGGATCTACCGGCGTGGTGGCATTGTGGTCGAGGTAGATTTTATTCCGGATTCTCATATGCTCCGCATACAGCCCGTGCGGGATGCAATATACGGCGGACGTCCGAAGGGCTGAAGCCTCCGATTGAATTTCCTCCGGAACGCGGCCTAGCGCTTCACGATCCGCAGCACCGCGCGCTCGCCGGTGCGGGCTGATACTTCGATCAGGTAGATTCCGTCCGGCAGGCCGCCAAGGTCCAGGTCTGCGGTGCGGGCGGCGCCCAGCGCCTGCACGCGCAGCAGCTGGCCTGCCAGATTCCGTACAGCCGCCTGCACGCCTGCGTATGCATCCCCCAGCTCGATCTGCACCTGGTCGTCGGCAGGGTTGGGATAGGCCTGCAGCGCCGCACCGAATCCGCGGTCCCCGATGCTGTTGCTGCTTCCCCCCTTCAGCCGGACAATGCGGTTGCGGCCGATGCCGTTGTAGGAGGTGAATGCGCCGCCTGCCAGAATGTTGCCGTCGGACTGGAGGGCAAGCGCCCGGACCAGGCCGTCGAATCCGGTTCCAGGGTCGAATCCGGCATCGGGCGAGCCGTCGGCATGGAGCCGGGCAATGCGGCTGCGCGGCGCTCCGTTGAAAAACGTAAACCCGCCGCCTGCTACGATGTCTCCGTCCGGCTGGAGGGCCAGGGATGTCACGCTGATATACACGGCTGCCTCGGGCAGGATGGGGGCAAATGCAGCATCGAGCGAGCCGTCGGCATGGAGCCGGGCAATGCCGTTGCGGGCTGTTCCGTCGAACTCCGTAAACCATCCGCCCACCACGATCTTCCCGTCCAGCTGGAGGGCGACTGCATACACCGGGCCATTGAAGCCGGCTCCGGGGTTAAAGGCGGTATCGGGCTGGCCGTCGGCGCGCAGGCGGACGATGCCGCGGCGGGGCATGCCATTGAAGGAGGTGAACAATCCGCCCGCCACGATCTTTCCATCCGGCTGGAGCGCGATGCAGGTGACCTGATCATTGGCGCCGGTGCCGGGGTGAAAGGCAGCATCGAGCCAGCCGTCGGCATGGAGACGGGCAATGCCGTTGCGGGGCGTTCCATTGAAGGACCTGAATGCGCCCCCCACGACGATTTTTCCATCCGGCTGGAGCGCCAGCGCGCTGGCATGATATTCAAAGCCAGCCGTTCCGGGATCAAAAGCGGCATCGAGCGAGCCGTCGGCATGGAGCCGGGCGATGCCGCCGCGGGGCGTTCCGTCGAAGGTGGTGAAGCTGCCTGCAGCCAGCACCTTCCCGTCCGGCTGCAGCGCGACTGCCCGCACCGTTTCATCAAACCCAGCTCCTATATCGAATGCGGCATCGGAGGAGCCGTCGGCATTCAGCCGGGTGATGCGGTTCTGCACGCTTGCATGGAAGGACGTAAACTCGCCTCCCGCCAGGATTTTGCCGTCCGGCTGCAGGACGAGGGAATGGATCTGTTCGTCAAACCCGGACCCGGGATTGAATGCGGCATCCCGCACGCCATTGGCATTCAGCCGCATGATGCCGTTCCGGCCTATGCCCCCCGCCACGATTTTTCCGTCGGGCTGGCGGGCCATGGCATATACCCGGGTCAGGAAAAATCTTGCTCCGGGATCAAAGGCGGCATCGAGCGAGCCGTAGGGGTCCAGCCGGGAGAGGCGGCGCTGGGGGGTTCCGTCGCAGGCGCTGAAGCTTCCGCCCGCGATGATGTTCCCATCCGGCAGGAGGACCAGGGCATACACCTCGTTGTCAAATCCTGTCCCGGGATTAAAAGAAGCATCGAGCGAGCCATCGGTATTCAGCCGGGCGATGAAGTTCCGGACCGTTCCGTTGAAAGAAACAAAATTTCCCCCGGCCAGGATTTTTCCGTCGGGCTGGAGGACCATGGAAGCGGGATAATATTCAAATCCGGTTCCCGGGTCAAATGCCGTATCGAGCGAGCCGTCGGCATGGAGCCGGGCGATGCCGGTGCGGGGCGTTCCGTTGAAAGACCTGAACCAGCCTGCCGCCAGGATCTTTCCGTCCGGCTGCAGGGCAAGGGAATAGACGCGGCCATCGAAGCCGGCGCTGAAGGCGGTATCGGGCGAGCCATCCGCATGCAGGCGGATGAGGAAGTGCTGCAGCGTATCGTTCAGGAAGGTAAATGCCCCTCCGGCCAAGGTTTTCCCATCCGGCTGCAGGACGATGGCGCTGACACTGGCATGGGCGAATGCGGATCCGGGGTCGAATGCGGCATCGAGCGAGCCGTCGGCATGGAGCCGGGCAAAGCCCTTGCGGGCCGTTTCATTGAAGGATGAAAAGTCGCCGCCCAGCACGATGTCCCCGTCGGGCTGGAGGGCAATGGCAGCCACCGTGCTGCCGGCGCTGGCAAAGCCCGTCCCGGGGCTGAAGGCGGCATCGGGCGAGCCGTCGGCATGGAGCCGGGCGATGCGGTTGCGGGGCGTTCCATTGAAGGAGGTGAACGTGCCGCCGGCCAGGATTTTGCCGTCGGGCTGGAGGGCGACGGACAGCACAGCGCCGTCGAATCCGTCCCCTTTCCCGAAGCCGGAGTCGGCCGGATTAAACGTAGGGTCGTTGCTGCCCGGCTGGGCCAGGGCTGCGCTGAACATCAGGCAGGCCAGAAGGGTCAATGCGGGTTTTGTCATACTGGAGGCAGATGTATGCTCCCTGTGCTCCAGGCAGCACCGATGGTGAGTAATATTACCATCTCTCCGGCTCCTATCCAAGCCCTGCGCGCAATCCGCATCCGGACGGGAAGCGGCCAGAAACTGCCGATTGAATTTTACATTAAACGGTTTGATGCATATATTGGAGCAGGGAATTCATCCTGTACCTTTGCACTGCGGAGGCGGCCTGGCTGCATCCGCTGCACCAAACCTCAGACCCGATGGCAGCTTTCCGCCTGAAAATCAACGGACAGACCCGCGAAGTGGACGTGGACCCTGCTACGCCCATGCTCTGGGTGCTGCGCGACCACCTCGGCCTCGTAGGCACGAAGTACGGCTGCGGCATCGCCATGTGCGGCGCCTGCACCATTCACCTGGACGGCGAGGCTGTCCGCGCCTGCCAGCTTCCGGTAGCGGCGGTGGAAGGCCGCGCCGTCACCACCATCGAAGGCCTCTCGGACGACGCGGGCCACCCCGTGCAGCAGGCCTGGCTGGAGCACGATGTGCCCCAGTGCGGCTACTGCCAGGCCGGGCAGATCATGAGCGCGGCAGCCCTGCTGCGCAGGAATCCCAACCCCAGCGACGCCGACATCGATGCCGCCATGCACGGCAATATCTGCCGCTGCGGCACCTACACCCGCATCAAAGCCGCAATCAAGGCCGCCGCAGCCCTCAGCTGAGGCGCCGACTCCGTATTCCCTCTTTCCATTGCCTGCTTCCCTTCCGCAACATTCCTGCACATGACACTCGTCAAAACCACCTACGGCCGGCGCGAATTCATCAAAACCAGCCTCCTCGCAGGCGGCGGCATGATGCTGGGCTTCAGCTGGCTCGCCGGCTGCAAACCCGGTTCGCCGGAGATGCTGCAGATGCCCAGCAACTGGTTCGAGCTGACCGGCTTCCTCAAAATCGGCGAAAACGGGGTGGTGACCATCATGTCCCCCAACCCCGAAATCGGCCAGAACGTCAAGACCTCCATGCCCATGATTGTGGCCGAGGAGCTGGACGTGGACTGGAAAAACGTCATCGTGGAGCAGGCGCCGCTCAATACGGCCATTTTCACCCGGCAGCTCGCCGGGGGCAGCCAGTCGATCCGCCAGGGCTGGAAAGGCCTGCGCACCGCCGGCGCTGCAGCCCGCCAGATGCTGAAGGAGGCTGCTGCCCAGGCCTGGCAGGTGCCCGCCGCTGAAATCACCACCGCCGCCGGGGTGCTTTACCATACGGCCAGCGGCAAGTCCGCCCCCTACGGCACGATGGCCTCCGCCGCTGCGCTGCTGCCCGTGCCCAAGGAGGTCGCGCTGAAAGATCCCAAGGACTTCAATATCGTAGGCACGTCGCGCAAGAATGTGGATGCCCGCAAAATCGTCACCGGAAAGCCCCTCTACGGCCTGGACTACCAGCGCGAGGGCATGCTGACGGCCATGATCGTGCACCCGCCGGCCTTCGGCCTGAAGCTCAAGTCGCTCGACGATGCTGCTGCGCGCAGCATGCCCGGCATTCAGGATATTTTCACCATCCAGACCTATCAGGATGATTACCCCATGACCTGGGC
Source organism: Bacteroidia bacterium (assembly GCA_033765305.1). Classification (GTDB taxonomy): domain Bacteria; phylum Bacteroidota; class Bacteroidia; order J057; family J057; genus RDXT01. The sequence continues at coordinate 7,665 of JANRID010000031.1, forward strand.
CGACACCGATGCCTTCAAGGAGCTGGTGGTGGTGGCAGGCCGGAGCACCTGGGAAGTAATGCAGGCCAAGCAGGCCCTGGTGATGGAATGGGAGCCCTTCGAGGCGCAGACCGAGCGCGTGTCGATGTTCAACGGCAGTTCTGTGGACCGCAGCATTCCCGCCGGGCTGGAAAGCTCCGATGCGCATATGGCCCGCATGGCGGAGATGGCTGCCAAGCCTGGCCGCACCGTGCGCCGCGACGGCGACCCGGAAGGCGCCTTCAAGCGTGCGGCGAAGATCCTGGAGCGCAGCTACACCGCGCCGTTTCTGCCCCACAACTGCATGGAGCCGATGAACTTCTTCGCCCATGTGACGGATGAAAAGGCCGAACTCGCAGGGCCGATCCAGACGCCGGAGTTCCTGGAGAAAAGCGTCTCCGCCCGCCTGGGCCTGCCGCTCGACAAAATCGACCTGCAGATGACCCGCATGGGCGGCGGCTTTGGCCGCAGGCTCTACGGCCATTTCGTGGTGGAGGCGGCGGTCATCTCGCAGAAGCTGAAAGCGCCCGTCAAGCTGGTGTATACCCGCGAGGACGACATGACCTTCGGCAATTACCGCCCGGCTTACCACGCCACCTACCGCGCGGCGCTGGATGCGGACAACCGACTCATTGCCTTCCATGTCAAGGCCGGGGGCGTGCCCGAAAGCCCGCTCTTCGCCAACCGCTTCCCTGCCGGAGCCGTCGAGCATTACCTGGCCGAGGAGTGGTCCATCGACTCCAACATCAGCGTCGGCGCTTTCCGCGCGCCGCGCTCCAACTTCATCGCCGGGGCCGAGCAGGCCTTCCTGGACGAGCTGGCCGAGGCCATGGGCCAGGACCCCATCGCGCTGCGCCTGGAGCTGCTCCAGCGCGCGAAAGAAAGCCCGGTAGGCCAGGACAACGACTACGATGCTGCCCGTCTGGCCGGGGTGCTGGAGCTGGTGCGCGAAAAATCGGGCTGGGGCAAGCCCGAAGCCGCCGGCCGGAACCAGGGCGTGTCGGCCTATTTCTGCCACAACAGCTATGTGGCCCAGGTGCTGGAAGTGCATCTCGAAAACGGCAAGCCGGTCATCGACAAGGTATGCAGCGCGGTGGACTGCGGCATCGTGGTCAATCCGGATGCAGCTGTCAATCTGGTGCAGGGCGGCGCGGTGGACGGCATCGGCCATGCGATGTACGGCGCCCTCACCTTCCGGGACGGCGCTCCGGAGCAGAACAACTACAACAGCTACCGCCTGATCCGCCACGGCGAAGCGCCCAAGGCCAACGAGGTGTACTTCGTCGAAAGCGAAACTGATCCTACCGGCCTGGGCGAGCCCTCGTATCCGCCGGTCATCGGCGCCCTGGCCAATGCGCTGTACAAGGCTACCGGCAAACGGCTGTACCGGCAGCCCTTTGGGCCGGAGCTGCAGCCGCTGGGCTGAGGGAGTGCCCGCCTGCTGCGCTCATGGGTGCGGCAGGCGGTTGGGGGGGAGCAAAAAATGAGACAACAGTTTGATATTGCAGGGGAGAAGCGGTAATTTGAAAGGAGCATTTTCCGCATCTTTCTGAAATCCGACTCCCGGATTGCAGCACTGCACAGGCTGATTGTCAGACAAGCATAAGCGCGCAGGGCAAGCGGATACAAGAGGCAGTACCATTCGGAAGCCATAAGCAACAGCATACAAGCATTATTGCTGGAAATCAACAAGCTGGATCAGCGCGAGCTGGATCTGCTCCTCAAAGAAATCCTTCACCGGGTGAACCGCCGGAAACAGGCAGCGTCTGCGCTGAAAAGTCTGGTCGGCAGTGGCATAGGCGTATGGGGCGCAGACCTGCAGCAGCATATCGATGCGCTCCGGGAAGAAGACAGGGGGTAGTCTAGTAGCTTGACATAGCCAACGTCCTCCTGCTGGACGGTCTCTGACGCGTCAAAACCCTCTCCGAAGAAAATTCAGGCGCCTCAATGAGAAGAAACGAATGATCCCTTTCCTGCTGCGTATGCTGAAGCGGCAGGCGGGGGAGCTTTGGGGGGGGCGAGTCATATGGCCATCGCTTGATTTCACGGGCTGTTCCTCAGGCGCCTGCTGCGGGGTGTCGCCAGGCCGACGTTCCGCCGCGCGGCCTTTTCCGATCTTGCTAAGGCATATTCGGGTATGTATGCAACACGTAGGATCAGATGTATAAAAATAACAGCTGATGAAAAGCAATACCTTTGACTTCATAGGCGGCGATATCGGAACCTGGAAAGTCATCCGCATGGCTGCGGTGTGCGGACTTCCGCTGGAAACGGTCTCTTACGTAGACCCTGTGCCGCAGGGCGCAGAGCGCTCCCGTGCCGGCGTCTGGACCTTGACCGGCTTTACGAGCAATGTCCGCTATGCGGAGAAAAGCGAGCGGGAACAGCTGCATGCCCGCCAGTCGGAGCTGGGGCGGCCCTCCGCCACCTGTGCGGCCCTGATCCCCATCCGTAAGACCGAAACCTGGTGGGCCTTGGCACAAGACGAACGAAGAAAAATTTTTGAAGCGGATTCGCATCACACGCAGACGGGGCTGCGGTACTTGCCGGCCATCGCCCGCAAACTCTACCATTGCAGGGACATCGGACAAAGCTTCGATTTTTTGACCTGGTTTGAATATGCGCCTGAGGATTCAGCGGCGTTTGAAGAACTGGTTCAATTGCTGAGGCAAACGGAAGAATGGCAATATGTGGACAGGGAAACCGATATACGGCTGATACGGCCCTGAGCTGCTTTCCCGGCTTTGCTCCCAACTGCCTGCAAAGCACGACGGAAGCCCCAATCGTTTGATAATGAAAGCCTTATGCGGCAAAAACTTCCTCACGAAGCTGCTGGAATGTCTGAAAAACTGAAATGGGCACTGCCCTGATGTCCTCTTCCCCTACGCCGCTACCACAGAATAGGAGAATTTCTGCTGCTGCTCTTCAAACTCATCCGGGGTCAGATACCCCAGGGAGCTGTGCGGGCGGACCGTGTTGTAGGTGATCCACCATTGCTGGATCTCTCCGTTGAGGGCCTCAAGGCTCTCAAACCACGCTAAGCTGAGGCACTCCCTGCGCAGGGTGCCGTTGAGGCGCTCGATGAGGCCGTTCTGGGTGGGCTTGCCGGGCTGGATAAACCGCAGCTCAATGGGCCGCTCCCCGTCATGTGCCCATTGCTCAAGCTCCCTGGAGATGAACTCCGGGCCGTTGTCAAGCCGAATGCCTGTGCTGAGCGAAGCCGAAGCATACGCGGGTTTTCCGCGCCAGGCAACCACCTTGCCGAGGATGCCGGTCAGGGTCCGGGCCGTGATGCTCTGGCAGGCCTCGGTCCAGAGGACCTTGCGGGAGCACTCGTCCATGATGTTGATGATGCGCACAGGCACCTGCGAAGGGCCGATAACCCAGTCGGAGAGGAAGTCCATGGCCCAGCCCTCGTTGACAAGCGCCGGGGCCGTGAGGTTCCGGAACTCCCGCCGGACCCCGGAGCGCTGCGGCGGACGCCTCAGATTGAGGCCCTCGGCCTTCCAGATGCGGTACACCCGCTTGTGGTTCCAGCGGTGGCCCTGCCTGCGCAGCCAGCGGAAAATCATCCGGAAGCTCCAGGCCAGGTACTGGCCCGCGGCCTCATGGAGCACAGCCGCAATGGCCGCATCCTCCTCCTCGGGCCGGCGGCCCTGTCTGCGGCTGTAATACGTCGCCCTTCTGAGGCCCAGCACCCGGGCGCAGCTGCGCACGCTGAACCGCGAACGCAGCTGATCCATCAGCGTTTCCTGTACCGCCTGATCCGCCACGGCGAAGCGCCCAAGGCCAACGAGGTGTACTTCGTCGAAAGCGAAACCGATCCTACCGGCCTGGGCGAGCCCTCGTACCCGCCGGTCATCGGCGCCCTGGCCAATGCGCTGTACAAGGCTACCGGCAAGCGGCTGTACCGGCAGCCCTTTGGGCCGGAGCTGCAGCCGCTGGGCTGAGGGGGTGCCCGCCTGCTGCGCTCATGGGTGCGGCAGGCGGTTGGCAATTGGGCTGACAACCAGGTCCGGGGCCCTGCTGCCAGCCTGCGGGGCGGCGTACCGCTACGGATTCGAGGCGTTAAGCACGCTGACGGTTTGGGTCTGCCCGCCGGCGTCATGCGCAGCACATAGATACCAGGAGGCAAATGCCCGGTATCGGGCATCTGCTCATGCGATGCGGACAGCATAGCGGCCATGCAAGCTGCCACCGGCCTGCGGCAGCGCCTGCGCCGGACTACCCGCAGGCCCCCCCGCAGACGAAGTCCGGCAGCAGCATCCCCTGTGCTCAGCCCTGCGCGCCCGCAGGCCCGTTCCCCGGTGCAGGCGCCTTGCCGCCCCGGCGCAGCCCCAGCAGCACATTGGCTGCATACAGCAGCTGCGCCAGCACCAAGACCAGCACCAGCAGCTGCATAACGCTGCCGACCTGCTCGTGCTGCTCGCGGAAAGATGCCGGAGGCTCCGCAGCCGCCACACCCGCCACACCCGCCAGCAGCAGCACTGCAGCTGCCGTGACTCCAATATGGATTCTCGAAATCGCAGCCGCATACAGGCGCGTGCGCATCCGCATATACAGGATGCCCAGAACCGTCAGCAGCGCAGGCATCACCCAGGCCATCGCCGACATCGGCAGGCCCAGCATCACGCTTTCCCCGAAAGCTGCCGCCGGCACGGCGGCCATGGCCAGCAGCACCGCAGCGGCGGACACAAACAGCACCCCGTAGGGCGTTTCCCCGAAATACAGCACAGACCTCATCGGATATGGATATGAAAGGTTGAACATCAGCGCAGGCCGCACGACCGACAGCAACTGCGGCACACAGCGCTGTCGGGCAGCTGCGGGCCCGTAGCGCTGTGCATCAGCCTGGTACTGCTCCCGGAAATCGCCTTCGATTTCATCCCGGAGATCCGGGTGGCAGGCCGCCCGGAGGATACTCACCGCCCATGCAGGCGGCTGGAGCGGATCATGCAGGCTCATAGTTCCAGCCGGTTGTAGGGATGGCATGCCAAAGACGTTCGCGCAGCTCCCGGTTGAGCGCCAGCGCATGCCGGCCCTGCGCAGTAATCGTATAGTAACGCTTGGCCTTGCCGCCGCGCGCTTGGGTCGCTTCGCCAAAAGCCGACGTCACCCAGCCCTTGCCCTCCATGCGCTTCAGTACCGTCTGCACCGCCCCGATCGCTGCCGGGCGGCCCGTCCGCCGCTCCAGCTCGCCGATGATGCCGATGCCGTAAGCCTTGCCGTCCAGGATGGCCACGATATACAGCACCAGCTCCTCAAATGCTCCCATCTGCATGAAGACCTATATTTACCTCAAATGTAGTATTCATTTTCGAGATATGCAACCCTACGCAGAACAAATCCGGCACCTGCCGGAAGCACACCGCTCCTGCATAAGAGCGGGCCGGGATCGGACACGGCGCATGCGTACAGTCAAGGCTTCAGCTGGGAAGTGCTCCGAACTGCAACATCAGGGTCAACCCCTTGAAAGTCGTCCAGTCATCGCTGAGCAGTACCGCTGAAATACGTTTCGCCGTAGCCAGTATAACCGCATCGGGCAGCTTGATTTTTTGCGTTTATTTTTTCTGTACAGGATCGCTTACCCCGCAATCGGCATATCGATTCCGATCACTTCCAGAGCATCAAACAGCATATCGATCAGATTCCGTTCCTCCGGGTTTTCAAAATCATATGCCTATACTTCCATATAGGTAATGACGGACACATAAAATTCATCATATGCGGCAAAAAGCCCCGCCAGATCAAGCTAAGATACTGTTTTGGAACGACAACACCAACCGCTGCAGCTGCCGGCAGTCCGCCTTGAACCGCGTCTTCTCCAGCCCCCAATACACAGCAGCCCCCGGCGGGCTGCCGGGGGCTGTGCAGAAACTCGTATCAGCGGGCTGGATTACCCGGCCGGATGCGCCTCAGCCGCTGCGGCGGCATCCACGCGCTCGGCGCCTGCTGCGCCGTGCACGCTGCGCTCGGCAGGAACCTCCACCGCAGGCGTCTCCGGAACCGCCTGCACCGCAGGGGCCTGCCCGTCGGGCTGCAGGTACTCGATCTGGCTGGAGGGCGCCGGCAGCACCGAAGCCTCGGGCGCATGCAGCGATGCCAGTGCCGGCGCAATCACCAGCGCCACCACCGACATCAGCTTGATCAGGATGTTCAGCGAAGGGCCGGAGGTATCCTTAAACGGATCCCCCACCGTATCGCCCACCACTGCGGCCTTGTGCGGCTCGGAACCTTTGTAATAGATCTGGCCGTTGATGTCCACACCTTCCTCGAACATCTTCTTGGCATTGTCCCAGGCGCCGCCTGCATTGGACTGGAAGATGGCCATCAGCACACCGCTGACGGTTACCCCGGCCAGCAGGCCCGCGAGCGTAGCCGGTCCGAAGATCACCCCGACCACTACCGGCGCCAGGATGGCCAGGAGGCTCGGCAGCACCATCTGGCGGATGGAAGCCGTGGTGGAAATCTCGACACATTTGCCGTATTCGGCCTTGCCGTTGGCCGCATCGAAGACTGCCTGGTCTTCCGGCGTGATATTCGACAGATCGGAATTGTACTTGCGCATGATGCCGAGCGCAGCCTTCAGCTCAGGGATGGTGTTGAACTGGCGGCGCACTTCCTCGATCATGAACATGGCGGCCTTGCCCACTGCCTGCATGGCCATGGCGGAGAAGACGAAAGGCAGCATCGCGCCCACCAGCAGGCCGGACATCACATAAGGGTCGGCGACGTTGATCACCGTAATGTTCACCTGCTGCATATAGGCAGCAAAGAGCGCCAGTGCTGTAAGGGCCGCGGACGCAATGGCGAAGCCTTTGCCGATGGCCGCCGTCGTATTGCCCACGGCATCGAGCTTGTCGGTGCGCTTGCGGACTTCCTTCGGCAGGCCGGCCATCTCGGCAATGCCGCCGGCATTGTCGGAGATCGGACCGTAGGCGTCCACCGCCAGCTGAATGCCGGTATTGGCCAGCATCCCCACGGCAGCAATCGCAATGCCGTAGAGGCCTGCAAACTCATGCGAAATCAGAATCGCCGCTGCGATCAGCAGAATCGGAATGGCGGTGGACATCATGCCCACGCCCAGCCCGGCGATGATGTTGGTAGCGGAACCCGTAATCGACTGACGCACAATGCCTTTCACCGGGCGGGTATCGCTGCCGGTGTAGTACTCCGTGATACGCCCCACGCCCAGGCCTGCAAAAAGGCCTGCAGCCACAGCGATGAACACGCCCATCGGCGTATAGGTCTCGCCGTTGAAATTCCAGCTGTCGGGGAGGAAGGCGTCGATGACGAAGTAGGACACGATGAAGAGCACAATGGCGGAGCCGAAGTTGCCAATGTTGAGCGCCTGCTGCGGGCTGCCGCCCTCCTTGACCCGGACGAAGAACGAACCGGCAATGGAAGCCAGAATGCCCAGTGCGCCCAGCACGAGCGGCAGCAGCACAGCGCCCAGGCCCATGTATTCGCCTGCGAACTCCGGCAGCGCCACAAACGTAGCGCCCAGCACCATCGTGCCGACGATCGAGCCGACGTAGGATTCGAACAGGTCGGCACCCATGCCGGCCACATCGCCTACGTTGTCGCCCACGTTGTCGGCGATGGTAGCAGGGTTCAGGGGGTGGTCTTCGGGAATACCGGCTTCGACCTTGCCCACCAGGTCGGCGCCCACGTCGGCGGCCTTGGTGTAGATCCCGCCGCCCACGCGCGCGAAGAGCGCGATCGAAGAAGCGCCGAGCGAGAAGCCGGAGATGACGTTCATCAGCCGGATCGCTTCGCTGCCTTCATCCCCCAGGCCGATGGCACGGAACAGGATGATCAGCACGCTCAGGCCCAGGATGCCAAGACCCACCACGCCCATGCCCATGACGGAGCCGCCGTTGAAGGCAACTTCCAGCGCCTTGCCCAGCGAGGTGCGGGCAGCCTGGGTGGTGCGGACATTGGCCTTGGTAGCAACCCGCATCCCGATAAAGCCAGCCAGTGCAGAGCAGAACGCGCCCGTCACAAACGACAGCGCCACCAGCGGGCTCGAAGTCTCCTGGCCCATCGCCTGGATACCCAGCAGCGCCGCTACGATCACCACAAATATGATCAGAACGCGGTATTCGGCCCGCAGAAATGCCATGGCGCCTGTCTGAATGGCTTCGGCAATCCGGACCATCTTTTCATCGCCGGCATCCTGCCGCGATACCCATGCCGAGCGGAAGTAGGTATAGAGCAAACCCAGGAGGCCCGCTACCGGCAATGCATAGATAATGGTACTTACATTCATGCGATCTCTATTTAATCGGGGTGTGAGGAGTAATAGGATTTTCCAATGGCGGGGCAAATATAGGGAAACCCTTGGATGCAAAACGCGCAGAAAGTAAGGCAATTCCTGAGAAAATCCATATAGATATATAGATATTTTTTCGGCTGCCCAAGCCGTCCGGATGCCGTAAATGCTTGATTATATTATTGACAATCAGACACTTGCCCAAATCCGGGCTTTGCCTGCCGGAATCTGCGCCCGAATCGCTAATTTGCCCCCATGAACCTGCCAGAACCCTTGACGCTGCGCAGCGCTGCCGGGCTGCTCGGCTGTGAATCCGCCGGCGATCCGGAGCTGATCCTCACCGGCCTCAACGAAATCCACCGCGTGCGCCCCGGCGATCTGACCTTCGTCGATACCCCCAAATACTACGCCAAAGCCCTCGCCAGCGACGCCTCCGCCGTCCTCATCAACCAGCAGCTCGATCCGCCGCCGGGCAAGGGGCTGATATTCACCAGCACCCCCTTCGACAGCTTCAACCGCCTCCTGGAATGGGCCCAGCCGGCCCTGCCCCTGGACCAGGCCGGCCAGCCTCGCTGCGGCCCCGGCGTGCGCATGGGACTGCACACCGTCGCCGGCGAAGACGTCGAAATCGGCGAAGGCACTGAAATCGGCCACCACGTAGTCATCGGCAGCCACGTCCGCATCGGCAAGCACTGCCGCATTCACCCCCGCGTCACCATCGGCAGCTGCTGCGAGATCGGCGACTATGTGTGCATCAACCCCGGAACCGTCATCGGCAGCGAAGCTTTTTACTTCCGCCGCAGCCCCGAGCGCTACGACAAGCTGCTCTCCAAGGGCCGGGTGCGCATCGGCAGCCATGTGGACATCGGCGCCAACTGCACCATCGACCGCGGCGTCACCGCCGATACGGTCATCGGCGACTGGACCAAACTGGACAACCTCGTGCAGGTCGGCCATGACACCGTCATCGGCAGGCGGTGCATCATCGCCGCGCAGGCCGGCATTGCCGGCGTGGTGCAGATCGAGGACGAGGTCGTCATCTGGGGGCAGGCCGGCATCAGCAAGGATCTGACCATCGGCAAAGGAGCGGTGATTCAGGGCAAAACGGGCGTCATGTCCTCGCTCGAAGGCGGCAAGACCTATCTGGGCATGATCGCCACGGAGTCCCGGCGCTACCTGCGGGAGCTTGCCGCCCTGCGGCGCCTGCCGGAGCTGCTGCGGCGCCTCGACCGCGAGCCCTGAAACGCAGGCAGGCGCCTCCCTGCGGAAGCGCCTGCCCGGCATACAGCTTTCGGCGTTTCTCAGACCGTCTGCTTCGCTTCCAGCTCCGCGCTGTGCCCGTTGGGCGAAGCGGCGGGCAGCATGCTCTGCTGGTAGTCGGCGGCAATGTCGATCGCTTCGATGTCGATGGCATCCAGCTCCGATTTGCGGGGCCGCTCCTCCGGGCGGCGGTTGACCCGCGCCTTGATGATGTCCACCGCCATGTAGACTGCGGGCACCACGAAGACCGTCAGCAGCATCGAGCTCGTCAGGCCGCCCACCAGCGCCCAGGCCAGGCCGTTTTTCCACTCCGCCCCTGCCCCTTCGGCCAGCGCGATGGGCATCATCCCGAACACCATCGCAATGGTGGTCATCAGGATCGGGCGCAGACGGGCCTTGCCCGCAATCACCAGCGCCTCCACCGTGCGGTGGCCGTGGGATTTGAGCTGATTGGCGAAGTCCACGATCAGGATCGCGTTTTTCGCCACCAGCCCCAGCAGCATGATCATCCCCAGCATGGTAAAGATGCTCAGCGAGTTCATCGTCAGCGCCAGGGCCAGGAAGGCCCCGATGAGCGCCACCGGAATCGAGAAGAGCACCACGAAGGGATAGACGTAGGAATCGTAGAGGGCGACCATGATGAGGTACACCAGCAGGAAGGAGGCCAGCATCGCGTAGCCGAGGCTGGCGAATGCTTCCGTCTGGTTTTTCATGTCGCCGTCGTAGCTGATCTCGATGCCCTTGGGCGTAGCCGATGCTTCGATCTGCTGCGTAATCTCGGCGCCTACCGTGCCCACCGGGCGGCCGATCACCTGGGAGCTGACGAGCACAGAGCTGATGCGGTTGCGGCGCTCCAACTGCGAGGGGCCGGTGCCGGACGCCACCGTAGCAAACTGGCTGAGGCGGACGGTCTGGCCGCGGTTGTTGAGGAAGGTGAGATTTTCGATGTCTTCCTTCTGGCGGCGGCTGAACTGGTCGAGGCGCACGGTGATGTCGTACTCATTGTCGCCGGTTCGGAAGCGGGTGGCCTCATTGCCGGCGAATGCCGTCTGGAGCGAGGCGCCTACGATGTCCATCGACAGGCCCAGGTCCGACATGCGCGTGCGGTCCACGCGCACTTCCAGCTCCGGATTGCCCTGCTCCACCGACACCTCGGCATCTGCCACGCCGTCGATGCCGGCAATCAGGCGGCGCACCGATTCGGCGTAGGCATACAGCGTGTCGGTATTGGTGCCGCTGAGGATGATCTGGATCGGCGTCTGGTCGGCGCCGCCCAGCAGGCCGATCTCGGCAGTTTTGATCGTCACCCCAGGCAGCTGCTGCTCCAGCTCCATTTTCACCTGGCGGGAATAGATGGAGGTGGACAGGCCCGTTTCCTTCGGATCCTTGAGCGTCACGAAGATATCGGCGTAGTTCTCCGAGTTGAGCGAGCCGAAGGCGCTGGAGGAAGTACCGACATTGGTGTACACCTTGGCCACTTCCGGATGCCGGAACATCGCCTCCTCCACCCGCTGCGCGATCCGGTTGGTCTCCTGCAAGGGGGTTTCCTTGGGCATTTCAATCTTGACGATGAACTCCCCTTTGTCCCCTGCTGCAGCAAATTCCGTCCCGATAAAGCCCATTCCGGCCAGCGAGAGGGACAGGAGAATCAGCACCAGCGATCCGACGAGCGTCAGGGTCTTGTGGCGCAGCACCCACTTGAGCGAGTGGCCGTACACGTTGGCGAGGCGGTGGATCATGGACTCCACGAAGTGGATGACCGCGCCGCCGGGCGTATTGCGCCGGATCACCGTGAGCCGCGAGAGCCGCGAGGAGAGGAAGGGCGTAAGCGTGAAGGACACCAGCAGCGACATGAGCGTGGAGACCACCACCACCAGCGAAAACTGGCGCATGATATTGGCGATCAGGCCTTCCACGAGGGAAAGCGGCAGAAACACCACCACGTCCACGAGGGTGATGGAGAGGGCGGTGAAGCCGATCTCGTTCCGTCCGTCGATGGCGGCCTGCTTGCGGTCCTTGCCCATTTCGAGGTGCCGGTAGATGTTTTCGAGCACCACGATGCTGTCGTCCACCAGGATGCCGACCACCAGCGAGATGGCCAGCAGGGTCATCAGGTTGAGGGTGAACCCGAAGAGGTACATCGCGAAGAAGGTCGAAACCAGCGAAGCCGGAATGGCCAGCATCACGATGAAGGCATTGCGGAGGCTGTGCAGGAAGACCAGCATCACAAGGGCCACCAGCACGATGGCCAGGCCGATGTCCTCGATGACCGCGTTGGCGGCTTCGAGGGTGAAGACGGAGGCATCCTGGGCGATGCTGAACTTCAGCTTTTCATCCGAGTAGGTCTGCTCCAGGCTGGCGATTGCCACCTGGACCTGCTTGCTGAGTTCTACGGCGTTGGCGTCGGAGTTTTTCTGGATCGAAATCCCCAGCGCGCTCTGGCCGTTGAGGCGGGCGATCTGCTCCTGGTCTTTCTGGGTATCCTGCACCTCGGCCACCTCGCGCAGATAGACCGGCGAGTTGGTCATCGGATTGCGGGCGACGACCAGGCTGCGGATATCGTCGAGGGAGGTGAATTTGCCGGAGAGGCGGATGAGCACCTGGCGGTCGGCATCCTTGATTTTGCCGGTGGGAAAATCGAGGTTGGCCGCCTGCAGCGCCTGCACCACCTGCATGATGGAGAGGTTGTAGTATTCGAGCTTCTGCGGCACCACATTGACCCGGATCTCGCGCTCCTGGCCCCCGATGAGGGTGACCTGGGCCACGCCCGGCACCCGGGCCAGCACCGGCTCCACGCGGTCCTTGATCAGGTCGTAGAACTCCGTCGGCGACTGCTCGGCGGTAGCCACCATCTGAATCACGGGCAGCTCGTCGATGGCAAACTTATCCACCGACGGCGCCTGGACCCCTTCGGGCAGCAGCGCCTCGATGGCGTTGATCTTCCGGGTCGCATCCTGGAGGGCGCGGTCCACGCTGGCGCCGGCGCTCAGCTCGATGATCACAAAGCCGAGGTTCTCCCGCGAGATCGAGCGCATGCTGGAGAGGTTTTCGATGCTGGAAACCGCATCTTCGATCGGCTTGACGACGGTATTTTCCACCTCCGTAGGCGAAGCGCCCGGATACACCGCCGTAATGGCCACGATCGGCGCCTCAAACTTGGGCAGCAGCTCGTAGCTGAGCTGGTTGTATCCATAAAAGCCCAGCAGCGACAGCACCGTGAAGAGCACGATGATCAGCGAGGGGCGTTTGATGGCTATTTCTGAGATCGTCATGAACGGTCAGGTTGAATAGGATGGGAGAAACCGGTCAGAGGCCGGCGGTAGCCGCCAGCGTCTGGACCTGCATGCCGTGGTTCAGGTTGTCGAGGCCTCCATCTACGATGGCATCCCCGGTGTTCAGGCCGCTGCGCACGAGCACCTGTCCGTTGTATTCCCCGCTGATGGCCACGGGCTGAAGATTCAGGCGGGAATCTGCCGTCACCACAAAGACCTGAGGGGCTTCGAGGCTGCCGTAGATGGCCGTGCGCGGGATGAGCATGCCTTCCTGCTGCTCGCGGGCGGCGAAGCGGGCGCTGCCTTCCATGCCGGCGCGCAGCAGGCTGCGGCCGCTGTTGGGGATCTGGACCTTCACCGGAAACTTGCCGGCGGCATCGGCCTTCACCCCGATGAAGGTGACGGAGCCGTTGACCTGCTGGCCTTCGAGCACGGCGGCAGTAACCGCCACCTGCTGGCCCTGCTTGATCGTAAGCAGCTCGTATTCAGACAGATAAACGGTCAGTTCGAGCCGGCTGATGTCCACGATGTCGGCCACGGGCGCGCCCGGCATCAGGGCACTGCCGCGCTCGATGAGGAGCGCGTTGATCACGCCGCCGATGGGTGCCGTGACACGGGTCTTGTCCAGCATCAGGCTGATCGACTTGATGCGCGACTCGTAGTTTTTGACGGCGAGCTTGAGGTCGTCGAGCTGAGCGGCAGGCGCTGCGCCGCCGGCGGCCAGGGTCTCGTAGCGGGCCAGGTCCTGCTTCGCCTTGGCGAGGGACTCGTTGACCAGGGCGAGATCGTTCTGGAGCGCCTCGCTTTCCACGGTGGCCAGGGTCTGGCCCTCGCGCACGGAGCTGCCTTCCTTCACATTCAGGCTCAGCACCTTGCCCTGCGACTCCGACATCACGCGCACTTCGCGCACCGGCTCGAATTTGCCGTTGACCGTAATATCGCGGCTGAAGCGCTGCTTCTCGGCCCGCACGACTTTGACCGTGATGAGCTCGTTCTTGATCGCCGCCTGGGCGGCCTTGTGTTCCATGGCTTCTTTGTTCGCCATCAGCTTGAATACCGTAGCGGCGATGAGCGCCAGCACCACAACGGCTATAAGGATTCGCTTGATCATGGGGATGGTGGTATTACTCGTCTGTTCTGTGTTTTGCGTTCTGTGTTTTGCGTTCCGCGTTTTGCGCAGCGGGAGTTACAGCTTGGTCAGCTCGGCGAGGTTGCCGCTGAAGCGGATCCACTCCAGGCGGGCAAGCTGGTACTGCACGAGGGCGGTCAGGTAGCCGGTCTGGGCTTCTTTGCGGGAGGTTTCAGCCGTGAGCACCTCGGTCACCGGGGCTACGCCCTGGCGGAAGCGAAGGCTGGAATAGCTGTACACCTCGTCGGCGAGCTGAATATTGGCCTGCTGGGCTTTGAGGGCTGCTTCAGCGGCGGCCAGCTTCTGGCGGGCATTGTAAAACTGCGTTTCATAAGCCTGTTCCACATTGCGCACCTCGTTCTGGGATTTGAGCAGGTCCACTTCGGCCTGGCGGATGCGGGCATCGGTGCGGAAGCCGTCGAAGACCGGCACGCTCAGCTGGAGGCCGATGGCGGCCGCGTTGAACCAGCGGTCGGAGTTGGAGACGAAGTCCCAGGTGCTGGACTGCGCCTGGAGGGAGGCCGAGCCGAAGGCAGCCAGCGTAGGCACATAGGCCTGGCGCGCGAGCTTGAAGGCGTATTCGTTCATCTCGACCTGCTTTTCCAGCAACTGAATGTCGGTGCTGGCCTGCGGATTGGGGGTCATGCCTTCGATGCGCCAGGTATCGAGCTCGATGCTGTCGCGGATGGCAAAAGGCGCCTCCGGCGCGAGGCCCAGCTGCAGCTTGAGCAGCGCCAGCTGCTGGTCGTAGGCCTGCATCAGGCTCTGGCGCTGGGTAAGCAGGTTGGTCTCGTTGACTTTCAGCCGGTTGAAGTCAATCTGCATGCCGGTGCCGGTCTGCACGGTCAGCTCGGTGACCTGCATGAGGTCCTGCACCTGGCGGAGGCTGGTCTCCAGCAGGCCGATCTGCACGCGGTTGACCTGGGCTGAATAATACAGCGCAGCAATGTCGTAGGCCGTCTGCTCGCGCGTGCGCTGGACGTTCAGCTCGGAGAGCGCAATAGACTGCCGGGCCGCCTCGATCCCGGTGAAGAGCGACTGGCTGTAGATGATCTGGGTCACCTGCAGGCCGGTGTTGACGTTGTAGCGCACCCCGAACTCGATGGGCACGAAGGTGCCCGGCTGGCCTAAGAACTCGCCAGGAAACGGAAACTTCGCAATCCGGATGTTGTCCGTCAGCTGCGCAGAAAAGCTGGCCTGCGGATAGGCGCTGGCCAGCTGCTCGCGGACAAACTGCTTGCTGCGCTGCACATCGAACTCGGCCTGCTGCACCTGGTAGTTTTGCTTCAGCCCGAGCCGGATGCAGTCGTCGAGCGTCATCGGAGCTGCCTGCTGGGCGAAGGCGCCGGCTGTCAGGAGGCTCAGCAGGCCCAGCAGCCAGAATCGGTGGGTGGAAAGGTTCATAGGTGGTAGTGTTGGAAAAGAGGTGTGCCGAGTGATGGTAGTGAGTAGTGGGTATTGAGTACTGAGTACTAAGTATTGAGTATGGGGATCAGGGATTGGGGCAGGAATCGGGAATCTCGTGTAATGAGGAATGCTGAGCTGGCAGGTACAGTGCATGCAGATCCGGACTGCACAGAACGTACTGGGCGGAAACCGAAGCTGCTGAAATCTGCGTCCTGGCAGCCACACTACTCACTACGCACTACCCCTTTCACCATACATCTGCCGGATTCTGCACAGCAGGCGGAACCGGCTCCGGCGGATAGGCTTCCTGCCAGGCTTTCACCGTCTCTTTCAGGGTTTTGTGCAGGAGCTCCAGCAGGCCGATGAGCTGCGTGATGCTCTGGTTCAGTTCGGGGGTCCGGGCGTCCCGGTGGCGGAGCACTTCGCGGAGAATCTTGCTGTATTCCAGCGCGCCTTCGATGGTGTCTTCGATGTGGAAGCGCCAGCCGTCGGCCCGGAGGCGGAAATAGCGCTTGCGCTGGCCCGGCAGGGTGATGTACTCCACCTGGCGCTGCGAGATCAGCAGACTGAGCGACTGGCTCACCGCGCTCTTGCTGATGCCGAGCTCCTGCTGGATCTCCTCGAAGGTCAGCTGGCCTTCCTCCGATACCAGGAGCAGCCCCATCACGCGGGCAGCCGCAGGCTGCATGCCCTGATGCTCGTTGAAGAGGCCGATCCGTTCGACGAGGTGCCGTTTTTGTTCAGAAATCATGCGGTGCGGATCTGTGCATGGCTTGCAGTCGGTTAAAAACTGCTCCATACAACGGCATTCGCAGCCGCAAGGTTTAGTTTGTTCAATAAATTTTGAACCTAATGGACCAAATAGCCTGCCGCATCGGCAAACAAAGCTTTGCGCAGGGACGACCCGCTCAGCCGGGCTGCGGGCTCATCGCAGGCGGAAACAGCACCCGCACCTTTTTCCCGCTCAGGCCTTCGAGCATCGGCTGCAGCATCAGCTCGGCCTGCCGCCGCGTCTGGTCCAGAATGCCTGCCTGGAGGGCGCTTTTGAGGATTTCCGCCTCCGCCGATTTGTAGGCCTGGTCCACCAGCTGCGCGCCCTTCCACATGGTGTAGCGCGTATCGAAGACCCGCGACCTGGCCAGGTCCACCTTGTACACGCAGACTTCCGGCTCCGGAAGCGTGATGGCAATGGAATCCGGAAACATCTGCACCGCGCTGCTGTCCAGCCGGGCAAAATCCACGCAGCCGATCGCTTCGCCCTCCACGATCAGGATCACCCGCGAGTCCGGCACCAGCATCCAGCCGCTGGCCTGCTGGTAGTTCACCACGTTGCTGAAGTTGTAGCGGATGAGCTCCATGCGGCCCAGGGCCTCGATTTTTTCCACCACCACCGAATGGCTGATGGTGACGGTCTGCGGGCCGGGGCCCCAGTCGAACCAGCCGGCGAGGGTCTGGCGGAACTGCCACACGGCTGCGGCCGCCCCCAGGGCGGCCAGGGCGATGAGCGCCCACTTCAGGTAGGATTTTTTCATAGGACGGGGCCGGAATCAGGGTTGAAGGACGGGCTGACGGCGGATATGCTCCGCGATTTTGGCTGAGTCGTGGTAGATGCTGTTGAGAATGCCGCTGCTGTAGGCGTCGAAGCCGAGAAAATACAGACCCGGCTGCTCCTCGGCCCAGAGCGCGCGGGGCAGCCCCAGCTCATTGAAGATGCCGGTGGTGTCGCGGATAAACTCCTCGACTGCTGCGCG
This sequence comes from Bacteroidia bacterium, assembly GCA_033765305.1. Lineage (GTDB taxonomy): Bacteria > Bacteroidota > Bacteroidia > J057 > J057 > RDXT01. Next base: position 24,777 of record JANRID010000031.1, read on the forward strand.
GTAGCCGGTAGCCAGGAGCAGGGTGTCGAAGGCCTGCTCGCGGCCGTCGGCGAAGCGGAGCGTGGCGCCGGCGACCTGCGCCACGCCGGGCAGGACGCGGATCCTGCCCTCGCGGATGAGCGCCACGGTGCCCACATCGATGACCGGCGTCCTGCCGTACAGGCGGAGCTGGCGCGCCGGGGCGATGGGCGCCCGCTGGAGGCCGTATCGGCTCAGGTCGCCCACCGTGAGGCGGCTGAGCAGGCTGCCCAGCGCATCGCCGAGCCAGACAGGCAGCTTGCGCAGCATCATGGCCGTCTTCTGGGTGGGGCGGCCCATCACATCGCGCAGCACGATATTCACCGGCCCCCGCACGGAGAGCCACACCTCGGCCCCATGCTCCACCAAGTCGATGGCGATCTCGGCGCCGCTGTTGCCCATGCCCGCCACGAGCACCCGCTTGCCGGCGTAGGGCCGGCCGTTGCGGTACTGCCCGCTGTGCAGGATCTCGCCGGGGAAGGTCTCCATGCCGGGCCACTGCGGCCGGTTTTCGCGGCGGTTGAAGCCCGTGCACACGATCACGCGCTGCGAACGGTACTGGTCGCCCTGGGCAGTATCGGTCTGCCAGCCGCCCGGCACGCGGCACACCGCCGTCACCTCCTGCCCGAATCGGGGCCCGATGCCCATCATCTGCGCATAGGTCTCGTAGTAGCCCACGAGGGTGTCTCTGGGCACATACTGCGGGAAATGGTCCGGAAACGGCAGGTGCGGCAGGTGGGAGTATTCCTTGACTGTATGCAGGTGGACCCGGTCGTAGTGCTGGCGCCAGGCCGGCGTGAGGGTGCTTCGCTGCTCCAGGAGCAGGTAGGGAAGATCGAGCCGGGACAGCCAGCCGGCCATGGCCAGGCCCGCAGGGCCCGCGCCGATGATCAGATTCTCAGTCGTATGCAGCATGGCAGGAGAGCAGGAGCAACGATACCGGCTCAAGATACGAAAGAAATGAATCGGCAGGACGGAGCGCGCAGGCAGGTTGGCATTCTTCGCAGCGCGGCGTATCTTCGGGCACTGGCATCCGCTTCCCGGCAGCGCCTCCCCTGCCCCAACCTGCTTCTGCATGAGAAAAATTGTGTATTACGTCGCAAGCTCGCTGGACGGCTACATCGCCGGGCCGCATGGCGATATCAGCGGGTTTGTAAGCGCCGGAAGCGGCGTCGAAGCCTATCTGGCAGACCTGGCCGCCTACGATACCGTGATCATGGGGCGGAAAACCTACGAGTTTGGCTACGCCTATGGACTCCAGCCGGGCCAGCCGGCCTATGCCGGCATGAAGCACTACCTCTTTTCCAGCACCCTGGCGTTCAGCAGCCCGCACCCCGATGTGCAGGTGCTGGCACCTTCGCTGGCGGCCATCGAGTCCATCCAGCAGCAGCCGGGCACCGACATCTACCTGTGCGGAGGCGGCCAGCTGGCCGGCTGGCTGCTCGATCACCGCAAAATAGACGTGCTCAAGCTCAAGCTGAACCCGTTCATCCAGGGCAGCGGCACCCGCATATTCGGCAGTTCGGCCACCCAGGCCCAGCTGCAGCTGCAGGCCTCCCGGCAGTTCGACCATGGCCTGCAGATCCTGACCTTCGGGGTCCGCTATGCATGAGAGGAACAGCCTGGCCTTCCGGCATGGCCCTCACGCCAGTCCTGGAAGCACCTCGCGCAGGAACTGCCCCAGCCCATAGACCCAGGTTCCATCTGAACGGGGAAAAGGATCGGTGCTGGAAACCAGGATATACCGGCCGGCAGGACCCAGATCCTGGGCAGCCTGGGTAAACCCCCGGCCGGCAGGAGCCGACAGCGAGCGCTTGATCTCGATCTGATACAGCGAGCCCGACGGGCCGGACAGCATCAGGTCCGCCTCCGCGCCCGTATGGGTACGGTAAAAGTACAGTTTCCAGCGTTCCGGCAGGCAGCGGCGGATCTGTTCAATGGCATAGCCCTCCCACGAAGCGCCTAGCGAACGGTGATTCAGCAGGTCCGCAGCGGAATAGATCCCGGCGAGCGCATGGAAGATCCCGGAGTCCCGGAAATAAAACTTCGGCGACTTGACCAGGCGCTTGCCGATATTCACATGCAGCGGCGGCAGCCGGTGGACCAGGAAGCTTCCTTCGAGAATATCCAGATAGCGGGTCAGCGTAGGGGCCGAGATACCCAAAGACCTGCTTATTTCGCTGATATTCAATAAATTTCCGTGCGAGGTCGTCAGCATCAGCAGGGTTCGGCGCATGGCCTCCGGCGCAATTTCATATCCCAGCATCCGCAGGTCGCGCTCCAGGAAGGTGTGGATGAAATTGTCCAGCCAGCGCCAGGCGATCACCGGGTTTTCCATCATCAGCGGCTCCGGAAAGCCGCCGCGCAGCCAGTGCTGCTCCATCTCCAGCCCGGCCGGCAGCTCCCGCAGCGAAAGCGGGCTCAGCTCTGTATAGGCAATCCGGCCTGCGAGCGTCTCCGAGCTTTCGCGGATGATGCCCGGCGAGGCAGAACCCAGAATCAGGAAGCGGCCCGGCCTGCGGTGCTCATCCACCAGCGCCCGGAGGAGCGGAAACAAGCGCGGCAGGCGCTGGATTTCATCGATGACGACCAGCTTGTCCTGATGAAACCGCAGAAAGGTCTCGGCATCTTCCAGTTTGTGCAGATCGCTCTCCAGCTCCAGATCCAGGTGCAGCACAGGCTGGCTCCAGTCGGCTAGCAGGGACCTGGCCAGCGTCGTTTTGCCTGCCTGCCGGGGTCCGACGATGCCTGTCACCGGGAACCAGGCGAGGTTTTCGAGCACTGTACGGCTTGCTTCACGCGGGATCATGTGCGAAGATCGGAAATGATCCTTGAAAATTGAAGAGGTAATTTATAAATTTGCATGGATAATACCGCAGCGTTGCGCCGGACGTTGTGAAAGCTGCGGGCAGGAGGCAAGTTCGCAGATCCAGCGCAGCGGGCGAATCTGGCGTCCGGGAGATGCGGATCACGGCTGCGGTCTCCATCCCGGTACGTATCCCCCCCTCCCGCACGTCTCAAATCCCTTCTTGAGACGATCCGCACGCGTTTATTGCCGAACTCGCCCCGGATTCCGGCCTGGGGCCGGCTGTATTCACCCGTAATCTGCCGTACATGATCCGCCATTGCATGCTGCTGCTGCTCGTTGTTTCCGCCGCCTTCGCGCAGGCCCAGCCTGCGGAAGCCGTCTTCCGCCTCCGGCTTCCCGCCGGCGAGCCGGCGGCCGCCATCCGGGGCAATCTGCCCCCGCTTTCCTGGAGCAGCTCCCTGCCCCTTTCCGCACCCGATGCCGAAGGCTTCTGCGAAATCGCGCTTCAGTTTCCCCTGGATGCGCCGGCCGTGCTGGAATACAAGTTCCTCAGCGCCGGCGGGGCCTGGGAGCCCTCCGAAAACCGCGTGCTGCGCATCGTGCCGGGCAGCGCCCTGCGCGTGCAGGCCGAATGGGGCCGCAGCGCGCCCGCCTCGCAGGCGCAGTTTCCCCGCATCGCCGCCGATGCCTTCCGCCAGGACCTCGACCTGGCCTTCCGCGCCTACCGGGCCCTGCACCCCGGCCTCTACCGCTACCAGACGTCCGAAGCCCTGGAAGCCCGCTGGGCGGCTGCCGCAGCCGGCCTGCCCGATTCGCTTACCTTCGGCGAGGCCTACCTGCGCTGCTCCCGGCTGACCGCCGCCATCCGCTGCGGGCACACCTACGCCAATTTCTACAACCAGCCTGCGTATATCCAGCAGATCATCTTCGGCCAGGCCGACAAGCTGCCCTTTGCCTTCCGCATCCTGGACCGGCGCATCTTCCTCACCGCCAACCTCTCGGAGCTGCCCGGCCTGGACCCCGGCACGGAACTGCTGCGCATCGGCGGCGTGCCGGCCTCCGTCCTGCTGGACAGCCTCGCCCGCCTCGTCAAGGCCGACGGCCCGAACGACGGCAAGCGGTACAGCGACCTGGAAGTCAGCGGATACGGCCGCTTCGAGAGCTTCGACGTGTACTTTCCGCTGCTGTTCCCGCCGCAGGACGGCGGCTGGACCCTCGACGTCCGCCTTCCGGACGGCCGCCTGCTCGAAGGCCTGCGCGCAGCGGCCATCTCCCGCGACACGCGCAAAGCGCGCCTGCGCAGCATCGGCCTGCCCGAGCCGCCCCTCGACAGCCTCTGGAAATTCGCCTGGCTGGACCCGCAGACCGCCTGGCTCAAGCTCGGCAGCTTCGTGACCTGGAACATGGGCATGGACTGGGAGGCCTTCCTCGAAGCCGCCGCCGCCGAACTCCGCAGCAGGCCCGGAGCCCGGCTCCTGGTCGACATCCGGGGCAATGAGGGCGGCAACGACGAGGTCATCTACCGCCTGGCCAGGCTGCTGGCCTCCAAGCCGGTGCGCATCCCGCCCGGCGAGACACGCGTCCGCTACCAGACCCTGCCGCCGGATCTGGAGCCCTATCTCAGCTCCTGGGACAACAGCTTCCGCGACCTCCGGCGCCGCACCCGCCCCGGCGGCGAAGGCTACTGGCTCCTCAAGCGCGACGGCCCGGACCGCCTGCCGGCGCAGCGCAATGCCTTCCAGGGCCCGGTATTTCTCCTCGCCGATGCCGCCAACAGCTCCGCCACCTTCTACCTGGCGCAGGTCTTCCGCTACAACCAGCTCGGCACCATCGTAGGCGCTGCAACCGGCGGCAGCCGCCAGGGCCTCAACGGCGGGCAGACCGCCTTCCTGCGCCTGCCCCATTCCGGCATCGAGGTGGACATCCCGCTCCTCGGCACCTACACCGCCGGCGAGCCCGCCGGCGGCATCGAGCCCGATGTGCCGGTACGCTGGACGCCCGAAGACCTGATCCGGGGCCGGGACCCGGTGCTGGAAGCAGCGCTCCGGCTGGCAGCCGGCGGGCGCTGAGCGCGCCCGGCAGCGCAGCCCCGGAATCCGGCAGCGGATTCCGGGGCTGCACATTTCCGGATATGTGCGGTCTTGCGCGGGTTTCTGCCTAGATTAGGGTCCGGCTTGTAACGGAACCGTCCGCCTGCGGGTCTTGGCCGGATATGCACCGAATCTCCGACGCATGATCAATTACAACTCCAAAAACTGGTTCGAGGCCATCGCCCACTTCAAGGCGAGCTACGTCATCCGGCGCACGATGCGCATGTGCCTCGGCATGGGCGCCTTTGCGGCGTTCATCACCGCCTGCGACTGGCTGCTGAGCAGCCATCCGGAGCTGGCGCAGTTCAACCTGCGCATGGGCATCGAGCCGGCGGTCTTCTCCCTGCTGGGGATTTTTCTGAGCCTCATGCTCGTATTCCGCACCAATACCTCCTACGACCGCTGGTGGGAAGGGCGCAAGCAGTGGGGTGCGCTGGTCAACCAGAGCCGCGGCCTGGCCGTGCTCTTCTACAGCGCCCTCGGCGACGAGGACCGATTCCGCCGCCGCTTTTTCGCCAAGCTCCTCGCCGCCTACGTGCAGTCCCTCAGCGACCACCTGCGGGGCATCGCCAACCACGGCGCCATCCTCAGCTACAGCGACGACGAGGAAGAAGCCGTGCTCCGCGTGAGCCACGTACCCAACCGCATCGTCCGCGACCTCTACACCCACACCGAGCTCCTCTACCGCGACGGCCGCATCGACGGCTTCCAGCTCAACCAGTTTCAGGCAGGCGCCCAGGCCCTGCTCGACATTCAGGGCGCCTGCGAACGCATCCGCAGCACACCCATTCCCTTCGCCCACAACTTCTTCATCAAGCTCTTCATCTTCGCCTACCTGCTCCTGCTGCCCCTCGTGCTGGCGCCCATCGTCGGCTGGTGGTCCATCCTGCTCACCATGTTCGTCGCCTATGCCCTCGTAGGGCTGGAGTTTATCTCCGTGGAGATCGAAGAGCCCTTCGGCACAGACTGCAACGACCTGCCCACCGCCGACCTCGCGCGGAAGATCAGCGCATCCGTGTACGAAATCCTGGCCGTGGAGCCCGACAGCCAGCCAGCCCCAGCACCGGCCAATTACGTGGTCATCAGCTGAGTGCCGGCCCTTACGACAGCCACGAGCGCAGATAGTCCGGATTTTCGATCGCCATCGAATCCTCCGTCAGCCAGAGCGGCTTGAACGTATCGATCATCACCGCCAGCTCCTTCGTCTCCCGCGCGCCGATGCTGGCCTCCACCGTGCCCGGATGCGGCCCGTGCGGGATGCCCTGCGGGTGCAGCGTGATGTACCCGGTATCGATGCCCTTGCGGCTCATGAAATTGCCGTCCACGTAGTACAGCAGCTCGTCGGAGTCGATGTTGCTGTGGTGGTAGGGCGCCGGGATCGCCTGCGGGTGGTAGTCGAAGAGCCGCGGCACGAAGGAGCAGACCACAAAGTTGCGCGCTGCAAAGGTCTGATGCACCGGCGGCGGCTGATGCACCCGCCCCGTGATCGGCTCGAAGTCGTGGATCGAAAAGGCGAAGGGATAAAAGCATCCGTCCCAGCCTGCCACGTCGAAGGGGTGCGTATCCATCACATACGGAAACAGCATGCCCTGCTTCTTGATCAGCATCCGGAAATCGCCCCGCTCGTCGAAGGTCTCCAGCTGCTCCGGCGTGCGGATGTCGCGCTCGCAGTAAGGCGCATGCTCCAGCAGCTGCCCGGCCTCGTTCACGTAGCGGTCCGGATACACGACCGGGCTGTGCGACTCCACGATCAGCAGGCGGTTGTCCAGCCCGTCGAATTCGATCTGGAAGATCACCCCGCGCGGGATCACCACATAATCGCCGTAGCCGAAGCGGAGCGAGCCGAACATGCTCCGCAGCGTGCCCGTGCCCCGGTGGATAAACAGCAGCTCGTCCGCCTCGGTATTTTTGTAGAAATACCCCTGCGTCCCGCTGCGCGGCGCCGCCACCGCGATCTTCAGGTCGTGGTTGAGAAACAGGAAGGTCCGGCTCTCGATCCAGCCCTCGGCAGGCGCCACATCGAAGCAGCGGTAGGACCGGTGCTGCATGTTCTGCTCCAGCGCAATGCGCGGCGCCCATGTGTAGGGCTCGCCCACCGCCTTGACCCGCGTAGGCGGATAGACGTGGTACACCAGCGAATACAGGCTCGAAAAGCCTTCCGTGCTCACCAGTTCCTCCGCGTAGAGCGAGCCGTCGGGCTTGCGGAACTGCGTGTGGCGTTTGTGCGGGATCTGGCCCGCGCGCATGTAGTGGGGCATAGGGGCGAGTAGTTGAAACCAAAGCCCAATCTTAGCACGCCGCTGCGCAAAAAACAATGCAGATCCGGGCGTGCCGGCCCTCCGCGCCTTGCGCGGGGGCCGTCGGTCTGCGGGCGCTCGCCCCGTCCGGGCCTCCGGAAGCCTCCGGCCCTGCCGGGGCTCAGACAACGCCCTCCGCCCTCACGCCCCGCAACCCCGCCCCGCGCCCGGCTCCCGCGCGCTCCGCGCGCGGACTTTCAGCAGATGCTGCGCATCCGTTGCACAACCCAACCTTTTTTCTGATTTTGCCGCCGCAAATAGCCCTACCCTATGAGCCTAAGCTGGATGTCGACGCTGCTGCTGCTTATCCTCCTCGCCCCCCTCGCAGGCGCGGCCCTCACCGCCCTGCTCCCCCGCAGCGCTGCCCGCTGGGTGCAGCTGCTCGCCGCCGGGGCCTCCCTCGCCGCAGGCTTGCTCTTCTTCGCCGGCTACACCGGCGAGACAGCCCAGGCAGATGCCTCCGCTCAGGGCTATTTCGGCTACCTGTCGCTCCCCTGGATCGCCGCCGAAGGCATCGATATCCGCTTCAGCATCGGCGTGGACGGCATCTCCGTCTTCCTCGTCCTGCTCACGCCGCTCCTCTTCACTGTGCTGAGCCTCTACGACCTCAAGCGCCGCCCCGAGCAGGAAAAGCTCTATTACCTGATGCTGCTGCTGCTCCAGACCGGCCTCACCGGCTATTTCATTTCGCTCGATCTGCTGCTCTTCTACGTCTTCTTCGAGCTGGTGCTCATCCCCGGCAGCTTCCTCATCGGCCTCTGGGGCGGCGAGCGCCGCCAGGAAGCCGCCATGCGCTTTTTCCTCTACACCCTCGCCGGCTCGCTGCTGATGCTCATCGCCATCCTCTACCTGGCGATGTACACCGTGCCCGAGGTCTTCACCACCGACTACCTTGCCATTGCCGCCGCCATCGCCGATCCGGCACGGGGCGGCTTCCCGCTCCAGGTCCAGCACTGGCTCTTCGCAGCCTTCGCTATCAGCTTCGCCATCAAGTCGCCGCTCTTCCCCTTCCACAGCTGGCAGCCGCTGGCCTACGCCGAATCCTCCACCTCCGGCTCCATCCTCATGGCTGCCCTGATGTCCAAAATGGGTGTCTATGGCTTCATCCGCTTCGGTGTCGCCCTCTTCCCCGATGCGGCGCAGATCTTCGCGCCCTGGATCGCCGCCCTGGCGGTCATCAGCATCCTCTACGGCGCCTGGATGGCTGTCATCCAGACAGACCTCAAGCGGCTCATCGCCTTTTCCTCCCTCTCGCACATCGGCTTTATCATCCTCGGCGTCTTCGCCTTCAACAAGGAAGCCCTCAGCGGTGCCGTCCTCCAGATGACTGCCCACGGACTGGCTACCGCAGCCCTCTTCTTCCTCGCCGACATGCTCTACGCCCGCCACGGCAGCTACGACCTCCGCAGCTACCAGGGCATGGCCCGCCTGGCGCCCAGGTACACAGCCCTCTTCATGGTAGCCGTGCTCGCCTCTGTAGGCCTGCCCGGCCTCAGCGGCTTCGTCGGCGAATTCATGATCCTGCTCGGCGCCTACGGCTCGCCGGTGCTGCACCGCGCCCTCTCCGTGCTCGCCACCGCCGGCGTGGTGCTGGCTGCCGTGTACCTGCTCGATATGTTCCGCCGGGTGATGTTCGGCAAGAGCCGCCCCGAACTGGAGGCCCGCTCCAGCGACCTCGACGGGCGCGAAACTGCTGTGCTCCTGCCGCTGACCATCCTCATGTTCTGGATCGGCCTCAATGCCACGCCGTTCCTCTCCTACATCAACGACGACACCGGCCGCATGCTGATCCAGATCGACCCCAGCTTCGACCCCTCGCAGATGCCCGCCAATCTCGAAGACCTGCCCCAGGAGCCGGAGCCGGCTGCACCCAGCCCGGAGACCGCGCCGCAGGAGCCCTGAGCGGGCTCAGTTTTTCAGCCGGAACGTAATCGAACTCAGGGAGTGGTTGACCGTCAGCTCGCGGCACAGGCCGCCGGCATACTGTACGGTATTGCGGTCGCCGTTGGGGAGGCTCAGCTCGTAGCGCCCGCTGCCCAGGCTGCGCACCGGCACGTAGGTGCCCCAGCGCTCGGAAAAAATATGGGTATAGTCCCTGGGCTCCTGGAAGTAGAGCGAGGAGATGCAGAGGTCGATGTTCGCGGGGTTGACAGCGAAACGCTCGCCGTCGCGCTCCACCTCGTAGCCGCTGGCCGTGCGCCGGCCTGTCGAACGGCCTTTCAGATGTCCGTCCCGGTAGTTTTCCGTCATTGAAGACTGAAGCTGGCCATCGCGGAAGCGCACCTCGTAGCGGAAGCGCAGGTCCACGGAGATGAGCATGGTGATGCGCATCTGGCTTTCGGAAGCGTAGATGACCTCGCCGCCGGCTTCGCGGCGGCTCACCTGCATGGAGCCGACCTCGTCGTTGCCATGCCAGACGCCGTACTGGAGGGTACGGACCGGCTGCGCAAAGGCAGCCAGGGATACGGCCAGCAGGGCCGGCATCAGGATCAGGGATTTCAGGTTCATGTTTGCGGTTTCAAGCAGTCACTGCAGAATGAAACGCAGCACGGCCCGACTTGTTGGGCCCGGGCTCAAGCGCGGCGGGGCCAGGGCAGCAGGGCGTGCACCTTGCGCATATGCTCCGCATAGGCCGGGCGCTTCTGCACCATGCGCCGGTCCATGACCGGGATCGAAAACCCGGCAAACAGCCCGATCATCGCGGCGGCGCCGGCCAGCTGCCACCAGGATTCCGGCGCTGCCGCCATGCCGAAGAGCGCCATGCCGATCCAGAACAGGATCTCGCCGAGGTAATTCGGGTGGCGGCACAGGGCCCAGAGGCCGGTGTTCAGGAAGGCCTGCGGATCGGTATTCGTCCGGCGGAAGGTGCGGAGCTGCTGGTCGGCAACGGTTTCCAGCAGCACGGCGGCGGCAGTCACCGCCGCAGCGACGGCGTCCAGCAAGCCAAGCGGGCGGCTGCCGGCCACCATCGACCCATACACCGGCAGGCAGCCCAGGTACACCATCACCGTCGGAAAGAGGTGAATGCCGCCGAAATTGACCAGCGGATACCAGCGGCCGCTCTGGGCCTTGAGCTGCCCGTAGCGCCAGTCCTCATGGCCGATGCCTTCCCAGTTGAGGATCCAGTTCCACGTGAGGCGGATGCCCCAGAGGCAGATGCCGGCCATCACCAGCCAGGCGCGGGCCGGGTCTGCCGGGCCGCCGAGCGCCAGGTAATACGCCCCGATCCAGATCGGGATCAGGCTCCAGTACGCATCATAAAAGCTGGAATTCCGGAAGGACAGGCTGAACGCAAAGATCGCCGCGGTGGCGGCCAGATCTGCCAGGCCTGCCACCAGCAGCGGATGCTGGCCCCGCAGGGCGTAGCCGGTGAGCAGCGCGGCGGCTGCCGCAGCCAGATAGGCGATGAAGATGAGTCCCAGCGCACGGAGGCGGGGCATGGGGGCAGTTTCAGCGTGCATAACGGTCAGTCTGCGAACCATCAGAAACGCCAGCAAGGGCTGGCGGGCATGCAAATTGCGAAATTTTCCCCATATGCGCACAGCCGGCAGCTGCCGCATTCAATACAATTGCCATCACGCTTGATTGTAAAACTATTATTACGTATCATTCGTTCTATAATTCGCTGTACCCATTCATCTTACGCGTATGAAATCGCTCCTCATCTCCCTGATCTCCCTGCTCTCGTCTCCGGACACCGAAAAGCTCCGGCAGGACCCCGTCACCGGCGCATATTACCAGGTCAGCCTGCAGCTCGCCCAGCCGTTCCGGAGCGTGTGCCCGGTCTCCGGCGCCGAAACCGCCGAGCAGGCGGTGCTGCTTTACACCCGCGTCTCCAAGGGCCAGGACCCTGTCACCGGCGAGGTGATCGAGTGACCGGCGCCCGCCCAGCGAAACGCCCCGCCTGCATGGAGTTGCAGACGGGGCGTTTCTGTATCCGGGCAGCTTCGCTTACCAGAAGAGCGCGTACAGGGCTGCCGTAATGCCCAGCACCCCGATGGCGAGCACGTTGAACACCCGGTCCGAGCGGAAGGTGCCGCCTTCGAGCTCGATGCCCTTGTCCGTTTCCGCCCTTCCCTTGACCGTCAGCGAGATGACGACGATGGCTGCGCACAGGATCAGGAATACCAGCCCCATCCGGTCGATGAAGGGAATGCCGGGCAGCACCCGGTTGATGAGCAGCGAGAGCGGAATGCTGGATACCGCCGCCACGAGCGCAGCAAAGGCCGAGGCGCGCTTCCAGAAGAGCCCCATTACAAAGATGGCCACCACGCCGGGGCTGATGAGGCCTGTGAAGTCCTGGATAAACTGAAAGCCCTGCTCCAGATTGACCAGCATCGGCGCGATGAGCGCGGCGATGAAGATGGCAGCGAAGCTGGCGATGCGCCCGGTGAGCACCAGCTCGCGGTCGCCGGCCTGCTTGCGGAGCAGGTGCTGATAGAGGTCCATCGTGAAGATGGTGGAGGCGCTGTTCATCATCGAGGCCAGCGACGACACAATGGCGGCCACCAGCGCAGCGAAGGCGAGGCCCTTGAGGCCGGGGCCTACAAAGGCATTCAGCAGCCAGGGGTAGGCCTCGTCGGCCTTGCCGATGGGGGCTTTCAGCACATAGGCGCAGATGCCCGGAATCACCACGATCAGCGGCAGGAGCAGCTTCAGATAGGCGGCGAAGGCCACCCCGCGCTGGGCTTCGTTCAGGTTTTTGGCAGCCAGCGCGCGCTGGATGATGTACTGGTTGCAGCCCCAGTAGTTGAGGTTGGCGATCCACATAGCGCCGACGAGCACGGTAAGCCCGGGCAGGTCTTTATAGTGCGGATTGGATTCGTCGAAAATCATGTGAAAATGCTCCGGCGCTTGCTGGCGCAGCAGGCCCAGGCCCGTCCACATACCCTGGCTGCCAAATTGCTGGGCGACCAGATCGAGGGCGAGGTAAGTCGTGGCCAGGCCGCCGAGTACCAGAATTGCCACCTGAATCACATCGGTGTAACCGATCACCTTCATACCGCCGAGCGTGATGATGATGGCAAATACTGCCAGGAACACGGCGCAGGCCGTAAAGCTGAACCCGGAGATCGTCGAGACGGCGATAGCGCCCAGGTACAGAATCGAGGTCAGGTTGACGAACACGTACACCAGCAGCCAGAATACCGCCATCATGGTCGCTACCAGCGGGCTGTACCGCTTTTCGAGGAACTGCGGCATGGTAAAGATCCGGTTGGTGATGTAGCCGGGCATAAAAAACACGGCCACGACCAGCAGAGTGGCCGCCGCCATCCATTCGTAGGAAGCGATCGCCAGACCCATGGCAAAACCTGAACCCGACATACCGATAAACTGTTCGGCGCTGATGTTGGAGGCGATCAGCGAAGCTCCGATGGCCCACCAGGTCAGCGCGCCTTCGGCCAGGAAGAAATCAGTGGCGCTCGCATTGGCTGATTTTTTGCGCTGGTAAATCCAGTAGCCATAACCGGCCACGATCAGGAAATAGGCCAGAAAGACGAGGTAGTCTAAATTTTGTAGTTGATTGCCCATTGATTCAGGAAGAAATTTTTGGTGAAAAAACCATTGACCAAACAAAACTTGGCCTTGGTTAAGGCGGCCAAATATAGGACAGGTTTTGGCGGAATAACTAACTTCGGACTACTGCAACACTACTCACAAAAAACTTTTTGCCCCCCTTGCTGTATCGGCGGAATTCCCCTTATCTTTGCGCTCCGTTTAAATACACGATGGTATCGTGGCCGAGTGGTTAGGCACAGGTCTGCAAAACCTGCTACAGCGGTTCGAATCCGCTCGATACCTCAAAAAGAAAGGCTAATAAGTTGACTAACAACTTGTTAGCCTTCTTTATTTGAATTTTTACAACCTCACCAACTCCCGCAATTCCCCATCCGTCAATTCACCTACCCATTTTTCACCCGCCGCCACCGCGAGGTTGGCCAGTTCTTT
>JANRID010000039.1:0-67171 GCA_033765305.1 Bacteroidia bacterium
CACTGCTCAAACTGGTGTATCTCGTTCAGTTGAAAATCTCCCAAAAATGGTCCAAACCCATCCATAACTGGGGCATGGCCCTGAGCCAGATGAGTATCCATTTTGGAGACCGGATTAATCGCTATCTTCACATTTGAGCTGGGCTTCCGGCCCCGCGGGGCCGGAAGCCCAGCTCAGCCCCTGACACAGTTCGTTGAACACTCCCTGCAAGTCCGCCATTTGATGTCGACTTTGGAAAAAGGCGGTTTGAGATACTCGCTCTTGCCTCATATTCAACAGGCAGAAGTCCCTGATTGCGGAGCGATCCCAATCAATTTCCATGAGATTAGAGGGAAAATAGGATACCCGGAAGCGGCATTTCAACAAGGTATCCATGGAGTTGTATCCCTGAAGATCGCCTTAAATGCTGAAGGTCAGTACGCGGATCATAAAATTATCAATCAGCCAGATCCTGCTTTAGTTAGTGCAGTAGAAGCTTATGTGCATGAAATGACATTTGCGCAATTTTTTGAAACAAACATACTCCCTTATCCACCTAAATGTTGGATAAATCGCGAAATAAATGTATATTTTTTTCACCCGCAGTTCGATATGCCAGTTATGGCGGCAAATGAAGGCCGATATACGGTAGTTGGTATAGTCAATTCAGTTGATTATCAGGGTAGTGAGCCATATATTGGAGTTCAGCTTGTGACCCTTTCGGGCAAAGTCGTGCCTGTATTTTGGGGTGGCAAAGGGTTGCGAATGGATTATGCCTCGCTCAAAGAAGGTGTAGTGCTAGGTGTGGCAGGCCGCTGGACCAACTTCGAAGGTGAACGGTTATTGGGTCCGACAAAAATAGATATTCTGAGGAAATGAAATTATTATTTCAAGGTTGTACGGATTTTATTATGTAATTACATGTCTGCCAAAAAACAACTCACCATCGAGACCTCCCGCAAGAAGTTCTACTTCTACGTGACGGAGTCTTCAGGAAAGTTCCGGGTCCAGCAGGTCGATTCCTTTGGCTGGATCAGCGATGACACCCACACCGTGGGGACGGCCCGCACCTTGCAGGACGCTATCGAGCTGGCGAAGTCCTGTGTGGAAGGCAGTGTACGGAATATTGACATACACTAAATAATGATAGTTGATTATGAATGGATTGGACTTTTATTCGTTTTAATATATGCTGTATCTTATGAAAAAGACCTGTATTGTATTGTCCCTTCTGATCTACGGACTGCTGACCGCGAGCTTTCGGCCGCTCATGCCGTCGGAATATGCAGCTTCTGAGATCGCTTCGGTCCGGATTTTTGAAACGCTTGACTTTGCCGGATGCGGCCTGTCATCTACGGTGGGTTCAAACATGGTCATTGTAGTACCCGGAACAGAACCGGTACTTGTCAAGCTCCAAAAGATCGAGAGAGATTTCTCATCTTCGGTTGAAAATGAAAAATTAATTAATGCGGAGCTGAACAAGCTTGCAGCTCAAGGTTTTCAGGTGGTGGCTTCCTCCGGGGGCAACGGCCCTTGTTTTGCCACGAGGACAATTATCCTGCAAAAGTAAAAAATATCCGAATTTCGTTATTTTCAAGTCTAAGCTGCTCAATATTGGAGCAGCTTTTTCTTGGTTTCATTGACGGGGAATATGAATACCCAGATCAAAAATATAGTTCGCATTTATTCTCACATTAGACTTGAATGCGAATTATTGTATTCCTCAACACTTTGATCCCTTCTTTATCATCATGAATCAAACGTATTGAAGATGGGAAATAAACTTGCCCCCGTTTTCTTGATCATAATGGGAGCTTTCAACCCCGCTTTTGGTCAGCTGCTCGGAACATCCGTGTCGGTCAACTCCAGTTTGGTAGATAATACATACTCCAGGAAAACAATAGCCTGTGTGTTTGGAAAAACCTCGTCACTTTCAGGAGAATATGGGCAATTGCTTCAGGATGCGGCAAGCATTAATCTGGCCTCGATGCCTGATAGATTTGACAAACTAGTCCTGCCGAAGACTATTATAAAATCTGATGGGGGCAGTGATGCAACTGAAAGAATGATTGCCGAAGAGCGCCTCAGCAATCACATGTTGGCTCAGATTTGGTCTCGTAATAGAGACGGTAGTTTTGGGTTCGATTACCTACGTGCGCGGTCGAGCTATAATGCAACCGAGTGGGATAAATTTATTGCTGGCGCCAGTTTCAAGGGCGATCTGGTCGTGCTGGATCAAAGCGAGAAATTGGTTCAGGCTACCTATATAGTTGTGATTGAGCCCGGCAATATTAGAACTGCAGATCAATACTATGATAGCGAAGATGCAAAGAAGAAAGAGCGGGCAAAGCAGGGGGGTGAGGTATTTATACCAGGCAAGCGAACTGAAGAAGGTTTTGTATGCGATCTGAACGTTTCAGTCTTTAAATTAATCTTTGACGAGACAGTTCAAAATTATTTTTACGATAAGCTTTGGGTTGATAAATCGACAAACTCGGAAGAAAGAGCAAGAAGGATCCGACTCTTTGATGATTATTTGTTTCCGGTAGAATATGTGATTAGCCAGACGCAGTCGAATGTAAAATACTTAATTGAAAAATCGTCGAATGGGCAAATAAGGCAGCCCAAGGAGCTTTTCTCAGGCCTGCTGAATAAATGTGTAGAATCATCGTATGATAAGCTTGAAGCGTTTTTCCCTCTTTCCCAGGCTATCTCGAAAGTAGAACCTATAACAGCTCAGCTAGGCCGAAAAGAAGGGGTAGGTGTTGGCCAAAGATTTCATGTGTATGAGTTTGTTGGTTCTCCGGGCAGCAAGGTGATAAAAAAGAAATTAGTTGGAGTATTAAAGTCAACCGGAATCCGTCCCAGTTTAAGCGCCCTCCAGAAAGGCGAACGGCCCACGATTTTCGTTCAGACCTATGGAAGAAAGCTTGATGTCGGTATGCAAGTGGTGGAAAGGAAGGAAGTGGGTATCGGTTTTTCAGCCTTGACAGGCACAGGTGGTGTAAGCGGGCTGTTTTTTAGGGCCGACATCAATGTCAGCACAGCATTAGGCCGAAGCGTCAATCTTGGCAATGGATTACGAGTTGGCCTGGGCCTAGGGTTTCATTCGCCTGCCGACCAGGACGACTATCAGCGCTTTGTCAACTTTCCGGGGCCATATACTTTTACCAGAATACAGTTCGACTTATTCAAAGATTTTTACGTTGCTCCGCAGGTGGTTTTACAAGCGGGGTTAGGGTTAGGCAAGACGGATGCTGAGGATCGTGTGACAAACCCTGATGAATCTTATCAGGTGGCAAGTATGATTCATTGCAGTCCTATGTTCGGATTTGGATTGTCTGTCCACCATTCGATTCGGTTTTTGGTATTGGGGAGCTATATGTTACCACTAATGGTCTCCGATAACGATGACTGGGGCCGCTTATTCCCAGGCCGGATCGGACCCGCAGTTCAAGTTGGTTTACACTTTGATGTATTGTGACTCTCAATCCCAGTGATATGAGCTTTATGAAACTTATCCTTGTTGCTATGTTTCTTTTTTCTGTTTCGCTGGCTATAGGCCAGCGGAAAATGGACATTGATTATGAGCAGTATGAAGCCGAATGTATGGGGGTCGGCAATGAAGGAACGCAGCTTATCAAAGTCTGGAGTTATGCCTTAAATGCGAATGAGGCAATCCAAAGGGCAAAGAAAAACGCAGTTCATGCTGCGCTTTTCAGGGGCTTTCCAGCTGGGCAGGCCGGGTGTGCTACACTTCCGCTTATTCAGGACTCCGAAGCCGCAGCAAAGCATAAAAATTTTTTTGACGAATTTTTCACGGCTGAAGGCTCATATTTGCGGTATGTCTCCATGAGTGGCGACGGGGCCATCCTTCCTCAGGACCGGATCAAGGTTGGAAGAAAGTACAAGATAGGTGTGGTAGTGGTTGTGGCTCACGGTGAATTGAGGCGGGAGCTTGAGCGCGAAAAAATAATCAGAGGCCTTTCAACGGGGTTTTAAGCTATTATTATGAATATTATGAAACGTGTTATTTGTGTAGCTCTTATTCTGCTTGGCGCGATAGCTTTTCCAGCCGACGTTTTCTCGCAGGCTCGGAAACCTAAACTCATGATTGTTCCAAGCGATATTTATTGCGCCAGAAAAGGATTTACCCAAACGTTTGAAGTTAACGGACAAAAACGTGTTGTGGGGGACTATCAGCGGCTTCTGCAGAATGATGCAGATGCAAGGCTGGTTATTTCAAAAATAAACAACATGTTTATTGATCGCGGATTTCCGCTTGGGGATCTGGAAGCAAGTTTGAAAGGGATTGAGTCGGATGCGGCTATGATTTCGGTCATAACCGACGAACCTTCAGGTTCGGGTATCAAGGAAAGCCCGCTTGACAGACTTAAGTCTACGGTAAAACCAGACATTGTATTAGATCTTGACTTTGAATTGAAGCAGCAGGGACCCAAAAAATATGTGGTTTTTAATTTGAAGGGTATTGATGCATACTCAGATAAGAATATCGCAGGAGCCAGTGGAGCCGGTGCACCATCGTTTTCCCCGACTGTCGAAGTTTTGCTGGAGGAGGCGGTTGTGTCTCATATGAACGATTTCACCCGCAGGCTTCAGTCTCATTTCGATGAAATGTTTACCCTTGGGCGTGAAGTTAAATTTCGGGTTCAGGTATGGAATGACTCCCCGATTAATTTGGACGAAGAGTTTGCCTATAAAGGTGATACGGGGTATCTGCTCAGTGAAATTATAGAGTTTTGGTTTACGGATAATACGGTTGAAGGCAGGTTTACCATATCAGACGGTACTTCCAACTTTATGATTATCGACCAGGTGCGGATTCCATTGTTTGACAAAAGTGAAAGGCCAATGGATGCAACTAATTTTGCGAATAGTCTTCGAAGGTTTCTTTCTGCGCCTCCTTACAATGTTCAAGTGAAGGTTCAGCGGATGGGGCTAGGAGAGGCATGGGTAATTATTCAAGGGAATAAATAATGTTCTTGTTATGAAAAATATCCTATGTATAGTCCTCCTGGTTTTGGCTCTCGGTGCGCAGACAGCTGTATATGCACAGAACAACTTGGGATCTACGGACGATATGGGCCGGATTTCCCTTGCGCCGGTTGTACCTGAAAGTGAAACTCCCTTGCCGCCTCAGGTCAGGGAAGCCTTAACGAACAAGCTCCGGCTTTTTGCCACTTCCAATGGGCTGGGTGGGGTAAATCCTCGAAGCCGGTTTGTCATTGCGGGCAATCTGTATGTAACGGAGAAGAATATAGTGCCATCTATACCGGCCCAAGTCAGCATCAAGGCTGATATGGTCTTTCATATAGCAGATCAGGAAACCCAAAATATCTTCGCATCAACTACTGTTTCGGGCATCGGCGTCGGCGGAAGCGATTTTCAGGCTTATCAGCAAATCATTAATTCCGTCAATCCCACAAGTCCGGGTATTTCAGCCTGGGTTGAAAAGGGAAAGAAAGGAATCATCGAGTATTACAATGCTCAGTGCGATTTTATTATTGCAAGGGCGAAAAATTTTGCCGTCCAGCAAGAGTATGATGCTGCGCTGTATGTGCTGACCTCTGTTCCTGAAGTTTGTAAAGATTGTTACATGCAAGCTTCAGCTGAAATAGGCCCCATCTTTCAAAAGAAAATCGATTTACTATGTGCGTCTAATCTTGCCAAAGCGAAGGCTGCATGGGCTTCAAATCCCAATCAAAACGGAGCAAATGCGGCCGCAGGATTCTTGGCAAATATTTTTCCTGGTGCAGCTTGCTACATAGAGGCTCAAGCGTTGGTCGAATCCATTTCAAGGAAGATGATTTCGGATGAGAACAGGGAATGGCAGTTCGTCCTAAGACAATGGGATGATAAGGTCAGCCTTGAAAGCCAGCGGATTGAAGCTGCAAGAGCGATCGGCGTTGCTTACGGTAGCAATCAGCCCGAGCGCATTTCTACGACCTATATTTGGCTCAGATAAAAACAAATGCTATGAACAAGATATTCATCTCCCTTCAGCCTTATTTTTCGATTGCCCTGTTTTGGGCTCTTGGTGTGTTCTCGCCACTCGCCTGTTTTTCCCAGTTCGGAAAGGCTGGAAGTGCTGAAGATGCCTACAAAGACAAAAAGTATGCGGAGGCTTCTAAGCTGGCCGCAGAGGCGCTGGTTGAAAAATCAACGAATAAAAAAGCACAGGAGGTGCTGATTATGGCGTATCCGGCAGCAGTGGAAGACGCAAGAACCTACGCTGTGCAATATGATAACATTTCTCTTGATCCAAGTAATGTGGGTATTGAGAGTTGTCAAAAAATAATAGCAAAGTATAAAGATGTGCAGGATATACAGACATTGGTTAAGTCTGTTTTACCTATTCAGGATAAAAAAACAGGGGATTTAATTACCATCGAGTTGGTGGATTTTTCGGGGGAAATAGCCGCGATTAATGCGCGTATGGAGGAAATCCGGCAGATAGCCGCAGATAATGCCTATGAATCTGGGTTGAGGCACTTGGCGGGGGGCAGTAAAGAATCTGCAAAGGCAGCTGCAAAAGCGTTTAAAGAATGTGCCAGCTATATTTCCAGCTACAAAGACGCCAGCTCAAAATACCAGGAAGCGCGGGCTCTGGCTATGAAGACGCTTGTTATTGATGCAGAAGCATCTGCAAACCTCGTAGGAGGCTTCAATTCAGGTTTACTGAAAGATAAGCTGATATTTCTTCTTGAGCAGGGTCTTGTTTCCGATCAGAAGGTATCTGAATTTACAAAAGTAGTTTCAGGCAGATCTTCCCAGGGGCAGAATACAGATCTTGTTATGAAGGTTGTAATTTTGGATGTGAGTTTGGGAACCCCTCAAACCTCCGCACAGAAGCGGACAGAGACAAAAAATATAAAGGTAGGAGAAGAGCAATACGTTGATAATGGAAAAACCCGGACCAGAAATGTTTTTTCGGATGTATCCGCTGAGGTTACCGAATTTACCCGTATCATAGAATCGAGCGTCACAATTGGGGCTCAGCTGGTGAATAATTCTACTGGAGAGATCATGTCTATGTCCCAATCTTCTTATTCTGGAAATTTCATTCAGCAAGATGTTTGGGCTTCGTTTATCGGCGATCAGCGGGCTGTGAGTACTCGATCTTCTTCATTGGTTAGCGCAGCAAGCCGGGTGCCGCCCATCCCGCCCAGTCAGGATCAGCTCAACACTGCGCTTGAATATGCTGTAAAAAATCTGATTACAGAACTCGGGCGAGTACTTAATTGAGGTTGGATTCCCTTGCGCAAGTGCGCATCAATCCTGCAAACGGTGTTCGGCAGCGGCGGGATATACTGGGAGGCTGGGTGGGCTGCCCTGTGTAGCAATAGCGGCGGCGGGATGCTTCGGGGAAAGCGCGAAGTTCGCAATTGGGGCATAATCTTTCTCAGGGCCGAACACCCTGCCCCCGTATTCTGAGAAACGCGTAGGTTGATTACGGTTGCAGGCAGTAACCCGCTGATTGAAACGGCTTTCAGCTGGAAGCTGGTGTTGTCCTTTATCTCATCTAATCCCCTCAAGCCAATGAACAAGCTCATAATCATGCTGCTCGCCCTGCTGCCCTGCGCACTGCTGGCGCAGCCGAAACGGATTACTGTCAGGCAGGCAGGCATGTCGTATTATTATACCACAGTAGATTCTGCATATTTCTATGCTCAGAGCGGCGATACCCTGATATTTCCGGGCGGTGATTTCCCGGTTCCCCCGGGGAACAACGGATGGCTGATCAATCGCAGATTACACATCCTGGGAGCGGGGTATAGGCCTGATTCTTCAGCGGGCACCGGGGCCACGCGAATCATAGGCCTTGTCACACTTGGAAATGCAGCCGATGGCGGCTCTGTGCATGGGATTCATTTTATGCAGAATATGAACTTTCAGGATACCTTGAGCAACTATCTGATCAACCGGTGTGCGATTACGGAGTGGGTAGAGCTTTCACCTAATTCACATCATATTACCTTCAGGGAATCAATGATTTTTAAGGCTTCTAATAATTATCATTGCTTCTATGGTGAAAACGCTTCGCATGTTACTTTTTTTAACTGCATTTTTTATAATGGAATGCAAGAGGTTGGACAAGGATCAGTTTTTGAAAATTGTATTTTCCATGTTTCAAGTATTACAACTTGTAACTATGCATCGTTTAAAAATTGTATTTTTATTAATAACTATGGGATTGGGAATTATAGTGGCTATAACACATATGTCAACTGCATTTTCCCGAACGCTCCAAACATATCGGGAACAAACTCGACATTTAACTGCATCAACAATGCAAACATGGCAAACATGTTTTTCAACATATCCAATGCCAATATTATCTCGAATAATTACCGCCTGAAGCCCAATACGCCCGGCGGGCCCGGAGGGCCTGCATACACCAATCCTGCGATCGGCGCCGGTATCAATGGGACAGACTGCGGGGTGTATGGCGGGGCCTTTCCGCTGAAGCCCAATGCCCACCCCATTCACCCCCGGATCAAATCCCTGATCGTAGCCCCCGCCACCGATGCCAACGGTAATCTTAATGTTCAGGTCAAGGTAGAGGCCCAGAACAACTGATCCTATGAAAACCTGGATTGTTGGTATCATGCTGTGGCTGTGCGCAGCCGCTTCCGTTGCGCAGAACACGGTCAACTCATACGCATACTGGTTCGACAATCAGTATGGAAGCCTCGTAACAGTTCCCGCTTCCGGGGGGACCGCTACCCTGAATCAGCTCATTCCTACGGCCTCCCTGACCCCGGGACTTCATACGCTTCATCTGGCTGCCATGGATGCAGCCGGGAGGCGCAGCGCTGTCGAAAGCCGGTATTTCTACAAATCTGACAACAGCCATATTGCAGCGTATCAGTACTGGTTTGGCGGCGATGCGCAGCAAGCCGTCACGGTGCCGACGGGGCAGAGCGGACCGCTGGTGCAGCTGAGCATGGATGTTGATGCCGCGTCTATTCCCAGCGGGCTGAATCTTTTTAATATCCGGTTTCAGGATGACGGCGGCCGCTGGTCCGCAGTGGATTCCCGCTGGTTCATGAATCTGGGCGACGGCCATCATATTGCAGCGTATCAGTACTGGTTTGGCAGCGATGCGCAGCAAGCCGTCACGGTGCCGGTTCCGCAGAACGGGCCCGCGCTGCAGTTTGGCGCGGATCTCGACGCAGCCTTGATGCCCAGGGGGCTGAGCCTTCTGAATATCCGCTTTCAGGATGACAGGGGCCAGTGGTCTGCCGTGGAATCCCACTGGTTTGTCAACCAGGGAAGCGGCAACCGGATTGCAGCGTACAAGTACTGGTTTGATTCTCAGGCTGCAGCGGCGGTTACAGTTGTGCTGCCGCAGCCTGTGGCGGTATGGGATGTGCCGCTGGCGATTCCTGCTGGCGCTCCGAATGGCATTCAGCGGACGCTCTATTTTCAGGTGCAAGATGAGAGTGGGCTGTGGAGCGGAGTCATGACGCCGGGCGGGTTCCAGCAGAGCGGGACTGCGCCGCAGCCGAGTTGGATAAAGTTTGAAAATGTGTTGAGCTATCAAAAAAATAACGACCTGAAATCGGCTAGAAATCTTTGGAGTGGCAGTGCTGCCCCCATTAACCCTTCCATCATCAAAATATGTGCAGATGGATCGAAGGCAACGCGTGTGCTTTTTAGCAACAAAACAGGAGTCCCCCATTCCCAGATACGCTTTGTCCCCCAGAGTTACACTCCTGGCACCCCTAATACTGATCATAGCGGCGGGTTTGCTTCGGCAGATTATACCTATTCAGGCGACACAGTCAAAGCATGGTTCTCACACCCGGCTTATATGAATACATATGGTTACTACAGAAATGATACCATCCTTGTTATTAATAACCTGAATAATCAGATACTTTGTCGTCAGCCCATACAAGTATTCCGGACACCTATCCTGATGGTGCACGGGCTTTGGGGCAAGGGATCCGATTTTGAGACCATGTCAAATGAACTTGATAATTCGCTTTTTTATCCTGACCTGATGCGCTCTGCAAATTATAAACGCTCCAACGATCAGTCTTTTATTCAAAACAGGGCACAAATCTCCGACAATATAGATCAACTCCTGCGGCATCTTCGGCAATTCAGATATTCGGCCGGGCGGGTGGACATCATTGCACATAGCATGGGCGGGCTGCTGGCGAGGTATTATCTTCAGTATCCCCCCTGCGAAGGGATTCAGTATGACGACTGCTACCGTCAGGATATTCATAGGCTGATTACCATCGGGACACCACATTTTGGCTCTCAGTGGGCAAATCTGCTTCGAAGCAATTCTACCACGATCTTCATAGCTAATACTGCGCTCCGGCCTTTAAGAAGAAGTGTCAGTCGGGGTGCTGTAGAAGATTTAGAGGTCGGTTCTTACGCACTGGAAGACAATTTAAATGCGATTCCGTACTTTAACCGGAACGTTGTCCCTACCCATGCTGTCCGTGCTACGCAAAGCGTGACTACTGGATACTTGGAAAATACATGGCCGGTATCCTTATTACTAAGCATTAAGTCGATGTTTACGATTCTGGCTACTACCGCCACAATTGATGCTGCGTTATTAACATTGTTCAACTTTGACAGCCATGACCTTGTCGTAGCCAGCGAATCACAGAAGGGTGGCCTGACAGGGCAGGCCACCTCTCACCTGCCACTGGTATGGCACGGGGCAGAGCCTACCGATGCGGGAGTTATTGATCACGTAAAAGATTTACTGAATACTTCCCCTAACTCCCCCATTTTTACAAAGAATGGGTTTAATCTGGTAGAAATCACGAGCATTTTTAAGAATGACCCCTGGAATCCACCCACCACCTCGGCAGGAGTAGGCACCATACAACTATCTACCTCATATGCTGATACACTTTTATCTCCAAATCAAACCCTTCCTCTACAAGTTGTAGCAACCGGAGATATTTCAGTAGTGTTTTTTTCGATTATCGGCTCAGACAGTATTTATAAGGCGGAGAATACGTATGCTGTTGATTTTTCAACCTCATTTCTCATTCCTTACAATGCATATGGTCCGCTCAGAGTCCTCGCAGTCGGGTATGACAGCATAGGCTTTATCGCCCTCGACACCCTCGATTTCTGGGTAGAGCCAACGGCCAGCCTTGTTGGTATCGAAGTGGAACCCGAAGAAGTGTACATGGCCCAGGGCCGGACTGGCGAGTTTAGCGTGATAGGTTCCTTCAGCGATGGCGTCCGGCGGGATATTACCCGCTTCCAGTCTTTCAATCTGACCTTCGATGATCCGTCGCTGGCCAGTCCGATCGCTCCTGGGGTGCTGGAAGGGATGCTAACCGGCACTACGCGCATGTATGTTCAGGTAGGACCCAATATCTGCGGGGTCTCAGTCTCGGTCGGGGAGGGCATGGAGTTAAATGCCCCTACTTCGGTGGAAGATCCCTTCCCCTCCGGCGCTGCTCCTCAGCCGCTGCTGCTCTATCCCAATCCTGCATCCGGCGAGTGTACGGTGGAGGCCCCTTGGACCCAATCTGGCGCGGTTTCGGTGCAGGTGCTGAGCATTGATGGACGCATAATGTTCACGGAATCGTGGGTGCAGGCGCCTGGAACACTCAGGCGCACCCTGTCGCTCGGTGGCCTGCCCGAAGGCCTGTATCTGGTCCGGCTGTCCGGCAGCGGAGAATCCCGCAGCGGGCGCCTCGTACTGCGGCACTGAGCGTAGGGCATCCCGGGCGGTATCTCGTGCCCGGCCGCGCCGCCAAATTCCCTTGCATCTCCCCCAGATCTTCCCGATCTTCCCAGCAGGCATCCCCTCCGGATGCCTGCTGCTGCATCTGCTTCAGCCCCAATCCAACCCCATCCCGATGAAACCCTGCCTGCTCCTCTCCATGACCCTGGCTGCCCTGCACCTGCAGGCGCAGGTGGCGCAGCCGCGCCCGCCTGCGGCCATCCCCGGCACCGAAACCTTCACCCTGCATTCGCAGGCCCTCGCCACCGACTACCTCATCCGCGTGTACCTGCCCGACGGCTACGAAAGCTCCGGGAAACCGTACCCCGTCCTGTACCTGCTGGACGGCGACCACGCCTTCGCCATGGCGACGGACATCGTCACCTACCTGCAATACGGCAAGCATGTCCCGGAGCTGATCATCGTGTCGCCTGCCTACAACTCCAAGCTGGGGCCTGCCGAAGGCGGCGCCAACCAGCGCCAGCGCGACTTCTCGCCCTTCCAGTGGGGCGGTGCCCCCGCCGAACCCAGCGCAGCGGCCTATTTCGCCTTCTTCAGAGACACCCTCGTGCAGCAGGTCGAAGCCATGTACCGCACCCAGCCCGGCGAACGGGCCCTCTGGGGCTATTCCCGCAGCGGGCTCTTCGTGCTCTGGGCCCTGTTTGAGAAGCCCGGCCTCTTCAACCGCTACATCGTGCTCGACACGGCCTTCCGCAAGTTCCTGGAGCTGGAGGAAGCCTACGCCGCACAGCACCGGGCGCTCGATGCGAGCCTCTTCATCGGCTACGGCAGCCTGGGCAACGGAAAGCAGGACCTCGAATTCATGGAGCGGCTGGCAGCGCGGAAATACAAGCAGTTCCGCTATGACTATCAGCCCCTGCAGGGCGGGCAGCACCTCATGATCCCAGCCGCAGGCCTCTCGCTGGGGCTGGAGTTTGTATACAGGAAATAGCGGCGCGGTGCCGCAGCGGCCCGATGGATTGCGCCGCTGCGGCACCGCGCCGAACATCCTGTCCGCAGGACGGTTGATGCCTGCATGACCGCGTACCAGGACGAACAGCCCATCGGCCAGCTTGGCCGCCAGCGTGGCGGATACTGCTACCTGCGGCTGGACGCGCAGACAGTGCAGCAGTTCCCCCGGCAGCGCCATACCCGCCTGATCTGCAGGCTCGAAGGCCAGATCGAATTCCGCTGCGGCCTGAACCACCTCGGCGACGGGCATTTCTTCATCATCCTCTCCGCCCGCCATCTGGCATCGCTGGGCAAAGCGCCCGGCGACCGCATCCGCTTCGTGCTGACCGCAGACCCCGATCCGCTCGGCGTGGAGATGCCCGAAGTGCTGGAGGCGCTGCTGAGCCAGGACGAAGCGCTGCAGGCCGCATTCGGGCAGCTGAGCCTGGGCAAACAGCGCAATGTGATCCACCAGCTCATCCGCATCCGGAATCCGGACCTCCAGATCGCCCGCGCAGGAGAGCTGATCCGGGCCGCCGGCCAGCCCCGGCGGCGCAGCTAAGCCGCAGGCGGCTTCCGAGCTGCACCGCCTTGGATGCAGGCATTGCAAATCCCCTCCGAAGGATGTATCTTTAATCCAAAGAATAAGCAGGATGACCTACGAAAAAATTGCAGCGGAACTCAACACCTTGCCCGAAGAGATGAGGGTTCAAGTGTTCAATTATATCCGGTTTTTGAAAAGCTCCTACGGAGAAGCCCGCCCGCTCCGGAAGCCGAAGTTTGGGTTCGGCAAGTACCGGGTCGAGATGTCGGAGGATTTTGATGCGCCGCTGGAGGACTTTAAAGAGTACATGTGATGCAGGTGCTGCTGGATAGCCATGTGTTGATTTGGCTGTACTTGGGTGATCAGAAACTGAGCACACAAGCAAGAAATCTGATCGAGTCTTCAGACAGTGAGTGTTTTATGAGCCTTGCTAGTGTTTGGGAAATAGCAATCAAGAGTAAATTAGGAAAAATAAATATCGGGGTGCCCGTAGAGGATTTTGTGGCAGATATTATAGAAAACGGGATACAGATGCTGAGAATAGATCTCAAGCATATTCTTGCGACGCAGCGTATGGAGTTCCATCACCGTGATCCTTTCGACAGGCTGCTCTTTGCCCAGGCCATTGTAGAAAATATGGTGCTGATATCGGCGGATGAAATCGCAGATGTATACTTCGAGCGTGAACCTGTAAAGCGTGTATGGTAGTGCTGTAGAGACGCGACGCATCGCGTCTCTGCACCGCGGGAATGCGGCGCACCGCGCCGCCATGTGTGCAGACGCGCCGCATCGTCGCCATCCGTAGAGACGCGATGCATCGCGTCTCTGCACCGCGGGAATGCGGCGCGGTGCGCCGCCATGTGTGCAGACGCGCCGCGTCGTCGCCATCCGTAGAGACGCGATGCATCGCGTCTCTACACCGCGGGAATGCGGCGCGGTGCGCCGCCATGTGTGCAGACGCACCGCGTCGTCGCCATCCGTAGAGACGCGATGCATCGCGTCTCTGCACCGCGGGAATGCGGCGCACCGCGCCGCCATGTGTGCAGACGCGCCGCGTCGTCGCCATCCGTAGAGACGCGACGCATCGCGTCTCTACACCCCCTGCGAAACCCATTTCCCGCTGCGCCTTTCCGCTGCGTTGGCTACCTTATGGGTCAACCTAACAGTTCCCCTATGCCCTACTCGCGCCGCTCCTTTCTCCACCACACCGCCGCCCTTGCCGGGGCCAGCCTCCTCCCCCTCGATGCCCTCGCCGCCAGCGCCCGCCGCGTACCGCCCGGCGACAAGGTCCTCGTCGGTGTCGTCGGCTGCAAAGGCATGGGCTGGTCCAACCTCCGCGCCCACCTTACCACCCTCCCCCAGGTCGAGTGCGTCGCCCTGGCCGATGTGGACCAGGCCGTCCTCGACGAACGTGCCGCCAACGTCCAGGAACTCCGGGGCACCCGGCCCAAAACCTTCAAGGACTACCGCAAACTCCTCGAACTGAAGGACCTCGACGCCGTCATCATCGGCACCCCCGACCACTGGCACTGCCTCATCGCCATCCACGCCCTCGATGCCGGCAAGCACGTCTACGTCGAAAAACCCCTCGCCAACACCATCGAGGAGTGCAACCTCATGCTCGCCGCCGCACGCCGCTACGGCAAAATCGTCCAGGTCGGCCAGTGGCAGCGCAGCGGCGCCCACTACCAGCAGGCCTACGACTTCCTCCGCAGCGGCCAGATCGGCAACGTCCGCCTCGTCAAATGCTGGGCCTACCAGGGCTGGATGAAGCCCGTGCCCGTTACCCCCGACTCCGCCCCGCCGCCCGGCGTCGACTACGACCTGTGGCTCGGCCCCGCCCCCAAACGCCCCTTCAACGCCAACCGCTTCCACTTCAACTTCCGCTGGTTCTGGGACTACGCCGGCGGCCTTATGACCGACTGGGGCGTGCATGAGATCGATATCGCCCTCTACTTCATGGGTGCCTCCGCCCCCAAATCCGTCATGGCCTCCGGCGGCAAGCTCGCCTACCCCGACGATGCCTCCGAAACCCCCGACACCCTCCAGACCGTGTTCGAATACGACAAGTTCAACCTGCTCTGGGAGCACGCCACTGGCATCGACGGCGGCAACTACGGCAAGACCGAAGGCATCGCCTTCATCGGCAACAACGGCACCCTCGTCGTCAACCGCGACGGCTGGGAAGTCATCCCCGAAACCCAGCGCGACAGCCAGGGCATCCTCCAGTACAAAATCCAGGACCTCCCCGACCAGCGCCGCGGCGGCAGCGCCAACTACCTCGCCGACCACGTCAAAAACTTCATCACCGCCATCGAGGCCGGCGACCCCTCCATCCTCAAGTGCGGCATCGAAACCGGTGCCGTCGCCGCCATCAACGCCCAGATGGGCAACATCGCCTTCAAAACCGGCCGCAAAATCTACTGGGACGCCGCCAAAGGCGAGTTCAAAAACGACAGCGAGGCCAATGCCCTCATCCGCGCCAGCTACCACAACGGCTGGAAGCTGCCCAAGGTCTGACAGCCTGCCCGGATGAGGATGAGGGCCTGTCCCCTGGCTGCGCAGACGCGCATCCAGGGGCCGGGCTCCTCCGGGGTTCGCTGCGCTCCGTCCCTCGCTTCGCTCAGGACCAAGCCCTCCGGAGCCCTCAGGCCGCGCAACGCCAGCCGCACCTCCAGGCCAGCCCCGGCAGGGCAGCAGAAAGCCCTAGGATTTGATCCCGGAATCGGATATTATTGTAGCAGATTGATACAATGATCTGCTGCACCCCAATTCCAATGCGCATGAAACAAGCCTCTCTTCTGCTCCTCCTTGCCCTGCTGGGCAGCACGCCCGCCTGGAGCCAGCTCCAGACCGGAAGCCGGATAGCCGTTGCCCAGACCGATGCCGGCCAGGTGCGCGGCTGCATCAGCGGCGGCATATACACCTACAAAGGCATTCCCTATGCCGAGGCAGGCCGCTTCGAGGCGCCCCGCAAGCCCAAACCCTGGGACGGCGTCCGCAGCTCGATGACCTACGGGCCCGTAGCGCCCCTGCTCGACCCTACCACCTCGGTGCAGGACGAGTCCGAATTTGTGTTCAACCACAGCTGGGGCTATACCAGCGAGGACTGCATGCGCCTCAATGTGTGGTCGCCCGGCATCGCCGACGGCAGGAAGCGCCCCGTCCTGTTCTGGATCCACGGCGGCGGCTTCACCGCCGGCTCCTCGCAGGAGCTGCCCTCCTACGACGGCGAAAACCTCGCCCGGACGGGCGATGTGGTGGTCGTGTCCATCAACCACCGCCTCAACATCCTCGGCTACCTCGACCTGTCGGCCTACGGGGAAAAGTACCGCTATTCCGCCAACCTGAGCATCCTCGACATGCGCGCAGCGCTGGAGTGGGTACAGGCCAACATCGCCAATTTCGGCGGGGACCCCGGCAATGTGACCATCTTCGGCCAGTCGGGCGGCGGCGCCAAGGTCAACATGCTGATGGCCATGCCCTCGGCCAGGGGCCTCTTCCACAAGGCCATCAACCAGAGCGGTTCCTTCCGCGTGACCATGCCCGACAAGCAGCTGACCCAGGCCATCGGGGCGGAGGTGCTGAAAGAGCTGGGCATCGCGCCTGCCGAGGCGGACCGCATCCAAACCGTGCCCTTCGCCGAGCTTTCGGCGGCAGGCAAGCGCGCCCTGGCCACGGTAGCCGAGCGCATGAAAGCCGAAGGCAAGCCCCTGCCGGGATTCGGGCTCAGCTGGGGCCCCAGCCGCGACGGCGACCTGCTGCCCTACGACGCAGGCTCCCCGGAAGCCCTGGCGCTTTCGAAGGACATTCCCCTGCTCATCGGCACCGTGAAGAATGAGTTCATGGCTTCCCTCTACGCCGGCATGACCGACGCCTCCGAGGCCGACGTGCAGGCATTTCTGTCCAAACGCTACGGCGATAAAACCGATGCCTATGTGGCGGCGGTGAAGAAAGCCTATCCGCGCGATACCCGCCCCTCCGACCTCATGGATGTGGATCTGCTCTTCCGGCCCGGTGCCGTGGCGCAGGCAGACGCCAAGGCTGCGCTGGCCGGCGGCGCCCCGGTGTATCTGTACATGTTCACCTGGCAGTCGCCGGTGATGGACGGCAAATACAAGGCGACGCACTGCATGGAGCTGCCCTTTGTGTTCAACAACATTGCCCGCTGCCAGGAAATGACCGGCGGAGGCAAGGATGCCTACAAGCTGGCAGCGAAGGTGAGCGCCGCCTGGGTACGTTTTGCCCGCACCGGCAATCCCGCCCACAAAGGCCTGCCCGCCTGGCCTGCCTACACCGCCTCGAATGGCGCCAACATGATCTTCGACCATACCTGCGAGGTGCGCAGCCATTTCGACCGCGAGCTGCTGGACCTCATGAAGTGATGCGACCGCCCCCGGCAGGCGCATCGGCGCCTGCCGGGGGCGGGTATCTCCGCCAGTTGCGAATTCCTCCGGAAATCGCCACCTTGGCCCCAAACTCCCAAACCTGATGAAACGACTGCTGCTCACGCTTTCCTGCGCCTGCCTGGCGCTGATCTCCCTGCACGCGCAGGTGCGCGAATCCGGCAACCTCGTGCTGCGCAATGTGCCCGAACTGCCTGCCGCCCTGCGCGACCGCGTGGGCCAGTACCAGTCCATCCGCGGCGCCAGCGCACTCGACTGGGCACCCGGCGGCGGCCTGCTGATCTCCACCCGCTTCGGCGAGGTGGCCCAGGTGCACCACGTCGCGGCGCCCGGCGCCTACCGCCGCCAGCTCACCTTCTCCGCCGAGCCGACCTCCGGCGCCCGCGTCTGCCCTGACCCTGCGCAGCAGCAGTTTCTCTACGCCCGCGACATCGGCGGCAATGAAAACTTCCAGCTCTACGCCTTCGACCTGCGCAGCGGCGCCTCCCGCCTCCTCACCGACGGCAGCTCCCGCAACCAGGGCGGACGCTGGAGCACCGACGGCACCCGAATCGCCTACACCTCCAACAAGCGCTCGGCAGCCGACCTCGATGTGTACATCGCCTCGCCAGGCCAGCCGGCCTCCGAGGCCCGCCGCGTATACCAGGGCCAGGGCGGCGGCTGGAGCATCAGCGATTGGTCCGACGACCAGCAGCGCATGATCCTGGAGCAGTACCGCTCCGTCACCGATTCGCGCCTTTTCCTCCTCGAAACGGCTACCGGTGCCCTGACGCCGCTCTTCCCCCGCGAGCAGTCCGTCGCCTACGGCGGCGCACGGTTTTCGGCGGACGGCAGCGGCCTCTTCTTTATTTCGGATGAAAACAGCGAGTTTGCCCGCCTGCGCTACGCAGATCTGGCTACCGGCGCCGTGCAGGTGATCACCAGCGGCATCGAATGGGATGTGGAAGGCTTCTCGATGAGCCGCGACCGCCGCAAGCTCTACTTCAGCACCAACGAAAACGGATTTTCCCGCCTGTACCGCCTCGATCTCAAGACCCTGCGCTACGCCGCCGTGCCCGGCATCCCGGAAGGCACCTTCGGCAGCGGCATCTTCAGCCCGGACGGACGCCAGCTGGCCCTGACCCTCAACACTTCGCGCACCGCCTCCGACGCCTACACCCTCGATACCAAAACCGGCAGGCTCACCCGCTGGACCTTCAGCGAGACGGGCGGCCTGAATCCCGACCAGTTTGTCACCCCCTCGCTGATCGAGTACCCCACCTTTGACGAGGTGAACGGCGCGCCGCGCAAGATTCCTGCGCTGCTCTACCAGCCTGCCGGCGCCAGCGGGCGGCTGCCTTCGCTCATCCTCATCCACGGCGGCCCCGAAGGCCAGTCGCGGCCCTCGTTCAGCAGCTTCGTGCAGATGCTGGTCCAGGAGCTGGGCATCGCCGTGCTGGTGCCCAATGTGCGCGGCTCCACCGGCTACGGCAAGACCTACGTATCGCTGGACAATGGCCCTCTGCGCGAAAACTCCGTGCGCGACATCGGCGCGCTGCTCGACTGGATCGCCGCCCAGCCGGGCCTGGACCCCGAGCGCGTAGCGGTGTACGGCGGCTCCTACGGCGGCTACATGTCGCTCGCCTGCATGACCCATTACAACGCCCGCCTGCGCTGCGGCGTGGACCTCTTCGGCATCAGCAATTTCACCACCTTCCTCAAAAATACCTCCTCCTACCGCCAGGACCTGCGCCGGGCCGAGTACGGGGATGAGCGCGACCCGGCCATGGCTGCGGTATTCGAGCGCATTTCGCCCATCAGCAGCATCCGGAACATCACCAAGCCCATGATGGTCTTTCAGGGGAAAAACGACCCGCGCGTGCCCCTCTCGGAATCCGATCAGATGGTGGAGGCGCTGCTGAGCCAGGGCAACGAGGTCTGGTACCTTATGGCCAAGGACGAAGGCCACGGCATCGCGCGCAAAAGCAACCGGGAGCAGGTGGATGCGGCCCTGCTGCTGTTTTTGAAGCGGTACTTGCTGTGATATAGAGGAATTTGGCTAACTTGAGCGTGCCGGGCCGCCCAGGCCCGGCAATTCCGTATCTGATATGCCGGCTGCTACGAATCACCCGAAACATCTGCGAGACTACTCGCCTGAGGAGCTGCTCGAAGCCATCGAGGCCAACAAGCACATCTACGACTCGCATTTCGACCTGCAGTTTCTGCGGAATCTCAACGAAGAGATCATCTCCATGCTGGAATACTACTTCCGGCCTGTGTTTATCGGCTTCGACGAGATGCCCGTGCGCAACAATCCCGACCGCCCGCTCATCTACGCCTGCAACCACTCCGGCATGGCCTTCCCCTGGGATGCGATCATGTTCGGCTCCGGTCTGATGCACAAGCATGACTATCAGCTCGATAAGCTGTTTCGCCCGCTGGCGGCGCCGGAGCTCTCGGCTTCCAACCTGATGAACCCCTTCATGGTCCGCGACCTCTGGAAGCGGGTGGGGGCGGTGGATGCAACCGGGCTCAATTTCGAGACCATGATGCAGTATCCGCACTCCAACCTGCTCATCTACCCGGAGGGGGTGCCCGGCATCGGCAAGGGCTTCAACCGCCGCTATCAGCTGCAGACCTTTTCCACTTCGATGATCCGGATGGCCATCAAATACCGGACGGATATTGTGGGCGTGTCCTGCATCAACGGCGAGTACATCAATCCCTATTCGTACAGCTCCCGCCGGCTGAACCGGCTCGTGGGGCTGCTGGGCATTCCCTACCTGCCGGTGGCCGTGCATACGCCGCTGCTGCTGCTGCTGCCCTGGATGTTTTACTATGCATTTCCCGCCAAGCTCACCTATGTGCTCGGCAACCGTTACCGCCCCTACGAAATGGTGGGCGGCAAGCCCCTGGAGGAGGTGCCGATCGAGGAGATCCGGCGGGTGCGCGATGCGATCCAGGCGGATATGCAGGCCGAGCTGACCCAAAACGCAGCGCGCTACGGGCAGAAACCCTACCACTGGAAGGAATTGGGCCAGTCGCTGCGCCGCCATTGGCGCAAGCTGCCTTACTGGACACCCATCGGCTGGCCTGCGCTCTTTACCGAGTACGACCGCCGCTACAACCGCGAGCCGGAGCCGCCGCGCGGCATTCTGAACGGCGCCTTCCGCTTCTGGCGCATTGTAGCGCGTAATCCCATCATCTTCGCGTACTTCCTGCCCGTCGTCGGCTGGGTTCCCATCTTGTGGAAAGGCCTCAAAGGCCGCCGCAAAGTGGAGCCTTGGGAAGGCTCCAGCGTATAATGCGCCAGGCCCCCGCATGCCGGAGCAGCAGGGGCCTGGATCTTGCCGGATACGAAGCGCCTCAGCGCTCGTCGTACACCCGCACAGCGGGATATTTGCTCTGGTCGAAGCGGAACTCCGTGTCGCTCAGCCCGACGTTGGTGCGCAGGCTGGTGAACTCGTAGGTCGTGGAGGTCTGCTTGCGGTTGATCAGGGTGATCTTCTCGGGCAGCTTGGTGGTCTTGTTCACCCAGAGGTAGGCCTGGTTGTACTCCATGCCGGGGTCCGTGAGGGCCAGATAGATCTTGTGGCAGGCTACGCCATGCACCACTGCCTCGCCGTCGTAGCGCGGCTTGCTGCCGGTTTCGTAGATGCGGAAGATGTTGTCCATGTTCATGCTCTCGTTGGGGTCGTAGCGCATGACATTGACCTCATTGTCCTGCTTGAGGAATACCCAGAGGTTCTGGAGGTCGCAGAAGATCTCCTGGTCCTCCATGCGGATGGCATACTTGCCTTTCTTGTAGCGGATCTCGCCCTGCTTGGCGACGGCACGCATGCCGGGATTGCTGATTTCGTAGCGGAAGGTGGAGGAAAGGTCTGCAATGCTCTGCAGCTTTGCCTTGGATTCCTGCAGGATCTGCGGCGCCTGGTCCTGGGGGGCGAAGGCGGAGAATACAGCGGAGGTAAAGAGAAGAACGGAAAGGAGCAACGGAGTGCGGTTCATTGTCAGAGGAAGGTTACAACGGTGAATGGAAGTGCAATGGTCATAGCCATTACGTCTTGCTCAAATACCGTTCCAATTCCGATTCATCCTGAATGAGCACCTCCCGGGCCTTGCTTCCGGAGTAGGGGCCTACGATTTTGGCCTTCTCCAGCTGGTCGATGATGCGCCCGGCGCGGTTGTAGCCGAGCTTCATTTTGCGCTGAATCAGGGATGCCGAACCGATCTGATAGCGTACGATGAGACGGGCCGCCTCCTCGAATTTGCTGTCGCGCTCGAAGCTTTCCTCTTCATCCTCAGGCTCTTCTGCATCCTCCTCCGGCAGTTCGGGCAGGTAGTAGGGCTTGGGGAAGCCGCGCTGCCGGGCGATGTACTCCACGATCCGCTCCACCTCCGGCGTATCGACGAATGCATTCTGTATCCGGATCAGGTCGCTGCCTGTCGATAAAAGCATATCGCCCCGTCCAATTAACTGGTCAGCGCCGTTGGCGTCGAGGATGGTGCGCGAGTCCACCTTGGAGATGACGCGGTAGGAAAGCCGCGCGGGGAAGTTGGCTTTGATGATGCCGGTGATGACGTTGACCGAAGGGCGCTGCGTCGCCACCACCAGGTGAATGCCGACAGCGCGGGCCAGCTGCGCGAGCCGCGCAATGGGCAGCTCCACCTCTTTGCCCGCCACCATCATCATATCGGCCAGCTCGTCGATCATGAGCACGATGTAGGGCAGGAACTTATGCCCCTTGCGCGGGTTCAGCTTGCGGTTGACGAACTTCTGGTTGTATTCGCGCAGGTTGCGCACGTGGGCGCGCTTGAGCAGGTCGTAGCGCTGATCCATCTCGATGCAGAGGCTCTTGAGGATCTTCACCGCATCGCGCACATCGGTCACGATGCCTTCATCGCCCTGTTCGGGCAGCAGGGCCAGGAAATGATTCAGCAGCGGCTGATAGAGGCTCATCTCTACCTTTTTGGGGTCGATGAGGATGAACTTCACCTCCGCCGGGTGCTTCTTATAGAGCAGCGAAGCGATGACGGTGTTGAGGCCCACCGATTTGCCCTGGCCGGTGGCACCGGCGATGAGCAGGTGGGGCATGCGGTTGAGGTCGGCGACAAACACCTCGTTGGAGATGGTGCGTCCCAGCGCCACAGGCAGCTCGGACTTCGAAGAGATGAATTTCTCCGTCGTGAGCACGCTGCGCAGCGAGACGATTTCGGGATTGGAGTTGGGCACTTCGATGCCGATGGTACCCTTGCCGGGAATCGGGGCGATGATCCGGATGCCCAATGCCGCCAGGCTGAGGGCGATGTCGTCCTCCAGGTTTTTGATCTTGGAAATCCGGATGCCCGGTGCCGGCACGATTTCGTAGAGCGTCACCGTGGGCCCGATGGTGGCTTTGATGCTGACGATCTTGATGCCGTAATCCTCCAGGGTGCGGAGGATTTTGTTCTTATTGGTTTCCAGCTCCTCGCGGTTCACCTCGCGGCCCCGCCCGCCGCCGTGGTCTTCGAGCAGCTCGAAGGGCGGGCGTTCGTATTCCGAAAGCTCCTGGGTGGGGTCATACACGTCCGTTTCGAGGATTTCGTCGGCGTCTTCCACCTCCAGATCCTCTTCGGGCACGATCTTCTGGTATTTGTCGTCGCCGGCGCCGAGGACCTTGCCGATGTTGTCATCGCCGACCTGTTCGAGGCGGGCGGGCGGCACGGGCCGGTCGGGTTCCGAAGTCTCGATGATGAGCTCCAGATCGGGGCCGTCGGCGGGGGGCGGCACCCGGTCCGGGGGCCGTTCAGGCTTGAGGGTGATATCGAGGTTGAGCTGCTGGCCCGATTCGGGCTGGGGCAGGGGAGGCGCGGCCTGCGGCACGGGGCGGGGCCGGGGCGCCGGATCGCGGGGCTGCACGGGCGGCTCCGGCTGGCCGGCTTGGGGCTGCGCCGGCGGCTGGGGCCGGAATTTAGCCGGCCGGTTCTTGGAGGCCGGCGGCTCCTGGCGGCGGGCCAGCAGCTCAGAAGCCTTGCGCGTCAGCTCCGCCGGCGACATGCGCGCATGGCGCAGGGTGCTCAGCAGCTGCGAAGCCCGCAGCTCCGCATTGAAGTTGATCACCAGAAACACCACCAGCAGAAACAGGATCAGAAAGGCAACCCCGATTTTGCCCAGATACCGGAAGAGCCAGAAATTCAGCGTCACCCCGAAGCCGCCCCCCAGGTCGAAACGCACGCTGCCGGAGAGGATTTCGATGTAGGCGAAGAAAAACGAGCCGAAGAAGACGGTGAATGCCACGTATTTGAGCACCCGGACCAGGTGCTGGTAGTAGTCGTTTTCGAGCAGCACCAGGCCGCCGAAGAGCGCGTAGAGCAGGATCAGAAAGCTGAAAATCCCGAACCCGCGCCGCACCAGCAGCTCGGCGATCCAGGCTCCGGCGAAGCCGAGCCAGTTCTGCACCTGCGCCTCGGCCTCCGTTCCTGCCTCCGCAAGCGACTGGTCCGCATTGCCCGTGAAATAGTAGGAAATGCAGGCAATGAGGGAAATGACCGAGGCGAATACGAGAAACCAGCCCAGCAGCTTGCGGGCCTGGTCCTGGCTGGCCGGGTCATAGCGCAGCGATCCGGTCCAGCGGATCAGGAGGCTCAGCGGCCCCGGCGAGGCGGCTTTGGCGGGTGCTTTCTTTTTGCGGGATGGTGCGTTCTTGGCCACAGCGGGTGCGAATTGCAGCCAAACTTACCCATTTCGGCGGGAAGAAACAACGCTGCCGGAGCTATGTGCAAAAATTGATCAGCAAATTAGCAAATGCCCGGATGCGCGCAGGCCCCTGCCAGGGCGGCAGGGGCCTGCGCAGCAGCATCGGTCAGCGTACGACCAGCCGCTGCCGGGCGGCGCCCTCCGGCAGGATCACCTGCAGCAGGTACAACCCAGCCGGCCACTGCGAAACCGGCAGCTCGAAGCGGCCTTCGCCCACCATGCCCAGGCTGCGGCTCCAGATGCTGCGCCCGGCCAGGTCGGAGACCTGCACCTGCACCGCCTGCGGACGGGCCAGGCCCAGCCGCAGCTCGCAGCGGTCTTGCGCCGGATTGGGTGCCAGCTCAAAGCGCTCCAGCAGACCCGCCAGCGGATCGATGGCCGTGGGAATGGCCCGGATAACCGGCGAAGGCCCCGATACGCAGCCCGTGGCCGGATCGCGGACTACGCAGTAGTAATTGCCCGAAGTGCTCAGCTGCCAGGTGCTGCCGCTGCCTTCCAGGCCCCGGTCCTGATCGTACCAGCGGTATTCGTAGGCCGGATTGGGCGAGGCTACCAGCAGGGTGCCGCTGCCGTCGTAGGCGATGCTGGGCGGCAGCAGGATGAAGACCTCTACCGTCACTGAGGCGGAGCGTCTGCGGCAGAAGCTGCCCCGGTCGATGGCGTCCAGCGAATAGCTGCCCGCCTGCAGCACGGCCAGCACCGTATCCGTCGCGCCGGCAATGGGCGCGCCGTTGCGGAACCACTGGACCGAGTCGGCAGCGGACGTGCGCAGGAAGAGCGTATCGCCGCTGCAGACGAAGGCCGTGTCGGACGGCAGGGTATCGCTGCCGGCAAAAATCTCCGCCAGCGGCGGCAGCGCATCGATGCGGAAGGTATCGGCGCAGCTGATGGTCTGAATGGGCTTGTCCACCGTGAAGCGCACGCTCAGCCCGCTGTTGGTGACCACATTGGCTCCTACGGCCGGCGGCGGCACCGTCAGCGAGACGGAGGCCCCGCTGCCCATGCTGCCGGTGGCGCAGCCCTGATCGGCCAGCACCGCATCCTCGTCCCAGACCTGAAACTCATAAGAGCCCGGCTGGAGGAAGATGCCGCTGATGTTGGCATTCAGGGGCAGGGCAGCGCCGCCGTTGTTGACCGGGGAGGCGGAGGTGTTGACCAGCTCGTTTCCTTGCGGGTCGAAGAGCTTCCAGTACAGATCGCCGGCACTGCCGATATCCGAGCAGTCCACCGTCAGGATTTCGACCGCATTCAGGATGTAGCCCACCGTATCGATCTGGGCCTGGTAGGATACCTGATATTCGCCGGCCTGGGCGAGAAACTGCGGAAAGGGAGCCTCGTCGGTGGTGGTGAAGACGAATCCGCCGGGGCCGGTGATCTGCCACAGGTAGCTGAAGCCGCTGATGCCGTTGCTGGGCACGTTGTTGTCGAGATCGAGAATGGCCGGCGCGCAGTTGGTGTTGAGCGACAGGGTATAGCAGTCGCCGGTGAACTGGCAGGGCGTGACGACCAGGGGAATTTCGTAGGTGAACGGATTGACGGTCGGCGTGCCGAAGATTACCACCACCGCATCGATGAGCACGGTGATGTTGTACGTGGCGGGCACGGTCGGCGTGCCGGACACCCGGATGCATCCTACGGTATCCACCACGGCGCTGTCGGGATGCACCACATAGAGGCAGGCCGGGGCCTTGTTGCATTCCCACTGCAGACCCTGCGGCAGGCCCTGCACTTCTTTGACGGTAAAGGAAATGAAGGGGAAAGTCAGATTCTGGCCCGCGAAGGTCACGGTCGTATCGCGCGGCAGCACGAAGGACACGTCGAACTGGTAGGGCTGGCAGCCGGTGGCTGCGGGGAGCGAGTCGGGGTAGATGCCGGGGGTGGCGGGGAGATTCTGTGCGGGAATGCACTGGGCTGCAGCCTGCGGGGGAAACAGCAGCAGGGCTGCGCAGCAGGGCAGGAGCCAGCGGAGAGCAGAGTACAGGATACGCATACTTGGGGGATACAGACTCATCGGTAGCAGTCGAAACGGGATAACGCCGGAATGCGGCGCTTCATTGTGCGGAAGCGCCGGATGCATCGGCATCCTGCGCGGAGGCGCTGCCATAATCCCAAACTTCGTACCTTCGTCCATCATTTCTGTACCTGACTATGCAGACTGCTACCCAACCTCCGCGCTCTCCTTACCTCATGGTGCTGGTCGCCGCGCTGGGGTATTTCGTCGATCTGTACGATCTGACCCTCTTCAACATCGTTAAAAAGGAGAGCCTGCTGGCGCTGGGCTTTTCCGGCCAGGCCCTGCTCGACCAGGAGATCAGCCTGTTCAACTACCAGATGCTGGGCATGATGCTCGGCGGCCTGCTCTGGGGCATCCTCGGCGACCGCCGGGGCCGGGTGTCGGTGCTGTTCGGCTCCATCCTGCTCTATTCCGTTGCCAATATCGCCAACGCCTTCATTGTCAACATCTCCCAGTACGCTATCCTGCGTTTCATTGCCGGGGTGGGCCTCGCTGGCGAGCTGGGTGCCGGCATTACCCTCGTCTCCGAGACCCTGCACCGCGAAAAACGCGGCTATGGCACCATGATCATCGTCACCCTGGGCGCCCTGGGCGCGGTAGTCGCCTCGCAGGTGGGGCGGCTCTTCGGCTGGCAGAACGCCTACCTCATCGGCGGCGGTCTGGGCCTGGCCCTGCTGCTGCTGCGCGCCGGCACCTTCGAGTCGGGCATGTACCACAGCATGCGCAGCCAGCAGGTGGCCAAAGGCAATTTCTTCCAGCTCTTCTATCCGCGCGAGCGCCTGCTGCGCTACCTCAGCTGCATCGCCATCGGCCTGCCGATCTGGTTTGCGGTGGGCATCCTCGTCAACCTTTCCGACCGCTTCGGCGCTGCCAGGGGCATCGCGGAGCCCGTCGTCGTCGGGACGAGCGTTTCCTTTGCCTATATCGGCCTTTCGGCAGGCGACCTGCTGAGCGGGCTCATGAGCCAGTGGCTGCGCAGCCGCCGCCGGACCATCTTCATCTTCCTGGCGCTGAGCGCCCTGCTGACGCTTTTGTACCTGTATTTGCCCGGCCTCGGGCTGGGTGCTTTCTATGCGCTCTGCCTGCTGCTGGGCGTCGCCACCGGCTACTGGGCCGTATTCGTCACCAATGCCTCCGAGCAGTTCGGCACCAACCTCCGCTCTACTGCCACCAACACCGTCCCCAATTTCGTGCGGGGCGCTGTAGTGCCCATTACCCTGAGCTTCAAATACTTGTCCGGGACGGCAGGTGTCGTGAACGCTGCGCTCATCGTGGGCGGCGTCTGCCTGGCCCTGGCCCTGGCGGCTACGTTCTACGTGGAGGAGACCTTCGGCAAGGACCTGGATTACGTGGAGCGCTGAGGAAGCCAAGGCGCAAATAGCTCAGGAAGCTGCTGCAGGCCGACGACTTCCACGCCGTCCCTGGCCGGAAAAGGCGCATGGACCGGAGCTGCCATCAGGTGTATCCTCTCTATACAGCGCAACCGCGCAGCGTGTCCGGCTGCCCTGAAAATCAGTGAAGCGCTTCACTGATTTTCGGGTGCATAGCCAGTATGCCCTGCAGATCCAAGTGCTGCGGCCTCAGGCGCTGCGCAGCTGCGCCCAGACGCGCCGCACGGAGGCGGCGATCTCGTCCGGCACTTCTTCCTGGAGAAAATGCCCGCCCTGGGTTTCGGTCACGCGGGCCTGCGGCAGCAGTTCGCGCTGCCGCTTGAGTGCGCGCCCCAGCACCGGGTCCTTGAGCCCCCAGACGATTTCCGCCGGTCCCCGGAAGGCGGCGGCATATTCGGCGACCCGGCGCAGCGCGGGCACGCTGGGGTGCTCCAGCGAGTCGGGCACCATGCGGGCCATAGCCAGCGGTGCCGCGTTGCGGCGCAGGCCCCGCAGCGGGTAGCGGTACGCCCGCGACACCTCGCCCCGGATCGAAGCCGGATCGCCCTGGGCCCGGCCCAGATCGCGCTGCGGGAAGCCCAGCACCCGGAAGGCCAGCTCGCTCAGCAGCGGCTGCCGGGCAAAGCGGTGAAATGCGGTAGGCTTGAAGCCTTCGCGCGGCGGACCCAGCACCGTATTGAGAATCACCGCGCCCCGCATGAGCGAAGGCCGGTCGGCCAGGGCGCGCATGCCCACCGGACCGCCCCAGTCCTGCCCGACAAAGATCAGCTGCTCCAGCGCCAGCTGATCCAGCAGGCTGCCCAGCCAGGCCGCATGCGCATCCAGCTGATGCGCGCGCAGATCCTGCGGCTTGTCCGAAAATCCCAGGCCGATGAGGTCCGGAACGATAATCCGCAGCGGCTCATCCGCCAGCGCCGAGATGATTTTCCGGTACAAAAAGCCCCAGGCAGGATTGCCGTGCAGCATCAGCACCGGGTAGCCATCGCCGAATTCCATCACATGCATGTGCCATTCGCCGGTTTTAGCCAGGTACCGGCGGGCCGGCTGGGGCATCTGGGCCGAAATCCAGTCCGGCATCGGGGGAGGGGGATACGTCTGCATGCCCCAACATAGCAATTATCCTACAGAAAACCGCCATGCGAGGCCCAATTCGCGGAGCATGGAGCGCTTTTTCCGCTGATGCGCCTGCATGCGGCGCAGGATATTGTCCAGGGTGCGCACGGCCTGCACGATGTGCGGGCCCTTGTTGAGCATGACGCACTCGGCGCGGTGGCCCATGGCAGCATCAGTGATCTCGGCGCGGGACGGAATGCCGGTCTGGGCCAGGGTTTCGAGCACCTGGGTCGCCCAGATGACGGGGATATGTGCAGCTTCGCAGATCCAGAGAATTTCCTCCTGCACCTCGGCCAGGCGCTCGTAGCCGCATTCGACGGCCAGATCGCCGCGGGCGATCATGATCCCGCAGCTGGGCACGCGCATGAGGGCCAGCAGCATTTCGGGCAGCTGCTCGAAGCCGTGGCGGGTCTCGATTTTGAGCACGATGGCGGGCTGCACGCCGCCGGCAGCCTGGAGCTGGCTTTCGAGGTGCAGCACATCGTCGGCGGAATTGGCGAAGGACAGCGCCACGATATCCGCATGCTGGACGATAAAGCGCAGATCCTCATGGTCTTTGGCGGTGAGTGCCGTCAGGCGGAGCTGGCTTTCGGGCAGGTTGATGCCTTTGTCGGCGCGCAGGTTCCGCCCGCTTTCCCGCACCTGGGTGATGCGGACCCGGATCGTGCCGCGCTCCACCTGCTCGATGATGCCCCCGATCTTGCCGTCGTCGAACCAGATCGACTCGCCGGGCTGCACATCGTCGAAGACCTCCGGCAGCGAGCAGCCGATCCGGGCGGGATGGATCGCCAGCCCCTCGGCATTGCGGACGGCATTGACGCCGAATTCCTGATCGCGGGTGAGGATGAGCGGATCGCCTTCCTTGAGCAGAATGAAGCCTGGCTCGCCGGAAAATGCGCCTACCGGCGCGATCACGGGCTGCTCCTCGGTTTCCTCCCGGCGGAACAGCTGCAGGCGGGTTCCGGGCGCGATGTAGGCAGTCTGGTCACATTCCAGCACAGCTCCGGCGGGGCTTGCCTCCGTCACCCGGACCTTGCGCATGCGGTCGCGGGTATCGAGGAAGGAAAGCTTGTCGCCGGGCTGGAGCCGCCGGAGGAATTCGCTGCGTACGGGCAGCGGCGTCATGCCGGGCACCTGGGGCTGCGGATGGGTTTCAGGATAGAGCCAGATCCGGGCGGGAGCCGTAAGCCTGCCGTAGAGATCCCGTTCCGGGCGGATTTTGACGACAGCAGGCTCCGGGCTTACGGGGCCGG
The DNA here is from genome assembly GCA_033765305.1 of Bacteroidia bacterium. Classification (GTDB taxonomy): domain Bacteria; phylum Bacteroidota; class Bacteroidia; order J057; family J057; genus RDXT01. The sequence continues at coordinate 30,104 of JANRID010000039.1, forward strand.
TGCGCAGCTTGGGGCCGGCCAGGTCCATCAGGATCTTGCAGGGCAGGCCGGTTTCCGCTTCAGCCTTCCGCAGGTTGCGGATCATGCCGGCCCAGGCTTCGGGGCCGTCGTGGGCGCAGTTGATCCGCATGCAGTTCATCCCCTGACGGAGCAGGTCCAGCACCAGCTGCTCATTCGAAGCGGCTTCGGACGGCATGGTGACCATGATGCGCACATTGCGGTCGCGGATGGGCGCGCCGAGCAGTGCCTCCGTATGCTGCTCGATATACCGGGCACCGTCCTCGAAGCCGACGGGGCAGGGCGATTCGAAGGATTCGGCGTGGAGGTCGGGGCGGATGCGGCACAGGAAGCGGAGCACCGCCTCGATGGAAGCCTGCACATGCGCCTCGGCTCTGCCGAGGGAAGAAAGCCCCATGCGGCTGAGGCGGGGCTGCAGGCTGCGCAGATCGCGGCGGCGGAAAGCCAGATAGTGCAGCAGGTTGGCGGCGCTGGCACGGTAGGAAGGATGCACTGGATCGAGCAGCCCTTCCGACTGTGCGCCGAAAGCCAGCACTTCCATGCGCATATCCCGCAGGAGGCCAATCAGTTCGGCAATTTCAGCATCTGTATGGGTATCCTGGCGGGCGGTGCGCCCATCGGCATTGGGTGTCATATCCGGTCGGTTCGCTCCTCATAGATACGGGTTTTGCCGCGAATCCCCGCATGATTTTGCGCATCGGCTGCGCCGCAGCTGCTCAGTGCCTGCGCAGCAGGGCGGCGGCCAGCAGGGCCAGGGCAACCATGAGGCTCAGCGCCATGCGGAGGCCCAGCTGATCGCCGATGAGGCCCAGCAGCGGCGGGCCGCCCATGAAGCCCAGAAAGCCGATCGAGGTGACGGCTGCGATGCCCCTGGACGCCGGCACGCCCGGCGTATTGGCTGCGGCGCGGAATACAATCGGCACGACGCAGGAGTAGCCCAGCCCGGCGAGGGTAAAACCGGCAATTGCCTGGCCGGGCGTAGCCGCCAGCACGGCGGCCAGCATGCCCGCAGCGCCCAGCAGGGCGCCGCCGACCGAAATCTGCCGGCTGCCGAAGCGTGCGATCAGGGTATCGCCGGAGAAGCGGCCTGCGGTCATCGCCAGCGAGAACCCCGCGTAGGCCAGCCCGGCCGAGCTTTCGCCTGCGCCCAGGTAGTCCCGCAGCAGCACGGCGCTCCAGTCGGCAATTGCGCCTTCCCCCGTCATGATGCACAGCCCGATGAGCGCCAGAATGAGCAGGCTGCGGCCCGGCAGCTCGAATCCGCCCCCGGCGCCGGCCTCGTTGGGCATGCCCTGGTACTCCCGGTGAAAGAGCAGCGCCGCACTCAGCACCATCACCAGCGCAGTAAGCATCATGCCCCCGAAGAGCGAGAGGCCCGCCTGCACCTGCAGGCCGCCCAGCAGGGCGCCTGCCATGCCGCCGATGCTGAACATCCCATGGCAGGAAGCAATGATCTGGATGCCGTCGCGCTGCTCGATGGCGCTGACGGCGGTATTGACGGCTACGCCTCCGGCGCCATTCGTCAGGCCTGCCAGCAGCAGCCATACGAATAGGCTGGGCGCATCCTGGGCCAGGCCCGCAAATGGCACGACAAGAGCGAAGAGGCTGATGCTGCCCCAGGCCGCCAGGCCGGTAGGGATGCGGCTCAGCACGGCGCCGGAAAAAAGAATCGCCAGAAAAATCCCGGCCGGCAGGCCGATCATGGCCAGGCCCAGCTCGCCTTCCGTCAGGCCGAGGCTGGTTTTGACCTCTGCAATCCGGGCTACCCAGTTGCCGAAGAGCACCGCCAGCAGGAAGAACAGGTAGCCTCCTGCCAGGGCGCTCCGGTGGGAGAAGAATGCCAGCAGCACTTTCATATCGGTGCACGCTCAACAATGTGCGCCGCAAAGATACCGCCTGCAGGAGGCGGCCCGGCGCATTTTGTCCGGAAAAGCCTTGCACAATTCGGAGGAAGGCCCTACCTTCGTCGTCCGATCCTGCGGGAATAGCTCAGTTGGTAGAGCATCAGCTTCCCAAGCTGAGGGTCGCGAGTTCGAATCTCGTTTCCCGCTCATGGCACAGGTGCCCTTCCGGGGCGCCTGTTTCCGTTTCAGAGCTGACGGGCGCCGAAGGTGTCGCCCTGGCGCATATCGCCGGTTTTAAGGCCTTTGAGAAACCAGCGCATGCGCTGCTCGGAGGTGCCGTGCGTAAACGACTCCGGCACTACATAGCCCTGGGCCTGCATCTGGAGGCGGTCGTCGCCGATGGCCTGGGCGGCGCGCAGCGCCTCTTCGACATCGCCTTCTTCGAGGATGTTTTTCATCTGCTGGGCATGGTGGGCCCAGACCCCGGCATAAAAGTCGGCCTGCAGCTCGACCCGCACCGAGAGCTGGTTCTGGCGCTCCTGGCTGATGCGCCCGCGCTGGGCGTCCACCTGCGAGAGGGTGCCGAGGAGGTTCTGCACATGGTGGCCCACCTCGTGGGAGATCACATAGGCCATGGCGAAGTCGCCGGCGGCGCCGAAGCGGTTTTTCAGTTCGCCGTAAAACGACAGGTCGATGTAGATCTTCTCATCGGCGGGGCAGTAGAACGGCCCGGTGGCTGCGGAGGCGAAGCCGCAGGCAGATTGGGTGGAGCCGGAGAAGAGCACCAGCTTCGGAAGCCGGTAGGCGCTGCCGAGCACCTGGGGGAAGAGGGTGGCCCAGACATCCTCATTGTCCTTGAGCACTACGCCGACAAACTGGGCCAGGGCGTCCTCTTCGGGCGATGCGGCGGCAGGCGCGCTTTGCGCGTAGGGGTCGCTGCCGGCCTGCTGGAGGATCTGGGTGGGGTCCTGCCCGGTGAGCAGGGCAAACAATACCACGATGATGGTGCCGCCGATGCCGAGGCCTGCGCCTACGCGGCCTGTATTGCCGCCGCCCCGGCGGCGGTCTTCCACATTGGAACTGCCTTCACGGCCTTGCCAGCGCATACAGAAGCAGGGTTAAGGGAGTGACGTTGGTGATGCAAGTATATCCATTTCATGCGGAAACGCGAAATACCCCGCGGCTTTTCCGCCGCCTGCCGCCAGCTCCGCCAACTTTCCGCCTGGTCCGCTGTTTCCCCTTACAGATCCGCAAAACTCCGCCTGCGGCGCATTTCCCTACATCCCGGAATTGATTGTACCTTTGTCCTGTGAAAACCGAAACGCTCGTACAGCGCTATCAGGAGCACCCGGCACTCAAAGCCTTCGGCGAACGCCTCCACGCCGCCCAGGGCGGCCGCTTCCAGATCAAAGGACTGGCCGGCAGCCAGGCTGCCTTCATGATTGCGGCGCTGCACCGCATCGCCCACCGCAGCATCCTGGTCCTGCTCAACGACAAGGAAGAGGCGCTCTATTTCCAGAACGACCTCCAGACCCTGATGCCCCGCAAGGACATCCTCTATTTTCCCGCCTCCTACAAACGCCCCTACCAGATCGAGGAAGTGGACAATGCCAATGTCCTTCAGCGCGCCGAGGTCCTCAACGAGCTCAACCATACCCCTACCGGCCGGCAGGTGCTGATCACCTTCGCAGAAGCCCTCAATGAAAAGGTCATCAACCGCCGCTCCCTCCGCGAGCATACCGTGGACATCGAGGAAGGCGCGCTGCTCAATATGCAGGATGTGGTGGAACTGCTCGAAGGCTACGGCTTCGACCGGCAGGACTACGTCCTGGAGCCGGGGCAGTATGCCGTGCGCGGCGGGATTCTGGATGTGTTTTCCTTCGCCCAGGACATGCCCTACCGGGTGGAGCTCTTCGGCGAGCAGGTGGACAATATCCGCACCTTCGACCCGGTGACGCAGATGTCGGACCAGAAGCTGAAGCGCATCTCGCTGATTCCCAATATCCAGCGCCAGCTGCTGCACGAGGAGCGGGTGTCGCTGCTGGAGTATGTCTCAGCCCGGACCATCGTCGTGTCGCGCAACCTGTCGTTTGTGGAGGCGGATCTGGAGCGCATGTTCGACAAGGCGTCGGTCTATTACAGCAAGCTGCAGCAGGACAGCGGCGGCGCAGCCGCCAGCCGCAAGCCGGAGGAGCTGTACCTCTCTCCGGGCGCATTTGCGCAGGATCTCGGCGGCATGACGCTCGTCGAGCTGACGGGCACGCCCTGGGCCAGGCAGATCGACGAAACCCTCGAATGGCGCGGCAGCGCGCAGCCGGCCTTCCACAAGGAGTTCAACCTTCTGGCCGAGCATCTCAAGGCCAATACCCGCGAAGGATACGCCAACTACGTCTGCTCCGACAGCGACAAGCAGATTCTGCGGCTGCAGGAAATTTTCGCCGAGGTGGATCCGGAGGTGCAGTTTACCGGCCTGCCCGGCGAGCTGCATGAAGGCTTCCGCGACCCGCAGCTCAGCCTGGCCTGCTACACCGACCACCAGATTTTCGACCGTTACCACCGCTACAAAAGCCGGAGCAATGCCAGCCGCACCCAGGCGCTGACGCTGCGCGAGCTGCGGGAACTCAACCCCGGCGACTATGTGGTGCACGTGAGCCACGGCATCGGGCAGTATGCAGGCCTGCATACCATCCAGGTGGGGGAGTTCACGCAGGAGGCCGTCAAGATCATCTACAAAAACGGGGATGCCATCTTTGTGAATGTCAACGCATTGCACAAAGTCTCCAAATATACCGGCAAAGAAGGCGCGGCCCCGCAGCTGAGCAAGCTCGGCTCGCCGGCCTGGGCCAAAACCAAGGCCCAGACCAAAGCCCGCATCAAGGAGCTGGCCTTCGACATTGTGGAGCTCTATGCCCGGCGCAAGGCCTCGCCCGGCTTCGCCTTCAGCCGCGACTCCTACCTGCAGCGCGAGCTGGAGGCGTCCTTCATGTACGAGGACACGCCCGACCAGGTCCGGACCACCGAGGAGGTCAAGCAGGACATGGAAAGCCCCCACCCGATGGACCGGCTCATCTGCGGCGATGTGGGCTTCGGCAAAACGGAAATCGCCATCCGGGCCGCCTTCAAGGCCGCCCTCGACGGCAAGCAGACCGCCGTGCTCGTGCCTACGACCATTCTTGCCATTCAGCATTACAAAACCTTCAGCCAGCGCATGAAGGATATGCCGGTGGCGGTGGACTATATCAACCGCTTCAAAAGCGCGGCCCAGATCAAGGAGACGCTGGAAAAAGTGGCGTCGGGGCAGGTGGAAATCCTCATCGGCACGCACCGCCTGGTGTCGCAGGATGTGAAATTCAAGGACCTGGGCCTCCTGATCATCGACGAGGAGCAGCGATTCGGGGTAGGGGTGAAGGAAAAGCTGAAGCTGATGCGCGCCCAGATCGATACGCTCACCCTGACGGCTACACCCATTCCCCGGACCCTCGAATTTTCCCTCGCCGGGATCCGCGATCTCTCGGTCATCACCACCGCTCCGCCCAACCGCCAGCCCATCGAGACGCAGGTTGTGCCTTTTTCGCCTACGGTCATCCGGGATGCGATCACCTACGAGCTGAAGCGCGGCGGGCAGGTGTTTTTCATCCATCCCCGGGTCAAGGACATCGAAGAAGTCGCAGCGGCGATCAAAAAGCTCACGCCCGATGCCCGCATCGGCATCGGCCACGGCCAGATGACCGGCCCCAAGCTGGAGCAGGTGATGGTCAACTTCATCGAAGGCGCCTACGATGTGCTCATCGCCACCACGATTGTGGAGTCGGGCCTGGACATTCCCAATGCGAACACCATCATCATCAACGACGCCAACCACTACGGCCTGGCGGAGCTGCACCAGATGCGGGGCCGCGTAGGCCGCTCGAACCGCAAGGCCTTCTGCTACCTCCTGGCGCCGCCGGAGATTTCCCTCACCCAGGACGCCCGCAAGCGCCTCAAGGCGATGGAGGAATTCGCCGATCTCGGCAGCGGCTTCCACATTGCCCTGCGCGACCTCGACATCCGGGGCGCCGGCGACCTGCTCGGCGGGGAACAAAGCGGCTTCATCTCTGAAATCGGCTACGAGCTGTACCACAGCATCCTCGATGAAGCGGTGCGGGAGCTGAAGGAAGAGCATTTCTCCGATGTGTTCTCCGAGGAGCTGAAAGCACGGAACAAGGTCTGGGTGGAGGACTGCAAGGTGGACCTGGACCTGGACATGCTGCTGCCGGAAAGCTATGTGCCCAGCGTGACGGAGCGCCTGCGCCTGTACAAGCGGATTGCCGGGGCGATGGAGGAATCGGATCTCCGGGCCATTCAGCTGGAGCTGCTGGACCGCTTCGGTCCGCTGCCGGTGCCGGTGCTGGCCCTCTTCGATGCTACGCGCCTGCGCGAGCTTGCCCGCCGGCTGGGCATCGAGCGGGTGGCGCTCAAGGAGCAGAAGCTGCGGCTGTATTTTGTCTCCGACCAGGAGTCGCCCTTCTTCCAGTCGGATGAATTCGGACGCGTGCTCGAATACGTCAAGACCTTCTCGGCGCGGGTGCGCCTCAACCAGACTCCCAAATACCTCGCGCTGGTCTACGACGACGTGCCGGATCTGAAGCGCACGCTGATCCTCATGCGGGAACTGCACGATTTTGTGTACTATGAGCGGCAAGTGCGGCAGGAAACAGTGCCAGGCGATGTGATGTGATAGACAGATGTCTGATAATCAGAATATAATTATTGCGGAAATTCGTTTAATCCGTTTGTAAATCCCAGGATTCGCCGTATTTTCACGGGGGAGAATAGTTGAAATCCGCAGATCATTCATGGCCTTGCACATGACGTTTGGTTCCGGCCCGCTGCTGCCGCTGCTCCTGCTGCTGGCGGCGCTGCTGCCGGCCTGCAGACCTGACACCCGGCGGGCGGAAGCCGAGCTGAGCGTGCTCGACAAGGAGTGGGCCCTGGCCGGCGCCGAGTTTCAGCGCTGGGAATCCCGCCTGCAGGAAGCTGCGGTCACCCATGGCGCAGCCATGAGCGAGCTGCGGCTGAGCGGCCCCCAGCGCCAGGCGGTGCGCCCAGATCAGCTGCTGCTCCTGGACTCCCTCGCCCGCAATGCAGAGGCCTACACGCTGCGCTTCCGCGCCCTGGAGTCGGAGACCCGTGAGGCAGGCCGGCGCTGGGCCGCCGGCGCTGCACAGCTTCCGGAGCTGCAGCAGCAGCTGGGCCGTTTCCGGCCCGACCTCGACGGCATCCGCACCGGGCTCGACAGCCTCAAGTCCACCCTCGCCGGTCTGCGCAGCAGCCTCAAAGCCTGGCCTGCCCAGCTCGACGAGATCCAGACCGGCGCCCGCGCCGCCCAGAACGCCCTTCGCCCCCTCGTGCAGGCGGCTGTGCAGCCTGCACCGGTCCGCCGCCGCCCCGCTGCCGCGCCTGATCCCCAGCCTGTCCAATAATCCGGACCGCCCCGGCGTTTTTCCGCAGGAAAAGATTGCATCCTTCGCGCCGCTGTGCGTACTTGAAGGCCGCTACAGCCCCCTGCATCCTGTGTATGTCTGCTGAACGAGACCCGCAGCTCCTTTCAGCCCTTGCTCAACCTGCTGCCGAGCGCCCTCAGCCCCCTGCTGCTGAGCGGGCTGCTGTCAAGCCGCCGCCTTTCCAGCTGAAAACCGCCGAATCGGCGGAAGAGGAGCCCCTGGAAGAACTCTCCGCCGGCACCGGCACCGCCGACCGCATGGCAGGCCCCCTGCGCATTCAGCCCAAGCTCTTCCTCGGCGCCGCCGGCGATGCGTATGAGCACGAAGCCGATGCTGCCGCCCGGCAGGTGCTGCAGCCCGTACAGCGCAAGCCCCCCGGCATCACCCCTTATCAGCCTGCTTCTGCCCCCGCCGCCCTGCCCGATGCCGCCGCGCAGCGCATCCTCCAGCTCAAAGGCAGCGGCAGTCCCCTGCCCGGCGCGGTCCGGCAGGCGATGGAGCCCCGCTTCGGCGCAGACTTCGCGGACGTGCGCGTGCATACCGGCCCCGAAGCCGCATCCCTCAATGCCGGCCTCGGCGCCTATGCCTTCACAGCCGGCCAGGATATTTTCTACGGCGCCGGGCAAGCCCCCGCAGCAGATGCCCTCACAGCTCACGAGCTGACCCACGTCCTGCAGCAGCAGGGCACGCCGGTGGTGCAGCGCGCCATCGAACTCGATACCAGCCGGACTGAAGAATCGGGTTTTACCCCCTATATCTCCACGGCCACCTCGCTCGCCGGCCTGTATCAGGACGCTGCCGACTTGCTGGGCCGGCTCTCCGGTCACCGGTTTCAGTCCATTGCCCTGTTCACGCAGCAGGGCATGACCATCCACGCCGTCGGCAATGCCACGCCGTCGCGGACCTTTCCCCTGCGCGGCAGCTCCATGCCGCCCATCGGGGTGTACGGGCTGAACTCGAACGGCCGCATCGACATGGCCGGCAGCCGGGACGGGCGATTCTCCGCCGAGCAGATCATGCTGGATCTCAACCAGCTGGACCCGGAGACGCAGGCGCGCATCCGCGCGCGCTACCCGGCCGAGTCGGGCGGCGGCGCCTCGACCCACGCGCCGAGCATCGTCATCGGCCTGGACGATCTGGTGAATGCGACGCCGGAAGAGCTGCAGACCCACCTGCGCACCCCGTCCTTCATGATCGTGGCGCAACTGCCCGCCAGCACCGGCGGCAGCGGCGAGTCCGGCGGCGGCACGGGCGGCACAGCTGCCTGGGCCCAGGGGCAGTCCGGCGCTGTCAACCGCCGCATCCAGCAGTCGCGCAGCAGCGCCGCATCCGAGCGCAATACAGCCCAGGACCGCTCCACCCCCGACCGGGCAGTGTACTGGGTGCGCGCAAGCGACGGGCGGCATTTCCTCAACGTCTTTGTCGGGCGGGAGGTGCAGTCGATCGAACTGCATGAGGATCAGACCGATGCAGAGCTGCAGGCCCGCGTGGAGCGGGTCACGCTGAATATGCGCAACCGCCGCCAGCAGGCCGCCGAGCAGGCCGAGCAGCAGATTACAGGCGGCGTGCCGACGAATTCGTCCACCTACACCGGCGGCGGAAGCGGCGGCGCTACGGTCAATGCGCCCGCCTATCCGGCGTCCATCACCGGGCCGGGCGTTATGGTGCAGGGCGGCACCGGCACCTTCAACATGCGCCTCGATTATGCGGCGTATGCAGGCAGCAGCCTGCTGGCCCAGGTCGGCGAGGCCTTCGGCGGCGCGGAGTATATCTGGGAGCTGATCGACATCACGGCGCTGTACCAGCGCATCATCCGCGAGCGGATCGAGCAGATCCGGCAGCAGCGCGCGCAGGCCCAGGCGGGCGGCACGCCCTCGGCGGCGGGCCCCACCGCCGGCGAGCAGCAGCTCCAGCAGCAGACGCAGGGCCGCCGCACCAGCGGCAGCACCCAGGTGGGCCGCATGGCCTCCTCCGGGCGCCGCCTCGAACGCACCGAGGCCAATATCCGCGAAGACGAGCGCCAGGCGCTGCACGACCTGCTGAACCCCGTCAGCTCCGGCGACGGATCGGCCGGCAGCACCATCAGCAATGTGCTCGTCAACACCTTCAACCTCGCCACCCGCGACCTGCACGAGGTGTTCAGCTACGGCGCCTGGCTGGTGGAGAGCATTCCCGCCATTTTTGTCCTCAACCAGGACTACGAGCGCGAAATTCCCTTCCCCGGCCGGGAAGGCTTCTACCTCGTGCGATGCATCGCGCAGCCGCGCCCGCGCGGGCGCGACGGCGAGGTTATCCATGCCGCCAGCGTGGCCGCCAAAGTGGTGCAGGTCCGCAATATCGAGACCCAGGTCCAGTCGGAGCTCCGCGATCAGGACGCCAACCTCGAAGCCCGCCTCCTGGAGCTGCTGCTGGCCTTGCGCATGACCACCGATGAGGCCGCACGCCGGCCCATCCTGCTCGAACTCGATATCCGGGTTTCCGAGGCAGCTCAGGCCAGCCGGCGGGTACTCCAGACCCAGATCAGCAACCGCGAAGCCGAACTGGGCCGCACCCAGGATCCGATGCTGCGCCAGCAGATCGAACTCGAACTCCAGATCCTGCGCCGCGGCACCGGCGACAGCGCAGGCCGCATCAGCAATATTGTATCCAATCAGATTGCCTTCAAGGAATGGGAACTCCAGCAGGAAACCAATCCCCTGCGCCGCAGGCGCATCGAGCGGGAGCTGGAAGCCCTCCGCAACCGGCTGGGCACCGCCTCCGCACGCGAGCGCGAATTTGCCGGCGGCGTGCCGGTCATCCGTCCGCATGCTGTGTTCGTCAATGAAGAAGACGGCCAGACCTTCCCCCTGCTGATTGAAATCGGACAGCTCAGCCACTCCGTCACCCGGCGGGTGTACACCTACCGGATCTCCGATGTATCCACCCCCAACGGCGACAACTACGAGGCCGAAGGCCCCACGCCTGCCGCTGCGGTGCGGAATGCAATCGTGGAGATGGCCGGCCATTTCCCCTACGGACGGGGCTTCGTGACGGTTCAGATTCCCTCCCACGCGCCGTACCGGCTCACCGAGACCACCTTCCGCTGCAACCCGCGCGGCACCGCGCAGGCCCGCGAGCGGCTCGACGAGCTGATCCAGGCGCTGTCGATCCTGGGGCTCTTCGTAGCGCCGGTCGGGCTGGCTGCCGCAGCCCTGGGCGCAGCGGTGGCGCTCAACCGCCTCCTCTCGCGCGCCGCCAACCACACCTTCCAGTGGGACCTCGAAGCCGTCAGCGACATGGTCTCCATCCTGGGAGCCGTCGCCTCGGGCGCATCGCGGATCGCTTCGGCGCGGGTGGTCCGGACGGCCAATATGTACGCGATTGTCGGCGAAGATGCCCAATTAGCCAATATCCTTGCCGGGATGAGCCGCACGGCGCGCATCGCCGAATTTGTAGATGACTTCTTCAACTGGGGCGGATTCGCCATCGGCCAGATGCAGGCCGTCATCCAGTACAACCAGATCCAGGAGGAGGAGGCCAGCGGGGCCATCTCCCATGCCGAAGCCCGGCGCCGCCGGGCGCGGGTGATTTCGCAGGCTGCATTCGACCACGCGATGCAGTTCGGCGGCCCGCATATCTCCGAGGCGATGCAGAACCGGGGCCAGGGCGGCGAGCAGCGCCAGCTGCCGCCGGGCGACGAGCAGCGGCAGCTGCCGCCCGGCGAGGAACGCCGCCAGCTGCCGCCCGGCGACGGCACCCAGCCGCATCCCCCCGGCGACGGAACCCAGCAGCATCCGCCGCATGGCCAGGGCCAGGAGCCCCGCCGGCAGGGCAGCGAGCCCGAAGGCGAAGGCGGCGGGCTTCCCCTGCCGGTGCCGCTTCCCGGCGGCGACGGGCACCAGCAGCGCCCGCACGACTCCGGCAGCCAGGGCGGCGGCAGCACTGCCGAGCGCAACCAGCGCGCCCAGCGCTTCCTCGAAAATCCGGAGCATGTCAACCGCCTCCTCGGCGGCGATGCCGCCACCATCGAGGCATTCCTGCGCGAGCACGGCGTCTGGCGCGACCTGATGATGTACCTCCAGCAGCGCGGGGGCGAATATGCCACCATCGCCGAGGTCTGCGGCCGGCACCGCGACGGAATCGTGCGGGAGCTGGACCGGCGCTTCGGGGCGCGGCTTTCGGACCCCAATGCCAGCGTGGAGGCCGCCAGCGATGTGGACCTGGCCACCAGCGGCAACAACGCCGGCCAGCAGCTTCTGGCCGCCGAGCGCCACATGCGCGATACCTACGGCCCGCACTGGAGCGAGATGTTCCGGATGAATTTCTACACCGAGGGCGAACGGCTCTTCGTGTATGAGCGGGTGCGCGGGCAGATGAGCACCGAGGCTTTCGGCGCAATGCAGAGCCGCTTCTCCAGCCAGGCGGAGGTGCTGAACTTCGCCAAGATGCTCCAGCATGCCCAGGGCAATGCCGAGTCGGCGGCGCGGGTGGAGCAGATGATGGGGCACCTGCCCGCCGAGGTGCGCGAGCGCATCCGGACCCTGGCGGCCGAGACGCCTGCCCAGGCACAGCGCCGGGTGCAGGAACTGCACCTCCAGATCGACCGGCTGATGGCGCAGTTCAACCAGCTGCCGGAAAACGACCCCAACCGCCCCGCATTGGCCGAGCAGATTACGTCCCTGCAGATGGAGGCCAATTTCCGTACCCAGGAAGCCTACATCTCGCCCGGCGCTGCCCGGCAGGCTGTGCGCAGCGTCGCCGTGACCGGCCATGAGGCGTATCAGGCGGCCTTGGCCAACCTCGAAATGATCGAGCATATTCTCCACGGCACCCACGGCGATGTGGGCATGGCGGTGCGGGAATACGAGATGTACAAGTACGTCAACCGCCTCATTGTGGCGATGGTGACGGGCGGCCTGCGGCCCAACGCCTTTATGCTCAATTACCTGCAGATTTCGCACGACCTCTACCGCAACAGCCGCACGGCGCTGCAGGGGGTCAATGCGCGGGATCTGAGCTTCCTGCGGGCCATGCACACGCAGTTTGTCACCGAGGCGCAGCAGGCGCTGCAGCAGCTGAGCCAGCGCGCGCAGGCGAGCCCCGGCGACTGGAATGCGCAGCACAACTCCCTCGACGCGCCGCGCCGGGGCCCGATGACGCACGTCGGCGACCGCACGCAGCCCCGGCCGGAAGGCCAGGGCGACGGCCCCACGGATGCGGAGATCGATGCGAGTCTGGACGCTACCTTCGGCCAGGGCGGCGGCACGCCGCCCAATCCGCCTCCGAACCCGCCTCCGCCGCCGCCCGGCGGCCCTGGCCCCCAGCCGCCGGGGCCTGAACAGCCGCAGGCCCAGGGCCCCGACCCCCGTGCGCCCCAGACCGGCAGCGGCACGCCCGCTGCGCCTGCCGTGACGCCCGGCCAGCGGACGCCCAACGACTGGACCGCCGGCACCCCCGCCGGCAATCTCCTGCGCAGCGGCACGCAGCACCGCGGCGGAAACCTGCCCGCCGAAGGCGGCCCGCCCAACGGCGTGCTCTTCAAGGCCGACGAGCAGGGCCGCTATACCAATTACACCGTGTACGATGAGCATGGCCGGGCCATCAAGCGCGTGGACCTGACCGGCGCATCCCACGGCGGCGTGCCTACGCCCCACGTGGTGCTCTACCGCCACAACTACGCCCCCAACGGCCGCGTCTCCGTCAATGCCGAGCGCCGCGTGCGCCCTGCACGGACCGATGAAATTCCGTAAGTTGCAGCCGCCCGTTCAATCGGAATGCCTATGTACTCCCTGAATCTCTCCGGACTGCCCGGATACCAGCAGTGGCGCAAGCACAACCGCGAGGATTTCTCCCTCGACGAGTACCTCGCCGGCACCGCCAACATCGAGCAGGCGATCGCATTCACCCGGCTCTTCTGGCCGGATTTCGTCGTCTATCAGAACGGCATCTTTTTCTCCGGCCCCGGCTTCGACGTGGAGGCATTCCTGGCCTGGAGCGGTCAGCTGGAGGGGGATATTCCCCGCATCGAGCAGGTCATGAACCATGTGCACCTTCACGACCTGCTGCCGGGTGCGCAGGAGGTGAGCCGGGACAATCTGCACTACCTCGCCCAGACGCTCTGCCAGTGCTGGAAGGCCCGGCTGGAGCATTTGTTCCCCTACCACCCCGTGCAGGTCTACTATCAGGACGAGGGCGAGGAGAATGGCCTGGTGCTGTATGTGCACCAGCCGCTGGAGCCCGCCGCGTAAGGCGTTCAGAGGTCGATCACGATGGGCGGATTCGCCAGTTGGTAGCGGTGGTCGAGCTGGCTGGCGTTGATAAAGCGGATTTCTTCCACCTGGGTGATGCCATATGCCTCATGGATATGGCCGAAGACGTGCGCGCGGGGGCGTGCGCGCCAGAGTTCATGGTTGAGATCCCGGCAGCCGGCGAGGCTGCCTTCCAGATTCAGGTCGCGGATGCCGTAGGGCGGGCCGTGGGTGATAAGCAGATCCAGTCCTTCGGGGATGGCCTGCCAGTAGCGGCGGATATCGGGTCCGGGCTGGCGGTTGAAGGCCCAGTCGTGAAACCAGGGGGTGATGGGCGAGCCCCAGATGCGGAGGCCTGCGATTTCGGCGCCTTCGTTTTCGAGGTAGATGCAGCCGGCGGGAAGCAGGCTGCGGAAGAGGCCAGGCTCGCGCTCGGCCAGGAAGTCGTGGTTGCCGGAGATGAGGACCTTGTGCGGAAATGGCTGGCCGTCAAGCCATTGCATAAACCGGGCGGTGTCGGCGAGCTGGCCGTCCGGGGTAAAGTCGCCGGCATGGATCAGGAGATCGCCTTCGGGGAGCCGGATGGCGGCGTGCTGGCCGTGGGTGTCGGAGATGCAGACGATTCGCAAGGGTGCGGATTGAGGGATCTGGCCGGCAAAGATAGGAATTGGAAGGCTGGGGAGCAGCAAGTATCCAGTATCAAGTATTCAGTATCAAGTCGGAAGATTGAGCTTGCAGGGGTAGCGGGTAGTGCGTATTGAGCAAGAGCCCTTGGGGGTGCAGACCGGCTGCGCGTTTGCCTGTTGAGCGGGCTTCCACCGGGGCGTGCCGGCGCAGGCAATCAGTCAGTCGATCGTGTGGATCAGATGAACCGATTCAATGCGCTGGTCTTTGACCAGGATCCGCAGCTGCGTGTAGCCTTCCTCGTCTTCGCAGAGCAACAGCACGTGCGGCTGCTGGAGCGCGCTTGAGCCATTCTCACGGCTTGCGGCTTCTTGCCTCCTAATCTATTGAGTATTTTCTGTTTTCCGCATATGTGATGTATGAAATTAAAATATATTGCTATATTAGATCAGAAAATCCGCCCATTCGTACGATGCCTTTGCCCTGCCCATGTCCTTTTCGCTTGCCTACCGCCATAAAATACCTGGCCTGCCTATCTGGGCGGCTGTGATCGAGGTGGATGCGCCGCAGGATTTCCATGAATACTTTCCGCCGACGGGCTTTCTCTACCTGAACATGTACGCCACGGCGCAGGAGGCGCCCCAGGCTGCGGCGGAAGCCCTGCGGAAAGAAAGCGATATGACCGTCCGCTGGAAGATTGCCATTCAGGAAGGCACCTGCCGCCTGTCGCAGATCGTTACGGGAGGCATTCTGACCCAGGGCCCGGTGCGGATGGACTGCTGCGGGAGAGGCCGGACGGCCATTCTGGTGCTGCATCCGATGATCGCCTACCACTTCCTGCGGGAGCGCCTGGATCTGCTGGCCGATGGCTTCGCCGATCTTTCCGACCTCATCGGCGCGGAAGGCGCCATGTTCAGGCCGCAGATCGAAGACGGCGTCATCCGCTCCTGGGAGGACGCGCCGATGCAGGCGTTTCTGCACCAGCGGCTGGGCGCGGCGGGCAGGTGGCAGCAGGACCCGGTGTTCCACGCGGTCAATCAGATCATCAGCAGCCAGGGCCGGATCCGGATCCGGAAGCTGGCGTCGGACGTCTGCATGAGCGAGCGCAGCCTGGAGCGGAACTTCATGGCCAAAGTGGGGGTGCGGCCCAAGGTGTATGCCAATATCTGGCGCTTTCAGCACGCGCTGCGGCTTCTGCAGCAGCACCGGGGCCAGCCGCTGGAGGAAATTGCGGAACTGGCCGGGTATTACGACCTCTCGCACTTCATGAAGGACCTGAGCAGCAAGCTCGGCCCGGCCCGCGAGCGCTTCCTCGCCCAGACACCGGAGCTGCTCGCCGCATTTATGCAGGTGGTGCGCGAAGACTGAAAAGTTGCCGGATTTTTACACAGGAACCGGGGGCCTGGGGAGGTATATTTGGGTACCTGTATTTCAACCCACCCAACACCCCCTGTCATGAAACATGGCCTGTTTGCCGCTGTGCTGCTGTTTGGCAGCTGCTGCTCCCTGCTGTCCCAGACCGGAAACCTCAGCCAGGTATGGTTCGAATATCCGTTTGATCCCGTTCTGACGGTTGTCATACCGGATCAGTTCGAGCGGCTGGACACATTGGGCAGCAAAAGAATCTTTGCCGCCACGGAGTACGGAGCTATTACCGTCGTATCCATGCCATTCCGCACCCGCATGCTAGTTCAGTCCGAGCAGGCGCTGCACAAAGCGTATGCATCGTTCCAAAGCGGCTTTGTCAATTCCCAGCCGGGACTCGTGCTGGCGAACAGCGAGACGGTCCGCATCGGTGCGCTGACGGGCATCCGGTTTTTGCTGAGGGAGGAAGACGAAACGCTTGGCAGGCAGGGCCATTACCTTTGCCTGCTTGTAAACGGCAAGATGTATGTGGTGAGCTTCCTGGAGGAGGCGTCCATGACGGAAGCAGCCGCAGCGGACCGGGAGCGCCTGTTTGCTTCCATCCTGCTGCCTAAAGGCCTGACCATCAGCAGCCAGATGACAGCCGCCGCGCCGGGCGGCGTCGACCCTGCATCGGGCGGCGTCGACCCTGCGGCATACCTGGCCGGGCGGATTACAGGCATCGTGATCGTATTGCTGATTCTCCTGTTTGCCGCGGTCCGGATTTGGGGGCGCCCCTGGAACCGGCCCGATCCGGTCCAATGAAGCGCCGCCAGGCAGTCGAATGATTGCCTGATTGTCATTCTGCATGATTCGCGTCGTATCTGCTGCACCCCGTGTATTTTTCCCATGAGACCTGCCCCTGCCCAGCAATCCCAGCAGCCCCTCACCGCATCGCCTGCGGCGGAGCTGGAGGACGGCGCTGCTGCGCCGCTGCTGTCCGCGTATCCGGACCAGCGGCCGGATGCCCGCCGGCAGCGGGAGATCCAGGCGCTGGCCAGCCAGCACCCGGCCCGGTTCCCAGGCGCGCTGCCTGCGGTGCAGTTCAGGCTGGCGGGGAGCGGGGGAGGGGAGGATGCTGCTGAGCCCGCTCCAGTTATTCAGCACAGCAGCTATAGCCCCATACAACGTCAGGTTGCCTCGGCTTCTGCACAAAGCGTAGCAGACATGTCTCTGGACGAAAAATGGGGAATAGTATATGAGAATGCCATTCAGGGAGCGGGTAGCGGAATGGTAATGGCGATGATGATGATTTTAGGGTTAATTTTGCTGCTGGGAGCAGTTGTTGCTGCTGTGGCATTCTTAGCCCCGGAATTCGCCGCTGCATGGGCAGCAGTACTTGCTGAAACTACTATTCTTGGCGCTTCTTTGGGTACATGGATTACTGCAACACTCACGGCATTAGGACTTTCCGCATCCTTAACAGCTATTGTGAATGAATTCCGGACGGTGAACACGGCGATCAACAATGCTCAAACAGTTGGAGACCTCCAAAGTGCAGGAAGAGATTGGGGATATAATACTGCAGAGGCTATAGCAGAGATTATGGTAATTGTTTTGACACATGCTTCAGTGCGATCTGTTGTCGAAAGGTTGGAAAGAGATATTGCTCGCCGTTTTAGAGGCAGGAGTGGCAGTGGGGTAGGGAGCGTAGCAGCAGAAGCAGCAACAAGTGCAACCGAAGTAGCGGCAGTAGGAGAAGTGGAAATAGCAGCAGAAGTAGCAGCGGCAGGAGAAACGGTAACAGGTGCAACAGAAGTAGCAGCAGTAGAAGAATTGGCGGCAGGTGCAGAGGATGTAGCAGCAGCTCTACCCGTCAGACGTCCTCCATTATGGTGGGGTAGATGGAATGATTATTCTCATGCAACAATTTATGGGGAAGAATATGCAGTGATAAATGGCAGATTTTATACTCGCCATGCTGTAGATAGAATGCAACCAAGTGGATATTCCTGGTCTCGACATGTGAGTCCTGATGTTACTGGACCGAGACGGGGTACTGGCGGCCAGGGACAAATCAGGCGGGCGGGTGGCGATTATGGTAGAAGTGTGGCCCCACGCTATGTTGAAGAAGTTATTGCAACAGGTACTCGTACTCCTAATCCCCCACTCCCTGGTAGGAGAATCCGGCCCGGAGAACAAAGGACTTCCTATTCTTGTGGAAGTGTTGAAGTTATAACAGAGTCATATAATAATGACCCAGCAGCGATTGTAATTACTATCGAAACGCATTGATAAAATTTTTGCACGGCAGCTAACAAGGTGCAAAACGGCAATAGCTTCCATTTGTCGGCTACTGCGTTTGCACAGACTGTCCTTTCCGCTACTCCCAGCAACGCCCCCCTTTCGTACAGCTCACATCATTCTAACCCATACACCATGTCGATCTGGAACAGCATCCGCCGGTTTTTCCAGCGCAGACAGCAAGGCAATCAGCAGCATGCAAAGCGCTTTGATCACGTCAGGATCATGAACGCAGCCGATGGCACGGTCATCGAAGGCCGTGAAGCCGTCGAGCAGTACCTCAGGAAAGAGGCGGAATTGCGCCAGGCCCACGGAAGCTCCGTCATCTTTCAGGTGTACCGGGTCAACATGGAGGCAAACGCTCTGGATCATGTTCAGGGTGAAAGGCTTGCCGAAATCAAGGTCAATGCTGCGCATATCACGGGCGACGACACCACCGCCCAGGTCATCGGCAAGATCCGCCCGCTAATCGCCGAGGCGCTCGGCCCCGCACAGCTGCGGCACAGCGACCGTATCCTGCTGTATTTCAATTACCGGCCGATGGAGGAAGACCTGCTGTTCTATGCCGATCACTTCATGATGCTGCCGGCCTGGGTCGTTGTGCTGCTGCATTCCGCTACAAACGCGGAAGTAGTGCAGAAGATCCAGCACTTGTACGAGCAGGAGCAGGCCAAGCCCTAGCCGGCGCAGCCCGCGGCGCGCCCCTGCGGCATCAAGGCCGGTTCAGGCCGGATGCGCAGCATCCCCCCCTTGCATGCCGGTGCCGCGTTTCGATACGCCGCCCTGCGCAAGGCTCCGGGCAGCTACTCAACGTGACGCCAGGATAATCTTCTGATTATCAATACATCAGCATTCGGGGCGGCCTGCCGGCACGCCCCTGCGGCGCTCATACAGAGTGATTGATTATCAATACATTGCGAAAACAGGCGCAGCTTATCTCACTACTCACTACCCACTACGCACTACCCCCAAAGCCAGTCTTCCGACTTGATACTTGATACTTCCTACTCGACAAGCGCAGCCCGTCTCAATACACAATACCCACTACGCACTACCCCCCCCAAAGCCAGTCTTCCGACTTGATACTTGATACTTCCTACTCGACAAGCAAAGCCCATCTCAATACTCAATACCCACTACGCACTACCCCCCAAAGCCAGTCTTCCGACTTGATACTTGATACTTCCTACTCGACAAGCAAAGCCCGTCTCAATACTCAATACCCACTGCCCAATACCCCCCAAAGCCAGTCTTACGACTTCCTACTACGTACTTCCTACTTCAAGCCCGCAGCAGCATCGCCCCATACGAGTACCCCCCGCCGAAGACCGTTACAATCACATATTCGCCTGCCTGCAGCCGGTGCCGGTTTTCGGAAAGGGCAATGCCGCAGCCGGCGCTGCCGGTATTGCCCAGGTACTGGATATTGGACAGCAGGCGGTCTTCAGGCAGATCGAGGCGCTGCATCACCTGCTTGCTGATGCGCAGATTCGCCTGATGCGGCACAAAGTAGGCGATTTGCTTCATGGTCAGCTGATTGCGCTCCAGGATGCGGTTGGCGGTCTGCTCCATGAAGGTGCAGGCCCAGGTGAAGACATCCTTGCCGTTGCGCATCGAGATCCCGCCATGCCGGGGGAAGAGGTTGACGCCCTCGATGCTGCGCCCGACGGTGGCCGCCCCGCCGGTGAACAGGTCGCGGATCTCCAGATCCGCCTCCGTCTGCCGCTCCCGGTGGATGAGCAGCGCCGTGGCGCCATCGCCCCACAGGTGGCCGGCCACCGGGTCATGGTCGTTGGAAAAGGCCGTGTTGTGCTCCGACACCACCACCAGCGCGTGGCGGGCCTTGCCCATCGCGAAATAGCCCTGCACAATTTCGACCGCATTGATCAGCGAGGAGCAGGCCGCCGTGATGGTCACCGCCGGCACATCGGGCAGCTCCAGGCGGTGCTGCACATAGTGCGCCAGCGTCGAAACGGTATCGTAAGGAGTATACGTGGCTGCGATGATCAGGTCGATCGATTGCCCATCATCGGCGCGCCGGGCGATCGCCCGCTGTACGGCCTCCCAGGCCATGGTGTGCGTGTTCTCTTCGGGTCCGGCCTTGCGGCGCTCGCGGATTCCGGTTCGGGACACGATCCAGTCGTCGCTCAGACCGTTGACCCCTTCAAAATACGCATTGGGTACCCGCTGTTCTGGTACATAATGCGCCAGCGTATGAAGGAACATGTGAAATCTCGGTGGGCAGGTTGTTATCCGGGGGCAAAGATACAAAAAATCCGGATCGGTTCATTCTTCTTCAACCTCCTGATATTCAGCCTCATCGTATTCATCCAGGTACGCTTCCGGATCCCATTCATCCTCCGGTGTTTCCTCCCGGGTATCCGCCAGCCCGAACACCAGCAGGGTATCGGCGGGCACCCCGCCCGCATGCTCCCGCAGATAGATCTCCCGCCGGGGGTACATGTAGGAATATTCGACCGCTTCCAGCAGGAGTTCGTCCAGCCTGGCGGCAGCGGCCTTCAGGTTGCTTCGGGGCCCTGCAAGCCGGCTGCTGCCGATCACATCCAGCAGCAGCATATAGCGCGGGTAGCCGTCCACCCGGTAGTCCAGCTCCACCATGCTGAGCGTCACCTGGCTGGCATCCAATGCCTTCAGGTATCGCTCCAGCACCGGCTGGGCGCCGTCGCGGAATACGATCTGCGCGTCGATATCCAGCCCGGAAGCGGGTTCCCGGCCGCTGCAGGCCGCCAGCGCCAGCAGGATGCAGAGGGTCCAGCGCCAGCGCATGGCTCAGACGGCTTCGACGCGCTTCACCTCCGGCACCATCCGCGTCACCAGCCCTTCGATGCCGCGCTTCAGCGTGATGGTCGAGGAGGGGCAGCCCGAACAGCTGCCCTGGAGCTTGAGCCAGAGGGTGCCTTCGCGGAAATCTTCGTAGATGATGTCTCCGCCGTCCATCGCCACCGCCGGGCGGACGTGCGTTTCGAGCAGCTCCTTGATCCGGCGCGTCAGCTCGTCGTCCTCGCTGCCGGCCTCTTCGGCAGGTGCTTCCGCCAGGCTGCCGGTCACGATGGGCTGATCGCTGGCCAGCCAGGCCTTGAGGAAGGTCTTCACCGCCGGAATCACCTCTTCCCACTGAAAATCAGCGGATTTGGTGACGGTGATGAAATTGTACCCCAAGAATACCCGCTCCACAAACTTGTATTCGAAAAGCTTGCGGGCCAGCGGCGACTCCTCCGCGAGGCCGGGCGAAGGGAAATCTGCGCTGCCGTGGCGCAGCACGACCCGGTCGAGCACGAACTTCAGCGACGCGGGGTTCGGGGTGATCTCGGTATAAATCATGGAACTCGGTTCAGGATGATGAAAGCGCGGATGCGCCGCAATATACGACACATCTGCAAACCCGCATACGGCTGCTTTGTTCGGTCAGAGCCGGGCCGCGGCCTCCGCATCCAGCCACCAGGCCACTGTGCCTCCGGCGGGCTGGATATGCGCAGCCGGATAGGCCTGCGCCGCCGGCGCATGGCCGAGAATGGCCGCCACCTTATCCGCCTTGCTGGCCCCGGTGACGAGGAAAGCCGCCTCGCGCGCGTTGTTCAGCAGGGGGCCGGTGAAGGTCACGCGCAGCTGGCCGGATTCGGGGTGGGTCCCCACGGCGCAGGCAGGCGCGGCGTGCAGCAGCTCCATCTGATGGGGGAAAATGGAGGCTGTATGCCCGTCGGCGCCCATGCCGAGCAGGATCAGGTCGAAGACCGGGTAGCCGCGCTCCGAGGGCAGCCAGGCAGCCAGCTCGGACGCGTAGCGCCGGGCCTCGTCCTGGGGTTCCGCCTCGCCGAGGATGCGGTGCACATTCGCAGCGGGCAGCGGCACATGCCGGATCAGCAGCGCATCGGCCACCCCGTAGTTGCTCTCGGGGTGGCTGGGCGGCACGCAGCGCTCATCGCCCCACCAGAGGTGCAGCCGCTCCCAGGGGAGCCGGGCGTGGTACGGCCCTGCCAGCAGGGAAAAGAGCAGCTGCGGCGTGCTGCCGCCGCTGAGCGCCAGGTGAAAGGGTCCCGGCTGCGCCTGTACGCGCGCGGCCAGATGCCCGGCAAAGGCTTCAGCCAGCGCCTGGGGCGTTTCGTGGAGATGGACCTGCGGAGTCATGGATACAGCGGAAATGTGCCGGGCCTGCATCCGCAGGCCCGGCGGCGGAACGGTTCATAGGCCGTCAGAGCTCACAGTAGCTGCCGTCGTCGGCCAGGTTGCGGCAGGGATAGCGCCAGGACTTGCCCTCGCCGATCAGGCTGTCGGCGTGCTCCGGTCCCCAGGTGCCGGCCGGGTAGCCGTACACGGGGATTTCGGGGTTGCTTTCCCAGGCTTTGAGGATCGGATCGACGAATTTCCAGGCTGCTTCCACCGCATCGCCGCGCGAATACAGCGTGGAGTCGCCGAGCATCGCATCGAGCAGCAGGCGCTCGTAGGCGCTGGGCAGGTAGGCGTTGGAGAGGTCTTCGTAGTGGAAATCCATGTTCACCACATCCACCTGGAAGCCGCTGCCGGGCACCTTCATCCCGAATTTGAGCAGAATGCCCTCGTTCGGCTGGATGCGCAGCACCAGCTGGTTGTTGTGGTGCGTCTTGCCGTAGGCCGAGGCAAAGAGCCGGTGCGGCGTTTCCTTGAAGTGGATGACGATCTCCGTCACGCGGGTGGGCAGGTACTTGCCCGTGCGGATGAAGAAGGGCACACCGCCCCAGCGCCAGTTGTCGATGAAGAACTTCATCGCCAGATAGGTCTCCGTCCGCGACTCCTGCGGCACGCCTTTTTCCTCCCGGTAGCCCCGCGCATATTTCCCCCGGATGTGCGAGGACACATACTGCCCCCGGATCACATAGTCGGGCACTTCCTGGGGCTTGATGGGCCGCAGGGACTGGAATACTTTCAGGATCTCGTTTCGGATGGCAGTGGAATCCACCACGGTCGGCGGCTCCATCGCCACCATGCCCACGAGCTGCAGGAGGTGGTTCTGCACCATATCGCGCAGGGCGCCGGAGCCGTCGTAGTACCCGCCGCGGTCGCCCACGCCGATGTCCTCCACGGCGGTGATCTCCACGTGGTCGATGTAGTTTCGGTTCCACAGCGGCTCGAAGATCCCGTTGGAGAACCGCGTAACGAGCAGATTCTGAACAGTTTCCTTGCCCAGGTAATGATCGATGCGGTAGAGCTGGTCTTCGTCGAATACCGAGAGCAGCCTGCGGTTCAGTTCCCGCGCGGAGGCGAGGTCATAGCCGAAGGGCTTTTCGATGATGATCCGGCGGAAGCCCTGGTCCTGCTTGTGCAGATCGTAGGCGGCCAGGTGGAAGGGGATGACCCCGTAGAGGCTGGGCGGCGTGGAGAGGTAGAAAATGACATTCTCCATGGTGCCGCAGGCCTCGGAGAGGAGGGTGAGGCGCGCCTTGAGCAGGTCGTACTGGTCCGCGTCCTGGGGGTCCATGCTCTGGTAGTAGAGCATGGGCAGGAAGCGCTCCACGAAGGAGGGGTCGTCGGACCGCTTGTTGGCAAACTCGCGCACGCCGGGCGCTACGCGTTCGCGGAAGCTCTCGTCGGTAAACTCCGTGCGGCCGACCCCCAGCACGCCGAAGCAATCGGGCAGCAGCCCCTGCACGAAGAGGTCGTAGACGGCGGGGATCAGCTTGCGGAACGTCAGGTCGCCCGACGCGCCGAAGATCGTCAGCAGCTGGGGGGTGGTGGCTTTCATGCGGCTTATTCAGATTTGACGACGGCGTGGCCTCCGAACTGATTGCGCAGGGCGGCCAGCATTTTCATCGCGAAGGATTCTTCCTGGCGGGATTCGAAGCGGGTGAAGAGCGATGCGGAAATCACGTGGGCCGGCACATCGAAGTCGATGGCGGTCTGCACGGTCCAGCGGCCCTCGCCGCTGTCGGCTACGTAGCCTTTGATCTCGTCGAGCTTGGGATCCTGGCCCAGGGCACGCACGGCCAGCTCCAGCAGCCAGGAGCGTACCACGCTGCCGTACATCCACATATCGCCTACGGCACGCAGGTCGAGGTTGTAGGGCGATTTTTCGAGAATTTCGAACCCTTCGGCATAGGCCTGCATCATGCCGTACTCGATGCCGTTGTGGACCATTTTCACCAGGTGGCCTGCGCCGCTGGCGCCGCAGTAGAGGTGGCCGTTTTCAGGTGCGAGGGCTGTGACGATGGGGTGGATATATTCCGCGCTGCCGGAGTCGCCGCCGTACATCAGGGCATAGCCGTTCTGAAGGCCCCAGATGCCGCCGCTGACCCCGCAGTCGATCATGTGGATGCCGTGTCCGGCCAGCCGCGCTGCACGGGCAGCGGAGTCGCGCCAGAAAGAGTTGCCGCCCTCCACGATGATGTCGCCGGGGCTGAGCAGGGGGATGAGCGCGTTCAGGTGATCGTCCACGACCTGGCCGGCAGGCACCATCAGCCAGACCACCTTGCGGCCGTCAAGCCGGGAGACCAGATCCTCGATCGAGTCGGCGCCGGCGGCGCCTCTGGCCATGGCTTCCTCCACCGGGCCGCGGGAGCGGTTGTACGCGACGACCTCATGCCCTTTGAGCAGCAGCCGGGCCACCATGTTGGCGCCCATTTTTCCGAGTCCGATAAATCCGATTTTCATAGGAGGGTGAACAGTTAGGCGTTGCAAAACAATCAAACATCCGCCGGCAAAGATGCCGGATGGCTGACAATTCTCCTAAGCGGCTTGAACGGAAACGGTTGGCCTTGGGATGCGCTGCAAGGCGCATCAAACGATTACACGGCCGCAGCTTCCCGCGGGCTGGCTTCGGCATGGCCGCCTGCCAGCGGCGTTCCGGGCAGCGTGAACCAGACCGTCGTACCCTGCCCGGGCTTCGACTCGATCCAGATCGAGCCCTTGTGCTGCTCTACGATCTTCCGGGCCAGCGCCAGCCCGATGCCGGTGCCGTTGTACCCGGAGCTGCGGTCGTGCAGGCGCAGAAACAGGTTGAATACCTTGTCGGTGTACGCCTCGTCCATCCCGATGCCATTGTCGCGCACATAGATCCGGTACTGGTCCCCCTGCATGCCGTCGAGCCCGATCTGGATCTGCGGCGGCGCTTCGCTGCGGAATTTGATCGAGTTGTCGATCAGCTGGTGGAAGAGCTGGGTCATCTGATTGCGGTCCGCTACAAGCTTCGGCAGGTTCTGGAGCGTGATCTTGAGCCCCGGCACCGATTTTTCCTTGTTGATCTGCCCCAGAATGAGGGTAATGATTTCATTGAGGTCCACCGGCTCGAAGCGGTGCTCCAGAATGCCCATCATGGAGTAGGTCAGCAGGTCGGAGAGGAGGGTATTCATGCGGTCGACACCGCTGGTGATGAAATCGAGAAATTCGCGACCCTCTTCGTTCAGCTGGCTGTAATAGCGCCGTTTGAGCAGCGAGGCGAAGCTGCCGATGGTGCGCAGGGGCTCCCGCAGGTCGTGGGAGGTGGCATGGGCAAACTGGCGCAGGTCCTGGTTGGAGCGTTCGAGCCGCTGGTTGTGCAGGCGGATCGTTTCGTTCTTTTCGGTCAGCAGCTGATTGATGCGCTTGAGCGAACGGTATCGCAGATAGGCCGCCACAATCACCACCCCGATGAGCAGGGCTGCGCCGATGCCGGCATAGAGGTACATGCGCTGCTGCAGGCGGGTGCTGTGCGCTTCGAGATCGGCGATGCGTTCGTCGCGGGCAAGCACCTCGAAAGACTGGTCGAGGTTGTCCAGCAGCGCGAGCCGGTCGCGGGTCTGGAGCGAGTCGCGGTAGCGGATATAGGCTTTGTAAGCCTGGAGGGCGGCTGCCGGCTCCTGGCGCGCTTCGAGCAGCTCGAAGCGGGCGCGCATCAGGTCTTTGATCAGCAGCGGGCTTTCGAGTTCGCGCACCGCCTCGAAGGCGCTGCGCAGCACCGAATCGGCCTCGGAAAAGCGCCGCAGGTGCACGTATACCCGCATCAGGTCGGGCGCGAACCCGATCTGGTCGGAGACGAGGTTCTGGGCGCTGAGGCTGTCCATGGCCTGCCGCAGTGCGGCGAGGGCTTCCGGATGCCGCCCCTGCTGATCGAGCACGGCGCCGAGGGTGCCCAGGCAGTAGGCCCGCAGGTAGCGCTCCCCGATTTCATCCGCCAGCCGGGCTGCGCGGGTGGTGTAGAGATAGGCGGTGTCGGGCTGGCCGCCCAGGAGGGCCGCGCCGCCGATGGAGGCCAGCAGATTGAGCCGCTGGCCTGGCTCGCAGCCGCTGCCGCAGAGGCTCAGCGCCCGCTTGTAGGCGGTCTGGGCGTCGTCGAAGCGCTCGAAGCTCCAGTACAGAATGCCCAGGGTGTGGATGCCCTGGCGCAGCGCGGCGGTATCGCGGCGCTGCTCGGCCATCCGAAGTCCTTTCTGCTGGTATTCAATGGCCCGCACGTAGTCGCCGACGCCTGCGTAGATCTCGGCCAGTCGCAGAAAAGATTCCGCCTGCTCCTGCGGGCCCAGAAAGGTACGGCTCAGCACTTCCGCCTGGGTCAGGTAGCCGAGCGCGGCCCGGTACTGCTCCAGCGGATGGTAGTGCAGCGAGCCGAGCCGGAGCAGGAAATAAAACTGGGCATCGGCCAGGGCTGCATCTTCAGCCGACTCCAGGCCCTTTTTCAGCCAGTACACGGCGTCGTCCGCCTCGTTCTGCTCCGTGAAATGCCTGGCCAGCACCTTGTAAGCCTCGATCAGCTGGGCCGGCTGGTTTTCGGCGACCAGGCCCGGAATGCTGCGCTTGACGCTGTCCACATTGAGCGGCTGGGCAGGCAGCATCCGCCACGCAGCGGAAAGCAGCGCAAGGGTCAGCAGCAGGTGCCGTGCGGCAGGCAGGTTCATCCGGTAGTCAGGCGCTAGGGGGAATGGGAAGCGTAATATAAAAGGTACTGCCTTCGCCGGGAACCGAAGATACCCGGATCTTGCCCCGGTACTGCTCCACGATCCGCTTGCACAAGGCAAGCCCGATCCCGAGCCCCTCCGCGGAAGATCCGTCCTCCACCCGGCTGAATACCTGAAATATGCGGGTTTGGTCCTCAGGCGCAATGCCTCTTCCGTTATCCTGTACCGCAATGCTGTACCAGCTGCCAGATTGCGTGCTGGAAATGCGGATTTCCGGCTCCCGCTCGCTGCGGAACCGGATGGCGTTGCTGATGAGCTGCTGGAAGAGCTGCACCATCTGGCGGCGGCTGGCAAGCACCACGGGCAGGCCGGACATGGAGATCCGGGCGCCGTGCTTGCGCAGCGGCTCCGGAAGCTGGGCAATGGCGGCGCTCACCGCCTCGGAGAGGTCCACGCGCTCCGGCGGGTCCTGCTGCAGGCCGGTGACGGAGTACAGCGACATGCCCGCCAGCACCGAATCGATCCGCCCGGCAGAACGCTGGAGCTGGCCCAGCGCCCGCTCGCCGGCTTCGCTGAGGGCCTCGGCCTCCAGGCCGGCAGCCGATTCGAGAATCCGCGTCAGCGGCGCCCGCAGATCGCGCGAGGCCAGCTCCGCAAACTGCGACAGCTCCGCGTTCGAGGCGGCCAGCTCCTCGTTGGAGCGCTGAATGGTGTCGCGCTGCTCCGCCAGCATGGCATTGAGCTGGACCTGGGCACGGTAGCGGCTGTAGAGCAGCCAGATGATCATGCCCAGCAGGCCCGCGCCTGCGACAAACGAGATGAGATACACCCGGGTCCGGGTAAGCCGCTCCTGCTCCTTGAGCCGCTCGATCTGGCGCTGCTGGCGCTGGAGCTCGAATTCGCTCTCCATATTGGCCATCTGCTCCAGGTTCTTTTCGTTGAGCAGGCTGTCGCGCTGCACGTCGTAGCGCCGGAACAGCTCCAGCGCAGCCGGGGTATTGCCGAGGCGCTCCTGCGCTTCGGCGCTGTATTTATAGATGTCGGCCTGGAGCTTGCGCGACTGGATCTCCTGCGCAACGGCCAGCGCCGCCGTCAGGGTATCGAGCGCAGCGCGGTAATCCTGGCGGGCCAGATACACCCGCGCAAGCTCGATGGAGAAATCGGCGGTTTCGGAGCGTGCGCCCAGCCGCCGCATGCCCTGGAGGCATTCGCGGATGTGCAGCTCGGCCTGTCCGAGCTGGCCCAGCAGACGCTCGAAGACCCCCGTCATGCCGGTGGAAAAGGCTACGCCATAGCTGTAGTCCATCTGCCGGGCCAGATCCAGCGACTGCCGCGCATAGGGCAGCCCGCGCTCGGGCATGGCCTTTTTTTCGTAGTTGGAAGCAATTGCCGCCAGAATGGTGTAGGTGGCGCGCTGCTGGTCGGTGTTGAGGTAAATGGACAGGGCCCGCTGGAGGTAGTCGAGCGAAAGGTCGTACTGCTCCCGGTGGAAGTAGATGGTGCCGATATTCTGCAGCGACTGGGCAATGCCCATCGAGTCGCCGGCCAGCTCGCTCAGTTCGAGCGACTGCAGCTGGAAATACAGGGCCTGCTTGTAGTTGCCCATGAATACATACACCTCGGCGATGCGGGAGAGGTTGGAGGCCTGGCTGGGCTTGTCCACCTGCCCGACGCCCAGCTCGCGCGCGCGCAGGAGCTGCTCCAGGGCAGGGGTGTAGCGGTCCTGCCAGAAATTGAGCTCACCGGCCTGGTTCAGCAGCTCGAAGAGCAGCTCCGGCGGCGGCTGGCCGGCCTCCGCCACGCGGATCGCCGCTTCGAACTGCTCCAGCGCAGCGGCATACTCGAATTGGTTGCGAAGGGCGAGCCCCAGCGCCTGATGGGCCCGGATCAGCCCTTGCGCGTCCTGGGCCTGCGCATGCTGGGCAAGCGCCGCCCGCAGGCTGTCCAGGTTGGCAGCCAGCGTGCTGCCTCCGGCAAGGAGGCTCAGCAGCAGGAGCAGCAGACGGGCGAATGGGGTCAACTGGATCGTGTGTGTAGTCAAGCGCAATATCCGTGAAGTACGCAAACAAACCTGAGATTTGGAAATCGCAGCCTGCTTTCTCCGGCCTGCGGGCGGAGAAATCTGCACAGGCTGCCGCAGTATGCCAGGACCCTCGGCAGCATAAACTTCCGGGTGGCCGGATTTATTGTCCGGCGGCAGGCGGTGTAAGAAAGGGTGCCCGCCGGGCGACGAATCTGCATGAAGGCTCAGCAACCAACCGGCGCCCTGCCCGCAGGGCCAGACACCGGAGATGCCGCTGCGCTGGAGGCGCAGCTGCGGCATGCCCTGGAGCCCCGCCCGCAGTCGCGGGCCGGGCTGCTGGCCGGGCTTGCCTCCGGAGCGGCCACCCTGGCCCTGGGATGGGCCGCAGGCGCGTGGGTCCTGCGCTCGCCGCTGACAGCGCTCGGCGCCGCAGTGCTGGTGCTTTCCCTCGCCGGCCTGCATGCCGTCTGGTTCCGGCTTGCCCTGGGCCGGGGGCTGCAGCATTTCCACCTCTCCAGCCGCCCGTTCCTGGATGCTGCGCTGCATGCCCTGCGCCTGCGCCAGAGGCTCCTGGCCTGGCTGCCCGCCTGCCTCTTCGGCATGATGCTGGGCTTCAACCTGCTCTGCCTCGACCTGCTGGATCCGGCTGCGCTGGGCCTGCGGATCGCCGCGCACCTGGGTACCAATGTGCTCCTCGCCGGCGCCGGCTGGCTGGTCTTCCGGCTTCGCCTGCGCCGCCGCTGGACCCAGACCGGGGCGCTGATCGAAGGACTCGAACGCGTCCGGCGTCAGCTCGATGCATGATTTTCTGTATCTTTGCAGGCTATGCCCTATGTTCTGGCCATCGAATCCTCCTGCGACGAAACCTCCGCAGCAGTCCTCCGGGACCGCGAGGTGCTGTCCAATGTGATCAGCAGCCAGCTCCAGCACGCCCGCTACGGCGGCGTGGTGCCCGAACTGGCCTCCCGCCTGCACCAGCAGCAGATTGTAGCCTGCGTGCAGGCTGCCCTGGAGCAGGCCGGCACCGCGCCCGCCGATCTCGATGCCGTGGCCTGCACCAGCGGGCCGGGGCTGCTCGGCTCCCTGCTCGTAGGGGTCTGCTTCGCCAAATCCTTTGCCTGGGGCCTTGGCAAGCCCCTCGTCGAAGTCAACCACATGCAGGCGCACGTGCTCGCCAATTTCCTCGGCAGCAGCCCGCCGGAATTTCCCTTTCTCTGCCTGACCGTCTCCGGCGGCCATACCCAGCTGGTGCTGGTCCGCGGGCATCTGGAGATGGAGCTCATCGGCGAAACCACGGACGATGCCGCCGGCGAGGCCTTCGACAAGGCGGCGAAGCTGCTCGGCCTGCCCTATCCCGGCGGGCCGGAGGTGGACCGCCTGGCCCGCAGCGGCGACCCGGAAGCCTTCCGTTTCCCGGAGCCCAGGACCGAACGCTTCTCCTTCAGCTTCAGCGGGCTGAAGACCTCCCTGCTCTATCTGCTGCGCGGTGCGCTGCAGCAGGACCCGGAGTTTGCCGCGCAGCGCAAAGCCGACCTCTGCGCCTCCTACCAGGCGCAGATCGTACGCATCCTGCTCGCCAAGCTCGAAGATGCCGCCCGGCACTACGGCGTGCAGCATCTGGCCATTGCCGGCGGCGTGTCGGCCAACAGCGAGCTGCGGCGGCGCTTCCAGGCGCTCTGCGATGCGCGCGGCTGGCAGGCGCACATCCCGGCGTTCGAGTACTGCACGGACAATGCCGCCATGATCGGCATTGCAGCGCAGTACAAGCTGGCCGCCGGACGCACAGCCCGCCTCGATCTGGCGCCCTTCGTCCGCGGCGGCCTCGCCGGCTGAAGGCCGGCGAAACCTTCCGCCGCTGCCTTCCGTACAGGGAACCACGCCCGGCAAGCCGCAGAAGCCTTGCCAATGATGCAGCTCCGGGCGGTGTCCGAATAAAAGTTTATATTTTTCCGGGCTGAAAATTTGCAATTGTAAATCCAAGCGCTATTTTTGAGCCCAGTTCCGGTTAATTACATCTCACGGTGTAATTAGTCTATTAAGAACGAGGCGAGAGACCTGACTCGATGACCCTCTGGCAACCTCCCCATCGGAAAGGTGCCCCATTCAGGCTCCGGCAACGGAGGCAAATACACTAATTTGACCCTGAAGTCATGAGGAGATGTAGTCAGATGTTCCGAACTCCGCCTGCGGGCGCTTCCCTTTCCCAGCCTACCTTCCGTATGATCCGCATGACGGCCTGCGCCCAGCGCTGCTGTTGTTGCGGCTGCTGATCCGCTCCGCTGCCTCCGGCCCTGATGCCGTGACGGTGCAGCAGCGCGGGCAATGCGTGTGCAGTCTATGAATTGTTGTTTAAACACCAATTCAATATACTGACAGACGACATCATATTTTTTCGATTTCTCATATATAATCGTCATTCACCTTTCATACTGTTAATGTCCTGTTATCATGAGCCAGAAGTATCGTTTTGAAACGCTGCAGCTGCACGCCGGCCAGGAAGCCGATCCCACCACCGGTTCCCGTGCCGTGCCCATTTACCAGACCACCTCGTATGTCTTCAAGGATAGCGAGCACGCAGCCAACCTCTTCGCCCTGAAGGAATTCGGGAATATCTACACCCGGATCATGAACCCGACGACGGATGTGCTCGAAAAGCGCATCGCAGCGCTCGAAGGCGGGGTGGCAGCCCTGGCGGTAAGCTCCGGCCAGGCGGCCCAGCTGCTGGCCCTGCACAACATCGCCCAGGCCGGCGACAGCATCGTGAGCAGCTCCTACCTCTATGGCGGCACCTACAACCAGTTCAAGGTGGCTTTCAAGCGCCTGGGCATCGACGTGCGCTTTGCCGACGGGGTGGATGTGGACAGCTTCGAAGCCCAGATCGACGGCACCACGAAGGCGATCTACCTGGAGACCATCGGCAACCCTGAATTCAGCGTGCCTGATTTCGAGGCATTTGCGAAGCTGGGTCAGCGCTACGGCATCCCGGTGGTGGTGGACAACACCTTCGGCGCAGCCGGCTACCTGGCCCGCCCCATTGAATACGGCGTGAACGTGGTGGTGGCTTCCGCAACCAAGTGGATCGGCGGGCACGGCACCAGCATCGGCGGCGTGATCGTGGACGGCGGCAACTTCGACTACGGCAACGGCAAGTTTCCGCAGTTCTCCGAGCCGGCCGAGGGCTATCACGGCCTGGTGTTCAACGACATCTTCGGCCCCAAAGGACCCTTCGGCAACATCGCCTTCGCCATCCGCGCCCGGGTGGAGGGCCTGCGCGACCTGGGCCCGGCCCTGAGCCCCTTCAATGCCTTCCTGTTCCTGCAGGGCATCGAAACCCTGTCCCTCCGGGTGCAGCGCACTGTGGACAATGCCCTGGCCCTCGCCCGCTGGTTTGAAGCCCATCCGCAGGTGCGCAGCGTGCATTACCCCGGCCTGGAAAGCAGCCCGTACCACGAAACGGCGAAAAAATACCTGCGCAACGGCTTCGGCGGCGTGCTGAGCGTGGAAATCGAAGGCAGCAAGGAAGATGCGGTGAAATTCGTCAACAGCCTCAAGCTCGTCAGCCACCTGGCCAACGTGGGCGATGCCAAGACGCTTATCATTCACCCGGCTTCCACCACGCACCAGCAGCTGAGCGATGCCGAACAGGCTGCTTCCGGCGTGACGCCGACCAAACTGCGCATCTCGGCCGGCCTGGAGCACATTGACGACCTGAAGGAAGACTTCCAGCAGGCCTTCGAATCGGTGCGGACCCCGGTGCTGGCCTGAGGCAGCACCCTGAAACAAAACGGGAGCGCCTCCGGATTGATTGGACGTCGCCCGGCGGCAGCTCCCGCTACAATATGTATTCACCTTCAAAGATAGGAGTTTTATGAGTCTGCTGACTTTTTCAGTGGCAGGGCAGAGCCTTACGCCTACCAAATTTTCTGCCGGTGCCCGCCAGTTCGAGGTGCTGATCGATGAGCCGCCGTCCCTCGGAGGCGCCGACGAGGCTGCCAACCCGGTGGAGTACATCCTGGCTGGCTATGCCGGCTGCCTCAATGTAGTCGGCCACCTCGTGGCCCGAGAGCTGGGCATTCCGCTGCGCAGGCTGAGCATCCGCATCAGCGGGCAGATCGATCCGGCCCGGTTTCTGGGCGAAAAAACCTCCGAGCGCGCAGGCTACCAATCGCTGCACGTGGAGCTCCTGCCGGAGGCCGATGCAAGCCCCGGCCAGCTGGCAGCGTGGCTCCAGATCGTGGAAGACCGCTGCCCGGTGAATGACAGCCTGCGCAATCCGACGCCGGTGTCGATTTCACTCCTGCTGGCAGAACAGCAGACGCTTAACTGACGTTATACCGGGGCAGTCTGCCAGACTGCCCCGGACCTTGTGCCGGCGTGTTTCCGGAGCCCCATCAGCATCCCTTGCCCATGCAAGTTCAGATTTTCGAGTATCCGCATCCTTTCGCGCTGGAGCAGGGCGGGCAGCTGCCTGGATTTCAGCTGGCCTACACCACTTCCGGGCAGCTGAGCGCCGCCCGGGACAATGTGGTCTGGGTCTGCCATGCGCTCACCGGGCATGCGGATCCCGCCAGCTGGTGGCCGGGGCTCTTCGGGCCCGGCGATCTCTTCGGGCCGGAGCGGTGCTTTACGGTCTGCGCCAATATGCTGGGCTCCTGCTACGGCTCCACCCATGCTCTCTCGGATGATCCCGGAACGGGCACGCCGTATTACCACCGCTTCCCGCTGCTCACCAACCGCGACATGGTCCGGGCTTTCGACCTGCTGCGGGCGCACCTGGGCATCCGGCATATCCACCTGGCTATCGGCGGGTCGATGGGCGGCCAGCACGTGCTGGAGTGGGCGGTCATGCGCCCGGAGCTGTTCGGGCATCTGGTCCCGGTAGCCACGAATGCGCAGCATTCGCCCTGGGGCATTGCCTGGAATGAATCCCAGCGGATGGCCATCGAGGCCGACGCCACCTGGCGCGAAGACCGGCCCGATGCGGGCATGGAGGGCATGCGGGCTGCACGGGCCATGGCCCTGCTCTCCTACCGGAGCTACGAGGGCTACGCAGCCCGCCAGCAGGAAGCCGGCGAAGCAGCAGACGGGTTCCGGGCCTCCTCCTACCAGCGGCATCAGGGCGAAAAGCTCTACCGCCGGT
The DNA here is from genome assembly GCA_033765305.1 of Bacteroidia bacterium. Classification (GTDB taxonomy): domain Bacteria; phylum Bacteroidota; class Bacteroidia; order J057; family J057; genus RDXT01. Next base: position 63,972 of record JANRID010000039.1, read on the forward strand.
TCAATGCCTTTTCCTACTGGACCCTGTCCAAAGCCATGGACAGCCACCATGTCGGGCGGGGCCGGGGCGGCGTGGAGGCTGCGCTCGCGCAGGTGCGGGCGCGCACGCTCGTGATCGGCGTGGATTCGGATGTGCTCTTTCCGGTGGCGGAGCAGCAGCGGATTGCGGCAGGCATCGCCGGGGCTGAATATGCCGAAATCACCTCGCTCTACGGGCATGACGGCTTTCTGGTGGAAACAGCGGCCCTGGCAGCCATTCTGCGCCGCTGGCTGGCTGCGGTGCCCGCCCGCCAGACCGGTCTCCGGGCATAGCGGCATGCCCGGCTTCGGGGAATTCAGCTATATTTGCCGCGCCTCCTGCATTTGTCATTCACCAGCCTGATCTTGTTGCCAGCCATGGACATGCTGTCATTCCGCCAGCCTTCCCGGACCTTTCAGGTGCGGGCAGCCGGGATCGCCCGCCACGGAGACCGCGTGCTGCTGCACCGCAGCGAGACGGAGCGCGCCTGGACCCTGCCCGGCGGCCGGGTGGACTGGATGGAGCGCGCCGAAGAGACCGTGCGGCGCGAATTTCTCGAAGAAACGGGTTATGCCGTCGGAGTGGGCCCGCTGGAGTACATCGTAGAGCGGTTTTTTACCCCTGCGGAAGGCCTCCGCTATCACGAGCTGGGCCTGTTTTTCCGGATCGGGTTCGAGACGCTGCCGCCGGTGCCGGCCTTCGAGGGGCAGGAAGGGGCGGGGGAGCTGAAGCTCTATTTCCGCTGGTTTACGCAGGAGGAGCTGGCGCAGGAGCTGGTGCAGCCTGATTTTCTGCGCGAATCGCTCTTCGAGGAGGCGCAGGGCCTGCGCCATGTGGTCGCCGGCTCCTGAGGGCGCAGCGCATTTGGCAGTCCGCAGCAGATTTCCGAACTTTGCCCCATACTCCTTGCCTATGCACCTGTTTACCCTGCTGCTCATCGGCGCTGTCACCTGTACCGGCGGCGAGCTTCCCAAGAAAAAGCGGGAACGCGGCCGCGATGTGTACGACCGATACGAACGCGAAGAGGTCGGCTACTACCGCCAGCGCAGCGAGTTTGCAGCGCCTCAGCCGGCCGGCGCTGCCGATGCCGGTACGCCCCAGGCTCAGGACCGCCCCGCAACGGCCTCCGTCAAGGGCTACTTCAAAGCCGGCACCATCCTCTACATCGATGCCGACCCCGCCCTGGGGCAGCTGGTGGGCCGCCATATCTACCTCAACGGCCGCACGGAGAAAACCGACGGCTACCGCATCCAGGTGTACTCCGGCGCCAGCCGCCAGGGCGCTACCGACGCCAAGGCCTCGCTCATGGCCTCATTTCCCGAAACGGCCAATTACCTGGATTTTGTTTCGCCCAACTACGTCGTGCGCGCAGGCGACTTCACGGACCGCGAAGCGGCGAATGCCTTCTGCCAGAAGGTCCGCGAGCTGCTTCCGGGTGCCTTCGTGACCCCCGATCAGGTGTACCTCCAGCGCAACCTGGCCCCGGCCGGGCGCGAGGAGAGCGGCTTCGGCGACAACGACAAGGAGCGCAAATAAGCGCCTGATTTTCAGCCGGATTGCGGAGTTTCCTCCGGCATGCCGTATCCCAGCCGGCTGCGCAGGCCTCCGAAAAGCTGCACAAGCTCATCCCCCTGCAGCCCGAAGGAGGCTGTGTCGTAGCGGTGGCGGCTCACATAGCGGCCAGCGGCTTCCTGCGCTGCATCCAGCACCTGCCCGAAGGCAGGCGTGAGCTCCCATCCCCGTTCTGCATACAGGCTGCGGACCGTCTGGCCCGGCATGCGGACGGCGGCCTCGTAGCGGATGAGGTCATTGCCGGGGGCGTCGGCGAGGATTCTGTACCAGTCGCGGAGCAGATGCAGGGTATCTGCCTGCATGGGCAGCGGGCCGGGCGGCAGGTCCATCAGGTTGCCGTAGATGGCGCGGAAGAGGCTCAGCGTGGAAGGCGCCGCTTCGAGCGGGTCGCGCAGGAGAAACAGCAGGTGCGCATCGGGAAAGGCGGCCCGCAGGCTGCCGGCTTTGGCGGTGAAGGAGGGATTTTTGGCCAGATACTGCTTGTCCGGGCCGAAGACGAGGAGGTGCTTCTGCACGCAGGCGCGGTAGAACCGCATCAGCCGCCGGCGCTCCCCGGCGGGCACTTCCTGGTCGAAGCGGGCATAGCGGCTGGCAGGGGAGGGGAAGGGAAAGGCAAAAGTCAGGTAGGCAGAAGCGAAGGCATTGAGCATCAGGGGCTCGTCTTCCTCCGCATCGAAGAGGCTGATGGGGTGGATGTCGCGCATGGCGGCGAAGAGGCGCGCATCGAGGCGGCTGAGCCGCCGGCGCAGGGGCGAGCCGAGGCGGCGGTCGAGGGCGGCGATGCCAAGCAGGCAGCGTTTCTGCAGCACCGACGGGGCCAGGACAATCTCCCAGAGGCGCATGCCCGTAAAGCGTTCCCGGTCCTGGATGAGCAGGCGCTGCAGGTAGGTGGTGCCGCTGCGGGGGATGCCGGCCAGGAAAACCGGCTCCCGAGGCTGGACCCGGCGGTAGCGGGGGAACAGCAGCTCATCCAGCAGCCAGCAGATCTGGTTGAGGATCAGCCCCGTCGCAAACAGCGGCAGCAGCAGGAGCAGGGTGCGCCGCCGCCTGGGCCCGAGGGGGAGGGCGCCGCCGAAGCTGCGCAGCAGGAGGGTGCAGAAGAGGGGGAGGTTGAAGGGCATGGCGGCTGGAGACGTGGGGAGTATCAAGTATCGAGTATCAAGTCGGAAGACTGGACGCTTGGGGGTAGTGCGTAGTGGGTATTGGGTAGTGCGTATTGGGTATAAGAGCCCCTTGAGGGGGGCGTACAGGCTGCGTCTGCGGCGCGTGCAGGGGGCAGGTCTGGCCTGCATAGGCCACAGACCTGAACCAACGGGTTTTATGGTATTGACAGCGAGGCGGTTTCAACCCCTCGCTGGACTGCGCCTGCGTCGCGTGCAGGGGTCAGGTCTGGCCTGCATAGGCCATAGACCTGAACCAACAGGTATAGGCCCGATATGCTGCTTCTGTATGTGACATTATGCCGAGCGATGCGGCGTCCTCCCCCATCCCTCACGCCAGCTCCATTTCCCCCACCTGCGCTTCGATGGCGCGGGCTACGTCTTCCATCAGCCACATGGGGGTCGAGGTGGCGCCGCAGATGCCGATGCGCGACGCGCCTCCGAACCACC
>JANRID010000027.1:0-44282 GCA_033765305.1 Bacteroidia bacterium
GCACGCGCTCCTCGTTCAGCAGGCGCTGGCTGTCCGGGAACGGATAGGTGCGGTTGGAGAGGAAGATAAACACCAGATCGGCTTCGGGATCTACCCATACGCAGGTGCCGGTGAACCCGGTATGCCCGTAGGCGGCTGGCGACACATAGCGGGAGCCGGGGCCTGCGCCCGGATCGCCGGGTTCGGGCTTGTCCCATCCCAGGCCTCTGCGGCTGGAGGCCAGCTGCCGGGAGGTGAAATAGCCGATGGTCTGGGCGGAGAAATACTGGCGGTCGCCGTAGAAGCCGCCGTTTTTGATCATCAGCATCAGCTTGGCGAGGTCGTACACATTCGAGAACAGGCCGGCATGGCCGGCCACCCCGCCGAGCATGGCCGCCGAAGGATCGTGCACATAGCCTTGCAGGACGGCATGCCGCCAGAGGGTATCGGCCTCGGTCGGCGGGCAGTGCGCCGCATAGCCTTTTTCGCCGGGATTGAACCAGGTGCGGCTCATGCCGAGCGGCGCATAAAAGAGGCGTGCGCAGAGCTCGTCGAGCGGCTCGCCGGAGATGGCTTCCATCATCCGCCCGAGCAGCATCATGCCCAGGTCGCTGTAGCGCATCACGGGCTTGTAGAGCTGCATATCGCGGATGGTGTTCCACACCAGCCGCTGCACGGAGTCGGTGGCATACATCGACGGGCCGACGGGGATGCGGAACTGCGCATCGGGGCGGTACTGGTAGATGGCCGGATCCGGGATATGGCGTTGGCGGTCGAGGTAGGTTCGGTGGTGGAAGATGCCGCCGGAAGCCAGGCCGGAGGTGTGCTGCAGGAACTGGCGGGCGGTCAGCGCGGCTTTATTGCTGCCGGCGAAGGCTGGCAGATACTGCTCCAGCGGCGCATCGAGCGAGAGGATGCCCTGCTCGGCGTAATGCATGGCGCAGAGGGTCGTAGCCGCCACCTTCGTGACTGAGGCAAGGTCGTAGGCATGCAGGGCCGGATCGATATCCAGGCCCTGCGGGCCGTAATCGGAGCGGCCGATGCCGCGCACATAGACGATATCGGTGCCGCGCAGCACAAGCACTTCGCAGCCGGGCATGGCGCCGCGCGCAATATAGCTCTGGGCGATGCTGTCGATGCCCGCGAGGGTATGGCGGTCCAGCCCCCGCTCTTCGGGCAATGCGAAGCCGAAACGCACCGGCACAGGCTGCATGATGCCGTAGCCTTCGCGGAGTTCCGCCGAAACCGTGACCGGCAGCCGGCCCGTGAGCGGCTTGCCGCCGAAGAGCGCAGCGGCAGCGGCAGCCTGGGCCGCCGGATCCGGGTCATAGGCCAGCAGCACAGCCTGGGGGGCCGGCAGGTGCTGCAGGGCATAGGGGTTGCCGAAGAGCGTCAGTGCCACCTCGCGCCCGGGCGCGCTGAGCGCGCTGCACAGCTGGCTGGCTGCCTGCGTAACGCCGTAATTGCCTGCCGGGCGGTTGTTGAGGTCGAACAGCCCGACAATGACCGTATTGAAGGACCGGATCTGTTCCAGCAGCCGGTCTCGCTCCGCGGCCGAGCAGTCTTTGCGCAGGTAAAACGGCGTCACCTGCGCGTACATCGCCAGCCCGCGCTCGAAGGCATTTCCGCTGCCGCCGCCGATCTGCACGTAGGCGATGCTGCGGGCTTCGAGATGCTGAAAGGGGATGAGGCGCGCCTCGTTGCGCGCGAGGGTCAGGGCAGACTCGAAGAGCTGCTTGCGGAGAATTTCGTATTCGACCGTGTACAGATCCTGCACCAGGCCAGCCTCGGGAATGGGCGACCAGCGGTGCAGCCCCAGGCGGCGCTTGGCTGCCAGCACCCGCATCAGGTGCGCGTCGAGCTGGTCTTCGGTGAGGCGCTGCTGCCGCAGGGCATTGCGGACTGCCTCGAAGGCGGCGGGCAGGTCTTCGGGCATCAGCAGCAGATCGCTGCCGGCCAGCAGGGCGAGCAGGGCCGCTTCGCCGTTGGGATGCTCGCGGGATACGCCTTTCATATTCAGCGCATCCGTCACGATCAGCCCGTCAAAGCGCAGGCTGTCGCGGAGGATTTCCTGCACGATGCGGGGAGAAAGCGAGGCGGCCTGACGGGGCGCCGGATCGAGCGCGGGCACATGCAGGTGGCCGATCATCACAGAACTGGCCCCGCCCTGGATCAGGCGGTAAAACGGGTAGAGCTCCAGCGTATCGAGCCGCTCGATGCCGTGGGGAATCAGCGGAAGGTCCAGGTGGGAATCGGTCTCGGTATCGCCGTGGCCGGGGAAATGCTTGATGGCCGTCATCACCCCGTGATCCTCCATGCCGCGCATGAGCATCCAGGCTTTGCGGGCGACATTGAACTTGTTTTCCCCGAAGGAGCGGAAATTGATGACGGGATTGCGGGCGTTGTTGTTGACGTCGGCGACGGGGGCAAAATTGTACTGCACCCCGGTTCTCCGGAGCTGCCGGGCCATGACCTTGCCCATGCGGTACAGGAGGGAGTCGTCGGAAATGGCACCCAGCGCGATGTTGCGGGGAAAGCCGGGCGCGCTGTCGAGGCGCATGCTGAGCCCCCACTCGGCATCCTGGCCGATGAGCAGCGGGATACGCGATGCTTGCTGGTAGCGGTTGACGAGGCGCACCTGCTGGAGCGCATTGCCCTGCATGAAGATCAGGCCGCCGACGTGATACGCCCGGATGCTGCGTTCGAGCGCGGCGTAGTCGGCCTCGTCCCGGTTGGAATATGCCGCGATCATGAACAGCTGCCCGATCTTTTCATCGGGCGTCATGGTCTTCAGCACGCTGTCGGCCCAGAGGGCCGCTGCGACGCGGGACTGGGCAGCCAACGGCAGGCAGGCGGCGCCGGCAAGCGCCAGGAACATGAGCAGGCGGAGCGCCCGCGTCAGGGTGCAAGTCAACACGAAAGCAAGGATTGAATGACGTCTGCGGAACGAGTCAAAAACTACGGAACATCGGGCAAATGCCCAAATTATTATTTCAAAAACTGGAATATGCACGCTGTTTTTCTGCAAAAATCACGGCGGAGCCTGCATTGAGCAGGCTCCGCCGCCGTGTTGCCCGGTGTATTCCGCTATTTTCCGGCAAATTCAATCCAGTCGAGCCCGCCGAAGAGCTTGCCTTCCGGGCCCTCGAAGCGCACGAAGAGATCATGGCGTCCTGAAACCGGCTTCAGGCTCAGCGGGATGTCGCGCCAGGGGATGTCGAAGCCAGTCAGCTCGGTGCGGGGGCCGGGCGGAATGACTGCCGTGCCGATCACCGGCCCGTCTGGCGCATCGATGCTGAAGATGAGGCGCCCGCCGGCGAAGGAGCCGAAGCGCAGCGTTGCCGAGGCGATGCCGGTGAGATCCAGCCCGTCGTAGCGGAGCATGCCCCCGCCGAAGGAAGCCATGGTGGCGATGTCGCGGTTTTCGCCCAGGGTAAAGAGCTCCAGGTCCTGCGCAGCACTGTGCCGCTCGGCCTCCAGGCGGGGATGGCTGAGCAGCAAGGTCTTGCGGGAGGTGACCGGAGGCAGGCCGTTGGCGCCGCGGTCGGTGTAGGTGACCGCCAGCAGATAGGCGCCGCCGGGCTGATGCTCGCCGGCCAGGTCCGGCGTCAGGACGCCTTTGAGCGGCAGCGACACGTCCGAAGACAGCGACAGGATGTATCTGACCATCTCTCCGATTTCCGCCTGCGTATGCTGCGGATGGCCGGGCATGAGCGCATCGCCCCAGTTGCCGCCGCCGCCCTGGTAGATTTTCTGCACAAGCATGGCCGAAGCGCCGGCCTGGCCGGCATAGCGCCGGGCCACCTCCACGTAGGCAGGCCCCGCCGACTGGCGGTCGATGGCGTGGCAGGACATGCAGTCGCTGCCCTGGATCAGCTGCCAGCCTTTGAGGTATTTGAGCGAGGCCGCGTGGTCGGCCGATTTCTGGCCGCCCAGCAGCGCCTCGGCATCCTCCGGATGGTCGGCATGCAGCCAGACGACGGAGACGCTCCGGTCCTGCACGCCGCCGGCGGCGGCATCTTCCGCATCCTCCACCTGCACCTCGTAGGGAATGCTGCCGAAGAAGAAGGACTGGTTGCCGCCGCTGCGGATCGTGATGCGGGGCGGCGCATTGCCCACGCGCACGGTCTGCTGCCGCACGGAGCGGCTGCCGGCGCGGTCGGTCGCGCGGAGGGTGATCTGGTATTCGCCCGGCTCGGTGTAGGTGAAGCTGGCCTCCGGGCCGGAGGCGTCCGTCGCCAGGCTGTCGCGGAAGGACCATTCGAAGCGCAGCGAATCGTCCGGGTCGAGGTCGTAGGAGCCTGCTGCCGAGACGTGCACCGTGTGCGGCAGCCCGCCTGCCGGCGCATCGATCCGGATTTCCGGCAGCGGTGCGCGGTTGCCGGCGGCATAGGTGATGCGGACCAGCCGGGCTTCGGCATTTTTCATGAAATAATCTTTCCCGTACTCCAGGATATAGAGCGCGCCGTCGGGGCCAAACTCCATGTCGATTGGCTTGGAGAGGGGCATTTTGGGCAAAAAGGGCTCGATCTGGGTCAGATCGCCCGCCGAATCCATCGAAACCACCCGGATCCAGCTTCGGGCCCATTCATAGATGAAGAGCTTCCCTTCGAAATACGCCGGAAAAGCCACCGGCGACTGCTGGAACTGCGCGGTGCGGTGGTACACGGGGCCTGCCATGGCGCTGCTGGAGCCCTGTTCCAGCATGGGAAAGCGGCGGAACTGCTGCTTGGGATAATAGATAAAGGCAGGCTGCGCCGGCGGCAGCTGCTGAGCGCCGGTATTGAAGGGCGAGCGGTTGGCCGGGGCAGCGGGATCGAAATAGGCGCCGACCGCATCGGTCGCGAAGTCGCGCTCGCGGAAGGCGCGGTTGGGGCCGACGAAATAGGGCCAGCCGAAGAATCCCGGCGCCCGACACTGGTTGACCTCGTCGTAGGTTTCGGGGCCGTATTTGCCCGGAAAGGCATTGTCCGGCCCTACATCGCCCCAGTACAGCCAGCCCGTCTGCTGGTCGATGGAAATCCGGAAGGGATTGCGCATGCCCATCGCGTAGATCTCCGGCCGGCCCTGCGAGCCGTCTTTGGGAAACATATTGCCGTCCGGAATGGTGTAGCTGCCGTATTTGTTGGGCTTGATTCTCAGCACCTTGCCCCGCAGGTCCTGGGTATTGGCCGAAGATTTCTGGGCATCGAAGGCCGAGCGCCCCGGACGGGTGTCGATGGGCGCGTAGCCGTCGGATTCCTGGGGGCTGGTATTGTCGCCGGTGGAGAGGTAGAGCGACCCGTCGGGGCCCCAGGCCAGCGAACCGCCTGAGTGGCAGCAGGTTTCGCGCTGCACAGGCACTTCAAGCACGATCTTTTCCGATGCGAGGATGATGGAATCGGTGCCAGCCATCGTGAAGCGGGAGAGGTACTGCATGCCCTTGTCGCAGGGCGGGGAGTAGTACAGATAGAGGTAGTGATTGCGGCCGAAGTCCGGGTCGATGGTAATGCCGAGCAGGCCGTCCTCGTAGTTGCCGGTGGTGCAGACCTCGAAGGTTGCGAGCACGCGGGTGGTTTTGGTTTCGGGGTCGTAGCGCTTCATGGCGCCGCGCCGCTCGATGAAGATCACGCTGAGGTCGGGCATGACGACCAGCTCCATGGGCTCGTCGAGCTGATCGGACAGGACCCATCGGGTAAAGCGGCTCGAATCGGGGGCCAATGCGGTGCGGATGCGGGCGGTATCGTAGGCATTGCTGCCGGCGAGCTGCTCCAGGGCGCGGAGCAGCTCCGCACCGAAGCCGGGCTGGCGGCAGTCGTCCGCCTCCACCGCTGCGCTGCCTGCGTGCCCGCCGTCGTAGGCCCGGACGCCGAAGCGGCCTTCGCCAGGCTGGTCGGCCACCGTCACCGCGCGGAACTCCTGCGGCACCGTATCCGCCATGCCGATCGGCTCGTACCAGGGCCAGGTGTAGGGGCGGGTCAGGGGCGAATTGAGGGCCAGCAGGCCGCCGCCGGCCTGGACATAGGCCATGACCGAGGTCTGGTTCTGCGCTGTGAAGGAATCCGTCTGCGCCTCCAGCAGCACGACTGCCGAATACGGCAGCAGCGAATCGAGCTGCAGGGCCTTGCGGCGGGTGGTAAACTCGACCGTCCAGGACGGGCCGGCGGAGGCCAGCTGCTCCCGCAGCGCAGCGGCAGCGGGCAGCGATTCGCGGGCCGAGTCGGTAAAGACGAGCACCCGGCGGGAAGACCGGACGATTGGGGACGGTTTTTCCCCGCAGGCCGCCCACAGGAAGAGGGCGGCGCAGATCAGCAGACAAGTACGCATAGTCCTTTCACAGAGGCATCCAAGATACGCAAAGCAGCCGGAACTGCGCCAGGTCAACGATTGCGCAGGCGCTTTGTTCCGGGCGCGCCGGAGGCCCTGCGGCATAAACCGATGGAGAACCCAGGTTCTGCCGTATCTTAAGCTGGCGCATGCGCATCATGATCTGCTGTATGAAACCGGAGGTATTGCATCATCAGACCTATGAAACCTATCTGGCCCTCACCGCGCAGGGAACAGAAAAATACGAGTTTCACGACGGCATGATTACCGCGATGGCAGGCGGAAGCCTGGAGCATGGGCAAATCGCCATGAACGCCGGCATCGCATTGGGCAGCGCACTCCTGCGGGCAGGGGCTTCCTGCATCCTCTTCAGCAGCGATGTAAAAATCTGGATCGGCCAGACCCGGCGGAGCTATTATCCGGATCTCTCCGTCACCTGCGATCCCCCTGAGCGCAGCGAGCAGGACCCGCATGCGCTGACCAATCCTGTGCTGATTCTCGAAGTGCTGTCCGAAAGCACCGAAGCATTCGACCGCTGCAGCAAGTTCAACCACTACCGGGAACTTCCCTCGCTGCGTGAATATGTGCTGCTCAGCCAGTCCGCCGCCCAGGCCGATCTCTACTACCGCACGCATGCAGGCGGCAGCGCCTGGGAAATCTCCAGCGCCGAAGGGCTGGCCTCGGAGGTGCATCTCAAGTCCCTGCGCATCCGCGTCCCGATGCGGGAACTGTACCGGCTGGTGCCCGGCATCGACATCTGAGGCCGGCGGACGATTCAAACAAAAATATCAGATATTTTTATGTATTTTTACAAAAATATCTGACCAAGCCATGTTCCGGCGGAAACAATACGAGTTGCTCCGGGCCCATCTGCCCAAGCGGGAGCACAGCATCCTGGCCGGTGCGCGCCAGACCGGCAAATCCACCCTGCTGAAGCAGCTGCAGCAAGCGCTGGCAGAGGAAGGAACCCCGCATGCCTTCCTGAATCTGGAGCGGAAAGACCTGCTGCTTGAACTCAACCAGAGTCCTGAGCACGTGTTCAAATACCTGCCCGGCGGACAGCATGGCCAGCGGGCTGTCGTGCTGATCGATGAAATCCAGTATCTCGAAGATCCCGCTCATTTTCTCAAACTCCTGTACGACGAGCATGCAGACCGCCTCAAAATTGTAGCAACCGGCAGCAGCGCGTTCTATCTGGACCGCCAGTTCCGGGACTCGCTGGCCGGGCGGAAAAAGCTCTTTGAGCTTCCCACCCTCGACTTCGAGGAATTTCTGCACTTCACCGGCCGGGACCCCTTGCTGCAGGACCTGCTGCGGCTTCGGTCCGGCGAGCTGGAGCGCTCGCCGCTGGAATCGCAGCTCTGGGCAGCGCTCGAAACCTACATCACCTGGGGCGGCTACCCTGCCGTCGTCCTGGAGCCTGACATCCGGGAGCGCGAGGAGCGGCTGCGGGATCTGCGCGATTCGTTTGTCAAACAGGATATCCTCGAAGCAGGCATCGCCGACGAAACCCGGTTTTATCAGCTGATGATCCTGCTCGCGGGGCAGACAGGCAGTCTGGTCAACCTCAGCGAAATTGCAAATACCCTGCGCATGAGCGGGAACCAGGCCGAGGAATATCTGTATGTGCTCCAGACCTGCTTTCACCTCCGTCTGCTCCGGCCTTTTTTCCAGAATCTCCGGAAAGAGCTGACCAAAATGCCCAAGGCATTCTTCCAGGATTTGGGAATGCGCAATGTGCTGATCGGCTACTTTGCTCCCGTCAGCCAGCGGGCCGACAAGGGCGCACTGCTCGAAAACTATGTATTCCGGCGGCTGAGCGAACGCATTCCGGAGGAGTCGCTGCGCTTCTGGCGCACGGCGGACGGCCAGGAAGTAGATTTTGTGGCGGTGCATCCGGTGGAGCCGGGCCAGGCATTCGAGGTCAAATTCAGCCCGGCTGAGGTGCATCCGGCCCGCTACCGGAAATTCACCGATGCCTATCCTGCATTCAGCCTGCAGTTTCTGAGCTGGCGGGATCCCGCGCTGCTCCGGCTATGAAGGCGCATCTGCCGCCGGCGGTGCCTGCATCCATTCGCGCGGCGAGCTGCCCGTGTGCTTGCGGAAGGCCCGGTTGAAGGTGGCTTTGGAGTTGAAGCCTGCCTCCAGGGCAAGCGCCAGCAGGGTAAACTGCTGATTTTCAGGCATCCGGACCAGCTCCTGAAAAGCCTGCACACGGTAGCGGTTGATGAAATCGTTGAAATTCTGGCCGAATCCGCTGTTGATGACCGCCGAGAGCTGGGCTGCAGGCCACTGGAGCTGGCGGGCGAGGTCCGCCAGCGTGAGTTCGGGGTCGAGGTAGGGCCGGTGCCGGCCCATATGCGCGCCAAGCTGCGCTTTCCAGGCTTCCAGCTCCGGCGGAGGCTGCACCGCCTCGCGCGCGGGAGCCGCCTCGAGCTCCGCCGCCGGCACAAAGGCAATCTGCCGGGGCTGATACTGCGCATAGCCCTGCACGCCTACATACACGATCAGCCCTACCATGCCCAGATTCCACCACCAGTCGTCGTAGAAGCTCCAGTCGAGCATCCAGTCGGCCAGACGCATCAGCTCCTTGAAGGTGAAGCCTGCTGCAATGCCGTAGATGAAATTGCGGTACCAGGCGAAGCTGACCGCCTCCGGATCCGAAAACTGCGTGAGCATCCAGGCCCGGTAGCTCCGGTAGAGCCGCAGCGACTGCACGAAATAGGCGATCATGGATGCCCAGACCCCCAGCCGCTCGGCGTAGCCGAATGCCTGCCAGAGCGGATGCTGATCGGCCCGCTGCACGGCGTAGGGCCCTTGCAGGAAGACCGCCAGCTGCGGCAGGGAGACCAGCAGCCAGGGCAGCAGGTGCAGCAGGTGTTTCCGCTGCAGACGGAATCCGCGGTTGAGCTGGGCGGAAAGGTAGAAGTACATTGCCGGCCCGAAGAGCAGGGTCGTGCTGCGGGGAAATCCGTCCAATTCCTCCCACAGCACATTGATCCCCGCAAAACCCAGGGTATAATCCTGAATCTGCTGGCCCAGCAGCCACATGACCCAGCCCAGCAGGGTGTCGGAACGGCGCTCCTGGCGTGCGCCGCGCACCCAGAGCAGGACGGCGTAGAGCCAGGCGGCGAAATACCCGAATTGGAGCGGCGTGGTGTAGATCGACATGCGAACCCGTGCAAACGGGATCTAAGGACGTACATTTTTGCCAAACAGGCCAGCCGTTTCCCGCATTCGCCTGCGCCGCTCAGGGCTGCGCATCGGGCTTGCGGGCGCCGGCCTCCGGGTCCAGGTAGAAGATGCCCTGGGCCGCCGGGCGCCCGTAGAGTTCCGGACGCACGTATTTACCCTGATGCTCAGGCGCTTTGGCCGATTCCGCCTGAAGCGGGTAGGTCTGGATATAGCGGTCGTTGCGGCGGGCCATCACGGTCCAGGAGACCCTGGCCCCGGCGGCGCCGGCAATTTCAAAGGTATTGCCCCCGATCTCCCGCGCCACCCAGGGCTGCTGCGGCGAGCCGATGGAGGTCAGCTGGTAGCTGAATTCCGTATTGATGGCCTCGAAATATGCCGGCAGCTCCACGGTGGCGCGGCCCGCATCGTCGAGCTGGGCGATGCCGCGGTAGAGGTTCAGCACCTCGTCGGATTCGATGGAGAAATGGCGGAGGTACTGATGCTCCGGGTCCAGCGGGTGGTCGATGAGGAAGGTCTTGGTGCCGCTGGCGCCCAGGTTGCCGTTGGCGTATACGCCGTAGGTGGAGCCTTGGCCATAGATCCCGTACGTCGTGCTCTGGCCATAGACCCCGTAGCTCGGCCCGAGGCCGTACACCCCGGTCGAAGCGCTGGAGGATACATAAGCGCCTATGCTGGCTCCCAACGCCCGCACCCCGTAGAGGTTGCCGGAGGTATAGCAGCCCGTATTGTTGCTGACCCCGTACAGCCCGGCGTAGCCGCCCTGGCCTTTGACTCCGATTCCGTAGTTGGAAGTCGCCTCGTTCACCCCATGCACGGCGATGTGGTCCAGGCTTTGCACGCCGGTAAGCTCGAAGTAGCCGAACGAAACCGCGCTGGCGTAGCTGTTGGTGGACGATGCGGCGCGGAGCGCCGAGCCCTTGCCTGCATGTGAAATGTCGATGCCTGTCTTGGTGGAGGAGCTCAGGCTCATCGACAGCGAAAGACCCTCGCCGTTGCTGCTGTTGCTCACCTGAATCACCGGAGACGTATTGGCGGCGCTGTTCTGGGTTGCTTCGAGGGTGCTGCCGGAGGTTCCGGTATGCACGGCGTCGAGCTTGCTGTTGGGGGAGGCTTCGCCGAAGCCCACGTACTGGGCCCGCAGCGGCAGAACCGCCAGCGCATTCAGCAGCAGCCAGCCGGTTCGTAAGGCAGAGGATTTCATGTGTGAACGCGCTTGGAAGGCATCCGCAAACATGCCATCCTGCCGGGCAGGGATCAAAGCAATCCGGGGGAGAATCTTTCGTGCGCCGAATTTTTTCGCCGGATGCTTATTCCTTCCCCCCTACCCCTTCGCCCAGTACACATCGCTCCTCCGCCAGCAGCGCCAGGCTGCGGAGGGCATCGAGGCGGCTGCGCTCGTTGTCGAATTCTCCCTTGAACTGGCTGCGGAGGTTCTTGCGCTTCATCGCTTCGAGAAAGCGGCGCACATCCTCCATATTCTCCAGCAGCAGCGGCGGCACCTCGCGGGGCTTGCCCGACGCGTCTTTGGCCACCATCGTGAAGTACGAGGTGTTCGTATGCTTCTGCACGCCCGTATCCACCTGCTCCGCCACCACCCGGATGCCCACCACCATGGAGCTGCGCCCCACATAGTTGACCCGCGCGTGCAGCGAGACCAGCTCGCCCACCTCTACCGGCTCCCGGAATTCCACCGTATCCACCGAAACCGTCACGCAGTAGCCGCCTGCATGCTTGGCTGCGCATACATAGGCGATCTTGTCCATCAGCGAAAGCAGAATGCCCCCGTGGATCTTCCCGCCGAAATTGGCGTAGCTGGGGATCATCAGCTCCGTGAGGGTGGTCTGGGAAAAGGAAACGGAACGGGCTTCGGCAGGCATGGCGCAGCGGTCTGCCCCAATAGTACGAAAAAAACGGCAGCAAACGCCCCTGGGCGCCTGCTGCCGGCATGCATTTCATCGGTTCTGCCTACTGTGCGCGCTTCCACACCATCTGCATGGCCTGGTGGCTGCCCTGCTGGAGGCGGAGGTAATAGGCCCCTTCGGCCAGCGCCGAGCCGTCGAAGGGCAGCTCATACTCGCCCCGGTCGAACTCCTGGTCCGTGACCAGCGCCACCGTGCGGCCCGATCCGTCGAAGAGGCGGATCTGCACCCGTCCGCCCGGCGTCTGGAAGACCAGCTTCGCCGTGCTGAAGAAAGGATTCGGCTGCAGGGGCATCAGGACCGGCACGTCGCCGATCTCCGGCGTGCTGCCGGGCTTCCTGATCAGCGGAATGTACTGGAATTCATCGAACAGGACCGCCTGAATCGTCTCGGCCGGCACGCTGAACCAGTCCTGAAGCAGCGACGCGTACACCGAGCGGAAATCGTGCTGCATGGGCAGGTTGTCCTGGTCCGTGACCGAGGAGGGAATGACCGGCGTCGTGCCGAAGACCTTGCTGTTGACCTGGGAGCCGAACACGAAGAGCGGCGCTGCCGATCCGTGATCGGTGCCGAGGGAGGCATTGGACTTGATCCGCCGCCCGAACTCGGAGAAGGTCATGCCCACCACCCGGTCGGCAAGGCCCAGCTTGCCGAGATCGTCCTGGAAGGCGGCAATTGCATCGGAGACATTCCGCAGCAGCGCAGCGTGGTTCCCCTGGGTATTGTCGCTGCTGTCCACCTGATTGGCATGGGTATCGAATCCGCCGATGCCCACCACATACACACGGGTTTTGAGCCCGCCGGCGATCAGGCGCGCGACGATCTTGAGCTGGTCGGCCAGGCGGTTGGCGCCTGCTTCCGGGTAGAGCGGGGACAGGTTCTGCCCCATGCCGGATGCGTCCTGGATCACGTCGAGATACTGGTTCGTCTGCCGCACCGTCTGGCGGAGGAAATTCAGCTCGTAGCCGTAGCGCGAATTGGGAATTTCATCGCTGCCGCCGTTGAGCAGTTCGGTGACGTTGTCCGGATCTGTGATGGCCAGGCCCATGTTCATCACCGGCCCCTGGCAGGTGGCGGAAAGCACCGAGCCGATGGTAATGGCCGGCGGGTCGGGGAACTCGGCGCTGGGATAGCCCTCCGGAAATCCGGGGTACTCCGTATCGAGGTAGCGGCCCAGCCAGCCCGAGGTGACGACCTCGTCGGCATCGGAAGCGCTGGTCCAGATATCGGTCGCGCGGAAGTGGGAGAAATTGGGATTGGGATAGCCGGCAGACTGCACGACTGCCAGGAGCTTCTCCTGAAAGAGGCTGTGCATGCCGGACATGGCGGGATGCAAGCCGGCATTGCCTTCCAGCAGCAGGGCCTGGGTATCCGGAATGAGGATATTGGCGCGGGCGCGGGCGAGGCTGCTGTACTGGTCGAGGGGCAGTACGGTGTTGAGGCCGTCGTTGCCGCCATTGAGCTGCACGAGCACCAGCACACGGTCCGTCTCGGTATCGAGGCCGGTCAGGGCGGCCAGGCGCTTGTTGCGCGCCCAGGCGCGGACGGGGAAGCCGTTGAGCAGCACCGGCAGGGTGGCAGCGGCGGCGGAGCGGAAGATAAAGGATCGGCGGTTCATCGGACGGCAGGTCAGCTCAGTTGAAATTCGGCGAGGCGCATCATCGTCTGGAGCAGGCCCTGGAGCTTGGCGCTCAGGCCGTCGCGGAGGGTGGCGTTGCCGGGGTCCTGTTCCCAGGCAAACCAGGTGGAGGTCCATTCGTAATCCGGAATCCCGGCCAGCAGCGTCGTTACGAGGAAGCTGCGCTGCGAAGCAGGCACCGGCATGGGAAAGAGCCACTCGGCGAGCTGGTCCACCAGGGCATACGGATCGCCCGGATCGCCGGTCTGCTGCGCCACGGATACGGGGTCGATGAGCACCCGCAGGCCGCCCCGGCGGTAGCCGGTGGTGATGAGCAGATCCGTCAGCCGGTTGCGGGCCGGCAGGGTGACGGAATTGATCCAAAGCTCGTGATAGGCAGGCTCCTGGTAATAGGCCGGCCAGCCGGCTACGCTCGGCGGCAGCAGGTAGGCCTGCTGCTGCTCGCTGCAGGCATCGGCCACAAATCCCCAGGCCGTGTACTGGCCTGCCAGCTGCGCGGCACCCGGCAGGGCGATGGCCAGCTGGCGGAAAAGCCCGACGGTGAAATGCACCGGGCTTTTGATCAGGCAGCCCCGGTTGGCCATGTCGAAGAAATGCTCGCTGCCCAGCAGCATGCGCAGCACCGGCCCGACCTCGTAGCCGTGGTCGATGAGCGCCTGCGCCATCGGCCCGATGACCTCCTGCTCCGCCGTTTCGTCGATCACATAATACACAAACCAGCGGTACAGCTTGCGGCAGAGGTGGCGGGCCGTCTCTTCCTTCGTGAAAATCAGCTCGATCAGGTCGAGGTATTCCGCATCTCCATTGGGCTGGATCTGGGCATTGCCATAGACCTCCGAAAATTGCTTGACCGTTGTATCGTGCTGATTGGCAACAAATTCGCTGTAAGGCGCCCCCGGCGCGTTGCGCGGTGCGCGGTCGCGCCAGCCGGTGAGCACCCGCGCAGCGGCTTTTACGTCATGTTCGGTGTACCAGGTGTAATGGCCTTCGGCGATCAGCGGCCCCTTGCCGATGGTGAAGAGCTCAAACAGCTCGCGGGCGTAGTTTTCGTTGGGTGCAGCCACCGTATTCTGGTTGCCGTTGAGGTAGCGCAGCATAGCCGGATTGACCGTCACCACCTTGGCCAGCTCCCGGAAATTGCCCAGCGCCTGGCTGCGCAGCAGCTGGATGTACTGGTACGAATGCCGGGCATCCTGCACCGCATCAGCCTCGATCACGAAGTGATTGTGCCAGAAGAGGGTCATGTTTTCCACCAGCGTCAGCGGCTGGCCGATCAGCTGGCCCAGGCTCCAGGACGAGAGCGAGCGCCGGCGGTAGGTGTTGGTGTTCGGCCCGAGCTGTGCCTCCACCCACGTCTCCCCGACCGGCACGTACGGGTCATCGGTAAAGCTGGGGTTGAGCGGCGGCGCAGGCTGCGGGCCTGGAGTCAGCAGCTGGTTCAGCACGGCCGCCTGGCCGGCCTGCACAGCGGCAAGAATTTCGGCGCGGGTAGCGCCAAAGCAGGTCCGGCGCAGGAGGTGCGCCGCTTCGGCGAAGGTCCAGGCGCCTGCGTAGGGCTGCAGGCCGCTTTGGACGCGGCCCGGCTTGCGGGCCTTCGCCTCCAGGGACCGCTCGGCCAGGACAGCGCCGGCCTGGCGGACGAATGATCTTCGGTTCATGTGGGCAGGAGTAGCGGTGGCGGAATAGGCGGAAAACGGGTTTGGCCTTAGACCAGGCAATGATGCTCAGGTTTAATGCCTCATCCTGTTTTTTTTCCGGACAATTGCAGCCGCTTCCCCCGCCTATTTGCCGGCGGCGAAGGCAATTCCGCCCTGCACAGCCAGCCCCCGGCCCCGGCCGGGCAGCACGCCGCCGAGCACCTGATCCGCCGACGCAAACCAGGTCAGGCCATAGGCCCCTATCCGGATGTTCCCCTGCCCTGCCAGCCCAAGCCGCAGCCCGTCGATGCCGCCGGCACCGGCATGCGCCGCCAGCTGCACCGGGCCAAGCTGCCGCACATAGGCCGCCCATACCACCGGGCGGGCGCCCGTGGCGCTGTAGCGGCCCAGCCCCTGGATGATGCCCGCCTGAACCGCAGCCCGTTCCCCCAGCTCATACCCGATCTGCGCCTGCACCAGACCCGGCAGTACGGTGCGGTATCCGCCCGCCATCGAATCCGGATACAGCAGCATCCGCAGCGTATCGCTCAGTTCCTCCCCATCCGGAAAGCCATCCGCAAACAGCTCCGCCGCATCGAAGCCGGCGTAGCTCAGGTCTACTTCGTTGTCGTACACCGTGCCGCGCCACCGGATGAACCCCAGGTCCGTGGCGCTGATCCCGGCCTGCCAGGGCCCGTCAGGGTTCCAGTGCAGGCCCGCATCGATGCCGGCCCCGGTTCCGCCCTGGCCTTCCGGAAGGCGGAAGCGCGTGTAGGCGCCGCGCAGGTCGATCTGGCGGCCGTCCGCCGCCGTGAGCAGCGAGTAGGAGACCGACTCCCAGCTGTCCGCCTGCGTGCCGATCAGCACCTTGGCCCGCAGGCCCCAGGCCAGGCGGCCCGAGTCCGCAGCGCCCGCCGTGCCGGCGGCGATTTCGTTCCAGGCCTGGCGCAGCAGGTGCATCTCCGCATCTTCCAGCGTCTGGCCGGCGTACCGGGCATTGCCGTAGAGCACGAGCCCCAGCGTATGCGGCGCGCCGAAGCGCAGGGAGGTCAGCTGCATGCGGCTGAAATCCAGGCTCAGCGGCACCCTGCCGATCCGGCCCCAGCCGCCGGCGCTCCAGCCCTGCCCGATGTGCAGGCGGTTTTCCCCGCCCAGATAGCCCATCAGGCGGTCTTTGTCGGCTGTTTCAAGGACGCCCTCCAGCGAGAGCAGCTCGCCGAGGGGCACAGGCTGCAGCGCAGCCGCATACATGCCGGATGTCCAGATGCCATACGCCCCGGCGGCATGCAGCAAGGCTGGCTGGTAGCGCAGCCCGGCGCCAGGGGTTCCGAATATCAGCGCGCCCGTGCCGGTCTGGGCCTGGAGCCCGGCTGACAGGCCGAGGCAGATTCCGGCGGAAAGGAGCTGCGCGCAGATGCGTTTCGTCAGGTTCATCATGGGGTCAGTTGCCGGCTTCGTATTCAAACTGGCCGATGAGCCGGGCCGTCAGGGTGGCGGAGGAAAGGAGCTTCACCGGCGTAGCCGGGGTTTCGAGCACGTAGGTGACCCGAAGGCGGGAGCCGCGCTGCAGGATGCGCCGCAGGGTATCGCCGTCGAAGCTTGCTTCGAGGGTGGCCAGCGCAGGGGCCTGCACCACACCCTGCGCATCCGGAATCCCGGCCGGAATGGGCGCATCGGCTGCAAATCGGGCAATTTCAGCGCCGTTGGCCTCCACAAAGACCGCATCCAGCGCCGTGCAGGCAATGGGGAAGCGGTTTTCGATGAGCAGCCGCAGCGTGCCGCTGCCCAGCCGGTCGAGGTCCAGCGAAGGATCAGGACTCAGGGCAATGGTATCGGTGCGGGTGTAGGGCGCCGATCGGCCTTCCAGCGGCACCTCCGCTTCGAGGTAGGCCGAGATGCGGCTCTGGTCGGTGAGGAAATTGCCGTATGGAAGCTGCCGGGCACCGGGGTTGGTGGTGAGGCGGGCGCGGTAGCGCACCTGGCGGGGCGGCAGGTTGAGCACCTGCAGCACATTGCTGTTCTGGCGGTCGAGCGTCAGCGTCCGGTACACGGCGCCGTTGGTGTCGGGCAGCGCAACGGCAGGCAGCAGAATGGGGCCGGCCAGCAGCGGGGTGCCGCTCAGCGGCAGGGATTCCGCACCGTCGATCGCCGTCAGCTCCAGAATCTCCACCTGCGCCGGGATGCCTGCCCGGTGCTCGATCAGCAGCCGGATGGCCGCCCGCTCGAATACGATCGGAGGCAGGTCCTCAAACACCTCCAGCGCCTCGGTCCCGCTGACGGTGAATACATCCTGGCCGAAATTTCCCTCCACATAGGACGGCTCCACCCCCTCCAGCGCGAAATTCACCACCACGCTGTCGCTTTGGTTGAGCGTCACCAGATTTCCTGAGAAAACCAGGCTGGCGCGGATGGCCTCTTCAAGGGTGTTGAAGGTGGCGCCGCCCGCCGTCAGATCGACCGAGTAGCCGGCAAGCGATACCTCGCGCTCCAGGGAGGCCGTGCCGCCCGGCGGAGCAGGCGGCAGCTTGAAGCGGATTTTCGGCGAACTGCCCGCCGCGTTGACGGCGCCCGGCAGTTCATATTCAAACAAAATGCTGTCCTGCACGGTGCTCACGGCCTGCGCCCGGATACGTCCGGCCTTGATATTCAGGCGGGTGAGCTGCACTTCCGAAAAATCGCTGCCGAAGCGGTAGCTGGTCCGGCGGATGGTGTCCAGAATCGTCTGGGCAGGAAAAATGGCCGTGGCCGTCCGCGCGATGAGATCGCGCGCCTGGAGCTGCACGACGATGTCGTCCGTTGTGTCGATGGGCACCAGAAACCCGCCCTGGAGGTCCAGGTTTTTCAGCTCGCCGATGAGCTGGCTTTCCACCTGCTTGCCGGCCAGATCGTAGCTCTCTGTGACGGAGGTATTTTTGGGAATGACGGCAAAGGTGTCGCTGACGATGGGCGGGCCGGGAAGCTGCGCATTGCGGATCTCGAAGATCACATTCTGCAGATCAAGGGGAAAGTTGTTGGCGATGGACAGTACCAGTTCGCCCGCTTCGAGGTCGGCAAAATTGAAAAAGGCGCTGCCGTCCACCGGGATGGCTCCCGAACTCAGCCCCGGCGTCGCCGGCACGATGGGCAGGGTGCCGCCGTGGTTGGCGAGGATGATGGCGCCGAAAATATTGCCCTGGGCCTGGAGCTGGCGGGCCAGATCGGCCAGGGTAATGGACTGCGTGACGGTATCAGAGCTGAGCACCAGGGTATTGAGCCGCACCGCGATGGTGGTCGCGGTATCGGGCAGCGTACCGATCTCGCTGAGGGTGGCGCTGTTGAGGGTGTCGCGGAAGAGGATGCGCAGCACGCCGTCCGGGCCGGTCTGCACGAGGCTGGTATCGGGGATAAAATCCATGGGCGTGACGGTCGCATAGGCGATCGGCGCGAGGAGGTCGGTTTTCCAGCTCAGCCCGTCCGGGTCGAATCGGCAGCCGCTGAGCAGCAGGAGGCCGGCCAGCGCGCCCGGCAGACAGGTTCGGAATGCGGTTCGGATCATGGGAGCAGGGTCAGATTGGCATGCCAGCGCCGGTCCGCATCCTGGAGAATGAGGCGGTATATGCCAGCAGGCAGGGTGAAATGCAGGGGAATGCGTCCGGAGGGTGCAGCGGAAACCGGCAGGTCCGCCAGCACTGCGCCGGCGGAGGAAACGATGCGCAGGCTGCCAGCCCCGGCAAAGCCTGCCGGCAGGGTCAGCCAGGCCTGCGCGCGGGCCGGATTGGGATGGACGGCCAGCGCGCCGGCATTCCAGGCAGGCGTGATGGCGGTTGCAGGATCGAATTCATAGGCGCCCAGATCGGGCTGGCTTCCGTAGACGCGGGGAAAGCCGCGCTGGTCCAGGGGGTAGGCCGGATCGGCCTGCGCCGCGTCGATGGCCGGGCTGCCGGGCTGCAGGCGGCAGGTAAGCGTGGAGCCTCCGTAGCTGTCCAGCGGGTCCAGCAGCGGATCCACGCCGGCGATCAGGCTGCCGGACGGCGTACTGATGCCTTCCAGCGAGCCGATCAGGCTCACGCCCGACGCTGTGAAGGTGCCCCATCCGTCGGGGCCCTGCATGGCCGAGTTGCCGGCTACGATGCAATGCCGCAGCGTCAGGGAGCTGCCGTTCTCCTGGTAGAAGCCCCCGCCGCGCATGGCAGCGGTGTTCTCCGTCACGGTGCAGTGCACCAGCAAGGCCGAAGCCGGATGGGTCACCGCCCGCAGATCAAGGGCGCCGCCGTCGAGCAGGACGGCTGCATTCCGGGCCAGGGTGCAATGCTCCAGCAGGACCGAAGCCGTATCGCCGTTGCCGTAGCAGGCGATGGCGCCGCCGGCCACGGAGCGGCTGTCGTGGAGGGTGCAATGGCGCAGGGCCAGCCGGCCCTGGTTCAGGATGGCGCCGCCGCCGTACTGCAGCTCGCGCCCTTCGCGCAGCGTAAGCCAGGAGACCGCCGCCGAAACGCCGGGCGCAATCTCCAGCAGGCGGGTGGCACCGCCGCCGCTGAGGGCCAGCGGCAGCAGGGCGTGTCCGCTGATTTCCAGGTCTTTGCTGATCCGGATAGGCGACAGCAGCGCAATGGTGCCGGTCAGCGGGTTCGGCGCGGTGAGCACCGCGCCGGGGCAGGCGAGCTGCACCGCCTGCCGGAGGGAGCCGGGGCCGCTGTCGTCGAGGCTGAACCAGGCGGCATCGCCAGGGTCGAATTCAGCCGCGCCGAGGTCGGGCGCCGCATCGCGCGGCAGGCCGCGCTGGTCGGCAGGCTGCCCGCGCGGGATGCCCGCATCGGCGGCGGGGCTGCCGCAGGCAAGCGGATGCACGGGCGTGCTGCCGCCGTTGAGGCCCAGGGGGCCCAGTTCCGGCAGGATGCCCAGCAGGTCGCCGGGTGCCGTCTCCAGCTCGCTCTGGCCGGCATTGCCGAAGAGGTTGTAGCCCTCGGAGACGATATAACCGGAGAAATCCGGGGCGAAGAGGCTGGGGTTCTCGGCGACGATGCTGTTGCGGAAGACGATGCTGGCGAAGCGGCGGTTGTAGAGGGCGCCGGCCTCGGCGGCCTCGTTCCGGGTGAGGGTGCAGTGGGTGCAGCGGAACTGCGCGGCGCCGTTGATATCGCCGACGGCGAAGGCAGCGCCGCCCCATTCCACGGCGGAGTTGCCGGAGAAGGTGCAGTTTGCCGCGATGACGCGGGCGTATTCGGTATCCCGGCCGTCGATATAGACGGCGCCGCCGGCCAGCGGCGCGAATTCGGAGTTCTGCGGCCCGACAGAGGCCTCGTTTCCGGAGAAGGTGCAGCCGGTGAGCAGCGCCTCGGCGCGGAATCCTGCCGAGCCGATATTGAGAGCGCCGCCGTAGCGGGCCTTGTTGCGGAGGAAATGGCAGAAGCGCGCATCGAGGCGGCCGTTCTGGATGGAGATGGCGCCGCCGCCGGTGATGGTGTAGCCGTTGCGGAGCGTCACCCCGCTGAGGATCAGGTCGGCTGAGTCATTGAGGAAGAAAATCGGGGTGAGGCTCTGCCCGTCGAGGGCGAAATCAGGAGCGCCAGGGCCGATGACAGCCACCCGGCCGTGCACCTCCAGGGCGGATGCGAGCCGGATCACCCCCGAGGCCGGCAGCAGCACCGTATCTCCCTGCGCAGCCTGGGCCAGCGCCTGGCGGAGCGAGCCGGGGCCGGCGTCGGCGAACGAGGTTACGGAAATCTGCCCGGCCCGGAGGGCCGGCGCCAGGCCCCATCCGGCAAACAGGAACAGCATCAGGTACAGGTGGCGCATACGCAGGGGTTTGGGGAAATAAACGTGAAAAAGCGTGGCCCGGTACATCGGCGGGGTAAAAATGCAAAAATCCGGCTGAAACAGCCGGATATGCTGAAGCATCTTTCCGCCGGGCGGTTACTTCACGTTGTCCTTGAGGTACTGCTGCACCCCGTCGGTCGGAACGATTTCCTCTTTATACCCGTAGGCACCCGTCTTCTCGTTCTTCACGGGAATGAGCACCTTCGTGAACTGCTTGGTCTTGCTGGGGTCACGGAACCCTGCGACTGCCTTCTTTGCCATGGTGGTTCAGAATTAGCGGATTTCTTTGTGAAGGGTGTAACGCTTGAGATACGGGTTGTACTTCTTCAGTTCCAACCGGGCCGTAGTATTTTTACGGTTCTTCGTCGTCACGTAGCGGGAAATGCCGGCAACGCCGGAGTCCTTCTGCTCCGTGCATTCGAGAATCACCTGTACTCGGTTCGCTTTGCTTTTCTTAGCCATTGCCTTGAACTCAAATTAGCCCGGCAAAAGTACGGACCCGGACTGAGATTTGAAAGCCCTGCTGCGGATTTTTCTAAAAAAACTGCCGGGACCCGGACAAAAACGCCGGAGCTGCATGCTCCGGCGCCCTGTGTGTCATGAGTGTGCTGAGAATTTTTCAAGCCAGAGATGCAAGCACCCTGCCCTACGAGTGCGATGCAGATCATCTAGGGTAAAGATAGGCTGATTTTTTATTATTGTCAAATATCATGGAATATTTTTTCCATTTTATAAGGTATTCAACTGAAATAATAGTTTAATCGAATTAAATTCAATTGAATACAGCGCATACAGCCGAATCAGCTGCGGCAGACATGCGTAAACAGCTTGTAATTTCCTCAAAATCAATGATATAAATACCCATTCCCTGCCTGCGGCAGCCTGTCCCGGCACCGCAAGCCGAAGCTTCATCCGCCCGCCTGCCGGAGCATGCGATCCGGACTCCCGGCACCTGCGTCTTCAGTCTCACGCCATTCTATTTATCTGTACAGACTAAACACAACTGAACCTATCTGAATTCAATGATCTTGCAGCATTCAGAACTATTCTATACTTTCGGAAAAAATAGACAACTCATGCCGGATTCCCCCTCCAGCCCGCCCCCTCCAGATCCGCTGCAGCTCCGAAAGGAGATCCATCAACACGGCGGCATGGACGCCTTCCAGCACTGGCTCGGCCAGCAGAGAACCCGCGGATTTTCGCCCGCCTCGATCTCCAACCTCTGCAAGGCATTTGAGCAGGGCGGGGCGCCGCCGGAAAAGCTGGCCCAGTTCGGACAGCTGGTCCGGGAATTCTGCGGCCGCAGCCGGGCCCATCCCGCCGCCGGCAGCAGCCCGGACCCCGGTGCCCGCCTCTATGGCAGCACCTGGTACCTCTACCTCTTCCATCCCCTGCCGCCCAACGAGTCGGTCGCGGTCTATGGCCGCGCCGTGCTCCGGATGCACGAAGACCTCACGGCCGAGATCCGGAACATCCCCGACGGCCATACCCCCAACTACCGCGGCACCTGGCGCATCTTCGGCGGCGATCTGCTGCTGTTCGACTTCTCCAGCGCAGGCGACCGGGCCCATCTGCATATCAAGGTCAACTACAACCCCGATCAGCCGGAATTCGACATCATGCTCGGCGCCTTCATCTCCAACGGGCGCGGCTACCTGTCGTCAGGCACCCTGGTCTTCGAAAAAATCGCCCCGGAGGCTGCCGGCACAGCCGAGCCCCAGTATTTCACCTACAACCGCAATGCCGCGCATTTCCACCAGACCCAGCCCGCCATCCGCAAATACCTCAAATCCAGAAGCCTCAACTATCTCCAGATCCCCGGCAGGGTCTTTCTGAAAATGACCCTCAACGAGGCCCGCGACCGGATTCCCTCGCCGCATACCCGTTTTATCGAAGACGGCCAGCCGCAGGTCTATTTCGCCATGCCGACCTATTCGGTGGATACACAGCGCTACGAAGCGGCCTCAGCCCAGCTCCAACTGCTCCGCGAAGGGCTCGACCAGGACTTTGGCAGCCAGATTACGGTCCATTCCAATGCGTTCCGTACGGGCGACGCCCTGCGGCTGGAGTACCAGCAGGTGCTCTCCCGCATCCGCCAGACCACGCTGTTCTGCCTGCTCTACCTCGATAAAGTGCCCTCCAATGCCCTGATCGAGCTGGGCATGGCCTACGCCCAGGCCAAGTACATCCGCATCTTCACCACCCGGAATGCCATGCTCAACACCGGATTCCTGTCCAGCGGCGCCGGCAGCCACCCGGTATCCGGCGCCGCCGGCCACCAGCAGATGCCCTTTGTACAGATCGTGGAGATCGACCGGGAAGATCTGGAGGAAGCGTTCCAGCAGATCCGGCTGCACCTGACTATGAGCATCCGGATACTGCTGCATCAAGCCCCCTGATTTTCAGCGCAATACCGTGACCGTACCGCGCATGGGCCGGCCTTCCGGCCGCAGCTGGAGCATGTAGTAGTACACCCCCGCCGGCAGCTGTGCTGCCTCCCAGCCGTTCCGGTACGGGGCGGCCTCCAGCACCCGGCGGCCCCAGCGGTCCGCCACCTGCAGCCGGTGCTCCGGATAGAGCTCCAGCTTATCGATCACCCAGCGGTCATGCGCGCCGTCGCCGTTGGGGCTGAACACATTGGGGATGAATACCGGATGCAGGAACCCGAACACCGCTTCGGCGGACCAGGAGCGCTGGCCGGGCGCTGCGCCGGCGGCCAGCACCCGGAATGCATGGCGGAAGCCTTCGCTGGCGTTGTCCAGGGCCAGCCGGAGCGAGTCGCCCGGCAGGCTGCGGATCAGCTGCCATTCCGGCGCGGCATCCAGCCGCCGCCAGACCTCGTAGCGCTCCACGGGCCAGCCTTCATAGGCGGTCCATTCCAGCACCATCCGGCCGCGCAGGGTATCTCGGCTGCCGCCAAGCAGGATGCTCCGCTGCGGCGGGGCCAGCAGGATCGTATCGCAGGCCCCTCGGGCCGACAGGCGGTAGGCATAGCTGCGCGCTTCCGGCGTCAGACCCGCCTCGGCCAAGGCGCCTGCGCCGGCCGGAAATCGGCCGGCCTGCACCCAGCTGCCGGGCGCAGCCTCGCGCTCCAGCGTGATGCTGTCCTGCACCGGCTGCGCCGGCCAGAACACCCGCAGCGTGCGGCCGTCGGCGGTATCCACGCTCACGCGCAGCAGGCCGAGCCGGGCCGTATCGGCCCGCAGCGAGACCTCCAGGGTATCCGAAACGCCTGCGCAGTCCGCTGCGGGGCCGGTTTCCCGCACCCAGATGCGGTGCGGCCCCGCCAGATTCCAGTCCACCGTCACCTGCGGGCTGCCCTGCCCGGCGGTGAGGGTCCCGCCCTGGAGCGCCCAGGTGTACTGCGAGCCGGCAGCCGGCGGAACGCTGTAGCCCTGGCCGCTGCGCTGGTCCAGGCAGAGCACCGCCGGCCCTTCGGGCCGGGGCGGCTGCAGCTCGCGCGAGATCCGCACCGGAATCAGCACCGGACTGCCGGGGCAGCCGCCCGGCAGGACCGGCGTTACGCGGATCAGGCCCTCGCCCGGCGTGTCCTGCCAGTCTGCCAGCAGGCTGTCGCCGGCGGCAGGGCTCAGCGGCACGCCGCCCTGCAGGATCTCCCAGAGATAGGCATGGCCGGGCTGCGGCGCGGCGATCCGGTACAGCGCCGGCCCGGCGCCGGGGCACACTGAGCGGCTGCCGGTCACCTGCGGCGGCACGGGCTGGGCCCGGACCAGAACCTCCACCGTATCCCGGTAGCGGCAGAAGCCGTCCGAAGCGGTAACCACGTAAGGCAGCAGCGTATCGCGGTAGGCATCGGGCAGATAGACAAATCCTGTCTCCGGCGACTGCGGCGCATCCAGCCAGGCCGGCGGCTCCCAGGCGTAGGCGTAGGCGCTGTCGGGCGTCCGGCCCAGCAGGGCGGGCTCGCCGGGGCAGAGGGCCGTATCGGGCCCGGCGAAGCCCGGCGCGAAGGCGGCCCGGCCCGGCGCAAAGAAATGGCTGGAAATCAGGGGCGCCCAGGCGCTGTAGGTATTGGGGCTGCGGTTGGGCAGGGGGAGGGCATGCAGGTCGAAGCCGGCAGCAGCGCCGGGCAAGTCGGGGTGGCGGATGATGGAATAGGCGGGCGCGAAGAGATCGGGCCGGGCACGGGGCAGATAGATCTGCCCGTCGGGGGCGAGCTGCGGCGCCAGCAGCGGCGATCCGAGGTGGATCTGGGTGCGGGAGGCGCGGATGGCAGCCGTGCTGCCTGCCAGCAGGTCGTACTGATAGAGGCGGGTGTGCAGGGTATCGCCGGGCGGAGCCTGGGTGCTGCCCTGCAGCTCGCTGGCGTAGAGGTAGCGCCCGCTGGGGGAAAACTCGAAGTAAAAGGCCTGCGAAAGCGGGTCGATGCGCTGAAACTGGCTGAAAAGGCCGGTAGCCGGATCGAAGCGGGCGGTTACGGTGCCGCCGGTATAAAAGACCGCCCGGTCGCCGGCAGGCGAGAAACGGAGCCCGAAGGCATTGGACACCGGAAAATTAGCTGCCGACAGCAGGTCGGTTTCCACCGCCGCTGCATTCAGCCCCTGGGCATCGATGCGGTAGGCGCGGAGCTTGAGCGCGCCGCTGAGGCTGACGTAGGCGGGATTGGAGAGCACGAGCCAGTACACCGATCCGCGGCAGAAGCCCTGCGCCGCGAGGGTCCAGTCCTGGCCGATGGTGGTGCTGAGCACCTGGCCGAAGCTCAGCACGGCGCCCTGGCCGCCCTGGGCGGCCATATCCACGACGCTGTAGCGCACCTGGGAGAACCCGCTGCTGGTTTCGGCGGTGAAAATGTAGCAGCGGCTGCTGCCGGGCTGCGGCACGATGAGCACCCATTCCGGGTCGGAGCTGCTGAGCAGCTGCGTGCTGATCTGCTGATGCTGGCGGTTCCAGACGCGGCTGCCGTTGGTGTAGAGCAGCAGTTCCCCCTGCGCGTCGCAGAGGGTGGCGATGTGCGGCTCCAGGGCCTGGTAGCCGGAATCGACCGAAGGGGGCTGGGTGTGGAAGTTCAGCGCATAGCCGTTGCCGATGGCCCAGCGGTAGCCCTCCCGCTGCGCAGGCAGCCGGAGGAGCCATCCTCCGATGAGGAGCAAGCAGAACAGGAGCCGCATATGCCGGATGTGTGTCTGCAAGCAACTTGCCGGAGGCCTGCATTGTTGCAGGCTGCTCATGGGCGGCGGCACAGCATCTCGATGTGGGGAATGCCGTCCTCCAGGTAAGGCTCCGAATCCGGCACGAAGCCCAGCGATCCGTAGAATGCCTCCAGATAGCGCTGCGCGCCGATGCGGATCGACGGCGCGCCCCATTCCCCGAACAGATGCTGCATCGCCTGCTGCATCAGCCTGCGCGAGAGGCCCTGCCCCCGGTAGGCCTGGGCCGTCACCACCCGCCCGATGGAGGCTTCGTCAAACGAAAGCCCCGCCGGCAGCAGGCGCACATACGATACGGCCCGGGGCCCGTCCCAGATGGTCCAGTGCAGGCAGTCCGGATCGCGCCCGTCCATATCCTGGTAGGCGCATTGCTGCTCGACCACAAAAATCTCCGAGCGCAGCTGCAGGATCGCGTACAGCTCGGCCGGCGCGAGGGCGGAGAAGGGTTTGAGGGTTTCGTGCATAGATCATTGATTCCTTGGGGAAAGATCGCAAACTTGCAGCAAACCTGCATACAATGGCCGTACAACCGCTTCTGGACCGCTTTCTGCGCTACGTGCAGATCGACACCCAATCGGACCCCGATTCCCCTTCCTGCCCCTCGACGGAAAAACAGAAAGACCTGGGGCGCCTGCTCGTGGCAGAGCTCCAGGAAATGGGCATCGCCGATGCGGAACTGGACGGCTACGGCTACGTCTATGCCACCATTCCCGCCACTGCGTCCCGTGAGGTGCCGGCCATCTGCTTCTGCGCCCACATGGACACCTCGCCCGACTGCAGCGGGGCCGGCGTGAAGCCCATCGTGCACCGAAACTACCAGGGGCAGGACCTCGTCCTGCCCGATGATCCTGCGGTTGTCATCCGCCTCCAGGACCACCCGGATCTGGCCAGGCAGACCGGACAGGACCTGATCACCGCTTCCGGCCTCACCCTGCTGGGCGCCGACAACAAGGCCGGCGTAGCCGCCATCATGGCCGCCGCCGATCATCTGGTGCACCATCCGGAAATCAGCCACGGGCCCATCCGCCTGCTGTTTACGCCGGACGAAGAAATCGGCCGGGGGGCCGACCGCGTGGACCTGGCGCGCCTCGGCGCCCGCTACGGCTACACCGTGGACGGCGAAACCCTCGGTTCGCTCGAAGACGAAACCTTTTCCGCCGACAGCATGCGGATCCAGCTGCGGGGCGTCAGCGCGCATCCCGGCTTCGCCAAGGGGCATATGCAGAGCGCCCTCAAAGCCGCCGGCGATTTCATCGCCCGCCTGCCCAAGGACCGCCTTTCCCCCGAATCCACCGACGGCACCCAGGGCTTTGTGCATCCCGTTTCCCTCCAGGGCACCGTGGAGGAAGCCAGCATCAGCCTCATCATCCGCGATTTCTCCACCGAGAAACTGGCTGAATACGAGACCTATATGAAGCGCATCCTCGACGAGGTGCTGGCGGCCTATCCGGGCATCCGGGCCGAGGTGCAGGTCTCCGCCCAGTACCGCAACATGAAGGAGGTGCTGGTGCAGCACCCGCAGGTGGTGCAGTACGCCGAGGAAGCCATCCGCCGGGCCGGCCTGATGCCGCTGCGGCGCAGCATCCGGGGCGGCACGGACGGTGCCCGCCTTTCCTTCATGGGCCTCCCCTGCCCCAACCTCTTCGCCGGCGAGCATGCCTTTCACTCCCGCCAGGAATGGGTATCGGTGCGGGATATGGAAAAATCTGCCGAAACCCTCGTTCACCTCGCTGCGATCTGGGCCGAGCGCGCCTGAATCAGCTCCCAGGCCTGCCGCACATGGGCTTCCGTCACGTCCGGATGCCCCATGACCATGCGCAGGGTGTACACGCCGTTCAGGCGCGTGTGTGTGAGGTAGATGCGGCCTTCGAGGTTGAGGCTGCTGAGCAGCTGCTCGTTGAGCGCGTCGAGGGCGGCGGGATCGTGCTGATCCTGCGGATGCCAGCGGAAGCAGACCAGGTTGAGCGGCACGGGCGCCAGCCGCTCGAAATCCGGATGCGCATCCACCCAGGCGGCCAGCAGCTGCCCCAGGCGCAGGTGCTCCCGCAGGCGCGCCTGCATGCCCTCCGCCCCGAAGCTGCGCATCACAAACCACAGCTTCAGCGCGCGGAAGCGCCGCCCCAGCGGGATGCCCCAGTCGCGGTAGTTGTTCACGCCGGCGGCGGCGGTTTTCAGGTATTCGGGCAGGATTTCAAAGGTGCGCACGAGGGCCCCGGGATCGCGGACGAAATAGGCGCTGCAGTCGAAGTGGGTAAAGAGCCACTTGTGGGGGTTGAACACGAAGCTGTCGGCCAGCTCGATCCCGTCGAGCCAGGAGCGGCATTCGGGCAGGATGAAGGCTGAGCCGGCATAGGCCGCATCCACATGCAGCCAGATCCCGTAGCGGCGGCAGATTTCGCCGATGGCGCGCAGGGGGTCCATGGCGGTGCTGCTGGTGGTGCCCAGGGCAGCTATTGCGCAGCAAGGCCGCAGGCCTGCGGCCAGATCGGCCTGGATGGCGGCTTCCAGGGCCTCCGGGCGCATGGCAAATGCCTCATCCACCGGGATTTTCACAACATTCCGCCGTCCGAAGCCGGCGATTTTCACCCCTTTCTCGATGGAGGAATGGGCCTGCCCGGAGGCATAGACGCGGAAAACCGGCTGCCCGGCGAAGCCCGACTCGTTGATGCCGTATTCCGATGCCTGCTCGCGGGCGGTGAGCAGAGCGGCCAGCGTGGCTTCGGAGGCGGTGGACTGGATCACCCCGCTCCAGGCTGCGGGCAGGCCGGCGAGGCCGCGGAGCCAGTTCATCATGGCCTCTTCCAGCTCGGCGGCAGCGGGCGAAGTTTCCCAGATCATGCCCTGGACGCCGAGGGCGGCGGTGAGCATTTCGGCCAGCAGGGAGGGGTAGCTGGTGTTGGCGGGGAAATAGGCGAAAAAATTGGGGCTTTGCCAGTGGGTGATGCCGGGCATCACGATGCGCTCGAAGTCGGCGAAGATGGCCTCCATCGGCTCGCCCGCCGCAGGCGGCGCGGGCGGCACCTGGCTGAAAATGCTGCCCGGCGCGGCCTGGCTGCGCACGGGATAGGATTCCACCTGTTCGAGGTAGTCGGCCATCCAGTCAGCCAGGCGGTGCGACCAGTGCCGGAATTCGGTAGCGTCCATGTAATGCGGAAGGTGAAGGCGTCGGTTCGGAGCGCAAGATACAGCGGAAAAACGGGCCTGGCGCAGCCGGCGGGGCTGCGGCGGCGCAGCAAGCCCCGCGCAACAAAATCCGTTTGCTGTCACGCATTGTACATTTGTTATAATGTTTGATATATCGAATAATCAGGCTTGAATATTTGCGCAGGCCAAGTACCTTTGGATCAGTTCTTTCAGCGACTCGATCTTATCCTGCCTTTGCTCTACATTATACACCATCATAATCTGCTTTACGATGAAACGCTCATTCTTCCCGATCCTCGCCGCGCTGCTGCTGGCTGTATGTGCGGGCGGCTGTATGCAAGACTACCAGGAGCAGCCGATGCCGGCCGGCGCCCTCGACGCGTCCTCGCTTGGCGCGGTTCCGCTTGAAGACGGCCTGATGACCGAACGGGGCGGGCTGCCCTGCGATATGGCCGGGGTGGTCCGGGTGGGGCGCCGCGAGGATGCCTGTGCGGTGCATATCGTGCTGCGCGGCGGCGGTGTCATTGTGCCGGTGAATCCGGAGGCTGTTCCGCGCGGGATCCGCGACGGGCAGCGGGTGCGGCTTTCGTTCCGCCTGGTCCGGAATGCCGAGCCTGTCTGCGACCGCGGGCGTCCGGTCCGGATTACGTGCCTGACGCTGATTGACCGCGAGATTATGGAATAACGATCATCTTCTCATACCTCTTGGGTTGGCTCTTTGGACCGGGCGTTTGGGCGCCCGGTTTTTTTGTTGAATAGGAGGTATTGAGTATCAAGTCGTAAGACTGGAATGGGGGGTATTGAGTAGTGCGTATTGAGTAAGAGCCCCCTTGAGGGGGTTGGGGGTGGACAGGCTGCGCCGGGGCTTGGGGAGTAGGGAGTATTCAGTATCAAGTCGTAAGACTGGAATGCGCCTGCGGCGCCGGGCAGGGCCGGCGGCTGAGCGAAGCCGAAGCCCGGCACGGGCCCGCAAGTCGTAAGACTGCCAGCATCCCTTGCGCTCCTTTGCGTCCTTTGCGGTTCACAAACCCTGCCCGCCGCCGTCCGCTTGGGATGGAAACTGCCGAATCCGGATTCGGAGG
Source organism: Bacteroidia bacterium (assembly GCA_033765305.1). Classification (GTDB taxonomy): domain Bacteria; phylum Bacteroidota; class Bacteroidia; order J057; family J057; genus RDXT01. Next base: position 29,866 of record JANRID010000027.1, read on the forward strand.
CTGTGTGCGGTGCGTTCTGCTACAATCAGGCAGGGCGGAGCGCAGCCCAGTTCCGCTTCAAAGAGATATTTCAAGGACTCGATATGCACCTCCGGATTGAAATGGCCCGGCCTGAGGTAAATAATCCCATAAAAGGGCTGTTCGTCCCGGTAGACGAGGGAGCCAAAGTCGCTGTCCTGGGTGATCACAAAGCGCCTGGACTCCAGCGCAAGGCTGAGGATTTCCTGGTCCGGCATGCCGAACCGCCCGGATTCTTTGATATCGAATACATCATGGCCTTCACGCCGTAAATACTGCACGACGGCCATGTCGATATTTTCGTCGGTCAGAAACCGCCCTTCCCGCAGCATCATGCGCGTGGCGTTGGCACAATTTCGATCATGATCTCATTGCGCGAAAACCGGGCTGCATACCGGATCGCCTCCTGCACCCGCTCCGGGCTGAGCAGGGGGTGCTTGGCAGCAATGCTTTCGGCTGTGCCGCCCGCAGCTAGCCATTCCAGAATCAGCTCCACGCTGATGCGGGTTCCGGCGATGCAGGGCTTCCCGTTGAGGATGCCGGGATCGGATACGATATGGGGAAATGCAGCCATCATGTTGTATGCATGGTGAGGGGCAGGCGCTCCCCTGGGACCTAGGGTGCTTGCTGCAAGATACGGAAGGCTGGGGGGAGTAGCAAGTACTTGGTATCAAGTCGTAAGACTGGAATGGGGGTATTGAGTAGTGCGTATTGAGTAGTGGGAGCGGCTGCGCCGGGGCTTGGGGAGTAGGAAGTATTCAGTATCAAGTCGTAAGACTGGAATGCGCCTGCGGCGCCGGGCAGGGCCGGCGGCTGAGCGGAGCCGAAGCCCGGCACGGGCCCGCAAGTCGTAAGACTGGAATGCGCCTGCGGCGCCGGGCAGGGCCGGCGGCTGAGCGGAGCCGAAGCCCGGCACGGGCCCGGCCCGAAGGGCCATAGGCTTGAATCAAGTTTTAAAATACTGAATATCAATTGTTTAACCCTTATAAGGGTTGTGTAATGCTTTTCCTTGCGCTCCTTTGCGTCCCCTGCGGTTCTTCAGGCAGGCTTTGCGGTTCGCAAACCCTGCCCGCCGCAGGCGCAGCGTCTTGCGCCGCAATCCGCAAAAAGCCCTATCTTGCCGCTGCTTACCTTGCCTGCTATGCTCCAAGCTTTTATCCACTGGAACCCCGACCCCACCATCGCAGCCCTGGGGCCTGTTACCCTCCGCTGGTACGGCGTGCTGTTTATGACCGGCTTCGCCCTCGGCTACTGGGTCACCGCCCGCATGTTCAAGGCCGAAAAAGCGCCTTCCGAATGGCTCGACTGGCTCCTGCTGACGATGATCTTCGGCGCGCTGATCGGGGCGCGGCTGGGGCATGTGTTCTTCTACAACTGGGCCTACTACCAGGACCATCCCGCTGAAATCCCCATGATCTGGAAAGGCGGCCTGGCCAGCCACGGCGCCTCGGTGACGCTCCTGCTGGGCCTCTGGCTGTTTTCGAAGCTGGTGAGCAAAAAACCCATGTCCTGGGTCATGGACCGCATGGCCGTGAGCATCCCGCTCGGCGGGGGCTTCATCCGCCTGGGCAACCTGATGAACTCCGAGATCCTCGGCTCGCCGACGGAGCAGCCCTGGGGCTTCATCTTCGGGCGGCTGGGCGAGCCCTTCGCCCGCCACCCGGCGCAGCTGTACGAATCGCTGACGTATTTCGCCATCTTCGGCGTGCTGCTCTGGCTCTACTGGCGCACCGGGATCAAGGACCGGCCCCTGGCGCTCTCCGGCTGGTTCATGGTGCTGGTCTTCGGGGCCCGCTTTATCCTGGAATTCTGGAAGGAAAAACAGGAAGTCATTGAAAATGAATCGCTCCGCACCTTCCTCGATCCCCTCACAATGGGCCAGTGGCTCAGCATCCCCCTTGTGCTGCTCGGCACCGGCATGCTGATCTATGCCTACCGGAAGCCTGCGCCTGCCGCAGGGTAGGCAGATTTCCCTTGCGCAGCGCGCAGATCTGCCGCATATTAGCACATCGGACCGACCTATTCAGCCTATGAACCGCCTTGTCCTGTTTTCTTTGCTGCTGATGCTGAGCCTGTCCGCACAGGGCCAGCAGTCGCTGGCCGCCGGCGCCTACCTGTCCACCGGCCTGGCAGGCCGGGTGCCGCAGCTCAGCCCGTGGGACCTGAACCGCTACGGGGCCGAGTTCGGCCTCTTCGGCTACCTGCCCTTCGGCGACCGCCATGCGCTGCGCGGCGAGCTGGCCCTCAGCGGCCACCGGGGCCCCCGGCAGGTGGTCACCCTCTACAACGCCCAGGGGCTGATCACCGGTCAGGATTCCATCCAGGCCGTCGATTCGCAGCTGAAGCTCTCGGCGCTCTACCAGTTCAATGTCCTGAAATTCTTCTACCTCGCCGCAGGCCTGCAGGCTCCGCTGTATCTGGTGAAGGAATACGCAGGCCTGGGCGCCGCCGGCAGCAGCCCCGATTTCGACCCCAACTACGAAGACCTCAAAGCCCTCAACCTCTCGGCGCCCCTCGAAGCCGGACTCCGCGCCGGGCGTGTGCGCCTCTTTGTCCGCTATACCCGCACGATCTTCAGCGTCCGCGACGACGGCGGCGACCCTTCCATCGAACAGCAGGCCTGCATCGGCCTTTCCTACGCATTCCTCAGCCTTTGATTGCCCCATGAACCCGATCCGCCTTCTGGCTGCGCTCGCAGCCGCCGCCTGCCTCAGCGCCTGCAGCTGGCTGGCGCCCGAGCCTGCCGTCTCCGAGGTGCAGGTATACCCCCGGCCATTCAACGGGACCGTAAGGATCAGCTTCCGCCTGGACCGCAGCGCCGACGTAGCCCTGCGGCTCTACGCCTCGCCCCTGCCCTGTGGCTGGAGCGATCCGCAGCGCTATGCCCAGCGCCTCGATGCCGGCTGGCATGATATCCAAATAGGCTGCTCGGATTTTCCCCGCGGCCTGTACGAGGCCGATCTGCTGGTGGATGGCGCGCCCTACCGGCTTCAGCTGCTCTCCAACTGACAACCCTCCTGCCATGAGATTCCACGCCGTTTTCATATTGCTGGTTTTCAGCGCCTGGGGGCTCCACGCGCAGGAAAGCGCCCAGTGGCAGCTCCGCACAGGCCTGCACGCGCATGTGCGCCCGCTGATCGAAAACCTCGAACTCGCCGGGCACCGCGGCCTGAATATCAGCGGCGTCTGGCTGCGCAGGGGCCTGCAGGCCGAGCTGGGCCTGTCGGTGATCCAGACGCCGAGGCGCGGGCTGCAGCTGACCGACGAGATCGGCACCCCGATGGGAAGGCCCTTCCTGCGCTACTGGGAGCTGCGGCTGGCTCCGGCCCTGCTGTACCGGGTCAGGGCCGGCGCATTTGTGGCTGCCGCCGGCCTGCAGGCGCGGATCTCGCCCTGGCAAGCGGTCCGGACGGGCATCCTGCCCCCGATCTTTCCCGTTGTTGAAGACTTCTCCCGCTGGTACCCGGTGCGCTACTACCGCGCGCTGGGCGCGGCGGTGCCGGTCGAGGCCGGTTTCCAGGCCGGACGCTTCGGGATGCTGCTCCGCTACGAGCAGGGCCTCATCAACCGCCTTGCAGGCGCCGGCGCCTACCCGGAACGGGCCAGCCACCTCCAGCTCAGCGCCACCTGGCAGCTGCGCTGAGCAGCCTGCGGAGAATTTGCTATCTTTCCGGCATGAACCTGCTGATCGTCGAAGACGAAGCGGCGGCGGCCAGCCGCCTGCAGCACCTGGTCCAGGACACTGCGCCCGATGCGCAGATTCTGGCCGTGCTCGACAGCGTGGAATCTGCCGCCGCCTGGCTCGGCGCGCAGCCCGCGCCCGACCTGATTCTCATGGACATCCAGCTCGCCGACGGCCTCTCGTTCGAGATTTTCCGGGAGGTGCAGGTGGATGCGCCGGTGATTTTCACCACCGCCTACGACGAGTACGCCCTCCAGGCCTTCAAGGTCAACAGCATCGACTACCTGCTCAAGCCGATTAAACGGGAGGAGCTGGCCGCCGCCTTCGACAAGTACCGCAAACGCTTCGCTGCGCAGCAGCCGGCTGCCCCCATGGATTACCGCCGGCTGCTGGACCTGCTGCCGGGGCTGACGGCGCCGAGCTACCAGCAGCGGATCGTGGTGCGCTACGGCGCGCATATCCGGGCCATCGAGATTGCGGAAGCGGCGTATATTTTCCTCGAATCCAAAATCGCGATCCTGCGCGGCTTCGACGGCAAGGACCATCCGGTGGACTATACCCTCGACGAGCTGGAGCAGATCCTGAACCCGAAGCAGTTTTTCCGCATCAACCGCAAGCTGATCGTCAATGTATCGGCGATCGACCAGATGTATGCCTACTCGAAGTCGCGGGTGCAGCTGACGCTGAAGCCGCCCTACGCGGGCGAGGCGCTGGTCAGCTCGGAGCGGGCTGCAGAGTTCAAGCAGTGGCTGGCGGGGTGATCCCTGCTTACATCGAAATTCCCACCGTCTGACGCTGGTAGCTGCTGTCCTGCAGCTGCCGGAGCATGAATTCCGCCACATCGGCGCGGCTGATGGGCCTGATCCGCACGCCGTAGCGGTCGAAGGGGAAGCCGTGCTGGTAGGCGCCGGTGGTTTCGCCGTCTTTGAGCGAGCCGGGGCGCACGATGGTGTAGTTCAGCGGGCTGGCCTTGATCAGGGCCTCCTGCGATTCGTGGTCGGCGAAGGCGTGCTTGAGGAAGAGCGGCACGATGAGGTACTGGATGAACCAGGGCAGGAGCGGGCGGCTGTCGCCGAAGCCGAGGGAGGAGAGGCAGATGAGCCGGTCCACGTCTGCGGCCTGCATGGCTGCGAGGAGGTGGCGGGTGGCTTCGGTCCGGGGCTGGTCCTGGCTGCGGGCAGGGGCACCCAGGGTAAAGAGGACGGCGTCGGCGCCCTGCACGGCCTGGGTCAGCGCCCCAGGCTGACGGGCGTCGCCGGCGGCCAGGGTGAGATTCGCATGCTGGATGCCGAGGGCTTCCGGATGGCGGGAAAAGGCTGTGACGCGGTGCCCCTGGGCCAGGGCCTGGATGACGGCTTGTTTGCCTACGCCGCCCGAAGCGCCGATGATGGTGAGATTCATTGTCTGGAAGGGGTTAGAGAAATGGAAAAGGCATGAATGTTCCGCCCTGATCCTGGGCAGCTGTATCCTGTTCAATACGCCGGCAAGCTAGCGGACAGCCGGATGCGGTACAAGCAGCCGCGGCTGCCGGCCGGGATCGGGTGCAACAGACTGTAGCATCCGGCCAATGAACCGCAGATGCGGGGCACCGGCTGAACGGCAGCGCCTTGCACGCACACGTGTATTTTCGCGTTATCTTTCGGTCTGACTTCAAGCCCGCATCACCTTGATCCCGCTCCAACGCCTGCTCCTTGCTGCCTGCATGGCGCTGCCATGCCTGTCCGCCGCCCAGAACGACTGGCTGCGCCTGCCCAGCTGGCCCGGCTATGTCCAGATCGGCGATGTGGATGTGGGCGGAACGGCCCTGACGGTCGAGGCGCTGATCTATCAGCAGAGCAATTCCGGGGCGGACATCGTCTCGAAGCACAACGACGCCTCCAACGTCAACTACCTCCTGCGCCCCGGCCGCGCCGAGCTGTCCACCGCCAACGGCTTCGTCATCACGCCCAATGCCTGCACGCCCGCGCTCAACGAGTGCGCGCACATTGCCATGACCTACGACGGCGCTTTTCTCCGGCACTATATCAACGGCCAGCTCAATTCCCAGACCCCCATCACCGGCAATATGGTCCTGAACAACTACAACGCCAAGATCGGGCTGATCGCCTCGCTGGGCGGGGTGGGCTTCTGGGAGCAGTTTTACGGCCAGATCAACGAGGTGCGCATCTGGAATGTGGCCCGCAGCGCCAACGACCTGCTGCTGCACCTGTTTTCGCCGCTGCCGACTCCTGCCGCGCAGCCGGGTCTGGTAGCCTGCTACCGCTTCAGCAGCCTGGCGAATCTTCAGGGCAATGCCGCCTACAACGGCGTGCTTTCGGGCAGCGCGGCCATCGGCCGGCCGGCACCCTGCGCTGCGCTGGGCACCACCTGCGGCGTGCTGGCCCTGCAGCCGGCGCCCGAGCCGGAACCGCCGCCGGCGCAGCCCCGCGCCGTCCGCTACGACCCGGAGCAGCGCAGCATCCGCCTGGCCTTCGAGGCGGACGCGCCCAGCCGGCTGCTCATCCGCATCTTCGATGCGCAGGGGCGGCTGATGCTGGAAACGGCGAGGCCGCTCGCGGCCGGGGAACTGTGGCAGCACACCCTGCCCGCAGGCAGCCCCGGGCTGTACACGGTCTACTGGTCCGTCAACGGACAGGCTGCCGTGCGCAAGCTCGCCATTCCCTGAGCATCGCATGCCGGACAGCACAGGATGGGCTTGTGCCGGGAACAGGCGTACCTTATTTCCATGAACCGCCGCTATTTTCTCCGCCGCACGGCCCTGGGAGCCGGCCTGAGCGCCCTTCCTGCCGCTGCTTTGCAGGCAGCTCCGCCTGATGTGCAGGGGCCGCTTACCCTGTCGCCGCCGGCCAATGGCCTCAGCTATGCGCCGCTGGAGCGGCTGCGGGTCGAAGGCGCCAGCCGGGGCCGCATCACGCTCCTCGACGGGCAGGGCCGCGCCTACGCCGAAACGGAGGCCCGGCCTGTACTGGAATTGCAGATCGGGGGTGCGCTCGGGCGGCAGGAGCTCCGCTGGCAGGATGCCAAAGGGCGCCTCCTCGGCAGCGCCTCCTTCCACGCAGCCGCGCAGACCCGCATCCAGGACCGCAGCGGACGCTTCGGCAGCCTGCTGGACCTGCTGCACTGGACCATGATCGGCCAGCCCCCCGCCCGGCAGCGCGGCGACGACTACCCCGAAACCGATGCCCATACCGTGCGCATCGGCGGAAAATTGTATTCCTATTTCGTCTGCTGGCTCCGCGACCATGTGCATTCCCTCAAAGGCATGAAATATTTCGCGCCCGAACTCCGCTCCGGCATCGACCTGTATGCCGATTTCCAGCGGGAAGACGGCATGATCTGGGACAATATCTACCTGCGCAACCGGGAGAAAAACTGGTGGGACAAACGCTTCAGCTACGGCGGATTTATCCGGGAAATCGAAAACGGCCTCTACGAACTGAAGCGCATCCCGGTGGAGGCCGATGTCGAATACCTCTTTGTCGAAGGTCTGTATGCCACCTGGAAAGCCACCGGCGACAGCCCCTGGATGCATTCGAAGCTGGATCACGCCGTCAGGGCGCTGAATTACTGCATGCAGGACCCCTACCGCTGGTCGGAGCGCCGCCAGCTGATCAAGCGCGGCTTTACCATCGACACCTGGGATTTCCAGTCGGACCTCGATACGCCTTTCTCCAACGGCGACATCATGACCGTGCATCTGGGCCAGACCCGCTTCGGCATCATGCACGGCGACAATACGGGCTACGCCATGGCATGCGGATATCTGGCGGAGATGCTGGAGCATGCCGGACGCGGGGAAGAAGCGGCGGCATTCCGGGCCCGGGGCGCAGAGATCCGCCAGCGGCTGGATGCGCTGGCCTGGAACGGGCGGTTTTTTACCCACCACGTGCCTGAAGATCCTGAAATTCAGCGGGATCTGGGGGTGGATCAGCAGACCCAGATCTCGATGTCGAATGCCTACGGCCTCAACCGGGGGCTGAGCCATGCGCAATGCGCCGCCATCATCCGCCACTACCAGCAGCTCCGCGATACGATGCCGGAAGGCGCGCCGGGCGAATGGTACACGATTTATCCGCCTTTCCCTACAGGATTCAACGGCCCGGCGCCGATGTGGGAGTATATGAATGCCGGGGTGACCCCGATTGTGGCGGGCGAACTGGCGCACGGCGCCTTCGAGCACGGATTTGAAGCCTATGGCGCCGATATCCTCCTGCGGCTCCGCGGACTGGCGCAGGAAACCGACGGCTACCTGTACTGCACCTACCGGGGCCGGCGCGCCGAAGCACCCGCCAGAACCTTCAATCCACTGGATATCAGCAGTTTTGCCAATGCGGTTTACCCATCGCCGGATGCCGAGTCGGGCGGGCGGCCCTGGCACGAGACCTGCGCAGCAGGCCCGATCCTGGGCATTCCGTTCCGGGCGGAAGATCCCCGCAGCCAGCCCTTCACTGCATTGGGCCTGCGCGGGCTGGCCGAGGTCCGCATCCCGGCGCAGGGTCTGGCCGGGAGCGTGTACCTGCTGCATACCTACCAGGGCCCCTATGCCGGGGACCTGACCTGGGCCTATGCCGACGGCAGCCAGGAGACGGTGCATCTGACCGGCGCGCACTACGGCCACTGGTGGAACGGTCCGGCGCAGCCGGCTTATGGCGAGCAGGCAGCCTGCCGCGACGGGTGGCGCAGCGACAACCACCGCTACGAGGCCCTGTATATCTGCGGGCTGGACAACCCGCATCCGGAGCGCCCGCTCGCAGCCCTGATCCTCAAGGGATCTCAGGGGCGCAATACCTGGCACCTCGCAGCCCTGACGCTTTGCGATGCGCCGGTCTGGTTTGATCCCGGCAAGCTGTCCTACGGCATTCCCAATGCCTGGGGGGCAGCGGCCGTGGTATATGCCCTCCTTGAAGGACTTGCAGGGGTACAGGACCTGGGCACCGCCATGGACCGGATTCTGCTGGCGCCCCGCTGGGCCGCTGCGGCGGAAGAGCAGGCCGAGGCTGTCGTGAAATACGAAGCCTCCGGCGGCTACGCGGCCTGCCGCTACGAACGCACCGCCAGCGAAATCCGCCTTGACTGCACCAGCAGCGCCTCCACGGTGGAGCTGCACCTGCTGCTGCCTCCTGACGCAGCGGAGCCCGCCGCCCTGTACGACGGCAGCCTGTCCCTGCCCTTTACCCTTGAAACCATCGGCTCCTCCCGCTACCTGAACGCCCGGCTGGAAGGCCCCGGCGTGTGGAATCTCCGCATCCGCTGCTGATTTACAGCGAATTGCGCCGGATGAGCCTGAACGGGTTCCGCTCCTGGCTCCGCTTGTTCTGCAGAATCATCGCGGCGGCGCGGCGGCCCATGGCCGCGTGGTCGGTGGATACGACCGTAATGCCGCCTGCCAGTATCTCTTTGATCGGGGTGTCGTTGTAGGAAATCAGGCCCAGATCCTGCCCCAGGCGCAGGCCTGCGGCCTGGCTTTTCTTGATCAGATCGATCAGGTCCGCCTCTTCGATCACGATGTAGGCATCGCCGGCCTGCACAGGCTCCGGCTCCGCAGCCGCCAGCAGCTCCCCCTCGATGCCGGCCCGGCGGCAGAAGTTCAGGAAGCCGGTTTTGATCTCGGGCGGGTAGGGAAAATCCTGCGATTCGGGAAAGACCAGCCGCAGTCGCCGGTAGCGGGCCATCAGGTCCATTCCGGAGCAGAGGGCCTCCTCCAGATCCAGGGCAAAGTCCTGGCAGATCAGCCCGTGGCGTTTGCCCGGCAGGCCGGCGCTGCGGTCGAGCAGCAGGAGCTTGTGCGGGGGGATTTTCCGCAGGGCCGCCTCCGCCAGGTGGCTGTCGCGGTAGAAATGGGGCATGATGACGTAGTAGTCGTACAGGCCCAGGTTTTCGAGCACCATGCGCTGAAACAGCTGGGCATTGAAGCCGTGCACGTACACCGTCGAGACGGCGCGGTCGCCGAGCGTCTGCACGAACGTATTGTAAATCAGCCGCTTGTAGTTGCTGAATTTATTGAAAATGAGCAAAATTTTCAGCTGGCTGCCGGCAGGCCGGCTGCTGACGTAGTAGCCTTTGCCGGGGATGGACCTCAGGACGCCCCGCTGGCACAGCTCACGGTAGGCTTTTTCCACCGTATCCCGGGAGAGCAGGTAGGCTTCGCTCGTCTCGTTGATCGAAGGGATGCGGTGGCCGGGCGGATACACCTGCTCCCCGATTTCCCAGAGCAGAATATCGATCATCTGCCGGTATTTCGGAGTCCGGGCATCGCCGTTGATGCGGTTGATTTTGCTGGACTGGGGTTTCATCGCGGAACAGATCCCTGCCCCTGCGGGGCATATCTACGATGTTAGCGGTATTTCCGCTCATCACCAAGCCCGCCGGAAGCCCGGACAGCATGGCACAGGATGCGGACGGCTGCCGGCAGCGGCAGCTTTGCCCGGGCAGATGGCGCAGCCTGTTGATGCAGTCGCCCGAATTTTCGTAGTTTTGCCGCCTGTGATCAAGCGACTGAGAACATATCTGCCGGGGCTGCTGCTGCTCCTTATCGGCGCAGCCGTGCTGTACGCCTTTTTCGGGCGGGTCCTCTCCTACTCCAACCAGTATTTCTTCGGAAACGGGGAGGATGCCTTCAAAAACTACTTCACGCCCGCCTGGTACATCAAGTACGACAGCGGGCTGCATTTTTCGGGGATGAATCATCCCTACGGGGAGCACATCCTCTATACGGACAACCAGCCGCTGATTTCGCTGATCCTGGGCTGGGTGCACCGGCACATCACCCCCGTTGCCGACATCACCGTCTCCATCCTCAACCTGCTGATGGTGGTTTCGATGCTGGGCTGCATGTGGTTTCTGTACAAAATCGGGCGTCTGCTGCTGCTGCCGGCCTGGTACGCGATTCCCGTGGCGGTCGTTCTGGCGCTGCTGTCGCCGCAGATCCACCGGCTGACGGCGCATTACGCGCTGAGCTACACGGTGTATATCCCGATGCTGTGGTACGCGCTGCTGCGCGCCGTGCAGCCGCAGGCGCCCCGCGTCCGCTGGACCGCCATCGCCATGGGCATCATCCTGATCTGGGGCTTCATCCATGCCTATTACCTGATGATCGGGGCGCTGCTGGGGCTTTCGTTCTGGCTGGTGCAGGCGCTGGTGGAGCGCCGGCAGGGCGGAAAACGGATCCGGCAGCATCTGCTGCTGGGCCTGCTGACGGCAGCCGTTCCGGTGCTGCTGTTTCAGGGCTTTATGGCCGCCACCGACCCGGTCACCGACCGGCCGGCCAATCCCTACGGATTTTTCACCTACCGGGCGCTGCTGCATACGGTATTTCTGCCGGTGCACGGGCCGTTCCGGGAGGCCTGGCGGCGCTTTTTCCCCGGCATGCCGCCGGACGAGATGGAAGGCTTCGCCTATGTGGGGCTGACGGCCACGGTCGTGGGCGTGCTGGGCGTGGTGCGGATCGTCCGCTACCTGCGGCGGCGGGGATTCCGGCGCGCGTTCCGGCCGGCGCTGCCTGCCGGGCTCGGCGTGTCGGTAGGCGCCGGGGTGCTCATGCTGATCTTTTCGATGGCGATCCCCTTCATCTGGGGCATGGAATTCCTGCTCGACCTGATGCCGCCGCTGCGGCAGTTCCGCTCGCTCGGGCGCTTCGCCTGGATTTTTTACTACCTCTTCACCATGTACGCAGCCGTGTATCTGTACCTGATTGTCAGGCGGGTCCGGATGCGGGGGCTGCGGGCGGTGTCAACCGGCATTGCCGTGATCGCGCTGGGATTCTGGGGCTGGGAAGCGGCGCTGCACCTGGATGCGCACACGCGGATCATCCGAGCGGCGAAGAAGAGCAATTTTTTTGTCGGCAAGGATGTCAATCCGCGCGCGCTGCTGATCGAGGCAGGCGTCAAGCCGGAAGACTTCCAGGCGGTGCTGCCGGTGCCGGTCTTCAACATCGGCTCGGAAAAATTCAATTCCCGCAACATCTCCCCCGACGTCAACCGCCAGGCCTTCAAGCTGGCCTACGATACCGGGCTGCCGCTGGCCTGCGGCGCCATGTCGCGCACCTCCGTCACCCACTCGCTGCGCCTGGTGCAGATCCAGAGCAGCGAGCTGATCCCCAAGCGCATCCTCGAAGATCTCCGCGATCCCCGGCCCCTGCTCATTCTCAAGCAGAACAATACCGTCCTCACCTGGGAGCAGCAGCAGCTCATCGCCCGCGCGAAACCGCTGATCGAGAAGCCCGACTTCTCCCTCTACAGCCTGCCGCTGGAGCTGCTGCAAAGCACTGCGCCTGCATTTATCAGCCGCTTCGAAGCCGGGCGCGATACCCTGCTGCGCTACGGCGATTTCTATTCGCCGCAGCCGGTCAAGTGGGTGCACTACGACTGCTTCGACGCCGGCGGCAATCCGGAGTTTGCCGCTTCGGTCAAAACCCTGCGCAAAGGGCACCTGCTGGTCTTCGACGGGCCGGTGCCGGTGGCTGAAGCCGTGCACGCATCGGTCTGGGTGCAGGCCGACAAGCGCTATCCCGGATTTCCGCACTGGATCATCAAGGAATACAGCCCCGACGGCAAACTCCTGGCCAACGAATCGTATCCAGTGATGTTCTCCACCCAGGTATTCGACGACTGGGTGCGGGGCGATGTGGATTATCAGGTCAAACAGCCCGGCAACCGCCTCGAACTCTACATTGGCGGCCAGTACATCGCCGTGGAATCCCTGCTGATCGCGCCGGTGCATACGGATTTGTACCTCCCGCTCAACGGGCGCTACCGCCTGATGTTCAACAACTATTATCTTGCGCCCTGATCCTGACGCGGATGCTGCAGCCCCGTAGCCTCGATATCGTACTGCCCTGCTACAAGCCCTCCGGCGCGTGGACGGAAGAAATCCTGCAGGCGGGCCAGGCGCTGGCCGGCATGCTGACGGGCGTCCGGCTGCGGCTGATCCTCGTCAACGACGGCTCCGGCGAGTATGTCACCGCTGCGCACCTGCGCCAGCTGGAGGCCGGCCTGCCGCAGTTCCTCTACATCGAAAACCCGGTCAACATGGGCAAAGGCTTCACCCTCCGCCGGGGGGTGGAGGCCTCCGATGCCGAGCTGTGCATCTTCACCGATGTGGATTTCCCCTACACCTTGGAGAGCGTGATGGCCATCTACGGCATGCTGCGCAGCGGCACGGACATCGCCATCGGGATCAAGGACGCCGACTACTACCGCAAGCTGCCCCCCGTGCGGGTGCGTATCTCGCGTTTCCTGCGCTGGCTGTCCGGGGTGTTTCTGCGGATTTCGATTACCGATACCCAGTGCGGCCTCAAAGGCTTCAATGCCCGCGGCAAAGCCGTGTTTCTGCGCACCACCATCAACCGCTACCTCGCCGACCTGGAATTCATCTTCCTGGCCGACCGCGAAAAGGGCCTCAGCATGAAGCCTGTGACGGTGCACCTGCGCGAGCATGTGGTCTTCAGCCGCATCAACCCGAAGATCCTGCTCACTGAAGGCCGGAATTTTATGAAGGTGTGGGCGAAAGCGACTTTCGGCTGGAAATAACCGTTGCACTCCCAGGCTATGACCCTTGACTTCCGCAGCGATACCCTCACGCGCCCGACGCCGGGCATGCGGGCCGCCATGGCCGCCGCGCCGGTCGGCGACGATGTCTTCGGCGAAGACGAGCTGATGCAGCAGCTCGAAGCCCGGCTGGCGGAGCTATTCGGCAAGGAGGCCGGGCTCTTCTGCCCATCGGGCACGATGTGCAACCAGATCGCCATCCGCGTGCATACGCGCCCGCAGGACGAGGTCATCTGCGACCGCTATTCGCATGTGTACCTGTACGAAGGCGGCGGAATCATGGCGCATTCGCTCTGCTCGGTGGCCCTGATCGACGGCCATTACGGTCGGATCACGGCGGAGCAGGTCCGGGCGGCGGTGCGGCCCGACGACCAGCACTTCCCGAACAGCGCGCTGGTGGTGCTCGAAAACACCGCTAACAAGGGCGGCGGCGCCTGCTACGACCCGGCGGAGATCGCCGCGATCCGGCAGGTCTGCACGGAGCAGGGCCTGGCCCTGCACCTCGACGGGGCGCGAATTTTCAATGCCCTGGCCGCCACGGGCGGCAGCCCGGCGCAGTACGGCCCCTGGTTCGACACCATTTCGGTGTGCCTCTCCAAAGGGCTGGGGGCACCGGTGGGCTCGGTGCTGCTCGGCAGCCGGGCGCATATTGCGCGGGCGCGGCGCATCCGGAAGTTCATGGGCGGCGGCATGCGCCAGGTAGGCATGCTAGCAGCCGCGGGGCTCTACGCGCTCGACCACCACATCGGGCGGCTGGCCGACGACCACCGCCGGGCGGCAGTGCTGGCCGACACCCTGCGCAGCTGCGCCTGGGTGACGGATGTCATGCCCGTGCAGACGAATATTGTGGGCTTCCGCCCGGACCCGGCGCAGATGCCCGTGGAGGCCTGGCTGGAGCGGCTCCGGACGCGGGGCCTGCTGGGCGGCAATTTCGGAGGCGGCTATATCCGCCTGGTCACCCACCTCGACCTCGACGATGCCATGCTGGAGGAAGCTGTATCGGTGCTGCGCAGCCTGATCTGATCCCGGCGAAAAATTTTTTTTCCCGGCAGGTGCAGCAGATGAAAAAATCCTGCTATATTTGCACTCCACAACTCAGTCACACGGTGAGGTAGCTCAGTTGGTAGAGCAATGGACTGAAAATCCATGTGTCGCCGGTTCGATTCCGGCCC
>JANRID010000030.1:0-32700 GCA_033765305.1 Bacteroidia bacterium
GCTCTGAGGAAGCCGCAAAGCCGAAGGCCCGCTCACGGGCCAAGTGTCTTAATCCTTGTTGTAGTGGAAGAGGGGCTCTGAGGCAACGCATTCTGGTGCCCGCAAACACCCGTCGCGGTCCCGTCTTAATCCTTGTTGTAGTGGAAGAGGGGCTCTGAGCATGCGATGCATTGCCAGTCAGCGTTTTCATCCTTTAAGTCTTAATCCTTGTTGTAGTGGAAGAGGGGCTCTGAGCGATGCCGGTGTCCGAGCAGACCGGGCACATCGTAGTTCCGTCTTAATCCTTGTTGTAGTGGAAGAGGGGCTCTGAGGTGTTATGACTTTCGCAGTAATCACACCCGAAATGGCGTCTTAATCCTTGTTGTAGTGGAAGAGGGGCTCTGAGCGCAAATGACGCCCTGCATGCACCCGGTCCCCCCTACTCTGTCTTAATCCTTGTTGTAGTGGAAGAGGGGCTCTGAGGGCGGCTATCGCTATTCAGCACTTTCTCGACCGGTACGGTCTTAATCCTTGTTGTAGTGGAAGAGGGGCTCTGAGCTGACCTGCGCGCCGCCGGATTTGCGGCGCAGTGGGATTGTCTTAATCCTTGTTGTAGTGGAAGAGGGGCTCTGAGAGTTCGAGAACTGTCCAGTTTGAAGGCTCGTTTACCCGGGTCTTAATCCTTGTTGTAGTGGAAGAGGGGCTCTGAGGCGAGGTGCATATTGCCCGAAAACGGGGAAAATCGGGTCTTAATCCTTGTTGTAGTGGAAGAGGGGCTCTGAGTGGATGCTTCGACACCCCCGCAGCGCATTCTGGTGCCGGCGTCTTAATCCTTGTTGTAGTGGAAGAGGGGCTCTGAGTCTCGCCCGGCAGGCGAGAACGATCGCTGCTGCTCTCCACGTCTTAATCCTTGTTGTAGTGGAAGAGGGGCTCTGAGCACGGCTGAGCGAGGAGGCCGCCGCCAGCCTGCCGGATGTCTTAATCCTTGTTGTAGTGGAAGAGGGGCTCTGAGGGCGTGTATGCCCTCCTGTCGAAATGGTCGACAGAGGTCTTAATCCTTGTTGTAGTGGAAGAGGGGCTCTGAGTAACCCCAAGGCCGAGTACTACTTTAAACAGTATGTGCTGTCTTAATCCTTGTTGTAGTGGAAGAGGGGCTCTGAGGTGGGCAGATCTCGATTATCGAGTATGCCCACCCCGGTCTTAATCCTTGTTGTAGTGGAAGAGGGGCTCTGAGAAGGCCTACGCTCAGGGCAAAATCTCCCTCGAAGCAGCGGTCTTAATCCTTGTTGTAGTGGAAGAGGGGCTCTGAGTGGAAAGGCCTACGCTCAGGGCAAAATCTCCCTCGGTCTTAATCCTTGTTGTAGTGGAAGAGGGGCTCTGAGGACGGCAAGACCCCTCCGCAGCGCATCCTCGTCCCGGTCTTAATCCTTGTTGTAGTGGAAGAGGGGCTCTGAGCTAGCGCTCAATCTTCCAGGTTCGATTCCTGGCTCCTCGTCCGTCTTAATCCTTGTTGTAGTGGAAGAGGGGCTCTGAGAGCGGCCCGATCCCAAAATGTGGGAGAAAATGCGTACCCGTCTTAATCCTTGTTGTAGTGGAAGAGGGGCTCTGAGGATTCTGCTGGTGGACGTAGTAGAGATCCGCGTGCAGTCTTAATCCTTGTTGTAGTGGAAGAGGGGCTCTGAGTTTATTCTGTCAGGATAACCTGACTCATAATGATTGTCTTAATCCTTGTTGTAGTGGAAGAGGGGCTCTGAGTGGGAAAACCTTCCGATGGGGAGGCTATTCCTCAGAGTCTTAATCCTTGTTGTAGTGGAAGAGGGGCTCTGAGGATGGAGGCATGGCGCAGCCTGGTCGAGGACCACGCCGTCTTAATCCTTGTTGTAGTGGAAGAGGGGCTCTGAGGGCTGGAACCACGGCTTTACATCAATGGCATCGCGGTCTTAATCCTTGTTGTAGTGGAAGAGGGGCTCTGAGGGCTTTACATCAATGGCATCGCGGTGATGCCATTGCCCGTCTTAATCCTTGTTGTAGTGGAAGAGGGGCTCTGAGAAACGAAGATGCGCGTGGCAAAGTTCTCGCGTACAACTGTCTTAATCCTTGTTGTAGTGGAAGAGGGGCTCTGAGCTGATTTTCGACGCGATGAGCCAGGCCATCGTGGGGGTCTTAATCCTTGTTGTAGTGGAAGAGGGGCTCTGAGTCCATTGTGGAGTATGCCCACCCAGTTACCGGGGGTCTTAATCCTTGTTGTAGTGGAAGAGGGGCTCTGAGTAATCGGGGATGCGCAGTGGATGAAGCTGGGGGCATGTCTTAATCCTTGTTGTAGTGGAAGAGGGGCTCTGAGCCTACATGGGGTCCTTCTCCTCAGGATCAGGGAGTTGGCTATGTCAAAGTACGCCTCAAAGCCCCTTTTCGCCCAAATGCTCCGGCCCTTGAACGTGTATGCAAATACGCTCTTTTTCCGGCCATTTGCAAGCAAATCCGCCCCGGAGCATGAAAAAAAGTTATTGCACGTCAATGCGTTCATAACCAGTCTGATACGCTAACTTTTGCCCTCCGCTTCCCAAAAATCCGAGGCCGGAAGCCCGTCCGCTTCCGCCCCCGTTTCTGCTGCTGCTTCCGCCGCCGGCTCCGCCGCAGGGGGCTGCACCCGCACTGCCCGCAGCGCCGACCAGCCCCAGCGTGCTTTGGCTTTGTCGTACCGCTCCACCGCAATGCCGCTTACTTTGTCGTAGTCCTGCAGTCCCGCCTCCCGGATCAGGTAGTCCGGCACGAAGATGTCCCGCCCCGCAAATCCGTAGCCTTTGGCCGTGACCTTGATCCGCTCCGTAAATTCCCGCGCACCCTCGGGGCGCTCTGCGCAGGGCTCCGACCGCTGCACCCGCAGCTTGCCCTGCCCGTCGCGCACGCCCCGCAGCAGCACATAGTCCCCGGCTTTCGGTGCAGACCCGGGATGCAGATGCGCCGGGAAGCTGCCTTTTTCCTCCCGCCCCCGCTGGTACTGCACGAAGGGTTTGCCCGACTCGCTCCGGATGACGGCGGTCACCACGGCGGCTGCGGCTTCGAGCTCCCCGGCCAGCAGCTCCTGCGCCGCCGGCTCCAGCTCCGCATACAGGGCGCGGTTGTGGCCCAGGTCGCGCGCCGCGCGGTACCACGCCTCGCCCGCAAGCTGGATCAGGCGCCCGGGCACGCGGTGCTCCCAGTTCTGCTCGTAGGCGCGGATAGCCAGGGCGTACTCCGTCCGGGCCTCGTCCGCCCGCCCGGCCCGCAGCAGCATGGCGCCCAGCCGCTCATGCACGCGCACGCGGAACTCGGCCCGGCCCGGCAGCGCCGCCGCATGCGCCAGGCAGGCCATCGCACGGGCCGGTTCTGCCGCCTCCAGCGCCTCGCCCAGCGCCTGCCAGGCCCAGAATTCGCCCGGTTTTTTGGGCAGAAACTGCTTGAGCGCTTCCGCAGCCTCGGCTGGCCTGCCGAGGGCCATGCGCAGCTTGCCCAGGTAGTAGAGCGGATATTCGTACTGCGGATGGCTCCGGGCCAGTGCCTCCAGCCCCGCCGCGCAGCGTTCCAGGGCTTCCGTATCCCGCAGCGGCGGCTCCCAGGGCCGCTCAGGGTCGGGGGTGCCCTCCAGCAGGGCTGCCGCCAGCGAGATCCAGGCATGCTCGGCGAGCGACATCATCGCCTTGCGGCTGTCTTCGGGCCTGAACGGCTCGTAGTCGTCGGGCTGGAGCTGGCTGAGGTCCCACCAGGCGGCAAATTCCGGGAACGACGGGAACTGCCGCCGCACCTTGAGCGCCAGCCGCAGCAGCATGGAGGCTGCGGAAGGCGGCGGAATCTGCCGTTCGGCGGCAAACTGCGTGGCATAGCCCAGCAGCCGGAGCACCCCGGCTGTATCGGGCGGCTGCTGCTCCAGCAGGTGCTTGCCGCAGTGGTGGATGGCCCACCAGATGGCCGATCCCAGAAACAGGTTGGGCCGCCAGTCGGTGCCCGCCTCCGCAATCTCGGCAATCCGCGGCGGGATTTCCTCGAACCGGCCCGCCAGCCGGGCCTCCTTGATCGCAGCATACTGCTGCCACGCCCACTGCGTGAGTTCTTTTTCGCTCGGCATGCCTCAGGGGTTGAAGAATGGAAGAATGAGCCGGATCAGCTCCTGGAGCTGGGCGTCGGCAGGGCCCAGGACCGAAGCGGGCCGGAGAGTGGTATAGCGGCCTTCGGCATCGAAGGAAAAATCCAGCTTGCAGGCGCCCCCGCATTGCAGGAAGTAGGTGTCCTGGTACGGGGCAAACTGATAGTGCGTCAGCTGCGCTCCGCAGGCCTCTGCTGCTTCGGTCATCTGGTCCCAGAGGTCCCGCCGGAACGGCTCCGCCAGATCCGGCGCCGGCGGGCGGTGCACTGGCGGCTGGATGGCCCGGATGGCGTCCATGACCGGCTGCGCGGCCTCTGCGCTGCCGCTGAAGAGGCTCAGGCTGGTGAGGCCCTTTTTGCTGTACTGCTGATCGAGGGTGAAGGCAATGCCGTCTTTCCGGAACTGCATCCGCTCCCGGTAGGACAGCGGCTGGAGGTCCAGCTGGAAGTCTTCGGTTTGGGCGGCCAGCCGCACCGCATTGCGCCAGGGCTCCAGAAAAGCAGCTTCGGGCGGGCCGCCGGCAGCTTCCGGCGGCATGTAGTAGAATCCTGCCGGAATCCCGGTCAGGGTAAAGGTTTCCAGCACGCTGAGGGGTTTGTGCCGGCCTCCGGGCGGGCGGCGGGTCATATAGAGCTGGCTCCGGGCACGGGTCACCGCCGTGTAGGCCCAGCGGAGGTAGGCTGCGCCCGATCCGCCCGGCCCCGAGGCCAGATCGGCCCATACGGTGGGCCATTCGCCGCCCTGCGCCTTGTGGCAGGTCATCGCGTAGCCGTATTTCGCCTGCAGGGCATGGTAGAACGGATCGGCGCGGAGGATGTCTGCAGCCATCGGCGCATCCGGCTCCCAGTTCGGATGCCGCATCCGGAAATCCACATACAGGGCCTGCTGGTCCAGCTGCTGCAGCTGGCCGCCGGGGTCTTCGAGGAAGGGTTCGAGAAGGAAGAACTCGTATTCCGCGCCGCCGGTGCCCGGTTCCCGGTCCTGCTCCAGGGGCATGATGGAAATGCTGCGGAATACGAGCGTGCGCTCGGCGGGGCCGCTGCGGGACTTGAAGCGCACCGTCCGCCGGATGGTTTCGGGGCTCACATGGGCCACACGCACCAGCTGGCCGTTGAAGAACGGCTGCTCGTAGCGGTAGTTGTTGCGCATCACCAGCAGCAGCTCGCCCGTCTGGACCGGAAGATGGCTGCCGTCGCGCAGCAGACGGATCTGCTGGTTGAAGCGGAGCGCAGCGGCATTGCTGTACGTCACAATGGCGCCTTTCGGGTCGCCCTCCGGCGCATAGGCCTCGTCGAGGTAGGCCTGCGGGATGTCCTGCAGGCTGGCGGGGGCGGCCTCGCTGCCGGGCTCGGGCCTGAAGGAGAGCCCGATGCGGGTTCCGGATTCGATCTGGTCCCGGAGCTCGCCCGCAAGGGCCAGGATCGCGCTGCCTTCGCCCTGGCGCAGGACCTGCCGGAGGGTTGCGCCGGCGGTCCGGACCCGGTAGCGTTCCTGCAGATAGGCGATGTCGAGGGCGGGGGAGAAATTCATCCCGACAGGCGGGAGCTGGGCGGGATCGCCGGAGAAGATGAGCTTGCGCCGGGTTTCGGCGGGGTTGAACAGCGCCATCAGGTCGTCGAGGAGAAAACCGCTTCCGAACACCATGTACTCGTGCTCGTTGTGCAGGTTGGACAGCATCGACGCCTCGTCCACGACCGCCAGCATGCCATTGTCCATTTCGAGGCTGGTCGTCAGGGGAAAGCGGAAGCGAACATCCTCGCCGTCGCGGAAAGGGATCAGCTGGTCCAGCCGGTAGATGGACCGGTGGATGGTGCCGGCCTCGAATCCGGTCCGCTGCCGGAGCACCATGGCGGCGCGTCCGGTGGGTGCCATCAGCGCAAACGGCTGGTCCCGGGCCTTGAGGTACCGGGCCAGTCCCCGGATGAGGTAGGTCTTGCCGGAGCCGGCATAGCCCTGGAGCAGGAATACGTGCTGGGCAGGATCGTGCAGAAAGGCCTCCAGCGCATCGAGGGCAGCCTGCTGGTCGGCGCCGGGAGGCGTATCGAAGAAGGAGCGGAGCGGGGCGTTCATATGAAGAGGGTGCTTTTGTTCGACACAGCCAGCTCCACCTGGAGCATCCGCCCGATCAGCTGCATGCGGTTGAGGTTGTCCTCGCCCACCGGCAGGAAAAACACGCTGTCCTGGTTGTCGTAGAGCGCCTGGATTTCCCGCAGCGCGTCCACGATCTCCCGGTAGCGGGCCTGGTCGAGCTTGGCAAAATATACGGATTTCTGAATCCGCTGGCAACCCATCCGGATCAGATATTTCGCAATCTGGGTGCGCACTTTGTTGTGTTCGATGTCGTAGGAGATAAAGCAGAGCATATCGGCAGGTTTGGCATTGCGTGCGGAGCTGATCCAGTCCAGGATGGCCTGGATGCGCTGGCTGAGGGGCAGCAGATCCCCGTCTGCGGGGCGGGCCTGCAGCCATTCGCTGCCGTCGACACCGGCTTTCCGGATGCGGGCGATTCGTTCGGCGAGGTTGGGAGGCTTGCGGGGCATAGTGTTGAGTATCAAGTAGTAAGTAGTAAGTATCAAGTAGTAGGACTGGCCTTGGGGGGGGGTATTGAGTAGTGCGTATTGTGTAGTGAGACGGGTATGGAGTAGAAAGTATTCAGTATCAAGTCGGAAGACTGCAGGCAATGCCTGCGGCAATGGAAGGGCCGGCGGCTGATTTGCGCCCCTTGCGGTTGAAATGAAGTATCAAGTATCAAGTCGGAAGACTGGCCTGCATTCCTTGCGTTCCTTTGCGCCTCTTGCGGTTGAAATGAAGTATCAAGTATCAAGTCGGAAGACTGGACGGCATTCCTTGCATTCCTTTGCGGTTGAAATCCGGCAGAAACAGGCATTCAATTATCATGCGGGCCGAGGTTCATGATGCGGGCCTTCAGGTCTTCGAGCGGAGCGGGGCGGAATACCACCTCGCTCACGAGCGCATGGAGGAGATCGCAGAGATCGGGATCGGAGCCCCGCTTAAGGCTTTTGACGATGGAGAATCCGCTTTTTCCGTGAAAGACATTGAGTTCTGCCCAGGCATCGCGGAACTGGAACACAAGCTTTTTGCCGTACTGGATATCGCGGATTTCGGCCAGGGCGATGCCGGCCGCTGCGCAGGCCTGGCGGACGGGCTCCACGATGCGCTCCAGCGCATCGGGCACCACGACCGGCCGCAGCGGGCGCTGGGGCTTGCCGGGCTGGAGGCGCTTGCGGATCTCAGCATAAACATCGGCGGGCAGGCTGCCGCGCTCCGCCGCAGGCGGCGGGCCGGGGCCCGGATCCGGGTCGAAGGGCAGCGGGTCCGGCAGCAGGTTGAGCTCCTGCACGATGCCCCAGTCCACGGGCTCCGGATCGGGGCGCAGAAAGGCTTCGGGGTCGCTGCTGAGGAAGCAGACCCGGGTCACGTCGCAGGTGCGCAGGTCCACGGCCTGCGCGGCGCCGTGGCGCGCGGCAAAGTCGAGGGCGAAGCTGCGGTAGAAATCGCTGTAGAGCTTGGTGTGCGTCAGCGGCTGGGACAGCCGGAAGAGGCATTTGAGCCCGTCGCCGCCCGGCGACACGAAGCACAGGAGCACCTGCGGATCAGCCTGAATCCTGCTGCGCAGCGCCTGGAAGGCTGCTTCCGACTCCCGGCAGTGGTCCAGGTCCACCACAAAGCAGTCGAGCTGCACAAATTGGTCGATTTTGCGCCGGGCCCCGGCAAACTGCGCCCCGATGAACCAGGGCAGCTGGGTCTTGGCCCGTCGGTAGGCGTCAGGGTCCAGTTGGCGCACCTTGCGGAGCAGGGCGACCTGATCGGCCAGCCCGCTGCGGGGATCGCAGATGCGCGCATGCAGCGCCTCGGCGCTGACGGGGTCCATCTGCTGGCCTGCCGCAAACCCGGTAGCACTGTACAGCATAGGGAAGGGGGATTACACGTCCGGATCCGGCTCCCCGGCGGCATCGGGCTCCGGGCTGCCGGGATCGAAGCTTTTGAACATCGCAGCCAGCTGCTGCGCCTCCAGGTCGATATGGGTCTGGCGGCTTCGCCGCTGGCCCTTGATCTCCACCACCTCATCGAGGTAGTCGTTGAGCGACTGGATCAGGATCCGCTTGCCGATGTCGGCCAGCCAGAATGCGCCCTGGCTGATCTCGAAGAACTCGATGAAAATGGCCTGATCCATGCACAGCTTCACCACCACATACTCCGCCCAGATCCGGTAGGGCTCGATGACATCGTACACCAGCACCGGGCGGTTGTACTCGTCGCGGTGCAGGATGCCCAGATAGGGGTCGATGCCGGCGCGGATGAGCGCGTGCTCCACCCGCCCGTAGAGCATGCCGTAGGCATAGTTGAGCAGGGAGTTGAACATGTCCAGTGCCGGGTGCTTGGACCGCTTCTCGAAGCGGTACTGGTCCGGCAGACAGTCGCTGATGGCCCGGAAGTACACAAACCCGCATTTGCCCTCCAGCCCGCGGAAGCTGGCCCCGGCCTGGGCGATGTCCTCGCCCTGAATCTCCAGGATGCGTGCGCGGTAGCGTTCGAGGCGGGTCAGCGCGTCGGTCACCTGCAGGGTGACGGCGGGGTCCAGGCTGCGCAGCAGGGAGAGCAGCACCGTCTGGTTTTCGGTCTTGCGCAGCAGGATCTGGCGGATCCATTCCACCGCCGCCGGCGACTGCGCGAAGCGGACCTGGTTCTTGCGGATGGTGGAAATCGAGCCGTAACGCGGGCTCCAGAGCCGGGCAAAAGGGAAGCCCTTGCCATCGATGAAGAGGATTTCCGTCTCATGTTCCACGGCCAGCATCACGGCTTCGTAGCTGAGCGAGGCAGCGCGGTTGAGGCAGATGCTCGACACCTGGCCCGGCGGCACCGATTCCTCGCCGTCGGCATGCCGGATGTGGTAGCGGCCGTCGCGGACGCCGAGCCTGATGCCGGCTTTGTTCAGAAAGAGTTGCATACCAGCAGCATATGCTGCGTCCGCTTCCAAGCTTGTGCCAATGGAAAAAGGGCGCAGATTTGCGCCTGCGGGGCAGATGCTATTGCAATTTTTGCTATCTTGAGTCAAAATTTGAATATGAAAGCCCCTGCAGGCCCCGGCCGGGTCATCGTCTCGTGGATCGCCTGGCATTACGATTATGTAGGCAAGACCAGCAGCGAAATCGAGACCGAAGGCCCCACCTTCGAGCTGCACCGCCAATGGTACAAGCCGGAGCTGCACCGCGAGCATGTGCTCGTTTCGCCGAAGGAAGACGGCGACCTGCGCAGCCTGGAGCTGTATACTGCGCTCGTGCGCGCATTTCCTGGTCATTCCATCAATCTGGTTTTCAAGCCTTTGCGGAATATTTTCGACTTTCAGGAAATCAAGCAGCGGGCGGAGGAAGTGCTGGAGCTGGTCCGGGAGGACGACATCGACATCCTGGCCTCCAACGGCACCACGCCCATGCGCATGGTCTGGATGGCGCTGCATCTGGAGGACAACGGCTTCCGCACGCGCCTCATCCAGGGGGCGGACCGCGCCATGGCTGAAGACGGGCCGAAGATTTTCGAGGTCAAGGTGACCGGCGCCCTGTTCAACTACCGCATTCAGCTGCTCCGGGAGCCCGGAGAGACGCCGGACCGCTGCATCCCGCAGACGCTCAAGCCCGTGTACGGGCTTGCGCGGCGGATTGCGGAGTTCGATGCGCTTTCCTGCTTGATCGAGGGCGAAAGCGGAACCGGCAAAGAGCTGATCGCCAGGGAAATCCACCAGTTTTCCCACCGGCGCGGCAAACCCTTCGTGGCGATCAACTGCGGCGCCTTCCGCAACGACGACCTGCTGGAGTCCCGCCTCTTCGGCCACCGCAAGGGGGCCTTTACCGGGGCCGCAGAGCATGCCGAGGGCTATTTCGGCAGGGCGGACGGGGGAATTCTGTTTCTGGACGAAATCGGCGACATCAGCATGGCCATGCAGAGCACCCTGCTGCGCGCCCTCCAGGAGCAGCGCATCACGCCGGTGGGCGGCACGGAGGAGCGTCCGGTCGATGTGCGCATGCTGGCCGCCACCAACAAGGACCTGGAAGCCGAATGCCGCGCAGGCCGCTTCCGCTGGGACCTGTACTACCGGCTCGTGCGGACCCGCATCCGCGTGCCTCCGCTTCGTGCGTATTCCGTAGAAGACCGCCGGGAGCTCGTCGGCTTTCTGATGGACAAATGCATGCGCGAACTCCGGCTTCCGCAGCGCAGCCTGTCCCGCGAAACCATGGACTGGCTGATGCAGCATGATTTTCCGGGGAACATCCGCGAGATGGAGAACCTGATTTTCAATGCATCCGTCCTGTCCGATCTGTATGCCAAAGAGCTGAGCCTGTCCGTGCCCGCCGGGCTCTACGGCGCGGCGCAGCCGGACCTGAGCCTCGAAGGCGTCAAGCGGCGGCATATCCAGCGCACGCTGGAGTACTGCGGCGGCAACAAGGCGCAGGCGGCCCGGCTGCTGGAGATTTCGCTCAACACCCTCAAAAAATACCTCGGCGAGGCGGACGGGGACTGAGCCAGGGCTTACCTGACAAACCAGAGCGCCTCCAGATGCACCCGCTGCACAGCGCGGGTCATGGCTGTGTACCACCATTGGTACACATTCGGCCTCGGCATGCCGGCGATTTTATTGTCCATCCAGATAAAGGCCTCCTGCCATTCGCCGCCCTGGCACTTGTGGCAGGTCACCGCGAAGCCGTACACGGCCTTGACGGCGTTGAGCCAGGGGTCGCTGCGCAACTGGTCGTTATATTCGGTCGTGCCTTCCTTGATTCTCTGCGCCTGCATCCGGGCTTTGAAGTCGATCATCAGCTGCTGATGCTGGTTGGTGCTGAGGTTGAGATTGCCGGAATGGATCAGGTCGAGGAAGCACAGCACGGTCTGCGGTTCGCCCTGTTCGGGCTGCACCTCCAGCTCGGCGAAGACCAGGCCGGCCTTGTAGTCCGTGCGTCCGGTAAACCGCAGGAAGCGGAGCAGGTCGCCGTTGTGCAGGCCGAAGGCGCCGGTATTCTGCGTCACCATCAGCACATCGCCCGGCACCGGATCGGGGCCGGTGCGCCCGAGGCTGTGGCGGATGCGCGCGTTGAGCTGCATGCGCTGCTGGTTGGAATGGCAGATCAGGATGGCGCGGGAGAGGTCTTCGGGGTGCCGGGCGCGCAGGTAGGCGCCGAGCAGGGCCTCCGGGTCGCGGTGAAGGGCGATGTGGGGGGCAGCATGCACGGGCAGGCTGGGCCATTTGCTGGTTTCGGGCTGCTGGACCAGGGCCCGCAGGCGGCTGGCGACCTGCAGGATGCCGCTGCCGGCGGCCTGGCGGGCTACTTCGGTGAGCTCGGCCTCCCGGACGCCCGGCTTGCCGGGGTAGGCGGCATAGGAAGCCGGATTGAGGGCCGGCGATTCGCGCTGGTTGACCGGCGGAAGCTGGCAGGGGTCGCCGACGAAGATAAACCGCCCTTCGGGGTCGTATTCCAGCAGGTTCTGGAGCAGTCTGCCGTCGCCAAACTCCGCAAAGGAGCCCGGCGGCACCGGCTGATCGGAGATCATCGAGGATTCGTCCACGATATAGATCATCCGGCTGCCGGGCACCGCCCGCTTGAGTATGAAGACGGCCTTGTCGCCCAATCCGGCAAACACGTAAATGCAGCTGTGGATGGTCCGGGCCAGGACCCCGGTCTTTTCGGAGAGGATCTTGGCCGCCCGCCCGGTGGAGGCGAGCAGCTCATAGCGGATCTCCTGCTCCCGCAGGTAGCCGATGAGCCCCTTCATCAGGGTGGTCTTGCCGGTGCCGGCATAGCCTTTCAGGATGAACACCTGGTCGGTGTGCTGCTGCGCGAAGGCGCAGAGCGCGTCAAAGGCTTCGGCCTGTCCGCGGTTGAGCTCGAAGGGGAAATAGGGGGCGGCGTCGGGCATCGCATCCGGGTTAGGGGGGGGGAAAGATGGTCAGGGCCGGTACTTGCGGAAGCGCACATGCCGGAACACCCGCTCGATCTTCACCGAGCCGTCGGGCTGAGGCTGCTCCAGCGTCTGGCGGCCGGTGGTGCCGTAGACAGGAATGTATCCCTTTGACAGGCAATGGGTTACCGCAATCCACGTTACCCCGTAGTCGCCCTGCACCATGACGGTATCCCCCGCTTGCGCCCGGGCGTCCAGCCAGCCGAGGACGGGCGCCACGTGCGCATCGAGCGATTCGGGTTCCGGCGGCACCTGGCTCCAGATTGCCTGGAGCTCGTCGGGCAGGTAGATGAACTCAGCGGCCGCCAGCGACCTGCGGGCGTCGGCCTCCTGTTCGGAGCTGAGGCGGTGGTTGAAAAGGAGGAAGAAATTAGGCATAAGAATACAGGTTGGACAAATCTGCAATCGGATTGCGGATTTGGATGGATGGTTGTTTATTTACGGCATGATTGCACGCACGCTGTCTGAAACCTTGCTGGGGCTCAGGGGAAAGTTTCCGGTCTGTTTTCTGACCGGCCCGCGCCAGTCCGGCAAGACGACCCTGCTCAAGGCGCTGATCCCGGATCTGCCCTATGTGTCCCTCGAAGAGCCGGATCTCCGGGCCATCGCGCTGCAGGATCCGCGCGGGTTTCTGGACCAGTTTCCGGCAGGTCTGGTGCTGGACGAGGCGCAGCGGGCACCCGCGCTGTTTTCGTACATTCAGGGCCGGGCGGATGCGGATCCGGAGATCCGCTATTACCTGTCGGGTTCGCAGAACTTTCTGCTTTCGGAGAAGATCACCCAGTCGCTGGCCGGGCGGACAGCGGTGCTCAGCCTGCTTCCGCTGTCGCTGGCAGAGCTGCATGCTGCGGGCTTCCGCTTCGGCTCCTTCGAGGAGGTGCTGTTCCGGGGGCAGTATCCCCGCTGTTACGACCGCCAGATCGAGCCGCATCTCTTCTATCCCTCGTATGTGCAGACCTACGTGGAGCGGGACGTCCGGCAGATGAAAAATATCGGCGATCTCGATGCGTTTATCCGCTTTCTGCAGCTGTGCGCAGGGCGCATCGGCCAGCCGCTCAACCTCAGTTCGCTGGCTCAGGATGCAGGCATCAGCGCCAATACGGCGAAAAGCTGGATGTCGATTCTGCAGGCCAGCTTTCTGGTGTTCACGCTGCAGCCATACTTCCGCAACGTAGGCACGCGGGCGGTCAAGTCGCCCAAGCTGTATTTCCACGATACCGGCCTGGCTTGCTACCTGCTGGGCATCAGCGAAGCGGGCCAGCTCTTCAGCCATTACCTCCGGGGCAGCCTGTTCGAGAACTTGGTGCTGTCCGAGCTCGTCAAGCACCGCCTGCACCGGGGCCAGAAGCCCGGCCTGTATTTCTGGACCGACAAAAGCCGCCGCGAGGTGGACTGTCTGATCGAGCGGGGGACGGGGCTGCGTCCGGTGGAGATTAAATCGGGCAAGACGATGCTCGACAGCTATTTCGATACGATCCGCCTTTGGCAGAAACTCAGCGGGGAGGCCGGTACCGCCGGATTTGTGGTGTACGGCGGGGACGCCAGCTTCACCCTGCCCGGCGGCCGCCTGCTGAGCTGGCGGGATATGGAGGAGCTGTGGCGGGAATGAAGGGCTGCGGGCATTCATGATGAAAGCGTGTGTGGCGGCAGGCCTGAAGGCGCAGACAGATCCGTTTTCCAGTTTTTACAGGTCCTGAAAAAACGTGCGCAGGGCTTCCGGGTCGCGGAGGACGGCCATTTCCATCGGATGCTTCCGGATGCGCAGAATGGAGGCCATTTCGTCCCAGGTCGCCTCGCGGTTTCCGTCAATGAACGGCTGCACCTGTGCAGCGGCATCCTGCTGGATGATGGCGAAGAAAGGCCGGGCGGAAAGCCCGAACAGGTTGTTGGCATCGGCCAGCTTATGCAGCTCTTTCCGGATATCGCCGATCGTTTTCGGCTGAGCGCCCAGGAAGTGTTTGCACTCGCCTATATACAGCCGGTTGTGCTGCACAAAGATCACGTCGTACTCCTGGTTATAGGCCCCGCCGGGGCCGGATTTGTTGAGGCTGACATTGTAGGACATATTCGGCAAGGGAATATGCAGCACCTCCTGGATGCGGCCTGCCAGCCAAACCTCCAACCAGGGGCCAGCATAAAACGCCTTCATCTCTTTGTCCTCCGGGGCTACCGCCCCCTGTTTCCGGGCCCAGAGCAGACGGTCCCGGATGTCCGGATCGGGCTGCTCGCCGCTCAGGTGCCGGAAGATCGCCGAAGCTTCCGCATATGCGGCCCGCCAGTTGCCTTTGCGCAGCACCTGCACGCCATGCACCGCCAGATATTCCTCCAGCGACACCTGCGCCGTAAGCGGGATCTCGGCGGCATCGGGGAAGATCCGCAGGAACTGCTTCCCGCCGATGGGCAGGTATAAGATCTGCGCCGCCGGGCGCCGGCTGGCCCAAATATGGGCCCCCAGCGACATCATTTTGGTGCCGCCGGTGATGTAGGCCTGCACCGGCTCCGCCGCATCGAGGCCGAGGCTGTCGAGCGCCTGCACAGTGCTGCCAGGCTGCTCGGGGTCCACCACCCGGCGGAGGATGCTCGCTTCCGGGATCCCCGCCGTCTGGGCGGTCCAGCGGCCCTGGCCGCTTTTTTCCATCTTGTCGGTGGTGATGAACACATAGCGCTCAAACGGCCCGAACTGCTTGAGGAAGAGCAGGTTGGGGAGGGTCTGGTCGGAGATGAGGAGGATGGGGGTCATAGTTCGTTGGCCTGGCGCAGTACCGACATGCGGAGGGTGTCGCTGATCCATATCCCGTTTTCAGTCATACGGGTCAGCAAAGGTGCTAAAGCCGGGATGACCCCTTCCTGCCGGGCTTTTAATAATATGCCCAACGTTCCCGTGTAAGGAATGCCGTGAAAAGACGCGACATGGCGGGCAGCCTTTTCGTCAAGCAGCCCCCGGCCTGCCTGAAGCTCTCCGGCCAGCACAATAACTTCAGCCTCACCCCGGTCAAGCGTATCGAGCAGATACCCTACCGAGGTCATTTGTTGAACCGGACGGACTTCTATCCAATCTATTTCTGCCACAGGCTGGTAGGCAGATCTAGATCTGCCTTGTTCCACTTCTTCATAAACTGCCTGCGGGATGATCACCTTTGTGTAGAAATGTTTTAACAGCCTAAGCTCCCCCAGTCCCATTAGGGTAATCAGCGGGGTTGTATTGGAGATGACGGTCTCAAGCATTGCGTGTATCCTCGAGCAGTTGGCTGTCATCTGTATCATTGAAGATACTCACCTGATACTGAGCCAGCAACTCCAGAAAATCCATCCGGCTGATGCCCAGCGTGCGGGCCGCAATACCCGACGATATCCGGCCCATCTCGAACAGTTTTACCAACGCCAGCCGCTTGAACTCCTGCTCAAACGCCTGGTCCTGCATCCGGAGATGCCACGCAAGTTCACGGGGCAATATGATGGTTAAGTCTCCCATAGCGTTTTTTTCTGATTGTGAAGATAGGAAAAATGGTTGGGTTTGCGCGCCATCCCAAATTGGGTCGGAGGTAAGGAGGATGGGGGGCATGGCGCGGAATACAAGTCGTCATCTTTCCAATTGGCAGGGTTGTCATGCATATACCGGGAAATGCGCTCAAATCCGGCCCGATCGCGGATAATACGATCATGGAATGAACGCTGCCAGCCAAATTCGAGCAGGCCAGCCAGGTGGATGTGCTTGGAAACGGTGGTTTTGCAGGCGCCTTTCAATTCCGGCAGGGATTTGATTTGGATGGACCCATGGTCTGCCTCATGCAGGGACGGGTCGCGACCTGTCCCTGCAGACGGCGGGTCAATCATGGATCGGTCGATTTCCAGAATCCCATGCACGTGGCTAGGCATCACGACAAAGGCGTGCAGCCGAACGCAGGGATCCTGTTCCGCAAGCCAGAACCAACGTTCTTGTGCAACTTTACCGAAGGAATTGAGGTGCATCACCCCTGCACGAACCTCTCCCAGACAACAAAGCCTGCCCTGAACCACACCCGTGAAAAAATAGCAGCCATCGTGGCTGTAATCATATCCTGGGAGGCGGTTGGGTTTGCGGGATTTCATCGGTTGGATTGGGCAGCGTGATTAGGGGATACACAACATGCACCTGCATCATTCGTTTCTTCCAGTATACATTCTTCATAAAAAGCAGCAGCCTCCGGATCCACGGCAGCCAATTTTGCCACCAATGCCCGGTAGGTGCCCTCGTCTTTTCCCATGGAATATGCAGGATAAAGGTGATCCAGTAGGTGGTCTATGGCTTCCACATCGGGCGAATCGCTCGCCAGGTGCAAGTCAATTTCGGGCTTCAGCAACTCGTAAGACTGTTGAGCCAGCGCTAGTAGCTGCTCGATTTGGGAGCGGAGGCCGGAGAGGAGGGACATGGGGGAGATGGGTTTAAAATCCAAGAGGGGGTAAATGCGGCAATTGCAGCGCCTGCTTCGCTTGACCAAAGGCATCTCCAAAAGCAGATTGCAGGAGTTCCTGAAGCTGGGTATGAAATTTCTCCGCCCGTGTTTGGCCAATGGGTTTAAATCCATGCGCAAGAATGGATTCATTCCGTTCCTTAAGTATTCCTTCAAAAGCAAAGGATTTATAGCTGAATTGCGATTTCTCTGCGAAGGCTATTTGCATTATTGAATGCTCAAAAACTCTCAGCATCCAAAAGCCTAATTTAAGATCAATTTTATCTGGCTCTACTTTTCCTCTACAAACTGATCGAAATAAGTTTAGTTGAGTTTCATTTAGCGCTGCATAATCTGGACTATCAGTCACAATGCCATATTCGGCTAAACAAAATTGGCTGACCGCTTCTAACGTTCGATAATGCCTTGCAACGGCATCGTCAAACCGGTTCCGTTGGATGCACCGACCTGCATTGAGATAAATATCGGCTATGAAATCAACTGACAGCTTGCTTGTCCCTTCCATACTTTCCAGATGGGCTGCAAACGCCTTCATCTGATCAGAGAAGGCTGCCAGCTCCGGCGACCCCGCTCCTGAGCGCAGTGCGCGCTCGACCTGTTCGAGGGCACTGCTGATATCCCTGCTAACGGCTGCTCCGTAATGCTCAAAACGGTCCCAGCGGGCCAGTTGCTGACAAAGCACATGCAAGCCCTGGAAAAGCTCTTTCTTGTGCGCATGGGTGGGCGAAATCTGACCGAAATGGTACGCCGCCCCGCCGAAGTCGAAGGCGTTGAATGCGTCGCGCCCCTTAGAAGCAACAATAAAGCCTGTCTGGTCGTAAGCGTTGCCGAGCTCGACCATCCGCATGGAGTCCAGAATTACTTTTTTCTCATTATCTGTACGGACATCTACATACATCATCGGGATGCCCAAAAAGGAGGCTACCATCACTGCACCCGCACTCATCCATTTTCTGCCCCCGGTGGGGTCGGAAACAATATGAGTGGCACCCTGATCTTCCAGCCATGTTTTGGCATGCTGAAATACTTCGCAGAGTGCCCCGATTTCGTCTGGAGAATCTTTGATCGTTAGCTTATCGTATTGGCTGGGCTTCAGGCCTGTTTGTTCGACTGTAGCATCTACAGAGGCTTTTAGAGACTCACTAGTACCAATGAATATCACAAAATCAGCCTGTAGTTTTTGGATCGAGAAAATCAGCGGCTCGGGCGAAAGGCCCATGGTGAGGATAAGTCCGGCTGGCATAGGGTTAGGGATTATTGTTGACGTAGTCGTGGGGGCCGAAGTGGCGGAGGAGAAGGGTGCCGGTTTTTGCTTCGCAGCTTACCCTAGGCCCCTGGCCCAGGCGGAAATGCCCTAAATGGCTATTTTTTCCACTAAACTTATCGTAAAGAAGCCCGCCTGCCTGCCCGCCTTTGAGAGATGCTGTGTCACCGTTGTTTGCGTGAAGGATACAGGCTATTTTGGCAATAGCCTCCTGTAGCTTTACTTTTTCTTCAGCCTGGGTATGGCTTCGAAAATCTTTTTTAAAGCTGTCTTCATAGATAATCCTTGGCAGTGCGATCAACTGGGCTGATAAAACATCTTGCTTCACATTGTTCCAGGCAAGCGTGCCCCAGGTGGAAAGCACGCAGCGGCCCTCCACGCAATCTAGCATCACCTCGGGAATAGCACTCAGCTCCTCCTGAGCCAAACCGTTGACAGCCGATGCCTGCGATAGCCGCAGAAACAGGCTGGCGTTTTCCTCGAAAAGTGCTTGCTCCAGCGAAACAGGCAGTCGGGGAATGGTGATCAGCTCCTGTCCTGCCTCAAAGATGTAGGCGATGCGGTCGGCATAAAACATGCCGATCGTGTTGAGGTAGCCTTGCAGGCTTTTGAAACCGCCTGTGAGGTTGAAGATGATCTCCGTCCCATCTGCACGATAGCCCGGTAGGGTCTCATCACACCAGTTGAGCAACTCCTTAATTCCTTCGATAAAGTCGGCTTTGCTGTTGGTGTTCAGTCCGGGCGGGATGTAAATCTGGGTATTGGGAAAATATCGGCGGAGGAAGTCCGCGATCAGGTCTGCGGCGGTTTGCCCCTGGTACGTATCGGTGGCGATCAGTACCTGCATGTCGTTGGAGTTGGTAGGCAGGGTGCCGTCATACAGGCCCAAAATGCCGTTGAGTTCGGCGGAGGCTTGACGCAGCTCATTCACCGCAGCAGTCGCCAGCTTTTCCTTTGCTTTTGCCTTTAAGCCTTCGGTCAACTGGATAACCTTATCCGGGGTCTCTTGCCGGGATGCGTTGGCATAGTCGCGGAGCATTCTACTCTGCTCACCTGCCTGGTTGGTGAGGATGCTAGTGCCGACGGGGGAGAGGATGAGGCGCATGGGTTAGGGGGTTTCGTTAATACCGAGGTAATACTTGATCAGGGGATTGATGTGAGTGTCGAAAAAGCCGAAGTTTTGATCGTATGTAACCCCCTCTTGATAAATGCCGAAATACTTGTCGCAGAGGGTGAAGAAGTTTTTTTCGTGGAGTTTCCGCAACTCTTTCCTCTCATCAATACTCCAATCGGTTACAGGCTCGGGTATCTTAGTCTCGTTTGATGGTAAGCTTACCCATCTTTCGTATTCTTCATACCTGAGTCTGTATTCTGTTTTATTAACAGGCGTAAAGAGCCTTCCGGGATTTTTGAGGTCTCCATCAATAGTTATAAAACTATCCAAAATTTCATCTTGCCCTGTGCCCTCCAGATTGTGTGCCACTTTGTTCCGTATGTCACGGAGTGCATCTATGTAAACAAGTGCATCTTTTAAAAGTATATTTGTATCCTTTTGAAAGCCAGGCTCTTTTTCAAAAAAACATTCCCAAATAGCTCTATGAAGGAAAAAAGTAGGCTGCTGCTTTGATCCAATTTTCCAGCTGTATGGATAAGGTATATAGTTTTGAACAAACTCCTGCCAGGAGTTTTTGCTTAAAATGGAAGCAATTATAATTTTAGGAGCTTCTCTATCAGGAATCAGATCATCTAATCGAATATTCAGTATTTTTCCAGTGCTAATTAATGGCGCTAATTCTGGCAGCAGCAGAACCTCTGCCATCGTAAAAATCCGCATCAAGAAGTCGGAATAGCTTTGCTGCTTGAAGTACTTTATCTTTGCACTGAGGTAAATAAATACAAGTTTGTTCGGCCTTGACTTTGAATCATCAGTATCGTTTAGTAAATCTATTTTTGTACGCATTTCATTCAATAGCGCAGATGCCCTGGCGCTCCCTGGTAGGGATAAATCCATCTCCTTTTCTTCAAAATCATCAATCCCTTCATCCATCTCAAAGGGCTGATCAAGTCCATCGATAAGTCTATTAATGAATTCTTTTTGTGTAAAAATCTCACTCCAATCAAGTGTTTGCAAGCCGGATCCAACCCTCGCGATCCTAACTGCTTCTTGCCCTGCGGCCAGATTTAAAATAGCCGTATATTCACATTTACTGGAGAAAAGTAGTATTTCTTTTTTTAATCGAGTCTCGTACAATTCGGATGTCAACTTCAGTGCGAAACAGCTATTATTAATGAGATCATGACCTATGGCGGTGAATTTCGTGTCCATAGGCAGAAGATTTAAAAAAAGTGCTAAATTGATACTAGGCAACTGTCCCCCAGTAACCCAGAAGTAGTGGTCGTGGTTTTTTAATATTTGCGGCAGTTTTCCTTTTATCGTTCGGAACCAGGAGGTATAGTGAAAGAAATCATTTTTGACTGATATTGAGTTGTGCTTAGCTGTTGGATATTTTGCTGAATACCACGCTGTAAAGGCGTCCATATACGGCTTAGTTGGCGGGATTATTTTTTCAGTTGGCTGTGTGTTAATAACGACAATCTCAGGAATGTTGCCAATTTCCTTTGTTATATGCGTCACTGATTCTCTTACGCGTGGGAAGTCAATCATCTCTTCGATTCCAGTAGCATAAATTTCATTTTTTTTGCAGGTTTTGTTAAAGTTTGTTGCATCCGAAGGAATTAAAAAACCAGCATGATATGGATGATCAACCAGCAGCTTGAAGATACTCTCATTCTGTGCCAAAGGGCTGTCCTTTGGCACACAAAGATCAGTAAGATCAAAGTGTATGAAGAGCAGTGGGCTCATGGCTGATCATTCACCTATTCGCCATCTTCATTCCTTTGAACCGCACTCCCGTTACTTTCTCGCCGGCCATACTGACCACCTCTACCAGGATGACTTGTTCCAGGATCGTGTCGGCACGATAGCTGATGGTCAAGTCTGTCTCGTTACCTTCGTTGAGATAGACCTTGATTTTTTTAGTAGGCCCTGGTATAGGATATACATAGGCATCCAGAATCGAGCCCTTTCTGGCCTTCTGCTGCATATACTGAGGCTTGATAGGTTCATGGGCGGCTTCGGGCGCTTCAGGTACTGAGGTCGCAGGCTCATGCACTTCTACAGCGTGCGTACTCCACTCGGACTCCGGAATGTACTCCATCCATCCCAGGGGCTGTACGGTATTGTCAGGGTATGTTATGAGCAAACGGCTTTTGGGGAATGTCTCAATGTTGGCGTCATAAGGCTTGGCATCGCGCACGCCTGGACGCTTGCCAAGCTCCAGCCGGTTCATGACTTTCCGGAACGCAGCCCGCAGTTCATCATCGAGCAGCATCGGGAGCAGCTCGGTCTTGCCTGCGAAGCCGGTAGCAAACCCTGTGCGCAGCAGCGTGCGCCCATTGTGCGGATAGCTGTATATTTCATCAAAGGGTTTTCGGAATGTTTTCTTGTCAGGCATGCCGCGATCTGGCGTCATGGTCAGCATTTGTTTTTCCAGCCATTGCTCCTTGTCAAACTTGGCCTGCGCTGTAGCGAAGTTTTGAAGTGCCTGAAAAACATATGCGTCCGCTTTGGCCTGATGCTCCTCAATATTTGTCTGGTTCACGAGGATAATGTCAATCCCATATAATGATTTCACCTTTTCCTCAAACCGGATCCAATGTTCTCTTTTTCCCGGCTCAGGCAACTTGGTGTAAATCGCATACATAGCGGCCACATTTACCGCAATCTCTGTTTTAAATACTACACCCCTCCGGATAGCCTCCAATCCAGGCGATTGCGGTTGTCTAAGGGCAACCTTAGGAGCATTTCGGTCTGCGGCCCCGAATCGACCACCGGATCTTGCAACGAGATACAAGTCCGAGGCTACGACTTCTACCGGCCGCTCGCCGGACACATATACCGCATCCGACACCTCCAGAAACTTGAAGAGGTCCATTTTTTCATCATCGAATACCCGCTCTTTCCGCCGATCAAGCATGCCACAGAAGGCAATACTGTATTCTAACTCACGCCCCATTTTTTTGCGCAGTTCCATCGGCCGCATGGTTCGATCGTCCAAACAGCGCTGTATGTCTTTAAGTAACGCATCTTTATGCGCGCGCTTGTTGTGCAGCAGTTCCTGAGTCATCACCTGGTACATCAGAGCCGTGCGGATGCTCCCTTTGAGGGTGCTGCCAGGCAGATAGAGCTCGTTGGTAGCGGTCGTAATGAGACCGCGTACTTGCTGCTTGGTATTCCCATTGAGCTTATACTTTCGAACCCCATTCTTCGGGTCATTGAGAAAAGCGATAAATCCACCACTCAGCTTCTGCTTTTCACAAAAAACCTCCAATCGAAGCTGATCTCGTAAATCCCGGAGCTGCTGATTGTAGTCCCGCTTCTCCCGATTGTCCCTGCTCGTCTTGAACTGAAACTCCAGATTTTCAAGCCGATCTGTAAGTTGGCTGATCCACTCCACAAAGCGCTCAACCATCTCTTCTTTGTTGGGAAGCCCCCCCAAAAAACGGGTGAATTGAGCTTGTGAAACCCGGTAGTAATACCCATCTTTAAGCACATAGTCCAGCGAATGGAGGTTTTCGCCAGTGCCGATGTGGAGCGGGGTGAGGGTGCGGAGAAAGACTTTCATGGGTAGAATTGCTGTTGTAAATCAGGACTCGCGGACGAGCTGGAAAGGAAGGGTAAGCGCGTAAGCGTATTGATAGACCTTATGCGGGACAGGATTTTTTCCAGAAGTTCCTACCTCGACAAGGCTGCCCCAAGGGTTGGGGGCGCTGTTGGGAAAAACAGAACCTTCTGTGAAAAAGTAGTGGGGGTCTTTTCTAGCCCTACCATAGCCCCCAAAGCTCACATCGCCTTGCCGCTCCTCCAGTTGGTAGAAAAGTGGCTCCTGACCTTTGAAATTGGTAAGTTGATCCCGGGTAGGCTGAAACAAGGAAAGGTTGAGGCAGGCATTGGGAGAGGCTGGCGTTTGCCAGGAGAAGGGGACAATCTTGTGCACAAACACACCTTTGCCCACCGAGCGATCGCCGCCGATACCTGAATGGCGCAGCCAGCGGAAGCAGGCATCCAGCATGGCGATGTCATCGGTCTGCACAAGGAAAAACAGTCCGGCTTTTTTGTGCTGCTCATTGGTGTCTGGGATTTTACTGCCATGCACAAAGCGCTCCTCATCGTGAAAGAGCTGGCCTGCTTTTCCTTCCACCTGCAGCGTCCCCCCGCGCAATCGGTCAATGGTGTTATGGGTAAATGACTCGGATTGCACCTTGGGTTGCGCGAGCTTATTTTTCTGGCTGAGTTCCTTCCGTAGCTCTATAGCAAGCCTCTTGTCACTAAGTTTACCCAACGCCATGCGCTGAAGAGTGGGCAAAGGCAAGTATCTGACCCTTTTGTCTTTCTTAAACAGTCTCATAGCCTCAAAATCCAGTGGGCCCTCCTTGATCGGTGGCAGTAGCGGTCGGGGCAGAAAATATGCAATAGTTCCATCAGGCTCCTCTTCAAAGGGAAAGGTCGAGGATATCAGCATAGGAGGCTGACCCTCTAAATAACGCGTCAGCCAATCCTCCAGCCTTTGGTTGCCATACACCGAACGGATAGCCCAGCAAAGGGTACCCCACAACGTGTCGGACCGTAGTTCCGGCTTGAACCCGCTTAGCGGGTAGAGTAATACTGCATGTAATTGATTATCAGGCATGATCGTAAGTCAATTCATAATCAGCCAAAGAAAGCAACGACTCGGAAAGCGGCGCTACAGATGCTTTGTAAGTCTCCGAGTTCTCTTCGTAGTCGGAGGCAAATACCGTTCTGGGTTGGTCAAGCTTGAAAGAGATTTTCCCATAGCCCCGGCTGCCTGACTTACCAATGGCACTGTGTTCCAGCAGACGGAGAGCAAGAAGGATTCGGTTGAGATCCTCTTTGACTTGTTCGGCGGTGTGGGCATGCTCGCCATCGAATACCGAATACACCATCTCGAACTCGAACTCGGATTCTGCCACTACCCGCTCCACAAAGCGTGGGTTGGCCATGGAGGTGAGGCGGTTGATGCCGTTTTCGCCCTTGTATTCCGTATAAAGAAGCTCAGAATCAAGCTCTTCCCACATTTTGACTGTTTTTGGCGTAGGCCGGCAGTCGCGGACGATCAGGCGGGTGGGGCCATTTTTTACAGCCTCTTTAGCCCCGATTCCAAATATGCGGATGATCTTCGGATCATCAGAGGGGCCGCCGTCGTCGTCTTTGTTTCCTACAGTACCCAAGCTGTATTCCAGCATGGTCCGCATTTTCCCTTTGAGCGATGAGCCGGGGATGAAGGGGTATTTGGTAAAGGGATCGCGGATCACCGGAGAATCAACTCCCCCGATTTCCATCTTGTCTTTGCTGCCGCCGATGTGCAAGCCTGTCTCGCAATGGATCAGGCCGCGGATGATGATATTGGCTTGGAATTGCATGTCAGAAAAAATTGTTTGGTTGATTCGGATGAGTAATTCAGTCGCCGCCGTAGAACTTGTGATAGGCGACGATGCCCTCAATGAGGGCAAAGAAGTTGTCGATAACTTCCCGCTGCTTCTTCTCTAGATCTTCCCGCTGCTGAGGCTTGGCCTTCATTTCTTCTGCAAGGGCCTTGATGTCGTTTCGGGTATTCGTAATCTCACGGGAGATCTCGCTGACAAACTCTTTGATGCTGGACTGTCGTCCGGCGGCATACGCAAGTTTGGGCTGGAGCATAACCAGCTTCGAACTCACGCTTTGCGCATCTTTTTGCCGCTTCCATTCCTGCCGGATTTGGGTAATTCCGGAATA
The DNA here is from genome assembly GCA_033765305.1 of Bacteroidia bacterium. Classification (GTDB taxonomy): domain Bacteria; phylum Bacteroidota; class Bacteroidia; order J057; family J057; genus RDXT01. The sequence continues at coordinate 24,639 of JANRID010000030.1, forward strand.
GAAGTTCCGCAGCTGATGAGTTTTAACCTGACGGCTAAACTTCTTGCCGAGTTCGTCTGCGTGCTTGACGATATCTTCGGCTTCTCTGATCTTAATCTCTGCCATGATTATTAATTTTCAGTAGTTCGAGTTTTGTAGGTGACGTAAGAGGTGGGAACGATCAGGTTGCCCAGAATGCCGTTTTTGCCATCCTTGTCGCAGCCAGGCTTGGTGAAGTAGTCCAAAAATACCCGAATGATGTGTTGAGCAATCTGCTCACCATCGTTTAAGCTATCCCCTGAGGTAGCTTTCGTCGCCGTCCTTTCCAGGAACTGGTGAGTAAAGCCATCTGTCACCACGGTTTGTCTGGCAAAGAGGTAGTGGAGTCTGGCTGTTTGTTGGTAGAGCCTCGGAAGATGAATGCTGCCATCATCTTTGATGCATCGTTTCACGATCTGATGTATGCGGTGGATGAGTGAGCGGGACAGTTTGTTTCTGTCTGATTCGTTTGCCTGCTCGACATACTTCAGGATCGTCTGCGCAAATCGCAACATCTCCTTGTACTGAGTCCATGAAAGCGCGTGGTCGAAGACACAAATGGCATCCTTTTCCTGACCTTGAGACGTGAAGTTTTTGGCTTTGCTTTCAGCCTCTTCGGCCTTCTTAGCGAACTTCACAACCGGGTAGTATTCACTGCACATGAAGATGCCCGCGCTAAAACTCAATTCCGGATTTTTGCAGGTGAACCGTTGGAAATCATCATGCAGTTCTGCGGCTGCATGCATGACATTGAGCCAGGAGCCAACCACAAAAGCGTCGTCACCACCGGAGTAGGTCACGTAGAGGCTGTACTTCTTGGCCAGCTCGTTGAAGTAGCCGCTGAAAAACAAATGCAGTTCCCGGCTCAGGGTAGCCACCCGGACAAAAGACGCATGCACTCCCAGTCCTGATGCGAAGAGTGCACCAAGGTTATCCACATCCAGCCGCATGACCGCGAGTTTGGGATAGGATAATTCCCCTGTGTCCCCTTCATCTACATTGTTCCTTTTTGCAAGCTGCTCAAATGTGATAACCCCGTCATTTCCTCTGTAGGATTCTTGGGGCGCATATGACCCGATAAACCGGAACCCTGCCCGGATATCTACCTCGGGCAGTTGCCGCATCATCACTGCGGGGCTGGAAAGAAAGTCGGTGTCGTTGATACTCAGCAAGCGGAAGGAGCGCGCCTGATCGCGATAGGCCTTAATGATTCTCTGGGTATCTGCCTCAATATCGCTGCGGGACCTGCGTTCGTCCAGGATAAAGAAGTAGCGGTCGAGTGCCTCTAGCGAAGCCTGCGGCTGAAAAAGTTCCCCTTGCTGTAAGCGTAGGTTGCTGGCCTCGATTTCAAGTATCAGTCTGCCATAGGGGATTTTTCCTCCTAGTTTTTCGTCGTCCTTGAATGTATTGTCTACTTGCTTAGGCCGCTCAAAGAACAAGTAGTCCAGGTTCGCCTCAAACTTCCGAGCTTTTTCCTCCCCGATATGGTCGTAGGCTTGCTGGATAAACGGAGATGACTGTTGGAAAATGCTTTGATCGGCCTCGGCATAGCCTGTGATCAACCCAATGCGACCCCCGATCTTTTCGAACAGAAACTGATTGGTCTTTTGGGTGAAGTTTGCAATGCGCTCTTTGTAATCAGCCGTTCTGGGCAGCAGCAGTTGAAAGCCTCCTCCACCTGCGTAGAGGATATTGGTATCGTTCACATCGAACGCTTCAGCCAGCCGTTCGGCAATGACGTCCGTCAGCAGGGCAATGTAATAAGACCGGCCTCGGAGCCTTTTGGCCAAGCCTTTTCCGTCTCCGGCTTCGCTCGTATCGATGTGCGAGTAGATAAACTTTTGAAGTCCGGACAGATCGCCTATCAGGAAAATGAACGATGGGCTCTCCAACTGCCCGCTTGATAGGCTAAAACAGTTGGCGACTGCTGCAGTGAGACGAGCGTGGTCGTAGAGGCTCACATCCTGAGTAGGATAATGGAATGGCGCAGGCAGCCTGCTTCCGTGCTTGTATAGCAAGCTCAGCAGGGAAGATGCGTATGCTTCCTGGCTATGCGTGTAACGAAGATCTTCATGGTCTGTCCAAAAGCGATCTAATGCAGACCGATGCTGAGCGAGGATATCTTCGCCGGTCAGAGCTATGCTTGAGTCAGGGAATTGGTAGTCGCTGATGCTTATCGAGTGTGGCTGATTGAAAAATGGGGGACGCTGATTATGCCGGCCTGTAAGAGACAAAGAAGAAAAAACGGACCGGAGCAGCGAAGGTTTTTCCGGATCGCCTGATGTGCCTGCCACGATTCGCGTGGCGGCTTGTATTAAGCGAGTATCCGCCAGGTATTCAAGAATACTATCTACATCATTCTGAAGCACAGGTACTTGAGACAGCTTATGCTTCAGCAGTGAAAGGGCATCATGGCTTCCTGTATGGTCTTCTGCAGATCGAATGCTGCTGAGAAGGGCAGCTATATAGGTAAGTTGTCTTTCGCTGTTCATGAGAGGCTGATAATTGGATTGGTTAACGCATCAGGGCTTAGGCTTTTCAATTCGGCTTCCGGGGCCGGCGCAGGGCCGCTCCCCCAAGAACCCGCAGTATACTACACCCCCCTGAAAGATGCAACAGCGCTGATATTTGTCATGCGCAGATAGCACGGTTCCGGCAGGGCTGTGCCAATATGCCAAACCTTGTGCCATCTTCAAATACGCCGCCCGGAGGGCCTGGTGCCGGAAGATGCCGGCAAAAAGCGGAAAGGCGTCGTCAGATTCTGATGGGCGGCGCCTGCGCATGCCCCCTTGCGCCTTCCTCCTTCCCCCGTATATTTGCAGCCTGTGACGTTATTGCCTTCGCATGGGAAAGACCCTTTTCGATACCATCTGGGACCGCCACATCGTCGCCCAGCCCGGCGGCGGGCCCGATGTCCTCTACATCGACCGCCACTTCATCCATGAAGTGACCAGCCCCCAGGCCTTCGACGGCCTCCGCAAGCGCGGAATCCCCGTCTTCCGCCCCGCCCAGACCATCGCCACCGCCGACCACAACGTGCCCACCGAAAACCAGCACCTCCCCATCCGCGAGGCGCTCTCGCGCAAGCAGGTGGAGGCCCTGGTCCAGAACTGCGCCGACTTCGGCGTCGAGCTCTACGGCCTCGGCCACCCCTACCAGGGCATCGTGCACGTCATCGGCCCGGAGCTCGGCATCACCCAGCCCGGCATGACCATCGTCTGCGGCGACAGCCACACCGCCACCCACGGCGCTTTCGGCGCGCTCGCCTTCGGCATCGGCACCAGCGAGGTGGCGCACGTGCTGGCGACGCAATGCCTGTTGCAACGCAAGCCGAAAACCCTGTCGATCACCGTCAACGGCCGGCTGCCCGCCGGCGTGAGCGCCAAGGATCTGATCCTGCACATCATCGGCCACATCGGCGTGAACGGCGGCACCGGCCACGTCATCGAGTACCGCGGCGAGGCGATCCGCGCGCTGTCGATGGAAGAACGCATGACGGTGTGCAACATGTCGATCGAAGCCGGCGCCCGCGCCGGCCTGATCGCGCCCGACCAGACCACCTTCGAATGGTTGCGCGGACGTCCGCGCGCGCCGCAGGGCGAGGCATACAAAGCCGCGGTGGCGGATTGGCAGACCCTGCACTCCGATCCCGGCGCGCGCTTCGACCGCGAAGTCAGTATCGACGCCAGCCGCATCCGCCCCAGCGCCACCTGGGGCACGCATCCGGGCCAGGTGGCGGCAATCGAAGCCGCGTTGCCAGCCAGCGGCGCCGACAACGAACGCGCACTCGCCTACATGGGCCTGCGCGGCGGCCAGACGCTGGCCGGGCATCCGGTCGACGTGGTGTTCATCGGGAGCTGCACCAACGGCCGTCTCAGCGACCTGCGCGCGATGGCGCAACTGCTGCGTGGGCGCAAGGTGCATCCGCGCGTGCGCATGCTGGTGGTACCGGGCTCCGATGCCGTCAAGCGCGCTGCCGAAGCCGAGGGCATCGATCACATCGTGCGCGCCGCCGGCGGCGAGTGGCGCGAGCCCGGCTGTTCGATGTGCATCGCCATGAACGGCGATTTCGTCGGCCCCGGCCAGCTCGCGGTGTCCACCAGCAACCGCAACTTCGAAGGCCGCCAGGGCAAGGGCGCACGCACCGTGCTGGCCTCGCCGCAGACCGCCGCCGCGTCCGCCATCGCCGGGGCAATCGCCGACCCGCGCCAATATCTGCTGGAGGAGACCGCCTGATGGCCGCATTCACCGAACTGGTTTCGCGCACCGTGGTGCTGCCGCAGACCAACATCGACACCGACCAGATCATTCCGGCGCGCTTCCTCACCACCACCACGCGCAACGGCCTGGGCCGGCACGCATTCACCGACTGGCGCTATCTCGCCGATGGCGGCGCCAACCCCGACTTCCCGCTCAATCGCCCGGAAAACCAGGGCGCCGCGATCCTGGTGGCTGGCGCCAACTTCGGCTGCGGCTCCTCGCGCGAGCACGCGCCCTGGGCGCTGTTCGATGCCGGCATCCGCGCGGTGATCAGCAGCGAAATCGCCGACATCTTCCGCGGCAACGCGCTCAAGAACGGCCTGCTGCCGATCGTGCTGAACCCCGATGCGGTGGCGAGCCTGCTCAGCCTGCCCGGCATCGAGCTGCGCATCGACGTCGCCCGCGGCGAAGTGCGGCTGCCCGATGGCGAAACCCATCATTTCGATCTCGACCCGTTCGCGCGTACCTGCCTGCTCGAAGGCGTCGATCAACTCGGCTATCTGCTCAACCAGAACGCCGCCATCCAACGCTACGAGGAGCAACGCCATGCGTGCTGAAATCGCGGTTCTGCCCGGCGACGGGATCGGCCCGGAAGTGATCGACGCGGCGCTGGACGTGCTGCACGCGGTAGCCAAGCGCCACGGCCATCAGTTCGTCGAACAACGCTGCCTGATCGGCGGCGCCGCCATCGACGCCACCGGCGAAGCGCTGCCAGCCGACACCCTTGCCGCGTGCCGGCGTGCCGATGCGGTGCTGCTGGGCGCGGTGGGTGGCCCGAAGTGGTCCGACCCCAAGGCCAAGGTGCGGCCCGAACAAGGCCTGCTGGCGCTGCGCCGCGAACTCGGCCTGTACGCCAACCTGCGCCCGGTGCGCCCGCATCCGGCCGCTCTCGGCGCCTCGCCGATCAAGTCGCACCTGCTCGCGGGGGTGGATCTGCTGGTGGTGCGCGAGCTCACCGGCGGCCTCTACTTCGGCGAAAAGAGCCGCAGCACCGATGCCGCCAGCGACGTATGCACCTACTCGGTAGCCGAGATCGAGCGCGTGGTGCGCCGCGCCGGCGCACTGGCCAGCGCGCGCAGCGGCAACCTCGCCTCCGTGGACAAGGCCAACGTGCTGGAGACCTCGCGACTGTGGCGCGAAACCACCACGCGCGTGATCGCCGAGGAATTTCCCAACGTGAAGCTGGAGCATCATCTGGTGGATTCCATGGCGATGCACCTGATCGCGCGTCCGCGCGCCTTCGACGTGATCGTCACCGAGAACCTGTTCGGCGACATCCTCACCGACGAAGCCTCGATGCTGGCCGGCTCGATGGGGCTGCTGCCCTCGGCCTCGCTGGGCGACGGCAAACGCGGCCTGTACGAACCCATTCACGGCTCCGCCCCCGACATCGCCGGACGCGGCATCGCCAACCCGGTCGCCGCCATCCTCAGCGTCGCCATGCTGCTGCGGCATTCGCTGGACCTGCCGGAGGAAGCCGCAGCGATCGAACGCGCGGTGTCGCAGTGCCTGGACGACCGGGTGTTCACCGCCGACCTTGCCAACGATCGCCCCGCGGTCAGCACCCAGCAACTCACCCGCGCCGTGCTCGAGCACCTGCGCGACAACTGCTACGTGCCCGACCTGCGCGACTGACCGATTGCGCAGAGTGTGATCGCCCTCCCACCCCCGCCCTCAAGACCGGGTGATCGTTGCCGCTAAACAGATCAGAGGGGGACTGTCGCCCGGGGCGGGCGGCAGTCCCGGTGCCGGCGGCACAAGGGGGTAACCGTGTTCGTACTCATCGTGGGCAACAACGCCGACGCGCAGGACAGCCTGACGCAAGCGGTCAATGATCTCGACCTCGACTGGCAGATCGAACTCGCCGCCGATGCCGCCGCCGCGTTGCGGATCGCAGGCGCCCACACCGTCGACGTCGCCGCCATCGACTTGCGCTCGCCCGGGGTCGACGGACCCGAACTGTTGGCCGCGATCCGCGCCCGCCATCCGGAAGTCGTGCGCATCCTGCTGATCGACGAATCGCAGCAACGCGACGCCATGCGCGTGCTGGACTGCGCGCACCGTTTCCTCAACAAGCCGTTGCGCGCCGAGGAGCTGATCGACGCGGTGGAAAGCGTCGGCGAGCTGCGTGAAATCCTTGACTCGCCGCAACTCAAGGCGTTGATCGGCAACATCGGCGAATTGCCGCCCGCACCCAACCTGTATCTCAAACTCACCCAGGTGCTGGCCGATCCCAACGCCCCGGCCAGCGCCGCCGCCAATCTGGTAGCGCAGGACCCGGCGATGGCGTCCAAGGTATTGCGTCTGTGCAATTCCGCGTTCTTCTCCGGCGGCCGCAGCGTGTCCGATATCCGTACCGCGGTGGTCCGGCTGGGTCAGGAAAACCTGCGCCGGCTGGTCCTCGCCAGCGAAGTGTTCTCGGGAGGTCAACGCGGCAACGCCGCGGAACGCGAAGCCATGCAACAGCGCGCGCTGCGCTCCTCGCAACTGGCCGGGCGCCTGCTCGCCGGCAGCAGCGCCGAACTCGCCGCCACCGCCGCCCTGCTTTCCGACGTCGGCCTGTTGCTGCCCGGCGTGAGCGTGCCCGCGGCCGACGGCAGCATGACGGCCGACGCTGGCCCGCACTACGCCGAGGCCGGCGCCTACCTGCTGGGCCTATGGGGTCTGCCGATGCCGATCGTGGAAGCGGTTGCCAGCCATCACCAACCCGGCAAGTCGCGCTCGCGCGGGTTCTGGGTCGGCGGCGCCGTACACGTCGCCCGCGCCCTCACCTCCGGCGAAGACGTCGACGAGAAATATCTCGAAACCGTCGGCCTGCGCGACCGCCTCCCCGCCTGGCGCAAGATGGCCGAGGACATGGCGACCGCCGCTGCGGCGTGAGCCAGTAGCACTCGCACAGCCCTGTACGGCGGCCGCTGCGAAACCTGTCGCACACAAGCGCGCTCCCACAAAAGGCAGGCTGCTGCCTTTGTGGGAGGCCGCTTGCGGGCGACGTGGCGAAGCGAGGGCATCACCCGCGCGGCACCCTCACTCCGGCCGATACACCTGCGCACCCTGGGCGCGGAATTGTGCGGACTTCTCGGCCATGCCTTCGGCCAGCGCGTCGGCGGCATCGGCTACGCCTTTTTGCGCGGCGTAGTCGCGCACGTCCTGGGTGATCTTCATCGAGCAGAAATGCGGTCCGCACATCGAGCAGAAGTGCGCCACCTTGTGCGCTTCCTTGGGCATCGTCTCGTCGTGATATTCGCGCGCGCGCTCGGGGTCGAGGCCCAGATGGAACTGGTCTTCCCAGCGGAACTCGAAGCGCGCCTTGCTCAGCGCGTTGTCGCGCGCCTGCGCGCCGGGATGGCCTTTCGCCAGATCGGCGGCGTGCGCGGCGATTTTGTACGTGATGATGCCGTCCTTGACATCGTCCTTATCCGGCAAACCCAGATGTTCCTTCGGCGTCACATAACACAGCATCGCCGTGCCGTACCAGCCGATCATCGCCGCGCCGATGGCGGAAGTAATGTGATCGTACCCCGGCGCAATATCGGTGGTCAGCGGTCCTAGCGTATAAAAAGGCGCTTCGTCGCAATACTTCAGTTGCAATTCCATGTTTTCCTTGATCAAATGCATCGGCACATGGCCGGGGCCTTCGATCATGGTTTGCACGTCGTGCTTCCATGCGATTTGGGTTAATTCACCCAAGGTTTTCAGTTCGGCAAACTGCGCTTCGTCGTTGGCGTCGTAAATCGAGCCGGGGCGCAAGCCGTCGCCCAATGAGAAGCTGACGTCGTACGCC
>JANRID010000047.1:0-34088 GCA_033765305.1 Bacteroidia bacterium
ATCACTCGGTTTACCGGAATCACTCAGGGCATGGTAGATAATGCCCCCTACTCATCAGACGTTTGGCGAGACTATTTACCGCTGTTATCTGAGGGGGTACTCACTGCCCATAATTTATCGTTTGACTATGGCTTTCTCCGATCAGAGTTCAACTTTGTGGATGTCCCCTATTCGCGATCGCCGGAGGAACAGCTTTGTACCGTGAAGTTGTCGCGGCTCTTGCTGGCGGATTTGCCCTCCCGCAGTTTACCCTACCTGGTTGAGCATTTTGGGTTTGATGTGGGGGTATCCACTTCCAGGGAAAACCTTTTTTAGTTTTGATGTGGGGGGGAGGACTTAAAAGGCAAACCAGGTTTACCTTTTAAGTCCCCTGGTTTGCCTTTTAAGTGGGCGGGTTTGCTTCCGAAGTGGGAGGGGGTACTTCCGAAGTGGGGGGAGGGTACTTCGGAAGTGGGGGTGCGGCAAGCCTGCTGTGCTGGAATCCGTTTCTGCTCTCATTGTAAGACTGCGCAGAACCCATGTTAACATACCCCTTGGCAGCCCGATCCGTAATTGTTTGTGCACCCATTTATGCGTAAACTTACGGCAGACACATCCTAGCTATGGCCTCGTCCTTTCAAGACCGCGTCAATGCAAAGCAGAAAGCCCGCTTCATCGGGCGCTCGCAGCACCTCGATTTTTTCCGCAACAACCTGAAAAGCAGCGATCCTGTTGCCATCGTGAATATCTACGGCCAGGGAGGGGTAGGCAAGACCTATCTGTCGAGGCAATACAAGGGAATCGCCGAACAAGAAACATGCCTGGCGGCCTACAGCGACGAGGATATTAAGTCGGTGCTAAAATGGATGGAGCGCGTATCAGCCCAATTTGGCGAGCAAGACGCAGAACTCAAAACCTTCAACGAACGCTACACCCGCTATCTCCAGGAAACCCAGCGGCTCGAAGCCGACCCGGAAAAGCCCAAAGGCACTTTCGGCAACCTCGTGCGCGGCATCACAAAGGGGGCAATCAAAGAGGGCAAAAAAATGCTCCCTGGCGGAGAGCTGATCGGCTCCTTCATAGACGAAGAGGGCCTGGCTGCCACCCTCGGCGACTGGGCTGATTTTATCCGGAAAAAAGTTGCAAACAAAGACGAGGTCGAGCTGGTGCTGGAGCCGGAAAAGGTGCTCACCCCCTTGTTCTGGCAGGGGGTGGCCAAATATGCCGATAGCCGCAGGTACGTTTGTTTTTTCATCGATACCTTCGAGGAGGCAGACGCCATCCTCGAAACCTGGCTGCTGGAGGTGCTGAATGGCAAACACGGTGAGATACCTGGCAATATTCTGCTGATCATCGCCGGGCGCGAGCCGCTAGATGCCAACCGCTGGGCCGATTTTCAGTCGCTGACCGAAAAAATCCCGCTGGAGCCTTTTACAGCGGACGAAGCCCAGGACTATCTTGGCGCGCAGGGAATTACGGATCCAGGAGTGCAGGCGGATATTCAGGCGATCTCCGGGCGCCTGCCTGTGCTGATGGCCTTTCTGGCCAGTGCTGCCAGACAAGGCAGCCTTGACTCGGCCAGCGCTTCCGAAACCGCCGTGGAGCGTTTTCTGAAATGGGTATCGGACCCGGCCCGGCGGGAGATTGCCCTGGCGGCTGCCCTGCCCCGCCGCCTGAATCAGGATGTGCTGGAGGTCTTGCTGGCCGACCAGGATCAGGCGGGCCCTTGTTTTGAGTGGCTCTGTGCCCAGCCTTTTGTGCAGCGGCGTGGCGATCACTGGGCCTACCACCCGGTGGTGCGGGATCAGATGCTGCGCTATATGCGGCTCCGCTCGCCCAGGACATGGAGCCAGCACCACCAGCAGCTTGCCGATTACCATGACAGCCAGCAGGCGGGCCTGGGCCTTGGCGAGGGAATGTTCTTTGACCACGAGACCTGGATGCGACATGAGCAGGAAAGGTGGTACCACCTGCTCTGCTGCCAGCCGGACAGCAGCTTAAAGCTTTGTATTGAGCGCTTTTCGGAGTATTTTTATAAAAAAGACTTTTCAATAGAACATACCTACAGCGATGCCTTGATGCAGGCAGGCACAGATACCGAAACCCAATCCCTGGCGCGATGGGGGGCGGACATACAGCATGCCATAGCTTCACCGCCCGATAAAGAGGAAAACTACCCTGCATGGCATCAGCTGATGGTACGGCTGCTGGACTGCGGCTGGATTACAAAGCAGGAAGTACAAGCCAATTTGTGGTGGACTCGGGGCCTTCTCATTCATAATAAACATGCAGATCAAGCCATCGAATGCTATCAGCAGGTCCTCGCGATCAAGCCGGATATACACGAGGTGTATTACAACATGGGCATTGCCTGGAGCGGCAAAGGGGATTTTGACCGCGCCATCGAATGCTATCAGCAGGCCCTTGCCATTAAGCCGGATGACCACGAGACGTATTACCACATGAGCAATGCCTGGCACGGCAAAGGGGATTTTAACCGCGCCATCGAATGCTATCAGCAGGCCATTACCCTCAAGCCGGATTACCACGAGGCGTATTACTATATGGGCTATGCTTGGCGCAAGAAAGGAGATTTCGACCGCGCTATTGAATGCTATCAGCAGGTCCTCGCGATCAAGCCGGATATGCACGAGGCGTATTACAGCATAGGAGTTGCCTGGAGCGACAAAGGGAATTTTGACCGCGCTATCAAATGCTATCAGCAGGCCCTCGCCATCAAGCCGGATATACACGAGGCGTATTACAGCATGGGCAATGCCTGGTACCACAAAAGAGATTTTGACCGCGCCATCGAATGCTATCGGCAGGCCCTCGCCGTCAAGCCAGATAACCACGAGGCATACAACAACATGGGCAATGCCTGGCGTAATAAAGGGGATTTCGACCGCGCCATCGAATGCTATCAGCAGGCCCTCGCCATCAAGCCGGATAAGCACGAGGCGTATTACAACATGGGAGTTGCCTGGAGCGACAAAGGGAATTTTGACCGCGCTATCGAATGTTTTCAGCAGGTTCTCGCGATCAAGCCGGATACGCACGAGGCGTATTACAGCATGGGCAATGCCTGGTACGACAAAAGAGATTTAGACCGCGCTATCGAATGCTATCAGCAGGCCCTTGTCCTCAAGCCGGATAAGCACGAGGCGTATTACAACATGGGCAATGCCTGGAGCGACAAAGGAGATTTCGACCGCGCGATCGAATGCTATCAGCAGGTCCTCGCCATCAAGCCGGATAAGCACGAAGCTTATAATGTATGGGGATTTACGCTTGTTGTATGTGGACGTATTTCTGCGGCAGGTCCAGTCTTGCAGCAATGTATAGCAGCAGGAGGTGTGGAATTGGGCAACATGAACCTCGGTCATGTATATCTGAGTGAGGGCAAAGAAAGTGAAGCCCTGGCCTGCTACCAGGAGAGCCTGCGGCATTTCACGGATACTGAAGAGTTCTGGGAGGGCATGCGCGATGACCTGCAGCACCTCAGGCAGTACGGGATCACGGATGCATACTATGAAACGATCTTGGCGCAGATTGCTGCCCCCTGAAATGCCGGCCAGCTCTCCGCGCAGCATACAGCCGCTGCCCCAAACCGGTAACAGGCCCCTCCCCTCCGCGGCAGCGCCTGCAGGCCCGGATGCAAGGCAGCTACCAATCTGAATTTATAGGGGTACTCCCAACCCAAACCCGTTTATCCCGGAAGCAAACCAGTTGTCTTCGCATCCGCGCTGGCCGCGCGCCGGAACAAACCGGCGCATCCCGCATCTGGCCCGGCTTGCGGCTGAGGCGAAGCCGGGGGCTTGCAGCGCAAATCCGGTTACGCTCAACCCAAACCGGCGGACTCCGGAAGCAGCCGGGTTTGCTTCCAGGACAAACCGGGGTACTTCCGAAGTAAACCGGTTCAGTCCGGAGGTAAACCCGGTTTAGCTTGGAAGTGGGGGAGGGGACTTCCAAGGCAAACCCGGTTTAAGTTTGAAGTGGGGGGACCCACTTCCGGGGCAAACCCGGTTTAGCTTGGAAGTGGGGGGGAGGACTTCCAAGGCAAACCTGGTTTGCAAATGAAGTCCCCTGGTTTGTTTTTGAAGTGGGCGGGTTTGCTTCCGAAGTGGGAGGGGGTACTTCGGAAGTGGGGGGAGGGTACTTCGGAAGTGGGGGGGCGGCTGCACAGGCGCAGCATTCAGGGCCGGTCCCACGAGACGGCAAGCTGCCGGACACGCGCGTCCAAATCTACGAGGATCCGCGCAGGCACGCTTTGCAGTACAGCCTGATGGGCTGGACTCAGATCGCCGGGAGGCATATAGGCCTGCATGGCGCAGCGGGCAGCCAGGGAAAACGCGGCGGAGGGGATGACAAACAGCGCAAGGTCCCGGACAAGTGCCTTAAAAGTATCGGAGGCTTCGCCTGCCTCCAGCAGGGCATTCCGCAGCGTTTCCAGTGTCTGGCTGACACAGGCATACTTTTCCCTGCGGGCTTCGGTCAGCCGGGGATGGTCGAGGCGGTAGAGCTGAATGGTGAGCATCGCCCGAAGGTAGCTGAAGCCATTGCCGCGCCAGGAGGCTGGCAGGTTCTGAACATCCGCATCGGCAAGCGGCGTCCTGGGGGCGCTGGGTACGATTGTTCCGTCCGGCAGCACCAGCAGCAGCCCGGCATCCAGCGGATCGGCAGGGTCCAGCAGATAGGCGTATTCGGGCACAGCCCAGGGAAACTGGCCGGGAGCCAGACGCTGAGCGCCTTCGGCCAGCGGAAAATAGTCATGCTTTCCGCCGCCCCGGTTGGTGAAAGCGGTCGTAAGCCGGTAGTTCCGGTAGTCGAATTCCAGCCAGGGGTAGGCATCTTCCTGTGCAGACTGCCGGAACGGCACACCGGCAGCGGCCTGCAGCCTGCTTATCCGGCCCGGATCAAGCGGCCTTGCCCGGCTTTTAGGCCTGAAATGCTCTACATCCAGCGCAAAATCGTCGCCCTGCGGCAGCTCGGTGTACCAGCATTTAGGAATCGTATCCCGGTCCGGGATCAGCCTGGGCTGCGCAGCCAGAAAGTCCTTGAGATGCACCCAGCTGCCGTCGGGTTTAGGCGAGCCCCGCCATGTTTGGAGGTCTGTATGCTGATCCAGATCCGTTCGGGGATAGGGAATGTACACCATAGCCGGATCAGGATTGGGGGGCAAAAAGATCATCCAGAATCTGATCCACCTGGCGGCTCACTGCTTCCTGAGAAAGCGCTGCCACGCCGCTTTGCGGCAGCGAACGGGCAGTGCTGCGGGCCTGCAGTTTTTCCCGCACCAGGCTGGTGATCGCATCGTCTTCCTGCGGTGTCATCCGGGGCTCCAGCCATAAAGGCTCCAGCTGTCTGCGCAGAAATTCAAACCGCTCCAGTTCCGGTTTGCCGAGCGGTGCCGAAGCCTTTTTCCGGAACAATGTCGCATACTCCTCGCGCCATGCCAGCGTTTGGCGGTCCAAGGTGCTTGCCAGCCCGAACATATGGCGCAGAATGCCTTCCGCACCCAGGCCAATGGCGTCTTCCTCCGGATTCCGGACGCTGCGCTTTCCCGCCGCATCCATTTCCAGCAGATGGATCTGCTCACGCGCCAGTCCGTTGACCAGCAGCGGCGAATGGGTGGAAATGATAAACTGCACGCGGGGAAAGGCTGCGCTCAGCCGCCGCAGCGCGTCATTTTGCAGCGAAGGGTGCAGGTGAATGCCGAATTCATCGATCAGCACAATCCCTGGAACCTGACCAAGCACCAGCTGCCCCAGGTGCTTATTGAGCAGAATGGCACGGGTAGCCAGTTCGCCGGCCAGCAGGATCAGATAACGGTATCCGTCGCTGAGCATGCTGAAAAGCCGCACGTCTCCGTTCGCAAGCTTGACCACCGGCTCCTGCTGGTCCTCCAGCCATTCAATGGTCCGGATATCCGGGAGCACAGCTGTAACTGCCTGCTGGAATACCCGCATGGCGTCTGCCGGCAGGCTGCCATACGCTTCGGCCACCGTGGGCTTCCGGGCGCTTTCCGCCAGAATTCCATCGATCCGGCTCAGCCAGTTAAACAGAAATTTCTGCGTCGACTTATCGCTGAACCAGTCCCAGTAGCCCTGCACGGCATTGCCCTCCACCGTAAAGGCATCTGTTTCCGAAGCAGGGGTATGTATGTATTCGGTTCCGATAAAATTGAACAGCGGCAGGACCTGCCGCCCCTGCAGCACTTCGTCGTACACGGCTTTGGCTATCGTGCCGGGCCGGGCGCTGCCGTTATGGTAGCGGGTCTTGGTCCGTTCCTTGACGGGATTTTCTTTGTATTTTTTCCATTGGGCCCGCTGTTCGCCTCCATCCGCGCCGGTCAGCACGGCTTCGGTTTCAATCGATACACTCCGGGCAATATTGGCTACCGGATTATCGCCGATTACCCGGTGGTCCTGCAGCTCGATTCCCAATGAAGGATGGCTGACCAGGCCAGACACGTAGGTATGGGCCGCAATGCGCAGCGCACGGATGAGGGCAGATTTTCCGGCCATGTTTTCCGCCAGGATCACATGCACCTGATGCGTTTCGGAAAACCGGATTGTGAAATCCTCAAAGCAGCGGAAATCTTGTGCAGTCAGGGATACCAGTCTCATTGCATTCCGGTTCAGATAAGCAAATATACACAAAACCTGCCGCATCTTGACAGCCGGGCGCGTACGGAAGAGGCTTGGCTGCATGCCGAAGCAAACCGGAGCATCCCGCATCCGGCCCGGCCTGCGGCTGCGGCAACGCCGGGGGCTTGCAGCGCAGGTCCGTTTACGCCCAACTCAAACCAGCGGACTCCGGAAGCAGCCGGGCTTGCCTCCAAGACAAACCAGGGTACTTCCGAAGTAAACCGGTTCAGTCAAAAGGTAAACCCGGTTCAGCTTGGAAGTGGGGGAGGGGACTTCCAAGGCAAACCCGGTTTGGGTTTGAAGTGGGGGGATCCACTTCCGGGGCAAACCCGGTTCAGCTTTGAAGTGGGGGGGAGGACTTCCAAGGCAAACCTGGTTTGCAAATGAAGTCCCCTGGTTTGCCTTGTAAGTGGGCGGGTTTGCTTCCGAAGTGGGAGGGGGTACTTCGGAAGTGGGGGGAGGGTACTTCGGAAGTGGGGGGGCGGCATCGGACACGGGGAAACTGGCCTGCCTGCCGGCGCCCGCCCCGGCTCAGATCTGCAGCGCGTCCTCTCCCAGCACCCGCTCCAGCTCCCGGATCAGCTGCTCCGCATTGTCCTGCGAAAAGCACATCGGCGGCTTGATCTTCAGCACATTGTTCTGCGGGCCGTCCACGCTCATCAGAATACCGCGCTGCTTCATGCGCTCGGCGAGCCAGGCCGTGCGGGCCGTAGCAGGGATCTTGCCCGGCTCCGTCAGCTCCACTCCCAGGAAGAAGCCCTGGCCGCGCACATCGCCGATGAGCGGGAAGCGCTGCGCCAGCGACCGCAGCTCCGCTTTGAGCCATTCCCCGGTCCGGAAGGCATGCGCCTGCAGGCCTTCGTCCCGGATCACGCGCAGCACCTCCAGCCCGATGGCTGCCGAGACCGGGTTGCCGCCGAAGGTATTGAAGTATTCCATGCCGTTGGCGAAGGCCTCTGCCACCTCCCGCGTGCAGGCCACCGCGCCCAGCGGGTGGCCGTTGCCGATGGGCTTGCCCATGGTCACGATGTCGGGCACGACGCCCTGCAGCTCGAAGCCCCAGAAGTGCCGCCCCACGCGCCCGAAGCCGACCTGCACCTCGTCGGCGATGCAGAGCCCGCCGGCCGCCCGCACGCTGGCGTAGGCCTGCGCGAGGTAGCCTGCCGGCAGCTCGATCTGCCCGCCGCAGCTGACGATGCTTTCCGCAATCAACCCCGCCACGCCCCGGCCCTGCGCCTCGATAGCCGCCACCGCCTCCTGCACATGCGCCGCGTAGCGTGTGCCGGTTTCCGCCAGGCTGCCCTGGTAGCGGCCCCGGTAGCTGTCGGGCAGCGGCACAATCTGCGTATGCTCCGGGCGGCCCTTGCCCCCTTTGCCGTCGAATTTGTAGGAGCTGACCGCAATGCAGCCATTGGTATTGCCGTGGTAGCCGATCTCCAGGGCGATCATGTCGCGCTGGCCGCGCCAGGCCTGCGCCATGCGCAGCGCCAGCTCGTTGGCCTCGCTCCCGGAGTTGACGAAGTGCAGCACGCCGAGCTCCGGCGGCAGCGTGGCCAGCAGCGCCTCCGCAAATTCGAGGATCTTCGGATGCAGGTAGCGGGTATTGGTGTTGAGCACCGCCATCTGGGCCTGTCCGGCCCGCACCACGCGGGGATGCTCATGTCCGGCATGCGCCACGTTGTTGACTGTGTCGAGGTAGCGCTGGCCGCTGCGGTCCAGGAGGTACTGCATCTCGCCCCGGAGGATGGTCAGGGGTTCGCGGTAGGAAAGGCTGAGGCTCCTGCCCAGGTGGGCGCGCCGGAAGCTGCGCATGGCCTCTGCCTCCGGGGCTGCCGCCGGCAGCGGTTTCAGGTCGTGAAACAGGCCGGCCGGATCGGGGCAGACCGCCGCCCAGATCTCCGCTTCGGAGGGATACGCCACGCCGGGGAAATCGTGCCGGCAGCCGAGCGGGTCCAGCAGGAGCTGGAAGTGCAGGTGCGGCGGCCAGTTGCCGTTCTCGTGCAGGGCGCCCAGCCAGCCGATGCGCCCGTTCCGGGGGATGAATTGCCCTTCCTCCAGGCCTTCCAGGCTGGCGCGGCTCAGGTGCCCGTAGAGCGAGTACCAGGCCAGGCCGTCCGGCGTCTCGTGGCGGAGGATGACGGTCGGGCCGTAGTCTTTGTCGCCGGCATTATCGGCAAACCCGTACACCGTCCCGGCGAAGCAGTTGTGCACCGGAGTACCCGCAGGCGCCCAGAGGTCCAGCCCCAGGTGGATGGTGCGGTATTCGGGGCCTTCGTTGCCTTCGCGGGCATAGGCTGCGGTGGAATAGAGGGCGCGGGGCTCCAGGTAGCCGCCGGCAGGCAGGGCATCGTGCGCTTCATCGGCCAGCCGGGCGATCTTCGCGGAAAACTGCGCATCGTCGCGGAACTCCGCGAAATTCCCCAGCCAGCTGCTGCCGATGCTCAGGTCCAGCGGCGCCGTGCGGACGAAGGGATGCGCCGGCAGCAGGGCGTGCAGGCTCAGGCGCTGTCCGGCGGCCCAGGCGGCAAAGGCTTCGCGGTGCGGCACCGGGCTGTATCCGCAGGCATGGCGGAAGGCATAATGCGCAAAGGCCGGCGGGATCTTCCGCCACCGGGCCAGCAGGTCCCAGGCCGGCTGCTCGCTGATCAGCAGGTAGGCATTGCCGGGCTCCCGCTCGCGGCTGATGGCCGACTGGGTGACGCTGACGGCCAGGCGCATGGCCACCAGCGGAAAAAGCAGGGCGAGCTCGTCTTCGAGGAGGGAAAACTGGCGGTGGTAGCCGGCCAGCAGCGGGCGCGCAGCGCCCAGCGGATCGGGGCAGTGCATGCAGGCATAGGCCAGGGCGACGGCAGCGTCGTTGACGGTGCGGGTATGGACCGCATCGCCAAAGTCGATGAGCGCCAGCACCTCCGGTGCCTGCGGGCTGCCGCCGGCGAGGATATTGTTGTCGTTGGCGTCGTTGTGCACGACGGACATCCGGAGCCGGGCATAGGCCGGCTGGATGGCCTCGTAGGCGCTAAGGGCCCATTCAGCCAGATCCCGCTGCGCCGCATCGAAGCGGTGCAGATGCCCGCGGATCCAGCCGGCCTGGGCGAGGTTCCAGGCGAAGCTGCGCTGCGCGGCGGGGTGGCTGAAGCCCTGGAGGGCGGCGGTGACGCGCCCGCAGCAGGCACCCAGGCTTTCGAGCAGCGCGGGCGTTTTCGGATTCACGGCGGACCAGAGGCGGCCCGGAATCCAGGTCAGCATGCGCAGCGTGCGCTCCTGGCCGGCGGCATCGGTCCAGCGGGCGGACCAGCTTCCGTCCAGGGCAGGCAGCATGCGGGGGGCCGGCACGCCGGACGCGTGGCGGGCCAGGTGGTCGAGCAGCTGCGCCTGGAAGTCCAGCAGCCCGGCGTCTGCGCCGGGGCGGCTGATTTTCAGGATATAGGATTCCCCGCTGGGCGTCTGGATGCGGAAATTGAAATCCACCTCGCCGGGGAGCGGATGGGCGGAGCCGGCGATGCCGAAGTGTGCGGCTGCCAGTCCGGCAGCGAGGGAGTCGGAAAGCATGGATAGCAGCATGAGTCCGGGAGGAGGCAGCCCGGCGCGCCAAAGATAGGCCGGCAGGCTGCGCAGATCAAGCCGCAGGGCGGCGCCGCTTCCGAGTGCCCCTTTGTGTTCTCAGTGCCTTAGCGGTAAAACATGACGGCTTCACCACTAAGCAGGTAAGGGCACTGAGGTACACCCAGCCAGGTCTTCTCCGTGTATCTTAGTGTCCTCAGTGTCTTAGTGGTAAACCCAGGCGCAGATATACCGCCAGGAAGACGCGTGCACCGAGAAACCCCAGGGCCGGCACCGGGGGCTTGCACTTGGGCGGAATATTGCGGTAATTTGAACAGCACAGCAAACTGCGGCTCAGCCGGAACAAGATGATCATCGCCAATCCCCTCTACGACGTCGTATTCAAGTATCTGCTTGAGGATGCGGAGATTGCACGCGGGCTGCTCTCCGCCATTCTGGGCGAGGAGATCCTGAGTCTGGAGGTCAAGCCCCAGGAGACGTCGGTGGAGACCGGGGGCGGCATCCACATCCTGCGCTTCGACTTCAAGGCCGTTATCCGCACGGCGGGCGGCGGAGAGCGGAAGCTGCTCATCGAGCTGCAGAAAGCCAAGCAGGCCTTCGACGTGATGCGCTTCCGGCGCTACCTCGGCGACAACTACCGCCGGGAAGACCTGGTGTCCAATCAGCAAGGCGAGCAGGAGATGCGCCCGCTGCCGATCGTGACCATTTACTTTCTGGGCTTCAGCCTCGGCAACCTCCCGTCGGGCGTCGTGCATGTCAACCGGGAGTACCGGGATGTGATCACCCAGCAGGTGCTGCAGGTCGAGGAGCCCTTCGTAGAGCTGCTGACGCATGATTCCTACATCATCCAGGTCCGCAAGCTGGAGCCGCAGGCCCGCACCCAGCTGGAGCGCATTCTACAGATCTTCAGCCCGGAGTTCCAGACCCAAGACAGGCGGCAGATGGATTTTCCTGCGGGCAGCACCGATCCGCTGGTGCAGAAAATGGCCGAGCGCCTGGGGCGGGCCATTGCCAGCGATGACATCCGGGACAAAATGGATGTCGAGGACGAACTCGACCGCATCTTCGACCGCGAAACAGGCAAACTGGCAGCGGTAATTGCAGAAAAGGAGGTGGTCATTGCAGAAAAGGAGGTGGTTATTGCGGAAAAAGAAGAAATCATTGCAGAAAAAGAAGGGGTTATTGCGGAAAAAGAAGAAATCATTGCGGAAAAAGAGGGGGTTATTGCGGAAAAAGAAGGGGTTATTGCAGAAAAGGAGGTGGTTATTGCGGAAAAAGAAGGAATCATTGCGGAAAAAGAGGGGGTTATTGCGGAAAAAGAGGGGGTTATTGCGGAAAAAGAAGGACTGATTGCGGAAAAAGAACAGCAGCTGGCCGAGGAAAAGCGGCTGGCCGAGGCCGAACGGCAAAAAAACCTGGAGCTTCAGCAGCAGCTCGAAGAGCTCCGGAAACGGTTCGGGCTCTGAGCGCCGGATGAAGGCCTGCCAGCCCCGCACAGGCTCCGCGTTTCTGCTATCTTTGCCGTCATGGCGCGTATCAATCAGAAAAAAGTTCCCTACGATATCGACCGCGGCCTGCGGCGCTACCTCAAGGCCTATGGCCGGGATCTCGAACTGCCCATCCACTACGGCGACCTCAACCGCTACACCGACGGCGTAACGCTTTACGACAAGGAGGGCAAGGACACGCTCTGGATTTCCGTCCAGTATGAGCAGTCCGATCTGGCCGACATCCACCGGGCGCTGAAGCATATCTACGCCATCCTGCGCGCCAGCGGCGACCTCTCCGTCATGGACCACCTCTATGTGGACCGCATCGACCTTTGCCTCTACGGCAACACCCAGCCCTACCGCGTCCGCATCGTCAACAAAATCAACGACAACTTCGATTATTTCTACATCAAAAATGCCGATGCCTCCCGCATCTACGGCCTGGAGCTGGAGCATCTGCTCTCCCCCAACCGCATCAGCTATGTGGTGGACCGCAACACGCTGATCGAGGAGCACATCGCCGGCATACCCGGCGAGGCATTCATCCGGAACTATATCAGGGAAGGCCGGGTCAACAACGAAATCCGCCTTGCGAAGGAATTCGTCAAATTCAACGAGCGCTGCTTCGTACGCCTGCTCGGCGATATGCATTCGAGCAATTATGTGATCGAAATCCTGCCGGATTTCGAGGAAGTGCATTACCGCATCCGCGCCATCGACTTCGACCAGCAGTGCTACGAGCCGCGCAAGAGCATCTATATGCCGCAGTATTACAAGCAGAACATGCCCATCATCGACATCGGGCTGCGCCATATGACGCCCCAGACGGTGCGCCAGTACCAGCGCGAGGAGCGGGCCATGATCGCCAGCCGCATCCGCTATTCGAGCAGCCAGATCCTGGATCTGATGAAATTCATGGTGCGCACGCCCCTGGCGCCGGAAGCCTACACGGCGACCCTGCGCGACGAGCTGGCGGAGCACTACCAGGACCGGCGCTTCAGCGCCTGCACGACGATGGGAGAAATCGTCAAAACCAGCCTGGAGCTGCTGATCGAGCGGAATTGAGCAGGGGAATGTGTATGTTACTGCCCGGTAACTCCTGCGTGTATGCGTCCGCTGACCTTTTTCCTGCTGCTCCTCCCCTGCTTCCTCATGGCCCAGATCACGAGCCGTCTTGAACTGTACGACCTCGAAACCGGCACGCGGAGCGTGCTGCACACCGCGCCGCAGCGCTTCGAGGCGCCCAACTGGTCGCGCGACGGGAGCTATCTGGTCTTCAATCAGGGCGGATTGCTGTACCGCATGCCCGTAGCAGGCGGCACGCCGGAAGAGATTCCGACCGGTTTTGCCCGCGCCAACAACAACGACCACGGCTTCTCGCCCGACGGCAGCTGGCTGGCCATCAGCCACCACAACGGCCCGGAGCCTACCGGCGACAATTCCACGGTGTATATAGTCCCGTCCGCAGGCGGAACGCCCCGGCAGGTTACCCCGCTGGCACCCTCCTACTGGCACGGCTGGTCGCCCGACGGGCGCACGCTGGCTTACGTAGGCCGCCGCGACGGCGAGTACGATATCTACGCGATTTCCGTGGAAGGCGGCGCCGAGACACGCCTCACCCGCAGCCCCGGCCTCGACGACGGGCCGGACTACTCGCCCGACGGGCGCTATCTCTATTTCAACTCCGTGCGCAGCGGCAGCATGCAGCTCTGGCGCATGCGCGCAGACGGGCGCAAGCCGCAGCAGCTTACAGACGACGAATTCAACAACTGGTTTCCCCACCCCTCGCCCGACGGCAGGCAGCTGCTCTTCATCACCTACCTCGACCCCATCGATCCCTCCACCCACCCGCCGGACAAGCGCGTAGCGCTGCGCCTGATGGATCTCAGGACCCGCAGCATCCGCACGCTCTGCGAATTCACCGGCGGCCAGGGCAGCCTCAATGTGCCCAGCTGGTCGCCCGACGGGAAGCGCTTCGCCTTCGTATCGTACGAAGTGCGCTGATCGCTATTTCCTCCCCGGGTCCGGCAACTGCTGCGCTTTGCCTGGATTGCCGAACAAGATCTGCCCGGACATCCGATGTTTCCGCTGCTGATATGATCCGGACCGGGAAAAGCGTTATATTGAGCCGACCCCATCCAGATGCCCGAACCCGACCCCCATACCCGGAAGCTGTCCGAGCGCTCCCGCGCATCGGCTGAGGCCGCACAGCGCCAGCCGGCGATGGGCACGGTGGCCCTGGCGCCGCCGCCTTTTCAGCTGCGGAGCAGCCATCCGGAGGACGAATCGGACGCTGCCGAAACGCTGCCCGTCCAGCGACGGGAACTGGCACCGCCGCCCGCGGTTCAGCGCGAAGAAACCGGCGGCGACCCGCTTGCCGGGCTGGAGCAGCTCATCGACAGCGGGCATACAGACCTTGCGTACAAGCGCCTGAGCGAGGCGATCCCCGCCTTTGAAGACCGCAAGCGCTATCTGCACGATCCTGCGCACGACCTGCTGCGCATCAAGCTGCTCAAATCCATCGACCCCTATTCCGGCGAGCCGGTGAGCGTGGCCGAATCGAGGCTCTACACCAAGCCCGTCCAGGAAGCCGTTGCGCTGATTCTGGCCTGGTACCCCGCCGAGGCCGAGCAGACGGCCTTCTACGCCCGCCTGCCCGATCTGCACAGCCGCATGGTCAAGGAGGTCGATCCCTACAGCGGCCAGCCCATCGGCTCCGTGATCAATACCCTCGTCGAGCAGATCCGGAACGGGGATTTTTCGGGCAGCAACCGCGTCAATCCGCAGTTTCACAAGATCCATCTCCTCGCGCCGGATATGCCGAAGAAGATGGAGCTCTACCGCGACCGGCCGGCCCTCTTCGAGGCCGCTTCGGATAAATTCGATCCCTTCACCGGCATGTCGAAAGGCGACAGCAAGAAGCTGCTCAGCCTCTTCGAGGATTTTCTGGGGCGGAATGTCGGCGTCAACGAAAAAGAAGCCGTGCAGGCGTTCAACCTGCTCAAAGCCCTGCCGGAAGAGCAGCGGCAGGCATTTTTTGCGGCCAGCGGCTTTGTGGGCAAGATGATCGGCGACGACCGGATGGATGCCTATTACAAGACCCATTTCAAAAAACAGTACAAAAAGCTCGACTACAAGGTCCATACGCTGCTGTATTTCTTCATGGAGGCGGATTTTGCCAGCAATCTCAGCAGCAATATGCCGGCAGAAGCGCTCAACAGCCGCAAGGGTGGCTTTGACCGGGGCCTGGACAGCAGCCTGAGCGGGGAGAAAAACAAGGAAACCCGCCAAAGCGACCAGGATAAGCTGCTGGAGCGCCTCGCCGACCCCGCCATCTGGGACCAGGCCGGCAGGCTGGACCTCCTGCTGGGCATTGCCGTGCAGGCGGACCTGCAGGCGAAGGTGCTGGACCTCCTCCGCCTGCGGGCCCAGGTCACACCTGCCCAGGAATCGGTGCTGAACCGCAACGGCTTCTCCCGCGCCTCCGCCGCCGAGCCCTGGCAATACCAGGACCGCGATACGACGGCCAAAGGCCGGAAAAGCACGGTCGGATTCGCCCTGGGCACGCTGCTCGATCTGGACAATTCCTTTACCGGGCGGGAGCTGAACCTCGATGTCGATCTGCGGAAACTGCAGGAGACCAAGTCTATGCACGGCAGCGTGGCCGGGCTGCGCTTCGGCGCTTCCAGCAAGGCCGACAAGCAGCGCTGGGACCCCTGGCTCCGGGCACAGGTGGCCGGCAGCAACGCCAAAAGCACCCTCGACGACAACCTCCAGGATGCCCCCGACAGCGACGGCAAGCTCTTCGTCAGCATCGACGAATCGGGCCGCGAAGCCAATGTCTTCGCCTCGACCTTGCCCGTCGAAAGCATCAACTATTTCTCCGCCGGCAGCCTCATCCGCGCCGGCGCCACCCAGCTCAACGGCCTCCGCATCCAGATCACCTGGGACAAGGATCCCGCCGATCCGGAGTGCAAGATCAAGGTGTACTTCGAGCTCAACGAGGTGGCCGTCAACGATCTGGAGCTGATCGCGCCGAAGAGCACCATGGCCATCGGCTTCATCGGCATGAATGGCATCCGCGCCGGGCTCGAATCCTGGGGCAATCCGGGCATCGACAGCATTTCCGGCGCCATCAAGCACGGCAAGCTCGTCAGCTTCTCCCTCAGCACCCTGCTGCCCGGCTTCATCAAGGTGCTGCAGTCCTCCGTCATGGTGCTCGCCGACCAGTTCAAGGGCGCTACCACCAAGGTCAACCAGGACAACATGATGGAAGCCGTGCGGAGCAGCTTCGGCAGCAAATCGCAGTTCGACGGCGACCTCTCATTTTCCGCGCTGAACGTCCGGGACATCTACGACACCACGGCGGGGTTCATGGACAACCTCAAAGTGGGGGGGAAGGACAAGGACGGCAACGACATCCGCCAGCATATCAGCCTGAAGTCCAATGTATTCTGGCTGATTGACACACAATTTGCCCTGAAAAGCCGGATACGGGAACTGGATGAGCTGATCGGAAGCTCCGAGGCGGCGCTGCAGCAGGAAATCGGCGAGCTGGGCGCCCTCATCGAACTGCACAGCGCTAACCCGGCGCAGGCAGCCCCCTATCTCCAGCGGAAAGAAGCCGCCGAAGCCCGCCTCAAACAGACCCAGCGCGAAATCCGCCTCTGCGAAGGGCTGATGAAGCATTACAAAAAACAGTTTGCCGCTGCGCAGGATGACCAGGAGAAGGCTGAGATCAAGAAAAATTACCAGCGCGAAAAGGCCAAACTGGAGCGCCTGCGCAATGCCCCCTCCCTGAAAATGCGGCTTGAATCCGCCATCCGGGAGCAGGAGGCCAAACTCGCCGCTACCGAGGATGCCGCGGAAACCGCAGCCATCAAATCGAAGATCGCAGCCCTTCAGCTTCAGCTCGTCCAGCTCGCCTCTACGCTGCAGGGCTATCAGCGGGAGATCAGCCAGGCGCAGGCGGATATGGCCTACGCCGATAGCGGCTACCATGAGGATGCCAGGACCCTGAAAAGCGGCAAGCTCAGCGAAGCGGAGCAGTACCGCCTCCGGGAGCGCATGGCTGCCTTCGAAGGCAAGTACAAATCCTACGAACTGGGGCTGAACCTGAAGCAGATCGAGGTCGGCGGCGGCGATTACCTGAAAAATATCATCATTTCCTCCCTGAAAGGCTACGGATTTGAGGCGCCGCAGCTGGATCAGGTGCAGAATATCTCGATCGGATCGGTGCAGGCGAAGGCCACCATCGACTCCACCGGCGCCAGCGGGCAGAAAGGCAAGCCCGATGTGCAGGTGAAAAACATCCGCATCCCGAAAATCGTGGCGCCGGTGCTGTTCTACCGCACGGACGGCCTCAGCGTAGAGGGCAGCGGGCTCGACATGCAGGAGGTCTCGGTATCGCTGTTCATGGAGCTGCCGGACAACCACATTGCCTCGCCCGCAGCCGTCAAATACGGCATCAGCGGCGTGTTCATCCAGCGGGCCAAACTCGACAGCCTGCACGTGACGACCCCCGACGGAAAGACCATCGACATTCCGAAAGGGCAGGGCGCAGAATTGCAGCGCGTGCAGATCAAAGACCTGAATTTCAGCGAAGAAGGCCTCGATACGATTGCCAACATCATTCCCAAGGAGAAAACGCTCAGCTCGATCCGCCTCATCATCGGCGATATCAAAACGGCTGGCCAGTACAGCCAGGGCAATGCCCAGGAAGGGCTCAAGGCAGGCTTCGCCATCGATACCACCGGCGAAGAATCCAAGGCCCCGGCAATTGATGTGGCCTACGACGGCAAGGAGAAGAGCGTGCGCACCCGGCTCGATATTCCGCAGGTGCAGCTGCCTTCGCTCCTGATGCGCTCGCCGGAGCTGGACCTCGACGCGGTCAAAAACGGTGTCACCCTCAAGGGCCTGACCGCCGATGTCAAGGTGATCCTGCCCAAGCCGGATACCTCCACCGGCGAGCAGACGCCCACCGAGATCGAGATCCACCAGTTCGGCCTGCGGGAGCTGACTGCCCAGGGCATCCACGCCACGATGCGCAAGGCCCCCGAAGCTGGAAAAGATGGAAAACCCGCCGCCAAAGGCGGCACCCGCCATGTCGATCTGCCTGACCATGAGCCGGTCAGCATCAAGGGCATCAGCATCTCCGGCCTGGGCCTGAGCCTGCAGGAGCAGACCGTGACCGATGAAAAAACCGGCAAAACCGGCACGAAAACCCAGGCCAGCCTCCGCTCGCTCGACGGCAAGCAGACGAGCGTGAACGTAGGGCCAGCAGACCTCGCAGGCATCTCCTACAGCGAGAAAAATGCCCGTTCCCGGGTTACCCTGGCGGCGCGGCTCACCCACGGCGCCTTCGACAGCATCAAGCTCGAAGCCATCGACCGCGGCGCCCGCAGCTACAGCCTCGATGAATTTTTCGCCTTTTTCGGCACCGCCGAACTGGGCGGTCTGGACCTCGGCGCCGCCGTCAGCACGGGCAAGACCAGCGCAGAGCTGCGCGTCAAGGGCAAAAAAGACGCCAGGGGCAACAACATTCCCATCAGCGTCAAACAATCGGGCGAGGATCTCAAGATCCGCATGCCGCTCGCGGCCATCCAGGTGCCGCAGCTGCACGTGGAGGCCGGCGGCACGGTCATCGATCTGCCCCGTGCCCAGAAAGGCAAGCTCTCGGCGTTCAACAACGTGGATGTCAAGCTGACCGTCAAGCTGGGCGAAGACCCGGTCACGGTCCTCATCGACGAGATCGATGTGGCGGAATTCGTCTCCTATGGCCTCTCGGTGCAGCACAGCGCGGCCGCCGATGACCCGGACGCGAAGCTCCGCTCGCTGGGGCTGAATTTCTCCAAAGACAAACCCCTGACCGTCAAAGGTCTGCGCCTTGGCGGCTTCCAGGTGAAAGGCAGCCAGTTCGGCATCTCGGACAAAGGCGCCTTTGCCGACCTGACCAGCCTCGACGCCCAGGCGGACCGGCTTCAGGCTGGCATTGCGGGCGGCAGCTTCCTCGCCGACAAGGGCGTGGCGCTCAGCACCGGCTCCCTGGGGGTCGGCATTGGAAAAGACGGCAGCGCTGCCTTCGAGATCAACAATGCCGCCCTCAACCTGCCGAACCTCAGCATCACGACGGTGGACAAGGCCGGCAAAACGAGCATGATGTCGCTGGGCGACAAGGATATGAATATCCTGAATCAGACGCTCTCCGCCGCGAAGATCAGCGGGTATTACAGCCCCAACGGCGATCTGTCCATCCAGGTCGATCAGCCCAAAATCCGCAATTTCCACTTCCGCATGCCGCTCAACGAAAGGCAGTGCGAAGTCCTGGAGCGGCAGTTTCTCGATGTGGCGGCGGACCTGACGGTCAACGGCTCCCTCACCCTCGCCAACGGCACGTACAAGGACATGGCCCTGGACCCCACGAGCAAGGAAGCCTATGTGCTCCAGGCGTCGGAAGGGGCCTCGGTCCAGCTCTCCAACGTCGTCATCCAGTACAACAAGGCCCCGGATACCACGAAAAAGCCGAAGGCCAAACCGCAATATACCGCTGCACAGCAGAGCCTGCTCAAGCTGGAGCCGCAGATTGCCCAGCTGGAGCGGGACATTGCCCAGGCCCAGGCGGAATACGAACTCTACAGCATGCCGGCCGGCCCTGAATCGCCCATGCCCATCGACATGAGCAAGGCCATGGAGGCCCTGGAGCGCATGCGCAGCCTCGAAGCGCAGCTCAAGCCCAAGAAGGCTGAATACGAGCGCCTTTCCGGGGTGGCGCGGGCCGAGGCAGGCAAAGAAGCCGACAGCAGCGGGCTGAATGAGTATGTCAATGCCGCCGGCGGCAATGTCAGGGCTACGTTGAAGATGTTCGGCGGGCAGGTGGACCTGGCCGTCAAGCAGGGCGGCGGACGCAACTACGCCGTGATCGACAATGCGACCCTGAGCGACACCAAGTTCCTCATTGCCAAGGCCATCCGCGACTCGGCCAGCCTGAGCATCTGGAACGATCCCAACCTCAAAAGCGCCGCCGACTCCCTGCTCTGGCTTGCGGTCAACTACGCCGACGCGCAGATCCGCCTGATTGCCGAAGGCAAGGGCTACGAGGCGCTGGCTACCCAGCTGGAGCGCGCAGCGGTGACCTCCGGCCCCACGAGCGGCGGCAAGATGTTCGGCATTCACTTGGATATCAACTTCATCCGGGGCCTGGAATGGTTCGACAAAGACAAATACGAGCTCTACGACCTGGCTCCGATCACCGCCCTGCAGCCCAGCTTCACCGACCGCGTGGACCTCTACCAGCTGATCCGGCATGTGGGCTTCGTCAGCGGGGCTGTTCCCAAGCAGAGCAGCATCGATGCATCGGCCGAGGCCGCCCGCACGGGCTATGATTTCAAGTCCTTCACCAAGGATGTCAACGATGAGCTCGGCATCGGCCTGGACAAAGCCAAGCTCTCCAAATCCGCCAACCTGCTGCTGGCCTACGTGATGGATACCGTGCTGGATCAGATCATCGCGCATGGATTCGACGGGCTCGACGTGGATGCGCAGGTGACCGCCAAGCCGCAGGATGCCATTTCCTTTGCCCTCAAAAAATACGGCCTGGGAACCTTCGGCTTCGACAAGGGCTCGGACACGATCAGCGGCATTCACTTCCGCCTCGGCTATGATGCCCGGAAGAAATCGGCCGACGCCACGCTCGAAAGCAGCTCCAGGGACTCCGCCACCCTCGAAATTCCGGGCGGCACCTACGAGACTGCTGCCCAGACCTTCAAGGCATCGTACGGCAAGATCCGCCTGGGCAAAACCACCCTGCATCACGCGCCTTCGGGCGGCATCGACCAGACGAAGCTCGAAATCGGGCCCGATACCTTCATCGAACAATTACGACTGGCTGTAAAACGTTGAGTATCTGCATATCTTCCCACCCGTAACGCTGCCCCGCCCCAACTGCCCCCGCCATGCCCAAGTCCTATGCCCCCCTCCGGACGCCGGACGAAGAACCCCGGCACAGCCGCGCAAATGCAGCCCAGGCTGCCGGCGCCGGAAGCCGTTCGATGAGCGCGCCGCCGCTCCAGCTCCGCGCATCGGGCAGCGTGATGCAGCGGGACGAGAAAGACGATGAGGAACGCAAAAAGAACCCGCCGCCGGGCTTTACCCTGGGCAAAGGCCCGATGGGCTTCCTCGACCCCAACCTGCGGCTGAATCTTTCCCCCAGCCTCTTCCTCAATGCCAATACGGAGCAGGCCGGCCTGCGCTACAAGGGGCCGGGATTCGGGCTCTCCGCAGGCTACCAGTACGGAGGCGACACCAGCCTGGGCTCCTCTTACCGCGGGCTGTTTCTGGGGGCGGAAGGCAAAGGCGCCTCCGGGCAGATCGGCTGGAATCCGGGCGACAGCTCCCTCTGGGCCGGCGGCTCGTACAAGGGCCTGCACCTCGACGGCACGGTTAACCCGTCCACCGGCGGCTTCGGCATGAACTTCGGCTTCGGCTCCCGCCTGGCGCCCACGCCCGGCATGCTCGGCAACGACCTCTACGCCGGCTGGAACGGCCTGGGCAGCATCTACAAGGGCCTGCCCGGCATGGGCAATCCCCTTGATTTTTACAAGCAGCAGGAGGGCAATATCGACGCCGTGTCCGGTGCCGCCGACTCGCTCAAACGCACCAAAGGCTTCGGCTTCGGCGGCGGCCTTTCCTTCGGCTACAATCCGCCGGGCGGATTCAAGCCTACCACCGGCAACCTTTTCCAGCAGGACCCCAGCGGCGGCCCCGGCGGCATGGCCATTCCCCCCACTCCGCAGGGCCTGTTTCTGATGCTCAAGCTGCAGGGCTATTTCTGACAGCACGTACCGGCCATTCCCTACTCCACAGTACCCAAGGCAGCCGGATTCGGCGGCTTGCAGAAAACTTGCTTCTGTATGCACGACGGTGTACTTTAGAGCCGTCAGCCGGAAGATCCTGCATGCAGGCCGGTCTTGCACCATACCGCCGTCACATGCTCACCAAGGAACTCATCAAACAGCGGATCAGCGAGCATAAGCCCCGGATGCAGCAGCTAGGGATTGCCCGTATCGGGCTGTTCGGCTCCTATGTGCGGGAAGCGCAGCATGCGCACAGCGATATCGATGTGCTGATCGCCTTCGAAGAGGGCAAGGCCACCTTCAGCCGCTTCATGGAGGCCTGTTGGCTGCTCGAAGCCGTATTTGAAGGGGAAAAAGTAGACGTAGTCACTCAAAACGGGCTGAGTCCCTACATTGGGCCGGCCATTTTACGGGAAGTGGAATATGTTTGACGCTTCGCGGGAATATTTGTGCCATATTCTGGATGAATGCGCGTATCTGGCTTCCGCTGTCGGCAGCCTGACCCTGGATCAGTTTCAGGAGCAGGAAACACTCAAGCGAGCGGTTGTCAGAAGCCTTGAAATCATCGGCGAAGCATCAAAGAAAATCCCAGCGGAGGACAAAGCCCGCTGGACAGAAATACCATGGAGAAGCATGGCAGGCATGCGGGATAAGCTGATCCACAATTATATGGGAGTAGATTATGAGATTGTCTGGGATGTAGTCAGAAATGTAATT
The DNA here is from genome assembly GCA_033765305.1 of Bacteroidia bacterium. Classification (GTDB taxonomy): domain Bacteria; phylum Bacteroidota; class Bacteroidia; order J057; family J057; genus RDXT01. Next base: position 22,249 of record JANRID010000047.1, read on the forward strand.
CCTGGGCTGGCAGATCAAATTGCAGAGTTGCTGCATCAGGCCAGATGAGCGTTGTGGGTCTCGCCTGAACAATCTCCCACAGCCTGCTTCAGCGGATAGATGCTTCGAGGGGCATGGGAATCCCAGCAGCCCGATGGAGGCAGCAGCATTCGGATCAGCAGGGAAAATTTGAAAAATATTCCCTTTTCCATACTTTTACCTGCAAGCTGCTCCGCCTATGAAATCTCCCTACTTCAGTTCCGAACACGCGCTCTTCCGCCAGAGCCTGCGGGAATTTTTCCGCACCGAATGCAAGCCGCATTTCGACGACTGGGAAGAAGCCCGCCAGATCCCCCGCAGCATGTGGCGCCGCCTCGGCGAAATGGGCTATCTGGGCCTCGAGCACGCCGAGGAATGGGGCGGATCAGCGGCAGATTTCTTCTACTCGGTGGTCTTTCTGGAGGAACTGGCCCGTGCCGGCAACGGCGGCTTCGCCACCGCTGTGAGTGTGCACAGCTACATGGCCACCAATCATCTGGCCCGCTGCGGCAGCCCGGAGCTGAAGGAGCGCTTTCTGAAGCCCGCCATTGCCGGGGACATGATCGCCGCGCTGGGCATCTCGGAGCCTGCCGCCGGCTCGGATGTGGCAGGCATCCGCTGCACGGCCCGCCGCGAGGGGGAAGACTATGTGGTGAACGGGGGCAAAAACTTCATTTCCAACGGATACTACGCCGATTTCATCGTCACGGCTGTGCAGACCGGGGAAGGCATCAGCCTGCTGCTGATCGAGGGGGACCGCCCCGGCGTGACCCGCACCAAGCTCCGCAAAATGGGCTGGCACAGCTCGGACACCGCCGAGATCGGCTTTGCCGATGTGCGCGTGCCCGCCGCCAACCTCATCGGCGAGCCGGGCAGGGGCTTTTACTACATCATGGACAGCTTCCAGGTGGAGCGCCTCTCCGCCGGTGCCCTGGCCCTGGGCGCCATGGACGGCATCCTGGATCTTACCCTGCGCTACATGCACGAGCGCGAGGCCTTCGGGCGGCCCATCAGCCGCTTCCAGGCCCTTCGCCACCAGATGGCCGATCTGGCCACGGAGATCGAAGCCTGCCGGCAGTTTGTGCACCACACCGCCTGGCTGCACACCCAGGGCGAATATGTGGTGAAGGAATGCTCGATGGTGAAGCTCATGGCTTCGGAGCTGGCCAACAAGGTGGTGGACCGCTGCCTCCAGCTGTTCGGCGGCTACGGCTACATCGAAGAATATGCCATCTGCCGCGCCTACCGCGATGCGCGGGTGGGCACCATCGCCGGAGGCACCTCCGAGATCATGCGGGAGATCATCTCGAAAATGGTCGTCGACGGGGTCACCTATCAGGAGGCTTACCAGGCGCCTGCGGCAGCGCCGGCCGCCGAGCCCGAAGCGCGGCAGATCGTGGAGTCGCTGCCGGGGCGCTTCCGCGCCGACAAGGCCGGCAGCTACGAGACCTGCATCCACTACGACATCAGCGGGCCGCGCGGCGGGCAGTACACCATCGCCGTCGCGGCAGGCCAGTGCACCGTGCAGCCCGGCTTTGCGGGCGAAGCCCGCTGCCGCATCCGCGTCGCCGACGAGGTGTACGAGCAGCTGGAACTGGGCCGCCTCGACGCCCAGGCCGCCTTCATGCAGGGCCTGATCAGCGCCAGCAACCCCGGCGAGCTGATGCAGATCGCCCGCCTCTTCCGCAAATATTCCCGCAACTGACCACATTCCCTCCGAAATTCCCGCACGTATGCTGACTACCCCCGAAATTGCCATCCAGTTTCTCGAACAGGCCATTCCCATCCACCGCTTTCTGGGCATGAAGGTCCTGGAGCTGCGCGACGGCTACTGCAGGATGCAGTTTCCCTTCCGCGACGAAATCATGGGCGATTTCCGGCGGCGGCGCTGGCATGGCGGCATCATCGCCACCGCGCTCGACTCCGTCGGCGGCGCTGCCGCAGGCACCACCCTCACCTCCTACGAGGACAAGCTGGCCACCATCGACATGCGGGTGGACTATATCCGGGGCACCAGCGACACGGAGCTGATGGTCATCGGCAAGCTCGTCCGCAGCGGCAACCGCATCATCGCCACCGACATGGAGGCCTGGCAGGAAAACGGGCAGAAGCTCGTCGCCACCGGGCGGGCCATGTACAGCGTGTACCGGGTGCAGGGCGAGCAGGCAGGCGAAATTCCCTTTTCCTTCTGATCATGGCAAGCGCCCGCGAGCTGATCACGAGCCTGCCCCGGCGGCTGAAAGCCGACCGCGCCGCCGGCGTTTCGCTGCGCCTGCACCTCGATCTGAGCGGCCCGGAAGGCGGCCAGTGGACGGTGAGCGTGGAAGCGCAGGCCTGCGGGGTGCAGGAAGGGCTGCACGGCCTGCCCGGCTGCACGCTCCGCGCCCGTGCGGAGCACTACGCCGCCCTCGAGCTCGGCGAACTCAACCCCCAGATGGCGCTGCTGAGCGGCAAGCTGAAGGTGGACGGCATCGCGCAGCTGATGGCATTTACCAAACTGTTCCGGCGCTACCGCCCGGAGGCGGAGGCGCCTGCCGCGCCGGGCATCCGGCGCAAGCCGCAGCAGGGCCCCCTGCTGGGCCTGCGCATCCTGGACCTCACGCGCCTGCTGCCCGGCCCCCTCGCCACCCAGATGCTGGCCGACATGGGCGCCGAGGTGATCAAGATCGAGCATCCCGACAGCCCAGACTACGTGCGGGACGCGCCGCCGCAGCAGGGCGGCATTTCGGCCTATTTCCTGGCTCTCAACCGCTCCAAGCGCTCCATATTCCTGCCCTACGGCAGTCCTGAGGGCAACCGCGCCTTCCTGGATCTGGTGCGCAGCGCCGACGCCGTGGTGGAGCAGTTCCGCCCTGGCGTACTGGAGCAGGCCGGTATCGGCTACGCCGCCGCTGCCGCCGTCAATCCCCGGATCTGCTATGTCTCCCTCACCGGCTACGGGCAGTCGGGGCCGTACAGCAGCCTGGCCGGCCACGACCTCAACTACCTGGCATACAGCGGCCTGCTGGCCCGCAACCGCGACGCATCCGGGCGGCCGGTGATCCCCGGCGTGCAGCTCGCCGATATCGCCTCGGGCAGCTACCTCACGGTGTCCGCCGTGCTGGCGGCGCTGCTCGGCGCGAAAGCCAGCGGCCAGGGCCAGCATGTGGATGTGAGCATGGCTGAAGGCATGCTGCCCCTGCACGCGCTCGCGTACGCGGAGCTGGGAGCCGGCGCATCTGTGCCGCCGAACGGGCAGGGCCTGCTCTCCGGCGGCCTCGTCAACTACCGGGTGTACCCCACCCAGGATGGGAAATGGGTCGCTCTGGGTGCCCTGGAACCTAAATTCTGGGAGGCATTCTGCGATGCGGCCGGAAAACCGGAGTGGAAGCCTGGCATTGTGCCGGAACAGGCGGCGCAGATGGGTCTGGCGGCCCAGGTCGAGGCGCTGTTCCGCAGCCAACCCCGTGCATATTGGGCACATCTCGGCCAGACGGCTGACTGCTGCCTGTCTCCGGTGCTCGAACTGGAGGAATTGGACCAGGACTCCCACCTGGTGGAGCGGAATGCCTTCATCGTTCAGCAGCATCCGGAGGCGGGCGAGGTGCGCGGCATCGCGACGCCCATCCGCTTCAGCCGCACCCCTGCGCAGGCTCAATGGCCTGCCTCTGCATCGCCTGTTGACCTCGTAGAACCCTGAACTGCCCGGCATTTGCCGGATTTGGATCCATAATCAGCCAGCAGCGTGGACAAACGAAGCCATTACATCAAGGAGTCGCTCAAGCTCTTCCTCAAATACGGCATCCGCACGGTGACGGTGGGCCAGATCACGGCCCAGCTCAACATCTCCAGCAAGACCTTGTACCTGCTGTTCGGCGATAAGACCGGCTTGGTCTATGCCTGCTTCCAGCTGTATGCCCAAAACTCGCAGAAGGCCTACGAAAAACTGGAGCAGGAGTCCGAAAACGTCGCGGATCTGCTGATCCGCTTCTACAACAAGCTTGTCGAGAGCTTCGGGCGCATCAACCCCAACTTTTTCAACGACATCTCGGCCTATTTTCCCGAGCTCTGGAACAGCGACGAGGCCTTCGGCCTGGAGCAGACCCGGCAGCTGCTGCGCCGGGGCGTCGAGGAGGCGCTGTTTGTGCCGCATCTGGAGGTGCCGGTCTGTGCCGAGACGCTCACCATGCTTCTGCGCTCCATGTTCGAAAAGGAATCCTTCGAAGGCCGGGGCATGCCCCTGCTGCTGACCAATGTGCTCTGGCCTTATGTGCGCGGGCTCTGCACCGCACGGGGCCTGGAAGAGTTCCGCAAATACCGCAAAGTCTTTACCATCGCCTGATTCTCCGCCTGATTTTACCTCATTTGCTATGGACTACTACTTTTCAGCCGATCATCAGCTCTTCCGGGACAGCCTGCGGCAGTTTCTGGCGCGCGAAGTGCTCCCGAATATCGACCAGTGGGAGCAGGACGGGCGTATTCCCAGGGAACTCTGGCCGAAATTCGGCGAAATGGGCTACCTGGGCCTCAATTATCCCGAATCCTACGGCGGACAGGGGCTCGATTTCTTCTATTCGGTGGTCTTTCTCGAAGAAATTGCCCGCTGCTTCTCCGGCGGCTTCGCCATCATGCCCACGGTGCAGCAGTACATGGCTTCGCCCTACCTGTTCCACTACGGCAGCGAATTTCTGAAGGAAACGTACCTGCGGAAGGCCATCAGCGGGGAGTGGATCTGTTCCATTGCCATTACGGAGCCAGGCGCAGGCTCGGATGTGGCCAATATTCAGACCAAAGCGGTGCGGGAAGGCGATTATTACATAGTGAACGGTTCCAAGACCTTCATCACGAACGGGGTGTATGGCGATTTTCTGATTACGGTAGTCAAAACGGACCCTGATGCGGGCACGGCGGGCTTCAGCCTGCTCGTCATCGACCGGCATGCGCCGGGGGTGAGCGCTACCGCGCTGAATAAGCTTGGCTGGCATGCCTCGGACACGGCGGAGCTGGCCTTCGACCAGGTGCGAGTGCCGGTGGAGAACCGGATCGGCGAGGAAGGCAAGGGCTTCTACTACCTGATGGGCGGCCTGCAGCTGGAGCGGCTCTCCGGGGCCATTGCGGCGGTATCGGCTTCGCAGCATGCGCTGGAATATACGCTGGGCTACATGGAGCAGCGGCAGGCCTTCGGGCGGCCGCTGAGCAAGTTTCAGGTGCTGCGGCACCGCATCGCCGACCTGGCGGCGCGGATCGAGTCGGTGCGCTACTTCGTGTACCACCTCTGCCGCGTGCACAACGACGGCGGCTATGCCGTCAAGGAGTGCTCGATGGCCAAGCTGCTGGCGACGGAGCTTTCGGACCAGGTGATGTACCAGTGCCTGCAGATGTTCGGCGGCTACGGGTATATCGAGGAGTACAAGATTGCGCGGATGTTCCGCGACAGCCGGATCGGCACCATCGGGGGCGGGAGTTCGGAGATCATGCGGGAGATCATTGCGAAGATGGTCATCGACGACGTGCAGTACCAGCGGGCGGAGGAGCCTGCGGAAGCGCCGGCGGGCATGCCGGAAGCCGGCGCAGGCCTTGCGGCCCTGACGGAGCGGGTGCGGCGCCGGGCGGCGAAGGCGCCGCCGCTGGGGCTGCGGATCAAATTTGCCCTGGCGGATGCGGGCGTGATCCTGCTGGACGGCAGCGGCGCTGAAAACCTCGTCGGCAATGCCGACGGCGAGGCGGCCTGTACCATCGGCGTGAGCGAAGCGGACTTCGCCGCCGTGCTGGACGGCCGGCTGAACGCGATGCAGGCCTTTATGAGCGGCAAGTTCCAGGTCGGCGGGGACCTGAGCGCGGCGATGAAGCTGGGGAAGGTGCTTGGGGGGTAGGGGGAGGAACCTATTTTATCTGCATCCGGAACCAGTACAAATCCGTCACCGGCCGGGTTCGGGCAGCAAGGTCTGCCAGCACTTCCGGCGGGTCTCCGGCCGCCAGCCGCTCGTACAGATACAGGGTATTGAGCAGGGCGGGTTTATAGCGGCTCCAACTGGGGTCTTTGGAACGTTGTACGACCCGGATCAGGTTGGCCAGAAACTGCTGAGTCTCCGGATCCTGCGTCCGGACCCGGCTGTACAGCGCCTGCCAGTGGGCTACCCGTGCGCTAATGCGCATCCATGGCTGCCGGTAGCGGTAGCTGAGCTGCTGCAATGCCTCCGAATACCGTTCCTCATACAGGGCCAGCAGCCCCTCGCAGTATCGGACCGCTTCGCTGGCTTCTTCGGATGCCGGCGCATACGCCACCGGGGTGTCAGCCAGGAAAGTGTTCAGGTAGCCCCGGGCTTTCTGGGTCTGGCCGGTCTGCAGCAGGGCGGTGACCAGGTTGATGAGGTGCTTCCACTTGGCCGACCTCCGGTCGAGAAGCCCCTGTTCCCAGCCCCATGCATAGAGATCCGCCAGTTCCTGCGCAGCTTCGGAACTTCCGCTGCTGATTTTCATGCGGACGAAGAAGTTGAAGAGCAGATTCAGAAAATTGCCCGCGTGCTCCGGGCCTAGCTGGCCATGCTGCTGCATCAGCGTTTCCTTCAGCTGGATGGACGCCGCCCATTCGCCTGCATGATGCAGCTGATAGTGAAGCAGGTACATGCGCAGCAGGGCCTGATCCGTCTGCCGGGCGATATACGCCGAAAGCGCATCTGCCGGCGGCCAGAGTGGGGGCAGATCCGGATAATGGGCTTCCTGCCCCAGTGCGTCGCAGGCCAGTGCAGCGGTTTCATATGCCCAGGTCAAGTTAGCCTGCTGCATCATGGCGGGCAGCAGCGCCAGTCCCTGCGGTGCCAGCCCCTGCAACTGCCCCATATAGGCTTCACGCGTCAGCTCGAACCGCATCCGCGCCTGCTGGTCTGCGGTGCCGGATGTCGCCAGATTCTGCATGCACTCCTCATAAATCTGGTCGAACTGCGCAGACAGCTGCCGCCTGCGCAGCTCGCGCAGCAGCAGCAGCCCTTCGAGCCCAGGTTCCTGTTTCATCGCAGCCTGCACCAGCACCTCCCGGATGCAGGCGGATACCAGCGCCTCTACTTGCCGGAACTCTTTGGGGCGCTCGGCCAGGCCCATCCGGGCCCGGAGATCCGCTTTATCCAGCGTGTCGCTACGGGGGGGCAGCAGCGCCTGGAACAGTTCCAGCGCATGCTGGCCGCGCTTTCCACGGTTGCGCTGCAAGGCCTGCCGCACCAGCCGGACTTCCGGCGGCAGCAGCAGCTGGCTGAGCTGATAGACCCGGGAGTTTTTCATATGAATGGGTTTTTGGGACAAAAATGATATACATGCCACTGACATTCAATTTATTATATCAAAATTGTGTTCCAATTTAATGGGACGACTGCCTGATTCTGGTGTTGTGCGACAGGTAAAATCAGCACATCTTCCAGCGTAGCATTTTAGACAACAGACAGGGTCATCCACGAGACGGAATGCAAGCTATTCGCTTTCCATTACAATGCAATGATTCAGGTCATCCGCCGCTTTTTAGCCCAACTTATAGAATATATATGCCAACCAAACCCTATCTGAGTCAACCCGATCTGAAGCGCCTTCTGGAAACGCCTGCTTCCGCCAAAGAGAAAGCGATGCTGGCCTGCTACTTTGGCGGCGGGCTCAAGGTACATGAACTGCGCGGGCTGGAGATCAAGGACCTCCGGCTGCAGGATCCGCATCCCTCGATGCTGCTGCCGGGGCATAGCGGCGGCTTTGTGCAGCGGGCGGTGCCGGACACGCTGAAGCAGACCCTCGAAGCTTATCTGGCCCAAGAGCGCCCCGGGCGCTGGGTATTCGAGAGCGGGTACCTGGAGCCCTATACGGGCCGGGGCATCGAGAAGGTCTTTGAGCGGATGGGCCGCCGGGCAGGGCTGAGCGTCAAAGTCACGCCCACCCTGATCCGGAACACTTTCATTATCAAACTGATTCAATACGACTCCGCCAAGGAGTGCATCTGTCAGATGGCAGGTCTGCGTTCACCTAAAGCCCTGATACCCTACTACGAATCCTGCCTGATTACAAGCATCCGCCCCCGCAATCCGCTGGAGGAGCTGGGGTGAGTTCGGCGCAGGCCGGAAGCAGTTCGCATTTGGGCCGAATGTATGGCTAATCGCGAACATTTGATATTTGTGAAGTGAACGTATGAACATTGCTTCTGTACTACAATCTGACCCCCATGACCCTGCTGCCGAATGAACAAAGGATACTGTCCTCATCGAATGGGCGTTTTATACTGACGGATAGGAGAGCGATTTTGGAAGGAGAAACTTTTGGACAGGCTTATACGATCCATTGTTTTCTTGAGGACATCAGTGCAGTGGAATATGCCTATACCAGTAACAGGATTATGCTAGTTTTTGGTGTCATTTGTATTGTATTAGCTCCTTTCACATTGGCTATTTCTCTATTTGGCGCATTGATTTTTTTCGGAGTCTGGTGGGGTACCCGCAAGCGTGCCGTCCGACTTACCGCACATGCAGGCACAACACTGGACGTGCTGATTGATAGCCTTTCAACAGATAAAGTCAACGAACTGCTCTACGCAGTCCTAAAGTACAAAGAAGAACGGGTGCTGTACCTTTTCGGTCGATATCCTAATTCTAATACAGAAACATAATAGACAATATGGATTCCCGCAGAAACAACAGCGACCATGTGATTGGACTCACAGCGGCAGCAATGCTGCTGTTGGGTTTTTTTCTGCCATGGTTTGAAGTAAAAGGTTCCCAGCTGTTTGGGTTTAAGTCAGGCAGCATAGGAATTTCTCAATTGATCGAATCAACCTGGGAAACAGACTTCTTCCTGATATCCTTAATATATTTTCTCATTCCAGTTTCGATGATCCTATTTATTATACTCCGGACGGCAGGATACGGGAAGCAAAGAAAGGGAGAGGTAGTATGTGTGTCATTAGGGGTATTCTTCCCATTGTTGAATCTGGTCTTATTCTTTGCGGGGCTGAGTGCAATTTCCCAGCTTTCGCAGGCTAGGCGGGGGCGTTCAGATCTAGGGAATGTGCTCGGCGATCTGGATGTAGATCTTGCAGATATGGGGGGAATGCGGATTGGGATGATTCTGATGATGCTAGGGTCGCTGGTACTCATCGGCGAGATGCTGTATTATATGAGCCGCACCGGGGCTGATCCTGCTCCCAAGGCCCAGGCGCTGATCAAAGGTATTCTATCCGGACTTGTATTCGCATTGCTGATATATGGATGGGTAGAGCTGATTATGGCAGGCTTTAAAGGGGATGTGCTTGATACATCGAATGCTAACGCAGTCATGATTGGATTTATCTTCTTATTGTTTGCATTGTTCATTACCGCTATCGCCGGAAGCATGCTGCTGCACCGGCATATGGATGGGGGCGGGAGTATCGGCTATGAGCGAGCGTTGGGGACAGGGATGACCGCTGCTGCATCAGGCGGTTTCTTCTTATTTCTGATTATCCTGTTAGGGGCACCATCACGGTTTGGCAGCCTGATTTCCGGAAGTCAGATTATCTGGTGGACAGCGGTCTGGAGCCTGCTGGGATTTATCATTGCTTCTATAGCTGCCGCTGCAATCGGACGGGAACAGGCTGATGCCGGAGTGCTTAATTCTGGATCGGAAGAAAACGGCCTTCTCTATCATTCGGAGGCTTCAAGGCAGTTGGCCGCAAAGTCAGGCGATCCTGAACGGGACCGTGATCGTACTGAGGGCATTCAGTATTTTACAGAAAAAGATACTTCGGCCGATGCTCCTTCCATAATAAAACCGCTAGATAGCAAGAAAATTATACCTAAAGATTCCGTATCCTCAGGTATCCAGTACTTTGCGAAGCAGGAAAGTCCCGACGAACATAATGCTGGAAACGAAATGATTGCACGGGTTGAACCCAAGACAGAGCCCGAGCAGATCCGCATAGCGGAAATACAGAAAACGGAAACAAGAGCGGATATACCGCTATTGGAAGACACGCCGGTCCGCTTTCCGCGCAAGAAGCGCGTGCGGAGGCTGCTTCTGCTGTCGGGTTTCATACTGCTGACAGGAGGTGCAGTGACTGCAGGCTGGCTTACGAATTGGTTCGGGCTGGTCCAGGCGGAAACTGCGGGCCAGCAGGCCGCTCCTGCCATCGTCCGTGCCACTGTGGACGGGCTCCGGGTGCGTCAGGAGCCTGGCATGCAGGCGGCTGTCGTGGACGGGCTGGCAGAAGGCGAGGCAGCCCACTACGGCGGCCAGCAGTCGGCCTATACCGAAACCCAATTCCTTCGCGACCAGCAGGTTACGGCTCCCTGGTACCGGATCCGCACCCAGCGAGGGACAGAGGGCTGGGTATTCGGCGGCGGCATCCGGATGGAGCCGGCCGGGTCTCCGCTGTCGTATCCGGCTGTGATTCAGGACCCCGACGGATACACCAATGTGCGCAATGGCCCCGGAACCCAGCATCAGGTCATCGAGCAGGTGTACAACAGCCAGGTTTTTCAGGTGCTGAGCCAGGCAGGAGAATGGTGGAAAGTCCAGACGCCGGGCGGCAGAACAGGCTTTATGCACCGCAGCCGGGTCCGGATGCAAGGCAATTTCCCCGGCAGTTTTCCGCAGGCCTCCATGCGGATTCTCTCCGCCGACGAGCTCCGCACGTACAGCAAGGAAACCCTCCGCCTGATGCGCAATGAGATCTTCGCACGGCACGGATTCGTCTTCGGCAAGGATGACCTGAAAGTATACTTCGGGCAGCAACCCTGGTACCAGCCTTGCTGTCAGGATGTTACAGACAAGCTCAGCATGCTGGAGCGGGAGAATATCAGGATGATTTTGGAAATGGAGCGATGATGAAAAACTAACTTATTTATATGTATGAGGGTATTGCTTGTATATATGTTTGCGTCGTTGCTGCTCTCTGATACCTGCAATTTTCGGCGGGATGATGAAGATACTGCTGCTTTAGAGTCAGATTGTGTTGTATATGATGCAGGATCTCAGACGTATAATGTGAAAGTAGTCTTTAATCTGGTGCTGCCGGATGCTGAATCTTCCAAGTGGGATACTATTATCCACGAGGAGATGAATATATTGAATTGTTATTTCAATCGGATTGATACCGATGCTGAAATCAAAGGTATTCATTTTTCACTGGATGAAGTCAGGCGTAAATCGACAGGAACAGAATTTGAGTTTTTTGGAGAAGAAAGACTTTCTTCAAAGTTCAAACTCAACGAGGTTAAAAGTAATTTATCGGGAATCGAGGCGAAAGATCCGAATAAATATATCAATATTTGGATCTGTGTGATGAATGGAGATTATAACGGATTTGCTTTTTTACCGGAGCAGCTTCAGCGAAACGGGGGATGTGTAAAAGACGAATTGGATGGAATTGTGATAGACTTCAAGTCTTTTGGAACTAACTCGGCTGGTAAATACCGTAAGACCATCGTGCATGAGATGGGGCATTACTTTGGATTAAAGCACCCAACAGAGGATGCTTACGAACAGCAGGATATACAAAGCAGAATTTGTGAAATGAGTATAACAAAGGGAGATGGTATAGATGACACAAGAGATTACACAAAGGCTGAATGGGATGAATTAGTTAATAGACTGAAAAATATTACCGATTATTCATATAAATGCAATCCAGAGGAGCGTAATCATATGATTCAAGGCACTCCAACTCATTGCCAGAAAGAGTTTACTGAAATGCAAGTCGAGACCGTTCACTAAACTGTGTCAGGAAAAAAGTTCATATCTTTTAACCTTGACACAAGTATATGGAAAAGACGGAGAAATTTGATTTTGCAACATTCGAGTCAGAAGCGCTGGAAAAGCTTCGTATGGGCAAGCCCCTT
>JANRID010000052.1:0-88685 GCA_033765305.1 Bacteroidia bacterium
TAGAGACGCGATGCATCGCGTCTCTACGAATGCCCGGCATACGATGCATCGCGCCTCCGCCCGGCATGGGCATTGCTATCATTTCACCAAAAAAATGCGCCCGGTTTTGGGTGCAAATGGTGACGAAATAGATCCCCGAACGGGCATAATCCCAGGAGGCAAGGCGTGCCGAATCGATGCGGTAGGTGTTTTCGTATAATCCGCTCATGGCCTGTAAATTACACCAAAAACAGCCTGCGCGCAAGCGGGATACAGCCAGGAAAATCCCGGATGCGTCCTGCGCCCTCCAGCCGATGCATTAGCCCCGCAGCCCTGCCACAAAGCTGCGCACGGTGCCGGGCAGGTCCTCGCGGCCGGCTTCCACGGCTTTGATGAAGGCGCTGCCTACGATGGCGCCTGGCGCATGCCGGCAGGCAGCGGCGAAGGTCTCCGCATTGTGGATGCCGAAGCCGATCAGGACCGGGTTCCGCAGGCCCATGCCGGCGATCCGCTGGAAGTAGGCCTCCTGCGCTTCGCTGAAGCTGCCCGTGCGCCCGGTGGTGCTGTCGGTCGAGACGGCGTAGATGAAGCCTTCGCTGAGCCCGTCGATCCGGCGGATGCGCTCCTCCGGGGTCTGGGGAGTGATGAGAAATACCGCCGTGAGCCCGTGCTGCCGGAACAGCGCCCGGTACCGGGTCTCGTACTCGTGCATCGGCAGATCAGGCAGGATCAGCCCGTCGATCCCGGCCGCCTGCGCATCGCGGCAGAAGCGCTCCATGCCGTACTGCAGCACGGGGTTGAGGTAGCCCATGAGGATGAGCGGCGTCTGCAGCTCCTGGCGGATATCCCGCAGCTGCTCGAAGAGCACGCTGAGGGTCAGGCCATTCTGGATGGCGGTCTGGTTGCTGTGCTGGATCGCCGGCCCGTCGGCGATGGGATCGGAGAAAGGCATGCCGATCTCGATCAGGTCCGCCCCGGCGGCGGACAGCTCGCGGAGGACCGGCACGGTGTCGTGCAGCCGGGGGAAGCCCGCAGTGCAGAAAACGGACAGAATCCGGCCGCTGCGCCGGGCAAACAGGTCCCGGATGCGGCTGGCGGAAGGGGAGTCAGTCATGGCGGCAGGATCAAAGGGTGGATGCATGGGTTTCGCGGTAGCGCATGTAGGTCTGGAGGTCTTTGTCGCCGCGGCCGGAGAGGCTGACCACCACCACATCCGAAGGCTGGAAGCGCAGCTGGTCGAGCGCGGCCAGGGCATGCGCCGTTTCGATGGCGGGGATAATGCCCTCGATGCGGCTCAGCTCGAAGCCGGCCTGCATGGCTTCATCGTCAGTCACATAGTGGAACCGGGCCCTGCCGGAGGCGAACAGGTGCGCATGCGCCGGCCCGATGCCCGGATAGTCCAGCCCTGCCGAGATTGAATGCGGTTCTACCACCTGGCCATCAGGCGTTTGCATCAGCAGGGTGCGGCTGCCGTGCAGCACGCCGGGCCTGCCGAGGAAGGTCGTGGCAGCCGATTTCCCCGACTCCAGCCCGTGCCCGGCTGCCTCGGCTGCAATCAGCTGCACCGAAGGCTCGTCCAGAAAGTGGTAAAAGGCGCCCATCGCATTGCTGCCGCCGCCTACACAGGCCACCACATAGTCCGGAGTTTCGCGCTGCGCATGATCGAGCAGCTGGCTGCGGATTTCTTCGCTGATCACCGACTGGAAGCGGGCCACCAGATCAGGGTAGGGGTGAGGCCCTACCACCGAGCCGATGATGTAGTGGGTGTCCGCAGGATGGTTGATCCAGTGGCGCATGGCCTCGTTGGTGGCATCCTTGAGGGTACGGCTGCCGCTGAGGGCCGGGACCACCTGCGCGCCGAGCATCTTCATGCGCTCCACATTGGGCCGCTGCCGCTCGATGTCCACCTCGCCCATGTAGATGATGCAGCCCATGCCCATGCGGGCGCAGACCGTGGCCGTAGCCACGCCATGCTGGCCGGCGCCGGTCTCGGCGATGATATGGGGCTTGCCCAGTTCGCGTGCCAGCAGAATCTGCCCCAGGGTGTTGTTGATCTTGTGGGCGCCGGTATGGCAGAGGTCTTCGCGCTTGAGGTAGATGCGTGCGCCGTGCTTTGCCGAGAGCGCCGGCGCCAGATAGAGCGGGGTCGGCCGCCCCACATAGTCGCGGAGCAGGCTGCGGAACTCCCGCTGGAAAGCCGGCGAATCGATCAGTTCCCGGTACCGCAGGCGCAGGGCCTCGATATTGGGGTAGAGCATTTCGGGGATGTAGGCGCCGCCGAATTCGCCGTAATAGCCGTGTTCATCGGGATGAAACGAAGGGTGCATATCGTTCAGGATTTCAGGTCTCAGGTATGGTTCAAAGAATCATCTGTCAGTTCGCGCATCCAGGTGCGCAGCAGGTCCGTGCGTTTCAGTCCGGGTGCCGCCTCGAAGCGGCTGTTCACATCCACCCCGGTCCAGTGCGGATGCTGGAAGCGCCGGAGCGCCTCCAGCGAATCGGGGCCTATGCCCCCGCTGAGGAAAAAGGGGACGCTGAAGGGGTATCCGTGCAGCAGATCCCAGTCGAAGCGCTGGCCGTTGCCGCCGGGCAGCGGCCCTGCGGTGTCGAACAGAAAGGCATCTGCCGCATCCGTGTAGGGCTCCAGATGCTGCCAGCCGGCGGAGGCGCCTGCCGGGAAGACCTTGAGCACCTCATAGCCTGCCTGCCTGGCCTGGCGGCAATACGCCGCCGTTTCCCGGCCATGCAGTTGCAGCGTGCCGAGGCCATAGGCCGCTGCGGTAGCCAGCACTTCGTCCAGTTCCGCATCCACAAACACCCCCGCCGTGCGGATCCCCGGCGGCAGCGCTGCCAGATCCTCGGGCCGCAGGTGCGCCCGCATATGCCGGGGCGATCCGGGATAGAAGATAAAACCCAGATAATCAGGCATCAGGGCTGCAACTTCCCGCAGGTTGGCGGGATCTTTCATGCCGCAGACTTTGATCCGGAGCTTAGGCATAGGCGGATTCGATGAGGGTGCGGCAAGCCGCGCCGGGGTCCGGCCGGGCCATGAAGGATTCGCCGATCAGGAAGCCCCGGAAGCCGGCGGCCCGCAGCGCCGCCAGATCGGCGCCGGTGCGGATGCCGCTTTCTGCCACCGCCGCCGTGCCCGGCGGCATCAGCCCGATCAGGCCCATCGAGGTATCCAGGCTTACCTCGAAGGTCTTCAGGCTGCGGTTGTTCACGCCCACCAGATCCACTGTGTCGCAATAGGTGCGCGCCAGTTCCTCCGCATCATGCACCTCCAGCAGGGATTCCATGCCCAGACTGCGGGCCAGGGCTGAAAATTCCTGGATTTCAGCGGCCTGGAGCACAGAGGCGATCAGCAGGACCACATCGGCGCCGGCGGCGCGCGCTTCCAGAATCTGGTAGGGGTGCACCGTAAACTCCTTGCGCAGCAGCGGCAGCCGCACCCGGCTGCGTGCCCGGAGCAGATCTTCCAGCTGCCCGCCGAAGAAGACATTGTCGGTCAGCACGGAGCAGGCCGCCGCGCCTGCGGCTTCGTATGCCGGCACGACGCGCTCCGGGTCTGCCTCCGGCGCAATCGCGCCTTTGGACGGGGACCGCCGCTTGAATTCGGCGATGATCCCCGTGCTGCCCGGCGTCAGCAGCGCTGCTTTGAGCGAATGGCAGGGCCGTTCCATCCCCGGCATCCGCTCCAGCGCCGCCTCCGGCATCCAGGCCCTGCGCGCCGCTACCTCGCGGCGCTTATGTGCTACAATTCGTTCCAGAATATTCATGGCATTTCAGTCATCATCTTCCAGGCATCGGGCACGTATGCACAGCATCCAAAACGGCCGCAGGCCTCCCCATCCCAAACCAACCGCATTTGTCCCGCTACCACTACCAGTCTTGCTACTTGCTACTTCCTACTTCCTACTCCCCACAAAGCGCTCGAACGCCCCCAATGCCTTTCCCGACTCCAGCGAATCTCCCGCCAGCGCCACCGCGGCCTCCAGGCTCATCCCCTCGCGCGCGCAGGCGATCGCCATGCCGGCATTGATCACCGCCACATGCTTCTGCGCCTCCGTGCCCTCGTTGCGCAGCACCCGCAGGAACAGCCGGGCTGCCGATTCGATATCGGCGCCGCCGTAGAGCGCCTCCGGCCGCACTGGCGCCATGCCGAAATGCTCCGGCGTGAGCACCCGCTCGCCCTGGTTGGAGATCACCTTGCAGGGCCCGGTCAGGGAAATCTCGTCGTAGCCGTCCAGCGAATGCAGGATGGCAAAGCGCTTGCCGCTCTGCTGATAGAGGTAGGCGTAAAGCCGGGCCAGCTCCAGGCTGAAGACGCCTACGAGCTGCTTCCGGGGAAATGCCGGATTGACCATCGGCCCCAGCATGTTGAAGAAGGTCTTGACACCCAGCTCCTTGCGGATCGGGCCGACATGCTTCATCGCCGGATGGAAGAGCGGCGCATGCATGAAGCAGATGTTGGAGGCCTCCATCTGGCGGCGGAGCACCGCCGGATCGTTGGTGAAGGTTCCGCCGAGGTATTCCACCACATTGGAGGAGCCGGAGACCGAGGAGACGCCGTAGTTGCCGTGCTTGGCGACGGGCACGCCGGCGCCGGCCGTGATGAAGGCGGCCAGGGTGGAGATGTTGAACGTGTCGCGGCCGTCGCCGCCGGTGCCGCAGAGGTCGATGGGGTCAAAGTCGGCCAGGTCCGCCGGGATGCAGCGCTCCAGCATCGCATCGCGGAAGCCGGCCAGCTCCTCGACCGTGATCTTGCGCATCAGGTACACGGTCATGAAGGCGGCGATCTGCGCAGGCGGGCATTGTCCGCTGGCGATGTCGCCCAGCACGGTCCGGGCTTCCTCCCGGTTCAGGGTATGGTGCCCGAAGAGGTAGTTGAGCACATCTTTGAGCGAGCGGACCGCCGCAGGGGGCGTATGGGTATTCATAGGTTCAGCCAGTTGAGGATCAGGGTTTTGCCATGTTCGGTAATAATGGATTCCGGGTGAAACTGCACCCCGTACACCGGATATGCCCGGTGGCGGATGGCCATGATTTCCCCTGCTTCATCTTCGGCCAGCACCTCCAGCGCGTCCGGCACCGAACCGCGGCGGATAGCCCAGGAGTGGTAGCGGCCTGCCATAAACTGCGCCGGCATGCCGGCGAAGAGCGGGTCTGCGGGGCGGGTAACCCGGACCGGCGTGCCGACGCCGTGATACACGTCAGCCAGGTTGTACAGTTCGGCGCCGAAGGCCTCGCCGATGCCCTGATGGCCGAGGCAGACGCCCAGCATGGGCTTTTCGGGAGCATAGCGCCGGATCAGGGCAGGCATCAGGCCTGCTTCGGAGGGAATGCCGGGGCCGGGCGAGAGGAGGATACGGCCGAATGCAGCGGCATCTTCCAGGCTCAGCTGGTCGTTGCGGCGCACATCGGGCGCGCAGCCCAGTTCGCGGAGGATATGCACGAGATTCCAGGTAAAGGAATCGTAGTTGTCGAGGACGAGGATGCGCATAGGGGCGGGTTATCGGACGGGTTCGGTGGCGGGAAGGGCCATGCGGGCTGCGAGCTGGATGGCCTGGCGCAGGGCAGCGACTTTGTTGTGCACCTCCTGCAGTTCGGCCTGGGGATCTGAGCGCTCCACGATGCCCGCGCCGGCCTGGAAATAGAGGATATTGCCCTTGCTCATCAGCGAGCGGATCATGATGGCGTGGTTGAAATTGCCGTTGAAGCCCAGATAGCCGATGCAGCCGCCGTAAAACCCCCGGTTTTGGGGCTCGTACAGGTCGATGAGCTGCATCGCCCGGTGCTTGGGCGCGCCGGAGAGCGTTCCGGCCGGGAAAGTATCCGCAACCAGCTGCAGCGGAGAGGCCTCCGCGCCGATGCGGGCCGTCACCCGCGACACCAGATGGATGACATGGGAGTAATACTGCACTTCCTTGAAGGTTTCCACCTGCACCGAATCGCCGTGCCGGCTCAGGTCGTTGCGGGCAAGGTCCACCAGCATCACGTGCTCGGCGCTTTCTTTGGGGTCGTCGAGCAGGCGGGCGGCCAAGGCGGAGTCTTCGGCGTCGTGGCCCGTGCGGCGGAAGGTGCCGGCAATGGGGTGAATGCCCGCCTGGCCGTCCTGGATCACCAGCTGCGCCTCCGGCGAGGAGCCCATCAGCTTGAAGTCGCCATAGTCGCAGTAGAAGAGGTAGGGCGAAGGATTGATGGCCCGCAGGCAGCGGTACACGTTGAACTCATCCCCGTCGAATGCCTGCTGAAACTGCCGCGAGAGCACGATCTGAAATACATCGCCCCGGCGGCAGTGGCGCTTGCCGGTTTCCACCAGCTCCAGATAGGCCGCGTCGCTCAGGGTGGACCGCTCTTCGCCCCGGATGCTGAAGGGATACTGCGGAAGGGACTGGTTGAACATCAGCGACTCGATCCGGTCCAGGCTGCTGGGCATGCCGGCGGTGCTGTGCTCGAAGAGGTACATCTCGTTGTTGAAGTGGTTGATCACGATCATGTGGCGGTACACCGCGTAGTACAGATCGGGAATTTCGCGGTCCGGCGTCTGATAGGGCTGAATATCGACGGTTTCATAATATCGGACCGCATCGTAGGCATGGTAGCCGAAGAGGCCGTTCCAGATGAAGGGAAAAGGCAGCTCCTCCGTGCGGAAGGCCGCCAGAAACTGCCCCAGGAGTTCCGGAAGCTCCTGCGGCGAAGTCAGGGTGCGCGCAGCGCGGCTTCCGTCCGGGAAATCGGCCTGCACCCGGCTGCGCGCTGCCCGGACCGAAGCCACCGGGCTGAAGCAGATGAACGAAAACGGATTTTCGTTGCCGTGGTAGTCGGAGCTTTCCAGCAGGATCGGCTGCTCGAAATGATCCCGCAGCCGCAGGTACAGGCTGACCGGCGTCAGGGTGTCGGCCAGGTACTGCCGGTAGCGGGTCTGCAGATGAAAGATGGAGTCGGTCATATATGGGAAATTGCCGGGTACAACAAAACAAAGCGGGCCTACCGCGTCGCAGCGATAGGCCCGATGATATCGAAACATGCATCAATAGGCTACCTCACGCGACCGGAAGACCGTGCGCGCCACCACCAGTAACCGTTGAGATGCAGAGGTACTTGCATAGGTGAAGGATGCAGCAAAAATACGGGCAGGTTCCGGTTTTGCAAATCCTTTTTTTCATATTTCCCCAACAAGCAGCCCGGCGGCCTGTTATACCTGTGCCCTGCGGCGTCCGCACGTGAGGTTTCGGGCGAGTTGAAGCAGGATTTTTCCTTCAAACTGCTACTTTTGCGCCGTGTAGCAGATCAAGCGGAATGGACATGAATATGCATCCGATGCAGAAAATGCTGGCTGTGCTGATGCTGGCCGGATGGGGGATACAGGCCGCGGCCCAGACTGGCGGCCAGGTGGTGCGGGGCAGTGTGACGGATCAGTCCAGCGGCAGGCCGCTGGCCGGTGCAGCAGTCCAGATCGAGCGGGGGGCCTTCGCAGTCCGCGCAGAAACCGATACTGCCGGCCGCTTCCGGCTCGAAGGGGTCCCCGCCGGCCGCCTCCTGCTGCGGACCGATAAGCCAGGGTATGCCTCCCGCATCATTCCGGATTTGGTGGTCAATGCAGGCAAGGAAACCGTACTCGAGCTCGAGCTGGAGGAATCGGTGTACAGCGGCGAGGCCATCACCATCACCGCCCCCCGCTCCCGGGACCTGCGGGCCGTGAGCACGCGGGAGTTTACCGTGGAGGAAACGCAGCGCTTCGCGGCCGTGTACTTCGATCCGGCGCGCATGGCGGCCTCCTATCCGGGCGTCGTGCAGGCGCATGATCAGGCCAATCACTTGATTGTCAGGGGAAATTCGCCCAATGGCATCCTCTGGCGCATGGAGGGCGTGGACATTGTCAACCCCAACCACCTCAGCAACGCCGGCACCTTCACCGACCGCCTCACCCAGTCCGGCGGCGGCACCATCATCCTGAGCACCCAGCTGCTCACCAACTCCACCTTCTCCACCGGCGCCTTCGCGCCACAGTACGGCAACGCCCTCGCCGGCGTGTTCGATATCCACCTCCGCCGCGGCAACAACGAGCGCACGGAGTTTACCGGCCAGGCCAGCCTCATCGGCATCGACCTGGCGGCGGAAGGCCCGCTCGGCGCCGGCTCGCAGGCGTCCTACCTGGTCAACTACCGCTATTCCTTCACCGGCATCCTGGGCCTGATGGGCATCTCCTTCGGCGGGGAAAAAATCGCGTTTCAGGACCTGGCCTTCAATCTTTCCCTGCCGACGCGGAAAGCGGGCGTCTTCACCCTCTTCGGCATGGGCGGCAACAGCAGCAACCTGTTCACCGCCCCCCGCGCCGACAGCCTCCGCACGGAGGAAAAGGACCGTTTCGACATCGAGTTCCGCTCCGCTGTGGGAGTAGGCGGCGTTACGCACCGGCTGCTCCT
Source organism: Bacteroidia bacterium (assembly GCA_033765305.1). Lineage (GTDB taxonomy): Bacteria > Bacteroidota > Bacteroidia > J057 > J057 > RDXT01. Next base: position 8,409 of record JANRID010000052.1, read on the forward strand.
CGGCGACAAAACGGTCTGGCGCACGGTGGCCGCCGTTTCCGGCATCCGGAGCGAGCGCAGCGGCGATTACGTGCAGGACGACGGCTCGGTATCGCCGGTCGAGTTCGACGAACTGACCCAGGCCAAGCTGTCGCTCAACAGCACCCTGACGCACAAGTTCAGCGCCCGGCACAGCCTGGCCGGCGGCTTCTTTGCCACCCGTACCTTCAACGATCTCCTGAGCACGGTCCGGCCCCTGCCGGGCCTCGATCCGCTCCGGACCCTGGCCGCCAGCCGCGGGGCCTTCTGGCTCGTGCAGCCTTGGGTAAATTGGTCGTGGAATCTGGCTCCCAGCCTGTCGCTCCAGGCCGGCCTGCACAGCATGCTGCTGACTGTCAATGGCTCCACGGCCCTGGAGCCCCGCGCCAGCCTCGACTGGCGCCCCGGTGCCCGCCAGAGCCTGCGCCTCGCCTACGGCCTGCACAGCCAGCAGCAGCTGCCGGGCGTGTATTTCTCCACCATCCTCCGCAGCGACGGCAGCAGCTCCCAGGCCAACCTGAACCTCGGCCTGACCCGCGCCCACCACTTCATAGCGTCCTACACCCTGAGCCCGGCGGAGCAGGTCCGCATCAAGGTGGAGCCGTACTACCAGGCGCTGTTCAACGTGCCGGTGTCCGCCCGGCCCGGCAGCACCTTTTCCGCCCTCAACCTGGTGGAGGGCTATGTGACGGACAGCCTGGCCAATACCGGCACCGGCCGCAACTACGGCGTCGAAGTATCGGTGGAGAAATTCCTCAGCCGCAGGTTCTACTACCTGCTTTCCGGCGCGCTCTTCGAGTCGCGCTACACAGCGCAGGACGGCATCGAGCGGGAAACCCGCTTCAGCAACGGCCTGGCGCTCAGCGCCACCGGCGGCTACGAGCACGAGTGGCGCGCCCGCAGCAGCGGCAAGCACCGCGTGCTGGGCATCAACCTGCGCGCACTCTACAGCGGCGGCTTCCGCGAGATGCCCATCGACCTCGACCGCTCCCGCCTGGCCCAGACCACGGTGTACGATGAAGCCAACGGATTTACCGAGCAGCTTCCGGCCTACTACCGGATCGACCTGCGCATCACCTGGAAGCGCAACCTGGGCCGCCGCACGCAGAGCTTCGGGCTTGATTTTCAGAATCTTACCAACCGCCAGAACATTGCCTTCCGGCGCTATGACTTTCTGCTGGACCGCGTGGTGGAGCGGTACCAGCTGGGGCTGATTCCGCTGATGAACTACCGCATCGAGTTCTGATCAGTGTCCGGAAAAGCGCGGCGGGCGTTTGTCGATGAACGCCTGCATGCCCTCCTGGCCGTCGGCAGAGGCGTGGGCGCGGGTGAAGTTTTCGCGCTCCACCTCGTAGCCGTTGCGCTGCTCGCGCCCGTTGCGGTTGGCGTAGCCGGCATTTATGGCATTGAGTGTCAGGCGGATCGCACCGGGCGACTGCTGATAGGCTTTGCGGAGGACCTCCTGGCATTTCTCCACCAGCTCGCCCCGGGTGGTGACGTAGTTGACCAGCCCCCAGTTGAGGGCCTCGTCGGCGGGCATCAGGTCGCCGGTGATGAGCATTTCGGTGGCTTTGCCCCGTCCGATGAGCTGGGCGAGGCGCTGGGTGCCGCCGTAGCCGGCGATCAGGCCCAGCTTCACCTCCGGCTGACCGAAGCGCGCATTTTCCGAAGCGATGCGCAGGTGGCAGGCCATGGCCAGCTCGCAGCCGCCGCCGAGGGCGTAGCCGTTGACTGCGGCAATGACCGGTTTGGGGCAGTCTTCAATGGCAAAGAATACCTCCTGGCCGAAGCGGGCTGCTTTCATGGCCTCCGAGGGATCGAGGCCGGCCAGTTCGGCGATGTCGGCGCCTGCGGCAAAGGCCCGGTCGCCGGCGCCGGTGAAAAAGGCGCCGTACAGGCTGTCGTCGGACTCCAGCAGGCGGATCACATCCAGGATCTCATGCAGCATCTGCCGGTTCAGGGCGTTCATCACGTCCGGCCGGTTGAGCGTGATCATCAGCGTCTGGTCCGTTTTTCGGGTGAGAAGGGTCTGGTATTGCATAGGTCGGGGCCGTTCGGTTGCCACAGCAGAAATCGGCAGAAAAATGCATATAAAAAAGCCCGGAAACAGTGATTCCGGGCTGGACCTTTCACCGGGAGCCGGTGATTTTTGTTATTCCTTTACGGTGGAGCCGGGCCCTTCAGGCGCAGCGTCCCCTTCGAAGTCGTCGGCGATGCCGGGATAGTATTCGGCCTTCATGAGGTTTTCAATCTCCTCCATCGTCTGCTGGGTCTGCTCGGTCTCGAAGAGCAGGTTGTCGATCATGATGTCCTCGCGCTCGGTGTTCTGGAGGGTCATCGGCTGATCCTTGATGTATTCCACCATTTCCTCGATGGTCTGGAGCTGCTCTTCGATGACCTCGCGGTTTTCGCGCACGCGCTGGTAGTTTTCCATGCGCATTTCGAGCAGCTTGAGCCGCTTCTCCTTGATCTTTTTCAGGCGGGGGGCGGCATTCTTGAGATCCTGGTTCAGGCGGTCGATTTCGTGGACCGTGCGCTGGATTACGGTTTCATTGGTCAGCTCGGGGAATTTATCCTTGAAGTACAGCAGGCGGATGTAGGAGAGCTCAATGGCGGAAAGCTTGTCCATGAAGTTGTTGACCAGCGTGGGGATGCTGGTGTTCATGCGTTTGAAGCTGTCCTTCACATCGCGGATGCGCTTGCGGAGCTTGTCGAAGCGCTGCTGCGATTCGAGGGTCAGCTCATTGTAGTAATCGACGAGGGTTTTGGTCTTCTGGAAGGCGTCGATATCGGACTGGTACTTGGCGTTGATGGCGCGGATAAACCGGGGGTTTTGGCTGATGCCGCTGAGGAGCATCATTTCGAGGCCGCCGGCCATCATCAGGACGGAGGCTACGGTGGCGCCGGTATCCAGGCCGAGGCCCGGCAGGAGGGCAATGCCAAGCGCCGCCAGCCCGCCGATGGCGGCCATCAGGGAAAGGTGCACCGGCCAGAAAAAGGCTTCCTTGGTGTAGTTGATGAATTTCTGGATCCGGGGATTGGATTGCTTGGCCATGTGATGAAGAGCCGGTTATGGAGGAAAAACCCAGGGCAGGCCTTTCTAGGATTGCTACTGATTCTCCGGGCTTCAAGTTACAAAAACGGTGAAATAAATGTGCATGTTCTGCTGTACCCGCATGTTTTCGGGCTGAATCCGCATAAACAGGCCTGCTGTGCGCGGTTCTCAGCCCAATGCAGCCAGGCTGCGGCGCAGCAGATCGAGCTTCGCCTCGGCATCTGCGCGCTTTCTGCGCTCATTTTCCACCACCTGGGCCGGCGCGCTGCTCACAAACCGCTCGTTTTCAAGCTTGCCCAGAACGCTCCGCAGGAAGCCTTCGGTATACTCGATTTCTTTGAGCAGCTTGCTGCGCTCTTCTTCGGCATCCGCCAGCTCCCCTGCAGGCAGAAAGCACTCGCTGGTGCGCACCCGCACCCCCGCAGACCTGGCCGGCTGGCTCTGGACAAATTCCAGCCCGCCGATGCCGGCGAGCTTCTGCAGCACCGGCAGGTAGCGCCGGAACAGGTCCGGGGTTTCGGTAATCACCGAAAGCGGCAGCGCATCCTTCAGGCCGAGGCCCTTCTCCGAGCGCAGCGCCCGCAGGGCAGTGACGGTCTCCTGAATCAGGGCCATATCCTCCAGGCAGGCGGTATCGGGCGCGCCGTGGGTGCGCATGGGGCCGCAGGTCAGAAACACGCCGGCTTCCCGCTCGCGCAGGCCCTGCCAGATCTCCTCTGTCACGAAGGGCATGAACGGATGCAGCAGCTCCAGCACCCCTTCGAAGAGGCTGGTCACAGCCTCCAGCGTAGCCGCAGACAGGGGCTGCCCGCCCGCAGGCTTGATCATTTCAAGAAACCAGGAACAGAAATCGTCCCAGGTGAGCTTGTACACGGCCATCACCGCATCGGCGATGCGGAATTTGCCGAAGAGATCCTCCAGCTCCTGCGCCGCCTGCGCCAGCCGGGCGCGCATCCAGTCCGCCGCCAGCAGCTCCAACTCGCCCGGCTCGCGGTCCGCGCCCTGCCAGCCGCCTACCAGGCGGTAGGCATTCCAGAGCTTGTTGGCAAAATTCCGCCCCTGCTCGATGAGCGATTCCTTGTACAGCAGGTCATTGCCCGCCGGCGAAGCCAGCAGCATGCCCACCCGGACGCCGTCGGCGCCGTGCTTCGCGATCAGGTCCAGGGGATCAGGCGAGTTGCCAAGCTGCTTGCTCATCTTGCGGCGCTGATCGTCCCGCACGATGCCGGTCAGGTACACGTTCGTAAACGGCTTTTTCCCCGTGAAATGATAGCCGGCAATAATCATCCGGGCCACCCAGAAAAACAGGATTTCCGGTGCGGTCACGAGGTCGCTGGTGGGGTAGTAGTAGCTGAAGTCGGGATTGCCGGGGCGGGTGATGCCCTGGAACACCTGCACAGGCCACAGCCAGCTGGAGGCCCAGGTGTCGAGCACGTCGGGGTCCTGCTCCAGGCTGGAGGCCTGCAGGTCCGGGTTGCCGGTGAGTTCGCGCGCGGCTTCGAGCGCCGATGCTGCGTCAGGCGCCACCACATACTGGCCCGTGCCGGCAATGTAGTAGGCCGGGATCCGGTGGCCCCACCAAAGCTGGCGCGAGAGGCACCAGTCGCGCACATGTTCGAGCCAGTGCCGGTAGGTGCTGAGGAAGCGGCCGGGAATCAGGTTCACCTCGCCGCTGTTCACTGCATCGAGAGCGGGGCGGGAGAGGTCCTGCATCTTCAGGAACCACTGGAGCGAGCGCCTCGGCTCGATGACGGCGTTGGTGCGCTCCGAGTACCCGACGGAATGGGTGTAGGGCTCCTGGCGCTCCAGAAGGCCCTGGGCTTCCAGGTCCCGCACGATCTGCTTGCGCGCCTCGAAGCGGTCCAGGCCCGCGTATGCGCCGCCGGCCTCGCTCACGCGCCCTTCGTCGGTCATCATATCCACCACCTCGAGCCCGTGGCGGAGCCCGATCTCGGCGTCGTTCATGTCATGGGCCGGCGTGACCTTCAGGCAGCCCGTGCCGAACTCGCGGTCCACATAGGCATCGAGGATAATGGGCACGCTGCGGCCGGCCAGGGGCACGAGGGCGCGCCTGCCGTGCAGGTGCGTGTAGCGCGGATCTTCGGGGTGGATGGCCACAGCCGTATCGCCCAGCAGGGTTTCGGGGCGGGTGGTGGCGATGACCACATATTCGCCCGGCGCGCCTTCGATGGCGTAGCGGATATGGTAGAGAAAGCCCTGGGTTTCGCGGTGGATCACCTCCTCGTCGGAGACGGCAGTCTGCGCCTGCGGGTCCCAGTTCACCATGCGCTTGCCCCGGTAGATAAGGCCCTGGCGGTACAGTTCGCAGAAGCATTCGATCACGGCGCGGGAATACTCCTCGTCCATGGTGAAATGCGTGCGTTCCCAGTCGCAGCTGGCGCCCAGCTTGCGGAGCTGGCGGAGGATGATGCCGCCGTAGGTCTCCTTCCATTCGAAGCTGTGGCGGAGGAATTCCTCGCGGGTGAGGTCGCTTTTGCGGATGCCCTGTTCGGCGAGCATGCGCACCACCTTGGCCTCGGTGGCGATGGAGGCATGGTCGGTGCCGGGGACCCAGCAGGCATTGTAGCCCTCCATGCGCTTTCGCCGGATAAGCACATCCTGGATGGTATTGTTCAGGATGTGCCCCATGTGCAGGATGCCCGTCACATTGGGCGGCGGAATCGTGATGGTATAGGCGGGCCGGTGGTCGGGCACGGAGCGGAAGGCCCCGGCTTCGATCCAGGCGGCATACCATTTGTCTTCAATCTCGGAGGGCGTATAGTTTTTTGAAATAGCCATAGCGTGTCGCAACAGGCCGGCGCAGAAGGTTCCGGCGCATCAAAGGTACGGGAATTGCGGTTAAGGAGGCAAGGGGCATCCGAACAAGAAAAAGCCCTCCGGGCAGGAGGGCTTGCAGGCGGAATATATGCCGGGTGCCGGGCTCAGCGGATGAGCACTTTCTGGGCAGCGGTGTAGAGTCCGCTGGTCAGTTTGACGATGTACACACCGGGTGCGAAGCTGTTCACATCGAGGCTGTAGACGCCTTCGGATTCCTGGGAGGCTCCTACGCGGGCGCTGTGGCAAAGTTTGCCGGCGGCATCGTAGACCTGCAGATCGGAGGGCTGGCTGACCTGGCTGTAGTAGATCTTGACATTGGAGCCCGTAGCGGGGTTGGGCGTAGCGGCGATGCGGGGGGCAGCGGCGGCGTTGCCCTGGTAGGCCATGAGCGGGCCCTTGATGAAGTGCGTGGTGAAGACCATCACGGGCAGGTTGGTGGGCGGGGGCACATTGGTGTTGGAGCGTGCCGTGGTGTCGGTCTGAGCGGCGGCGGGGAGGGCGATGCCGAGAGCCAGCAGAGCGGAGAAAACAGTGCGGGTAAAACGTGCCTTGTTCATAGTATTCAGAGTTTTGTAAATTAGTTCCTCATTGACTTAACGATAGAACAAATATAGCTCAAAATTTTTCCTTGTCAAGAGTTTATTTTATTTTTTTTAAAATAATCTTCAGCATACCTTGCTGCGGCCAATTGGGTGTTTTCATAAATATATGATTAACAAGCATTTAATATAAGTACATATTTGAAAATTTTTACCAATCCCAACGAATAGGCTAAAATAAGCCTTTTTGTAATAACAAATGTTTAATATAAAAATTAATATTTAAACCCGAAATAAATCCAAAAACATGCATAGGAATACCGATGTAAATTTTTTATTGTTTACATTATAATGCAATGCAATGAAATATAATTCCGTGAAAATGCTTTTCGCGAATGGTCATATTTTCCCCTTGCCTGCGCCCGGACGGCGGGGCGTCCCGGCAGCCGCTCCGGGTTTATTCGGCTGGCAGAATTATTAAGCCGGTATAAGAGTTGCGGATTTTTCCTATCTTTACTCCGCTTACAGTTCGGGAATTGGGATCTGGTCTGAAACGTATCGTGTGCTGCTGCTGGCTGGGCCTCTGCCTTACTGCTGCCGGACAGCCTATGCCTCCGCTCGACAGCCTCCGGCTTGCTGCCGCGTCGGGCCCGGAGGAGGACCGTTTTGCAGCCCTGCTCCAGCTCGCCGAGATGTACCACGCCTATTCGGTCGACTCTGCAATGACCTACGCCCGCCAGGGCTATGACCTGGCGCTGCTCATCGGCACGCCCCGCGCCAAGGCCATGGCCTCCGATGTGCTCGGCAAGACCTACTTCGGCAAGGGCCTCTATATCCTGGCCCGCAAAACCTTCGCCGACGGCCTGCAGAGCGCCTTCCAGTCCAACGATTCCCTCCTCGTAGCCCACCTCGCCAACAGCAACGCCGTGGCCCTCACCCGCGACGGCAACTACGAGGCTGCCCTCTCCAACCTCCTCACCGCCGCCCGCATCTTCGAGCCCCAGGGGGATCCCTACCAGATGGCGGCCATGAAGATCAACATCGGCTCCCTGCAAATGAGCCTCCGCCGCTACGATGCCGCGATCCAGACCTTCGAGCAGGCCCTGGCCCTCTCCCGCCGCCTGCAGAACGATATGATCCGCATCCCGGTGCTCAACAACCTCGGCTCCATCTACAGCACCCTCGACCAGCAGGAGCGTGCCCTCCTCTCGTTCAGGGAGGCCCTGCCGCCCGAAGGCGAGCCCCTGACCGATCTCCACATCCCGACCCTGCTCAATCTCTACTCCTTTTATACCCAGCGCGGCCAGATCCCCGAAGGCGAGCGCGCCTACAACCAGGCCTACACCCTCGCCGAAAGCTCCGGAAACAACGGCTGGCGCCAGCAGCTCCTCCAGCGCCGGGGAGACATGCTCTTCGAGCTCCGCCAGTATGTCCGCGCCAGCGAGGCCTATTTCGCCAGCCTCAATTTCTGCCGCATGCTCAACCAGCCGCCTATCGAGATGGAGCTGCAGCAGAAGCTGGCCGATACCTATGCCCGCATCGGCGACTACCGTCAGGCATACGACCGCCTGCAGGCCTATCAGCGGATCAATACCGAGCTCTATACCGAGGCTTCCTCCCTGCACATCGCCGAGATGGAAACCCGCTACGAGCTGGAGGAGAAAGAGCGCGAGATCGCCCGCCTCCAGGAGGAGGAGCGCATCCAGCAGATCAAGGTGTACGGCGCCCTGCTCGTCGCCGCCTTTTTTATCACGGCCCTCGTGGCGCTCTACAGCCGCTTCGTGCTCAAGCAGCGCGCCCATGCCCTGCTGGCGACCCAGCATGCCGAGATTCAGCACAAAAACGAGCTGCTGGAGACGCAGTCCCATGCCATCCAGGCCCAGAACGCCGAGCTGATGCAGGTCAACGAAGATCTGAAGCTGTTTGCGCGTGCGGCATCGCACGACCTGCGGGAACCCCTTCGGACCATCCGCAAGCACCTTCAGCTGTTTCTGCGCAACAACGCCACCGAGAGCCTGGCCTCCACCGATTCCCTGGCCTTTGCCATCGACGGCGCGGCCCGCATGGACCACATCGTGCTGCGCCTGCTCGACTATGCCCGCGCCGGGCGCCGCCAGGGCGACCGCCAGCTGGTGCGCCTCAATGCCGTCGTGGATGGAGTGCTCCGCGACCTCTGGCGGCAGCTTCAGGATACCCAGGCCGAGGTCGAGATCGGCCAGCTGCCCGAAATCTACGGGTATGAAGTAGACCTGCGGCTGATGTTCCAGAACCTGATCCAGAATGCGCTCAAGTTCTGCCCGCCAGGGCGGAAGCCCCATATCGCCATCGCCTCCCGCGCCGTGGAAGGGGGATTTCTGCTGAGCGTCGCCGACAACGGCATCGGCATCGATCCGCAGTCGGCCAGCAAGATCTTCGAGCCCTTCCACCGCTCTGCCAGCCCGGACTCGCACGAAGGCGTCGGGCTGGGCCTGGCGATCTGCAAGCGCGTCGCCGAGATCCACGGCGGCAGCATCTGGGCCGAGCCTGCCCCCGGCGGCGGCTCCATTTTCTGGATCCGCCTCCCGGCTACGCCTGAAGTTGCAGGGTAGCGCCGCAGGGGCTATATTGCCGGGATTCCGCTTCTTTCCCCGACCGGCTAACCCCCGCCGAACATGAAATACCGCTACGCTTTCCGGATATGCTCCGCGCTGGCCATGCTGATGCTGTCCGCGGCATCCGTTCAGGCCCAGCAGCACGGCGCCCACGCCCGCTGCGGCACGATGGAATATCTGGAGGAACAGTTCCGCCAGCATCCGGAGCTGCGCGAAGAAATGGCCGCACGCCGCCGCTGGCTCGCCGAATACGCCGCCGCGCATCCCCAGGCCGCCCGCTCCGGCGATACCCTCTACACCATTCCCGTGGTCGTGCACATTGTCTGGAACACGCCCGACCAAAACCTCTCCGACAGCCAGATCCTGTCGCAGATCGAGGTGCTCAACGAGGACTTCCGCCTGCTCAATGCGGATACTTCGACGATTCCCGTGCCCTTCCGGCCCCTGAAAGCCGATATCGGCATCGAATTCTGCCTCGCCAGCTTCGATCCGCAGAACAATCCCACCAACGGCATTACCCGCACCCAGACGAGCACGGCCTCCTTCAGCGGCGGCGACGATGTGAAATACACGGCCCAGGGCGGCCACGACGCCTGGCCCGCGCAGGATTACCTCAACATCTGGGTATGCCCGCTGGGCGGCGGCCTGCTCGGCTATGCCTCCAGCATCGGCGGCGGCGGCAATCCGGCTACGGATGGCGTCGTGATCGGCTCGCCCTATTTCGGGCGCGTCGGGCCCAACCTGGATCCCGCTTACAACCTCGGCCGCACGGCCAGCCATGAGATCGGCCACTGGCTGGGCCTGTCCCATGTGTGGGGTGACGACGCAGGCCTGCCCGATCCCTGTTCCGGCAGCGACGGCATCGCCGATACGCCCAACCAGGAAGGCCCCAACTACGGCTGCGTCACCTTCCCCAATATCTCCTGCAACAATGGCCCCGACGGCGACATGTTCATGAACTACATGGACTACGGCGACGACATCTGCCTGACCATGTTTACCCGGGGCCAGAAGGCGGTCATGCGCGCCACGATGGCGCCCGGCGGCGCACACCGCAGCCTGCTCAGCTCCACCGGCTGCCTCAACCCCGGCTTCAACGACATCGGCATCGATACGCTGCTTTCGCCGGGCACCGTGGCCTGCGGCGGCAACCTGACCGTGCAGGCCCGGATGAAAAACTACGGGCAGAATGTGGTCTCCTCCGCTGTGGCCACCTTCGAGCTGGACGGCGCTGTGGTGCAGACCCTGCCCTGGACCGGCACCCTCCAGCCCGGCCAGAGCGTGCTCCTGAGCTTCCCGCTCAATGGCGTTGCGCCGGGGGCCCATTCGCTGGAGGCATACACCCAGAGCCCCAACGCTGCCTTCGATCCCAATCAGGGCAATAACCAGGCCGTGCGCAGCTTCGATGTGCTGGACAACCTCGGCGATCCGGCCCCCTATGCCGAAGGCATCGAAAACGGCTTCCCGCCCGCCGGCTGGACCCTCGTCAATCCCGACGGCGGCACAGGCTGGCAGGAAACCGCCGCTGCCGCCTTCGGCGGGTCGAAGTCGGTGTATATCAACAACTTCGACTACGATGCCATCGGCGAGGCCGACGACTTCGTCCTGCCCGACCTCGATCTGACGGTATTCCCCTCCTCGGGCCTGACCTTCCGGCTGGCCTACGCGAAATTCGGGCCCAATACGGGCTTTTCGGATACCCTGGAGGTCTGGGTATCAGGCGACTGCGGCATCACCTACACCCGCCGCTACCGCAAGGCCGGCAATGAGCTGGCTACGGCTCCACCTACGGGCAATCCCTTCGTGCCGGCAGCAGGCCAGTGGCGCCAGGAGTGGGTGGACCTGTCCGATTACGCCGGCAATACCGGGGTGCGGATCAGGTTCCGCAACATCACCAACTACGAAAACAACCTCTACATCGACAACATCAACGTCGTGCAGATTTTCGCGCTGCCTGCGGCGCCGGACCTGCTGAGCGGGGTCGTGCTGCGGCCCAATCCCGCGCAGGATGCGGTGGAGCTGCACGCGCCGGGCGTTCAAAGCGGGCGGCTGCGCCTGCTCGACCTCAGCGGGCGCGAAGTGCTGGCCCAGGACATCTCCGGCCCGCAGCAGATGCTGAATATCCGGGCGCTGCCTGCGGGGGTCTACCTCGCCGAGCTGCATACTAGCGTCGGGCGCTGGACCGGCCGCCTGGTCCGGCAGTGAGGCCGCAGGCAATACATACAGCAAACGGGGCTTCCGCCAGGAAGCCCCGTTTCGGTATCGCGGGTGCGGGACGCTTATTCGGTCTTGTTGCCGGCTTTGTCGCCGCCGAACATGCTCATGAAGAAGTAGGCGACGAGCGCCAGCAGGCCCAGCCAGATGGCGAATTTGACCAGTCTGAGCGCGACCAGCACCAGCAGCACGACAGCCACCGGCGCGACAATCTTGCCCCAGAGGGGAAGCGCGTTGAATTGTGCTACGATCCAGTTCTTAAACATGGCGAAAGCGGTTGGTTCGTTCCTGTATAGGATTGTTCGTACAATTTATAAAAAAGTTGCACACCGTCAGGCGAATCCGACCGGCCCCCCGAAATTAGGCGGAAGAAGCACATCCTTCTGCGCGAGGATGATCTCGCCGTTGTTCAGCTCGTATTTGTCCACATTCTCCTGCATGGCGAGCAGCAGGCGCTTCATGTTGGGCGGGGAAATGATCACCCGCGAACGGACTTCGGCCTTGTTGGTGCCGGGGAAGATCTGGATGAAATCCACGACAAATTCGGCGTCCGAGTGGGAAATAACGGCAAGATTGCTGTAGACGCCTTTGGCGACCTCGGCGTTGAGCTCGATGTTGAGCTGGTTCTGGGCGGCTTTTTTTGCGGGATCTTCCATGTTGCTGCGGGTAAGGGACTGTGTGCAAATTACACGGTCCGCCGCCTCGAAAACAACAGGAAGATAAAAAAGGGCGCACCGAGCAGGGCGGTGACGATTCCGATGGGCAGGCCGGCAGGCGGGAGCAGCAGCCGGCTCAGCCAGTCGCAGGCGGTGAGGTAGGTGCCTCCCATCACGCAGGCGGGCGCCAGATACCGGCGGTGGGTTCCGCCGATCCAGGCCCGAGCCACATGCGGCACGATCATGCCCACAAAGCCCACCGGTCCGGCAAAGGCCACGACCCCGCCCGTGACGAGGGCCGCCAGCGCAATGACCCCGGCCCGCACCCGCGCCACGCGCATGCCCAGCGAAGCAGCCGGCTCGGCGCCCAGCGCCAGCACGTCCAGCGCCGGCCCCAGCATCCAGGATGCCAGTACGCCCAGCGCTGCGAGCACCATGCCGGTCCAGGCGCCGGCACCGGTTGCCTTGCCGAAGCTTCCAAAGGACCAGAATACCACCTGCCGGATCTGGTCGCTGTCTGCCGTGAGGTAGATCAGCAGGCCCGACAGGGCGGTGCAGATGGCCGAAACGGCCACCCCCGCGATCAGCAGCCGGGCATTGTCCTCGTGCAGGCTGCGCTGCCCCAGGCCTATGACCAGCATCAGGCTCAGGGCGCCGCCCGCTGCCGCAAAAAGCGGATAGGTGAACAGCGTGTAGCCCGCTACAGGGATAATGCCCAGGATCAGCAGGTTGACGCCCAGGCCCGCGCCGGCGGTCAGGCCCATGATGTAGGGCTCCGCCAGGGGGTTGCGCAGCAGCGCCTGCATCAGGATGCCGCCCAGCGCCAGCGCTGCCCCGGTGGCGAAGGCCTGGACCAGCCTCGGCAGCCGGATCGACAGGACAACGTCCGCCTGCGGATGCGGGCCGCCTGCGAGAATCCGCAGCAGCTCGCCGGGTGCCAGGTCGTAGGAGCCGGTCATCAGCCCGGCCCAGGCTGCAAGCAGCGCTGCGGGAATCAGGATCAGATACGGGATCAGAAGCGGCGGCCGCTGCATGCCTGCGGATTGGGCTGCAAGATAGCGCTTTTACTCCGCTGCCTCCGCTTTCCCCGGCAGAAAACGGTCCGGCGTGACGCTGCTGTGCAGCAGATGCGCCAGCTCGGCCAGCCCTTCGATCATCCGCGGGCCCGGCCGGTAGAGCAGGTCCGGATGGATGGTGTGCACCTGCTTGTTCACCTCCGCAGGGGTGTTGTACAAGGCCGGATACAGCGCGATCAGCTGGGCATACACCTGGGGGTCGGTGGAGGGCAGAATCATGACCTCCGGCTGCTGCTGGAGCAGCTCTTCGACGGTGGTGCTGTAATAGGCCTCAGGCTTGCCTGCGAAGACATTCGTCCCGCCAGCCTTGACCAGGAGTTCGTTCAGGAATCCGGTGCCGCCCACCACCTTGAGCGGATCGGCGCTGATGAGGATGACGGTTTTGTATTTGACAAAGGCGGTGACGGCCTCGCTTACGGCCCGCTCGATCTGCTGCAGGGAATCTGCCAGGCGGCGGGCAGGCTCGCGGCGGTCCAGCAGCTCGCCCAGGGTACGGATGCAGCGGTACACATCGGCCAGGCTGTCGTAGGACTGGAGGTAAATGGGCAGCCCCAGGCGCTCCAGCTGGGCGATGTCGTCGGGTGTGAAGATCTCGTCGGTGGTAATGAGCAGGTCGCCGCCGGCGGCCTGGATCTGTTCGAGGTCCAGGGCGGGGTAGGTGACGATTTCGTTCAGCATGGCGGCTGCGGGCGGATAGTCGCAGGCCTGGGAGCGCGCAGCGAGGCGGTCTTCGGCGCCGATGGCGAAGATCATCTCGGTGATGTTGGGCGCCAGGGAGATGACGGAGTCGGGCGGATCGGCCAGGCTGAACTGCCGGCCGGCGTCGTCGCGGTAGGTGGTGGAAATAAGCGGCGCCGCCTCCACGAGCTTGCGGCGCCCGTCGCGGCAGCCGGCCCAGAGCAGGGCCGCCGCCATCAGCAGCAGAAATCCGGATTTGCGCATGGCTGCAAGATAATGCGGGGAAGGGGAAAAGATACAGGGCTGGGGCATTACATATCCAGCGAGCGGCTGTTGTTTCTAGGCTTGATCCGCTTGCCATCCAGGCTCAATGCGCCTTCGTGATTGTTGCCGGACCGGTTCCGGTGAATCTCGAACTCTCCATGCTGGGTATCCAGCCCGGCAATAAGGTCGGAGCCGGGGATCTTGTAGAGGGTTCTGTTTCGGTTGGCAGATGCCAGCGTGCCGGCAGCAGGCTCCCATTTCTGAAGCTTGGCGATATGGTCTGCGACTGATTCGATCAACGCAATCCGCTCACGTTCATCAAGCTGTGCAATATGCTGGTAAAATTCCCGCCAGCGGCTCGCTGCATCGCCTTCGAAAGGAAGCTGGAGCGAATATAGCTCCAATAGCGGCAGCAGGTTGTGTTCTCTGGTGGTGCTATTGAATCGGGGGTGGTATCCGTCCCAGTCAAACAGCTCTGCAAGAAACTCCAGTTGGCAGTCTGTCACATGCTGCACCTGGCTCGCATGGCGGATGTCCCGGGCAGCAGAGGTCGGGATGCCGGCAGCATCCATCTGATGAATCATTGGGGACACTGTACAGGTGTCCCAGAACGGACCAGAATTCAGGCTGACGGCCATTGAGTTTTTGATGAACGCCGCTCCCAACCCTGCAACAGCATGTTCAGCGCCTTCCCATTCGACGCTCGTATACTCAAAGGCGGGATGCTTCGGATCGGTGGCTTCTATATAAGGCGAGTCGAAGATGCCCAGCAGAAATATATACACTGGTTCAGAGAAGCCATATTCTTCTGTCAGAAAAGTCCGGACGTTTCTGCTAGGGGTGATAGGCATTTCGGCAAAATCCTCCCGGCGGCGGAAGGTAAAACTGTCCTCTTGCAGGGACTCGATAATTTGTTTCAGGAGTGCCCCTAGCCTCGCCAGTTCCTCCAGCCAGCTTCTGGCCTCGGCATCGGTTGCAGCGGGCCGGATGGAAAGCTCGTTGAAGAAAATTTCCATGGTCAGAGTAGTTTGGACATCGAAGTGGTCCAGTTGTCGAAGAAGTCCTTAGGCAGCCGGGCATTTTTGCCCTCCGGCGTGTGGCGGTAGAGTTTGCCTTTGTCGTCGATGCCGATATGGGTGATTTCGGAGGCATACTCTTCGTCGTTGCGCTTGAAAAAGAAAGCAGCAGCTTGTTCTGGCGCGATCAGCTGTTCCCGAACCGCGATGCGGATGCCATTGAGGATATGGTCGCTATGAGTCTCGATGATGAGCTGGGCCCCCGTCTGCACTGCCGCTGCTAGGAGCCGCCCCAGCTCGACCTGCCCGCGTGGGTGGATATGCGACTCCGGGTTTTCGATCAGGATCAGCTTGCCCGGTCTGGCAGTCAGCAGGGAAACAATTACAGGAAGGACATACGATAGGCCAAAGCCTACGTTTTTGGGTTTGTATGCGTATACCCCGTACTCGTAACGGAGGTCCACTTCTTCTTTGCTGTGTGCAAGTGCAGTCTGAATGCCTACACCCGGCGATATTTCCCGCAGCCAGGCATCAGCCTGATAGAGCAGCTGTTCGCTCTTGGCTTTAGGGTGCTGGAGATGGGCATATTCGATCTGGCTTTGGAGTCCGTGGATATGCAGATAATACGGGGTATGTTCGCCGTAAATGCCCAGGGTCTTCCTGGTCAGTACATTGTCGCTAGAGGCAGCATAGCTGTCCCGCGGCCGCTGGCGCTCGGCAAACAGGTACTGGAACTGGTCGTTGAAAATGGCGCAGGTATTCAGTTCGTGCGAGGCATAGGGCTGCGCGCCCTCCAGCACATCATCATGCTCGTTTTGCTCCCGCTGATAGCGGAAGTTCCATTCCAGCCGGGCCCGGTCTGAAAAGTTCAGGTGAAAGCAAATCTCCGGCTCGGCGCCCAGGCTATAATAGACATCTCCAGCTAGACCGGCATCAAACAGCTCGAACGGCGAATCCGGCAGGCGGAGCATCAGCTTTCCTACCTCCAGCCCGGCTTTGCTCTGCCGCAGGAGCAGCAGGGTCTGAATCAGGGAGCTCTTGCCGGAGCCATTCAGCCCGGTGAGCAGGTTGAGATAGGTCAGGGCGAGGTCTGCCGCTCGGAGCGACTTGAAGTTTTTGATGTATAGGCGAGTGATCATGATGTAGGTTATTGCAGCAAGTATAAAAAATTAGCATGGAACACAAGAGTAGAAATTTTGCAATCATCGTTAGTGTGATTGGTGTCGAATTGGCTAATTCTAAATGTACGCAACAGCCTGTTGTGTTGGTTAGTTCATGAATAAGCGATTTACTTGATCGAGCGTTTAATGATCGTATATAATCGTATATTGTTGAACATATTGCGGAGATTGGCTAAAGTTGTAACTGAGTATATATGGAAAATGTGCTGAAGTTTCAAAAAAGCATTTCTGGATATTTGTTTGGATTAATTTTTGTCATTTTATTAATTATAAATTATTTTGGAATATACTATGTAAATATTTTAATTAATGATGGAACAAAATATTATTCAAATGTGCATAATACAATATACGATGCATGTATATTGATATTTATAGTTTCTATCGGAGTTTTGGGGGCAATAGTGCTTGATTTTTTGTTGGTTTTTGTTCGTTCGTTTGCAGATGCTGTCCTAAAAATAAATTTAATGTATAGAGTAATTTCAAAAATCAAAATTTTTCACGTTGTGTACCCGATGAAGCATTACATAGATGAATTCTACAAATTGAATAAAGATCAGATTCTGAGCTTTTTTTACCTAAAAAGCTGTTCAAGCCCTGGCAATGCTGCAAAGTCTAAGTCTATTCAAAATTTTTTGACTAAAAAAGTTGGAGAGTATTATGACAAGAATTTTAACGCTCAATTTATTGAATATATGGATTATAATGGTTCGCTGACCCAAGAACAGGCTAAACGGGACAGTATTGCAATGTCAATTAAACATACTTATTATGCCAGTATCAATATGATTCTATTTTTTAGACTGCTGTTTGTCCAAGGCGTGTTGTCAGGAGTTTTATTTGCTTTTCTGGGACTATTTGTTGTGTATGGAATGCTTAGAATCGCAGATGAAAAGAAGATGCGATATGCGTCGGCTGTTGTATATGGATTCTTTGATAATTTTTCTGTTCTGGAATTTACAGCTTCTATGGAGGATCGCGACGCTGTATCGTAGGGCTCATGCTGAGCCCTCCCTCCAGCACCCGCATCCCTGCCTCCTCACCCGCCTCGATCGCTGTTTCCACAGCACGCTTGGCCAGGTCGAGGAGGCGGGTGCTTTCAGCGCGGAGGTCAGTAGCTTGCTGAAGATGGGCTGTGATAGCCTGTTGTATGGGGCGGGCGACGAAGGGAATGTAAAACTGGGCAATGTCCTTCGGGTATAGTTCCTGCTGCGCCGAACCTGCGCTTAAGCGCTCAGTTTGCATGCGCCCGATTTTTGAGTTGAGCACAAATGCCACATAGGCAGGGTCTTCGCCTGCGATCCTCAAAATATTGACATGGTTACTTGCCAGTGCTTTTGCGGATCTTTGATAGACCTGGGTACGACCGATGTTGGCACCTGTTGTGTAGATCAGTATATCCTGCATGAATACCTGTGCCTTTTCCTGTTTATCCCAATTGGCAAGTTCTGTTTTTTCAAAATGATCGTAGTCCAGCCCATTTTCCAGAATATGGCGGCTGTTGATCACATCTAAAGTGCCCGCTTCGGAGTATTCAGGCTGTAAGCCCCGTGCATTATACGTCATCATCTCGGAAATGGTCTTGACGTAAGCAGCATACCTGCGGCAAATAGCTTCAAGTTTCTCATACCTCGCCTCATAAAACTCCGCATCTAGCCGCCCGGATGCCAGAAACGACTCCTGGAAAGACTTGATATTCACCTGTTCCTGGCCCGGCTCAAACTCCGCCAGCCCCAGGGCCTCCAGCAGCAGCCGCTCGGCAGAGGTATAGGTGGCTTGGGATTTAAGAATTATATCATGAGAGATATCAAAAATATTTTTTAATTTCTTCTGGAAGTCAAGACTTAGCAGCGGTATTGGAATCATCTTAACTTCTTCTGGATTCACATTAGTTTGGTTTATTGATTGTCTTGATCTTCTTTTTATGTCTTTGATGCCGTACTTGGTGTTTAAATAAGTGGTAAGGTATTCTGGAAGGATGCTTTTTTCATTTGTTGTAAACCGAACTAGGTAAGATGCAAAAATAAATTCACGATCATTTTGTCTTTTAAACAGTCCTGTTCGACCAACAAATTCATACGAGTTTGTTCTGTTAAATAATACATCTCTGTCGTTCAGACAATATTTTTTCAGTTCTTCGTCGGTAACTTTTGCATACTTTCCGACACTGATGTCACATAACATATTGTGTATCTCATTCATGCGATATATTGGTGTTCCAATAGATATTTCATTCATTTCTATAGAAATACCGTATTGTGATGTTTTAAGAATAGAGCCAATTGTAGTGTAGTCCAAAGATGGATTAATGAATGGCGCCTGCGTGTAAAAGGGACTATCAATCCGCAGATCTTTATTATTTTCAACCTCACTCAACCTCACCTCGCTCACTTCCAGCCCCTCCATTAAAGCCCGGTAGCGGACCTCATCGAAGGGGCGGCTCAGAAAAAACTGAGCTGCTCCTTTTTCGCAAACTCGATGAAGGCCTCCGCAATGCCGTCCTGGGTCAGGCCCTCGTGGTTGAAGAGGTCGTGCTTGACGATCAGGTGCTCGTGCGAATCGAGCACGAGTTCGTCCAGCACGCGCGGGTCCTGGTCGTAGCGGGTCGGCGGATCGTTCGAGACCCTGCCCGCCTGTGGCGCGGGCGTAGCGGGAGCGGGGCGTTTGGGGAGATCCTTGTAGCGCAGATAGATCTTGTCGCCGCTGTTGTCCTTGCTGGGCTCCTGCATGGTCGCGAAGAAGATAGGATAGTCTTCCTGTCTGGGATTGATCCCTTGCTCATCGGTCCACTTCTGGAGGAGCAGCACACTGGTTTTGGTACCGGTATGAGGCTTGAACACATTGCTGTGCAGCCCTACGACTGCCAGAATGCGGCAGCGTTCGGCGATGTATTCCCGGATGAGCTTGTCGGAGGCATTGTTGAAGCGCCCTTGCGGCAGCACTACGGCCATGCGCCCGCCAGGCTTTAGGAAGTCGAGGTTTCGCTCGATGAAGAGAATGTCCCGGCCTACGGAGCTCTGATACTTGCCATCGGGTTTTCGCCCGAGGGCGTACTTAGCCAGAATGCGGGTTTCTTTGATGTCTCCGGCAAAGGGCGGATTGGCCATCAGCACATCGAAGCCGAAGGAGCGGTTGTCCGGACTGGACCGGAGTTTTTTGAGGTTTTTCCAGCCCTGATAATAGGTATCGATCCAGTCTTTGTCCAGCTCGGTGCGCTCGTTCCAGCGCTCATAGTCCAAGGTGTTGAGATAGAGGACATTGGTCTGGCCGTCACCCGCGATCAGGTTTAGGGTGCGTCCGACTCGGACGGCCTTTTCGTCGAAGTCGATCGCAAACACCTTTTGCTTTACGTAGTCCTCGCAGCGGGCCGGTTTCTGCTCGGCGGTAAACAGGTGGCTCTGCGGAATACCTTCTTCCGCCAGGATATTGCGCCACACATAAAAGATGGTGTGGACTGGAAATCCGCAGCTGCCCGCCGCTGTATCGATCATATACTCATCCTCCTGCGGGTTGAGCATCTTCACGCACATGTCTATGACATAGCGTGGGGTGAAGTACTGGCCTTTTTCGCCTTTGGAGGTCTTATTGATCAGGTATTCAAATGCTTCGTCGACTACATCGAGGTTGGAGTTGAACAGCTTGACATCCTGAAGGGAGGAAACGCAGACAGACAGGTGCGAAGGGGTCAGCTCGATCCGGGCGCTGTCGCCAAATACGCCTTCCCATCGGTTGCGTGCCCGGTCGAACAGGACGGTAATTTTGGACTTCAGCTCATATTCTGTATCGCCGTAGTTGCGGAATTCCAGAAAGCGTTTGGGGTTGCGCCCGCTTTCCATTTCGTCGTAGAGCTTTGTGAAGATCAGTTTGAACACTTCTTCGAATACATCTACGCCTGCATTGGCCAGCACCTCGTCCTCCATCTCCAGAATCAGATCCCGGAGCGACTTGCGTTCTTTTTTCAGCTTGTCTTTTTCGATCAGGTCCTGCAGGGTCCAGCGTTCGGTCAGGACATCGGACAGCCGCTGATCGGCGCGCGGGATATGGGGCAGGTCCTCGAAGTAGTTGGGGTCTTTGCGGTGGTAATAGGAAATCTGGTCGCCATTCGTCCATACCCCGATAGGGGCGCCGCTTGCATTGCAGTACGATTTCAGCTGCTCTTTCCCGTCTTTGAGCTTTGGTTTTTTCAGTTCTACGATGATATAGGGCGTTTGCGGCCGGTCTCTGTCTGTGACCACGATGTCTGCCCGCTTTTTCTCGATTCCGAATGAAATTGGATATTCCAGCTCAATGCGGTTCGGGGGGTATCCATACGCTGTAGTCAGCATGAGCAGGTACAGCTGGCGCACCACCTCTTCGGGTGTCAGATTGACTTCCCGGTCCCGGATCAGGCACTGCACCTTGTAGGCTGGTTTGCCTTTGCTGGATTCCCGTTCCATAATCCGCGCTTGCAGCTGCTCGATCAGCGGCGGTGGGAACTGGGTAAGCTTATAGTTAGAGTCTCGGAGAATCTCGGTAATCATCGCAGAAATGAGTAAAGCGGCAAGCAATATACAAAGGCCTGGCCAGTGCGCAGCAGCACGGGGCTTGATCCTACCGTACTTTTCAGAAACGGCAGGCCCCGCAGCGCATAACGTCCTGCGGGGCCTGCATATCTGCCGGGCGCTCGCTCACGGCTTTCCGATCTCCACCCGGATGCCTTCCGAGTGGCTGCTGAATTCCGGCGCGTACATGCACTGGATATTCGCCAGGCCGCAGGAGAACTCGCCCTCCAGGTTGGCGCGGATGGCGTACTCGAATACCCAGGTGCCTTTGGGCAGGTACTCGATGAAGAAATCCGTGGCTGCGTCGCGGGGGCTTTCGTAATACCCCAGCCCGTGCTGGAACTGGTACCGCGACAGGGTGCTCATGGGCTCGAAGCCTGCGCCCCGGTGGTCTTTCAGGTGCACGTACTCCAGATCCCGGTCGCTGCGCAGCTCCATGCGGACCACTACCTTGTCGCCCGGCTTGAGCTTCGCGCCGGCAGCCAGGGGGCTGAGCACCGGCCCCTGGGGTGTGTTGCGCTCCAGAAACAGCTCTTTTTTCAGGGAAAGCTGCGTATTGGCGCCGGTTACCCGGTCCATCTGCTCGAAATACTGCCAGTAGGCGGCGCCCCAGGCAGGCTGTTTTCCGTTTTTCTTCAGGCTGATCTTCGCCATGCCGGGTTTGATCTCCGATCCCTGCCAGCTGACCTGGTAATAGCCTGTTCCGGCCTCGGTTTTCAGGTCCGGACGCTCCGCAGGGCTGATCTTTTCCTTGCCGACGGTGGTTTCCACCATCCCCGGCTCCGAGAGCCAATCCTCACCGGTAAGCAGCAGCGCGTTGCAGGCGGCTACCGTGGCACGGGTCGTGCGCCAGTCGGTCGTGCGCTTCTGGTTGAGCAGCCAGGTTTTCATGTCGGCCACGGCATCGTCTGCTCCGCCGATTTCATGCACTGCCTCGATGAGCAGGGCCTGGGTCTCGATAGGCGCCTCATGCCAGTAGAACCCGCCGGGCGTTTTCCAGGACATGCCCTGTTCGGGGTGGATGACGGCATTGTCCAGCAGGGCAGCGCGGATCTGCTGCGCCAGCGCAGGCTCGCCGTAGCGCTGGAATACCAGCCCGAGCATGCCCATTCCATAGAATCCCTGTTTGTTCCAGTAGCGCTTGGCCTGGCCGAAGTAGTAGTTGAAGGCCTCTTCCGTGCCGCTTGCGAGCGGCAGGTCGCGGTGGAAGGACCGCATATAGAGGTATTGCAGCTGCGTATAGTCCAGGTGATTGTCGGTCAGCACCACATTGGGCGTTTCCTTGAGGCGCACCAGGTCGCCGGCAAGCTGGCGGTCGAGGTAGTGCAGGGCTTTGCTGATCATGCCGCTGACCTCCGGGTTGCCGGAAGGGGCTGCGCCCAGCTTGCCGAGGTGGCCGAAGCCGGTGGCGATGAGCTGGGTAATGTACCGGCTTTCGTTCATGCCGGGAAACCAGCTGAAGCCGCCGCTGGGCATCTGCCGCTGCACAAGCTGGTTCTGGCTTGCGGAGGCTTCTGCCGCCATGCGGTTCAGGTCGAAGAGGATCGCCACATGGCGCTTGCGCTGCGCTTCCTGCTGGGCATCGAGCACCCACGGCGTCTCGGCCAGCAGGGCCTGCTTGAGATCCTGGTTTTTATCCAGCGCCGAGAGGAGCGCAGCCGTATCCGGCGTCTGGCTCCATTGGCTGAATACCGACTGGATCTGCGGGTTCGAGCCGGCGATGTGGCTGGCCAGGGCGTTGGCGTAGAAGCGGCTGAAGATCTGCTCGGTGCAGGCATGCGGGAACTCCATCAGGTAGGGCAGCGCCTGCACGGCGTACCAGGCGGGGTTGGAGCTGATCTCGACGCTCAGGCGGTGCTGGCGCAGGGTAGGGGAGGCATCCGCTTTGCTCAGGTTGGAGAAAGTGAATTCGGCCTTCCTGTCGCGTCCGCGGAGGAAGAGCGGCAGCGTTTCAGTTACGAGGATCCGGTTGGAGAGGACGGGCAGCACATGCTCTTCGCCGTCGGTGAAGGCGCCGGCCTGCGCCAGCATGCGCACCACGACGGGCTGCGTGCCTTCGGGAATGTTCAGCGTCCAGCTGACCACCGTGCTGCGGCCTGCCTCCACGCTGAAGGCCTGCCCGGGACGGGTATTGCCGAGGGCTGCGCTGAGGTCGCGCTCGCTGAGCGCATCGGCCAGCTGGAGGGTCGCCATGCCGCTGAGCGGCTGGCCGGAGACATTGACAATTTTAGCGGTCAGCACCACCCGGTCGCCGTCGCGGAAGAAGCGCGGCAGGTTGGGCACCACCATCAGATCCTTGCGCGTGACCGCTTCCGAGGTCAGCGTCCCGACGCGCATATCGGGCGTATGCGCCAGCGCGAGGAACTTCCAGCGCGTAAGCGCCTCCGGCATGGTGAAGTTCAGCACGATTTCGCCGGCGGCATTCGTCTCCAGCTGCGGGAAGAAAAATGCGGTCTCGCGCAGGTCCCGGCGGGGCGCCGGCGGCTCCTGCTTCGCCGGCGGCGCATCGGTCTTGAGCGCCGTCTGGAAGCTGTCGGAGGCCGCCTCGCTTTCCGAGGCTATTTTCGACCGGTAGTTTACCGTTGCATCTTCCATAGGCGCTGCGGCGGCCATCTCCATCATCGCCGGCGGCGGCGCAGCGCTGTACAGCACGCCGCCCGAACGGCCAGGGCCGCCGCGCTGCACATACGCGAGCCCCGCGCCATAGTTCAGCGAGAGCAGTTCGTCATACAGCGTCTGCACGCCGCCGTAGTACGTATTCCATTCGCGGGACAGCTCCTGGCTGCCGAGCGTGCCGAAGCGGTGCCCGCGTACGCCCGGCAGGTAGGTATAGCTGCCGTAGGGCCAGAGATAGAAGCTGTTGCTGCGGAACTCATCCAGCGATGCGTCGTACATGGCAGCAGCCAGCTCGGCGGCTACGGCTTCGGACTGCGATCCGGTAATTTTAAGTGTCCAGCGCTCCTGCTGGCCCGGCAGCAGGGGGCTGCGGAAGCTCATCCATTCCAGCTTGAGCTCTTTGTCGGTCCAGGGCACGGCGATCTGCGCGGTATGCTGAACCTGCTCGTTCTGGCGGAAGGACAGCATGCGGGCCTGGAGGCCGCCCCGGTGCTTCGCTTCTATGGGGATGCTCAGCACCACGGGGTTGCCTGAAATGCCGATCCACTGCTCCTGAAGCAGCCTGCCGGCGTGATACAGCTGCACCAGCACCTGCTGATCCGCTTCGCTGCTGTTGAGGGTCAGGTCCACGGTCTGGCCCGGCTCGGCGCTGGCTGCGCTGAGCCGGTATTCGAGCCACACCGGCTGGGCGGGCTTGAGCGACTGCGGATCGGAGAGGATGAAGGTGCGCAGATCCTGGAGGTCGCCGTTGGCGCGGATTTCGACGCGGTAGCGGCCCGGTTCGGCGGTGCGCAGGGCGTCCAGGGTGATTTCGGCCTGGCTGGCTCCTTCGAAGGTCTGGGTCAGCAGCGGTGCCGCGGCTTTCCAGGTGGACGGCTCATCTTCCTGGCGGTACACGTCGTAGGGGAAGGCCTTGCGGTAGGCATCCTCCGGCAGGAGGAAGCGGTCGGGCAGATCCCAGCGGCGCGTGCGCAGCGGGCGCTCCGGCGCGTCGAGGCGGCTGATGCGGAGCTCGCCGCGGACGGGAACCGGATTGCCGCTCAGGTTGAGGGCCTTGACAGTCAGGACACCTGGGGTGTTCCGGTCAAGCTGATCGGGCAGGCTGACCTCCAGCTCGCCGGAGACATAGCCGGCCTGCAGGGAGGTGTTGCCGCTCCGGGTTTCCCCGGAAATATCGGTCACATCGGCCATCACCCGGAAGGTAAAGATGGGCTTTTCGCTGGCCGGAATATCAGGTGCGGGGCTGAGGGGGAAGGTGACGGCGAAGCTGCCGTCGGGCTGGGTGCGGAGTTCGCCCTGGAGGATTTCCTGCGACGGGCTGCTGCGCGGGGCGGGAAAGCGCCAGTAGTCCCACCACATCGGCCAGCGGGCCTCGCGCATCACGCGGAAGCGCACCTCGGCGCCGTCGAGCGCCGCGCCGGTGAAGGCCGTGGCCCGGCCCGTGACCGTCACCTGCTCGCCGAGCTGGTAGCTGGCCTGCAGATCGTCGAATTCCACCTCGAAGGTCGGGCGCTTGTATTCCTCCACGCTGAAATCTGTGGAGCCGTAGGCGCTGTGCCTGATGCTGTAATTGCCCAGCAGTCCGCTGGAGGGCGCGGTGAAGGTGGCACTGAAGCTGCCGTAGCGGTTGGTGCGGTATTCCCCTTCGGCAATCACCTGGTTGTTGGCATCGCGGAAGGTCAGCCTGATGCTGCTGTCGGCGAGGGTGCGGTAGGCATTGTCCCGCCCGCTGAAGAGAATGCCTTTTACAAAGATCTGCTGGCCGGGCCGGTAGATCCTGCGGTCGGTGAGCAGGTACAGCACCGGTTTGGGGGCGGACGGGTAGTCGGGCTCATACCTGCGGAAGTATTCGCCATCCAGCTCCAGGGTCTCGTTTCCCCGGCTGAAAATCACAGTGCGGGAGCCGCTCATGCCCGGCTGCTGGGAGAAGGAGACGAATCCCAGGGCATCGGTGGTCTGCGTGGAGTCCTTCGCCTCGATCCAGCGGCCATTGTCCCAGTAGCGCGAGACGGCGCGCACGGTGACGCCCGGAATGGGGGCGCCGGTGAGGCGGTCGGCAAGGAGAAAGCGTTCGTCCTGCTGGCCGGAGAAGCGGACGGCGGTCCAGCGGGTGCTGTACAGATTGGCATACGCGAGGGCATGGCGGTTGGCGCTGAAGGCCTTGTCGTCGGAGGCAAGGAGAAAATACCTGCCGGGTGCCAGGGCATCGGCGCGCAGTTCGGCCCGGTGCGCCTTGAAGTCGGTTTCTGCCGGCAGGGCCTGCGACCAGGTTTTCACTGCCGGGAGGGATGCGATGAAGGCTGCTTTTTTGACCGTTTCGTTGTACTGGAACCTCGAGATCCGTGCCAGGGCCTCGTCATCCACCCGCACGATGCGCAAATAGACGGTTTTGATATTCCGGTAGGCCAGCAGGAAGCGGAAGGGCTGGCCGGGAAGATTGGCCTCTTCAAGGGTCAGGTTCAGCTCCTTCTCTTCGATCGAAGCCATGAGGGCCCTGCAGTTGAGCCCGCCGCGGGATCTGGGGAAGGCGTTGTATGCAGCCTTGCAGATCTGATGGGCCTTGGCATATTCCTGCTCGTCGTACCAGCGCTGGGCGAGGGCCTGCTGGGCGTCGGCGCCGGCGGGGTGGCCGGCGTGGGCAGCGGCAAGCTGCTCCAGGGCGTCGCGGTAGGCCTCAGGCGAAGCGTCATAGGCATAGCTATGGACAAACTCAAGCCGCTTGAGGTCGGCATCCACCAGCGCATCGGGGTTCTGGCGGTCCAGCAGCCACCCCAGCAGATCCTGGTAGATGCGCAGCACGCGGTAGCGGGGCGCATCGGGCTCGCCCGCGGCATCGAAGGCTGCCTGGACAAACTGCGCAGCAGGCAGAAGCCCCTGGGCAATGCTGAAGCGGAACGGCTGCTCGGGCTGCGGGTGATCCGCAGCGGTATTGTTGAAAAAGTCGATGGCCTGGTGCGCCAGCAGATCGTAAAGCGTCGAGCGGTACTGCTCGGAGCCCTTCTGCTTGAGCAGAATGGGCCTGTATTCCCCCACCGGGGCCTGCCGCAGCGGGCCCGGATCGGAGAGCGCAGCAAAAAACAGCGTGGAGATTTCCCGGTAGAAAGCTGCGGCGTCCCAGGTCTGGAAATCCTCGGAGGCCGATTCCAGCGTACCGCGGTCGAGGATCATCCACTGGTTTTCGCTGTAGTAATCGGCCAGCTTGACGGCCAGCGCAGACTGGAGCACGGCCCGGCGGAGGGCTGGCGCCTTCCGGATCTCCCCGCGCAGGCGGCTCACCTGCAGGGAATCGCTCTGCGCTTCGTAGGCATCGAGGCTGCCCAGCTCGTAGAACAGGGCCTTGAGGTACTGCGGGTCGTTCTGGTCGCGTTCGGCCCGGAGGCGGATGGCAGCGGCGGCTTCCGCCGCCTGGCGGGTCAGGCGCTGCTTCGCGAGGGAATCTACGCGCTTCCAGTCGCGGTCGTAAGCGGGTTGAGCCATGAGGGGGAGGCTTGACAGAAGGCCGGAGCAGAAAATAAGCAATCGGAGGGTGCGCA
The DNA here is from genome assembly GCA_033765305.1 of Bacteroidia bacterium. GTDB lineage: Bacteria > Bacteroidota > Bacteroidia > J057 > J057 > RDXT01. The sequence continues at coordinate 35,225 of JANRID010000052.1, forward strand.
TGGCAGAGGAGTCTAGGGGAATAGCGGCGCTTCCCCGGGTCTGCGGCGGAGACGGGGAAGATCAGGCGTGAATATAACGGTTTCGCGGCTCAGAAATTCGCTCCGGCACGGGATATTCTGGCGGCAGGCCAGGGGCGGCAGGCTGCGGGCAAAGAATTGGGTGCAGAATGAATGGGTGGATAAGTATTTGAAAACCAATATATTATCCTCGCAGATCCTGCCGCCTGCCGGACACCTTGAAAAGGAAGGTTTTTATAAACAGGAAACAATTCCTTAATTTCGGAACCAAGCTTCTTACACTAACAAGTGCTAACACACGTGCTTATGAAGAAATTTAACGCCTTCGCGGCGCTTTTGCTGGCTGTTTGCGCAGTGCAGGCGCAGCAGGATCAGGCCCGCCGCGTATTGGACCGGGGGCAGATTCAGGTGGACGCATTTGTCCGTCCTGCTCCTTCCGACTGGCTGAACGAGCCGGCTTCCAGCGGGCAGAACGCACCGGCATATGTGCCTAAATCTGCCACGGAAGCAATCAACTTCATCCGGATCGGCACGGCCCGCAACGCCTATACCTATTTGGCGTACGACAAAGGCCAGCTCCAGACCGCGCCTGGCATCGGCACCAACGGCGGCACGCTGACGATGTTCCACCGCCAGAACGGCGACGGCTCTCCCACCACCCTGTGCCCCGGCGGCAGCGGCCTCTACCGCTATTCCATCTCCACCGACGGCGGCCTGACCTGGAACGTGGGCTCCGGCACGGCATCTTCGGGCAGCAACCCCGACCCCGCCTTCAACTGCTACGGCCTCGGCCCGGTGAACCCCACTTTCGGCAACACCACCCCCGGCCGCTATCCGACTTCGGCGCTCTTTGTGACACCGAATACAACCCCTTCGGTAGCCAACCTGCGCCTCGCCTACGGCGGCCCGCAGATCATCAACGGCACCGATTGGTATGGCTCCGTCAACGGTGTCGTTTCCAACCTCACCGGCCCTGCGCCGATCATCAACCAGGAGATCAATATCGGCACGACCCAGGCCAATGCCCAGATCTTCCTCCCCGGGGTGATCGTGGAGCGCGTGCCCGGCGAGTTCTGGTACCACTCCTGGACCTGGAACGGCACTGCCTATCTCGGCGATGTGATTCTCTACAAAGGCCTCTACAATGCCTCGACCCAGGGCATCGGCTGGACCGTCGCCGATACCCTGGAGCCCAACTACTACCTCGGCTTCGACGGCTCGCCGACCTTCACCCCCGCCAATGCGATGGCCTTCAGCCCCGACGGCAAAGTGGGCTATTTCGCCAGCATGGGCGACCTGCTCGGCGGGCGCGACTCTTCGTTCCAGATCTGGTATTCCGAGACCGTGGACGGCGGCATCACCTGGGGGGCGCCTACCCAGCTCGACATGGAAGGCTTCCCGGACCTGAAAGATTCCCTCCGGGTTACCCTCTTCCTGGATTCGGTCAACGGCGTGCCTGATACCGTAGTGTTCGGCAACGGCATCCCGACCACGGCTTTCGACCTCGACATGACCGTGGATGTCAACGGCAATCCCCACATCATCGCCGTAGTCGGCAATGCATCCGTATGGGATTTCGATGAAGATGCCTACTCCCGCCCGAGCTACAGCATCGCCCTGGACCGCTATGTGGTGGACTTCACCAAGGACCAGTTCGGCGACTGGAATGTCATCTTCCTCGACCGCAACAACTTCCTCCGCGGAAACTTCGGGAAGGTAACAGCAGATGATGCCTCCGACTTCAACGTGGACTGCTATGTGCAGGCCTCCCGCTCGCCCGACGGGGATGTGGTCTTCCTGACCTGGTCCGACTCCGACCCCAACGACTCGACGGTAACGACCAACAACCGCCCGAACCTGATCGGCCGTGCGCTGAACGTGGACAGCATGAAGATCACGCCGATCGTGAACTTCACCAGCACGGATGCCAACTGGAGCAGCAACGTGGTCCAGCCCAAAACGGCCCCGGTCGCGCTCTATGACGGCAACTGTACCTATACGCTGCCCGTCGTGACGCTGGACCGCCAGGAAGTGAGTGTGGCCAACGTAAACGGCGCCATCGACCCCGTTACGTTCTTCTATTTCAGCAACGTCACCTTCGACCGCTGCAACGACTTCACGCTGGCGCCGGAGTTCGACTACAACTGCCAGGAGAATCCCTTCACCAATGCGGTGCAGGTGACCGAGCCGAACTGCGGTACCTCGGACGGGGCCATCGCCCTTACCGCTGCCGGCGGCATCGGGCCCTACACCTACCAGTGGAGCGCCAACGCAGGCAGTGCGACGACGGCCAGTGTCTCCGGCCTTGCCGCAGGGGTGTATGAAGTGACGATTACCGACAGCAAAGGCTGCACGGATGAAATTTCGGTATCCCTGGACAACAACGCAGCTCCGGAGCTTGCCATCGGCACCGTAACGGACATCACCTGCGCCGGCCTGGCCAACGGCAGCGCACAGGTAACGGCTACCGGCGGCACGGGTACCCTGACCTACCTCTGGAGCAACGGCGAGACCACTGCCAATGCGTCCCAGCTGCCTGCCGGCACCAGCACCCTGACGGTGACGGATGCCAGCGGCTGTATCAGCCAGATTGCGGTGCAGATCGAAGAGCCCGCCGCCATCAGCGCCAGCACCTCCGGCTCCGCACTTGACTGCGCCGGCGATACGGACGGCTCGGTTTCGGTAACGGCTTCCGGCGGCACCGGCTCGCTGACCTACGCCTGGAACACGGGCGCTACGTCCACCTCGCTGAGCAACCTCGGCGCCGGAACCTACACGGTGACCATTACCGATGCCAACAACTGCGCTGTGACCCGTACCGCCAATGTGACCAGCCCCGCTGCGATCAACATCGGCCTGACGCCTACGGCTAACTTCAACGCTGCGCCCCCCTTTACCGGTACTGCTACGGCTTCTGTGTCCGGCGGCACGCCGCCCTACACCTACGCCTGGACCGGCCCGCTCGGCCCCATCGCCGCACAGCCGAACGCAACCTTCATCTTCGGCCTTTGCGGCGGGGAGTACACGGTACGCGTCACCGACTCCAGAGGCTGCGTGAACAACGACACGGCTGTTGTCGGCGTGGCCGTCAATGGCGTGAACTGTATCCGCACCGCGATCGATCCTTCCGACATCGGCCTCGCCTCGATGGAGGTGTTCCCCAACCCCTCCGCCACCGGGGTCTTCACCCTGCGTCTGGAACTGAACAAGGCGAGCGATCTGGCAGTGGACGTCTATGACAACCGCGGCCGTGTGGTGGCTTCCGATGCGGCGCTGCGCACCCTCACCTACGAGCACACCTTCGACCTGAGCAATCAGCCCGGCGGTATCTACCTCGTCAAGGTGACCACGCCGCAGGGTGCCTACCTGACCAAGGTGATGGCCCAGCCCTGATCCGCACAGATAGCATGAATGAGATCCCCGGCGCCGCAAGGCTCCGGGGATCTTGCTGTTGCTGCGGGCGGCATATAAACAAATCGCCCCCGCAAGGGCGGGGGCGTATGGCGTCGGCATGGCTAAACGGGTGTTTCAGGTGTGCTGGTGTCTCATGGCGTGCCGGCAAAAGTGGTTTTCAGGCGTGCAAAGGGGTTCTGGTGTGCAAGTGTTTCATGGTGTGCTGCGGGATACGAAAGGGCGGATGGCTGTATGTACGGTGCAAATCGGCTGTAAAAGGCGGGCGAAGTTGTGCGTCATATCTGAGTATGAATACGCGGAAGGCTGCGGCAGGTTCAGCCGGACTGCGCGGATCTGCGCAGCAGATGCATAAGCGTGCGCATTCTGTGATCAAGCGTGCATCCAGGCATCCGGAATTCCCAGCTCGATGCGGACAGCTCCCTCCAAGCTGAGCTCGAGGGCAAGGTGATCTTCGAGCCCTTCGAAGCGCGTCAGATGCCAGTGGCCCACGTGGATGTTCAGCGTGCCCCAGGATTCGAGGGGGATGGAGGCGAGCTGGTTCAGTACCTGGGCTGCCAGGGCTTCGGTGTGCCGGTCGAGCTCGAGCTGCAGGGCCTGCTGCACGCGGGCCTGCAGCTGTTTCCTGCGCAGGCGGGCGGCAAGCCGCAGCCACCAGGGCCCCTGCATCAGTTCCATCCGGCTGACTGTGAGCAGAAAACGCTTGCCGGAGGGCGGGCAGGCCAGCTGGCCTTGCAGGAATACCTCCAGCGGTGCGTGCGCCGGAGCCTCCAGCAGGGCGTACGCCGAGAGCGGGCCGCCGCTCAGACGCAGGCGGCGCAGGGTGTAGCGCCCCGCCGGGGTCTCCACCGGCTGCCCTGCAAGCTGTGCCGCCAGGAGATCCCAGGGCAGCCGAACCGTGACAAAGGTGCGGGTCTGTTCCGGAAGCGTCTGGGCATATGCGGCTTCCGGCGGTTCAGGGGCGGGGCCGGCTTCTCCGGGAAGCGGATCGAGGTGCGGCTGCACCGTCAGCTTGAGCCGGAGATGGAGGTCCTGGGCACCGGCGCGGAGCGCGGTTTTTTCAGCATGCTGCTGCGGATGCAGCATCAGCCAGAGCTGCGGCGCCTGCTGGGCCTCGATGGGCCGGCAGAGCGCTTCCCAGGCGGCGCGCACGGCATCCCGGACCGGAAGCGCAGCAATCAGCCGGTCTATCTGCTGCGCCTGCGCAGCCAGCTGCTGTTCCAGCGCAGGGCCTGCCAGGCCGAGCAGCGGACCCTGCAGCACCGAGGCGCCGGCGGTAGCCCACTCCCACCCGGCCTGGGTCGAAGCGCCGAGCGTCCAGTCCTCCCGGATGTGCAGTGCCGTCGTCATGCGTGCGATGCCGTTGAGCTGCATCGTCTCCATGCCGGTCAGGCCGCCGAGCAGGCCTGCCGCACCCGTAAAGCGCAGGGTCAGCTGCAGCTCCAGGCGGCTCTCCAGCCCTTCGCGCAGTGCGCGGAGCTGGACCGGTCCGGTTTTCCGCACCTGAATCTGCAGTCCGGGCGCAGGCTTGCCTTCGTAGAGCAAGGGAGCAAGCAGGGTGTCGATCCTGCGGCTCAGGACGCCGAGCGGGAGGGTCAGATGCAGATACAGCGGCGTCATGCGGAGAGCAGATGAATAGAAACAGCCGTGCCGGCAGGCGCCGGCAAGGCGAGCGCGGCCAGATAGCCCGGCGCCAGGTCCAGCGCTGCGGTAAACCATACGCTCCGCCAGTGCAGCTGCGGCGGCCCGTCTTCCGGAAAGTGCACCTCCAGCTCGCGGAACGGCGGCAGCGGATCCCGGCAGGTCTTGCGGAAGGCTTCTTTGAGGGTCCAGGCCCGCAGAATCTGATCCGGGCCGGCCGAATCGAACCACCCCGCATGCTCGCGGGGCGAAAACGACATCCGCAGATAGCGGGGCTGCACCGGACGGCCCAGGGGCTCCACGTCGATGCCGGGCTGCAGTTGCAGCGCCGCTGCGCAGGCCATCAGGCCTGCCGTATGCGAAAGGCTGGTGCGCCATTGGCCGGGCGGCAGGCGCCGCAGGCCGGCGTGCAGCAGGGCCCTGCCTGCCAGGTATTCCTCCTGCCGGGCCGCAGTCCGGAAGCCCGCGAGGCGCTGCCGCTGCGCTTCCGTCAGCACCTCCGGGTCCGGATCCGCCAGGATCTGGGCGCTGCTCCAGCAGTATACCTCCACAGGCTCAGCCATCGGTGCCGGATTGCGCAGGTTCGATGTGGATCAGCACGTTGCGCACCCTTGGATAGGCCTGGCGGATGCGGCTTTTCACCTTGCCTGCAATGATATGCCCTTCCCGTACGGAGAGATTGCCGTCCACATGCACGTGCAGATCGGCAAAATAATCGAAGCCCATCTTGCGGATCTGGCAGCGTTCGATGAGCATGACGCCGTCCACTGCGGCGGCAGTATCGCATACGGAGGCGATCCACACATCGGCAGGGGCCCTGTCCATCAGTTCGTTGAAGGCCGGCAGGAAAATCCGGGCAGCATTCCAGGCGATAAGCCCGGCAGCAGCCAGTGCCGCCCAGTCGTCGGCGGCGGCATAGGCCGGGCCGCCGATGAGTGCCACACTGATGCCGATGCCGGCTGCCAGCGAGGTGAGCGCATCGCCCCGGTGGTGCCAGGCATCGGCCTGTAGGGCACCGCTCTGCAGCTCGCGGCCGATCCGGTGCAGATACCGGTACAGAAGTTCTTTGACGAGGATGACACCCAGCAGGACCAGCAGCGTAAATCCGGCAGGCGCTTCGTGCGGCGTCCGGATCTGGCGGACGCTCTGCACCGCGATCAGCACCGCTGCGGCTGCGAGCATCAGCGACACAGCCAGGGCTGCAATCGGCTCTGCCTTGCCGTGGCCATAAGGATGGTCCTGGTCCGGGCCGCGGGCCGCAGCCCGCAAGCCAAACCATACAATGGCCGAGGTAAGGACATCGGCAAGGGACTCGATGGCGTCCGCAATCAGGGCATAGGAGTGGCCGAGAACGCCTGCGGCGCCCTTGATGAGCGCCAGCAGCAGGTTGGCCAGGATGCCGTACACGACAGCGGCACTGCCTGCGATTCCGGGATGAGGGGGCGGAGCGGGATCCGGCATATCTTCCGGATGCCCGCGCCAGGCAGGCATCCGCCCGAAAGATACGCAGCAGATCGCATACGCCTTATTCCATCCGGCGCAATTTGTCGCGCGGGTCTTCCCGGATGACATAGCGCAGGGCAATCACAGGCTGCACATGGCCGCCCTTGACCCCGATGATGCCGTAGCCGAAGGTGCTGTAGCCCATGCCCGGATAGTAATACGCCAGCAGGTCCTCGCGCGGCTTGGAGTAGCCCATCTGCAGCGCCAGATCCATGTTCAGGCGGTTGCTGATCCACAGGTTGAAGCCGAGGGTGGCCGAGCCTCCGAGCCGGACTCCGCTTGCCGCTTCGATCTGGTACGTTCCTGTGGTGTAATCGGGCACAATGATTTCCTCGTCGTAGTACACCCCCGTCAGGTTGAAGGCGAAGAAGGGGTACTGGTAGGGGTTGGCAGCCTTGGTGAAGGTGCGGAAGCCTGCCGACATGAAGCCGCCCCGGTTTTTGGGCTGAATATACTGGCTCAGCGCGCCCAGCTGCGGCTCGCTCAGCTGCGTGCCCTGCCAGCGCATCCCCAGCGCAGCCTCGAAGGAAAGCGAATTGGCAAGCTGCCATTCGCCGCGCAGTTCGCCCGTGCCCATGATCAGCGGCGCGAGGTTCAGGCTCAGATGGGCCTGCCGCTGCCCATATACGAATGCCGGGATCAGGATCAGAACCCAGCAGGCCAGCCGGTAGTGCATAGGAGTATTCTTGAATAGGATCTCCTGCAAATTACCATGCCGGGGCATCCGAATCCGCAGCTTCGGCGCAAGATGTTAGATTCGCGCTATCAAAGCTTCAAAACTGCGTATGACCGGCTCGAATCTCCCGCTGCGGGGAATATTGGCGCCGGACAAATTGTCTGTGACCCTGAAAGACCGGGCCGGAATCCGCATGGCTCTGAAACGGCGGAACCCCGGCAATATGCCGGGGCCCGGATCAGCTGCGGGAACAGCACGGTTGTTCTTACCAATTGATCGGATAGGTCTGGCCGTTCCATTCCAGGGTTGCCTGCTGATTGCCCAGGAAGGTCAGCGTGCCGTTGCGGGTGAACGACTCGCTGCCGTTGCTGCCGGACAGAAAGACCGAGCACGTACCGCTGAGGATTTCATAGGTGCCTTTGTCCGCAGTCAGGTTGCTGCTGGTGAGGGTCAGCTGGGTCGTGTAGGTGGTCCCGCGGCGGCCGCTGGTCGTCTGGGTGCCGTTGCGGGAAAAGGATCCGTCGTACACGAGGCTGTCGGCGCCAGGGTTGAGGCCGGTAAGCAGGAAGGAGCCGGAGATTTCGTCTTCGGAACTCATCCGGGCGGTCTGGTATTCGCCTTCACCGCCAAATCCTACGCTGAAGGTCTGCGGAATGCCGAGCCCGCTGCAGATCAGGGAGTACTCCCAGTAGAGTACGTAGGAATAAGACAGCTGCCCGAGCGTGCCGCTGCGCGTCAGGGTCGAATCGCCGGGCTCGTTGCAGGCGTCGAGCAGGGCCTCAGCCAGATCTGCGGCATCTTCGATGCCCAGTTCCACGCCGCCGGTGCTGCCGGCGACTGCATCTTCGACAATGGCGACCAGATCGGTTTCAGACAGCGCGCCGGCGCCATCAGGCCTGCAGGCGCTGGCTGTCAGGACGAGCAGTCCGGCGAACAAGGCGGAAAAACGGGTGATACGGGAGCTTGACATGGCAAATGGGATGTTGTTGATGTTGAGAGAAATCAGAAGCTGAATGCATCATTGCGCTGCTAACCTACTTCTGCATGGCCGCTTTTGTCAACTGCATTCAACGAACAGCGGCTCTCTTTCAACCAACAGCTGCAGGGCCCGCGTTTCAGCCGCCGGTTTCCTGCACCTCGATCCGGATGCCGAGGTCCCGGAGGGTTGCCATCATGGTCTCCGGATCGGCGGCCTGGCCCGCGAGGTGCAGCCCGGGCGGGATGCCGGCTTCCGGGGAGCAGGTCCGCAGGCAGCCGAGCACGCACCCGGCGGTAAACAGGTAAGGGTCCGGATGCGAAATCCGGATCCGCCGCCGGACCGGCTGGCCGCTGCGTTCGCCGGCAGCGTCGAGCTGGAGCATGAGCCAGGGCGACTCCGGCGAAAACCGGTGCAAGCCCCACCGGAACAGCCGCTGGAAGCTGCGGCGGAACAATCCGGGCCGGATCATCCCTGCCATATAGATCAGCGAAAACACCACCTGGTCTACAAACCAGTTGAACCCGCTGACATACACGCCCATGTTCCGGATGCCCAGGCGGGTCTCCAGGCCGTGCAGCTCTTCCATCGGCAGCGGCAGGCAGGAGCGGGTTCCGGCCGGCGGCCCGAAATCAGCGGTGATGCTGTCGCGCAGGTAGGCAGGCTGCCAGGCGCCGCTGCGCAGCACCTCGCCCCGGAAACGGTAGCCTTCCTCCACAATTTCCCGTGCCGCCGCGGGGTCCTGGAGGCGCATGTTCATCGTCATGGCCAGCTGTGCGTCATCGAAGCGGGAGAAGGCGGGCGCTGCCCACCGGATCAGCGGCGCCGCGAAACCGGGGTGAAACCCGGCCTGGGTGATACAGCACCGGCCCTGGCGGATCAGTTCCGGCTCCAGGGAGCGGAGCTGCTTCCGGACCTCCGGGCTGATCATGATATCGAGCCAGTCGGCGCCGGCATCCAGGGCGGCGCGGGCAGCCGTTCCGGCGTATTCCGGGATGGTGGCAGCTGCCAGCACGAGGCCGGCGCCTTCGAAGGCGTGCCGCAGGCTGGCCGGATCGGCGGCATCGCCGTGCCGGGCTTCGATGCGGCGCCCCGGAAAGGCTGTCCGCAGCTCCGCAGCCAGGGCCTGGGCCTCAGGCAGGCGCCGGCCTGCCAGGATCAGGCTGCAGGAGGTATGGCGCAGCAGCAGCGGAGCCAGGGCGCGGCCTGCGCCTCCGTAGGCGCCCAGGATGCAGATGGTTGAAGGGTTCATATTGGAGCGGGGATAGGCAGGGCTGTAAGTGCGCAGATCCTGCGGCAGTTGCAATGATTTCCCGCATCCGGCGCAGGCAGAGCAGGTTCCGCGGGAAAGATTTTTTTATCAATTTGCAGATACCGCGTGCAGCAATCGGGCGGCGCGTTCCGTCATAATACCAAACATCCACCCGGCATGGAGCAGCCATACAAGGCGTTGATCCAGGACTGCATCGCGCAGAAGCCCCGTGCACAACGGGAGCTGTACGAGCGGTTTGCGCCGAAAATGCTGGGGGTTTGTGCCCGCTATGCCCGGGATCTGGAGCAGGCGGAAGACATGCTGCAGGAGGGCTTCATCAAAGTGTTCCAGAAGCTGCGCGACTATCAGGACCGAGGGTCGCTGGAGGGGTGGATCAGGCGGATTGTGGTGAATACGGCTATCGACTGCATCCGGCGGGACAAGCACTTCCGGGAGCAGGCCGAAATCCGGGAGGCTGCCGGGTCGGAAATTCCGCCGGAGGCGCTCGATCAGCTGGGGGCAGCCTATCTGATGGAGCAGATCCGTAAACTGCCGGAGGGGTACCGGCTGGTGTTCAACCTGTATGCGCTGGAGGGATTTTCGCATGCCGAAATCGCCGAGCGCCTGCAGATCACCGAAAGCACCTCCCGCTCGCAGTATGCGCGTGCGCGCGCTTGGTTGCAATATCAAATCCGTGGGGCTTATCAGGAAACTCATACCTATCGGGATGCCATCTGAATCTTTTGAACGAATGCTGCGCGAATCGCTCGGGGCGGCTAGCATCCCGCCCCGCCCGGAGGTCTGGCAGCAGATCGAGCGCGGGATGCGCCGGCCGCGCCGGCCCTGGTTCTGGCTGAGTGCCGACAGCCTGCTGGCCCTGGGCCTGCTGGCATCGGCGGTGCTGGCGCTGGTGCCGCTGGACCGCGCGGCGCTGGCCGCAGGCCTGCCTGCGCCCCGGCCTCTTCCGCCGGAGGCATCTGAAGCGCCGCCGCTGCTGCAAGCGCGCAGTCCGGAGCCTTCGGCAGGCGCTGCGCAGCTGCCTGCGCGCCGGCCGGTGCTGCATGCGGCTGTCCGCAGCGTAGAGGGGGTGCTCCGGCTGCAGGCTGCGCCGCCGCCGGCAGGCCCGGAGCTGCCGCCTGATGCCGCACTCCGGTCGGAAGTGCCCGCCGGATGGGCTTCGGCACAGCCCGGCGTATTGCCCCTGGGGCCGCGCAGCACGGCCCTCCTGCCGCACAGTACGGCCATCCGTCCGCGCATCACCGTGCCGCAGGGCACTGAAACCGGCTGGCGGCCCGGGCGCAAATGGAATCTGTACGTCAGCGCGGTCCGCTTCCGCGGCGCCGCATCCGCATCTGCGGCCGCTGCCCTCAACGATGCGGAAAGCGGATCCCTCCGCTTCGCATTCAACGCGCTCGAATACGGCCCCGCCGATCCCTCTACCGCCGGCGATGCGCCTGACCGCCTCTATGCGCTCAATGTGCCTGTGCGTTTCACCGCCTTCGAGGTTGGGGCAGAGCGCATGGTCCGCCCCCGGCTGGGGCTGGGCTTCGGCCTGCGCATCCAGACCACGGAGCAAAGCGAATACCGCTCCGGCTACGTCTCGCAGCTGGGCCAGGATGTCAGCTTGAACTATCTCATTCAGGCAGGATACCAGGGCGTCGTATTCCAGCTCGATGCGCCGTACTCGCTCGTGCAGTTCGGCACGCCGCTCAAAGCCCGCTCGGTGCTCATGTCCCGCGGCAAATGGAGCGCCTTCGCAGAAGGGGCCCTGATCCCCCAGGCCAATATGGCGCTCATCCGGCTTGGGGGCATTACCCCGGGCAGCGGAGGCGCTGCCGAGTCCGCGACGGTGGCTTCGTTCAAGTATGCCATTCAGACCGAAAACAGCCGGGAGGAGCTGCTGCGCCTCCGCGCATTCGGGCTCGCTTCGGAAGCCAGCTTCCAGGTTGCGTTTGACCTGACGCCGGAGACTTCCATCTCCATCGGGCCCGCCGTGCAGTACACGTTCCGCAAACCCTTCGGCGGCACCGCTGCCGAGACCATGCCCCGCTTCTTCCTGGGAGGCACCGCCGGGCTGCGTTTTCATCGGGTTCGCTGATTATGAGGCATATAGCTTTCAGGAGCTGCTGAGATAAAAAATGAGGCTGCCGGAGAAATCCGGCAGTTTTCGTTTTGTGTTTAGGGGGATATACCTAATTTTGGCGTCCAACTAGCTAAAGTACCCAAGCATGGCGAAGATCATCGAGATGCCCCGTCTGAGTGACACGATGACTGAAGGGGTGATTGCTGCCTGGCATAAAAAAGTCGGCGACCCGGTATCCGCAGGCGAGCTGCTGGCCGAGATCGAAACCGACAAGGCAACCATGGACCTGGAGTCCTTTCACAGCGGCGTGCTTCTGTACGCCGGCGTGGAAGCCGGCAAAGGCATTCCGGTGGGCGGTTTGCTGGCAGTCGTCGGGCAGGCCGGGGAGGATATCTCCGCCATTCTCTCGCAATACGCCGCTGGCGCACCGGCAGCCGTGCCGGCCGAGCAGCCTGCAGCGAAGCCGGAGCCGCAGCCCGTAGCACCGCCTGTAGCCCAGCCCGCAGCGCCGGTCCTGCCCTCGGCACCCGCACCGGTGCCCCAGGTGAGCGTGGCAGTCCCCGCCGATGGCGACGGGCGCCTCAAGGCCTCCCCCCTGGCCAAGGCCATTGCCCGCGACCGCGGCATCGACCTGAGCCTCGTCGCCGGCAGCGGCGACAGCGGCCGCATCGTCAAGCGGGATATCGAAAACTTCCAGGCTCCTGCTGTGCCCGTTCATCAGCCTGCCGCCCAGCCCGCATATGCCGGCACCGGCGAGGCCTATGAAGAGGTGCCGGTATCGCAGATGCGCAAGGTGATCGCCCGCAGGCTGGGAGAAAGCAAGTTTACCGCCCCGCACTTCTACCTGACCATGGAAATCGACATGGAAAAGGCGATTGCGGTGCGCAAGGCGCTCAATGAGACCGCCCCGGTCAAGATTTCCTTCAACGACATGGTCATCAAGGCCTGCGCGGTGGCGCTCAAGCAGCATCCGGCGGTCAATGCGTCCTGGCTCGGCGACAAGATCCGCTACAACAAGCAGGTGCACATCGGCATGGCCGTAGCCGTAGACGAAGGCCTGCTGGTGCCCGTGATCCGCTTCGCCGACATGAAAGGCCTCGCTGCGATTGCGCAGGAAAGCAAGGCCTTCGCCCAGAAAGCCCGCGACCGCAAGCTGCAGCCCGCCGATTGGGAAGGCAACACGTTCACCATCTCCAACCTCGGCATGATGGGCATCGAAGAATTTACGGCCATCATCAACCCGCCGGATGCCTGCATCCTCGCCGTAGGGGCAATCATCGAAAAACCGGTGGTCAGAAACGGACAGATCGTGATTGGCAATACGATGAAAGTCACGCTCTCCTGCGACCACCGCGTGGTGGACGGCATGGTAGGATCGGCATTTCTGGGTACGCTGCGTCAGCTGCTCGAAGATCCGGTCCGCATGCTGATATGATCCGCGCAGGACGCACCGGCTGATGCAGACTGAATACACCCGATGTTAAAAACATCGGGTTTTTCTTTTAAAAATATTTGATTTGCAAGACAAAAAGTTGTAGATTGCACAAAGTATCTGATAAAAAGATGATGCCCCCCGGTACAACCGAAGGACATCAAACACACTATTCTCAGTAGTATTTTTTAGTTCGTTTTTAAAGCTGCCGGAACCTGCTAAAGTCCCGGCATCGTGTTTCAAGGCTTTCCCAAGGCTCGATCGAGGCCGTCCTGTATAACTGAGCGAACGTCCCCGGCAAGCACGGTTGCTGTAGGGTATCGGCTACAGGTTGCGTGCAAACCGGTCTGCAAGGCGACTGATCTACAATACACAGGTAAAGGTGCAGCGCTTTATGGAGCGCTGCTTATACGATTTCGATGCAGGTTTTTCAGGGATTTAGAAGCTGAACAGCTGGAACTTATCAGGAACTTATGGTATAAAAAGCTGACTATCAAATACTAAGGAAAATGTTCCGCATACGCAGTATGCAGAAATTATGATGTATGGCCTGATGGTATTCAGGCGCCTGTATGCTGTTTGTGTATGCCTCAGCGGATCAGCCGCTGGTCGTATCCTCCATATATCAGCTCGCGGACGTATTCTGCCCGCAGAAATTCATGCGGAAAACCCAGTTCGATGGCGCTGGCCGCATCGAGCCGCTCCATCTGGGCGGGCGGGATCGTAAAAGACGTGCATCCCAGGGAATCGAGCAGCTGGCGCTCCGAGCGGGCACCCACGATGGGAATGACGGTCTGGCTGCGCTGGCGGGTCCAGTTGATGGCTACCTGGGCCGCACTGACGCCCAGCTCCTGCGCTACGGCCACCGTTTCCTGCACGATGCGGGTATTGCGCTCGTTGAGGCGGGCGCTGCCCGGCGCAAGGCGCTTCGGATCTTCGCTGGCGGTCAGGTACTTGCCGGTGAGCGCGCCGCCCGCGAGGGGCGCCCAGGGCGTGAGGGCCATGCCGAAGGCTGCTGCCATCGGCAGCAGATCGCGCTCCGGGGTGCGCTGCAGCAGGCTGTATTCGATCTGCAAGGCCGAAAAGGGCGTCCAGCCGCGCTCCAGGGCGATGGTCTGAGCCTGCGCCACGATCCAGGCCGGCGTGTCTGAAATGCCGATGTGCAGCACCTTGCCCGCCCGCACCAGATCGTCCAGTGCCCGCATGACCTCGGCCACCGGGGTAGTGAAGTCCCACGCATGCACCCAGAGCAGATCCACATAGCCGGTCTGGAGGCGCTTCAGGCTGCCTTCCAGCGACTGTACGAGGTTTTTGCGGTGGTTGCCGGCGGCATTGGGGTCGTTGCGGCGGCTGAAGAGGGTGTATTTGGTCGCCAGGACAAAATATTCCCGGTCGGAGGCGATGAATTCGCCCGTAAAGCGCTCGCTCGTGCCTTCGGTGTAGCGGTTGGCGGTGTCGATGAAGTTGCCGCCGGCTTTCGCATAAGCCTCGAAGACCTGCTTGCTGGCTTCGTAGTCAGCACCCCAGCCCCATTCGGTGCCGAAGGTCATAGTGCCCAGGCACAATTCGGAGACGCGGAGGCCGCTGGGGCCGAGGATGCGGTAGTTCATGGGAGCGGGTATTGGCTGGCGGAAGGGAAAAGCTTGGTGAATCTGCAAGATTGGGCTAAATTACGGAAAAACCTCGCAATGCCGAAACCCGGACGCCCCCGTTCGCAGACCGCCGTCGAGCGGCAGCGGGAAATCTACCTCGATGGAGTAGGGGCGCAGCGCCCCCTGGTGCCTGCCGCATCGGGCGAAAGCCTCGAAGCGGCGGCCCGCCGCGTGATGAGCCCCGAAGCCTTCGCCTATGTGGCCGGCGGCGCAGGCCTGGGCCATACCCTCGCCGCCAACCGCGCCGCCTTCGGGCGGCTGCAGATCGTGCCGCGCATGCTCCGCAATGTGGAGGCGCGCAGCACCTCGGTGGAGCTCTTCGGGCGCACGCTGCCTGCGCCGCTGCTGCTGGCGCCGGTCGGGGTACTGGACCTGGCGCACCCGGACGCTGAGCGTGCGGCGGCCCGCGCAGCAGCGGCCCTGGGCCTGCCCATGATCTTTTCCAGCCAGGCCTCCGTGCCGATGGAGCAGGCCGCCGCCGAAATGGGAGACGCGCCCCGCTGGTTCCAGCTCTACTGGAGCAAGTCGGACGAGCTGGTGGCCAGCTTCGTACGCCGGGCCGAGGCCTGCGGCTGCGAGGCGATTGCCGTGACGCTCGATACCACCCTGCTGGGCTGGCGCCCGCAGGACCTCGATCTGGGCTATCTGCCCTTTCTGCGGGGCATGGGCATCGCCCAGTACACCAGCGACCCGGTGTTTCAGCGCCTGCTCGACGAGCCGGAGGAGGCTGCCGCGCCTTCCGCCCGGCCCAGCCTGCCGGCCATCCGGACGCTGCTGGAGATGGTGCGCCGCTATCCGGGGCCCTTCTGGCCTGCGCTGCGCTCCGGCCGGGCCGCCGCCGCCGTGCGGAAATTCATCTCCATCTATTCCCGCCCCTCCCTGACCTGGGACCAGCTGGGCTTTCTGCGTGCGCATACGAAGCTGCCCGTGCTGCTCAAGGGCATCCTGCACCCCGACGACGCCCGCCGCGCGCTGGATGCAGGCATGGACGGCATCATCGTCTCCAACCACGGCGGACGCCAGGTGGACGGCGCCATTGCCGCGCTGGATGCCCTGCCGGGCATCCTGGAAGCGGTGGCAGACCGTGTGCCGGTGCTGATGGACAGCGGCGTCCGCAGCGGGGCGGATGTGTTCAAGGCGCTGGCCCTCGGCGCGAAGGCCGTCTGCATCGGCAGGCCGTATGTCTACGGCCTGGCGCTGGGCGGCGAAGCCGGCGCCGGCGAGGTGCTCCGGAATCTGATGGCGGAATTCGAGCTGACGATGGGGCTGGCGGGCTGCGCCTCAGTGCAGGAGATCGGGCGGGAATGCTGCGCGTGAACGGCCCTCCCGGGTTTTAATCATACACATGTCTGCGCATGCAGGCGCTGAGGCCTGCATGTGCAGACATGCGCTTCCGGGCTTAGCAACACCCAAAAAATAACCTCCAGAGGTTGCGATGGGATTTTGTGCGAAGACAAGGAAGAAAAACCGAGTTTGGCGGGCCAAATGAGGGCTTTTCTGACGCAGTATTCGTGCAAAAGACCGAGTCAACAGCGGAATTTATTTTTTGAGCGTTACTTAATGGCGGCCCCAGAGGTTGACGGATGCCTTTCCCCTGCGGATGCCCTGGGTATCGTAGTAAAACACGACCTTGGTAATGACGCGGTTGTTGCCGGGCAGGTCGATGACGCGGCTCTGGCCGCCGGAGGGGATCACGGCGCGCAGTTCGATTTCATCCGTCTGGCCGTTGCCGTAGTGCACCACTACTTTGTGGAATTGCACAGATCCGCCGCGGACGCGGAGCTGGAGGGCATCGAAGAAGCCTTCGCGTACGGTGACGGGGATTTCATCCCGGTCGAGGCCGTAGTTGACGCGGCGGCTGCCGAGCAGCTCCCAGCGGCCCTGCTGGGCGAGCAGGCTCAGGGGGGACACGATGCTCAGGATCAGGAGGGAAAGAAAGAAGGAGGTACGCATATGGATGAGAAAGTTGGATGCTGTACAGACTGGCGGACTGCCGTCAGGTTTAACGCAGCAGAGCCCATAATCTGATATCAGGCATGCATCCGGCTGCTCACAGCTGCGTATCGGGCAGGGGGCGAATCTTGATATTGCGGAACCAGCTCTGCTTTCCGTGGTCCTGGATGGCGATATGGCCGGTTTTGGCGCTGCCGTAGCCCGGATAATCCTTCCATTTGCCTTCGGCCTTCAGTTTTTCCCATTCGGGCGTCCACAGCTCGTATTCGAGCACCTGCTGGCCGTTGAGCCAGTGCTGCACCTTCGGGCCATCGACGATCAGGCGGGTGCTGTTCCATTCGCCCGCAGGCTTCACCGGCGGATTCTGGGCTACGTGCATGGCGTAGTTGGCGGCCGTTTTCTGCCAGTCCTCCAGCTTGTCCGGAAATCCCACGTCGTCCACGAGCTGATATTCCGGGCCGCTGTCGTACACATGCGGGAACCGGGCGGTGTCTTCCACCACATGGAAAAAGAGCCCGCTGTTGCCGCCGGGCGCCACTTTCCATTCGAGGCTGAGCTCGAAGTTCTGGTACTGGGCCTCGGTGATGATGTCGGCGCCGTCGGGGGTGACGCCGAGGGCATTGAGCACGCCGTCCTTCACCTCCCAGCCGGTGACGGGCCCCGGCTGTCCGTACACCCGCCAGCCCTGGGTGCTCTGGCCGTCGAAGAGCAGCTTCCAGCCTTGGGCCTGTTCCTCGGCGCTGAGCTGGTTGAGGGCGGGTGCAGGGGCGGCAGCGCTGGCGGGTTTTTCGGCGGGGGTAGCGCAGGCTGCCAGCAGCAAGATGGCCGCAAGGGCCATGCCGGAGAGAAATACGCGAGTTGTATGCATCGTAGGATCAGTTAGATGATTCTGCCGGATAAAGGTACGGTTCTGCCGCAAGTTGTCAAGATCTTCGGGCTTGCTGTGCTTAATCCAGTTTCTGGCGGCGCAGCAGCCATTCAAGCCCCCAGGCTATGAGCCCGAATGCGGTCAGTGCGAGGCCTTGCAGGCCCCAGTCGTACAGGCTGAGCGGATGCAGCTCGAAGACGGTCTGAAGCGGGGTGTACAGCAGCAGCAACTGCAGGCCCAGGCATCCGGCTATCGCGATCCAGACCCAGCGGTTGGTCCAGACGGGTGTGCGGTGGAAAGCCCGGATCACGAGCAGGATCACCATCTCGGCCAGCACGATGAAGGTAAAGGCCATGGTGCGCCCATGCACCAGCAGATTCCCTGCGGCGGCCTGCTGAAACAGAATCAAGCCCGCAACGGCAGTGAGCAGGCCGAGGGCTACGATCAGGGTCAGCTCGGTGCGGGGCAGCAAGGGGATTTTCCGGGAGCGGGGGGGCTGCTGCATCACGCGCTTGCTGTAAGGGTCCACCGACAGGGCCAATGCCGGCGCGCCATCCGTCACCAGATTGACCCACAGCAGGAGGATCGCAGTCAGCGGCAGCGGCAATCCGAAGAGGGCTGCCAGGAAGATCATGAGCACCTCGGCCATATTGCCCGACAGCAGCAGCAGGATCGATTTCTGGATGTTGTTGTAGATGCCGCGGCCCTCTTCGACCGAATTGACGATGGTGGCGAAGGAATCGTCCAGCAGGACGAGGTCTGCGGCATCGCGGGCCACATCGGTCCCGGAGCCTACGGCCACGCCGATGTCGGCCTGTTTGAGGGCCGGGGCGTCGTTGACCCCATCGCCGGTCATGGCCACGGTATGATGCTGGGCTTGCAGGGCGGAGATGATCCGCAGCTTGTGCTCGGGCGATACCCGCGCAAAGATATTGACGCCCTGGTCCAGGGCTGCTGTCAGCTCCTCCTGGCTCAGGTCCTGCAGGGCGGCGCCCGTCATCACGCCGCCGGTGATGCCCACCTGGGCCCCTACGGCGCGGGCCGTATCCGCATGGTCGCCGGTGATCATGATGACGCGGATGCCCGCTTCGCGGGTTTTGCGCACGGCCTCGGGCACCTCCTCCCGCGGCGGGTCGATCATGGCCTGCAGTCCGGTGAATGTCAGCTCTTCTTCAGTGAAGTCATGCGTTTCGTCCAGCGGTTTGCAGGCGCATGCGATCACCCGCAGGGCTTGGGCGGAATAGGCCGAAGCCTGATCCAGGATCTGCTGGCGCTGCGCGGATTCGAGCGGCTGCTCGCTGCCGCCGTTCCGCAGGCGGGTGCAGCGGAGCAGCAGCTGGTCAGGCGCGCCTTTTACGTACATCCATTCGCTATCGCCCTTCCGGATGCGCACGCTCATCATTTTGCGGTCCGAATCGAAAGGAATTTCGTCGAGCAGGGCGGGGGCGGCTTCGCGCAGCCCTGCTTTCCAGGCGCTGACAATCAGCGCGATCTCGGTCGGGTCGCCCGACACCTTGCCATCCTGTACGGTGGCATGGTTGCAGCTGCGGCCAATGTCGAACAGCAGCGGCTCGAATTCGCCTGTCACGCTGCCTTCCAGCTCGTAGCCCGTGCCGCTCAGCCGCAGTTCGCCTGCCGGCGTCCAGGCTTGCACGACGGTCATCTCATTCCGGGTCAGGGTGCCGGTTTTGTCCGAGCAGATCACATCGCAGGAGCCGAGGGTCTCCACGGCCGCCAGTTTGCGGACCAGGGCCTTGCGCTTGAGCAGTTTCTTGACACCGATGCTTAGTGCGATGGTCACCACCGACGGCAGGCCCTCCGGCACTGCGGCCACTGCGAGGGATACCGCAATCATAAAAACGCTGAGCAGCGCGTCTTGATTCCAGCCATTCGCCAGGTATTCTTTCCCGCCAATGACCATAAAAATAACGCCGCAGATGGCCATGACCAGATAGCCCATGCCCTTTCCGAAGCGGTCCAGCCGTTCCTGCAAGGGGGTGGCGGTCTCCTCCGCTTCCGACATCATGCGGGAAATATGGCCGATTTCCGTTTGCATGCCGGTAAGCACCACGGCAGCGGTTGCAGTTCCATTGACGATGGTGGTGCCGGAGAACAGCATGTTGCTGCGGTCTGCCAGGGGCAGTTCGCGGTCCAGGGTACAGCTGTTTTTTTCCGCCGGCAAGCTTTCGCCGGTCAGGGCAGACTCATCGCTGCGCAGCCGCGCAGCCTGGAGGATCCGGAGGTCGGCGGGGACTTTGTCGCCTGCTTCCAGGTACACAATGTCGCCGGGCACCAGTTCGCGGGAGTCGAGCAATACCAGCGATGCGTCGCGGTACACCCGGGTGCGGACGACCTGCATGCGCCGGAGCGCATCGAGCGAACGCCGGGCGCCAAGCTCCTGGAAAAACCCGATCAGCGCATTGACCAGCAGGATGCAGAGGATAATGACGGCGTCCGCATATTCCTTCAGCAGGGCCGAGAGCAGCACCGCGAAGAGGAGGATGTAGATGATAAAGGACCGAAACTGATTGATGAACAGGCGTACAGGCGACCAGTTGCTGCTTGCTTCCAGTTCATTGATGCCGTACTGGGCGGCACGCCGGGCAGCCTCCTCCTTGCTCAGCCCTTTGAGGCTACTGTTGAGCAATTCCAGAATCTGATCTGCCGGCTGGCGGTGCCATTCCATGAGCGGTGGGTAGGCAGGCAAATTACAAAGGCAGCCCGCGCCGGACAACAGGCGGAATGGATTTCATCTGATCTTCCGGCTCGGTGCTGACGGGCCGCCGCCGGGAGATGCGTTCATTCTGCCGGCTGGAACGCCATCAGCACCCTGCTTCGCCCCAGCCGGGCCTCCAGCCAGGCGCGGAGCGCAGCTTCCTCCCCGCTGCGCAGACGGCTGCCTGCCCGCAGCCCGAATACCACCACCGGCACCGGCCGGGCCGCGCTGCTGTCCTGCCGGTGCAGGAGGCTTTCGGCATAGGCGCAGCTGCGGATCTGCGGGTACAGGGGCGCAATTTCCGCCAGCAGCTGCCCGCCCAGCTCCGGGATGGCCGCCACGCTGTCCCGGGCCCGCGTGTGCGCCTCCAGCTGCCGGCTCAGCTCGCTCAGCTGACGCAGGGATCCGGATGGCGGGTTTTGCGGCTCGTCCAGGGCCAGGCCCTGCTCCAGAATCAGGCTCGTGCTGTCGAGCTGAAACTGCGCAGCACGGATGTAAATTTTTGCCCGTTCGGCAGGGGTCAGCTGGGCGCCTCCATAAATGAGCCGCACCTGGCGGCGTTCGGGCTGCACTTCGTGCCGCAGCAGATACCGCCCGTCCACCGTCGTAACCTGCTGGGCAAAGCGGGCAGCCTGGCTGCTGAAACGCTCGCGGATCACCAGCCGGTATCCGAAATAGATGCTCGGCAGCAGGGTCAGGCCGGTGATGATCCAGATCCACCGGAGCACCCGCTTTTTCTGCACGGGGTCCGGCACGCCCTGCACCGGCAGGTCCAGCACCCGCGACATGATGATGGAGGAGAGGCCGATGAAGACGGTGTTGATGGTAAACAGGTAGAAGGCTCCGGCAAAAAATCCCGGCTGCCGGGTGGCCAGCCCGTAGCCTGCCGTGCACAGCGGCGGCATCAGCGCCGTAGCGATGGCCACGCCGGGGATGACGTTGCCCTTCTGCTTGCTGCTGATGGCTACGATGCCTGCCATGCCCCCGAACATGGCGATCAGCACATCGTAAATGGTGGGGCTCGTGCGGGCCAGCAGTTCGGAGTAGGCCGTGGAGACCGGGCTGATCGCGAAATACAGCGTGGAGGCTGCCAGGCTGGCGCCTACGGCGAAGCCGAAATTGCGCAGCGCCCGCCGGAACAGATCGAACTGGTAGGTCGCAATGCCGTAGCCCATCCCGTTGATCGGGCCCATCAGCGGAGAAATCAGCATGGCGCCGATGATGACGGCAGTCGAATTGGTGTTCAGCCCTACGGACGCGACCACAATGGCAAACACCAGAATCCAGAGATTGGTCCCCTTGAAGACGATGCCTTTTTCAATTTCCTCCTGGATGGAGCCCGGGGGCTCGACTTCGTTCCGAAGGTCGAGGTAGTGCAGCAGGGTGCCTGTGAGGCGGGTGACTGAATCTTGGAGGCGCATGGCGGCAGGGCCCTGCAGGTAAGGAAGCAGGAGCCGGCGGCAAGATACAGATCTGCGCCGGGAAAAAATCATGCGCCCGCCTGCCTGCCTGCCTGCCGGATGCCGGAGCTGGAGCAGGCTGATTATGAAGAGCTTATCTCAAGCTGCCGGATGCAGCGCCCGCGGGTGTCATCCAGGCGACGTCTGCGCAGTTGCAGGGGCAATCCGGATCGCAGTACCTTTCGTAGGTTTCTGTACCGGAATACACGTGCCAGACTCTGCAACAAGCGCTGTTCTGCTCTTCGCGCTCGACCCTGCGCAGGATGCGAAAGCTGCCGTCTTCGGCGGACGGCGGGGCGCATTCGTGCGGGCCTTTGGGCAGATGGAGCGGCGCACACAGGCCCATATCCGGCGTGCAGGCCTGCGGCTCATCCATGCCGGAAGCAGCCAGCAGCCGGGTACGGGTTTTGGGGACCGGCTGGCCCGTGCGGTTTCGGAGGCCTTCGGCGCCGGCGCCGAGTATCTGATTGTCGTCGGCAACGACTGCCCTGGCCTGCGTGCGCAGGACCTGCTGCAGGCGCAGGCGGCGCTGGAAGCGGGCTGCAATGTGCTGGGGCCTGCCGCCGACGGCGGCGACTACCTCATCGGCCTGCGCCGGGCCGATTTCGATGCGGAAGCCCTCCGGCAGGTGTGCTGGAATACCGCTGCCGTGCATGCGGAGCTGATGGCCCTGCTTTCCAATGCCCAGGGGCCGCCCAGGGTGCTGCGCACGCTGGCCGACCTGGATGATCCGGGTGCAGTACGGCGCTGGGCGGCCCGGATGCCGGGCAGCGTGCTCCGGGAGGTGCTGCTGAGCCTGCTGGCGCCTGCGGCGCCTGCTGAACCTGCCCCGGCGGGCCTGGCCCGCCAGCTGGCAGGCGTCGGGGCGCACTGCCCCTGGCGCGGCCCCCCGCAGCGCTGAGCTGCCGCTATTCCCTTCTTTTCCTTCGCATCGCAGGCGGATTGCATCCGCCCTGCCGGCGCTGCGCCTGCCTGAACGGGCAGCGTCAGGGGAGATTTGTATTCCACATTCGATAACCCATTGACAATGAGACACATTATCCTATTGCTGGCAGCCCTGCTGCCTGCCTGGGCGCTGGCCCAGCGCCTCGAAATCCGGGTGCTCTCGCAGAACGACGGCACGCCCGTTTCCGGCAAAACGGTATTCCTCACCCAGATCAGCCAGAATCTGGCCCGCACGGCCGTCACCGGCGACGACGGGGTCGCAGCGTTCGGCCAGCTGGCCTACGATACGCCGTATCTGGTATACACCGAAGATGACGAAGTCTACCAGTTCGGCAGCCTGAGCGGGATCCGCATCCGCCGCGACGGCCGCAGCCGCTTTGATCTGCTGCTGCGGCGCCAGGAGGAGCGCGCCCTGGGCGAGATCCTGATCTACAGCGCTCCGATGGCACGCATCAATACGGAGAATGCAACCGTCTCCGGACAGATCCGCAAGGCGGAGCTGCAGGCCATGCCCATCGAAGGCCGCGATATTACCCGCTCGCTCTTCCGCCTGCCCAACGTCACCGTCGCGGTGCTCGGCTACGCCGAAGGCCCCAACATCAGCATCAACGGCCTCAACGGGATTTTTACCAACTACCTCGTGGACGGCATGGACAACAACGAACGCTTTCTGGGCAACATGAAGCTCAACACGCCTGTGGGCTTCGTGGAGAACGTGACGGTGCTCACCAACAACTACTCCGCCGAATGGGGCAACACCAGCAACGGCATCGTCAACGTGCTCACCCGGTCCGGCACCAACCAGGTCAGCGGGGAGGTGTTCTACCTCACCCGGCCGGGGTCCGTGATCGATGCGCCTTCGAGCTTCGCGACGCTGGACCTTTCCGGCAATCCGGTAAAAGACGGCTTCATGCGGCACCAGACGGGCTTCTCCGTCGGCGGGCCGATCCGCAAGGACAAGACCTTTTTCTATGTGAATGCGGAGCAGACCTTCGACCAGAAAGACAACCTGCTCAACTCGCCGCTGCTGGGGGTCAATGAAACCGTCCGCGGCTTCAACCGCTTCACCTACCTCTCCGGCAAGCTGGATCACTACTGGTCGCGCAAGTGGCATACCTCGCTGCGGGGCCAGCTGGGCCGGATGTATATCGACCGGCAGGGCGGCGGCCTCGAAGGCGGCACCCTGTTCCCGTCGGCGGCGTCGGCGCAGAAAAACGAGACGCACCTGATCGCACTGCGCAACGAATTCCGGCTCAGCAGCCGGTTCTCCGGCGAGCTGAACTACCAGCACAATTTCTTCCGCTGGAACTACCGCGAACCCATCAACGCCGGCACGCCGTCGGTGACGGTGCAGGCACCGACCGGGGCTGTGATTGCTACCGTGGGGCAGTCGGGGGCTATTTTCGACGATTTCGAGTACACCCACCAGGTGCAGGCCAAAGGCTTCTACCAGCTCGGCACGCACCGCTTCAAAGGCGGGTTCGAATTTATTACCTCCGACTTTTCGCTCCTGGGCGGCGGCAATCCCTTCGGCACGTACACCATCCGGCTCACGGAGGCGCAGTTGGACTCGGTGCGGGCCCTCAACCTGGGCGCAGCCCTGAATGTGGAGCATTTCCCCCGGAATGCGGAAGTGCGCACCTATGACGTGGAGCTGCGGCCGAGCGCCTTCGGAGCCCGTCAGAACGTCACCAGCGCGTATCTGGAGGACCAGTGGAGCCTGAGCCCGCGCCTGAGCCTCAACCTCGGCATCCGCTGGGATTACGACAACCTCTCCAGAGGCGGCGGCACCCGCGGCGACTTCAACAACCTGGCGCCGCGCACCAGCTTCAACTTCAAGCTCTCCGAGCGCACCGTGATCCGGGGCGGATACGGCATTGCCTACGACAAGATCAAATACTCGGTTTACAGCGACAACCTGCAGTTCAGCAGCAGCTCGGCCGATTTCAAAGCCCAGCTGGCAGAGCTGCAGCGCCTGGGCCTGCTGGATCCGGAGGCCGACCTGGAGCGCATCACATTCGAGGGCAACCTGCGCGCAACGGCACCGAATGTGAGCTATCTCAACGGCCCCACGCCCGCCGAACTGCAGGAGCGCCGGGACCAGGTGTTCAGCACCAACCTGCGCATCATGAATCCCAACGGCTTCCAGAACCCCTACAGCCACCAGTTTGCGGTCGGGTTCCAGACCAAGCCGGCGGAAGACCGGATTTTCATCTTCGACGCGGTGCACACCCGTACCAACAACCTGTTTCTGATCCGCAACCTGAATGCGCCTTCGCCCTATCCCTTCACGAGCACCGATCCGAAGCAGGTCACGGTGCGCACCCGTGCCCAGGCCGATGCGACGCGCCCGGTGCCCATTTTCAGCGATGCGCGCGGATTTTACAGCGTTGTGGGCGGCGATACCCTGCGCGGCGGCTCGCGGAATGTGTTTGTGACCGAAACGGACGGCATTGCCCGCTACACCGCGCTGAACTTCATGTTCCAGAAGGAAATGGGCGAGCAGCCCATCGGCTACCGCCTCCTCTACACCCTCAGCTGGACCAAAAGCAACACCAGCAGCATCAACACCCGCGCGCAGGACTCCAACGATTACGAAGCGGAATATGCCTGGGATGAAAACGACCGCCGCCACGTGATGAGCGGGGTCATCCTCTACCAGCCCTTCAGCGGCCTGACGCTGGCGCCTACCTTCCTGATTCAGAGCGGTCAGCCGGTGACGCGCGTTGCCGATGCCACGGTATTCGGCACCACGGACCTCAACGGCGACGGCGAAAGCTTCGGCCTGCCGGCAGACCGCTGGCCCGGCGAGCCCAAGAACAGCGACCGCCTGCCCTGGGCGACGACCTTCGACGTATCGGCAAAATACCAGCTCGCGCTGGCAGGCAGCCTGCGGCTCGAACTCAGCGCCGACGTGTTCAACGTGTTCAATGCCCAGAACTGGTCGGGCTACAACACCACGCGCAGCGTGAGCAACCAGGCCCAGATCGGCCCGAAGTCGTCCAACACCTACCGGCTGTACTCGGCTTCGCCGCCGCGGCAGTTCCAGTTCGGGGCGCGCTTCGTATTCTGACCTCCGTGCAAAGATCTGAAGCGCCGCTTCAGATCTTTGCGTCTATTTACTTGACAATGAACGATTCTACATCATTAATCTGTTTCTGTATGAAGCGTATACTGACAGGGGGGATGCTGGGCCTGCTGGCGGTCCTGGGGCTGCGGGCGCAAACTCCGGCCGCCCCGCGCCGGGTCTGGTTCGACACCGATATCATGATGGGCCTGCCCGAGCGGGCACCCCGCGAGGTGGATGACGGCGTGACGCTCATCATGGCGCTGGCGCAGCCCCGGATTGAGCTGGCCGGCATCAGCCTGATTACCGAGATTGAATACGGCTACCAGATCACGGAAGAAATCCTGCGGCGCTACGCGCCCGGCCGGAAGATCGGCATTTACAAAGGCTCGCCGCAGGCCGCCGACCTCGGCACGGAGACCGATGCCAGCCTGGCGCTGGCCGCTGCGCTGCGCAAGGAAAAGCTCGACATCCTGGCCCTGGGGCCCGCCACCAATGTGGCCACCGTGCTCAAAAACCATCCCGAACTCGCTTCGCAGATCGGCACCATCGCCTTCTGCGCGGGCCGCACCACCGGCTACGCCTTCCAGCCCGGCCTCCGGCGCAATGTTACGGTGGACTACAATTTCGAGAAGGATGTGGAATCCTTCCGCGTGATTTTCGAGTCGGGGGTGCATGTGGTGCTGAGCGGCTTTCAGTGCAGCGAATACCTGCTGCTGGGCAAGACCGACACGCGTTTCCTGCTCTCCGGCAACGAGCACGACCGCTGGCTGTATGCCTTCCTCGATCCCTGGCAGCAGCGGGCAAAACAGCTCTTCGGGGTGGAGGGGTTCATCCCCTACGACGTGACGCCGCTGGGCTACTTTACGCATCCGGAGTATTTCCTCATCGAGCGGGAGATGCCGGTGGTGATCAACTACCGCCGGAACGATGCCACCATCGGCCGCAGCCTGCCCGAAAGCAAGCACTTCCTCGAAGCGGGCCGCGAATACCGGTCGCCCTGGAAGGCCGATTTCGCCTACCGCACCCTGCCCGGCTTTGAGGAGATCGTCATCGAATCCATCAAAGCACCCGAAAAACCCTGAATCAGGGCGCTTTTATCGCATGCTTCCGTTGCATATCTTTGCGGGCTCAGGCAGAATGGACTGCCTGAGCTTATCTCTCCTTCATCACCTATGACCCTGGAACAACTCCGAGGCCTTCAGTCGCGAATCGAAGCGCTGAAGGGCTATCTTTGACGTCGATCGCAAGATCGCCCGCATAGAAGAAAAAGAAGCCATCACCCAGCAGCCGGACTTTTGGGATCATCCGGCAGAAGCCCAGAAGGTGATGCGCGAAATCAGTGCCCTGAAAATGTGGCCCACTGCCTGGAAATCCGTTGCCGATCAGGTGGCGGAGCTGGAAGTGCTGTATGAGTTCCTCAAGGAAGGCGAAGGCAGCGAGGACGAGGTGGAGGCGGCCTACGCCAAAACCCGCGATGCCGTGGAAGACCTGGAATTCAAGAACATGCTCTCCCGCGAGGAAGACCGCATGAGCTGCCTGGTGGAGATCAACTCCGGCGCAGGCGGCACCGAAAGCCAGGACTGGGCCTCCATCCTCAAGCGCATGTACATCATGTACGCCGAGCGCAGCGGATACAAGTGGGAGCTCGTGGACGAGGTGGACGGGGATACGGCCGGGATCAAAAGCTGCACCCTGGAAATCAGCGGCGAATTTGCCTACGGCTACCTGAAAGGCGAGTCGGGGGTGCACCGGCTGGTGCGCATCAGCCCCTTCGACAGCAATGCCCGCCGGCACACCTCCTTTGCCTCCGTATTCGTCTATCCCGAAGCCGATGACACCATCGAGATCGAGATCAACCCGTCGGATCTGGAGTGGGATACCTTCCGGGCAGGCGGCAAGGGCGGCCAGAACGTGAACAAGGTGGAAACCGCTGTCCGGGTGCGCCACCTGCCCAGCGGGATCGTAGTGGCCTGCCAGGTGGAGCGCAGCCAGGGCCGCAACCGCGAACTGGCGATGCAGATGCTCAAAAGCCGCCTGTATCAGGTCGAAATCGAAAAGCGGAACGCCGAACGCGACAAAATCGAAGCCGGCAAGAAAAGCATCGAATGGGGCTCGCAGATCCGCAACTACGTACTGCACCCCTACAAGCTGGTGAAGGATGTGCGCACCGAGCACGAAACCAGCAACGCCCAGGGCGTGCTGGACGGCGATCTGGATGCGTTCATCAAGGCCTTTCTGATGCAGGAGGCCGCCGCCAACGCGCCCAATACCTGAGGTGCCCGATTGCTCATCAATTCGCCCCCTGCAAGCTGCGGGGGGCGGATTTTGAATAGGCGGCAGTATTATATATATTTGGTCAATCGTATGAGGCTGCGAGAAAAATCAACGAATATGGTATCGGAATCAGATATCCGCAGCCTGGGGAAGATCCTTCATTATCCGATGTTGAAGAGGCAATCGAGGCAGCAGTATTGTTCCAGGCGTTTACAGTACAGCTAATGGCCACGGAATAATCTTGCTTTGGGAATAAGTAGCCGTGTTTTTACACCGCTCCCCCTTCCTCGCCGCCCGTTTCCCCGTAGAACATAGCCGCCTCTTCGGCTTCGCTGGGCTCCGGCCCGAACTGGATGCCGGCATAGAGCTCGGCCAGGCTGAGCGCCAGGCCCCACTCCGGCAGCACAAGGGTCTCATCCGGCTCGCTGAGCAGCTCCACCAGCCAGCGTCCGCCTTCCTGGCGCTGGTAATGGTGCACCAGCCGCAGGTCCTGCGCAATGACGATGTAATGCCGCAGCGATGGCAGCTTGAAATATTCCAGCATCTTGAACCCCAGGTCTTTCCGCGTGCTGCTTTCGGAGAGCACCTCCACGATCAGCCAGGGGCTGCGGACGCCGTTTTTGGTCTGCAGGTCCAGCGGATGGCAGGTGGAGACGATGTCGGGATACAGGTAGCGATCGCTCCGGTGGCGGAAGAGCCGCACACTTTCCATAAACACCTCGCATCCGGCACGCTCCGCAGCGGGAAGCATCCGGGCAATCAGCCTGGCTATGAGCTTATTATGCCGGTTGCTGGCCCCAGACATCGCAACGGTCTCGCCGTCGTGGTATTCGTATCGCTCCTCCGAGCGGGCTTCGAGCTTCTGGTAGGCTTCCCAGGAATCGGACAGATCCGGCAGTGGATAGGCCATGCGGTGAATACTTTCGGAAAAGATACAAAAAGTGCGGAAGCGCGGATGCGGCGCAGCCGCAAAAATCCCGCGCCCGCTGTAAGCTGCCGCCCCGATCCGGCGACTGATGTGCGGAAACTTTGTGTACTTTCACCGGTTTAACCGAGGATTCAGAAATCCAAGATCCGCTGCTGATGATGAAACGTGTATTCCCCCATGTGCTGGCGCTGTGCTGTGCCGCACTGCCGCTCGCGATGTACGGCCAGGCGTCCCGCCCGATGCCCGGCCTCCGCGCCCTCGGCACGGAAACCGCCCCCGGATGGTTTGTGCCGGCGCCGGACCGCGTCCTGGATGCCAAATCTTTCCCGGAACAGCACGCTGCGGCGCTGGGTCTCCTGCCCGGCGAGCAGCTTGCCCTGCTGAAAACGGAAACCGACGCGCTGGGCTGGGTGCATCAGCGCTACCAGCTGACGGTGCAGGGCGTGCCCGTGGAGGGTGCCCAGTGGCTTACCCATGCGGAAAACGGCATCCTCCGCTCTGCAAACGGCTATCTGCCCTATGTGCCGGGCCCGCACCGCCTGCCCCAGCTTGCTGCGGCCCAGGCGGTGGCGAAGGCCTTGCAGCAGGTGAATGCCGACCGTTATATGTGGGAAGATGCGGGCGCAACCGCCATGCTGCGCCGGCTCACCGGCAATCCGCAGGCGAGCTACTACCCGGAAGCGCAGCTGGTCTATACCGATGCGGACTTTGAACGGAATGAGACGGCTTTTGCGCTGGCCTGGAAGGTGGAGGTCTATGCCGCATCGCCGCATTCCAAGCAGCTGCTCTATTTCGACGCGCAGACTGGGGCCCTGCTCAAATCGCTCGAAACCCTGCACACGGCCAACAGCACCGGCGTGGCGGAAACCAAATACAGCGGCACGCGCACCATCGTCACCGACAGCACCGCGTCCGGCTTCCGCCTGCGCGAGCAAAACCGCGGCCTTGGCGTATCCATCGAAACCTATGACCTGAACCAGGGCACCGATTTCGACCTGGCCGAAGATTTCTGGGATGCGGACAATTACTGGAACAATGTCAATCCGGAGCTGGACGAAGCCGCTACCGATGCGCACTGGGGCGCCGAGGTGACCTACGACTATTTTCTCCAGACCCACAACCGCAACAGCTACGATAATGCGGGCAGCCCGGTGGTCAGCTATATCCATTACGATGTCGCCTTTTTCAATGCCTTCTGGAACGGCCAGTGGATGACCTTCGGCGACGGAAACAACAGCCCCCTGACCGGGCTCGATGTAGTAGCCCATGAGCTGACCCACGGCGTGACGCAATATTCCGCCGATCTGGTCTATGCCTACGAGCCGGGCGCGCTCAACGAGTCCTTCAGCGATATCTTCGGCAACCTGGCCGAGCACGCAGGCGATGCCGCCCTGGCCGACTGGCGCATCGGCGAAGGCTTTGGATTTGCCTTCCGTTCGATGAGCAATCCCAAGCAGTTCGGCAATCCCGATACCTATAAGGGCAACAACTGGCTGGCTGGAACCTTCGACAACGGCGGGGTGCACATCAACAGCGGGGTGCAGAACTACTGGTTCTACCTGCTCTCCGAAGGCGGCTCCGGCACCAACGACCGGAACGTGCCGTATGCAGTCACGGGCATCGGGCGCGAAGCCGCCGGGCAGATCGCCTACCGGAACCTGGTCTATTACCTGACGCCGCTCTCCCAGTATGCCGATGCGCGCATGGGCTCGATCCGGGCAGCCGAAGACCTCTTCGGAACCTGCTCGCCGGCATATCAGTCGGTCTTCGCTGCCTGGCATGCCGTCGGCATCGGCACCGCCATCCGCAGCCTGGACTTCGGGGTGGTGCATGTCGAGCCGTTCGAGTCGTGCGAGATCGGCGCAGCGGAACAGGTGACCATCACGGTGCAGTACTTCGGCTGCGACACCCTGCCGCCCCAGCTGCTGCAGGTGGCCTATTTCGCCGAACCGTTTGCCCTGTCGGTGGAGCCGCTCCAGCTCGGTATTACCCTGCCGGGCTCGTCGTTCACCTACACCTTCCAGCAGCCGCTCGATATGTCGGCCAATGGCACCTACTCGGTTGTCAGCCGCACCCTGTCGGCTACCGACCCGGATTTCACCAACGATTCGTCTGCCTTCGTATTTGCCTACCGGACTGCCCTTCCCGAAGCGGATACCCTGACTTTCGAGCAGACGGCCAGCCTGGGCGCGCAGCTGCACCTCCGCGAAGGCAGCGAAGGCAATATCGAAACCGCATCGGGCCTGGGCGCCGGCGGAAGCACCGGCCTGCTGATGGAAGGCGGAGACCGCGATGCCTTCGGCATATTCTGGGGCTTTCTCGATCCGTTTGAGGGCAACCCGGATTATACCTCCCAAGCCTGCTTCTGCGCTTCCGGCAGCGCGCTCGACAGCATGCACCTGTCTTTCGACCTGCGGCAGACCTTTTCTCCCTTCCGGGAAATCAACCTCGGCATCGATTCGCTGCTGGCGGCTTCATGGGTCAACAACTTCCGCGTGACGGTCAACGGGCGCGAAGCGCAGCGCTTTACCCCGTACGCTCATAATCCGCCCCAGTTTACGCCGCAGCGCGTAGACCTGACGCCCTTCCTGGCCGAGACCATGCGCATCTGCCTCGAAAGCAACCTCAACCAGAGCCGGGCCGGGGATGGATTTGAAATCGGCGACGCGGTGTACCTGGACAATATCCGCATCGAAACGGATGCGTGGGCCACTGCCGCTGATCCCGATGCGCTGGCAGGCGTGCAGCTCTTCCCCAATCCTGCCGGCAGCCTGCTGACCATCCGCAGCACGGCAGCGCCGGTGCTGGAGGTCCAGGTCCGGAATCTGATGGGCCAGACGCTGATGGCCTGGCAGCGCCAGGGCGGAACGGAGGCGGTGCTGGATCTGGCGGCGCTCCCGGCAGGCCTCTACGTCGCTGAAATCCGGACGCAGGCCGGACGGGTGCAGCGCCAGTTTGTGCGGGAATAAGCGGACAGGCCGGCAGACCTACAGGATCTGGCCTGCGGGTCAGATCCTTTTTTTGTGCAGCACCAGCGCCTCGCCGTCGATGAGCAGCTTGTCCGGGCCGGTCTGGAAGAGCTGGGTCCGGATCCGGGCGCGGTGGGTAGCCGGATCGGCTTCCAGCACCGTCAGCAGGACCCTGCAGGCTGTGCCGGGGTACACCGGGCGGAGAAACTGCATCGATTGTTCGAGGTAAATGCTGCCCTCTCCGGGAAACTCCATCCCCAGGATGCGGGAAAAGACGCTTCCCGCCAGAAAGCCATGCACAATGGGTCTGCGGAAGGCGGTCCGGGCCGTGTATTCCGCGTCGAGATGCAGGGGGTTGCGGTCTCCGCTCACGTCGGCGAAGGCTGCTACCTGCTCCTGGGTGAAGGTCACGGGCTGCTCGTAGGTGTCGCCCGGCTGGATCAGGGGTACAGAAAGGTCCATGCTGCAAACATACGACAGATTGCTGTACGGCTCGCTGTGCGCTGGGTGCGGGGGACGGCGAGACCGAACATACGGAGATCCAGGAAGAGGCCCGTTTGAGGGACACTCAGATCAAAATGCAACAAAAATCTGCTAAGTGTGCAGTCAGGCATTTGATTGGCCTGGATTAGTTCGCTTTTTAGGAAGTGCCTCCCCGGTTCCGTCATATTCTACAGCTACGACGATGATCGGAAAAGTCGATGCTTCTTTGAACTCTTCTTCGATATACCGTTGTGCATCCCGAAGACTGGGGGTTCTATCCGTTAAAAATGACTGCAGACGATCGGAAGGCACGACAATGACCCCTGCATCGATTTTCCCTTGCTGAATCGCATTCCGCAAATGTACAATATCCCGGATCAGCAAGTCGCTGCGTGCGGAGACTTGTACCTCGACGCCAAGTTTTGTAATGACGGTAGAATTGTACCGCATGGTTTTGACCCAGTCAATGCCGCCTGAAACCGTTTTTATCCATTTTTCCCCACTTGCAAAGCGAGCATCCAGTGCTTCCCGAATGAACGCAGCACTGTTTTTCTTGGGTTCTTCAAGAACGAAGATCTTGGTGTCCAGAATAATCTGAAGCAATTCGAGATATAAATCAGACAGCCCCAACCGGCAGACCTTCTCCTTCGCTCCGTCGTAATACTGTATCGAAGTGATTTTCATACAAGATCGCATTGTAGTCGAAAGCACATACCTGAGACGCAAATACAGGCAGCTGTATTTCAAATCGCTGCTTAATATAATGAGAGTCAAAAAGTTCAGTACCTACCCATCTTCTATGGCTGAGTTCGGCAGCCTGAAAAGTAGAGCCGCCGCCACCGAATGGATCGAATACCAAATCGCCCGGGTTGGTTGAGATTTGGATTGCTCGCTCAGGTATGACAAGCTTCAGCTCATTCACACCGGGCCGGATTTTAAATTTCTTATGCCGGTTAGGGGAGGTATCATCCCAGAAATCGGTAAGATTCAGTCCATCAGGGTGAAGTTTGTCGCGGTGCCCCCCATAGTCTTTGATCTCTTTGCCGCAATGTCTGCACGTGGCCACAGGGATACGCAGTTTGTTGAATACAGCTGGTTCTCCTTTAGAGTAGTATAACAGCGCATAATGAGCTGGATACAGCCGCCTTCCTCTTGGATACGTTCCTTTCATGGTGAGTGCAATCCAATGACGGAAGGTTAAATGGTCATGCATAAAGCCTGCAAAACGGACAGCTAATTCAGGTGTTGCATAGATAAAAAACGAACCGCCGGGCTTGAGCGTACGGATGCATTCGCCGATCCATCTGCGGCTCCACTCAAAATAGGCGTCTTGCTCGCGCTCGTCGTTATATCCGTTTCTATAATCCTTGCCAATATTGAACGGCGGATCGGCGAAGATACAATCGAACTGATTAGGTTTCACATTTGCCAAAAAATCTAAGCAATCACCCTCAAATAATGCGCCATGCAGGCTAGTGAAGTATGGCCTCATCGCAATAATGTTAGTAATTCCAACAAAATAAGCAAATCTTCTGTACTTATCCAAGCCCCGGCTCGCTTTTTTTCCATGCCTCCAGCTTGCGGTCCATCACCCGGAACCACAGCGGCGGCGCCAGTGCCAGCAGCATCATGGCCGGATAGCCGGCCGGCAGCTGCGGACTTTCGTCCTCGTGGCGCAGAATCTGGTACTTCCGGCTGGCCAGATGGTGATGGTCCGAATGCCGGGTAAGCTCATAAAGCAGAATCCGCCCGATGATCTGGTCCGAATTCCAGGAGTGGCGCGGCATCACCCGTTCATAGACCCCAGGCCGGATCATGCGGCGCTCCAGGCCGTAGTGTTCGAGGTAGTTGACTGTTTCGAGCAGCAGAAAGCCTACGGCGGCGGCGGCCAGGAAGGCCAGCCCTGCTTTCCAGCCGCCCAGCGCGAAGATGCCGAGGATACAAGCCGCTTGAATGAGCTGGAAGCGGAGCATCTGGTTGTCCCAGGTCCAGGCTGGCCGGCCGGCCTTGGCCAGCCGCTGCGCCTCCAGGCGCCAGGCGGAGCGGAAGCTGCCCGTCACCGACCGGAGCCAGAAGGCATAGAGCGGCTCGCCGTGCCGGGCCGTCGCCGGATCGAGCGGGGTGGCCACATGGCGGTGGTGGCCGCGGTTGTGCTCGATGAAAAAGTGCAGGTACAGCGAGGTCAGCAGCAGCGCCTGCGCCATCCGCTGCTCGTGCGGGGGCTTGCGGTGCCCGAGCTCGTGCGCGACATTGATGCCCAGCACGCCGCAGGCCAGGCCCATCGTCAGGATCATGCCCGCCCACTCGTAGGCCGCCAGCGGCTGGGCGGCCGCAATCCAGAGATAGTACCCCAGCAGCCCGTACTGGATCGGCACGTTGAGGTAGAGCAACAGGTCGAAAAAGCGCGAGCGGGCACGGGCCGCCTCCGCTTCCGGCGGATGGTTTTCCGCATCTGCCGGCAGGCGGGATTCGATGACCGGCACCAGGCCGAATACAACCGCCAGCGCCAGAAACACCCAGGGGCCCCGCAGGTACAGCGATACACCCACCAGCAAGGGAATGAGATAGGCAAAGAGGTATTTCAGATCGGAACGTCGCATGGGGCAATTCATAGAGTATATGCAAGATACGGGAACGGATGTTCCGGTTCAAGCATCCTGCGGTCCGGTATTTTCGCATCCGGACAGCAGGGGTTATCCGCAGAACGCTATTTTTGCCGCCATATACCTCCTCTCATGCAACGCCGTATCCTTCTGACGGGCAGCAACGGGCTGCTGGGGCAAAAAATCGTAACCCTTCTCGCCGGGCGCGCGCAGGTGCACCTGCTCGCGACTGCCAAGGGCGAAAACCGCCACCCGCAGTACCAGGGCTATGAGTACGAGTCGCTCGACCTGACGGACCCGGAGGCGCTCAGCCGGGTGATGGGCGAATTCCGCCCTACGGAGGTGATCCATACCGCTGCCCAGACCCAGGTAGATCAGTGCGAAACCGATCATGCCGGCTGCGATGCCATCAATGTGGAGGCCGTGCGCGAACTGGCAGGCCATTGCAAACGGCTCGGCAGCAGGCTGGTGCATATTTCCACCGATTTTGTCTTCAGCGGGGAGGCCGGCCCCTACCGGGAACAGGATGCGCCCGGTCCGGTCAACTACTACGGCCTGTCCAAGCTCAAAGCCGAGCAGATCATCGCCGCCGCCGGCATTCCCCATGCCATACTGCGCACCATTCTCCTCTATGGGGTGACGCCTGAAATGTCGCGGACCAATGTCGTGCTCTGGGCCCGCAAGGAGCTGATGGCCGGCAAGCCCATCCGCGTCGTATCCGATCAGGTCCGCTGCCCGACGCTGGCCGAGGATCTCGCCCAGGCTGCGGTGACCGCAGCGATGAAACAGGCCCAGGGCCTGTACCATATCTCAGGTCCGGAACAGATGAGCATCCTCGATCTCGTGCAGCGCGTAGCTGCCTTCTGGAAGCTCGACGCTTCGCTCATCCAGCCGGTGGACAGCGCCTCGCTCAATCAGCCGGCCCGCCGCCCCCCCGTCACCGGATTTATCATCCTCAAGGCCCAGACCGAACTCGACTACCGGCCCCATTCCTTCAGCCAGGGGCTCGAAGTGGTAGACCGGCAGCTGCGGGCGCTGGAGAATTGACCGTCAGGTCTTTACACAGACATCGACCGGAAAAGCGACTCGACGAATTCGTCCACAATCCGCACCTGGCGGTTGAGCTCCAGGCGGATGCCCAGGATTTTCGTAATGTCCTCCCACCAGCCCAGCACCTCGACCCGCGGCGCCACGATGCGCTCGGGCAGGTAGCCTGCAGTCTGGGCAAAGCGCATAAACCGCTGCTGCAGCTCCTGCTCCATGACTCCGGGGCGGAATACCTGATGGAAAATCACCATGCCGCTGGCGCCGTCCAGGATCAGCAGCAGGCGGGGAAGCTCGGCCCGGCGGCCCGGAGCCTGAATCGGGGTCGGAAGCATGAACGTATCCGTGACCCATACGCTGTCGAAGCGGATGCTCAGGCCGTTGGAGTTGCTGCGCAGGAAGAGCTTGTTGACTTCTACAGGCGGCTTGGCCGGCTCGTACACTGGCGCTTCGGTCCATTCGTCTGTCCAGACTCCGGAATCCCGGCCCGACAGCTGCCGGACCAGCACAAAGCGGTTGTCGTCCTGCCCGCGCTGCAGCAGATCGGGATTGCTGCGGATCCGCGCAGCAATTTCCAGCCCTTGCTCCAGCGCATCCTGCAGCCAGAGGGCCTCCTCGTCCGTGGTGATTTCGCTCGGAGCAAAGCCCGGGCTATAGTCGCGGAACACCGGCCAGCGGGTGCTGCCCCGCACCTGAAAGCCCAGCTGGCTCAGCCGCGCCGCCTCCCGGCGGTCGAGCCGCTTGCGGCTGCCGAATTCCAGCATCAGGCAGTTCTGCTCCACGACCTGGAGCGGAAACGGCGTGTCCAGGTCGCTTTGCTGCATCTTTTCGAAGCTGTGCAGCCCTTCCAGCCCTTTATACACCGCCAGGCCGGGCGCCTGGCCCGATCTTCCGAGGA
The DNA here is from genome assembly GCA_033765305.1 of Bacteroidia bacterium. Lineage (GTDB taxonomy): Bacteria > Bacteroidota > Bacteroidia > J057 > J057 > RDXT01. The sequence continues at coordinate 72,080 of JANRID010000052.1, forward strand.
TGCAGCAGTATCCCACCTCGCCGGTATTCCGGTTCCGCACCCCGAACAGATCGCTGTCATACATCCATTCCCAGGGAGCCAGATTCCGGAACCGGAAAGACAACTCCAGCAATGCCCGCCACCGTTCCTCAGAAATTGTGCTCATCGGAGTAAATATAGCACAAATTTCATATTGAATTCCAGTGCGGCATGACAAAAATCATAGCCGCCCGCCGGCAGGCCCGGTCTTCTGATCCGGTAATCAGGCTTTTAGCCCGATCTCTCTCAGGCGTTCGTCGAGGTATTCGCCGGCGGTAATGTCCGGATAGGCCCTGGGATGCTCCGCATCCGTGCAGGAAGGCAGGCAGGCCAGGCTCATATCCGAGCGGGGATGCAGGAAAAACGGCATCGAGTACCGGGGCAGATGCATGCTTTCGCGGGGCGGATTCACCACCCGGTGCGTCGTGGAGCGCAGGCGGTTGTTGGTGAGGCGCTGGAGCATATCGCCCACGTTGATCACAATCTGGTCGGGTTCGGGATTGGCCGAGATCCATTCGCCCTCGGCATTGCGCACCTGCAGGCCTTCCGCGCTTGCCCCGATGAGCAGGGTAATCAGGTTGATGTCTTCGTGCTCGGCAGCCCGTACGGCACCTTCCGGCATTTCTTCAGGATGCTCGATGCCGTAGTAGTGGATCGGGCGCAGAATGCTGTTGCCGTTGTGGATCTTGCTGTCGAAATAGTCCACGGGCAGGTCGAGATATTCGGCGATGGCGCGCAGCAGGTGCCGGCCTGCCGATTCGAGCGACTGATACAGGGCCACGCCATGCTCCTCTACGCCGGGCTCCTCGGCAGGGAATACATTCTCCGGGTATTCGCTGCGGATCGGGTCGCCGTCGCGCACCGTCTGTCCGATGTGGTAAAACTCCTTCAGGTCGCCGACCTTGCTCTGCTTCGCGTGCTCCCGGCCTTTCGAGGTATAGCCCCGCTGGCCGGCCAGGCCGGGAATCTCGTACCGGCGCTTCACCTCGTCGGGCAGGGCGAAAAAGCGCTTGAAGCTTTCGTAGGTGTGGCCGATCAGGCTGGGCGGCACCCCATGGTTCGAGACAATGGCGAATCCGATGCCGGAAAACGAGTCGCCCAGCTGCTGCACAAAGCGGGCACGCCGGGCCGGATCATCCGAACGGTAGTCGTTCAGATCCACGACGGGGATATGTCGGAGGCTCATGACGGGGAGAGGTTTAGGCAAAGATAGCGAATCCCGGCGCATTTCCGGCATGGATTGCGCACCCGCAGGCAGGATGCCGCAGAGCCATTCCAGCAGCCAGGCATTGACGGTTTCGGCTGCTTCGTGCTGCACCCAATGGCTCGCAGCGGGGATGTACCGGATCCGGGGAATTTCCTGACAGTATCGGATCGTGTTGAATGTCAGCTCCTTGCCCAGGGCGAAGTCGCGCTCGCCCCAGATCATGGACACTGGCGTCTGCACCTGGGGCAGGGGAGGGGCCGGATGCCGCACAAAGGCGCGGTAGTAGTTCGTGGCGCCGCGCACGTCGCGGAAGCGGGAGAAGGTCTCCGCATACCGGCGCAGGTCGGACTCGGGAAAACGGTCGGGCCGCAGGCCCCGCCGATGGAAAGCGGTACGGAAAAAACGGAGCGGGCTGCTGAGAATCAGCCATTCAGGCAGCAGCGGAATCTGAAATGCCAGCGCATACCAGCTCCGGAGCACCTGCCGGAGGTTGCGCCGCAGCTGGCGCCGCATTTCGTCGGGGTGCGGCATGTTGAGCACGATCAGCTGCTCCACCCGGTCGGGATGCAGCGCCGCGAGCGTCCAGGCGACGGCACCGCCCCAGTCGTGCCCGACAAGCTGCGCACGGGCAATTCCCTCCCCGTCCAGGAGACGGATCAGGTCCTGTGCGGCCTCGCGCAGCGTGTAGGCCCGCACCGCCGCGGGCTTGTCGCTGAGGCCCATGCCCCGCAGATCGGGGATCAGCAGGCGCAGATGCGGCAGCAGCGCCCCGGCCTGGTAGCGCCAGCTGAAGCCGGATTCCGGATACCCGTGCAGCAGCAGCACCGGCGCGCCGGTGCCCCCGCGCTTGTAGTGCAGGCGCACCGGCCCCGCTGTCCAGGCGCTTTCGAGCGCGTCGTACACCGTTTGCATGGCGCTTCCGGAGGTCATCAGTTGCAAATCAAGCGGATTTTGTGCGAATTTGAAACCGGCTCATTTCCCTAATCCCGATGCCGATGACTGCCTTCCGCCTGTTCTCCGCCTGCCTCCTGCCGGTCGCCCTGCTGCTCGCAGCCGCAGGCTGCACAGCCCCGCAGCCCCAGGCACCTTCCGTATCCGATTCCAATCCTCCTGCAATGAACGCCGCACCCGGATTTATCCACATGGTGTACTTCTGGATGAAAGAAGACGCCACCGAAGCCGACAAAGCCCAGCTGCTCCAGGGCATCCGGACCCTGGGCTCCATCAGCACCCTGCGCCTCTTCCACGTGGGCACGCCGGCCATGACGCCCCGCGAAGTGGTGGACAATACCTACGCCTTCGGCCTGCTGACCGCTTTCGACGACAAGGCCGGCCAGGACGCGTATCAGGTGGATCCGGTGCACCTGGCCTTCGTGGAGCAGTACAAGCACCTTTGGACCCGCGTGCAGATCTACGACACCCTCGTAGAATAAGGGGCAGGCTGCGCATCGCGGCCCGTCCGCAACCGGCGGGCCGTATCTGCGTATAATTATTTCAATGTTTAAACACTGATTGTATGCCGCTTCATATCGTCCCCGCCGCCCGGCAGATCGCCGGCCAGTTCAACGGAGGCGCCATCCGCGAGCTCCGCCCGGTGATTGCGAACGAAGGCGCAGACGTGCGTCCCTATTCCAGCCTGTTTTACTGGGCGCATGCCTGGTCGGAGCAGGGCAGCACCATCGGCGAGCACCCGCACCAGGGCTTCGAGATCATGTCCTTTGTGCTCGACGGACAGATCGACCACTACGACTCCCACTACCGGGCCTGGAAGCCGCTGCCGGCGGGCAGCGCCCAGATCATCCGGTCAGGCAGCGGCATTTCGCATTCGGAGCGGCTGCATGCGGGGGCCCGCATGTTCCAGATCTGGCTCGATCCGGACCTTTCGCGCACGTTCGGCCAGCCGGCCAGCTACGACGATTATGCGGCGGCGGATTTTCCGTCCGAGTCGCCGCAGCCCGGCGTGCAGATCAAGCATTGGGCCGGCCCGGGCGCGCCCATGCGGCTCGATACGCCCGGCATCCGCATCCAGAGCCTGCTGCTGGAGGCCGAGTCGCCGCTCGAAGCTGCCCCGGGCGAGATGGTATCGGCTTTTGTGGTGCGGGGCCGCCTGCAGGCAGGCGGCACGGCGCTCGCGGAAGGCGACTTTTTCCGCTGGAGCGGGCAGGAGCCGCTGCTGCTGAGCCCGGAAGGCCATGCGGAGGTATTCCTCATCCGGAGCCCCGAGGACCCCGGCTACCTGACCTATGCCGCCCGCAGGCGCTGGGCCTGAGCGCCGCGGGCCCAGGCCCGGCGCCGAAACTGCGGGGCAGGTTTCCCCGTAAGAAACCATATGCAGAAAACCGGCAGGATTTTGCTTGATTTCTTGCACAGCCTGCAGGACGGATGTATTCGACCGCCATCCCAATTGCATTTTTCGTATATTGGGGATTCCATTTCTAACTCCGTATCTCACGCAATGAAGCGCAAACTGCTGCTGTTCTCCTCGGCAATCCTGTCGTTCTTCCTCTTCAGCTCGTACGTCCTGTATGTGCATGAGGGCGACAAGGGCGAGTGGCTGATCCGTACCATGATGCAAAGCATGGAGTACTACCACTACAAGCCCCTGGAAGTGGACGACCGGTTCTCCCAGATGGTATTCGATGAATACCTGAAGTACATCGACTACAACAAGCGCTTTCTGACCCAAAGCGATGTCAATACCCTGAACGGCTACCGGAACTCGCTCGACGACGAGATCCAGGCCGGCACCTTCGAGTTCTTCACCGCCTCTGCCGGGATCATCGATGCGCGCACGAAAAGTGTGCAGGGCTTTGTGTCGGAGATTCTGGCCAAGCCCTTCGATTTTACCCGCCCGGAAACGGCAGTGCTCGATCCGGACAAAACGGAGTTTGCCGCCGACGAGGCCGCGCTCCGCGAGCGCTGGCATCAGCTGCTGAAATACCAGACGCTCGTGCGCCTGGATCAGTACCTCAGCCAGCAGGAGCGCAAGGCGAAGGAGGATCCGAAGGCCGAGACCAAATCCTTCGGTCAGCTGGAGGCCGATGCGCGCGCCCGCGTACTGCGCGACCAGGAGGCCTATTTCCGCCGCCTGACCCGCAAGGACCTCAACGACCGCCGCTCGGAATACATGAACTCCATCGCAGCGGTGTACGATCCGCATACGAATTACTTCCCGCCGCAGGACAAGGAGGATTTCGATATCCAGATGTCCGGCCAGCTCGAAGGCATCGGCGCGCAGCTCCAGGAAGACGAAGGCAAGATCAAGGTCATGAGCATCGTGCCCGGCAGCGCTTCCGCCCGCCAGGGCCAGCTTCAGGTCAACGACCTCATTCTGCAGGTGGCTCAGGGCAAGGAAGAGCCCGTGGATGTGACCAACATGGACCTCGACGATGCCGTGCGCCTCATCCGCGGCCCCAAAGGCACCGAGGTGCGCCTGACGGTGCGCAAGCTCGACGGCACCGAGCTGATGATCGCCATTACCCGCGACATCGTGGAGCTGGAGGAAACCTACGCCCGCTCGGCGCTGCTGCGCAACACGCAGACCAAGAAAGGCATCGGCTACATCCACCTGCCGAAGTTTTATGCCGACTTCAACCACCGCAACGGGCGCCGCTGTGCGACCGATGTGGCAAAAGAAATTGAAAAGCTGAAACGCGAAGGGGTGGATGGCATCATCCTCGACCTGCGCGACAACGGCGGCGGCTCGCTCCAGGATGTAGTGGACATGACCGGGCTCTTCATCGAAGCCGGCCCCATTGTGCAGGTCAAATCCCGGGAAGGCGCCCCGCAGGTGCTCTCCGACCGCGATCCGTCCGTGAAGTATGACGGCCCCCTGGTGGTGCTGGTCAATTCTTTCAGCGCTTCGGCCTCTGAAATCATGGCAGCCGCTATCCAGGATTACGGGCGCGGCGTCATCATCGGCAGCCCTTCCACCTTCGGAAAGGGCACGGTGCAGCGCTTCGTCAACCTCGATGATGTGGTGCGCGGCTACAGCGAGGTGAAGCCCCTCGGCGAGGTGAAGCTGACAACCCAGAAGTTCTACCGCATCAACGGCGGCGCAACCCAGCTCAAAGGGGTGGTGCCCGACATCATCATCCCCGACGAGTACAGCCTGCTCCAGGTAGGGGAAAAAGACCAGGACCACACCATGGCCTGGGATGAAATCTCGCCGGTGCCGTACCGCCCCTGGGAGCAGTCGGTCACGAAGCAGCTCGACCGCCTGCGCGACAACAGCGCCAAGCGTGTCGCAGCCAGCCAGAGCTTCCGGATGATCCAGGAAAATGCGGAGCTGATCAAGCGCCGCCAGGAGCAGGATACCTATCCGCTCAATCTGGATGCCTACCGCGCCGACCGCCGGTCCCAGGATGCCGAAAACGAACGCTACAAGAATATCCGCACGCCGATTGCAGGCTTTACCGCCGCTACGCTCCAGGACGACCTCGCATCGGTCAGCGCAGACACCGTCCGCAGCCAGCGTGCGAAGACCTGGCACGAGAACATCGTCAAAGATCCCTACATCTACGAGGCGATGATGGTGCTCAACGACTTCCGCTGAGTGCAGGAAATAATGACACAACGGCACGGCTGCGGCAACGCAGCCGTGCCGTTTGTTGTGAGCCTGCCGCATGCCAGGCGCGCACAACTGACCGCAGCGTTTTTCGAGCTGGGTATTACCCGGACCCGCGACTGGATTGCGCGCCGGCATCCTGCATTCAATGAGGCAGAAATCACCTTGGAGTATATCCGGCTCATGCATTACGAGCCAGGCCATATCTCCGAAGACCAGTGGAGGCATGTGCCGCGGATCATTCAGGCGCAGCTGCCGCCCGGCGGGACAGCAGCAAGCCCTCAGGAAGCACCCGCCCCGCCCCAGTAGAAGGCATCCGCGCTCAGGCATTCCAGGCTGAACTTCGGATAGGCATCCCGGAAGGCCCGGTACAGTTTCGGGTCGAATGCGGCGGCATTCCACTTCACCTCGAAGGCCTTGCCTTGCCCGAACGATTCTTCCGCCACAAAATCGACTTCCTCCTGGGCACTGGTGCGCCAGTAATGGATCTGGTCCAGGGGATACTGATTCCGGATTTGGAGGAATATGTAATTCTCGAGCAGGGCGCCTTTGTCAGGGCGTTCCGCTGCGGCTGTGAAGCGGTTCAGCAGGGCATTTCGCATGCCCAGATCGTGAAAATAGACCTTGGGCATTTTGGTCAGCTCTTTGCGAAGGTTCCGGAAAAACGGCCTAAGCAGGTGGATGTGGAAGCATTTCTGCAGAATATGCACATACTGATCCACCGTTTTGGCATCCAGCCCCGCCGTGTTTGCCAGTTCCTGCTTGTTGAGCTGGCTTCCGGTCTGGTCGGCCAGCAGCTGAAACAGCAGGTAGAACTTCAGTTCCTTCTCTACCCGGGACTCCATCAGGTCCCGTTTCACATAGGCGTTCTTCAGTTCTTCCAGCAGAAAGCGCTTGCCTGCGGGGTCCCGCTCATCCGCCACAGCCGGATAGCCGCCATAGACGAGGTATTCAAGCCAGGCCGCCCGCAGGCGTTCCAGATCCGGAGCGCGGTACGCAGAATCGCTGCGCAGTCTCTCAAGCTGCCGGACCAGATCCGGTTCGCCCTGGAATTCCAGCAATTCGCTGAAAGAGAGCGGATACAGCTGAAAGATCCGCTTGCGTCCGGCCAGCGAGTCGGTGAAGTTCTGGTCGATGTAAAACGCGCTGCTGCCAGTCGCTACGATTTTCAGGTTCTGCTCATACTGATCGTACAGATATTTGAGCAGATGCGTGGCATCGGCTGCGTACTGCACTTCATCGACAAGCAAATACACAGGCTGCGGCTGGATTTGTCTGATGATCGGGGCTGGCCGCACATCCAGAAACTGCATCAGGCTGTCGGGGTGGGAAGATGCAGCTGCCAGCACACGGGGATCTTCCAGACTGAGATACGTTACAGGCTTGCCATCCCGGTGCAGGTGCTGATAGAGCTGGCGCAGCAGGGTGGTTTTTCCCACCTGACGCGCGCCGGTGATAATCGTATAGGCCTTTTGGGGCAGATGTTTCAGGAGGTCTGTGAACAGACGGCGCTGCCGGATCATATTTTTTGATGCAAGATAGATAAAACTGGAATATAATTCCAGTTTTATCCAGAGAAAACTGGAATGATATTCCAGCTTTTTAAGCTGCAAGACCTTTCCTCCGCTTACTTCTGCATCTCGATCTCCTTGAACCACACCTCCTTGCCGTCCTGGCTGTGGAGCGACATGCGCAGCTTGCGCGCATCGCGGGGGCCGCTGAGCTTCAGCATCCCGAAGTTGCGCTCGCCGTAATAGGAGCCCGGCACCCGCAGGGTATTTTTTTCCTTGGAGGCATCGTGCGTGCCGGAGGTGAGGGGCGAGGCGGTAAAATCGTAGATGGCGATCCCGTTGCGCTCGGTCACCGACAGCTCGGAATGGTGGCGGTCGCCGGTGAGGAATACCACATTTTTGATACCTTCGCTGGCGATGGTCTGCAGGATCCGCTCGCGCTCTTCGGGGGCGATGGCCGCGTAATTTTCAAACTGCGCCACATCGTTGAGCACCTGGCCGCCGATGCAGACAAATTTCCAGCGCGCGGTGGAGCTCACCAGCGCATCGAGGAACCAGTCGAGCTGTTCTGCGCCGAGGATGCTGCGCGGAGCGGATTTCTGCTTGTTGGGGTCGCGGTGGTAGCGGTCGTCGAGGAGGAAAAACTGGGCATCGCCCCATTCAAAGGTGCTGGTGACGCCCCGCTGCCCGTTCACGCCGTAGGAGGGATTGCCCCAGAACAGCTGAAAGGCTTTGAGTGTCAGATCTTTGTCCCGGTAGGCGCGGTCACTGTCGTTGGGGCCGTAGTCGTGGTCGTCCCAGATGGCGTAGTGGGCTGCGGAAGCGAGCAGCGGCTGGAGTTCGGGGATGTGGCGGGAATGGGTGTAGCGGTGGAGGATGCCGGTCCAGCTGTACCAGTCGGCTTCGCGCAGGTACATGTTGTCGCCGAGCCAGAGCATGAGGTCGGGCTGCTGGCGCTGAATCGCCTCGAAAATCGAGTATCCGCCGCCGTAGGGCTTGCCGGGGCGGTCGTAGGGCTCGTCGTTGATATAGGCGCAGCTGCCGAGGGCGATGCTGAGTTCGGGCGGATCGTTGCGCCACTGCCAGAGGGGCGGGGTCTGGAAGGTCATGTTGTAGGGGCGGACGGCTTCCTGGCCGTTGACGAAGACCTTGTAGGTGTAGGTGGTGCCGGGCTGCACCTGATCGGCTTTGAGGCGGGCGGTATAGGCTTCCTGGAGGCCGGTGACATAGGTAGCGGTGCGGTACTTGGGCATATCGGGTCCGGCGCTGTACTCGAACTGCACGGTTGCCGGGCCGTTGGTCTGGACCCAGAGCATGACTTCGCGCATTTCGCAGTAGCCGACCATGGGGCCGGAGAGCAGCAGATCCTCCGCAGACGGGGTCTGGGCGAACGCTGCGGAACATGCCAGCAGAAACAGGGCGCTTGCGGGCGTCAGTCGGAACATCATTTCGTTCGGGGTTAATGGGTGAATCCGGTGCGCAAATATGCGGTTCTTTCCGCTACGCAGCATCAGGGATCTGCGCAGGGCGCGCAGGGCGCAGCGGCAGCGCTGACTTTGGTCATTTGCCGCCCGGCGATCCGCCCGTATTCTTGTCATCGGCATTAAGATTCCCGATAGCGGTATTTTTTGGTTGCATCCCGCGCAGGAGAAGCGGAATTTTGTGCCTCAATCCTGCATCTAGCTTAGATTTCGCAGCATCCTATGAGTTTCGCCATCCGTTTGTTACTGATTCTTTTTGCGGTATCGCTGCTGGCTCCGGGCCGGCTCGCTGCGCAGTCGCTCACCGGCACGGTGCGCGGCACCGTGCACGACCGCTACACGCAGCGCCCGCTGGAGGCGGTGCAGGTGCAGGTGCTGCTGCCCGGCAGGCAGCTTGGGGCGCTGACCGACTCGCTGGGCCGCTTCCGCATCGAGGGCATTCCCGTGGGGCGCTACGATCTGAACTTCGAGCGCCGCGATTATCTGGCCTATACCCAGACCGGCGTGCTGATCGGCTCCAACAAGGAAGTGCAGGTGGAAATCGCGCTCGAAGAGCGGATTTTCCAGATGAATACGGTCAACCTCTATCCGACGCGCCGCAAGGGCGCCGCCCGCAATGAAATGGCAGCCCTCAGCGCCCTCTCGTTTGACGTGGAGGAGACCCGCAAATTCGCCGGCGGCCTGGACGACCCCACCCGCGTGGCCGGCAATTTCCCCGGCATCGTGGCCAGCCAGTTTACCTCTGAGAACTTCATCTCCGTCCGCGGCAATTCGCCCCGCGGCCTGCTCTACCGCCTCGAAGGGATCGATATTCCCAATCCCAACCACTTCGCCCGCATCGGCAGCTCCGGCGGCACCTTCACCATCTTCAGCCAGCAGCTGCTGGCCAACAGCGATTTCTTCATTGGCGCCTTTCCGGCTGAGTACGGCAATGCCACCGCCGGGGTGTTCGACGTGCATTTCCGCAACGGCAACCACGAGCGCCGCGAATTTGCAGTGCAGGCTGGCGTGCTGGGCGTGGACCTCGCCGCCGAAGGCCCGCTTTCGGCCCGCCGCCGCGGCTCCTACCTCGTCAATTACCGCTACGCGACCCTCAACTTCGCCAAGCACCTCATCGGCTACACCTCCGTGCCGACCTACCACGACCTGTCGTTCAAGATCAACCTGCCCACCGACAAGGCCGGCACCTTCAGCATCTTCGGCATTGCAGGCCTGAGCAACCGCCTCGTGTCCGAGCAGCGCGACTCCAGCCTGTGGACCCGCGACCTCGACCGCTTCCGCCTGCTGCTCCGCTCCGACATGGCGGCGATGGGCATTACCCATACCTACCTCATCAAGGAGCGGACCCTGGTCAAATCCACTCTGCTGGGCGCCTTCAGCCTGCAGCGCGACAACAAGGACTATTTCGAGCTCGACGGCGTGCTCCGTCCGCGGGATTACAACGAATACACCCGCCAGCCGCTCAGCTTCACCACATCGGTCAAGCATACCTTCTCCCGCCGGCACACCAACAAGACCGGCGTCATCGTCAGCAGCACCTGGCACAAATATTTTGCCCAGATCTACGACTACGTCGAAAACCGCCAGGATCTCCTGGCCGACGAGCAGGACCGCACGCTCACGGTGCAGGCCTATTCGCAGTCGCAGCTCCGGCTGAGCCCGAAATTCACCCTCAACGCTGGCCTGCACTACCTGTATTTTGACCTCACACGCGACCAGTCGCTGGAGCCGCGCCTGAGCCTGCACTGGCAGCTCGATCCGAGGCAGTCGCTGGCCTTCGGCTACGGCCTGCACAGCCGCATCGAGGATTACGGCACCTACGTCACGCGCCTGGAAGTCAACGGGCAGCCCATGCGGCCCAATCTGGATCTGGGCTTCCTGAAGACCCACCACCTCGTGCTCGGCTACGAAGCCATGCTCAGCGACCACCTCCGCTTCCGTTCGGAGGCTTATTACCAGCACCTCTTCGATGTGCCGGTGGAGGCCGAGGGCACCTATTCAGTCATCAACCTCAACGAGCTGGACCAGCTCCGCATCCTCGTCAACGGCGGCACGGCCCGCAACTACGGCCTGGACCTGGGCCTGGAGCGGTTCTCGCGCCGGGGCCTGTACTACCTGCTGAATGCCAGCCTGTTCAATTCCACCTACACCGACATCCGCGGGCAGCGCCACAACTCGGCCTTCAACGGCAACTACAAGGGCCACCTGCTGATGGGCAAGGAATTCCGCACCGGGCGCCGCCGCGGCGGCAACTCGATGCTCGGGGTGAATACCACCCTCTCGCTCATCGGCGGGCGCTACTACACGCCCGTGGACCTCGAAGCCTCGCGCCTGGCGCGGGAGACCGTGCTGGACGAGTCGCGGCCCTTCTCCGAGCAGGACCCTGCGCTGTTCATTGCGGATATTTCCATCACGCTGCACACCAACAAGCCCCGCTACAGCGGCACCTGGGCCCTGCAGATCAAGAATATCTTCCAGAGCGCCGCGCCCGACTACCGCGAGTACGACGCCACGCTGGATCAGGTGGTGGAGCTGGCAGGAGCGGGATTTCTGCCGGTGATGAGCTACAAGATCGAGTTCTGAGGCGGCGGCCTGCTCAGCTGCGCGCGGCCTGCCGGGGCTGGCGGTCCAGCAGCATGCCGGTCACCATGAGATACTGGGCGGCCATGTAGGTGGCCATGATCCAGGTTTTAGCGCCCTGGATGGGCAGCACCTCCGCGCCGAACCGGTCGATGGCGATCAGGCTGTCGGAGAGCACGAAGAGCAGCGAGCCCATGAAGACCCTTCCGAAACTGGCATCGGGCGCCTGCCGCCAGCGGCTGAGCGCAGCAGCCGACATGCTCAGCAGGACCGTTGCATAGGCGACGACGGGTATGGTCAGCGGTCCCAGCTCCGGATAGAGCAGCCCCAGCAGGCCCAGCCCGTAGCCGAGGTAAAACAGCAGAATCCAGGGCTTGCGCATCAGCAGACCGGGCGCTGCGGGCGCTTGCGGGCGGTAGGTATAGGCAGCGATCAAGGACCCCTGGGCCAGCAGAAAGGCGCCCAGTCCGGCGGGGAATGCCCATCCTGCCCGGTCGGGCAGCATCAGCAGCACATCGCCGGCCAGCGAGCACAGCAGCGCCGCCGTCATGCTGCTGCGGACGCGGCGGGGCAGGCCGCCGGCCTGCCGCAGGAAGAGCGCCAGCAGCGAAAGGACAATCAGCGGCTTGATGAGGTAATGCGCGAGCGGAACGCTGCGGATGAAGAAATTGGAGGCGAGCTCCGCTGCTGCAATGGCGGCAAATACCCTCGAAAATGCCCGGAACGGCTCGTGAGGATCGCCCCAGCTGACCTTGAATTGCATTGCTGAACGGGTACTTGGAAATACCTGCGGCGAATGAACCAAAAAAATAGGTGCTGCGCGCAACAAATCCCGGTTTTTTTTATATTACGAATCTTTCATCCCGGCAGCGCGCAGCCGCAGCGGGACGAGTTCTTTGCCAGCTTGCACCTCCGCCATCCCAGGAATTCTTCCGCCGGAAACGCTTCCGCCTGCTTCAGGCGCCGGTTTTCCGGTGTTTGTCGTACCCCTTTTCTTACTCGCGAGCATATGAAACATTATTTCACCAGTGAAATCAAAAATGTGGTGGTCGTCGGCAGCGCGAAAGCCGGCAAGACCACCCTCGTAGAACAGATGATGTTCGAAGGCGGTGTGATCAGCCGGATGGGCCGCACGGAAGATGGCAATACCATCTCCGATTTTCACGAACTCGAACTCGAGCGCAAAAACTCCATCTTCGCCTCGGTGATGCATACCGAATGGCGCGGCGCGAAGCTCAACCTCATCGATACGCCCGGCATGGATGATTTTGTCGGCGAGGTGGTGAGCTCCCTGCGCGTGTCCGATACGGCCCTTGTGGTGCTCAATGCCCAGCAGGGGGTAGAGGTCGGCGCCGAGATCGCCTGGCGCTATCTGGAGCGCTACCACAAGCCTTCCGTGCTCATTATCAATCAGGTAGATCATCCCAAAGCTGATTTCAACGCCACCGTCGAGCAGGCCCGCCAGCAGTTCGGCTCCGGAGTGGTGCTCATGCAGTATCCCTACAACCCCGGCGACGGATTCAACGCGATCATCGACCTGCTGAAAATGGTCATGTACCGCTTCCCCGCCGAAGGCGGCAAGCCCGAAAAACTCGACATCCCCGCCGAAGAGCGCGAGCGCGCCAATGAGCTGCACAATGCCCTGGTGGAGGCCGCAGCCGAGCACGACGACACCCTCATGGAGATGTACTTCGAGAAAGGGGAGCTGGACGAGGACGAAATGCGCAAAGGCCTCCGCCTCGGCATGCTCCGCCGCAAGATGTTTCCCGTGTTCTGCGTATCTGCCCGCCGCAACATGGGCAGCGGACGCCTCATGGGCTTCCTCGGCAACGTAGCCCCCAGCGCGGGCGATATGGGCCCCGAAAAAACCACCGACGGGCGCACCGTGGCCGTCAACGACAGCGAAACAACGCTGTTTGTGTTCAAAACGGTCAATGACAAGCATACCGGTTCGATGTCCTACTTCAAGGTCTGCTCCGGCGAGCTCTCCGTCGGCATGGAACTGATCAATATCCGCAACGAAGCCTCCGGCAAGATCAACCAGCTCTACGCCATCGACGGCAAAAACCGCCATCAGGTGAGCAAGCTGAGCGCCGGCGACATCGGTACGACGGTGAAGCTCAAGGACAGCCACGTCAACGATACGCTGCGCACCCGCAACGACGGCGTGATGCTGGAGCCCATCGAGTTTCCCAGGCCCAAACTCCTCCAGGCCATCGAGCCGCTGAAGGCCGGCGACGACGAAAAGCTTTCCCAGGCCCTCCTCAAGCTCAAGGACGGCGATCCGACGCTGTTTGCGGAATATTCCAAAGAAGTCAGGCAAACCATCGTGGGCGGGCAGGGCGAGCTGCACCTCCAGGTGGTGCTCTGGCTGCTGGAGCATCATCACGGCGTGGAGGCCCGCTACACAGACCCGCGCATTTCCTACCGCGAGACTATCCAGAAGCCGGCCGAAGGCAACTACAAGCATAAAAAGCAAAGCGGCGGCGCCGGCCAGTTTGCCGAAGTCTCGCTGCGCATCGCGCCCTATCACGAAGGCATGAGCGATCCGCCGGAGCTCAAGGTCAAAGACCGCCAGGAGCATCTTTTCCCCTGGGGCGGCAAGCTGGTGTTCTGCAACTGCATTGTAGGCGGCGTCATCGACAACCGCTTCATGCCTGCCATCCTCAAAGGCATCCAGGAAGTGATGGAGGAAGGGCCGATCACCCATTCCCGCGCCCGCGACGTGGTGGTGTATGTCTACGACGGCAAGATGCACCCGGTGGATTCGAACGAAATCTCCTTCAAGATCGCCGGCCAGCAGGCCTTCAAGACGGCCTTCCTGGCTGCCAGCCCCCGGCTCCTGGAGCCCATGTACCGCATCGAGGTGCTGGCGCCCGATTCCGCCACCGGCGAGATCATGACCGACCTGCAGGGCCGCCGCGCCGTCGTGGAAGGCATCTCGAACGAGGGGACCTATCAGAAGATCACCGCGCGTGTGCCGCTGGCTGAACTCAACCGCTACTCCACCACCCTGAGCGCGGTCAGCCAGGGCCGCGCGGTGTTCACGCAGGAATTTATCGAATATACCCTGGTGCCGATGGACATCCAGCAGCGCATCGCGCAGTCGGCGCAGCTGGAGCCCGCCTGACCGGCACCGGCATGGCCCGCCGCTTCCCCGCAACGGGAAGCGGCGTTTTTCCTGGGTTGAACTTCCGGAGCCGGCGGCGTATGTTTGCCGGGTCTTCATCAGCTTGGACCGGGTTTGCGTACGATCCTGATTGTCAGTACCGGATTTCTCTGGCCCCTGCACGGCGAGCGGGAGCGCAGCCTGTATCAGCTGGTCAAAGGCCTGCACGGGAGCGGTGTGCAGGTGACGGTGCTCGGCATGCATTCGCCCCGAAGCCCGGTCAACCTCCGCAGCCTGCCCTCGCCGATGCCCGAATGGGCCGACTACCGCCTGGTGGAGGTGAACACGCACGTAGGCACCGGGGATCTGCTTGCCGGATTCGTCTTCAGCGAAGACACCGTGCACATCCGGCGCTTTCAGTCGCGGCGCTTCGAAGACGAGCTGGACCTGCTGCTCGAAAAAGAGCCCTTCGAGGTGGTGCAGCTGGAATCGGCCTGGCTGCTGCACTGTGTGCCGATGATCCGCAGGCACCTGCCCAAGGCGGTTATCGCCCTGCGCCCGCACCGGATCGAGTGGGAATTCTGGGAGCAGCGCGCCAATCTGGAGCGCAATCCCCTGCGCGAGTATTTCTGCCGGGAGAATGCCTTCCGCATCCGGCCGAAGGAGGAATTTGCCATGGCGGCCGGGGCCTATGATGTCTGCGTGCCCATGTCGGGGCGGGATGAAGGCAAGCTGAAGGAACTGGGACTCAAGAAGCCCAGCTTCGTGCTGCCGGTGGGCGCGGATGCGTCCGCGTCCGGCGGCGAAGCCGTGTTTCCCTCCGTCTACCTGCGCGGCCCCTTCGGCCCGGTGCCGGTGCGGCGGGGGGCGGAATGGTTTCTGCGCGAGGTATGGCCGCAGGTGCACCGTGCGCACCCGAAGGTGCGCTGCAGCCTCATCGGCGCGCAGCTGCCGCCGGAGTTCCGCGCCTTCGGGCGCGGGCAGGTGACCGTCTCCGACGACGAGGAGGAGGCTGAAGCGGCGATCGGCGAATCGTCGATCCTGGCTGCGCCGGTGCTGGGCGGCGGCCCGCTGCGCTATGCGCTGGCCGAAGGCATGATCCGCGGCAAGGCTGTGGTCGCCACGCCCCAGGCTGCCGAGGGCATCGGCCTCAAGCACGGCGACCAGGTGCTGATCGCCTCCGATGCCGGCGCCTTTGCCAGCCACCTGCATGCGCTCATCGAGCACCGCAGCCTGGCCGACACCCTCGGCGCGCACGCCGCCGCCTTTGCCCGCAGCCGCCTCGAAAACCGGGCCCTCGCCGGCAAGCTGGCCGCTTTCTACGACCAGCAGATTGCGGCGAAGACGAAGTGAGCGGCAGCCCTGCCGGATTCGCCCAATAAAACCGCCCGCCGGGCGTTGAAGATAGGATGACTTGCAGATTGCCGGCGGATATGCGGCCTTCTGTATGCATCTTTGCAAAAAGCGGAGTATGAAGCCTGTCATCCTGATTTCCCTGCTTGCGCTGCTGCCCCTGGCCGGCCTGCACGCGCAGCAGCGCGCACGCTACAAGCCCCAGGTGCATGAGCTGCAGCTCATCGCCCTGAATGCCAGCCGTATCCCGGCCTACCGCGACGGCTACCTCAACGGCGTCGCCGCCCTGACGCCTGTATCCGGATTCCGCTACACCTGGCACCTGCGCCTGGCCGACGGCCTGCGGGCGGGCGTTGTGCGGCGCACGATGCCGCTGGAGTTTGAAGCCCTGCGGACAGACGGCATGCAGACCCTGCGCCGCAGCGACCTCGAAGCGCGGCTGGGCTACGCCCGCTACCTGCATACGGGCGCGTGGCGCGTGCATGCAGGCGCGGAGGGCCTGCTGAACTTCGGGCAGGCCCGCTTCACGGGGATTAATCCGATGTCGATGGGGCCTGTTCCGGTGCCGTACGAAGGCGAGATCCGGTTCCGGCAGGCAGGCGCTGCCGTGCTGGCCGGTGCCAGCCGCTTCTTCGGCCCGCACCTCTCCCTGGGCCTCGAAGCCGACCTGTACGCCGCGCGCCTGCTCTCGCAGACCTTCAGCTACCCCAACCCCGACGGGTTCCAGGCGCGTCCGGACGCGGTGGCAGATCAGCAGCTTGGCATGAATCTGTACGTGAC
>JANRID010000059.1:0-15696 GCA_033765305.1 Bacteroidia bacterium
GACATCGCGGATGCCGCCGGTGGCCCAGCGGACCTGGTAGGGCCCCTGGCCCGATCCGCCGAGCACCTGCGCGCCCGGCCCGAAGCTCCAGATGTAGGTCGCCGAAGCGGCGGCGGAGCCGGTGTAGGTGATCTGCATCACATCGTCCTCGCAGATCTGGGGCTGCACGGCGAAGGATGCCGTGGGGACAGGGAAGACGGTCACGGTCTGGACCGAAGTGGAGCTGATGCAGCCGTTTTCGGTGACGGTGAGCGTGACGGTCTTGATCCCCGGCGTGGTCCAGACAATGCCGAAGGGCGTGCCGCCCCCGGCGCCCTGGCCGCCGCCGAAGTCCCAGGTGAAGGTTGCCGTGTTCGGATCAGCCGTGCCGGTGTAGATCGCCTGCGCAGCCTGGCCCGCGCACACCTGCGGCGTCACCGAAAAGCCCGATGTCGGAATCGGATTGACCGTCACGGTTTTGCGCACCGTGTCGGAGGTACAGGCGCCGTCGGATACCACAAGCTTGATCTGCTTGGGGCCGGGCGTATTCCACGTGACCTGATACGGCCCCTGGCTGGCGCCGATGATGGAGCTGGTGCCCGGTCCGAAATTCCAGAAATAGGCCGCGCCGGGCGTAGGCGGCGGCAGGAAGCTGATCGTGGCGATGTCGTTGATACAGACCTGCTGCGGCACAGCAAAATCGGCCGCAGGCAGCGGCTTGAACGATACCGCTACCGTATCGGTATCGAAACAGCCGTTCTGGTCGTTGGCACTCAGAACATAGTCGAAGGTGAAGGGGATATTGGCCACAAACTGCACGGTAGGCTGCGCAATGTTCAGCGGCGCCTGCAGGCCGGGCGCAGCATTCCAGGCATAGGTGACATTGGGCTGGGCAGGCGCGCCGATGGTAGCCGCCACGCCGGAGCACACGTCTTTGTCCGGGCCGGCATTGGCGCGGAACGGATCCTTGATGATCAGCACCGCCGTATCGGAAAAGCAGCTCAGCACGTTGAGCGCCACGATGATGCTTTCGTCGCCTTCCGCAATGCCATCGTTGATCACGTTGATGGGGATGTTGATCGAATCCACGCCGGGCGGGATGACCACCCCGCCGGCAATGGGCGAGGTGAAGTCCAGGCCGGGCGTCGCGGTGCCCAGCAGGGTGAAGGTGACGTTGAGCGCCTGGGCGGGGTTCGGATTGAAGAAGGTGAAGAAGCCGTCCACGCAGCCTTCCACTGCTTCGTTGCTGTTGGGGTTGTTGAAGTTGCGGGCAATGACGGACGGCGGCTCGCTGCCGCAGGTGATGGGTTCGATGAAGACCCCCGAGTCGAAGGCCGCATCCTGCTCATCGGCAATGGCGAAGGTAATCGTATAGGTCTGGCAGGGCACCACGGGCGCCACGGCTTCCAGCACCACGGAGTGCTCATTATAGCCGGTGCCGCTGGAGTTGACGACGTGGAACTGCGAATTGGTGCCGGAGTTGATCGAGTTGATGGAAACCGGGATGGTGGTATTGGGCACCAGGGCGATGTTGGTGTTGGGCGTAAAGCCCGGCCCGGTGATGAAGCAGGCAAAGATATCGTTGAAGTTGCCGACGAAGGTCGGATACTCGTTCGAGGCGAACACGTAGCGGATGCGGACCGTGTCGCAGGAGGCTACGAGGTTGAAGGTCACCAGGCAGGCATCGCTCGTCACGCCGCCGGCGAGCGTGTTGAGCGTGGGGGTGCCCGGCGTGCCGAGCGAGGTGCCGGTGCCGCCGGAGGGGAGCGCATTGGTGATGGAGCCGGTAGTCATCAGCAGGCCCAGCGTCACGCCGAGCGGCGGGACTGTCGATGTCGCGTTGAAGGAGCCCATCTGCGGCAGCTGGGTCAGAAAAGGATTTCCGACCGTGTCGCAGTTGATCGTGACGTTGCTGATATCGACCCCGGGGCCTTCCAGGGCGGTCACATACTGATTGTAGGGGGAGCCCGAGGAGACGGTCACGGACTGCGCATGGCTGCCCAGTGCGTGCACCAAGATCCCAATAAACACAATGGAGCGTAGCAAGTGCTTCATATGCAGGACGGTAGCTTGGGGTTCTGGTGGTATGTATGAAATGTGGTTCAAATATGCAGCGCATTCCGGAGATTATCCGCCGGCTTGTTTCCATTTGTAGCCGAGACGGGTGAGCTCGGCTTTGACTTTTTCGCGGAAATCCCCCTGCAGGAGGATTTCACCGTCTTTCACACTGCCGCCGCAGCCGCATTTCTGCTTCAGCGCTTTGCCGAGGGCTTCGAGCGCGGCATCCGGGCCGGTGAAATTATAGACGCGCGTCACCTGCTTGTTGCCTTTGAGGCTGGTCAGCGTAATGCGCAGATCCTGCTTGCCGGGAGGGGGGGCTGCAGCATCCTGTTCTTCACCGCCAAACTCGAAATCCGGGTCGGTGGAATAGACAATGCCCCCTCGATCGTTGCGTCTGGCAGCCATGAGCATAGGTTTGGGTAAAAGTATGAATTTTTACTGAAACACGAAGCAAGAACCTGTTTTTATCGCATTGCGTCAGGATACCCGGCTGATATAACGGAATCCGCCCGCCGGACGTGGGCCAGGCGGGCGGAAAGACGTGCGGCGCGCAGGGTTCAGGCGCCTGTATCCAGGCCTGCCAGGATGTCCGTGGAGGCGCCCATGCTCGAAAAACCGCCGTCATGATACAGATTCTGCATCGTGACCTTGCGCGTATAGTCCGAAAACAGCATGACGCAGTATGCCGCGCAGTCGTCGGCGGTGGCATTGCCCAGCGGCGACATCTTCTCGGCGTAGGTCAGCATCTTGTCAAAACCGGCGACGCCCGTGCCGGCGGTCGTAGGCGTAGGCGACTGCGAAATGGTGTTCACGCGCACCTGCTTCTGCTTGCCGAAGTGGTAGCCGAAGCTGCGCGCAATGGATTCCAGCAGGGCCTTGGCATCGGCCATGTCGTTGTATTCGCCGAAGGTCCGCTGGGCGGCCAGGTAGGTCAGTGCCACGATCGAGCCCCATTCCCGCATCAGGTCCCGCTGGTAGAGCAGGTGCATGACTTTGTGGAAGGAAATGGCGGACACATCGAGGGTCTTATTCAGGAAATCGTAGCTCAGGTCGGGATAGAGCTTGTTTTTGCGGATGTTGGGCGACATGCCGATCGAGTGCAGCACAAAATCCACCCCGCCCCATTGCTCGGCGGCCGCATCGAGAAGCTTGTTGAGGTCTTCGAGGCTGGTCGCATCAGCAGGCACCACGCGGGCCCCCGTCTTTTCGGCCAGCTTGTTGATCTCGCCCATGCGCAGCGCGATGGGGGCGTTGGTCAGCAGGAGCTGGGCGCCGGCTTCATGGGCCTGCTCCGCCACTTTCCAGGCAATGGAATTTTCGTCGAGCGCGCCGAAAATGATGCCGGTCTTGCCTTGTAGAATCTGATGCGCCATAGCAGTCGGGTAGGGGAAGGATTGAATTGGCCGGGCAAATACGCAAGTTTTTCCTAATCTCGCAACTGCGCGCCGCCTGCGCGCCCGCTGCGCATTTTGAAGTTGCGCCCGGATTCCATTTCTTTGCATGATTAAACCGGAAGGCCGCCCCGCATGTCAGCACAGATCGTCATTATTCCTACCTACAACGAGCGGGAGAATATCGAGGCCATGATCCGGCGCGTCATGCAGGTGCTGCCGGAGACGCATATGCTCATCATCGAAGACGGCTCGCCGGACGGCACCGCCGGCATCGTGCGGGGCCTGATGTCCGACTACCCGACCCGCCTGCATATGGAGGAACGCTCCGGCAAGCTCGGTCTGGGCACCGCCTATGTGCACGGCTTCAAGTGGGCCCTGGCCCGCGGCTATGAGTACATCTTCGAGATGGACGCCGATTTCAGCCACAACCCCAAGGCGCTGCCTGCCCTCCTGCGCGCCTGCGAGCAGGAAGGCTTCGACCTGGCCATCGGCTCCCGCTATGTCAACGGGGTGAATGTGGTCAACTGGCCCATGGGCCGCGTGCTGATGAGCTATTACGCCAGCGCCTATGTGCGCATGATCACGGGCATGCCCATCCGCGACACCACCGCCGGCTTCAAGTGCTACCGCCGCCGCGTGCTGGAGAAAATCCTGCAGCGCCCGGTGAAGTTCGTCGGCTATGCCTTCCAGATCGAGATGAAGTTCCGCACCTGGCGCTACGGCTTCCGCATCAAGGAAGTGCCGATCATCTTCCGCGACCGCAGCCTGGGCGAATCGAAAATGTCCCGGGGCATCTTCAAAGAGGCCATCCTGGGGGTGATTTCGATGAAGGTGGATTCCTGGTTCCGCAAATGGTCCTGATAGTCAGGTGCCCGGCGCCAGCGGGCTGCCGGTCAGCATGGCCCGGCGCAGGCGGGGCGCCACCGCCCAGCGGGCGTCGCCCGTGAGCGCGCGCAGCCGGTCCATGACCTCGCAGATATGCGCCGGCCCGATCTGGTCCGCCCAGGCCAGCGGCCCCTGCGGATAGTTGAGGCCCAGGCGCATGGCCGTCTCGATGGCGGCTGCCGAGGCAGCCCCTTCGTCCAGCATCAGGCAGGCCTCGTTGATGATCAGAAACAGCACCCGCGGCGTCACCATGCCCGGCTCGTCCCAGACCGCTTCGGTCTCCACGCCGAGCAGCGCGGCGGCAGCCGCCAGCGCGGGCCGGTCGGATTCGCGGTACACGCTGCTCTCCCAGCAGCTCCGCTCCAGAAAGGTGGGCAGCGCGTTGAGGCCCAGCAGCGACACGCGGATCTCATTCCGCCAGGGAAAAGCCATCTCGGCCAGCGAGCGCTTGACGGCGCAGCCCCAGAGGATCAGCTCCGGGTAGCGGGCGTATTCGGCGATCCGCTCCGGATGTTCGTCCAGCGTCAGGTCGAGCACCAGCCGGTACTGGTCCAGATCTGCGCGCGGAGGCGGCGTAGGCCCGGTGAAGGCAGCTTCGAGCTGCGGCAGGCGCCGCTGCACAGCTGCAATCCGGTCCGGCGAGCCGACCAGCGCGACCGCAGGACCGGTATGACGCAGGGCTGGATTCATCGTTATTTCCGGTTGCGTTCCTCCAGTACGTCCAGCACCTCCGAAAACCGCGCCTCCTTGGCCTCCAGCAGCACCAGAAAGTGGAACAGCAGGTCGGCGCATTCATTCAGGAAAAGATTCCGGTCCTCGTCTTTGGCCTCGATGACCACTTCCACCGCTTCTTCCCCCACCTTCTTGGCGATGCGGTTGATGCCCTTGTGGAAGAGCTTGCTGGTGTAGGAGTTCTCGTCGGGATGCACGCGCCGCTCGTGGATGATGGCGCTGAGCCGGTGCAGGAAATCGAGTTCCTGCGGCGGATGGTTAATCTCGCTGAAGCAGGTGTCGGCGCCTGTATGGCAGGTGGGGCCGTCGGGCCGGGCCTTGATGAGCACGGCGTCCTGGTCGCAGTCGATGCGGATCTCGTCCACGTGGAGGTAATGGCCGGAGGTCTCGCCCTTGGTCCAGAGACGCTGCTTGCTGCGGCTGAAAAAGGTCACCAGGCCCTCTTTGCGGGTCTTTTTGAATGCCTTTTCGTTCATATACCCCAGCATCAGCACCTTGCCGGTGCGGACATCCTGCACGATGGCCGGTACCAGGCCGCCGGCCTTCTCGAAATCGGGTTTGGGATGTTTGGACGCCATGTCAGTCGGATGCGGCTGCGAGTTACGAAGAATTCTCACACGTTCAGCGCCGCACGGGAATCCCGGCTTCGTGCAGGTACTGCTTGAGTCGGGGAATGGGAATCGTGCCGAAGTGGAATACGCTGGCCGCCAGGGCCGCATCGGCCTTGCCCGCCCCGAAGACCTCGGCAAAATGCGCCTCGGTGCCGGCCCCGCCCGATGCGATCACCGGCACGGGCAGGCTGCCGGCCATGGCCGCCGTGATGTCCAGCGAAAACCCCGCCTGCGTGCCGTCGGCCTGCATGGAGGTCAGCAGGATCTCCCCGGCGCCGCGTTCGCAGACCTCCCGCGCCCAGGCCAGGGCATCGAGCCCGGCAGGCTGCCGCCCGCCGTGGGTGTGCACTTCCCAGCGCCCGTCCGCGCCCAGCCCGGCGTCGATGGCCACCACCACGCACTGGCTGCCGAACTCCCGCGCCAGCTCGTCCACCAGCGCCGGGCGCTGCACCGCGGCGGAATTGACCGAGACCTTGTCGGCGCCTGCGTTCAGCAGCCGCGACACATCGCCGATGGCCCGGATGCCGCCGCCTACCGTGAAGGGGATGTTGATCTCGCGCGCTACCCGGCGCACCAGCTCCGCAAAGGTGCCGCGGTTTTCGACGGTGGCCGTGATGTCCAGAAAGGTCAGCTCGTCGGCGCCTTCGGCGGCGTAGCGCGCCGCCAGGGCCACGGCGTCGCCTGCATCGCGCAGGTTGACGAAGTTGACGCCTTTGACCGTGCGGCCGTCCTTGACGTCGAGGCAGGGAATGATGCGTTTGGTGAGCATAGCGCAGGCGGGCTGAATGCCGGCGGCAAAGGTACGCAGGATCGCGCAGATCCGGCAGGCCTCCCGGACGCTTCTCCCTGCTTTGGAGCACAACCGGTTTAGCTGCGGAGCAAACCGGCTGATGCGGCAAGGAAAGCTTTCCGTTCTGGAAGCGGTGTCTCCGGTTGCAAACGTGCTGCACTCCGCAGCAGCAGCATGGCTTGCTATCTGAAAAGCAGCCCTGTTTCCTCCGTACGTATCTCTTTCCACCTCGGAGCACAACCGGTTTATGTGCGGAGCAAACCGGCTGATGCAGCCAGGATGGCTTGCCGTTCCGCAAGCCGTGCAGCCTGTTTTGAATGCGTTCCCCCACTTCGGAAGTACCCCCTCCCGCTTCAGCAGTACCACCCCCCCACTTCGGAAGTACCCCCTCCGGCTTCGGAAGTGCCCCTCCCCACTTCAAAGGCAAACCGGGGGACTTCCAACCCAAACCGGGGGACTTCAAAGGCAAACCTGGTTTAGTAATTTGGTAAACCGGGGGACTT
Organism: Bacteroidia bacterium; assembly: GCA_033765305.1. GTDB lineage: Bacteria > Bacteroidota > Bacteroidia > J057 > J057 > RDXT01. The sequence goes on from JANRID010000059.1 coordinate 6,956, forward strand.
CCAACCCAAACCAGGGGACTTCAAAGGTAAACCTGGTTTAGTAATGCAGTACACTGGTTCAGTTCCGGAGTACCCCGGAAAGCGCGGGCGGTCCGTAAAATCCCGTATATTGGGCGGCACGAGCCGCCGGACATGAACCCTGCCTACCATTCGCTGCTGCAGATTGCCTTCCGCATCCCGGTCCGGGAGGTGGTGCTGCGCAAACCGGCGGACGCACCGGCGGAGGAACGCGATGCGCTGCTGGTGCTGCCGGGCCTTTCGGATGCGCCGGTCAACCGCCGGTTTCAGACGGCCTGCTTCAGCCGCTTTCCGTATGATCTGTTCATTCCGGTCTGTGTGCAGCGCCAGGGCATGGCGCAAAGCCTGGAGCATCTGGACCAGTTTATCCGTGTGCAGGAGCTGGAGCGCTACCGGCGCCTGTATGTGTTCGGCTACATCCTTGGCGGCTATCTCTTCACGGAACTGCTCCGCCGCCGCCGTCTGTCCAATCTGGCCGGCGTGGTCTTTGACCGGGGGCCTATTCAGGAGCGGGCGCCGGAGGCGCTGATGCGGCAGATCCCGCGCATTGCGCCGCTGATTTCAGGCCGGGTGCTGCGCGACTTCGCCGCTGTCCGCTACCGGGGCCTCGATACCGGAGCGCCGGCGGGGCTGCTGGTGGAGCACAAGGCGACCCGGCTCATGACCGTTTTCCGCAAAGCGGCGCTGCGCCCGGGCCCGCCGGATTTTGATCCGGCCTCATTTGGCCAGCCGTTTCAGGATTATTGCTACGTCCCGCTCGACCACGATCAGATGTACTACCGTCTGGAGGTGTTCAGCGGGGAACTCCTGCATTTTTTTCAGCATGGGCATTTTTCCGCCCAGGCACCCAGAACGCCTTTTGCTGCCGATCCCTTCAAGTATCCCCCGCAATGATCTCGGTGTATCAGCTCAAACCTGCTTTTCAGCGCCTGCTGAGCCCGCTGCTGGCGCGGCTCCGCGCGGCTGGCGTCACTCCCAATCAGCTGACCCTCGCAGCGCTCGGGTTCTCCGCGCTGGCAGGATGGCTGCTGAGCCTGCATCCGGCCTGGCCGCCGGCGCTGCTGCTCTTTCCGCTCTGCCTCCTGCTGCGCATGGCGCTCAACGCCCTGGACGGCATGATGGCGCGCACCTACCAGATGCAAAGCCGGCGCGGAGAAATCCTGAACGAGCTGGGCGATGTGCTGTCGGACCTGCTGATGTACTGGCCGCTGGCGGTGCAGGCATCGCCGGTATGGGGCTACGGGTTTCTGATGGGGTTGATCCTCAATGAATTCGCAGGTGTGCTGGGCAAAGCGGCGGGCGGTGCCCGCCGCTACGACGGCCCGATGGGCAAAAGCGACCGCGCCCTGCTGGCCGGGCTCTTCTGCATCGCAGCCTGGGCCTGGCCGCCGGCCTGGCAGGCGCTGGAGTATGTGCTGGGCGCCGCCATCGGCCTCATGGCGCTGAGCGCAACCTTGCGATTACTCCGTACCTTCGGCGCATGAACCGGATCATCCGCATCCCCGACCTGGAGCTCAGCTACCTGCTGGGCGTTATTCTGGGCATCCTGATCCTGGGCACCGGCATCGCGGCGCTGCTGCGCCGCCGCAGGCCCAGCGATGCGCTCGACAAAATCTGGCAGCGCGCCATTTCCTGGTGGTGGATGACGCTGCCCATCATCGCCTGTGTGCTGCTGCAGGACTGGTTTGCCGTGCTGTTTCTGGCCTGGCTCTCCTACGCGTCCACGCGGGAGTTTTTCTCCATCGCGCCCGTCCGCGGCGCCGACCGCCTGGCCCTGCTCATTGCCTACGGATCCATCCCGGTTCAGTATGGGATCGCCTATCAGGGGCGCCTGCTGCCGCTGCTGGGCTTCATTCCGCTGGTCATTTACGCCACCATCTCCTATACCCTCGTGCTGCGGCAGGAAACGCAGGGCATCGGGCGCTCGATGGCCCTGATTCCGGGCATGATCATGCTCTGTGTGTTTTACCTGAGCCATGCGGCGGCGCTGTTTCCCCTGGCTGCCTCCCTCACGCCTCCGGCCAGCGGCATCAAATTGCTCATGTTTCTGTTCCTGATCACGGAAATGAACGATGTCTTCCAGTTTTTCTCCGGAAAACTCTTCGGCAGGCACAAAATCCTCCCCATCGTCAGCCCGAACAAAACCTGGGAGGGCTTTATCGGGGGAATTGTGCTGAGCACGGGATTCGGGGCGGCGATGAGCTTCCTGCTGCCGCTGCAAGCCTGGCAGGGGGCGGTGGTGAGCGCCTGCCTGGCAGTGGCGGGTTTTATGGGCGATACCATCATCTCGGCCATCAAGCGCGACCTCCAGATCAAGGACACGGGAGACATTATTCCGGGGCATGGCGGCCTGCTGGACCGGCTGGATTCGCTGTTTCTCACGGCGCCGGCGTATTATTACCTCCTCAATGCATTTCTTGGGCTGCTGTAATCTGCACGTATGATCCGACGCTTGCTGCTTGTGCTGCTGTATCCGCTGCTGGGGCGGGTATTCCTGGGGCTTGTGGTGGGCGTGCGCTGCACCGGCCGGAAATCGCTGCGGCAGCACCGGCAGTTTGTGCTGGCCGGCAACCACAACAGCCACCTGGATTCGGTGGCGCTGCTGGCGTATATGCCCCTGGGCATGGCGGGCCAGGTGCATCCGGTGGCGGCGGCCGATTATTTTGGGGGAAACGGGCTGAAAAGCCGGCTCTATCAGTGGCTGGTGAATGTGGTGCTGATTTCCCGCGAGGCGGGGCGGCGGGAGGAGACCATCGGGCGCATGATCCAGCTGCTGGACCAGGGAAAATCGCTGATTATGTTCCCGGAGGGTTCGCGCGGGGAGGCAGATGTGATGCAGTCGTTTAAAAAAGGCATTGGCTATCTGGCGGCGGCCCGCCCGCAGGTGCCGGTGATTCCGGTGTACATCGACGGGTTCGGGAAAATTCTGCCCAAAGGCGAAAAACTGCTGCTGCCGATGCCTGCGCGGGTGTATATCGGCGAGCCGGTCCGGCTGAGCAGCACAGATCCGGCGGGCATCACGCGGGAAATCGAGGCGGCGGTCATCGCGCTGAAGCCGGCAGCCGCCGGCGGGGCGGCATGAGGCTGAGCAGCAGGCAATCAGGCTTTCAAGCCAACGGCATGTCCTGAAAAGACCGGAACGCGCCGGCAAACAGGCAGATAGGCAGCATCATCCGGCGCAAGTATTGCCCTGTTACAGCCGGTGCTGCGCTTGTTCCGGAGACAGGCAGATGCCGCTGTAACACACAGCCTCCATGCTGCAGGTACCTTGATTTTATTTCAAAAGCAGCTCCGGCTGCTTTCTGGCTGCGCCGGGTACGTCCAATTGAAACCCGGTTGAGCAATTTGGTAAACTGGTTCAGTTCCCGAGTACCCCGGAAAGCGCAGCCTGGAATCCCGATCCGGACGTTTCATTGCGCGGCAGACGCAGTTCATGGCATGGCTGCCGCATTTGATCTGCCGGGGCGCAACCCCAGCCCGCTCTTTCCGTCCCTTCGGCATGGAACTCACTGCCCTCCCTTCCGCCCGCCGCCTGCTGCGGGGGCTCTTCGCCTTCCTGTGCATAGCCGTTGGCCTGTACCCGGCCCTGTACTTCCTGATCGACCGCGAGTTCGGGCTGCTGAGCAGCAAGACACCGGAGCTGCTGGCCGATCTGGCCTGGAACATCGGCTTTTACGCCCACATCGTGCCGGGCGGCCTGGCGCTGCTCATCGGCTGGGCGCAGTTCAGCCCCGGCCTGCGGGCGCGCAGGCCCGCGCTGCACCGCCGCATCGGCCGGGTGTACGTGCTCTCGGTGCTGGTCAGCGGCCTGGCAGGCCTGTATATCGGCTTCTCGGCCACCGGCGGGCTTCCGGCGGCCCTGGGATTCATCAGCCTGGCCCTCATCTGGCTGTACACGACCCTGATGGCCTGGCGCAGCATCGTGCGGGGGCAGGTGGAGGCGCATGCGCGCCTGATGCGCTACAGCTACGCCGCCAGCTTTGCCGCCGTGACGCTGCGGATCTGGCTGCCGCTGCTCATCGCGCTGACGGGCTCTTTTGACGCGGCTTATCCCATCGTGGCCTGGCTCTGCTGGGTGCCGAACCTGGCGGCGGTCTGGGCCGCCAGCCGCTGGCAGCAGGCCTGAAGCCCCGGCTTCGGCGGCCCGGCACCGGGCATGCGGCCATTTCTTCGATGAATTTGCGCTGCCGGTCTATATCTTGCAGGAATGCATGCACATTCCTGCTGCTATTTTGTTATGTTCCCTGAACCGCTCATCCCTGTCCTCTGACCCTGATCTCATGAGAAAAACGCTTACCCTGTTGAGTCTGCTGCTGGCAGCGCTGCTGCTGCATGCGCAGGACCGCCAGCCGGTGGTGCAGCTGTCCAGCCCGGCCCCGGATATGCAGGCATTTACCCATGTAACGCTGGTGCTGGCACCCGGCTCCGTCATCCCGGATGCGACGGTCGTGGTGCGCGACGGCGTCATCGCCGCCGCCGGCGCCCAGGTGCGCGTGCCTGCGGGCGCGCAGGTGCACGACCTGGCCGGCCGCTGGATGTATCCCGGCCTGATCGACGCCAGCTCCGACTACACACTCAAGGCGGAGGCGCCTGCCGCCGTGCGCGGCTTCCGCCAGGGCCCGCCCCAGTACGGGCGCGCTACGCCTGGCCCGTATTACTGGAACGAAGCCGTGAAGCCCGAGGCAGGATCCGGCGAAGCCTTTGCCCCGAATGCCGAGCAGGCCGCTGCGCTGCGCAAGCTGGGCTTCACCGCCGCCAACATCCTGCCTGCCGACGGCATTCTGCGCGGCAGCGGCGCGCTGGCCCTGCTGGGCGAAGGCCCCGCCGCCGGCGAGCTGGTGCTGCCGCAGAGCAGCGCCGTGTTTGCCTTCCGCAAAGGCAGCTCCCGCCAGTCGTACCCCAATTCCCTGATGGGCACCATCGCCCTCATCCGGCAGGTGCTGCTGGATGCCGATGCCTACCGCAAGGCCTGGGCGGCCTTCAAGGCCCAGCCGGATCAGCCCGCCCCGGACCGCAACCTCTCCCTCGAAGCCCTCAACGCCCACCTGGATGCGAAGCTGCCGCTGATCTTCCACTCCGAAGGGGTGCTCAATTCCCTGCGGGCCGGCCAGATTGCCAAAGAGTTCGGGCTCAGCTTCATCTACCTGACCTCCGGCGACGAGTACAAATACCTCGACGAATTCAAGGCGCTGAATGCGCCGGCCATCGTGCCGCTGGCCTTTCCGGATGCCTACGAAGTGCAGGACCCCGGCGATGCGCGCGACGTGACCCTGACGCAGCTCCGCGCCTGGGAGCTGGCGCCTGCCAATCCGGCGATGCTGGCCAAAGCAGGCGTGCGCTTTGCCCTCACGCCGGCCGGACTCAAGCAGAAGGACCAGTTCTGGACCCGCCTGCGCAAGGCGCTGAGCTACGGCCTGACTGAAACCGAAGCCCTGGCGGCGCTCACCACCACGCCGGCTGCCCTGCTGGGGGTATCCGCGCAGATGGGCACCCTCGATCCCGGCAAGCGGGCGAATTTCTTCGTCGCCTCCGGCAACATCTTCAGCGAGGGCAGCACGGTGGAGGCCGTCTATGTCGGCGGCAAGCGCTACGACGCGGCACCTGTGCCGGACACGGAGGTGCGCGGCACCTGGGAGTGGAATGCAGGCGGGCAGGCCTTCAGCCTCAAGCTGGACGGCAAGCCGCTGGATCTCAAGCCCTCCGTCCGCATCGGCGGCGACTCGTCGTGGACCGCATCGGTCAGGCGCAGCGGAGACCAGCTCCAGCTGACCTTCACCCAGCAGGCGAAGCAGCCGGCCTATTACCGGCTTTCCGCCGCTGTGAGCGGCAGCCAGATGAGCGGCTATGGCGAAGATCCGAACGGGCAGCGCTTCGCCTTTACGGCGGCCCGCACTGCGCCGCTGAAGCCTGCCGCCGCGAAAGCCGATTCCGCCGCAGCGGTCAGCCTCGCGTCCCTCGGCGCCATTCCCAAGCCCTTTGCGTCCTTCGGGGCGGCCGCCCTGCCCGCGCAGGAGGCCTTTGTCGTGCGCAATGCCACCGTCTGGACCAATACGAAGGATGGCATCCTGACGGAGGCTGATGTGCTGGTGGAAAGCGGGAAGATCAAAGCCGTAGGCAAGGACCTCCGGACCGCTGCCGGGATGAAGGAAATCGACGGCGCCGGCAAGCACCTGACCACCGGCATCATCGACGAGCATACCCACGTAGCGATTACGCAAGGCGTCAACGAAGCCAGCCACGCCGTGACGGCGGAGGTGCGCATCGGCGATGTGCTGGATCCGGAGGACATCGATATATACCGCCAGCTGGCGGGCGGGGTCACGGCGGCGCAGGTGCTGCACGGATCGGCCAATCCGATCGGCGGGCAGTCGGCCATCATCAAATTCCGCTGGGGCGCCTCCGCGGAGGGCCTGAAATTTGAAGGCGCTCCGGGCTTCATCAAGTTTGCCCTGGGGGAAAACGTCAAGCAGTCCAATGCGGGCGATTTCGCCACGATCCGCTACCCGCAGTCGCGGATGGGGGTGGAGCAGCTGATCCAGGATGCGTTCCGCTCGGCGAAAGACTACCGCGCTGCCTGGCAGCGCTGGGAGCGCGAAGGCAAGGCCCGCAATCTGGCCCCGCCTGCCCGCGACCTCCAGCTCGAAACGCTGCTGGAGATCCTGGACGGCAAACGCTTTATCACCTGCCACTCCTACGTGCAGTCGGAGATTACGATGCTCATCCGCCTCGCCGAAGCCGAAGGCTTCAAGGTCAATACGTTTACCCACATCCTCGAAGGCTACAAGGTGGCGGATAAAATGAAGGCGCACGGCGCCAATGCCTCCTCCTTCGCCGACTGGTGGGCGTACAAGGTGGAGGTGGCGGAAGCGATCCCCTACAGCCCGGCCCTGATGCAGCAGGTGGGGCTGAATGTGTGCATCAACTCGGACGATGCGGAAATGGCCCGCCGCCTGAACCAGGAGGCAGCCAAAGCGGTGAAATACGGCGGCGTATCCGAGGAGGAAGCGTGGAAAATGGTCACCCTCAACCCGGCGAAGGCCCTGCACATCGACCATCGGGTAGGCAGTATCGCCGCCGGCAAGGATGCCGATCTGGTGCTGTGGAACAGCCATCCGCTCTCGATCTATGCGAAGCCGCTGCATACCTGGGTGGACGGGCGCATGTACTTCGACCTGGAGCGCGACCAGCAGCTCCGCGATGCCCAGGCTGCCGAGCGCAATCGCTTGATAACCAAAATGATGCAGTCGGCTGGCGACCGCCAGGCCCCTGGCCGCGGCAACCGCCCGCCCCGCAATTACCACTGCGACGACGTAGAAGAGGACTTCAGCGGCGCGCATGAAGACTGACCGTCAGGTTCCGAGTATCATTTCCGTTCACCCGTTTTCCCTTCCCCAATGAAATCCTTCCGCTATCTGTATATCAGCCTGCTGCTGGCGGCCCTGCTGCCGGCTGCGGCGCCTGCCCAGGTATCTCCGGCGCCGGCCCCGCCGCAGTCCGGGCCCATTCTCCTCCGCAACGCCACCCTGCACCTCGGCAATGGCCAGGTGATCGGGCGCGGCGATCTGCTCTTTGAAAAGGGGATAATTACCGCCGTCGGAACGGTGCAGGCGCCGCCCCAGGCCCGGATCGTGGACCTGAGCGGCAAGCATGTGTATCCGGGGCTGGTGCTCATCGGCTCCCAGCTCGGCCTGATCGAGGTTTCCAGCGTGCGCGCCACGCGCGATGCGCAGGAAACCGGGGAGGTGAATCCCAATGCCCGCGCGCTGGTGGCCTACAACACCGATTCGCGCATCATTCCCACCGTGCGGTCCAACGGCGTCCTGATCGCGCAGGCTGCGCCGTCCGGGGGGCTGTTTTCAGGCACCTCGTCGGTGATGCAGCTCGATGCGTGGAACTACGAGGATGCCGCTATCCGCCCCGACGATGCCCTGCATGTGAACTGGCCCAGCCTCAGCTACCGCGAGACCCCCTTCGGCCCGCCGGTGGAGACGCAGAAGACCCGCGCCCGCGAGCAGGCGGAGGAAGTGTACCAGACGATGCGCGACGCCGCTGCGTACCGGCAGGCGAAGGAGGCCGGCCTGCCCGTAGCGCACAACCTGTTTCTGGAAAGCCTGATTCCGGTGCTGAAGCGCGAGCACAAGGTGTATGTCCATGCCAGTACGGAAAAGCAGATTGTGGCGGCGGTGGAATGGATCCGGACGTTCGGTCTGGACGGCGTGATCTTCGGTGCGCAGGAGGCCTATCTGCAGACGGCGCTGCTGAAGGAGGCGAAGATTCCGGTGGTCATCGACCAGACGCATGCCCTGCCGCTGCGCGAGGAGGACCCGGTGGATCTGCCGTACCGGCTGCCGTATCTGCTGCACGAGGCCGGCGTCGAGTTTGCGCTGAGCCTCGGCGACCGCAACTGGAACAGCCGCAACCTGCCCTTTCAGGCCGGCACAGCGGCGGCCTTCGGCCTGCCGCAGGAAGCTGCGCTGCAGGCGGTGACGCTGACGCCTGCGCGTCTGCTGGGCATCGGGGACCGCTACGGCAGTTTGGAGGCCGGCAAGTCGGCTACGCTGGTGGTCAGCGAGGGGGATCTGCTGGATATGCGCACGTCAGGGGTGCTGCATGCCTTTATCGATGGCCGGGAGCTGAGCCTGGATAATTTGCATAAGCAGCTGTATGAGCGGTATAAGCTGAAGTACAGCCGATGAGTATTGGGTATTGAGTATTGGGTATTG
>JANRID010000060.1:0-13246 GCA_033765305.1 Bacteroidia bacterium
ATACTTCCTACTCCCCAAGCCTGCGGCGCAGCCCGTCCACCCCCAACCCCCTCAAGGGGGCTCTTACTCAATACCCACTACGCACTACCCCCAAGACCCCGCTTCCGGCCTGATCCTGAATACTCCCTGCCCGCGCATTCCCAAAATTTTCCGTACTTCGGAGCATCCCCGGACCTGCCAACTGCTCCCGTATGCCCGACCGTCCCCGCACCTTCCTGGACTACTTCTACCATTGGGAATCCGCCAAGCCCGACGCGGCCTATCTCCGCCAGCCTGAAGGCCGCCGCTGGCGCAGCTACACCTGGCGCCAGACCGGCGACGAGGCCCGGCGCATCGCCGCCGCCCTCCAGGACCTCGGCCTCGGCCCCCAGGACCGCATCGGCCTGATCTCCAAAAACTGCGCCCACTGGATCATCGCTGACCTCGCCATCAAGATCGCCGGCTGCGTGTCGGTGCCGGTCTATCCTACCCTGAATGCCGATCAGCTCCGCCAGGTGCTGGAGCACAGCGGCTGCAAGGCCCTCTTCATCGGCAAGCTCGACAGCCTGGACGCGGTGCGCGGCGGCGTGCCCGAGGGCATCCTGCGCATTGCCCTGCCCCTCTGCCAGGACGCTGAAATGCTCCGCTGGGAGACCCTCCTCACCCGCTACCTCCCCATCGCGCAGCCCTACCGGCCGGTCCTGACCGACCTGGAATCCATCGTGTACACCTCCGGCACCACGGCCGAGCCCAAAGGCGTCATGAAGACCTACGCCCAGACCAGCGCCGGCATCGGCAGCGTGCTCGAAGTGACCCGGCTCGACCGCATCCGCCGCGGGCGCTTTTTCTCCTACCTCCCCCTCAACCACGACGCCGAACGGGCCCTGGTGGAAGGCGGCAGCCTCATCAACGGCGGCACGGTCTATTTCGCCGAATCCATCGCCACCTTCGCCGCCAACCTGCGGGCGGCCCGGCCCACCATTTTCCTGGCTGTGCCCCGCATCTGGACCCGCTTCCGCATGGGCGTGCTGGAGCGCATCCCCCAGGAGCGCCTGGAGCGGCTCATCCGCCTGCCCCTGCTGGGCGCGCTGGTGAAGCGCCGCATCCGCAAAGCCCTGGGCCTGAACGACCTCAAGCTCGCCATCTCCGGCGCAGCCCCCATCGCGGCGGAAACCATCGCCTGGTTCAAGTCCCTGGGCGTCATCATCTGCGAGGGCTACGGCATGACCGAAAACAGCGCCATCTGCACCATCAACCCGCCGGAGGCCATCCGCATCGGCACCGTGGGCAAACCCTATCCCGGCTGCGAGCTGCGCATCGACCCGGAAACGCAGGAGATTCTCATGCGCGCGCCCTGGGTCATGGAAGGCTACTACCGCAATCCGGAACTCACCGCCCAAACCCTGCGCGGGGGCTGGCTGCATACCGGCGACATGGGCGAATGGACGGACGAAGGCTACCTGCGCATCACCGGCCGGGTCAAGGACATGTTCAAGACTTCCAAGGGCGAATACATCATCCCCGGACCCATGGAGCGCATGTTTTCCTCCAACACCCTCATCGAGCAGGTCTGCATCGCCGGCTACGGGCAGCCCCAGCCCTTCGCGCTGGTCAACCTCTCGGACACGGCGCGGCACCTGAGCATGGCGGAGGTCTCGGCCAGCCTGCGCGCGACCCTGGAGGCGGTGAACGCCGCCGTGGCCGATTACGAGCGCATCAACAAGGTCGTGGTGACCGAAACGCTGTGGACCGTGGACAACGGGCTCATGACCCCCACCCTCAAGGTGCGCCGCAACGCCATCGATGCGCGCTACCGCCTGCGCATGGAGGCCTGGTACAACCAGGGCGAGGACCCCGTGATCTGGGAGTGAGCGGCTCAGCCGCCCGTGCCGAAATTGATCGTGCGGCCCTTTTCCTTGAAGTGAAAATTGACCTCGACGCGCTGCTGCCCCTGCGTTTCCACCTCCTGGGTGCCGTCCGGCAGGTCGAATTTGTCGCCGAGTACGTTTTTGATCGATACGGTGTAGCGCTCGGTAAAAGGCGCGCTGATGATGAAATTGCCCCGGTCGTCGCTGAGGCTGTGATACACGCCGCCGTTGGCGTCGGTCACGGTCACGCGGATGCGCGCAGGCGTGATGCCCGTCAGGCGGGAATACTTGTCGCGGGCAATCTCGATCTTGCCGGTTATCATCACGCTCTTGGTATACGGCACCAGCAGGGTGGTGTGCTTGTTGAGCAGCACCTCCAGTTCGGAGCCGTTCAGGTTGGTGTAGAGCATCTGGGGAAACAGCTCCTTGAGCTTGATGAAATAGGTGCCTTCGGGCGATTTGAGGAAGGCTGCCAGACCGGTCTCGTCCGACATGATTTCCGGGGGCTTGAAGCGGACCGGCTCCGCCGTGCCGGAAGGGGGCGGGTCCTGGGCCCGCTCCAGCTTCACAAGCACATTGCCGATGCCGGTCTCTTCGGGCTCGCGCAGGCGGTTGCCATTTTCATCCTGAAAAAATACCACCTTGAGGTTGAAGTACCGGAGCCGGGGCTGGGGCGCTTCGATCACCTTGCGCGCGGTGAGGGTCACGCTCGGCTGCCCCTCGCCAGCGGCCACCCGCAGGGCGTCGGCCTGCATATCGGCGCCGAAGGACCAGCCGTACTCGCCCTGGTAGCGCACCCCGGCGGTGGTCATGGCCTGCATCGACTTGACGGCGAAGAGGTAATCGATCGCGGTGCTCGCATCTATGATGAGGCGGTCGCCGAGGAAGCTGCGCTGGTAGGAGGCCCCCAGGCGGAACTGCTGGTCGGTTTTGGGCGCAGGCTGCTCCGAAGGCTGGCGCGGCCCGGCGGGCTGCTGGAGGTATTCGGCCGAGAAGCTGGCGTATTTGAGCCGGGCGCTCAGGCCGGCCTTGGCCAGCAGCCGGGTTTCGCCCGCACCGGCGCCCTGGTACACCGACGAAACGCCCAGGGCAGCGGAAGGCACCAGGGACAGGCCGGAATTCTGCTTTCCCTTGATGACCGTCGCCGCCGACACCTTCAGCCGGCGCACGCCGTACAGTTCGGGGTCCGGGCGCTCGGCAGACATGCTGTACTGCGAAATCTGCTGGTAGCTGCCCGCCAGCGCCAGCGCGCCGGTTTTGAGCTTCAGGTTCAGGGCTGCGGTCGCCTGCTGGGAGGTCTTGCGGCTGTAGGCCCTCAGCTGGCCGTCTTCGCTGGTCTTTTCGTTCTGGCTGCGGGTGTACACATAGATCAGCCGCAGGCTGGATTCGTTGCGGAGCTGGTAGCCGCTTTCGGCGTCGAAGCGGAAGCTGCCCTTGCCGTTGCCGAGGTAGTCTTTGCTGCCGTACTGGTTTTTGAGGCTGACCGTCAGGCGCCCAAACTCGCCGCTGTAGCTCGCCTTGTAGCCGATGCCGGTCTGGTCGATGGGCCGGAGGCCGCGGCCGTAGGTATTGAGGCGGGTGAGGCCTGCATCCAGGGCAAACTGCTGGGTGTTGGATGGCGAAAAGCGGATACCGGCGCTGGGCGCCGTCACCTGGGTCTGGTCGTCCGGGCGCTTGACATATGACAGCCCGGCTTTCACCTGCAGGCCCTGCCGGAGCTGACGGGAATAGGCGCCGCTGAGGCCCCACTCCGGGCTCCGGAGGCTGCGGGCATAGGTGAGGCTCAGCTTGTTGCCCTGGATTTTTTCCTGGGTGAATGAGATGCCGCGGCCCGCAAATGCGGCGGGGCCGCCCAGGCTTACATCGCCCAGGCGCACCTTGTACTGGCTGTTTTCGTAGCTGGCGTAGAGGCGCGCGCTGCGCCAGAACAGATCGCTGGCGTCCGCGCTGCCTGGCGCCGCCGGCGCGTAGCGCGTCTCGTAGCCGTAGCTGAATTTGCGCCCTTCGGTCAGCAGCACATTGCCGCTCAGGCTGACGAGGGCAGAACCGCTGCCGGGGGTGTATGCCATCGAAATGATCAGCGGCGATTCCTCCTCGCTGATCTGGTTCCGGTAATCTGCCGCAATGGCCTCGAACTGAATGGTCTGCACCTGGCGCACCGTGTCGGAGCCGGTGCGGCCCGTGATGGTGAGCCGGTAGGCGAGCCCCTTGGCGCCCGCATCGCCGGGCTTGCAGCGGACGTGCACGGCCAGGGCTGTGTCGTGCAGCGGCGGCAGCACAAACTCCAGCACCTGCACGTCGGAGCTGGTCTCCTGCAGGTCCAGCATGTCCCCGGCCCGGAATTCGATGCGCAGCTGCTCGGCGACGTTGCCTTCGTTGAAAATCTGCACCGGTGCTTTGGTGAATACATCTTTGCGGTCGGAAGTATAGGCCTTGGCAAAGGGGGTGAACAGCCGCCACTTGCTGTGTCTGGTGAACGAAACTGCTGTTTTCAGGGGAGCCGTCAGCGGCTTGCCGTCCGGCCCGGCCAGGGAAACGGTGATGGGAAAGGGAATGCCGCCCTGGGTTTCGGCGGGAAAGGATACGCGGATCGGCACAAAGTGCGACTGGCCGGGCATGAGGGTCATCGGCGCCAGATCGCTTTCCTGGGCGAAGAGCTTGCCGTTGTCCGGCAGGGAAAACTGCAGCGTAAAGGAATAGGCGGAATCCGTATCGTTGAACAGCTTCAGTACGTTGAAAAACATCACACCGGGCGGAATCTCTTCCTGCGCCTTCACAAACGCCGCCTGCAGCAGGCCGCTGCTGCGCTCGGCGCCTTCGCCCCCTGCGTCGTCCGCGCGCGCGCCGGGCGTGCGCGAGGGCACAATGTCCTCGTCCGGGATGGCTTGTCCCTGAACTGAGTTGGCGACTCCCAGGAAGCCAACGGCCAGCGCGAGCGCATATATCCGGATGTTGGCCCTCAAACCGCTCAGTTTCAATTGCTCGATGCAGCAAGAAACATTCTGCAGATTGGATTACCAACTGAATAAAAGGTTCGGCATAACATGATAAATTGCGCTGCGCCTCAGCCCAGCACCCAGGCCAGCCAGGCCTGCACCGGCGCTTCGAGGCGCTCCAGCGCCGGGCCCGGATAGATGCCCAGCCAGAAGATCAGCAGGGCCAGCGGAATCAGCATCAGGTACTCACGCGGGGTCAGATCGGTGAGCTTGTCCCGCCAGGCGCTCGTTTTGCCCGGATCGAACACGCCGAAGAAGAGCTGCCGGTACGCCCGCAGGAAATAGGCTGCCCCCAGCACGATCGACAGCACGCCCAGCGCCGGGTAGATCACCGGAATCCGCTCCGAGCTGAAGGCGCCCAGGTACACCAGCAGCTCCGCCACGAAGGCGCAGAGGCCTGGCAGACCCAGGGCAGCGAAAAATCCGATGAGCGTCACGAAGGCGTAGCGCGGCATCAGCTCCCACAGGCCGCCGAAATTGGCGATCTGCCGGTCGTGCACGCGGTCGTAAAGCACCCCGGCGATCAGAAACAGCATGGCAGACACCAGCCCGTGCGCCACCAGCTGAAAAACAGCTCCGTACACCCCGGCTGCCTCCAGGCTCGCCAGCCCCAGCAGCACATAGCCCATGTGCGACACAGACGAGTAGGCCACCATGCGCTTGAGGTCCGTCTGGGCCATCGCCACCAGGGCCCCGTACAGCATGCCCGTCACACCGATGCCCGCCACCCAGCCCGACATGGCGACCCCTGCATCCGGAAACAGCCCGTAGCAGATCCGGATCAGCCCGTAACCGCCCACCTTGAGCAGCACCCCGGCCAGGATGACCGAGACCGGGGTCGGCGCTTCCACGTGCGCATCGGGCAGCCAGGTGTGCAGGGGCACTGCCGGCAGCTTGATGGCGAATGCGATCAGCAGCACCCAAAAGCCCAGCAGCCGCGCATCCAGGCCCAGAATCGTCTGCCCCGGCGCGAAGACGCTGCCGCTCAGCAGCTCCGCAGCCTGCCCGCCGGCACCGGTGCCCGTGATCTGCAGCAGGTTGAGGGTATACACCGTTTCCCCGCCGGCACCGCCGGCGCTGTAGCTGAACATGACCCCCGCCAGCACCAGCAGCATAAAGACTGATCCGGCCAGGGTGTAGATGAAAAACTTGATGGCGGCATATTCCCGCCGCTCCCCGCCCCAGAGGCCGATGAGAAAAAACATCGGCAGCAGCATCAGCTCGTAGAAGATGAAGAAAAGCAGGAAATCCATCGCCAGAAATACCCCCACAAGCGAGCAGTCGAGGAGCAGCAGCAGGAGAAAATAGGCCTTGGGCCGCTGCATCTGCTGCCACGAGGCCAGCACGGCAATGCTCATCATCAGCGAAGTCAGCAATACGAGCGCCAGGCTGATGCCGTCGAGGGCGAGGAGGTACTCCACGCGCAGCGAGCCTGCGCTGCCGAGCGAGAGATCGAGCCAGGGGGCCTGCTCCACGAGGAGCCAGGGGCCGCTGCCGGCAGCGGGGATCAGCGAAAGGGCCAGCCCGGTCTGGGCCAGGCAGGCTGCCAGGGCAATCCAGCGGAGCCAGCCGCTCCGGCGGGCCGGGACCAGCAGCACCGGCAGCATCGCCGCCACGGGCAGAAAAACCAGGATGCTCAGTTTTCCCATAGGTTCAGATTCCTCCTCCTTTCCAGACCAGCCAGCAGACGGCCAGCAGGACTGCCGCCAGCATGTAGAGCAGATAGCGCTGCACCTGCCCGCCCTGCAGGCGGCGGGCTGCCCGTCCGGTGCGGGCGGCCAGGGCCGCCAGCCCGTTGATCAGGCCGTCGACCCAGCGGGTGTCCAGCCAGCTGGCGAGGGCAGCCAGCGAGGGGCCGCGGCCGCGCGGGTGCACGGCCAGCCGCCCGATGGCATTGACCAGGCCGTCCACGGCCCGGCGGTCGAAGCGGGCGGCCAGGGCCGCCAGCTCCAGCACCGGGCGCTGCACGGCGCGCTCCGCCGCCGCCTCCAGGTACAGGCCCTGCAGCAGCCCGCGCCGCTCGCGGCTGCGCGCCTGCGCGCGCGCGCGGTAGCCGAGCCATAGTCCGGCGGCCACGCCCAGGGCCGAGGCTGCCGATACCCAGGCATGCACAGCAGGCTCCGCATGGAGCCCGCCGCCTGCCGCCGGCGCAATGCCGGCCAGCAGCGGGCTCTGCGCCGCGTCGAAGGGGCTGAAAGCCACCAGCAGCCAAAGGCTGCCCGGCGCCAGCAGCAGCAGCGGAATGCGCATCAGCGGTTCCGCATCTTCCACCTGCAGGCCCCGGCCGGGCCCGCCGAAGATGAGCTGGAGCTGCCGCATCATGTACACCGGCGTCAGCAGGGCGGCTGCGCTGCCGGCCAGGGCCGCAGGCCACATCCAGCCGCCGCTGTGCAGCGCCTGCGTCCAGGCGCCGGCCAGAATGCCGTCCTTGGACAGGAAGCCCGAGGTAAGCGGCAGCCCGGAGAGCGCGAGCATCGGCAGGAGGTACAGCGCGAAGGTCCAGGGCATGCGGCGGCGCAGGCCGCCCATCTGCCGCATATCCTGCGGATCGTCCTGCGGATCGGAGGCGCCGGCATGGGCCATCGCATGCACCACCACCCCGGCGGCCAGAAAGAGGGCGCATTTGAAAAAGGCGTGGGTGACGAGGTGCAGCAGCGCCATGTCGCGGGCGCCGGCGCCCATGCCGAGCATCATCAGCCCCAGCTGGGAGATGGTGGAATACGCGAGGACCCGCTTGATGTCCCATTGGCCGAGCGCCGAAAGCGCGGCCAGCAGGGCGGTGGCGCCGCCGGTGACGGCGATGAAGGCCTCCGCCTGCGGCGGCATCAGAAACCAGATGCGCCCCAGCAGATAGACCCCGGCCGCTACCATCGTGGCGGCATGGATCAGGGCAGAAACGGGCGTGGGGCCTTCCATGGCGCCGGGCAGCCAGAGGTGCAGCGGCACCTGGGCCGATTTGCCCATGCAGCCCAGAAAGAGCAGCAAGGCAATGGCCGTCTGCCAGCCGGGCGCGATGCCCAGGGCACCGGAACCGGCGAGCCCATGCAGACGGCCCAGATCGCCGCTGCCGGCCATGCCCGTCAGGAGCAGGATGCCGGCGAGCAGGCCCGCATCGCCGATGCGGTTGACGAGGAAGGCGGCCTGCGCCGCCCGTCCGGCCTGCGCCCGCTCCGTCCAGAAGCCGATGAGCAGGTAGGAGCTCATGCCCACCAGTTCCCAGCACATGAAGACCGGGATGAGGTGCTCCATGAGCACGATGCCCATCATGGCAGCGCAAAACAGGGCCAGATAGGCCCAGTAGCGCGACAGGTGCCGCTCGTTGCGCAGATAGGCCAGCGAATAGAGGTGCACGAGGGCGGCGATCCCGCTCACGAGGGCGAGCATAAGGGCTGCCAGCCCGTCGATGCGCCAGCGGAGCGGAATGGAGAGGCCCGGCAGCTCGATCCAGGGGAGGGCGGCGCGCACGGTGCCGGCGGGCCAGACCGCAGCCAGCAGCAGCAGGGAGGCGATGAAGGCCAGGCCCATCATCAGCAGGGCCAGGTAGCCGCCCTGGGCGCGGAGACGCCTGCCGGCCAGCAGGATCAGCAGCCCGCCCAGCAGCAGCGCCAGCGGCATGCCGAGGGCCAGCAGCGCGATGCGCAGTTCTCCGGGGGATGCAGGCAGACCGTCCGCAGGGTTCATGATGCCGCCAATCTAGCGATTTTTAGGAGAAGCGCTGCGGATTCAGTTCCGCAGGCGGCTGGCTGTATCCAGCTCGGCAGAGCCCTGCCGTTTGAAGAGGTTGAGGATGAGGGCCAGGGCGACGGCGGTCTCGGCGGCCGCCAGGGCCATGACGAAGATGGACACGATCTGGCCCTCGGCATCGGGCAGGTCGCGGCGGGAGAATGCGATGAAATTGAGGTTGGCGGCGTTGAGCATCAGCTCGATGCCCATGAGGGCCATGACCGCGTTGCGGCGGGTGAGCACCAGGTAGACGCCGGTGCAGAAGAGCCCGATACCGGCCAGGGAGAGCAACGACGGAACCGTCATCCTGCGCGTATTTCGCTGCAAGATACGGGTTTTTGCGGCAAAATTGGCCGTCTGTCCGCCGGAATTGTCCGGCTGCCGCGAGGTGAAGCGGATTCCGTCAAATTTCCGCATCTTTGCGCAGGCTGCCGCGGGGCAGCTCTCCGATTCCTTGCCTGAACGATGCCAGCCGCATTCCGTCCCGCGTTTACCAACGTGCTCATCCAGCGCCTGATGCAGGGCGCCGCCGCGATCAACCTGGCCGGCTCCGACGACCAGGGCGCTACACGCCTGCTCGAAGATATTCTGAACGCCGGCCTGCCCGAGGTGCGGGTGATCCTGGCCGATCTGGCGGCGTACCAGCAGTCGTACAGCGCATTCATGAACGACCTGAGCGCGGGGCTGGGGCTGCCGGAGCCGGCGGAGGCGCTGGACGAGGTGGTGGAGGCTTTCGAGCTGCACGGCGGCCGCTTCATCCTGCTGCTCAACCACCTGGATGCCGTGTGGCAGCGCCCGGACGCCGATCCGCGCTTCGGCGATGCCTTCATCGCCTGCCTGGGCCGCTTCGCGCTCGCGCCCAACCTGGCGCTGCTGGCTGCCAGCAGCCGCCCGCTGGAGGTGCGGATCACCCGGATCGAGCAGTTTCTGACGCAGGGCGACTTCGAGCCGGAGCTGCTGCGGCTGCCGCCGCTTTCGCTCAAGCGCATCATGGAGGAGATTGCCCGCAGCGGCAGCATGCTGGAGCCTCCGGCGGTGTATGCGGCAGCCATCTATGCGCATCCGCGGCCGTATCCGCTGCTGCAGTACGTGCTGGCGCAGGCCCGGCAGGGCGGATTCCCCAGCCGGCTGAATCCGGAGCGGCAGATCGCGCACTGGATCGCGGCTTTCGAGGGGCGGGAGCCCGAAGCGGCGGCCCCGGCGGGCCTGCCGGCGCGCCTGCGCGCCTGGTGGCGGAATCGCTGGAAGCGCTGAGCCTCAGCGCGGCGGCAGCCGCTCCGCCAGGATGGCGCTGATCTCCTCCGCACGGGTCATGATGAGCAGGTGCGAGCCCCGCTCGATGGGAATGGCGCCGCGCACGTGGCGGTAGGGCAGGGTGTGGTCCCGCGTGCCGTGGATGTGGATGAGGCCGGGCGGATAGGAATCGCTTTCCCAGCGGGCGATGCAGCCGATGGCGCGGGGGAGAAATTTGCGCGGCTTGTCGCGCAGCATGGCGGTGTAGAGCGAATCGTAGGGGCGGCCTTCGGGCTCGTAGAGGTTGCGGACGCGGTTGCCGAGGAAGCCGAGGGCGCGCCCGCTGAAGATGCGGTGCAGGGGCACGGCACGCAGGAAGCGGTAGCGGGGCGGCATCTCGTCGCGGTGCTTGATGCTGGCGATGAGGATGAGATGCTCCGGATGCAGGAAGCGGCTCATCTCGACGGCGGCCATGCCGCCCATGGAGACGCCCAGCAGGGAGAAGGGCCGGGTGGTGTCGATCTCCGCGGCCAGGCGGCGGGCGTAGCTGGCCATGGATTCTTTGCGGCCGGGGACGGAGAGCTCGATGGGGCGCAGCTCGTAGCCGGGGGGCAGGACGAGGCGCTGGAAGGAGCGGGCGTCGGCGCCCTGTCCGGGCAGGGCGTACACGGGGTGCTGGGCCGCAGCCGGAAGGGCGCAGCGCAGCAGGAGGCACAGGGTTGCGAGGGTTTTCAGGTGCATGTGCGGCAGGGAAGGCGATTTGCCGGATAGACGCAGCGCGGGCCTTGGCCGCTGCACCGCGTGAGGGATCCGGAGGGCCTGGCCCGGAGCGCAGCGGAGGGCGGGAGCGGAGCGGACCCCGGAGGAGCCCGGCCCCCCGCGCGCATGGCGCGCACGGGGGGACACGCCCAACTCCTGATGAGGCTTCCGGCACGCCGGTCAGACGTAGCCCCACTGCTTCATCGCGGCGAGGTCTTCGCGGGCGCAGTCGAGGGGCGCCTTGCCCTGGTAGGCCTCCTGCTCGATGATGAGGTGCACGGACTTGTTGTATTTCAGGGCGAGCTTGAGCACCTGGGGCACATTGACAATGCCCTGGCCGAGCACGGTGCTTTCGTAGGGATGGGCGGCGCCGTCGACGGCGATTTCATCCTTGACGTGCAGGGAGGTGAAGCGGCCGGGATAGCGGGAGAGCCAGTCCTGGGCTTTGGCGCCGCCGGAGACCATGTTGCCGATGTCGAGCTGCTGCATGACGTAGACGGGGTCGGTGTGCTGGAGCATGAGGTCGTAGAGGGTCTCGCCTTCGAGCCGCTCGCTGAACTCGAAGTCGTGGTTGTGGTAGCCGAAGCGCATGCCGTAGAGGAGGCAGAGCTCGCCGCAGCGGTTGAAGACCTCCATCATGCGGAGGAGTTCGCTGCGGCTGCTGCGCAGGCGCTGGTCGAGCCAGGGGCTGATGACGTAGCGCTGGCCCATGATGGCGGCGTCTTCGACGGTGTGCTTCCAGCTGTCGGAGAAGTCCTTGCTGGCTTCGATCCAGTGCTCGCTGCCGAGCACGGTATGGCCGCTGGGCATGGTCATGCCGAGATCATCCAGGATCTGGCGGAATTCGGCGGCGGGGTAGCCGTAGAACTTGCGGTCGCGGTAGTTGGCATGCTCCACGTGGCGGTAGCCCATGGCGGCGAGCTGCCGGAGGGTGCCGAGGGGGTCTTGCTCCATCTCGGCGCGGATGGAGTAGAGCTGGATGCCGACGAGCTGCCTGCGGGGCTTGGCGGCGAGGAGATCCGGCGCGAGGGCAGCCCCTGCGAGGGCGAGGGCGCCGGTTTTGAGGAAATTTCTGCGGGAGGTATGCATGGGGAAAACGGCTGAGGGGTACGGAAGCCGGGCGGGATGCCTGCGGGATGTAAGGTTGGGAGAAAAGCGGAGAAATTCAAGGGGGCGCGGCAGGGCCTGTTGCGGGTCTGGGCGCATTTGGGTATGTTGTCGGGCGAATCAGGATCAATGCTGTGCCGATGAAATCTTGCCTTCCCCTGCTGCTGCTGGCTGGCCTGGCGGCCTGCCGTCCGCCGGCTGCTCCGCAGCTGCCTTCCGTCGCTTCGGGCCGCGTGGTGCGCCATGCGGACTTCCCCTCCCGCCATGTGGACGCGCGCCATGTGGATGTGTGGCTGCCGGCGGGCTACAGCCCGGCGCAGCGCTATGCGGTGCTGTACATGCACGACGGCCAGATGCTGTTCGACAGCACCACGACGTGGAACCGGCAGGAATGGAAGGCAGACGAGACAGCGGGCCGGCTGATCGCCTCGGGGCAGATCCCGCCCTGCATCGTGGTGGGGGTGTGGAACAACGGCGAGTACCGGGCTGCGGAGTATTTTCCGGAGGCGCCGCTGGACAGCCTGGCGCCGGCGCAGCGGGAGGCGGGCCTGGCGGCCCATTTCAAAGGCGGCAAGGCCCTGGCCGACGAATATCTGCTGTTTCTGACGCAGGAGTTGAAGCCCTGGATCGACAGCGCGTATTCCACGCTGCCGGATGCGGCGCATACCTTCGTGATGGGCTCCAGCATGGGCGGGCTGATCTCGATGTATGCGCTCTGCGAATACCCGGAGGTATTCGGCGGGGCGGCCTGCCTGTCGGTGCACTGGCCCATGGGCCGGCCGGACAAGCTGGACGAGGGTCCGCTGCGGGCGGCGCAGGAGGCATTTTTTGCCTATCTGCGGAGCAGCCTGCCGCTGCGGCAGGGCAACCGCCTCTACTACGACATCGGCACGGAGACGCTGGACAGCCTGTACCTGCCGTATCAGCTGCGGGCGGATTCGATGCTGGCGGGGCTGGAGTTTCCGGCGGGGAGCTGGCGGTCGGAGATCTATGAGGGGACGGACCACTCGGAGCGGTCGTGGGCGGGGCGGCTGGAGGTGCCGATGGTGTTTCTGATGGGAAAAGAGTAGGAAGTATCAAGTATCAAGTCGGAAGACTGGATACTTGCGATTGCCGGCGAGGCGGTTTCAACCCCTCGCTGCAAACGCTGCGCTGCAGGCCTGGGGGGTAGGAAGTATTAAGTATCAAGTCGGAAGACTGGATCTATTCGATTGCCAGCGAGGCGGTTTCAACCCCTCACGGGATGCGCTGCGCCGCAGGCTTGGGGGTAGGAAGTATCAGGTATCAAGTCGGAAGACTGGATCTATTCGATTGCCAGCGAGGCGGTTTCAACCCCTCGCGGGATGCGCTGCGCCGCAGGCTTGGGGGTAGGAAGTATTAAGTATCAAGTCGGAAGACTGGATCTATTCGATTGCCAGCGAGGCACTGCACAATACCGCCGCATCACCGCAGCCGGATCCGGTGCAGGATCAGCGCCTTGCCGCGGGGGTCCGGCTCGGCAAGCCATGCCTCGCCTCCCAGCACCAGCGGATCGTCGCGCAGCTCCATGCCGATCTGGGTCCCCAGCTGCAGCTCAGGCCC
>JANRID010000069.1:0-21073 GCA_033765305.1 Bacteroidia bacterium
CTTTGCGGGCCAGCTGCAGATCCGGCTCGCCTGCGAAGGTGCGCTGCCCCCGGCGCAGGCGCCCCGCTACGACGGCCGCTACCTCAAAGCAGCATTCCGGTCGTACTACGCCTGCCAGGGCGAGACGGGCCGGATCTATCCAAGCTCCAAACCTGCCGGATTCCATCTGCGGATCGTGCCGATGCTGCGCCTGTCTGCTGCATCCTTCAGCTATGAGTTTGACGATCGGTATGCTGCCGAATACAGCCGCCAGCCTGCCGTGGCGCTGGGCGCAGATGCGGAATACCTGCTGTCGGTCTTCGGGCGGCGGCTGGCGCTGTGCGCCGAGCTGGCGGTCCAGCAATTCTCCGGCACGGCCGGCAACGAGCGCTGGCAGGACATCCAGCTGCGCTACCGCTCGCTGGAGATGCTCGCCGGATTGCGTCTGTATCCCTTCAGCCGGCCCGGCAGGCCTTATCACCCCTATCTCACGGCGGGGTATATGATACCGGTCGCGGTGCTGGGCGATTCATACATTTCTTACCCCTTCGGACGCCAATTTAAGATGTCGCCCGAAGGCATGCCCTGCTTTGCCGCCGGGATGTGCTACAAGCGCTTCGGCGGGGAGCTACGCTATTACCTCCCGCAGGACGTGCTGACAGCTGAAAATGCGTACTGGACCAACTCGTTCCAGAGCTTCGGCATTGCAGCGTCCTTCCAATTGTTCTGATCCGTTCCCCATAATTCTTCAAACCTCATGCGCACACCATTTATTCTTCTCATTACCAGCTTTCTGAGCGTACCTGCCGCAGCCCAGGTGGACTTCGAGCCCGGCTACTGGACCGGCAACGACGGCATCCGCCGCGAATGCGAAATCCTCAATGTGGACTGGCGCTTCAATCCGGAGTCGTTCGAGTACCGCATGCAGCCCGGCGGGGAGCAGCTGACGGCCACCCTGGCCGAGGTCCGCGAGTTTGGCGTCACAGGCAAGTCGCGCTACGTGCGCGAAGCCGTCCAGATCGACCGCTCCAGCAATCAGATCGACAAGCTCACCCCGTACCGGAATCCAGTGTTCAGCCCGGATACGCTGTTTCTGAAGGTCATCGTGGAAGGCCGCGCCAGCCTGTACCGCTATGAGAGCAAGCAGGTGCTGCGCTTTTTTTACAGCCTGCCCGACTCGCCGGTGCAGCAGCTCATCTACCGCCGCTACCAGCCGCTGGGCTCCACGGCGGTGTATACCAACTACGACTTCCGGTTTCAGCTCCAGCGCGACCTGTCCTGCGGTGCGCAGCGGCAGGTGGAGATCGCCTGCGACGAGCCGTCGCTGGCCCGGTTTTTCGAGGCATATAATGGCTGCATCGGCGAAAGCAGCGTCCGCTACGGCGTGCGGGATGTCAAGGCGCTGGCCGCCGTCCGCATCCGGCCGGGCTTCAGCATGGCTTCGGCACGCTTCTCAAATCCCGCTGCAGTCCTGGAAGGCGCGAAGTTTCCCTGGCGGCCGACGTTCCGGCTCGGGTTCGAGTTCGAGCAGATCCTGCCCTTCAACCAGGGCCGCTGGTCGCTGCTGGCCGAGCCTACGCTGCAATTCTACCAGGACACCCATATCATGTTTCCCAGCACCTCCTACACCAGTACTGTCAGGGTCCGGTACCGCTCTGTGGAACTGCCTGTAGGATTCCGGTATTACCTGTTCCTCAATCCGGATACCCGCCTCTTTCTCAATGGCCTGATGACTATCGACTTCTCCTTCGGAAGCACCTATGCCAGCGGGTTCGAAACCCGGAAGATCTTCAGCAGCATCAACCCTGCGGCGGGTGCGGGCATCCGGTGGAAGCGCTATCAGGCGGAGTTCCGCTACCAGCACAACCGGCAGCTCATGCGCGGATACACGTACTGGTCGGGACGGTACCGCTCGCTGAGCCTCATTCTGGGATACACGCTGGGCAGCACGGGTCTGCCGGCGGCAGATTGAGGCGCAGGGCAATAAAAAATCCGCATATTGCTGGGAAAATCAGGCAATACCTTGCAATCGTGCAGGCTATGAATGCAGAGGAGATGCTGAATCTGATCCAGGGAGGCGAAAACAGCCGGGTTCAGCTGAAGGAAAATGTAACGAACATCGTCAGCGTAGCGCAGGAACTGGTCGCATTTGCAAACAGCAAAGGCGGCTTGCTGATCATCGGCGTAAACGACAAAACCGGCGAAGTGACCGGGCTTTCTTTCCAGGACCTGCAGCGAATCAATAATCTGCTCAGCACAGCCGCTGCCGATCATGTGAAAAGCCCGATTGTCATTACGACTGAGACGATCGATATCGGCGGCAAAAAGGTATTAGCCGCTGCCGTACCAGAAGGAACGGACAAGCCTCATATGGACAAAGACGGCGTTTTTTTTCATCAAAAATGGATCTGACAAACGGAAAGTGACCAGCAAAGAGGAACTGCTTCGCATGCTCCAAAACAGCGGAAGTCTATACGCTGAGGAGATGCTGGTGCGCGGCAGCAGCTTCGAAGATGTGAACTGGGAAAAATTTCAGGCATTCTACGAAAAGAAATATGGAGCGCCCTGCCTTCCGGAAGACCGGGAGCGCTATTTCTGCAACCTGGGACTTGCGCAGGACGGCACGTTGAAGCTGGCCGGCGCACTGCTGTTCGGAAAGCACCTGCAGCGGATTCTTCCAGGGCATTTCATTACGGCTATCTGGTTCTGGGGAGACGATGTAGCGGAATCGGATTACCGGAGCAGCGAAAATCTGACAGGCACCCTGGACGAACTCTACCGGAAAGACTTCGATTTTATTTACTCTAAGCTCCAGAAAGTCCAGAACGGGCAATCGTTCAACAGTCTGGGGGTTCCGGAGGTCCCTCCGATAGTTCTTACAGAGATGCTGGTCAATGCCCTGATCCACCGCGACTATTTCATTCAGGACACCATCAAGCTCTTCGTATTTCAGCGGAGCATCCGGATTATCAGCCCCGGGAAACTCCCCAACAGCCTGACTGAAGCACAGATCCGACAGGGAATCCGCAAAAAGCGCAACAATCTGCTGGATTCGTTCGCCCCGGATCTCATGGACTACCGTGGCGCCGGCAGCGGCATTCTCAGGGCCCTGAAGGCCTATCCCCAGATCGATTTCATTCATGATACCGAGGCTGAGCAGTTCACCGTCATCATTCACCGGCCTGCCACCTGATACCGCTGCATCGGCAGGATTCCGTATCTTGCAGGAATCAATCCCTGCCCATGCCCAAAGCCGAAAAAGTCCGCCCCACGGTCTGCCCCAACTGCGATGCAGCCCTGCCGCCTGCCGGCAAGGTGAAGTATTGCCCGGCCTGCGGCGAAAAAACTGCCGACAAGCGCATCACCCTCGCCGAGCTCCTGGGCCAGTTCTGGAATCATTTCACCCACCTCAACGAAAAATTCCTCCGCACCCTGGCCGATCTGCTGATTCCGGGCCGGATGACGGTCCGCTTCTTCGAGGGGCGCTCCAAGCGCTATCCCAAGCCTTCCCAGCTGTTTTTCATCTCGATGTTTTTCTTCCTGCTGACGGTCAATTCGCAGTATACCGGCGGCGGCCTGAAAATCCGGTTCAATACCGGCAGCAGAGCAGCCGGCGAGGATCCGAAGCGCATGATCGACGATCTCCGGGAATACGCCGTCATGCGGCGCATGCGCCGGATGGCGGACAGCCTGCCGCCCGCGCTTCAGGGCCCGGAGGCCCGCGAAGCCCTGGACAGCCTCATCGTCCGCAGCAGCAGCGCGACGCTGCGCGCCATGACCGGCGGCACCACGGAACTCGATAGCATCCGGCTGGAGATGCTGGACCAGTCCTACCGCATCGATCCGCTGGACCTGGCCTTCATGAACCCCGATTCCCTGCTTGGCCATTACCAGATCGAGGGCTTCGCCAGCCGGCTGATGATCCGTCAAAGCATCAAAAGCCTGCGCGAGCCCGACAAGCTGATCCGGGCCTATATCGGCTCCGCCTCCTACACCCTGCTCGCGACCGTCGGCATGATGGCTGCGGTCCTCGGGCTGATGTACTGGCGCCGGGACCGCTACTATGTGGAGCATCTTGTGCTGCTGCTGCACTGGCATGCAGCCTCGCTGCTGGTGATCACGCTGCTGATCTGGCTCAGCCGCCTGCTGCCCGGACCAAGCACGCTGATGATCGGCGTATGCTGGGTGCTGGGCTCGCTCTGGTGGGCCATGCACCGGATGTACCGGCAGGGAATCGGCAAAACCACCCTGAAATGGAGCCTTTTTCTGGGCACATACCTGTTCGCAGCGGTGCTGAACTTCGTGATCAGCCTGCTGGTGGTGATCGTTCTCTTCTGAGCGGCAGGTATGCAAAAAGCCCGCCGGGGGCGGGCTTGTAGGATCGCTTCCGGAGCGGATCTGCTCAGTAGAGGTAATCCAGGGCGATTTTGTCGTTCGCGTTGAAAGGGCGGTTGGTGGTGGCGCTGAGGCAGGCCAGCATCCAGGAGTTGGGGTCGGGACCCGTGGGCGTGCCGGGGATATGCACGGCGCCTACCGTACCAGCCCCTTCGTTGCCGCCGGTTCCGCAGCTGTAGCTCCGGTTCATGTAATCGGTGTGGCGGAAGCCGATGCAATGGCCCATTTCATGCGCCACAACCGTCGTCACGAAGTTCAGATTGTACGCATTGCCCAGATACCGCCGCGAATAGCTGATGGTTCCAAAAGGATTTCCGCCGCTGGGGAAACCTGCGGACGCAATGAACTGGTTGGTGTTCACCTCCTGGATCAGGATATCCTGATCGGTCGTCGTCACACGCAGGAAGGTCAGCGAAAGATTTTCGGCGTTGTAGCGCGCGATGGCGGCATCGATGGCCTGGCTCAGCTTGGTGTTGGCGCTCGTGGTGCGGACCTTGATCACGCGGGGCAGGCCGGTCACGAGGTTGAAGGTGTGGTACTGCTCTTCCTGGGCAATCACCAGCTCCGTCCGGTGGGCATCGCCCTGCAGGTCTTCCTCCGTCAGCAGGATGTCGCCTTCCACAAGGTAGCCGTCATCGAGCTTTGCCACATTTTCCGTGCTGAATCCCAGATGCTCGATCTGCTTCAGCACGTCCTGGGAGATGCCTTTGTCGACCATCTGTTCGCTGTCCTGGGGCAGACAGCTGCTGAGCGCAAACAATACCGCAGCGATCGCTGTGAGATACAACGGTCTTTTCATACCAGAAAGGTTAAGGATGAGTGGATATTTTGAAGATTTGGACCAAATTGTTGCAACACCCTTGCATAAAGGAACTTGCAGCCTTGACCCAATTCCAAGTATACTGGATTTTATCCGTATTTTACAAGCAGATTAAAAAAAGTCGATGCAGAACCGAACTCCCGGATCCCGCCGGTGCCGGGTTGCGGCGCTTCTGGCGGCATGCTGGCTGATATCCTGGGATCTCGCAGCCCAGCCCGTCCGCGCATATGAGTGGTACGGGCCCGAAGCCGGGCCGGCGCGTACGCTGGGCGGATATCCGCCCGCGGGGGTGTATCTGGCCGAAGCAGCGGATACGGCCGAGGGCATCTGGCGCCGCCCGGCACCCCGCCCGATGATCCCGCAGGAAGAATTGACTGTCAATGGCTTGGACCTGTCGATCAATGCCGTCTCGGCCCTGCACGGCCGCCTGCCTGCCTGGAATGGGGCAGGGATCCCCGTATCCATCCGCGAGCGGGCCTTCGATACGGCCGACATCGATTTCCGGGGCCGGCTGTATCCTTCGCCCCGCCGGGCTGCGGTGCAGTCCCTCCACGCCCTTGGCATGGCCACCGCCATCGGCGGCGCAGGCAATACCTCTTACCGGGGCCGGGGCGCTGCCCGCGGCGCGCTGCTTGCCAGCAGCGACTACGGAGACCTCTTTCCGGAGCCGGACAGCCTGCTGCGCGCCTTCCGCATCCAGCATCACGCCTATGGCACCTTCATCGACAACCGCTACAGCATCTACGCCCGTGCCTACGATGTGCAGTCCCTGCGGCTGCCCGCGCTGCTGCATGTGGCCTCTGCCGGCAATTCGGGCGACTCCGTATCCGCAGCGGGCCGGTATGCAGGCCTGCCCGGCTATGCGACCCTCAGCGCTTCCTTCAAGCAGGCCAAGCACCTGCTCGTCGTGGGCGGCACCGACTCGCTGGGGCGGCCTGAAGCCCGCAGCTCGCGCGGCCCGGCATATGACGGGCGCGTGAAGCCCGATCTCACTGCGTTCGGCAGGGGCGGCACCTCCGAAGCCGCCGCGCTCGTCTCCGGCACTGCGGCCGTCCTCCAGCAGATCGCGCTGGCGCAGACGGGCACGCCGGCCTCAGCCATGCTCCTCCGCGCACTGCTCATCGGCAGCGTGGACGATCCCGATGCGCCCGGGCCTGACTACGCCCGCGGATTCGGCAATCTCGATGCCCTTGCGGCAGCCCGTGCCCTGCTGGCAGGCCAGTGGCGGACCGACAGCATCGCCGCAGGCGCAGGGTGGCAGCTGCCCCTGGAGGTGCCGCCGGGGCAGCGCCTGCTGCAGGTCTCGCTTGTGTGGAACGATCCCGCAGCGGCACCCGATGCCGCCCATGCCCTGGTGCACGACCTCGATCTCCGGCTGCTGTCCAGCGGCGGCGCGGCGCTGCTCCCCTGGACCCTGCGGACAGATCCGCATCCCGATTCCCTCTCACGCCCGGCACGCCGCAGCCGCGACAGCCTGAATACGGTGGAATTCCTCAGCCTGGCATCTCCGGAACCCGGCACCTATGTGCTGGAGGTATCGGCCCGGCATGCAGGCGCCGGCCTGCAGCCTTTCGCCATTGCCTGGGCCTGGAAACCCGCCGATACGCTCGAATGGCGCTATCCCCTGCCCTCCGATCCGCTGCTGCCAGGCGGGGCCTGCCTGCTCCGCTGGGCGCAGGGCTTCGCGCCCGGGCAGCGCGGGCGGCTGGAGTACCGCCTGGACGGCGGGCCCTGGGTGCTGGTCGATGCTGCGGTGGAGCTGGACCGGCAGGCCTATCCCTGGCGCCTGCCGGCACAGGCAGGCGGATTGGAGCTCCGCATCCTGACAGGCGGAAAGGCCTTTGCGCAGGACGGACTCAGCATTGCGGAGGCGCTGCGCCTGCGCACCGGGTTCAATTGCCCCGACTCCTCCCTGGTGTACTGGAATGCTGCCTCCGGGGCGGCAGGATACCGCATCTTCCGCCTGGGCAGCCGCTACCTGGAGCCCTGGCAGGATGTGGCAGACACGATGCTCGTGGTCCGGGGCGCCGAGCTGGATGAAGTCAGCCATCTGGCAGCTGCGCCGCTGGCGCCGGGTGCCGGGCAGACCCAGCCAGCGGGGTTCGCCCTGGCCTATCAGGACAACCAGGGCGTCGACTGTTATTTCAGAAGCCTGTTTTTCAATGGCCTGGAACAAGATACCGCGCTGTTCACCCTGCAGATCGGCACGGTGTACGGGCTGCGGGAGATCCGCCTGGAGCGGGAAACCGGCAGCGCCTGGACGCCAGTGCTGAGCGTGGAACCCCGGCAGGGGCAGCTCGATTATGCCATGCGTGCGCCCGGCCTGCGGCAGGGCCTCAACCGCTTCCGCGCCCGGCTGGAGCTGGACGGAGACCGCTCGCTGGTGCTGGAGGCCGAAGCCGTCTATTACCTGCCTGGCCAGCCCTGGCTGGTCTATCCCAATCCGGCTGCCGCCGGGACGCCGGTGCAGCTGCTGAGCCGGGAGCTGGGAGAAGCCCGCTGGGAGCTCTACGGGCCCGACGGGCGCCGCTGCGCGCAGATGGCCGTCGGCCAGAGTCCGCAGGTGCTGCCGCTGGACGGGCTGCCGCCTGGCCTCTATGCCTGGCGGATCTCCGATCCGCTCACCGGCACCGCCCAGACCGGCAAGCTCCTGCTGCACTGATCCGGGTATTGGTTTCCTCATCAGCGGGTTGTATGTTTGCCCCAGACTCAGACAGACCGCCGGCCCAGCCGCATGACCCAGGAAGAACAGATCATAGCGCTGCTGAAAAAACAGGATCAGGGGGCGATTCCCCTGATCTATAAGCATTATGGCCGTGCGCTGATGGGGGTGGCGGAGCAGATCGTCAAAGACCGGGAGATGGCCCGCGACGTGCTGCAGGATTCCCTGGTCAAAGTCTGGAAGTATGCGGCGCAGTACGACCCGGCCAAAGGCCGCCTCTTTACCTGGCTGCTGAACATCTGCCGCAACACCGCCATCGACCGGACCCGGACGAAAACCTTCCGTTTTGAACGGTCCAACATCCAAACCATCGAGAACGTCGTATCTGAACCAACTTCGGCGGCATCCTATACCCCCGGCGTCGAGCATATCGGGCTGGCCGAGCTGGTCGGCAAGCTGGACGAACGGCAACGGGTGGCGCTGGAGACCGTATATTTTGGAGGCCGCACCCACGAGGAGGCGGCTGAAGAACTCGGCGTGCCGCTGGGCACGCTGAAAACCCGTATTCGGGCTGCATTGATGGAGTTACGCAAGCTGATGTAGGAATACGAGCGTGAACGCGCAGGAATACATATCGTCAGGCATCCTGGAGCTGTATGTGGCGGGAGCCCTTCCGGAAGCGGAAGCCATCGCGGTGCGCGAGGCGGCCCGGAAAGACCCGGCCATTCAGGCCGAGATCGAAGCGATCGAAGCCGCCATGATCCGCTACGCCGAGTCGCTGACGGAGCAGCCGGATCCTGCGCTGCTGGCCGGGGTGATGTCGGCGATCGGGGCTGAACAGGCACCGCCTGCCGCGCAGGTGCGCCCGCTGTACCTGCGTGCCTGGGCCATCGCCGCCAGCGTGCTGCTTTTCGCCAGCGCCATCCTGAACCTCGTCTTCTTCGGACGCTGGCAGGATGCCAGCCGCGAGATCGCCGTCCTGAACAACGACCGCAGCCAGATCGCCGCCGAGCGCGCCAGCTACCGCGAACGCTACGAAGCATCCGCCGCCGAGCTCGAGCTCATCGGCAATCCTGAGATCCGCATCGTGCGCATGACCGGGCAGGCCAAGGCGCCCGATGCGCGCGCACTGGTGTACTGGAATCCCAAAACCGCGGAGGTCAAGCTGAAAACGCAGCAGCTGGCCGGCCTGGAGGCCGGTTACCAGTACCAGCTTTGGGCCATCAAAGGCGGCCAGCCGGTGGATGCAGGCGTATTCGACCCCTCGGACACCCTGCTGCTGCAAAAGGCCATCACCGAAGGCGCAGAGGCCTTCGCCGTCACCATCGAAAAGACCGGCGGCAGCCCTGTGCCCACCCTGGAGCAGATGGTGCTGCTCGGAGCGGTCGCCAGCTGATCAGCCCTTGTCCAGGCTGCCCGCCACCAGTTCGGCCAGATCCAGCACCTGCACCTCGCCTTCTTTTTCGAAGTGCTTCACCCCGTCGCTGAGCATCGTCATGCAGAAGGGGCAGGCCGCCGCAATCACCCTGGCACCGGTTTCCAGCGCTTCGCCTGTACGCTCGATGTTGATGTCCTTGCGGCCCGGTTCGGGCTCCTTGAACATCTGCGCGCCGCCGGCGCCGCAGCAGAGGCCAGTCGTGCGGCATCGCTTCATCTCGGCCAGATCTGCGTCCAGCGCCTCCAGCACCTTGCGCGGGGCCTCATAGATGCCGTTCGCGCGGCCCAGGTAGCAGGAATCGTGGAAGGTGATCTTCTTGCCCTTGAACGCGCCGCCTTCTTTCATCCGCACCCGGCCCGCATCGATGAGCTGCTGCAGGAAGGTGGAATGGTGGATCACCTCGTAGGTTCCGCCCAGATCGGGGTATTCGTTTTTGATCGTATTGAAACAGTGCGGGCAGGCGGTGATGATTTTTTTGACCTGGTACATCTCCAGGGTCTGGATATTCTGCATGGCCTGCATCTGGAAGAGAAACTCATTGCCGGCCCGCTTGGCGGGGTCTCCGGTGCAGGTTTCTTCCGGCCCCAGCACCGCGTAATCGATGCCCAGGGTGTTGAGAATGTCCGCCATGGCGCGGGTCACGCGCTGGTAGCGGCTGTCGTACGAGCCGGCGCAGCCGATCCAGAACAGGTACTCGGGGCTGCGGCCTTCGGCTGCAAGATCGGACATCAGGGGAATATGCATAGCGCTTAGATCGCGGATGGATACAGAGGGAAAGATCAGGCTTCCTGGGCCCAGTCGAACCGGCTGGCGGCAGGCATGCCCCAGGGATTGCCGGTATTTTCGATGTTGTTGAAGAGGTGCGTCCAGGCTTCCGGATAGGCGGAATCCTCCATGACGAGGTGGCGGCGCAGCTCGGTGATGATGGATACCTGGTCGATGTTGACCGGGCAGGCTTCCACGCAGGCATTGCAGGTGGTGCAGGCCCGGAGTTCCTCTTCGGTGATGTAGCGCTCGCCGAGCAGGGTGTGCTTCGCGGCCTCTTCCGCGCCGGCAACCCCGTTGGAGGGCACCAGCACGCCGTTTTCATCCGGCGCCAGCTTGTATTTGCGGATTTCCTCCAGCCGGTCGCGCACATCCATGACGATTTTCCGGGGCGAGAGCTTCTTTCCGGTCAGGTTGGCCGGGCAGACCGCCGTGCAGCGGCCGCACTCGGTACAGGTGTAGCTGTCCAGCAGGTTTTTCCAGGTCAGATCGGTGACGTCGCGGGCACCGAAGCGCTTGGGCGCATCGGGAATTTCCTGCGGCGTATACGCCGGATCGAAGGCTGCCTTCACCTCCTCGCGCACCACCGGCAGGCTGCTGAACTTGCCGGCCGGCTCCAGACGGGAGAAGTACACGTTGGGGAAGGCCATGATGATATGGAAGTGCTTGGAATAGGGCAAATAATTGAGGAACAGCAAGATCCCCACAATATGCCCCCACCAGCCGATCTGCTCGATCAGGTGCAGGGCATGCGCATCCTGCCCGAAGATCCCGGCTGCTGCCAGCGGCCCGCTCACCGGGAAGACACCCGGCAGCTCTTTTCCTTCGAGCCGGTGCAGGCTGATGTCGGCGACGTTGAAGGCGAAGAGCGCCAGCATCAGCACGATTTCCGTCACCAGAATGATATTGGCGTCGAGGTAGGAGAAATTGCGCCGGGCCACGAGGCCCTTGGACTCCTGCATCTCGATTCCGCTGAATCGGCTGATTTTCATCACATTGCGGCGCCAGAGCAGCGCCACGCACGCCACGATCACCAGCAGGGCCAGCCATTCGTTGACCCACATCAGCACATCGTACAGGGCTCCGGTGTACTGCCCCATGATCCGGTGCTGCCCGGTCAGCCCGTCGATGACGATTTCGAGCACCTCCAGGTTGATGACCAGGAAGCTCACATACACGACTGCATGCAGCAGGGCAGGCGTCACGCGCTTGAACATCTTCTGCTGGCCGAAGGCCACCAGCAGCATCCGGGTCAGGCGCTCCGCCGGGCGGCCGCTCCGGTCTTCGTTCCGGCCCAGCCGGATCACGCCCCGCACCTCGCGGATCTGGCGCGAAAACCAGAACACCGCAGCCGCAAATACCAGCAGAAAAATCAGTTGACTCAGCATAGTTCAGCTCTCAGTCGGCGTTGAATCTCGCTTGCATGCGCAAGGTAGGCCGGCAGCGCCGGAGCCGCAAGCAAAACCAGCGCGCTGGCCCCGCTCTGCACCGGCAATTTCCGCCTGTCTGCAAAAATAGTATGCATGCATACCAAATATACGGAGAATCTGAATCCGCGCAAGCGCTGCGCTGAATTTGCTGCGCGCCGGACGTCAGTCCCGCAGGCGCGTGCGCAGGAAATTCGCAGCGGCCTGCATGGCCTCGCGCGCAGGCGAGACCCAGCGCGGCATCATGAAAAAGCTGTGGATCATGCCCGGATAGTCGAAACAGGCGACCTCATTGCCCGCTTCGCGCAGGCGGGCAGCATACTGCTGGCCTTCGTCGTGCAGGGGATCGTATTCTGCGGTGAGCACCAGGGCGGGCGGCAGCCCGCGCAGATCGGGATGCAGCAGCGGCGACACCAGCGGATGCGCGCGCTCCGAGGGGCTGCTGGTGTAGCAGTCCATGAACCAGCGCATGGTCTCTGCTTCAAGATAATAGCCCCGGCCGTAGCGGCTGATGGAGGGGGCGGCCATGGTGCCGTCCGTGACGGGGTAGATGAGCGCCTGCGCTGTGATCCGGGGCCCCTGGCGGTCCCGTGCGAGGATGCACACGGCGGTAGCCAGGTTGCCGCCGGCGCTGTCGCCGGCCACGGCGATGCGGGCCGGGTCGCCGCCCAGCGGCGCGATATGCTGCTCCACCCAGCGCAGGGCCTGGTAGCAGTCTTCGAGCCCTGCGGGGAACTTGTGTTCCGGCGCCAGCCGGTACCCCACCGACACCACCAGCGAGCCGCTTTGGTTGGCCAGGCGGCGGCAGAGCAGGTCGTACAGCCGCAGGCTGCCCACCGTGAATCCGCCCCCGTGAAAAAACAGCGTCACGGGATGCACCGGCATTGCGCTGGGGTAGTAGAGGCGGACAGGGATGTCGGTTCCGCCGACCGGGATCATGCGGTCCTCCGTCCGGTACAGGTCCGCCGGCGGGAACTCCAGCAGCAGCCGGGCCTGGAAGAAGCTGGCTTCCACTGCTTTGCGCGCGGCTTCAGGCGGCCGCTCATGGGTAGATTTAGGGTGCAGCAGGCGGTTGGCGAGCAGCAGCAGGCGCAGGCGGGGGTGTAAATCGGCCATCCGGGATTCCAGTAATCGCAGCAGTCCTTGATTGTCGGAAAATCGGAAATTTTTCCGGATCCGGCAACACATCGGCCGCAAATTTCCGGCGGCGCAGCATGCCTGCTGCAGATTTCCGTGCGCCGCTCCGCATAAAACCTGTATATTCATCCCGCTTTTACCTGCCCTGGCCTATGACCGACCACATCCTCGAACTGCTCCGCAACAATCAGGACTGGGTCCGCGAACAGAATGAGCGCGACCCGGAGTTTTTTCCCCGCATGGCCCAGGGCCAGCAGCCCCGCTACCTGTGGATCGGCTGCGCCGACAGCCGCGTGCCGCCCGACGAGATCACCAAGACCCACCCGGGTCAGATCTTCGTGCACCGCAACATCGCCAACCTGGTCATCCAGACCGATATGAACATGCTCAGCGTGCTGCAGTATGCCGTCGAGGTGCTGCAGGTGGAGCATGTCATCGTGTGCGGCCACTACGGCTGCGGCGGGGTGCGCACGGCCATGGGAGACCACCAGTACGGCCTCATCGACAACTGGCTCCGCCAGATCAAAGACACGCAGAACTACTACTGGCCGCAGCTCCGGCTGCTGGAAGGCAGCGCACGCGAGGACCGGCTCGTGGAGCTGAGCGTCATCGAGCAGGTCTACAACCTCGGCAAAACCAATATCGTCCAGAATGCCTGGCGCAGCCGCGGCGCGCCCTGGCTCCACGGCTGGGTCTACGACCTCAAAACCGGCCTGATCAAAACCCAGACTTCGATGATCAACAACGAAGAAACCCTCAAAGAGGTCTGCAAATTCGAGCAGGGCATCATCGGGCAGGGCTGAACCCGCAGCCTTTTCGTATATTCACGACGTGGAATTCCTCAACGATCTGAACGACGCGCAGCGCGAGGCGGTCACCAGCCTCGAAGGCCCTCATCTGGTTATCGCCGGGGCAGGCAGCGGCAAAACCCGCGTCCTGACCTACCGCCTCGCCTTTATCCTGTCCCAGGGCCTTGCGGATCCGCAGGAGCTGCTTGCCCTGACCTTTACGAACAAGGCCGCGCGCGAAATGAAGGAGCGCATCCACAAGCTCGTCGGCCCTGAGGCCAAGAGCATCGTGATGGGCACCTTCCACTCCATTTTCTCCCGGATCCTGCGCATCGAGGCAGAAAAAATCGGCTATACCAGCGCCTATACCATCTACGACGCCGACGACGCCCAGAAGCAGATCCGGGATCTGCTCAAAGAACGCGGCCTCGACGACAAAACCTACAAGCCCAAGGTCATCTCCCATGCCATCAGCATGGCCAAGAACCGGCTGGTATCGCCCCAAGAGTACCGCGACTTCGCCACCGACGATTTCAACCTCAAGATTGCCGAACTCTTCGCCCTCTACGAGCAGCGTCTTTTCCGGTCCAATGCCATGGACTTCGACGACCTGCTCATCAAGCCTGTGCACCTCTTCCGCCAGCATCCCGGCGTCCTCTACAAGTATCAGCACCGGTTCAAGTACCTCATGATCGATGAGTACCAGGACACCAACCATGCCCAGTATGTGCTGACAAACATGCTTGCTTCCGTCCACCAGAACATCTGCGTGGTAGGCGACGACGCCCAGAGCATCTACGGATTCCGGGGAGCCAATATCCAGAACATCCTCAACCTCAAGCAGGACTATCCGGATCTGAAAATCATGAAGCTGGAGGAGAACTACCGCTCCACCCAGAACATCGTAGAAGCGGCCAACTCCATCATCGCCCGCAACAAGGAGCAGATTCCCAAAACGATCTACACCCGCAACCCTGCCGGCGAGTCGATCTATGTGGTGGAATCCATCAGCGAGCAGGACGAAGCACGCCGCGTAAGCGACAGCATCCGCGAGCAGAAGCAGACCTTCAGCTACTTCAACCGCGACTTCGCTGTGCTGTACCGTACCAATGCGCAGTCACGCGCCATGGAAGACGAGCTGCGCCGCGCCGGGCTGCGCTACAAGGTCTACGGCGGGCTCTCTTTCTATCAGCGGAAGGAAATCAAGGACATGGTGGCCTATCTCCGCCTGGCCGTCAATCCCAAAGACGAGCAGTCGCTGCTGCGGGTGATCAACTATCCCGCACGCGGCATCGGCAAGACCAGCCTGGAGCGCATCATCATCGCCACCGAAGAGCGCCAGCGCGCGCTCTGGGAGGTCATCGAGCAGGCCGATCAGCTGGGGCTGGGGCCTGCCGTCAGCACCAAGGTCCGCGACTTCGTGATCATGATCCGGAGCTTCGGCGTCATTGCCCGCAACAACAATGCCTATGTGGCAGCCAGCCACATCGCCAAGCATTCCGGCATCCTCAAAGATCTCAACGAGGACAAAACTTCCGAGGGCATCGCCCGCTGGGAAAACGTCCAGGAACTCCTCAACGCTGCCCAGGCCTTCGCCGAAGGGCAGGAGCAGCCCGAGGCTGCTGGACTTGATGCGTTTCTGGCCGACATCTCCCTCTTTACCGACCAGGACGACAACCCCGACGACGACGATTTTGTCACCCTGATGACCATCCACTCGGCCAAAGGCCTGGAATTCAAGTCGGTATTTCTGGTAGGCATGGAGGAAAACCTCTTTCCGAGCGCCTTGTCGATGGAGACGCGGGCGGATCTGGAAGAGGAGCGGCGCCTCCTCTACGTGGCGGTCACGCGCGCGCGCGAGCGCCTGACCCTCAGCTACGCCCGCTCGCGCTACCGCTTCGGCGAGATCCAGTTCAACGAGGTCAGCCGTTTTATCGAAGAAATCGACCCCAAATACCTGCGGCGGGCCGGGCAGTCCACCCGGCGGGAGGCTGTATCGCCTGTGCCTCCGGGGCGCCGTCCGGCAGGACGGCCGGCAGTTCAGCGGCCTGCCGTGGCTGCCCCGCAGCCGGAAAGCACCTTCGCGGCAGCCCGCCCCGAAGACATCGCACCGGGGCAGCACATCCTGCATCAGAAATTCGGGCGGGGCGAGGTCGTCAGCGTGGAAGGCGAAGGCGCCAACCAGAAAGCGACCATTCATTTCCGGGAAGGCGGACGCCGCGTGCTCCTGCTCAAGTATGCCCGGCTCCAGATCCTGAGCTGAGGGCGGTCAGATCTCTACCGGCAGGGCCCGGTCCATCCGGCGCATCCATTCGTACACCGGCTCGCCCAGCAGCTCGCGCTGCAGATCCAGCGAGGTGGATTCGCGCAGCGAAAAGTCCGGATCGTTGAAGTCCAGCGGGCGACGGTTCATCTGGATCACACACAGCAGCAGGCCCATCCCGAAGACCGTCATGGGCAAAAACCGCCGCGTACGGCTGAACCAGGGCGCGAACACAAGCACCAGCAGGCTGATGATCAGCACCCCCGCCAAAATGAGGATGAGATCGTAATTGTTCCACCACCAGGTCCAGCCCCAGCCGCCGGTGCGGATCTCCAGGGGGTAGAGCAGCCTGAAGCCGCCTGCAGGGCCTGC
This sequence comes from Bacteroidia bacterium, assembly GCA_033765305.1. GTDB lineage: Bacteria > Bacteroidota > Bacteroidia > J057 > J057 > RDXT01. Next base: position 16,047 of record JANRID010000069.1, read on the forward strand.
GGGAACGCAGAGGTCGGCGAGCACATGAATGACATAGCCCAAGCCGAACGCTACGATATAGGGCATCAGGTAGCGCAGCGCCGATCCGTAGCTGGGCGCATGCCGGAGCACGGAGGTGTACACCACGCACAGCAGCAGGGCAAGGAGCACAGTAGCCAGCAGGCCGCCGGTCAGGGAATGCATGGGGCTGGCCTGGGGAATCCAGTACGCATGAAATCCGGCCTGGCGGCCCAGCTCGGCCAGCCCGCTCCAGGGAATCCGGGCATCCGGCGGTGCCCAGAGCAGGTCGAGATCCGGAAAGAGGCCTCCCAGAATCCCCAGCAGCATAATTTTAACCTGCTGGGAAGGCCTGCACGGGGCGAATGCTGCTACGGCCGCCCCAGATATCCATCCCAGCAGTATATGAATCATCGGGTCCACGTGTTACGGTTCTGCTTGCATGCCGGACCGGGAATCCCGGTCCGGCCTTGTGTGTGTGCAGCAAGAACCAGCATCGCCGCCGCTTTGTTCGGCGCGGTGCCCGCAAGCCTGATTTACAGCAGTTCTTCAATCTTGTCCACCGCTTCCTGCAGCCTTGCGGGGTCTTTTCCGCCCGCGGTGGCATAGAAGGGCTGGCCGCCGCCGCCGCCTTGAATCGGCTTGGCCAGCTCCCGGACGAGATGGCCGGCATGGTAGCGGTTTTCGGCGGCGAGGCTGTCGCTCAGGATCACGCTCAGCTGCGGCTTGCCGCCGATGACCGCGCCCAGCACGATGAGCGCGCGGCCTTCGGCGCTGCGCTTCAGATCGAAGCTGAGCTGTTTCAGGTCATCGGTGCTGCCTACCTGCACGATCCGGCGCAGCAGCTGCAGCTCGCCGCGGGTCTCGAAGGCGCCTGCCAGCGTTTCGCGGAGCGCCGCCAGCTTCTCGCTGTTGAGCTGGGCCAGCTCTTTTTCAAGCTGGCGGTTGCGCTCCAGCAGGTCATCGAGGGCTTTTTCGAGGCTGGCGGGCTGCTTGAGCTTCTCGGACAGGCGCTGAACCAGCGCCAGTTGGCTGTTGAGGTAGGCGGCGGCCTGTTCTCCGGTATAGGCCTCGATGCGCCGCACCCCGGCTGCCACCGAGCCTTCGGAGACAAACTTGAACAGCCGGATCTGGCTGGTGCGGGGCACATGGGTGCCGCCGCAGAGCTCCACGCTGAAGGCGGAGTCGAAGACAATCACGCGCACCTGCTCGCCGTATTTTTCCCCGAAAAGCGCCATTGCGCCCATGGCCCGGGCCGCTGCAATGGGCATTTCCCGGTACTCCGTCAGCGGGATGTCGGCGGCAATCCGTTCGTTGACGATCGCCTCCACCTGCGTCAGCTCTTCGTCGCTCACCCGTGCGAAGTGCGAAAAGTCGAATCGCAGCACCGACTCGCTGACCAGCGAGCCGCGCTGCTCCACATGGGAGCCGAGCACCTGGCGCAGGGCTGCATGCACGAGGTGGGTGGCGGAATGGTTCTGGCTGGTGCGGTGGCGGGTCTGGGCATCTACCTCGGCATGCCATTCGCCGTCGGCTTCCTGCGGGAGCCGGTCCACGGTGTGCACAATCAGCTCGTTCTCCTTCTTCGTGTCCAGCACCCGAATCGATTCGAGGCTGCTGCGCAGCAGCCCCCGGTCGCCGGTCTGGCCGCCGCTTTCCGCATAAAACGGCGTTTCTTCCAACACGATGTGATACTCGGCCTTGTTCTGCCTGCGTATGGTGCGGTACTGGCGGATGCGGGTCTGCATGGCCAGGGTGTCGTAGCCGACGAAGCGGGGCAGATCCGGGGAGGGATGTACGACGATCCAGTCGCCGGTATTGACTTCGGTCGCCTCGCGGCTGCGGGTTTTCTGTTCCTGCAGCAGGGTTTCGAATGCAGCCATATCCACCTCCAGCCCGCGCTCCTGAGCCATCAGGCGGGTGAGGTCGATGGGAAAGCCGAAGGTATCGTAGAGCTTGAAGGCAAACTGCCCGTCGATGCGGGCTGCGCCCCGGTGTTCGGAGAGCCAGGCGTCGAACATCTGGGAGCCCTTTTCCAGCTTGGAGAGAAAGCCTTTTTCCTCTTCGAGGATGATGCGGGCAATGAAGGCCTCCTGTGCGCCCACCTCGGTGAACACACCTTTATATACTTGTGCGAGGACGGGGACCAGCTCGTGCAGGAAGGGCGTATGCAGCCCCAGGTAGCTGAATGCGTAGCGGGATGCGCGGCGCAGGATGCGGCGGATCACATAGCCGGCGCCGGTATTGGAAGGCAGCTGCCCGTCGCCGATGGTGAAGACGATGGCGCGGATATGATCCATGACCACCCGCATGGCCACCTGCTGCATATGCGGGGCGTCCGCGTAGCGGATGCGGGTTTTGGCTTCGAGGTAGGTGCGGGCAGGGTCGAAGAGGTCCGTGTCGTAGGTGGAGTGCTTGCCCTGGAGGACCATGCAGAGGCGCTCGAAGCCCATGCCGGTATCGACATGCTTTTCGGGCAGATCTTCGAGGGAGCTGTCGGCGCGGCGGTTGAACTGGATAAAGACGAGGTTCCAGATCTCGATCACCTCCGGGGTGCCCTGGTTGACGAGGGCGCTTCCGGGCGAGAGGGCACGGGCCTCGTCGCTGCGGAGATCCACGTGGATCTCGGAGCAGGGGCCGCAGGGGCCGGTGTCGCCCATTTCCCAGAAGTTGTCCTTCTTGCCGCAGTACAGGATATGGTCTTCGGGCAGGTATCGGCGCCAGAAGGCTACGGCCTCCTCGTCGGCGGGCAGGCCTTCGGCCTCGTCGCCGCCGAAGACCGTGGCGTACATCCGGGCCGGATCGATGCCGTAATGGGCTGTAAGCAGCTCCCAGGCCCATTCGATGGCCTCCGCCTTGTAGTATTCGCCGATGGACCAGTTTCCGAGCATTTCAAACATGGTGTGGTGGTAGGTATCGTGCCCCACCTCCTCCAGGTCATTGTGTTTTCCGGAAACCCGCAAACATTTTTGCGTGTCGGCGATTCTACGGAATGAAGGAGTCTTCAGACCCAGGAAGAGGTCTTTGAACTGGTTCATGCCGGCATTGGTGAACATCAGCGTCGGGTCGTTTTTCACGACGATCGGAGCCGAGGGTACGATCTGGTGCGCTTTTTGCTGAAAAAAGTCCAGAAAGGTTTGGCGAATCTCACGGGTCGTTTGCATCCTTTTGTCTGGTAATGAAACGGTTGGTTTCAAAAATTCCGGATGGTGTTTTTGGATTACGTGAAAAATGTCTTATTTTGGTCGCAAAGATAGCACCTTTTCCCACTGCAGAAAATCCCGCATTCCTTCTTACTCACGGACCCAGGCATATTTCCACTTGCTCTGATTCCAATGCCTTAACTAACTCCTGTTCCTATGGCGAAACCGGTACGTTATCTCTATGATGAGGAAAGCTGTTCTTTTTTTCCAGAGCAGATTACGCTCAAGACCCGGATTAAAAGCACCCTTCCCTACATAGGGGCCTCTCTGCTGCTTTCCGCACTGATTCTGGCAGGGGTTTTCTCGATCTACGACAGTCCGAAGGAAGTGCTGCTGCGCAAGCAGAATCAAATGCTCGCCGCACAGATCGGCCTGCTCGAAGGGCAGTTTGCCCAGCTCGAAGAGCAGGTCAACGGCCTCCACAAGCAGGATAATGAATTCTACCGCAGCCTCATGCAGGCCGAGCCGATGGACAACGGCGAATGGCAGTCGGGCATCGGGGGCGCTGTAGGCCAGGATTCGCTCGGCGTGGATGTGCTCGACGACGCCAAGGCCCGCATCGAGCGCCTCAACAACAAGATTCAGCTCCAGAACAAGAGCTACGAGTTCCTCTTCACCCGTCTGGCCGACAATACCGAGGAGCTCCGCCATACCCCCGCCATCAAGCCGGTCAAAGGCCGCATCATCTCCGGCTTCGGCTGGCGGATGCACCCCATCCAGAATTTCCGCAAGCTCCACACCGGCATCGACATGGAGGCTGCCATGGGCACCGAGGTGTTCGCTGCTGCCGACGGGGTAGTCAAGCTGGCCGACGTCAGCCAGGGCGGCTACGGCCTGCAGGTCGAGATCGAGCACGGCAGCTTCGGCTACGTCACCAAATACGCCCACCTGTCCCAGGTCAAGGTGCGTGCAGGACAGCGCGTCAAGCGCGGCGAGGTGGTCGGCTACTCCGGCAGCTCCGGCCTCTCCAAAGGCCCGCACCTGCACTACGAGATCATCAAGCGCGGCGAAAAGATCAATCCGATCGATTATTTCTACGGCGACCAGACCCCGCAGGAATATGTGCAGCTCCGCCAGGATGCCGAGGTCGAAAACATGTCCATGGACTGATCCTTCCTAAGCGGTTGCGGACGTGGCTGCGGACCCCGAACACATTCAGAAACAGTATTATACGATCGGAGAGGTAGCCCGGGATCTCAACCTGAGCGCCTCTCTGATCCGTTTTTGGGAAACGGAATTCCGCGAGGTGAGCCCCCGCAAAAACCGCAAGGGCAACCGGGTCTATACCCCCAAAGACATCGAAACCCTCCAGAAAATCCAGTACCTCCTCAAGGTGCGCAAGTATACCATCCAGGGGGCCCGCGAGCGGCTCCGCCAGGATCAGGACGGCGTGCGCGAAGAGCTGCAGATGCGCGAGACCCTGCTGAAATTGCGTTCGTTTCTTTTGGAAATTCGGGAATCCCTGTAGATATTTGCCTCCCGGTTTGTGCATCGCATCGTCTTCCCCCCCGTTATGCACAGATCTCCGGTTCGGGATGTAGCTCAGTCCGGTTAGAGTACACGTCTGGGGGGCGTGGGGCCGCCAGTTCGAATCTGGCCTTCCCGACACACAAGGCAGCCTTGCGGCTGCCTTTTTTTATGCACCTCTGTCCAGTTTTCTGGCCGCTACGCAGCCCGCAGCAAGCCATGTAAGAATCCCCTCCGGATTTGCCGTCTCAACGGTCAGATTCCGTGCCCGTTTGGGGTATTTTGATTGAATAATTATACTAAATTTGTATTGTTCAGTGAGGGAAGCATTTGAGGCTGCTGATTATCAAGCCCAGACAC
>JANRID010000032.1:0-38483 GCA_033765305.1 Bacteroidia bacterium
TGCGTTGGGGGCGATGAATTCAGCCCCGAATCGCTCGCGCATGATTCGCTCCAGCGATGCGAAGGCCAGCCCTTCCACCATGCTGCCGTAGCTGTTGCCCAGTTCGCCGAGCTGCTTCCCGATCGTCTGCACCAGCCGCTCCGTCTTGCGGACCTCCTGGCTGGTGCGCTGAATTTCCTCCCGCAGTTCCTGGAATTTCTCATCCGTTTCCCGGAACTTCTCATCTGTTTTCCGGAACTTCTCATCTGTTTCCCGGAACTTCTCATCCGTCTCGCGGAAGCGCGCAGCAATTTCCCTGAGCTCTTCGCGGTTTTGGCGCTGCAGCTCGACGGTCTCCTGCAAGATGGCTCTGATGTCTTCCATGCACTTCAGTGGTTGTTTATGCGAATATACGGAAAATCTCCATTGCAAACATACTAATACTTTGAGTATTTTTTGCACAGTCAAATGGCATACAGCCCGGCATCCGCTGTCCAATTCCCCCAAAAACACTGTACCTTGCAGGCTGAACGCTTAACCGTGTGCCATGCTGCGCAAGACGCTGCTGATTTGTTCGATGATTCCAGGCCTGATGGCCGCACAGCCTCTGCTGGCGCCTGCCGTGCTGCCCTTCGGCACCGTGCTGGAGACGGCGCCGGCCAGCCTGCCCCTTACAGTCCGCAATCCCGGCCCGGACAGCCTCTGTGCAGATACCCGCATCTATGCGATCGAAACGCAGTACAGCAGCTTGAGCCCATTCTCCGTGACGCCGGCGGACTTCTGCCTGGCGCCCGGCGACAGCATTACGCTGACGGTGCAGTGCAGCCCGGCGCATAATCTGCAGCATCACTCCGAACTGGTGCTGCACACCGACCGGGGCCGCGGCAGCGCCCATGTGCACCTCAGCGCCCAGGGCCGCTACAGCAATCCGTATTACAGCAGCACCGAAAACCTGAGCGAGGAAGCGCTCAAAACGGCCCTCAGGGCACGGCTGGCCCAGGGATTCATCAGCCTGAGCTACAATGCCTCCCGCGACGAGCTGTTTATGGAGGTGGACAATGAGCGGATCAACGGGCAGGGCGCGGCGGTCAACACGCTGACGTGCATCTACACCGGCACCGTCATCACGGGATATGCCGACCGCACTGCTGCGCAGAACCTGGGATTCAATACAGAACACGTCTTTCCGCAGGGTTTTTTCAACCAGGACCTGCCCATGCGCTCGGATATGTACCACCTCTATCCGGTGCTGGAATCCGCCAATTCGGCGCGGGGCAACCTGCCCTTCGGCGTGGTGGGCACGCCGGACTGGCAAAGCGGCGGCTCGAAACGCGGCGGCGGGGTCTTCGAGCCCCGTAACGATGCCAAAGGCGACATCGCCCGATGCATGCTCTATTTCGTGATCCGCTATCAGGATTATCAGCAGTTTCTGCAGCTGCAGGAAAGCGTGCTGCGCGCCTGGCACCTGCAATACCTGCCGGATGCTGCGGAAATAGCCCGCAATCAGGCCATTTCAGTCCGCCAGGGCAACCGGAATCCCTTCATCGACTACCCGCAGCTGGCGGGTCGCATCCGGGTGTTCAGCGGGCTCTCTGCTGCGCAGTCCGTATACCGCATTCAGACTCCCGACTCGCTGATTCAGCTGGGCACCGTACGGGCAGGCGACCGCTACACCGCCGTGCTGGTCAACACCGGCAACCAGCCTATCCGGATCTACGGGGCCGAAGTAAGCGACGGGGCCGCCGCCGCCGATCCGGCACCGGATACGGTGCTGCAGCCAGGCTATGCCCTTGCAGTTTCCCTGACCTGGCAGCGCCGCACGGCAGGGGCCTGGAGCGGGACCCTCAGCCTGCTCACGGATGCGCCCGGGCTGGCGCAGCTGGCCTTCCCCATGCAGGGCGAGGTGCTGAGCCCCCAGGCGCTGGATCCGGCAGCAGCTGGCTTCCGCATCTATCCCAATCCTGCGCGGGAAACCCTGTGGGTAGCCGCACCTGCGGAAACCGGGCGCTGGAGCGCCGAGCTGCTCGACGTGCAGGGCCGTCGCGTGAGCCGCACTGCCGTATACAGCGGCGGGAGCCAGGCCCGCCTCGATCTGGCCGGACTGCCGCCGGGCGCGTACCTGCTGCGCATCCGCACCCGCGGACGCAGTTATCAGCAGGCGGTATCGGTCCAGCGCTGAGGCCCCGAACAGACAAGCGCCCCTGCCCGGAACCCGGCAGGAGCGCTTGCAAACACATTATTCTTTTTTGCAGACTTATTTAATCAGGGTATTCTGATCCTTGCCCAGCCGGGTCATCACATTCTCGCGGATCAGGCGGTAGTAATGCTTGCGGCCAGTGGTCTTATCCTGCCGGATCAGCTTGATGTCCATCATAATTTTCAGGTACTTCTTCGCCGTGGTGCCTTTAATGCTGAGCTCGCGCTCCATATCCTGGGAGAAGAAGCCGTTCTTGGAATACTTCACCAGGAATTTGGGCATATCGAAAACCACTTCGAAGATGGTGCCGCTCTTGTAGAGGTCGAAGAACATGTAGCGGATGCCCTGCTCCAGCTGGCGGTTGGAGGTCTGCTGCTCATCGAGGAAGAAGCCGAGGCGGTTGACTTCCTTGAAGGTGATGTAGCTGCGCAGGTTCCGGTACGAGAACTCCAGGTGATCGGCGGCCGCGGGCAGATCGCCCTTGGTGATGGAGATACACTTGTTGATCGTATTGTTCCGGACGAAGTTGGGCACTTTGCGGAACTCGTCCCAGTCAGCTTTGATGAAGCTGAGCGGATTATTCTTATGCGTCAGCTCGTTGAGCAGCTGATCGGCCAGTTTGACGGTCAGCTGGTCATGGTTCATCAGGGCCGCCAGCCGCATGACGCGGATCGAGTAGAGCTGATACTGGAAATAGACCTTGATATTGAAATGCGAAGCAGGCTCGAAGCGGTTGAACTCGCTCCGGAAGGTATCGATCATGGAGCGGCCCAGCGTTTCGATCTGATCGTCGACCGAGTCGATCACCTTGCGGACTTTTTCAAAATACTCGCCCAGCACCTTTACCATCCAGGATACTCCGGGGTGTTCGGTTTCGGCGAGGAACACATCATTGGCGAGGCGCATGCCGGAGACGATGAGGAAGAACCCGCCGTCTTCAAGCTTTTTGCTGCCGCTGCGGATCAGATCCTGAATGGCATCGAAAATTTTTTCTCCGGATTCGTTCCGCTGCAGCAGGTGAATAAAGGTTTGGCTGGCTTCTACATATGCGGGATGATCCTGATGTTTTTTGAAATGCTGAATGACTTCCTTTATTTCTTTTTCTGTCGGCATCTTATCTGTCTGCACCGTGATGCGGGCCCGCTGGAGGCGGTAGCTCATCTGTCCGTGCGAATCGCGCTGGGAGTGCGCCAGCTCCACGGCCTGATCGGCAAAGACGAGCGCCTGTCGCAGCGAGGCCGTCTGGTCGAGGTCGTCTTCCGTCATGGAAGTCATCGAAGCATACAGATCTGCCACGGCGGACGAAACGGCTGCGCGGGTAAAGACGGGCAGTTTTTCGCCTTGCGCGAGTGCCTGTTCGATTTCGCGGACACGGTCCTGGCTGTATTCAAGGCGGGAGAGCGCATCTTCAAACCCGGCGATATCGCCTGCGATGCGGCCGGCGGCCAGCTCGAAGAGGGCACTGCGGAACACATGCGCGAGCATGGCAGGCGCAAGGCCGTCGATTCCTTTTTCCACACGCTGGTGCAGGTCATCCATCCGTGCACGCAGGTCGGAGCCGCCCTCGCGCATGAAATAGGCACCCAGGAGCAGATAATTGCCAATATTGTACTCGTATTCGGCCTCGTCTATGGCTTTCTGAATCCAGATCCGGGCCTTGCCGCGCTGATCTGCGTCGCCTTCATGCAGGTAGGTGTACCCGATGAGGGTGGACAGGTAGCCGATGTACTGCCGGTCGAACACGCTCCAGTCCAGCCCGGAAAGATGCACTTCGAAGGCTTCGATGGAGATGTGGCGCACCAGACGCCGGAACGACGCCACGAGCAGATCGAGGTATTGCTCCCACACCTGCACCGGCACTGCGCCCGGAGCCGAGCGGAGGTAGGTCAGGCGGTGCCGCATGGTTTCGAGCACCTGATGGAAGCGGTCGTAATCCCGGCGGGCCAGGAAAAACTGGAAGGCATGGCGGGACACCAGCAGCATGTAGGAAACCGATGCAGGATCCTGCAGCGGCGCATTCTGCACTTCGTTCAGGAGCACCTCCTCCAGCTTTTCAACATCGGCGAAATCGCCCTTTCGGGCCTGCTCCTTCAGGAGCGGCGCCAGCGGCAGCTCATCCTGTCGCAGGATCAGCTCGGCCAGCAGTTGGTAGCTTAAAGCATTTTTGACCATGAGAATAGTGTATGTGTGATAAAAATTTTACGTGCGCAGGCAGCTAAACGCCAAAACGCAGCAGGATGAGGTTGAAATGGTTGGTGCTGAACGGATACAGCCAGCATTGAAAAGATCTTGCGGAAGCGGATGGAAAACCGGAGCCTGGCATCTGCCGTATAGTGCCTCAGGTGCAGAAAGGACGCCAGGACGGTTTCGGCGCTGTAGCCCGGGTATACCTTCGGAATAGGCGGAAAGCGGGGAGACAAGGCCGATTTATCAATTGTACGGCTGGCGGCTGTATAGGTTTTTCAAGATACATATGCCAATGCTGAATACATCAAGGTGCGAATATAAGAAATATAATAAACCTCCAATAGATCGGCACAATCCTTTTGCAAGACCTGCGAAAAAATTGGAAATCCAGCAGTTTTATATATGTGTAATTTTATATGCATCAGCGGTGCTGCCGCCCCGCCCGGAGCCTGCCCCCGGATGCGCCCTTCGCATCCCCTGAGAAAAACCCCTACCTTTGCACCGTTGCGTATCCCTGTCTATGAGCCTTCCTAAAACCATATTCACCTGCCAGGCCTGCGGCGCCACCCATATCAAATGGCAGGGCCAGTGCAAAAGCTGCGGCGAGTGGAATACGCTCGTCGAGGAAGCCGCAGGCCCGGAAAAGCGGAAAACTGCCCCGGCCTGGGCTTCCCGCTCCCAGCCCCGCACGCTTGAAGAGATCGAATCGGCCGAGGAAAAGCGGCTCATCACCCCCGATCAGGAGATGAACCGCGTGCTCGGCGGCGGGCTCGTGGAGGGATCCGTCATCCTCCTCGGCGGCGAGCCCGGCATCGGCAAGAGCACCCTGCTCCTCCAGCTGGCGCTGCAGCTCCAGCAGACCCGCATCCTCTATGTATCGGGCGAGGAGTCCGAACAGCAGATCAAGATGCGCGCCATGCGCATCCGCCCGGCGCATGCCCAGCTGTTCATCGCCGCAGAGACGCTCCTGGAGCGCATCCTCGAATACCTGGAGCAGATTCAGCCTGAGCTGCTTATCATCGATTCCATCCAGACCCTCTACAGCGACGCCCTCGAATCGGCCCCCGGCAGCGTCTCGCAGGTGCGCGAATGCGCCGCCAAGCTGCTGCGCCATGCCAAAGCCTCCAACCTGCCGGTATTCCTCGTAGGCCATATCACCAAGGAAGGCATGCTCGCAGGCCCCAAGGTCCTGGAGCATATGGTGGATACGGTGCTCAATTTCGAGGGCGACCGCCACAACAACTACCGCCTCGTGCGGACGAGCAAAAACCGCTTCGGCAGCACCATGGAGATCGGCATCTACGAGATGACGGCCTCCGGCCTCCGGGAAGTCAGCAATCCCTCCGAAATCTTCCTCTCCAGCAGCGACGACACCTTCAGCGGCGTGGCCATTGCCTCCACCCTGGAGGGCATGCGCCCCCTGCTCATCGAGGTGCAGGCACTCGTGAGCCCGATGGCCTACGGTACGCCCCAGCGCTCCGCGACCGGCTTCGACCTGCGGCGCCTCAATATGCTTCTGGCCGTGCTCGAAAAACGCTGCGGCTTCAAGCTGGGCACGCGGGATGTGTTTGTGAATATCACCGGCGGAATGAAAATCGAAGATCCGGCCCTGGACCTGGGGCTGATCTGCTCCATCGTATCGTCGCTGCACGACCTGCCGGTAGACCGCCGCTCGGTATTTGCGGCGGAGGTAGGCCTCTCCGGCGAGATCCGGGCGGTCACCCGCCTGGAGCCGCGCCTCGCAGAAGCCGCCAAGCTGGGGTTCAAGCGCGTGTACGTGGCCCAAAGCCAGCTCTCGGCCGTTCACAAGGCCTTCCCGGGGCTCGAAGTGATCGGCCTGGGGAAACTCGAGTCGATGTTCCGGGCGGTGTTCGGCGGGGAAGCCTGAGCCCCAGACGTTTTTTTTCTGCGGAAACAGGCTGCATATCGGAAAAAAGTTATAGCTTGTCTATACCCGGACCGCTTTCTGCTTATCTGATCCGCTTGTTCTGAACGGGCCTTACCCCCCGACCGCATGAGACCCAAGTTTCCTATCAGGCTGGCTGCCCTGATAATCTGCTGGACCCTGTCCTGCAATCCTGCCCCGGTCGAACGGACCGACGGGCCGGCATCATACCGGAGAGATCTCGACAGCATCCTCGGCGGCGCCGCACGCACCGGACCCGAAGGCTATCTCGACGCCGTCAATACCCTCCAGCAGCTGGCCTATGAAGCCATCAGCTCCCAGGACCACCGCAGCTACGCCCGGATCTCCAATACCATCGGCAGCCTGATCGAAACCCACGAGTCCGAGCCCAACCGGCGCCGAACGGCGGTCCCCTACTACTACCGCGCCAGCAAGTCCTGCGAGGTGCTCAGCGATACCGCCTGCATTGCCGGCGCCCTCGCCTCGGCCGCCCGGACCCTGATGCGCATCGGCAAAGACGACTCGGCCCTGCATTATTTCAATGCCGCAGCCGTGTACTACCGCGGGCTGCGCGATACCGTCGAACTGTATTCCACCCTCAACCTCATCGGCGAGATCTACCGCAAAAGCGGATTCTGGGACTACGCGCTCCGCTATTACAACGATGCGCTGGAGCTGTCCACCCATCAGCAGAACGACTCTGTGTCCGCAGGGCTGCATGTGAAGGTGGGCGAATCGCTGCTCTACAGCATCAAGCCCGCCGGCCCCTTCGGGGCCATCGCCAACCTCCGCCGCGCCATCGAGCTGGGCTACGGCCCCGAGCCCCTCCAGGCACGCGTCTACCTGCTGCTCGGCTTAGCCCATCTGCGCGTATCCCAGGAAAGCGACAGCGCATACAGCTACCTGCGCACGGGCGTCGGCCTCGCGCGCCGCCATGCGCGGCACCGCGAGCTGGCCGAAGCCTACAACGGCCTCGGGCTGCTCTATCTCCAGACCGGGCAGGCCTCCGCGGCCAGCCAGATGGCCGACTCTGCTGTGCAGCTCTGCCAGCGCTACGGCTTCGGCGAAATTCTCCCCCGAGCCCTGCGGACCCGGCTCCAAATCCTCCTCGCCAGCCGCCAGCAGTACGACGATGTGGCTGCGCTCCTCCGCCGCATCACCCGCCTCGAAGATTCCCTCGAACGGGTCCACAACAATGACCTCGTGCTCCGGATGCACGCAGCCTACGAAAACGAGCTCAAGCAGCTCCAGTTCCGGGAAATGAAGCTGACCGTCCAGATGAACGAGCGCCAGAACAGCAACAACCGCATCATCATCTGGCTCACCTCCGCATGCGCCGTCATGGGCCTCGGGCTGGCCGGGCTCTGGTTTGTGAACTACCGCCGGAAACGCTCCGAAAACCGCCGCCTCGAAGACCAGGTCGCCCGGCGAACCGAGGAGCTCGACAACTTTGCCTATCACACCACCCACGACATCCGGGGGCCCGTAGCCCGGATCCGGGGCCTGTGGAACCTCAAAGCCAACCGCGAAAGCAGCAGCTCGGCGCTCGATTACACCGCGCTGATGAACCAGGAAGCCATCCTCATGGACTTCATGCTCCGCAAGTTCCAGGATGTGTACAACATGAAGAACATCAACCCGCCGGTGGAACGCATCTCGCTGCTGGCATTTACCGGCAACGTGCTCGAAAACCTCCGCATTCTGCCGGGATACAGCCGCATCCGGCTGATCCTCGAAATTCCCGGCTCCCTCCACATCGACACCCGCAAGCAGCTGCTTGAAATTATTCTGACGTATATCCTCGACAATGCCATCCTGCTCAATGCGCAGGAAGCCATCGAAGCGCCCTATATCCGCATCTCGGCGCGCACCGATCAGCAGCAGCTCGATCTGCGCATCGCAGACAACGGCATCGGCATCCAGCCCGATATCCGGCCCCGGATTTTCGATATGTTCTTCCGGGGCACCCACCGCTCCAGCGGCGCCGGGCTGGGCCTCTACGCGGCCCGCCAGGCAGCCCAGAAGCTGGGCGGACAGGTCACCTATGTCCTCAGCAATGCCGCCGAGACGGAGTTTTCCGTCACCCTACCGCTTACCCCGCCCGAGCCCGCCGTCTGAGCGCCGCGCTACTGCGCTGCCTTGAACCGTGTCCAGGCCTGGCTGTAGATCCGCGTCGCAGGACCCAGGTCCTGCAGAAATTCCATCCGGTCCAGCACCGAATCCGCCGGGTAGATGAACGGATGCTCCCGGATGCTGTCCGGCAGCAGCTTCCGTGCCGCCCGGTTGGGCGTCGCATATAAGGTGTAGGCCGCCAGTGCCGCGCCCTGCTCCGCGCCCAGGATGAAGTTGATGAACGCCTCGGCAGCACGCTTGTGCGGAGCACTGCGCGGAATGGCCAGATTGTCAGCCCACATGATGCCGCCCTCCTGCGTGATCCGGTACGTCACCTGAGGGTCTGCGGCCATAAATACGTCGCCGCTGTGGTTGAGGATCAGGGGGGCGTCGCCGCTGAGCAGAAAATCCCGCCCCGTAGAGGCGGTGTTGTACGCGACGATGCGGTGCTTCTGGCTGATCAGCAGGTCCGTAGCCTGTGCGATCAGACCCGGATCAGCCGTGTTGACCGAATGCCCCAAAAACCGCAGCGCAGCTCCGATAGCTTCCCGCGGGTCGTCCAGCAGCGCAAATTGCCCCGGATACCACGCCGGATCGAACAGCATCCGCCAGGTATTGAGCGAGTCGCCCCGGTACGGCGCGCCTATCAGGTCGGTGCGGGCACCCAGGCCCGTCGTGCCCCACTGATAGCAGGCCGTGTAGCGGTTGCCGGGATCGAAGGGCAGGCTGCGGAACCGCGCATCGAGGTTGCGCAGGTTGGGGATATGGCTGCTGTCGAGCGGCTCCAGCATGTCCAGCTTGATCAGGATCGCCACGGCATAGTCCGCCGGCACGATCACATCGTACTGGCCCTTGCCGCCCGCCAGCAGCTTGGCCACCAGCGCCTCGCTGTTGTCGTAGTAGTCGAAGATGACTTCCACGCCGTACTGCTCCGAAAACTGGCGCACCAGGGCAGAATCGATGTAGTCGGGATAGATAAACAGATGCAGTGCATCGCCCAGCTCCGACTGCATCACCTCGACGCCGTCTGCGCGGATCAGCCGGTCTTCGCGGGGCCTGCAGGCCGCCAGGCCGGCCAGCAGCAGGAGCATCGTCAGGCAGCGCCATCCGGCAGGCAGGAGACCGGGATTCATCGGGGAGATTCGTTGGCAGTACGTACGGTGCGGAGGGAAATAAACAAGGTCAGGAAACTCACCATCAGCATCAGGGCGGACAGCGCATTGACTTCCGGGGTCACCCCGCGGCGGATGAGGGCATACATCCGGACGGGCAGCGTCGAGTCGCCGACTCCGGCCGTGAAGTAGGTGATCAGGAAATCATCCACCGACAGGCTGAAGGCCAGCAGGGCGCCCGAGATAATCCCCGGACGCAGCAGCGGCCAGAGCACCTCCCGCCCCAGGGCCTGCGTGCCGGCGCCGAGGTCGCGCGCAGCTTCGATCAGGTTGGCCGGAAAATGCTGGAGGCGCGCCCGGACTGTCAGGGTGACGAAGGAAATCTGGAAGGCAATATGGGCCAGGATGATGGTCGTCTTGCCCAGCGTCGCCTGGATGGCAACGAAAAAGGCAAGCATCGATACCGCCGTCACCATTTCCGGCACAATCACCGGCAGATACAGGAGGGTTTCCACCCATTCCTTCCCCCTGAACCGGTACCGGTAGAGGCCCAGGGCCAGCAAGGTGCCCAGCACCGTAGCGCAGAGGGTCGAGATCACCGAAACGATGCCCGTATTTGCAAGGGCCCGCAGGTTTTCCGGGCTCCGGAACATGGCCTCGTACCACCTGAACGAGAACCCCTCCCATCCGGCCGCAAAGCGCGAGGCATTGAAGGAGTACAGGATCAGGACCAGCACCGGCAGGTAGAGAAAACTGAGCACAGCGGCCAGCAGCGAAATCCGGAGTGTTTTCATATCAGTGATGGTTCCCCGGATTTGCCGGCTGCTTTTCTGAATACCACGAGCGCGAGCCACACCAGCAGCATCACCGATACCGACATGGCGGAGCCAAGGGGCCAGTTGCGGCCCATGAGAAACTGCTGCTGGATCAGCGTGCCGATCATCGTGGAGTTGGCGCCGCCCAGCAGGTCGGGGGTCAGGAACGCGCCGAAGGCCGGGATGCACACCAGCAGAAACCCGGCCCAGAGCCCGGCAGCGCACTGGGGCAGCACCACCCGCAGCCAGACCTGGAAGCCATTGGCGCCCAGATCGCGGGCGGCTTCCAGCAGGCGCAGATCCAGCCGCTCCAGCGCGCTGTACAGCGGCAGGATCATAAACGGCAGATAGGTATGCACCAGCCCCAGCAGCACCGCCCCCTCGTGGTAGAGCCATTCCGGCGGCGTTTCCACGCCCAGGACGCCCAGCACCTGATTGACCAGCCCCTCGCGCCGCAGCAGCACGATCCATGCGTAGTTTTTCACCAGCAGATTCATCCACGCCGGGATCGAGAGCAGAAACATCCACACCGTCTGCGCGCGCAGCGGCAGCTGGCTGATGAACCACGCTGCCGGAAAGCCGATGACCATACAGATCAGGGTGGCCAGCCCGGCCACCCGCAGGGAGCGGAGCAGGATCACGGCCAGATCGGCGCTCAGCAGCCCGGCATAGCCCTCCCAGCTCCAGGCCCATACGATGCCGCCGTAGTCGCCAGGCGTCAGTACACTGTATATCAGCACAATCGCCAGCGGAATGGCGAAAAAAACACCCAGATAGGCCATTGGCAGCCCCAGGGTCAGCAGTCGGTTGGAGGACAGGCGCATATCAGGCGGATACGGGGACCAGATATTCAGGGGCAACCGATACCGACACCAGGTCGCCGGGCTGGCAGGTGCCGGGGCCGGGCGGAGCCGAGGCCAGCCAGCGGAGGCCATCGAGCTCCAGCTCGTATTCAAGGCGCGCGCCCAGGTAGCGCACCTGGCGCACACAGGCCTGGAGGCCCCTGCCCGGCGCGGCCAGGACCACCCGCTCCGGACGGATCAGAAAGCGGTGCGTGCTGCCCGGCGTCAGTCCGGGGCCGGCAAAAGCCAGCTCCTGCCCGCCCAGGGACAGGCGGTTCGGCGCGGACACCTGCGCATCGAAGAGGTTGGAGTCGCCCAGAAAGGACGCCACAAAGCTGTTTACCGGATGCTCGTAGAGGTCGGTGCCGCTCCCCACCTGCAAAAACCGCCCGCCCTGCATGATGCCGATGCGGTCGGCCAGGCTCAGCGCCTCCTCCTGGTCGTGCGTCACATGGATGAATGCGATGCCGGTATCGGTCTGCAGGCGCTTCAGCTCGCGCTGCATCTGCTCGCGGAGGTGCTTGTCGAGCGCAGCCAGGGGCTCGTCGAGCAGCAGCAGCGACGGCCGGTTCACGATGGCGCGGGCCAGGGCCACCCGCTGCTGCTGGCCGCCGGAGAGCTGCGGCGGCATCCGCGAGGCAAACGAAGACATATTGACCAGCTCCAGCCCCTCGCCCGCCCGCCTGCGGCGCTCCGCAGCGGCTACGCCCTTCATTTTCAGTCCGAACTCCACATTCTCCAGTACCGTCAGGTGGGGAAACAGCGCGTAATTCTGAAACACGAGGTTGACCTCGCGGCGGCGGGGGCTCAGGTACGTAATGTCCCGGCCATCGAGCCAGATGCGGCCCGAATCCGGAAGCTCAAAACCTCCGATCATGCGCAGCAGGGTCGATTTGCCGCAGCCCGAAGGGCCCAGCATGCAGAAATATTCGCCTGCGCCGACAGATTCGGACACCCCGTCCACCGCCAGAAGCGCCCCGAAACGCCGGGTAACAGACTCGATACGAAGCAGCGCCATGTCAACCAGTTGGAGATCAGCCGGATTCCTCGCTGGAAAAATAACAGCCAGGCACGGATTTTTTCAAAATATTCTTACCTTTGACGCCGCTCCGGTGCAGACCGGGCAGAAAGGAGACCCTTTTAATGATCGAAAACAAACCGAAGGATTCCGAGAACTTGGACCCCGAACTGACTCAGCAAGAGGAAGTTGTGCTGATTCAGGAGCCTGAAGAAGAGGCTGAAGACGAAGTGGAATACGTCGAAGAGGACGATTCCGACGATGATGTGCTGCATCCGGAAGACGAGGGCGATGCCATTGACCTCACCCTGATTGCCGGATCCGACGATGATGACGACGATGAAGATTGGTGGAAAGGCGATGGAAGCTACACCGTCAAGGAGCGCCAGGATCTGGAGCGCATCTATGGCGGCACGCTGCGCCAGTTCAACGCCAATGAAATCGTTTCTGGTACCGTAGTATCGATCGGCCCCAAAGAAGTCGTGCTCAACATCGGCTTCAAGTCCGAAGGCGTCGTAGCCGCCTCCGAGTTCCGGGACCTGACCGACCTCAAACCCGGTGATCAGGTGGAAGTCTACCTGGAAACCGTCGAAGACCAGAACGGTCAGCTGCTCCTCTCCCGCAAGCGCGCCCGCAACATGCGTTCCTGGGAGCGGATTCTCGACTCCATGGAGAACGACAGCATCATCATGGGGCATGTCATGCGCCGCACCAAAGGCGGCTTCGTCGTGGACATCGACGGAATCGAGGCCTTCCTCCCCGGCTCCCAGATCGATGTCAAGCCGGTCCGCGACTTCGATCTCTATGTGGGCCGCCATATGGAGTTCAAAGTGGTGAAAATCAACCACGCCTACGAAAACGTGGTCGTTTCCCACAAGATCCTCATCGAAGCCAAACTCGAAGAGCAGCGCCGCGAAATCCTCGCCAACCTCGAAAAAGGCCAGGTCCTCGAAGGCATGGTCAAGAATATGACCAACTTCGGCGTATTCATCGATCTCGGCGGCGTGGACGGTCTGCTCCATATTACCGATATCTCCTGGGGCCGGATCAACCACCCCGAAGAAGTCCTGCAGCTCGATCAGAAAGTCACGATCGTGGTGCTCGATTTCGACGATGCCAAGAAGCGCATCAGCCTCGGCATGAAGCAGCTTACCGCCCATCCCTGGGACTCGCTGCCTGAACATGTCACCGAAGGCGCCCGCGTCATGGGCAAGGTGGTCACCGTGGCCGATTACGGTATTTTCGTCGAAGTCATGCCCGGCGTCGAAGGCCTGGTCCACAACAGCGAAATGTCCTGGTCGCAGCACGTCCGCAACCCGGCAGAACTCTTCCGCGTCGGCGACGAGATCGAAGTGGCGATCCTCAACATCGACCGCAACGAGCGCAAGATGTCCCTCGGCATCCGCCAGCTCCTGGAAGATCCCTGGTCCAAAGTCGAAGAACGCTTCCCCGTCGGCAGCCGCCACACCGGAACGGTGCGCAATATGACCAGCTACGGCCTCTTCGTAGAACTGGCCGATGGCATCGATGGCCTCGTGCACATCTCCGACCTCTCCTGGACCAAGAAGTTTACGCACCCTTCCGACTACGTCAAGGTCGATGAGGCCCTCGAAGTCGTCGTCCTCGATATCGACAAGGAAAACCGCCGCCTCAGCCTCGGTCATAAGCAGCTGACGGAAGATGTGTGGGATACCTTCGCCGATATCTTCAAGGTCAACACCTCCCATCAGGGCGTGATCAAGCGCATCGATGCCAAAGGTGCCACCGTAGAACTCGAGTACGGCGTCGAAGGCCTTGTGCTGCCCAAACACCTCAAGGTGGAAGACGGCAAGGAAGACCTCAAGGTGGACGATACGGCCGAGTTTGTCGTAATCGAATTCAACAAGGATGCCAAGCGGCTCATGCTTTCGCATACCCGCTCCTGGCAGGCCGCTCAGGAACCCAAAGCCGAAAAGCCGGCCCGTACCCCTGCACAGACCGGCGGAAGCGGCAAAGCCGCCATCCCGCAGGCTAAGACCGGTACGACGACCCTCGGCGATCTGGATGTCCTGGCCAAGCTGAAAGAGCAGATGGAAGCGCAGGAAAAAAAGGCAGCCACCAAAGGCCCTAAACCTGCCGCTGAAACCGAACCCGAAGCAGATACGGAAGACGCCGACTGACCGGCCTCCGCGTCCTGCTTTCTCCAGCAAGCCCTCCCCCTCCGGGAGGGCTTTTGCATGCGCTCGCGAATTGGGCCGGGCTTCGGCTCCGCTCAGCCGCCGGCCCAATCCGATGTCCCACTACTCAATACCCACTACGCAATACCCCCAAAAGCCAGTCTTGCTACTTGCTACTCGCCGCGTTATCCCCTATTTTACACCATGCAATTCCAAGGAACCTCCACCTACGTCGCCAGCCGCGATCTCCAGGTGGCCGTACAGGCAGCACTCCACCTCGAAAAGCCCCTGCTCGTCAAAGGCGAGCCCGGCACCGGCAAAACCCAGCTCGCCTTCGAGGTAGCCCGCGCACTCGGATATCCCATCCTGACCTGGCACATCAAATCCACCACCACCGCCCAGCAGGGCCTCTATGAATACGATGCGGTCTCCCGGCTGCGCGACTCGCAGCTGGGCGCCGAACAGGTGGCGGACATCGCCCGCTACATCAAACGCGGCAAGCTTTGGGATGCCTTCGACGCCGAAACCCGTACCGTGCTGCTCATCGACGAGATCGATAAGGCGGACATCGAGTTTCCCAACGACCTCCTGCTCGAACTGGACCGGATGGAGTTTTACGTGTACGAACTCCAGCAGACCATCCAGGCCCGTCAACGGCCCGCTGTCATCATCACCTCCAACAACGAAAAAGACCTCCCCGACGCCTTCCTGCGCCGCTGCGTATTTCACTATATCCGCTTTCCCGACGCCGCCGCCATGAAACGCATCGTCGATGTGCACTATCCGGGCCTGAGCCAGACCCTGCTCGATCAGGCCCTGCGGATTTTCTACGAGCTGCGGGACCTGCGCGGCATCCGCAAGCGCCCCTCCACCAGCGAGCTGCTGGACTGGATCAAACTCCTCCTGCTCGAACGCATCAGCCTCAAAGAGCTCGAGGCCGTCAACCTGAAGCAGAACCTGCCGCCCTTCGAGGGTGCCCTGATCAAAAACGAACAGGATTTCGAGCTCATCGAGCAGCTGCGCAAATGGAATAAATAGGCCGCGATGTTTATCCCCTTCTTTTTCAGGCTGCGCGGACACGGGATCAAGGTCTCGATCCGGGAGTATCTGGCCCTGCTCGAAGCCCTCCGGCAAGGGCTTGCGCAGAACCTGGATGCCTTCTACCTGCTCAGCCGCTCCCTGCTGGTCAAGCAGGAAGGTCAATACGACGCATTCGACATCGTGTTCGGGCAATGCTTCCGCCATGCAGCGGGTGCAGATGCCGATGAGCTGATCGGCAAGGTGGATCCGGAATGGCTTACATCCGAGCTGGCCCGCCACCTCGATCCGGCAGAGCTGGAGACCCTCGAAGCAATGGGCGGGCTGGAAGCCCTGCTGGAGCGGTTCCGGCAGCTGCTCGAAACGCAGGAGGAGCGCCACGAGGGCGGCACGCAGCAGATCGGCGCCGGCGGCACCTCCCCCTTCGGCGCAGACGGCGACCACCCGGAAGGCATCCGCCCCGGCGGCGAAGCCGCCCTCGGCCAGGCGCTCAAGGTCTGGGAGCGCCGCCAGTACGCCAATCTCAGCGATCAGGCCGAACTCAATACCCGCAACCTCAAGCTGGTGCTCAAAAGCCTGCGCCTGCTCACCCGGGAGGGCCTGCCCGACGAGCTGGACCTCGGCGCCACCCTGCGCGCTACTGCCGACAATGCCGGCATGCTCGACCTGCGCATGCGCCCCGCCCGCCGAAACCGCGTCCGGGTGCTGCTCTTCCTGGATGCCGGCGGGTCTATGGACCCTTACATCGAGCGATGCTCGCAGCTGTTTACGGCTGCACGCCACGAATTCAAGCACCTCGAAACCTATTACTTCCACAATTGCCTCTACGAATCCGTCTGGCGCGACAACCGCCGGCGCTTTGCCGAGCGTACCAGCACCTGGGAGATCCTCCACAGCTACCCGGCCGACTACCGGGTCATCTTCGTGGGCGATGCTTCCATGTCGCCCATCGAAATTCTGTACGCCAACGGAAGCGTGGAGCACAACAACCCCGAGCCCGGCCTGACCTGGCTCGAACGCATCTCTGCACAGTTCGGACACCTCGCGTGGATCAATCCAACGCCCGCTGCCCACTGGCGCTTCTATCCCAGCATCGACCTGATCCGCAAATGGTCAGGCAACCGCATGTTTCCCATGACGGTCGAAGGCCTTCAGCTGTCGATGCGTTGCCTCCGCGACGGCAAAACCCGCTGGAATCCGGAAGATTACAGCACCTGAACCGCCTCCGGATGCCGGACGCTTCGGTTCCGCTTGCGCGCTTCGATCAGCGTCTGCACATGGGCCTTCAGGTCCAGGTCCTGCCGAGCAGGGTCCCAGATCATAGCGCCCCGCGTAGCCAGATCGGCGTAGGGCAGGCCGCTCCAGACCGTTTCCGTATGCGTGAGGCCGATCTCGGTGCCGTAATAGAGAATCGGCGGCTGCGGCTGGCTGAAGAGCACAGCCAGGGCCTGCCTGAGCCGGTCCCGGTCCTGCCCGCACTCGTGCAGAAAGCGGTTCATATCGTGGTTGTCCAGAAATGCGGGCTGCACAAATCCGCGCGGCGCGCGGCGCTGATGCAGGCGCAGCCGGGCCCTGAGGAGCTGCTCGTCGGCAGTGCCTTTGGCAATATGCCGCTGATAGTGCTCCTGCGCCGCAAAATCGAGCACGCCGTCCATCAGGCCGGCATATTCGCGCTGGAGCTCGCCTTTCGGGATGCGGCCCCGCAGCCAGCGGGCTTCCTTCCGCAAAATATCCACCTGCGGCAGATCCCGCTTCTTCACCGAACCCAGCCAGACCTCCCCGATCAGCACCGCCTCAGGGTTCAGCGCCTTGATCTCCCGGCGGAAGGCCCGCCAGAAGTCCCGCGAAGGCCCTACGGCGTAGTCGAGGCGGTAGCCGTCGAGCCCCATCTGCATCCAGTAGCGGGCCGATTCGATCATGAAGGCCCGTGCCGGGGGATGGTCGAGGTTGATTTTGGGCAAAAAACCGTAGCCGCCATAGCCGAGGTGGCTGCCGTCAGGCTGGAAATAAAACCAGCGCCGGTATTCGCGCTCGCCCTGCAGCGCGCGCTGAAAGAACGGGTGCGATTCGTGCCAGTGATTGGGCACCCAGTCGGCGATGATCCGGAACCCGGCCGCATGCGCCGCATCGATCAGCGCCCGCAGGTCTTGCTCCGTGCCGAAACGCGGGTCCACGCTTCGGTCGTCATAGCTGTGGTATCCGTGATACCCCGCACCGGCGCAAAACGGGGAAATCCACAGCGTATTGACCCCCAGCTCCTCCAGATACGGCAGCCGCCCGCGGATGCCCTGCAGCGTGCCGCCGGCAAATTCCGGCTTCAGCGCCCGCATTTCGGCATCCTCCGGAAAGCCGGCAAACCGGTCGATGAGGATATGGTACAGAATCGCATCGTGAATCCAGGCAGGTGCAGGCATGGCTGTGAAGATTACCGTCCAGCGCGTGTGCAGCAAAAAATGCGCCAGACCGCAGCGCGCCGGTGCAGCGCAGACGACATATCCCGCAGCCCCGCCTGTCCGTATGACCGGATAGCACTGTCCTCTCATTCCCCATCTTCCTCACAATGGCACCCCTGCTCCTCCAACGGCTGAGTCCGGCCGATCTTCCGGCTTTTAAAGCCCTGCTTGCCCTGTTTGAGGAGGTCTTCGAACCGGAACCCGGACCCCGGCCCGGAGACGCGCACCTGAGCCGGCTGCTGGCCCGCCCGGATTTTATCGTCCTGGCGGCTCTGCGCGGAGGCATCGTGCTGGGCGGCCTGACAGCCTACCTGCTCGAATCGCCTACCCATCCCCGCCCGATGACCTACCTGTACGATCTGGCGGTCGCAGCAGCTCACCAGCGCCAGGGCATCGCCCGGCAGCTCATCGGCAGTTTGCTGGAGCACAGCCGGGCACTCGGCGCATACGAGGTCTTCGTGCAGGCAGATGAAGAAGACGCGCATGCGCTCGCCTTCTACCGCAGCACCGGCGCAGCAGAAGCCCAGGTGCGGCAGTATAGCTATCCGCTGGATTCATAAGTGAGCGCCGCCCCGGACTTTCCGGGCTTCCTGCAGCAGACGCAGGCGGCGTTCCATGCCTTTGCGGCCCCATTCCATGATGAGGTCGTGGTTCCATGTAAAAAAGGGCCGCGCAATGGGCGCCAGCACATTCATCCAGCGCTTGGCCGTGCGCACCTTCCACTCGTATCGGACCTGGGTCCACCCAGCCTCCTCCTCGAAGGTCCAGATGCCTTCGCCTTCCAGCTCGCCGGATGCAATGCCCCGCAGACGGCGCAGCGGCACCCGCTCCGCCAGCTGCATCTCGAAGGTCAGCGTATAGGGCAGCAGGCTCCGCATGGCATAGCGGCGTACCTGGCCCAGCGAATTTACATCGCCCGGCGCCAGCTCTTCGACCGCAAGCACCCCTTTCCACCAGGAAGGCCAGTGCAGCGATTCCGTGACGGCTTCCCAGACCAGCGGCAAAGGCGACCGGAAGGACCATTCGGTTACAAATCGGTATTCCATCGTGCAGACGGGATTGAATCGGGTTACAGCCGCAAGGTACCACGGCGCCGGCGCCGTCCGCAATCCGCCGAAATGAGGATTGCCGCCTCCCCTAAAACCGGGAGACAGCTAGCGCAGGGGAATCCGGTAGCTGTAGCTCCGGGACCGGTCCCGGAGCCGGATCAGATATATGCCCGGCGGAAGCGCCGGCAGCTCCACCCGGGAAGCGCCCGCTACCGTCAGGCTGAATGCCGCCGCAAGCCTGCCTTGCAGATCCAGGACCTCCAGCGACACCGCTTCAGGCGCGGCAGCCGGGCTGGATACCCGGAGCGCATAGCCGTCCGGCCGGGCTTCCGGTGCTACATGCCAGCTGCGGCCCGGCCCGATGGAAATCTGCACCATCCGGGAAAAGCGGTAGCTTCCGTCCGGCTGCCCGAAACGCACCCGGAACGTGTGGGTTCCGGGAGCGGGATTCCGGAATACATAGGCAAACTGCTGCGATCCGGGTATTCCGCCGACGACAGCCGCATCCTGGAATGCTGCCCCGTCCGCAGCATGCTCCAGGGTGCAAACCGATGCATCTGCCTCCCACGAAAGCTGGATATCGCTTCCCTGGCGCACAGCGCGGAGTTCATCTGCCGTGCCCGAAAGCAGCACATCCGGCTCCACGGTGATCTGGTCGAAATAGTAATAGGCATAGGTGAACAAGGGCGAACTGGGTGCCGCAAACTGCTGCACCGTGGTCGCAGCATCGTTCCGGAAATTGCCGATCGTGAGATGCGTAGCCGCCGCCGAAGGCGTAAACACCACGTCCACCGTCTGCCAGCCCGTGCTGAAGACCGGCCCCGGCGTCTCGTACACAGGTGTGAGCACAATCGGCGCAAACCCCGTCTGCGTCAGCGGCCCGGCGGAGAAATGCACCCCGAACTGCGTACCCTGCCCGCCGTAGTTGACCGCCGGGTTGAAAGAGCCGTTGGTATACGAAAACCGCAGCCGGTAGGGCGTGCCCGGCTGCAGCGGAGCGGTCAGCGGCACAGACAGATACTCGCGGAAGTTGCTCCGGAACGACAGCCAGGTGCAAAGCCCCATGACGGCATTGCCTTCCAGCGGCGTGAGCTCGCCGTTGAGGGTCAGGGGGAAATTGTAAAAGGCGCCGCCGCAGGTGTGGAAGTAATCCGGGCTGCCGCTGTTGCCGTTGTTGCAGCCGGGAAAATTGTTCACACTGTTCCAGTTCCCAGCAAGAAACCACTCACAGGAGCTGGAAGGGCAGGCGGAAAAGCTTTCAAAGCCGGGATTGGGGACCACATTCTGCCCGTAGAGCAGATACACGGGACTGATTCCCAGCACCATCAACCAAAGTACAATACGCATGTGAAGAATAGCATGAAGCGTGAAACTCAACTGGACGGCCGGAGCCTGCGCGCATCTGCATCTTCGTATCCCGGATATATAACCCTTTTTTCCGCCGGATGTTTGCCGCCCTGAAAAAATACAGGCCCGCAGTTCCTGCGGGCCTGCGCGGCTGTATATCATGCAGCTCAGAGGTGCACCACCTCGCCGTAGGCCGCTGCGGCGGCCTCCATCACGGCCTCCGACATCGTCGGGTGCGGGTGCACGGCGTTGATGATTTCTCGGCCGGTCGTCTCCAGCTTGCGGGCCATCACCACCTCGGCGATCATATCCGTCACCCCGGCGCCGATCATATGCGCGCCGAGAAACTCGCCGTATTTCGCGTCGAAGATCACCTTCACGAAGCCGTCGCGCTTGCCGGAGGCGGTCGCCTTGCCGGAGGCGCTGAAGGGAAATTTGCCGACCTTGATCTCATAGCCCTGTGCCTTGGCCTGGGCCTCTGTGAGCCCCACCGAAGCCACTTCCGGCTGGCAGTAGGTGCAGGCGGGGATGTTGTTGTAGTCGATCGGCTCGGGATGATGGCCGGCGATCTGCTCCACGCAGACCAGCGCCTCATGCGAGGCCATATGCGCCAGGGCCGGGCCGGGCGTCAGATCGCCGATGGCGTAGATGCCGGGCACGCTGGTCCGGTAGTACTCGTCCACCAGCACCTTGCCGCCTTCGGTCTTGACATTCAGGTTGCCCAGGCCGAGGTCTTCAATGTTGGAGGTAATGCCGACGGCGGAAAGCAGCACATCCGCTTCGAGCTGCTGCTCGCCTTTAGCCGTTTTGATGGTTGCTACGACGCCTGCGCCGCTGGTATCCACCTTGGTCACCTCGGCAGAAGTCAGGATTTCGACGCCTTTTTTCTTGAAAATCCGCTCCATCTGCGTGGACACCTCTTCATCTTCCCGCGGCAGGATGCGGTCGAGGAATTCCACCACCGTCACCTGGGTGCCCATGGTGTGGTAGAAATAGGCAAACTCCATCCCGATGGCGCCGGAGCCGGCGATGATCATGCGCTTGGGCTGGGACTCCAGGACCATCGCCTTGCGGTAGGAGATGATTTTCTGTTCATCGATGGGCATGGCCGGCAGGCTGCGGGCGCGGGCGCCGGTCGCGAGGATGATGTGTTTAGCTTCGTAGGAGGTCTGCTTGCCGTCGGTGCCGGTCACCACCACCCGCTTGTCGGGGCTCAGCTTGCCGGTGCCGGTGATGACATCCACCTTGTTCTTCCGCAGCAGGAAGCTCACGCCCTTGCTCATGCTGTCGGCGGCGCCGCGGGAGCGCTTGACCACTTCGGCGAAGTCATGGGACACGCCTTCGGCTTTGAGCCCGAACTCTGTTGCGTGATGCAGGTAATCCAGCACTTCGGCGCTTTTGAGCAGCGCCTTGGTGGGAATGCAGCCCCAGTTGAGGCATACGCCGCCGAGCGACTCCTTCTCCACCACAGCCGATTTCAGGCCCAATTGAGATGCGCGGATGGCGGCCACATAGCCGCCGGGGCCGCTGCCGATGACGATCACGTCGTACGCCTGTGACATAGGATAACTGATTTCCAGGTAATTGGGTAAAGGGAGCACCCCATGCCGGAATGCCCGGGCAAAGTTAGGAAAAAGCGGCTGAAAGGAAAGCGCCGCCCCGTGCAGCAAAAAGCCCCTGCCTTCCGGCAGGGGCTGTACAAGGGGTCTGATGCCTGCTCAGCGCTCGGGCTCGAGCCCCCAGCGTGCCGGCGAACGCCACAGCGCGGAGAGCAGCAGCTCGCGCATAAACAGGTATTCCTTGGGCAGCTTATCATACATCCGCTCGAAAAGCTCCTCGTGCGAGAGCAGTTCGGGCTTCCAGGCTTCGCGGTCGATGGTCATCACCTGCTCGAAGTCCTGCTTGGTGAAGTCCAGGCCGGTCCAGTCGATATCCTCATAGCGGGGCATCCAGCCGATGGGGCTTTCGATGGCATAAGCCTTGCTGCGCACGCGCTGCACAATCCATTTGAGCACGCGCATGTTTTCGCCGAAGCCAGGCCAGAGGAAGTTCCCGTCGGCATCCTTGCGGAACCAGTTCACGCCGAACACGCGGGGCGGGTTGGGCAGGTCACGCCCGAACTGCAGCCAGTGGTTGAAATAGTCGCCCATGTGGTAGCCGCAGAAGGGCAGCATGGCGAAGGGGTCGCGGCGCACCTTGCCGATCTCGCCGAAGGCGGCGGCGGTCATTTCGGAGCCCATCGTGGACGCGAGGTACACGCCAAAGTTCCAGTTGAAGGCCTGGTACACCAGCGGCACCGTGGTGCTGCGGCGTCCGCCGAAGACGAATGCGCTGATCCGCACGCCTTCAGGCTTTTCCCAGTCGGGATCGATGCTCGGGCACTGCGAGGCCGGTGCCGTGAAGCGGGCGTTCGGGTGTGCGCAAGGCTTGCCCGATGCGGGATCCCAGGGCTTGCCGGTCCAGTCGGTCAGGTTGGCGGGCGGGGTTTTGCTCATGCCCTCCCACCAGATGTCGCCGTCCGGTGTGACGCCCACGTTGGTGAAGATGGTATTTTTCCGGATGGTGGCCATGGCGTTCGGGTTTGTCTTGTCGTTCGTGCCCGGCGCCACGCCAAAGTAGCCGTATTCAGGGTTGATGGCATAGAGCCTGCCATCCTTGCCCGGCTTGATCCACGCGATGTCGTCGCCGACGGTGGTCACCTTCCAGCCGTCCATGCCCGCAGGCGGGATCAGCATGGCGAAATTGGTCTTGCCGCAGGCGCTCGGGAAAGCAGCTGCCACGTAGGTTTTTTCGCCTTCGGGGTTTTCCACGCCCAGAATCAGCATGTGCTCGGCGAGCCAGCCCTCCTCCTTGCCCATCACCGAGGCGATGCGCAGGGCGAAGCACTTCTTGCCCAGGAGCGCGTTGCCGCCATAGCCGGAGCCATAGGACACGATGGCGCGCTCTTCGGGGTAGTGGACAATGTACTTGACCGTCGGGTTGCAGGGCCACTTGGCGTCTTCCTGGCCGGGCTCCAGCGGAGCGCCTACGGTATGAAGGCATTTGATGAATTCGCCTTTTTCGCCCAGCTGATCGAGTACGGCGGTCCCGACCCGCGTCATGATGTGCATATTCACCACCACATACTCCGAATCGGTGATTTCCACCCCGATTTTGGAGATCGGCGAGCCCAGCGGACCCATGCAGTAGGGGATGATATACATCGTGCGGCCTTTCATGCTGCCGCGCATGACGCCGTCCATGGTTTCCTTCATCTCCCTCGGATCGACCCAGTTATTCGTAGGGCCGGCATCCTCCTTGCGGCGGCTGCAGATGTAGGTGCGGTCTTCTACCCGTGCCACGTCGCTGGGATCGGAGAAGCAGGCGAAGCTGTTGGGCCATTTGGACGGGTTGAGGGGGATAAAGGTGCCTTTGTCTACGAGGCGCTGGCACATCAGCTGATACTCTTCCTTGGATCCGTCGCACAGATGCACCGCATCCGGCGTGCAGAGGGCGATGGTTTCCTGGATCCATTGAGCGAGTGCGGGGTTGTTTACAGAGACACTGACGTCTTTCATATGGCGTAAGATTATGAAACGCAACGCAAACCTAACCTGAACCCATGATAGTACACGCATGCGACATCAGCAAAAAAAATGATTTTCATCACACGGGGGGCTGCCGCCTGCCCTGATGCGCAACGCCCCGCAGGCGGCAGGCGCATGCGGGGCGTTCAGGCTGGCAGTCAAGCTATTAGCGTACCGGCTCGCGGTAGCGGCGGTTGCCGTACTGCGGCTGGGGATAGTCGGGCTTGCGCGGTGCGCGCGGCGGCGGAAGCAGCGCTTCGTCGCTCATCCGGGCTACCGGGTCGCGGTCCAGCGTCAGCTTCAGGAGGGCGGCAGCGAGCTGCTGGGCATCGATTCCTTCCCGCTCATAGCCTTCCACCATCCGGGTGAAGGGGCCGAGATCGCCGGCTTCGATGAGCTCGGCCAGCTCGCGGCGCAGCCGCAGCTTGCGGGCGTCGCGCAGATCGCGGAGGGTCGGCGCATCCTGGCGCAGCACCTTCATGCGGGCATAGGCTTCGATGTCGCGCAGGCGGCGCATTTCATTGCGGCCTGTGACGAAGCTGAATGCCAGGCCGGACTTGCCGGCGCGGCCGGTGCGGCCGATCCGGTGCACGTAGTATTCCGGATCGAGCGGCATGTCGTAGTTGAACACGGCCTCCACATCGCTTACGTCGATGCCGCGGGCAGCTACATCCGTAGCGACCAGCATGGACAGGGTTCCGTTGCGGAAGCGGCCCAGCACGGCATTGCGCTGGCCCTGGCTCAGGTCGCCGTGGATCGCGTCGGCAGAGAGCCCATGCTCCTGCAGCTCGGCCACCAGCTCGTCCACCTGCCGCTTCGTATTGCAGAAGACAATCACGCGCGTCAGGCTGTGGACATCCAGCAGCCGGGCGATGATCTCCGTCTTCGCCGAGGTACGGGTATCGAAGTAGAACTGGTCGATCGAGGTATTGGTGAGGTTTTCCCGCACCACGCGCACATGCGCCGGATCCTGCTGGAATTTCCGGGCCAGCTCCATGATCGGAGGCGGCATGGTAGCCGAGAAGAGCACCGTCTGGCGCGCTTCAGGCATCAGGGCCAGCAGTGCTTCGATGTCGTCGCGGAAGCCCATGTTGAGCATTTCGTCGGCTTCGTCCAGCACCACCATGCCGGTGTGGCTGAAATCGAGGGTGCCGCGCTCGATGTGGTCCGCGACGCGGCCCGGCGTGCCCACAATCACCTGGGGGTGCTTGCGCAGCTCGCGGAACTGATTCTGGATTGATTCGCCGCCGTAGATGGCAGCGATGCGGATGCCCTTCTTGAAGCGGGCCAGGCGCTGCAGCTCCACGGATACCTGCAAGGCAAGCTCGCGGGTGGGGCAGAGCACGACTGCTGAAGCAGCCGGATCGCCGGCCTCGATGAACTCCAGCAGCGGAATGCCGAAAGCGGCGGTCTTCCCGGTGCCGGTCTGCGCCTGACCGATCAGGTCGCGGCCGCTCATGATCAAGGGAATGGATTCAGCCTGAATCGGCGTTGCTTCGGTAAAGCCCATCTCGGCGATCGCTTGCGCGAGCTCCGGGCTCAGGTTTAATTCGTTGAAATTCAAGTGACTTGAAGTTAGGTTACCATAGCGGGCACGTGGTTGTCGTAAACATGCACCGCTTTCCCGGATTGCCGGTCCTGAGGGACGGCATTCGGGCGGGAACCTCGTCCGCCCGGAAGGGAGTGCTGTGCATACGATTGCAAATGCCTGAAATAAGAAAAAACTCCTGCTTGCGGGCAAGCAGGAGGGATCTTCGGATCAGTATCGGTTACGGCCTCCGTCCCGGCCGCCACGGCTTCCGCCGCCGCCGCCGTATCCGCCGCCGCCGCCATAGCCGCCACCGCCGCCATAGCCGCCACGATCAGAGGAAGGGGTCTTGGGACGAGCTCTGTTCACTACCAGATTCCGCTGCATAAACTCGGTCTCGTTCAGTGCGTCCATCGCTTGCTGGGCCTCGTCATCGTTGTCCATTTCCACGAAGGCAAAACCACGGGAGCGGCCCGTTTCGTGATCCCGGATGATCTTGACAGAAGTCACTTCGCCGTAAGCGGCGAACAACTCCTGCACGTCTTGCTCTCTAGCCTGGTGGCTGAGGTTTCCGGCGTAAATCGTCATTCTGAAAACTGTTATTGATGAGATTGAAAAGGGCTGTGAGGTGTACTTCAGAAACCAGCAAATGTTGCAGGAAAACAAAAGTCGATCACAAGCCTACAAAACTAGCAAGTTGTTCTGATTTAAACAAAATTTTTTTCATCTGTTTTCAATCTTCGCCAGCCTCGGTCGCCATCCGCACAATCCGGGGCTCGAAGCGCCCCAGCACCTCCACCAGCTCCCGCTGCGCAGCCATGACCGCTGCGATGTCTTTGTATGCCGCCGGCGATTCGTCCACGTCCCCGCCGATGAGCTCGACTCCCTGCTCCCGCAGGTGGCGCTCCATGGCGTAGCGCGTAGTCTGGCGCCGGGCTTCGGTCCGCGACATGCGCCGGCCGGCCCCGTGCGAGGCCGACGAGAGCGACTCGGGGCTGCCGGTTCCCCGGACGAGGAACCCCGGCGCCGTCATCGATCCGGGGATGACCCCCAGCACGCCGGCGCCGGCCGGCGTCGCCCCCTTGCGGTGCACAATCGCCTCGCGCCCGTCCGGCAGCCGCTCCTTCCACGCAAAGTTGTGGTGGTTTTCCACCCGGAACCGCGGCTCCAGCCCGATGGCGCGGGCCAGCTTGCGGTGGATGTGGTCATGGCAGGCTGAGGCATAGTCGCCTGCCAGATTCATTGCCGCCCAGTACGCCTGCCCCGCTTCCGTGTCCAGGCGCAGCCAGGCCAGATGCTGCGCCTCCTGCGGCAGCCTGACCGTCTCGCGGGCAACCCGCGTAAAGTGGCCCGCCACCGCCGCGCCCAGGCCCCGCGAGCCCGAATGCGACAGCAGCGCCAGATACCGCCCCGGCGGCAGGGCCCAGCCCGGCTCCGGATGCATCAGCTCCAGCACCCCGAATTCCACAAAGTGATTGCCGCTGCCCGACGACCCGATCTGCCGCCAGGCCTTGTCCCGCAGCGGCTTCAGCACCTCGATCTCCTGAAACTCCCTGCGCTCCAGCACCGGATCTGCCATCGGCCGCGCCGGCCCCGCACCTGTGCCGAATACCGTCTCCTCCAGCAGGTGCCGCCGCAGCTGCGACTGATGCCGCTCCAGATAGCGTTCATCCGCCTCGTACACCGACAGGCACATCCGGCAGCCGATGTCCACCCCCACCGCGTAGGGAATCACCGCCCCTTCCACGGCCAGCACCCCGCCGATCGGCAGGCCATAGCCCTGGTGAGCATCCGCCATCAGGGCGCCTGCCGCCGCTACCGGCAGCGACATCGCCGTGCGCATCTGCTGCATCGCCCCGGCCTCGATCTGGTCTGCGCCATACACCCGGAACGGCAGCGGCGCACCGCGCAGCACCGGATGCTTCGGCTCCAGCGCCCCGATCAGCGCATCCACCACCGGGCCCAGCACCTGGTGTTTGCGGAATCCCTCCGGGTTGCGGAGGAGCTGCTCCAGCAGCTCCAACTGCTGGTCCCGGCGCTTGCCGGCCATCCGCGGATCGGCCATTGCGGCCAGGGCCAGCTTCAGCGCCTCCCCAGGCTGAAATCCGATATTAAGCAGGTTTTTCTTTTTCAGCGTTCCCATACAGCATCCTGATGCGGAGCATGCTCCGCGAAGGTATCATTCGATTGCAATATATACAGCATAGCATCCGGCGGCGCCGCACGAGCAGCGCCTGCCGGATGGGCTCAGAATCAGCTCGAAGGGCCGGGCTCGATAGTCAGCGCCAGCCGGTCCACCGCAGCGCGGGCCTCGTCCAGACGGGCGCCCGTGAGCTTGATGTACACGTGCATGGCCTGAATGCGGCCTTTGTAGATCAGCGTAGCGATGACTTCCTGCTCGATGCCAGGCGTCAGCGCACGGTACTGCACTTTGACCATGATTTCAGGGTTGAGGAAGTGAAGGTCCTGGTTCAGGATCAGCTCCTCTCCCCCTGGGCTCATGAGCCGGGCAGGAAATGGGAGCTGATCCGGCGGATCAGCAGCGCGGTAAGGCGTTTCTGCACCTCGCCGCGGTAGCGGAGGCAGAACCGGAGCTCTGCCAGGGTCATGCCGGCCATCGCCATGCCCATCAGGGTCGCGCGCAGGCGCAGATGGGTCTTGAGCTCGTGCTCGAAGCGGGCAGCGCTGTCGTGCCGGCTATGCGAAGCGGAGTTCCACCGGATTTCGGCCAGATGGGCCCCGAATACCTCTGCGATTGCGGCGTGCTGCTGCTTGAGCACCGGACGGAGCACATGCGACTGAAAGGCTTCGAAGTCGGGCTCCGGAGTCTCAGGCATCCACCCCGGCCCCGTGACGGACGGGATCAGCGGACGGGCCGCCAGAATGGCTTCGTCGTTCATAGCGGGACGCAGTTGCAGCGGACGGGGACGGAAACAATCCTGCATGCCCATCGGAGCCACAGATGCGCACTGCCTGTCTGGTTTCTGAAATACGATACCGTTTGCATACGATACGGAAGTTGAGAAATGCAGCATCGGTCATCATCCCGGAAAAGGCTGGCTGGATATACAGCTGGCCGCTCTTCGGGAACCGCATCATGGCGCCCCTGGGAAGGAGCGGGCATGGTCGTCGCCGGCGCAAAAAAAAATGTTGTGCTGTAGGGGAATACGGAAAGAACGGTCCGGCCCGGAAGGCCGGAGTTTTCATGAAGGCCGCGCCGGCGGCAGGATCAGACATAAAAAAAGCCCGGACTCATCATCCGGGCGCAGCAATCGTTCAGGAGCTTCATGGATGCCTGAACCGCAATGTGCGCCCTTCTCTAAGATTTGTTCCAATGCTGACTCCATACATCCGCAAGCGTACCCTGGCACTGCTGAGAGGCCGGCTGGCTTGTGGATTGCGTGAAGTAAACTGCTGGAGCATAAATCCGGTTTTGTTGAATTGGAGCACGAATATAGGAGATAAATCGCACAAAGTCAACCGTAATTTTCTGCTTAACAGAAAATTAATCTATGCGTTTGTCTGCTATCCGTCCTGTTTCCTTCCTTTCATCCTGCAAGCTGTGCGGCAGGCGTATGCCTTTGCGCAGCTTTCCCCGATCTACCAGGCTTCCGGAAGGATTGGAGTGGGCGGCGGCCTGGGCCAGAAAACGCCTTCCGGGAACCTAATCCCTCATACGCACAGACCCGGCGCAGGTTTCGCGGAAGGTCTGCAATTCCTGCGGCGGGCCGGGATGCACGTCCGCAGGCAAATGCGTATCTTTGCGCCATGAACTACCGCATCGGACAACGGGTGCGCCTGCTGCACCACCACGGCGAAGGCGTCGTGACCCGCCTCATCGACAAGGACCACGTGGAAGTGGACCTCGGCGACGATTTTCCTGTGGATGTGCGCCTGGACGAGATCATCCGCATCGACTCCCTGGAGCAGGCGTACTTTGCCCCGGACGAAGCTCCGGAGGTGCAGGAGGTCAAACAGGCTGCGGTCATGAAGAAGCTCGGCTTCCAGATCCTGGAGGCCAGTGTCGTGGCGCACCGCAAAGGCGCCTCGGTCGAGCTGCTGCTCGTCAATCCGGAGCCCGCCGACCTGCTGTACGCCTTTCACCTGAAGCTGCGCAACGCCTGGTACGGCAAAGCCGCCGGACGGCTCAACAGCGGCGAGCAGACGCGCCTCGTCCTGCTCTCCGAGACCGAACTCGCCGAGGCCAAGGGCCTGCACATTCAGCTCATTCCCTTTGTTCCCGACAAGACCTACCCCCAGCCGGCGAGCATCATCGAGCTGCCCTGGTCCAAGGGTAAGCTCAACGAGCCGCCCCGCCTGCTTACGCTCATCAACGGCGAGGGCTGGGTGTATTCGCTGCGCCAGCAGCCCCAGGCCGCCGATGTGAAAGCCATCGAAGACAGCGAGTTCCTGCGCGTGCGCCTGGCCGATCAGCCCATCCACCGCCCGGAGCCGGAAATCGATCTGCATATCGAAGCCCTGGTCAAGCAGCCGGACAAGCTCAATCCCGCCGAAATCCTCCAGATTCAGCTCAACCGGCTCGAAAAAGCCCTCTCCGATGCGCTGGTGCACCACTATGCCTCGATGGTCCTGATCCACGGCGTGGGCGAAGGCAAGCTGCGCGCAGCCGTGCAGGACCGCCTGAAGCGGGCCACGCACGTCAAAACCTTTGCGCCAGCCGATGCGGTCAAGTACGGAAACGGCGCCACCAAGGTGATGTTCCGCTGAGCGCCGCTCAGTGGCCGCCGCCTGCCGGGAGCTTCACCGCCGGATTGGAGGACTTGTGCAGCTTCACAAACAGCACGGCAACCGCTGCGCACAGCAGCAGGATGCCCGCCAGGCGGATCACGTTCTCCGGATTGCCCCCCAGCAGCGTATTATAATAGAGCGGCAGGGTGAAAATCTGGATCATCATCGGGATGACGATGAACATGTTGAAGATGCCCATGTACACCCCCGTGCGCTCCGGCGGAATGGCTCCCGCGAGCATGATGTAGGGATTGCCCATCATGCTGGCCCAGCAGATGCCGATCCCGATCATCGGGATGAAGAGCATCCACTGCTCATGGATCAGGGGAATGCAGATCATGCCGATGCCGGCCAGGGTGAGGCTGATGCTGTGCATGACCTTCGGGCCGAGGCGCCGGGTGAAGGGCACCATCGCAAAAGCCGCGATAAAGGCAATGAAATTGTAAAAGCCCCCGATCTGCCCCACGATCAGGCCCGAATCCCGGAAGCCCTGGCTGGTCTCCTCGGTCGTCTGGAAGAAGGTGGTGGAAATGGACAGGGCAATGTACTGCCAGTAGCAGAACATGGCGTACCACTGGAAAAGCTTCATCACCGCAAGCTGCCACATGGTGGACGGCATATCGCGGAAGGCATGCGCAATCTCCCGCAGCACGGCGGCAGGGCCTTTCGGGGCGCGGCGCATGGCTTCCAGCTCGGCTTCGCTGAGCGGATTTTCCTTGGTGGTGCGCACCGTCCAGAGGATGGAGCTGATGGAGAAAAACGCGCCGATGATAAAGGCCGTGATGGTCACGAAGGGAATATTCTTCGCATTGACGGCATCTTTGTTCATCCCGAACCATACAAGCAGCGAAGGCGTGAGGTAGGAAAGGGTCTGGCCCAGGCCCGTGAAGGCGCTCTGCGTCAGGAAACCGATGGAGTGCTGGCTTTCGTCGAGCTTGTCGCTGACGAAGGCGCGGTAGGGCTCCATGGTGATGTTGTTGGCGGCATCGAGAATCCAGAGCAGGCTGGCAGCCATCCAGAGCGTGCTGCTGAAGGGCATGAAAAAGAGGCTGATGCTGCACAGCACAGCCCCGATGAGGAAATAGGGCGTGCGGCGGCCCATCGGGCTGATGGTGGTGTCGCTCATGGCGCCGATGATCGGCTGCACGATGAGGCCGGTCATGGGGCCGGCCAGCCACAGGTAGGGAAGCGAGGCCTCCTCTGCGCCCAGATACTTGTAGATCGGGCTCATGTTGCTCTGCTGCAGGCCGAAGCTGTACTGGATTCCGAAGAATCCAAAGTTCATGTTGACAATCTGCCAGAAGCTGAGCCGGGGTTTCACCGATGCCATAGAATGCGGAGTAGGTAGCAGGAATGCAGGAAAGATATGGAAATTTTCAGGTTGCGGAGCAAGGGGTGCCGCACGGACCGGTATTCCGGCAAAAAAAATCCCGTCCGCAGCTGCGGACGGGATGGCCGGCATCTGGATACGCCTTACTCGATCGGCAGGCGTACACGGACCTTGTCCCAGGTCATCACCATTGCCAGGCCGCTGCTGTTGTCGAAGGTGATGTCGAACATCTCCACCGGCTCCGCCAGCGGCTCCACCGGCGCCTCCGCCTGCAGCACGTCAAATTCCGCTTCGCGGGCGGCTTCGCTTTTCATGTTCACCCCCCAGGGATAGGATTTGGAGTTGAAGATCACCGTCCAGCTGCTTTCTCCGGGAATGGTCCAGAGGGTGTAGGTGCCGGCGGGCAGCTCCTTGCCGCCGATGCGCAGGGCGGCCGAGGTGGTGAAGGTCGTCGCCTCGTTGGCGCCGGTGCGCCAAACTTTGCCGTAGGGCACCAGCGCGCCGAAGATCTCGCGGCCCCGCTTGGAGGGGCTGTTGTAGAAGACGTTGATCTCCCGGCTGTCCTGGGCAATGGCGACATTGCGCTCGGGGCTGGCCTTCTTGGTCTGAGACTGCATGACTTTAAAGGCGATGAAGAGCAGCACGACCAGTCCGCCCAGGACGATCAGGCTCCATCTGAGAATTTTGTTCATTGGGATACGGGGTTGAAAGGTGCAGCGCAAAGGTAGGAAAATCGGCCTGCCTTTCCATCCGCTGCTCCGCCCCTACCCCATCGCTGCCTCGATTTCTTCGGTCAGCTCCAGGTTGTGGAAGACATTCTGCACATCGTCGTCGTCCTCCAGGATTTCGAGCATCTTCATTACCGGACGGGCGCGTTCGGGGTCCAGCTCCACGTAGTTCTGGGGAATGCGCTCCAGGGTATTTTCCGTATCGATGCCCAGCCCGTCGAATTTGGCGGCAAGCAGGCCGTAATCCTCGAAGAGGCAGGTAGCGACAAAGGAATCTTCCTCGCGCTGGAGGTCGTAGAGGCCGGCATCCAGCAGCTCGGCGGTTATCGCTTCCTCATCCACGCCTTCCGCCGGGAATACAAATACGCCCCGCCGGTCGAAGAGATAGCCCACGGAGCCGTTTTTGCCCAGCGCGCCGCCGTATTTGTTGAAAGCAGCGCGCACATTCTGGATGGCGCGGGTGCTGTTGTCGGTCATTACCTCCACGAAAATCGCCACGCCGTTGGGGCCGTAGCCTTCGAGGGTGAATTCCTCGTATTCATCGCCGCCGGTTCCGCTGCCCTTTTTGATCGCTTTATCGATGGTATCGCGGGGCACGCTGGCCTTGCGCGCGTTGCGGATGGCCATCTTCAGGCGGGCATTGCCTTCCGGATCGGCGCCGCCTTCCTTGACGGAGATGTAGATTTCCTTGACCAGCTTGGTGAACAGCTTGGACCGGCGTTTGTCCTGGGCCGCCTTGCGGTGCTTGATATTGGCCCATGCGCTATGTCCTGCCATGGCGGAGTCTGCTGAAAATGGAGGTGAATGGGCAAAGATAGGGATTCGGCGCAACATGGAAAAGCTGCGCTGCCGCCTGCTGCGCGGCCCGGCGGGCACAAAAAAGGCCCCGGATGCCCGGGGCCGGATCGCAGTATGAACATTCAGGATCTGCGGAGGGTCCGAGGATCAGGCAGGCTCCACAGCGAAGGGCACCACGAGGTCGCCCCAGCGGATCTGCACCTCGCGCTTGCCGACGACGTTGAACTCCATCGTCTCCTGTGAAGCATCGGCTTTGACCGGCGTCACCTTGGCGCGGAGCACATCCTGGGCTTCTTTGTAGTCGTAGGCACCCCACTGGTCATGCACCGAATTGAAGATCAGGGTCCAGTCGCCTTCGGCGGGGATGGTGAAGAGGGCGTAGGTGCCGGCAGGCAGGGTCTGCCCGCCGATCTTCACCGGAGCGGACACCTGGAAGGTGGTGGCTTCATTCGCGCCCGTGCGCCATACTTCGCCGTAGGGCACCAAGCCGCCCCAGAGCGCGCGGCCCTTGATGGAAGGGCTGCCGTAGGTAATCGTCAGATCGACGCTGTCCAGGCTGACGGTCAGCTGCTTGCGGGGGCTGGAGATGGTATCCACCAGCACCTGGATGGTGACGCCTTCGCCGGGCGTGAAGACGGCCTGAGCCGCCGGGGCCGATGCAGCGGCCGGCGCCTGCTGCTGGGACTGGCCGCCGCCGCATGCGCTCAGCAGCGCTGCCAGGACGAGGGCCGGAATAATGAGACGTTGATACATAGGGTTTTAAGAATAATGCCTATGGGTCAAAGGTAGGGGAATTATCCGAAAACAGTACCATCTGCGGAAGCCTCAGGCTCCGGCAGCATCGCGCAGCTTCAGCAGGGCATCCAGGAGGCGGTTGCGCTCCAGGGTGATCTGCTCCGGCGACAGGATGCCGCGCAGCATATCCTGCTCCAGCGCGCTGAGGCGGCCCTGGAGCAGCAGCAGTTCGTCGCGCATCGCCTCCGGAATCCGGGCCGCCAGCAGTTCCATCGCCGCCCGCAGCTCGCCGGCTGCGATCAGCGGCTCCACGGCGGGCAGGGGAATTTCCGTCTCCTCGGCCCGGGGATGCTCCGCCAGCAGGCTCAG
The DNA here is from genome assembly GCA_033765305.1 of Bacteroidia bacterium. GTDB lineage: Bacteria > Bacteroidota > Bacteroidia > J057 > J057 > RDXT01. Next base: position 34,015 of record JANRID010000032.1, read on the forward strand.
CACCTCGATATCGCGCTCGAAGACCAGCACATCGCGGCGGCGCTCCCCAAAACCGGGAAGCTGCAGCACGGCCATCACGCGCAGCACGAGCAGGCTCCGGCCCGGCCGCAGCGGGGTGAGGTGGAAATCCCACTGGGTGGGTCCCCAGCCGGCAATGCCCACCGGCTGCTCGGGCGTGCTGAGCGCCTGGATGTCGAAGAGGCGGTCGCTGTCGCGCTCCATCAGCTCGACGGCCATCAGCTGGCTGAGCTTCAGCTGGCCCTCCTGGGCGTGTCGGCGCAGATCCTCCCCCAGCCCGTCGAACAGGGCGGCAGCTTCGGGCTCCGGCGCGATGCGCACAGCGGCCTCGTAGCGCGTGCCGGCCTGCATGCGCGGGGGGATGCTGTAGAGCACGCGTCCCATGCCTGCGGGCGGCGCGCTGCCGGCGGCATCCTCCGGCGCAGCAGCAGCCATCTCCGGCGCCGGCGCAGCCGATTCGGGCACGGCGGGCGCCGCAGGCGCGGCAGACGGCGCCTGCCGGGGGCGGGCCAGCAGGCGTTCATGCAGGGCATCGAGGCCCGCATCCGTGCCGGCCGGAAACCAGGCAGCCATTCCCAGCGCATCCGGCAGCGGAGGCGCCGCCTCGCCTTCCAGCACGGCCACGGCGCAGCGGCGGCCCAGCCGCTGCCGCAGCGCCAGGCCCTCGGGGCCTTCGAGCTCGCCCGGCCAGCCCGGCGACCAGACGATCAGGATTTCCTCCGCCGAACCGAGGGCTTCAGCCGCCCAGGCGTCGCGCGCCGCAGGAGGCCCCGGATGCCACAGGTCCAGCAGCAGCTCCAGCCCGCCCCGGTCCCGCAGCTGCTCCGCCAGCCGCAGCACCGCAGCAGCCAGCGCCCCGTTGCGGCGCTCATAGGAAACGAAGATGCGCTTCATGGGAACAAGATAGCGGTTTTTGCGGGGATGTGCATGCCCCCTGCACGCCGGGGCCAGCCCTGGCGCACCTCACCCCGGCGCTCCGCCCCGATTCCCGCGCAGGAGCGTCAAAGGATCACGAAGAGCGGCCCCATCAGGGGGATCAGCACATGCAGTGCCCAGTGCGCTGCTCGCGGATATGGGGGTATTGCAGTTTCCGGTACAACTGCAGGATCAGCGGCAAGGTCGTAACCACGCAAAACACAAGGCCCCTGACCGGGTAGCGCTTGCCAGTGAACATGGATTGTATCTTACCAGCAGCATTTTTACGGTCAGCGAACAGGTATAGCAGACTTACCCCCAGAGCCACAAAAAGCGCTCGCAGATCTTCCTGATAATCGAGCTTGACAAGATACCAAACCAGGCACAGCGCCAGCACGACGACAACATAGGGTTTCGTAGTTTTCATTTTGCTGCCTCCTGTTCTTTTAAAAGGTTTCGGATGCAGGTGAAGGCGGCACGTTCACCGCCCTTCGGGCACCAGCAGGACATGCACATGCGGCCAGGGACGCGCCCGCTTCCTGCCCGGCGCAGGCCGGCAGCAGGAGGGAGATGAAGAAGAGGCGGAGCAGTTGCATGGAGGACAAGGGATTAATTGCATGCAGAAACTCTATCGGTCATTACGCTCCGCAGTGGCTGCCGGGCATCCGGCCGGTTTCATATCCGAAAGGATCCAGGCTGCGGGTGCCTTTAATACACTTGCATGAAAGAGTATTACAGCCCGTCACGCAAAGTAGAACAAATACACCCGCAGGCAGTCCCCGTACCGCCAGCGGAGCCAGCCCCGGCGAGGCTCGCCTTCGGGCGATTCCCAGACGGCCTCCAGCCACTCGCCCTGCACCCGGACCGGCAGGTAGCGGCTCGACACACTGATCGCAGGATCTACAGCTGATGCGCTGTCCGAAGGCTGCGCCCGGAGCAGCTGGCCGGAATGGCGCGCATCCACACTGAAGATCTCAGTGGTCAGGTATTGCTCCCAGCTGTAGTATTCCCACTCCGGAGTCCGCTTTACCAGCACCTGCTCGCCGGTTTCCTCATTGAACCGGATCAGGTAGTAGTCCTCCGTGACGGCCAGGCATACGAACTTAAAAGATCCTCCGTCGGCGCCGCTGCTGAATGGCCGCAGCTTCGCCAGCTCGCTGAGCATGCTGTCAGGTATCAGCCCGAGGACAGATCCCACCTGCGAGGTGTCCTGCGGGCTGTATAAGAATACCCACGTTTCCGCAGCTAGCTTAACTACTCCCAGCTCTGGAACCAGGTGCGTATAGCAGGAGTCCCGTTCGGCAGCCCGCGGCATCTGGGTACCGGCATGCGGGTTTGAAGGGTTCTTCATACTGCAGGAGCCTGAAACCAGCATCCCTGCCAACAGCAGCATGCAATACTTCATATGGATATCGTGATTTGTACAGGGGATGCGGAGGCCATCCGCATGAAAGTCGCTCTCCTTAATCTGATCAGGCAAACGAATAGATATACACAATCAGCTGGTCATCGCGCCTCCACCTGAACCAGCCGACGTGCTTCACCTCATCCTGATCATCCCATTCTACGCTCACCCAATCTCCGGATACCGCTACCGGCCTGAATACCGGATACTCGATATTGGGCAGCATCTCCGATGCATGGTCATCCGGCGCAGCCCTCGGCGGATTGCTTTTCATATCCGGATCAAGCGCGAAGACCTGTTCCAGTAGATATTGTTCCCAGCTTTGAAACGCCACATCAGCTCCGCGGCTGATCCATTTTTCAATCCCAAGCCTTTCATGTACCAGGATGCGGTACCTGTTTTTGTATTTCCCCGTGCATTTGAACTGCATGATATAGTAATCCGGATGAAATCCGAACATTTCAACGGAGTCCCGGCTGCGCTGGTCGGTGTATTTCAGCTTTCGCCATATGCTCCCGTCTTCATTCAGGAGCTTGAATGGCGTATCCGCTCCTTCGAAGCTGACAATACCCAGAACCCCCGCCAGCCGCCGCTCATGCTCGGGAACCACGACCGCTGCAACACGTGCCGATACAGCATCCGCAGCGCGCGGAACCCCGGCACTGCGGTCCGGCTCATTCCGCGCCGGCGCGCTGCACGCAATCATCAGCCACGCCGAAACCCAGGCGAAGCCAGCCGCTTTCAGGGCCCTGCACATCCGGCAGACAGCGCCAGCAGGAAAGCCGTCCTGCACGGCATCGTTTCTGTAGTAGATCTGGCTCATAGGGAGACCGTTCACTAAACTGTGTCAGGAAAAAAGTTCATATCTTTTAACCTTGACACAAGTATATGGAAAAGACGGAGAAATTTGATTTTGCAACATTCGAGTCAGAAGCGCTGGAAAAGCTTCGTATGGGCAAGCCCCTTGAAGGCAGCGATGGTGTTCTGGGCCCTCTGCTGAAGCGTTTGCTGGAGGCGAGTCTGGAGGGGGAGCTGGATGCGCATCTTGCGGAGGAGAAGGCCTCTGGTAAGTCCAACCGGCGCAATGGCCGTACGCGCAAGACGGTAAGCAGCGGTTTTGGGCCATTGGAGGTGGAGCAATCCCGGGACCGTTTGGGGAGCTTCGAGCCGGAGCTGATCGGCAAAAGGGAGCGTAGTGTCGGAGACACGCTGGGGCAGAAAGTGCTTTCGCTCTACGGCCTGGGCATGAGCTATTCGGCGATCCAGGCGCATCTTCAGGAGCTGTATGGTCTGGAGTTATCGGCAGGTAAACTCAGTGCGATTACCGACAAAGTATGGCCGGAGGTAGAAGCGTGGCGAAGCCGTCCGCTGGAGGCCTGTTACCCGATTGTGTGGATGGATGCGATGTATTTCAAGCTTCGGACCTCGTCGGGTCGGGTAGAAAACCGCTGTCTGTACACCGTGCTGGGGCTGGATGTGGAAGGGCATAAATCGGTTCTGGGCTTTTATCTGGGCCATGAGACAGGGGAAGGGGCTAAGTTCTGGTTGCAGGTCCTGACCGACTTACAGCAGCGGGGGGTAGCAGAGATTCTAATCGCCTGTATCGACAACCTCAAGGGCTTTGCAGAGGCCATCGCGAGCATTTATCCCCAGACACGGGTTCAGTTGTGCATCGTCCATCAGATCCGCAACTCCATGCGCTATATCAGCACCAAAGACGCCAAGGCCTTTATGGCCGATCTCAAAGGCGTTTATCAGGCCCCCAACCGCGAGGCGGCGATGGGGCAACTGGAGATGCTGGATGAAAACTGGGGCAAGCGCTATGGAGTGGTCATCGAAAGCTGGAGGCGCAATTGGGAGCTGCTTTCAGAGTTTTTTGGCTATGCCCAGGAAATCCGAAAGATCATTTACACCACCAATACCATCGAAGGCTACCACCGGCAGGTCCGCAAAATCACCAAGACCAAGGGCAGCTTCACCAGCGAAAAATCACTGCTCAAACTGGTGTATCTCGTTCAGTTGAAAATCTCCCAAAAATGGTCCAAACCCATCCATAACTGGGGCATGGCCCTGAGCCAGATGAGTATCCATTTTGGAGACCGGATTAATCGCTATCTTCACATTTGAGCTG
>JANRID010000013.1:0-42422 GCA_033765305.1 Bacteroidia bacterium
CCGGCACCTGCCGGAACTCCGCCGCCTGTGCCGCGAGCACCGGCTCAGCCGGCTGTGGCTCTTCGGCTCGGCCCTGCGCGCCGACTTCGGGCCGGATTCCGATGTGGATCTGCTCTACGAAATGGAGGCCGGGCTGGATCCTGAACAAACCGGCACCTTATTCTGGAGCCTCCTGCGCAGCCTGGAAACGCTGCTTGGACGGCCCGTCGATCTGCTGCGGCGCAGCAGCCTGCAAAATCCGTATCTGCTGGCCGAAATCGAAGAAACCGAAGTGCTGATCTATGACGCGGCAGGCGAGGCCCTGCCCGTCTGACCGCCGGGGTCAGCCTTCCAGCGCCTGCCGCAGTGCTTCGAGCCGCGCTTCCGGCACCGGCGCCGGGCGCAGCAGGAGCAGCAGCCGCTGCCAGCGGCTTTCCGCCAGCCAGGTCTCGGTGAGCCACACCTGCAGGCTGCCGTCCTCGCCTGCTTCCAGCTCGATATCCAGCTCCTGCGCAATGCCCGCCGCCAGGAAGGGCCTGCGCTCCGCCGCGATGAACTGATGCGGCACGCCTGCCGTAATCGTCAGCGTCTGCGGCAGGCCGGCCTCCGTCCACGCGATGCCGGATGCGCTATCTGCGCCAGCCGGGCCGAGGGGCGTGCCTTCCGGAATCCGCAGGAGCGCACTCCAGCGCTCCGGGTCTGACAGCCAGGCATATACTGCCGTATCGCTGGCTGCCAGCCGGATGCCCGCAGACCGTTCGCGGGCCTCAGGCGCCAGGAGCAGCGCCGCCGCCGGCAGCAGCAGGGCTGCTGCGCAGGCTATCATCCATCTGTGCCGCATATCGGGAAAGGTAAACCGGCATCCGTTGGCGCTGCCGCTGCGACCGTTGAGCCGCCATTGCAGGACATTGGGGTGAAGCCGGGCCGGACCATGTAAGAATCGCCGTATTTATGTACCTGATTTCCTGACACAACAGCTATCATCCCATGCCCATCTCCATCCATCTGATCACCTCGCTCCTGTGGATTGCCTTCGCTGGCTTCACCATCCGGCTGATCCTCAAAGAATGGATGTCCGACCGCAATACCCGGCCCGCCACCATCGAGGATGACGACACTGCATACCTGATCGGTCCCTGGGGGGCTCAGGAGGGCTGAATCTGCTTCCATTCCTGGTCGACGTAGTAGCGCAGCGCCACATTGATCACATCCTTCACCCGGAGGCCTTTGACCATGGCGATCTGGCGTGCGCGCTCCAGCACCTCTGTTGTAATCATGGTGCTGAAAGGACTTTCCAGCGCCGGCGCCTCGAACTGATCGGGGGCCGGCTTTCTGCTGCGCTGGGAGCCGGGCGTCACAATCTCGTCGAAGAGGTGGCCGTCGAGGGCCTCCTGCATGGCATCGAGCAGTGTTTTGCGCTGCGGCTGCGGGGGCACGGGCAGATGCTCGTTCATCGCCTCCACAAAGCGTTTTTTGCGCCGGGACGGCGCGGGCTTGGATTCGGCAGGCGCAGCCGGTTTGGACCGGGGAATGACCTCGGAGAGCACTTCGTCGTCGAAGGCATCGCTCAGGATGTCCAGAAAGCGTTTGGCCATGCTTACACTGCCATCTCCGCCCGCACGCGGGAGATGATTTCTTTGGTGAGTTCCATATAATCCTCTGCGCCGTTGCAGAGTTCGTCGTACTGGAAAATGTGCTTGCCCATGCTCTGCGACTCCGCCAGCGCCACGTTGCCCCGGATTTTCGCATGGAGAATGGCGTCGCCGTAGCGTTCAGTGGCTACTTCGAGAATATCCCGGTGCAGCACCTTGCGGTGGTCGAACTGGGTAATCACGATCCCGAGCAGCTCCAGCTTGTCGTTCATCCGGGTCTTGACCGTGCGCAGGATTTTGATGAAGTCCGACATGCCCTGGAGGGCCAGGGACTCCGGCTGCAGGGCAATGACTACGAAGTCGCTGGCAGTCAGGGCAGAAACGGTCAGCGATCCCAGCGAGGGAGGGCAGTCGATGAGAATGAAGTCATACAGTTCCCGGACCGGAATCAGGCTTTCCTGGAGGATAAACTCCTTGCCGACCTCGATGTTCTTCTCGAACCCGGCCAGATGCACCGAGGAGGGCACCATGCTGAAATCCTCCATTTCCAGGATCATCTTGCGGATGTCGTCCTGGAACGCCAGTACCTGGTAGATCGTCTGATCCTGCTTTTTGAGGCCGAGGGCGAAAGACGCATTGGCCTGCGGATCCAGGTCGATCAGCAGCACCTTATAGCCCAGCCGGGCGATCCCGGCGGCCAGGTTGATGGCTGTGGTAGTCTTTCCGACGCCGCCTTTGTGGTTTGCGATGGAAATGACGCTCATGAATGCAGGTTCAGGTTAGGTGAGGCAGGCAGCAGACGGGCGCAAATTGTGTGCCGGGCTGCACCATGCAGATTTTCAAAGGTAGGGAATGCCGCAGAGATAAAAAAATGCAGGCTGCAGGTTCCGGCAGCGCATTCCTGTATCTTTTTGTGCTGCCTGCATTATATTGATCCCACCTAACCGGCAGACACGGGTGAATCCGGCATTCCGCACCCTTACCGACGCAGATCTCCAGGCCGAGCAGGCCCTGGTCGAAGCGGCGCAGCGCAACCCCCGGCGCTTCGCTCCGCTCTATGACCGGTACTACGACCGGATTTTCCTGTTTCTGTACAAGCGGACCGACGACGAGGAAATCAGCGCCGATCTCTGCTCCCAGGTGTTTCTGAAGGCCTTGCAGCACCTGCCCCGCTACCGGTTTACCGGAGCTCCGTTTTCGGCCTGGCTCTTCCGCATCGCCGTCAATGAAGTGAACCAGTACTTCCGGCAGGCCAAGCGCGCGCGGGTCATCAGCCTGGAGACCGTCAAGCTCCGCCAGCTGGTGGCAGAAGCCGACGAGCCCCGGAGCGACGCCGCCATGCAGGCCATGATCCGGGTGCTGCAGCTCCTCAAGCCCGAAGAGCTGGAATACATCGAACTGCGGTTTTTTGAGGAACTGTCTTTCCGCGAGCTGGGAGAAATCTACGGCATCACGGAAAACAATGCCAAGGTACGCATGTACCGCCTGCTGGACCGGGTCAAAGCCCTGATGGTGAAATCAGGCCTGCCCCCTGCCGATGAACCTGCCGCCTGCTGAGCATATTTCTACCGTATCGAAGCACTTCTGCGCATGCCCGATTACCGAGTCCATATCGACAAGCCCCTTCCCGGACCGGAACGCATCCGGCGCCACCGGGATTTCGGCGGGCTGTACGCCACGTACCGGGCGGAGATGCGGCTGCATTTCTGGCGCAATCTCTACCGCAATCCGCGGGTGTTCGCAGGCGTAGCCGTGCTGGCGGCGGTTGTGCTGCTGGTCTTCGAGGCATCGGAGCCGCCAGCGGTCCCTGCTGCTGCGCCTGCGGCCGGGTACGATACAGCTGCGCCCGTCTGGGCGCCCGCCACTGGCCTGCCCTGGCTCTCCGGCCCCGACAGCGTTCAGATGCTGGCACCCGGCGCCTGGGCGCATGCGCCCCTGCCCGATACCAGCGGCCTGCTGCTCCGCCTCTCCGGCCCCGGCGGGGCCCGGGAGCCCCTGCGCCAGGCCTGGGCCTACGACACCGCCGCCCGCCGCTGGATGCCCGTGCTGCCGCAGCAGGTGCAGGACACGCTGCTGACGGTCCGGAAGCAGGAAGCGCCGGCGCAGCCCGCCGCCCGCCTCCGCAGGCCGGAGCGCCCCTTCGGCGTGCGCCTGCGCAATGCCGCCGATTTTCCGCAGTTCCGCCGCTTCCGCACCACCTACTGGGTCTGGACGCCCGGCAGCGGCACCCAGGACCCCTGGACCTCCGGCCTGATCGCCCCGGCAGGACCCGTGTGGGAGGATGTGCAGGTGAAAGACCTCGGCAACGGGACGTATCAGCTTACGTTTTACCGCCCCGACGCCGCAGGCGGGCTGAAAGCGACGCGCGTGGCGGCGCAGCCGGTCTTCGAGGCGGCAACCCCGGAAGCGGCGGAAGCCTGGTATCAGCAGCAGCTGGCAGCGTGGGAGGCGGCGGCGCAGCCGGCCGCACCCGCAGCGGATACCCTGCGGAGCGTGCGCACCCGCCTGCGCTGGCAATTGCCCGAAGGGGTTTGGCTGTATGTAATCCCGGACTGATCAGGCGCTGGCCGCAGCCGCATGGCTGCGCACGCGGCCCGGATACGCGCGCAGGCCCGCCTCCAGGCAGCGGATCGCCTGGCGCAGATCGTCCTGATTCAGCACGTAGGCAATCCGGACCTCGTCCTGCCCCCGTGCAGGATCGGAATAGAATCCGTTGCCGGGAGCCATCATGACCGTAGCGCCTTCATGGCTGAAGGATTCGAGCATCCAGCGGCAGAAGTGCTCGGCATCTGCCACCGGAAGGCGCACCATCGCATAGAATGCGCCATTGACGCGGGGGCAGCGCACCCCGGGAACCTGCGCCAGCAGGTCGAGCATCAGGTCGCGGCGGGCGGCGTATTCGGCATTCACGGCCTCGTAAAAGCTGGCAGGCAGCGCATACAGGGCCTCTGCGCCGATCTGGCCCAGCGTAGGCGGCGAAAGGCGCGCCTGCGCCATGCGCAGGATGCCGTCCATCAGTTCCGCGTTGCGGGATACCACGCAGCCGATCCGCGCGCCGCAGGCAGAAAAACGCTTGGAGATGGAATCCACCACGATCACATTCGGCTCCGCGCCGGAGAGGCCGAGCGTGGAGTGGTGCTGCAGCCCGTCGTAGGCAAACTCGCGGTACACCTCGTCGGCGATCAGGAACAGGTCGTGGCGCAGGGCAATCTCCTTGAGCCGCTCCAGCGAGGCCTGGGGATACAGGATGCCCGTCGGGTTGCCGGGATTGCAGATCAGGATGGCGCGCGTGCGCGGGGTGATGAGCGCTTCAAAGGCTTCGATCGGCGGCAGGGCAAAGTCGTCCTCGATGCGGGTGACGATGGGCACGACACGCGCGCCGGTAAACTGGGTGAAGCTGTTGTAGTTGGCGTAGAAAGGCTCCGGCACGATCACCTCGTCGCCGGGATTCATGCAGGCGGCAAATACGAAGCTCAGCGCTTCGGAAGCGCCGGTGGTGACAATCACATCGCGGGATTCCAGCGGGTAGCCGAGCCTGCCGTAATACGCTGCGATCGCATTCCGGAGGGATTCATTGCCGGCGGAATGGCTGTAGGCCAGCACTTCGATATGTGCCTGCTGGATCGCTTCGAAGAAACGGGGCGGTGTCTCGATGTCCGGCTGGCCGATGTTGAGGTGCAAGACCTTCGTGCCGCGGCGCTTGGCGGCATCTGCGTAGGGAACCAGCTTGCGGATGGGCGAAGCCGGCAACTGGAGGGCGCGGTCGGACAGAAGAGGCATACAGCAGGCAACTTTCGGGCAAATATCCGGCGCAGGGCGGGGAATTACAACAGCCTGCTCCGGCTCACTCCCAGAAGCGGGGGGAGGACTGGGTTTCGAGGCGCTTGACGGTGCCGGACTCCAGATGCGCCATCACAATCTCGCGCACGTCGCCGGGCTTGACCTTGCTGTAAAGCGTGCCGCCGGGCAGCACCTTGACGCTGATGCCTGCCGGGCAGTTGGACAGGCAGCCGGAGGCCCGTACGGATACGCGCTGCCCGAGGCCTTCGCCTGCCACGCAGGATTCGAAGAGATCAATCAGGGTTTCAGATCCTTTGTCATTGCAGCAGCCGCCGCCGTGGATTTTGGAGCGCTGGCTGTCGCAGACGAGGATGAGGAGTTTGGAAGACATGCGGGATAGGTATACGTATTAAACTATGCAGATATGAAATAAGTTTTTTCTGCTCCTAAAAAAGTATCTTTGCTTCGGGCATGCTTTTCAAACAAGCAGTTCTGCCGATTGTTCCAGTGGCAAACCGTCCGGACATGCAGCTCAAGCCGTATTTTTCGCTGATTACGTTTTCCCACACCATTTTTGCCCTGCCCTTCGCCCTGATCGGCGCCAGCTGGGGCATGTTCACCCTGCACAGCCGGGGCATCGCACCGGATAAGCCCTATGCCCTCAGCGCGGTGCTGGTGGTGCTCTGCATGGTATTTGCCCGGAGCGCGGCCATGGCCTTCAACCGCTACCTGGACCGCGACATCGACGCGCAGAATGCGCGCACCCGCGTGCGGGAGATCCCCGCCGGGGTCATCAGCGCCCGCAGCGCCCTGGCATTCACCCTGATCAATGCCGGGCTTTTTGTGCTGGCCACGGCCTTCATCAATCCGCTGTGCCTGGCGCTGTCGCCGGTGGCGCTGGCGGTGATTCTGGGATATTCCTACACCAAGCGCTTCACGGCGCTCTGCCACCTGGTGCTGGGGCTGGGGCTTTCGCTGGCGCCGGTGGGCGCCTATCTGGCCGTCACCGGCCGCTTCGACTGGGCGCCGGTGGTGCTGGGGCTGGCCGTGCTCACCTGGGTGAGCGGGTTTGACATCATCTATGCGCTGCAGGACGAGGAATTCGACCGCAGCCACCGCCTGAGCAGCATTCCGGCCTGGCTGGGCAAGCCCCGTGCCCTGGCCGTTTCCTCCGGGCTGCATGTGCTCAGCGCCGGCCTGATCCTGGGGTTCGGCTGGCTGACCGGCGGCCGGTGGGGCTTCGCCGCCGGCGCGGCCATCTTCCTCTGCATGCTGCTCTACCAGCACCTGCTGGTATCGCCCAGCAATCTCTCGCGCGTCAACCGGGCCTTTTTCACAGCCAACGGCATCGCATCGGTGCTCTTCGCGGCATGTGTGATCGGCGAGCTGTGGGTGCGCGCCTGAGCCCGTCCGGCGCATTGGCGGTCCGGGAATGTTTTGCTATTTTCGGAACCATAACCCTGAATCGTATGAACCTCCGCCTCGGATCCCTCCTGCTCCTGCCCGCACTCTGCCTGCTGGGAGCTGTGTCTCATGCGCCTGCGCCCCAGGCTGCATCGCTGGCCGGTGCCTGGCAGCTGGAAGATGCCTCCGGCACGCAGACCGTCATGGTGATCTCGGAAGGATACTACATGGCCGCCGCGTATTCCCTGGCAGACAAGCGCTTCCTTGCTACCTGGGGCGGGGTGTATGCCGTGCAGCCCAGCGGCATGCTGCGCGAAACCCGTGAATTCGACACCCGCGACAGCACCCAGGTGGGCAACACCTCCGAATGGGGCCTGCAGCAGGAGGCTGCCCGGCTGACAGTCAGGCGGGATGGCCGCAGCGAAGTGTGGAAGCGCCTGGACGAGGCGGCAGGCGCGCTGAACGGCTGCTGGCGCATTACGGCGCGGATGGACGGCGAGGGCAAGATGCAGCCCATCCCCTACAGCCCGCGGCGCACCCTCAAGCTGCTCACCGGCACCCGCTTTCACTGGGCTGCAATCAACGTGGAGACGAAACAGTTCTTCGGCGCAGGCGGCGGCACCTATACCTTTGCAAACGGAACCTACACCGAACAGATCGAGTTTTTCTCCCGCGATGCTTCCCGTGTCGGAGCCAGTCTGAGCTTTCAGGGCACCGTCTCCGGCAACGAATGGACGCACAGCGGCCTGAGCAGCAGGGGACAGCCCATCCAGGAAGTCTGGACCCGGCAGTAGGCAGCAAAACAAAAATGCCGTACTTTGCGGCATGTACAAGCTGCTCAAACAGCCCTTCTTCGGGCGGTTCATGGTTCACTGGGCCAATCCGCTCAGTCCGGAACAGCAGGCGGAATGGAATTCGCTGCGGATTTCCAGCCGCAGCGGAGCTTCCCTGCAGGTGCTCTATGCGCAGGCACAGACGCCGGAGCCCAGGGCCGTCATCGTACTGGGCCACCCGATGGGCAAGGAAGCCAAGGGCTATTTCCTCAAAACGCCCTATCCGGCGCAGCTCCGCGCAGCCGGGTACCATGTGCTGGTCTTCGACTTCAACGGCTTCGGCGAAAGCGGCATGGGCAGCTTCTCGTTCTTCGAAGACGTGGTGGCAGCCACCCGCGCCGCCGGGGAGCTGTTCCCCGATCTCCCGGTCGGCTACCACGGCGTATCGCTGGGCGGCATGTGGGCCACCATTGCCTTTGCCGATCCCCTGCACCCCATCGACTTTGCCATCGTCGAAAGCGCTGCAGTCAGCCTGCCCGAATTCTGGAAGCACTTCCCCGTAGCCCGCCAGGCGCTGGCTGTGATGCGGGTGCTGATGCCGGGCTATGCCCGCAAAATCCACATGGTGGAGCGGATCCGCGAGGCGCGGGGGCTGAAGCAGCTGCTGCTGATCTATACGGAGGCAGATGAATGGATTCCGGCATCGGCCGGGGCGCAATTCCGGGAGCGCAGCCCCGTGCCGGCAGAACTCTGGACCGTGCCGGATGCGAAGCATGCCCAGATCCACCGCTCCGCGCATCAGGCAGCGTATTACGACCGGATTTTCCGCTTCTTCGAGGCAGGCGTGCTGGCCTGCCGGCCCGGCCTAGGCTGAGACGGGCGGAATTTGGGGAAAACCGCTATCTTCGCAGATATGGCAAACCGGAACTCCTGGCTGATGGCTGCGCTCGGGCTGCTGATGGCGGCAGGCTGCGGCTCCGGCGGGCGGATCTACCCGCTCTACCTGCCCATGCGGCAGGGTACCCTCTTCGGCTACATGGATGAAGCGGGCGAGCAGGTCATTGCCCCGCAGTTTGCCTATGCCGTTCCCTTTTCCGAAGGGCTGGGCGGCGTCAATGTAGGCGGCAGCAACCCCGACTTCCACATGCCCCGCGACGGCAAATGGGGCTTCATCCGTCCGGACGGCAGCTTCAGAATTCCGCCGGTGTACTTTTCGCCGCCGGTGGAGGGCCTGCCCTTCGATCCGGAGGGCATCGCACGGGGCCTGCACGAGGCCTACCGCTTTTCCGAAGGGCTGGCAGCCGTGTATACCGAAGACGGCTGGGCCTATATCGATACGGCGGGTGTGGTGAAGATGCGGCTTCCTGGCGCCCGTTCGCTCCGCTGCTTCCGCGAAGGCCTTGCCAATGTGTACAGCAATGGCCGCTGGGGCTATATCGACCGCAACGGCGAATGGCGCATCCAGCCCAACTACCTCTACCCGGTCGATTTCCGAAACGGGTTTGCCGTGGTGATGGACGGATCGGGCAAAAAAATCATCCTCGACCGCAGCCTGGGCGGCCAGCCGCGCGTGTATCCGGAGTACCGGATCGAGACCCATTTCTACGACGGCGTGGCCGGCATCCGAAACCGCTTCCGGGGTGATGAGGGTACGGACTATCAGAACCGCCGCTTCGGGGTGATGGATACCCTGGGCCGTATTCTCTTCGAGCCGATCTACGACGAGGTAGGCCGCTACGGGAACGGGCTGATCCCGGTGCTGGTGGGCAGCCGTACCGGCAACCCCATGACCAGCCCGGTCCCGCCGGGCGTCAGCGAATACCCCGGCGGACGCTGGGGCTTTGCCGATACCGCCGGGCGCCTCCGCATCAACCCCACCTACGACGGCGCACGCGGCTACAGCGAAGGCTTCGCCGCCGTCAAGTCCGGCAATCTCTGGGCCTATATGGACGACCGGGGCCGGCTCGTCACCGACTTCGAGTTCGAATGGTGCGGATACTTCCACGACGGGCTGGCAGCCGTCCGCCTGGGCTATTACCACAGCGATTACGAAGGCAAATATGCGCGGATCAACACCGATGGCGACATTATCTGGATAGAACCGGAGTGAGGCCCGGGCAGTCCGGGCAATAGGTTGCGCTATGTGCTTGACTTACCGCGAATTTGCGTATGTTTGCCGCCGGATATGAAAACAGGTATCGTATACCGGGCAGCCGCCGAGATTTGCCTGCTGGCCATGCTGACACACAGCCTCTATGGAGGCGGGGTCGTGCTGCGCCCGGCTGCAGCCGATGCGGACCCCTGCGCGCCGGTTCCGGTACGCCACATTCAGCAGCATCTGCGTCCGCTTTCGGAACAGGATCTCGCGGGCTTGCCCCTGCGCCGCCCGGTGGATGAGGTGCATCCGACGAGCTCCGGATTTGGAATGCGCATGCATCCGATTCTGCAGGAGGAGCATCTCCACGCGGGCATCGACTTTGCAGCGCCGGAAGGCGCAGCCGTCCGCGCCACCGCCGACGGCATTGTCCGGGCGGTCACGGCCCTGAGCGACAGCAGCGACTACGGCATCTGCGTATTCATCGACCACGGCGCCCATCCGCTCCTGCAGGCCCAGGTGCAGACGGTGTACGCGCATCTGTCTGCGGCACAGGTATGGCCCGGCAAGCGGGTGCGTGCAGGCCAGAAGATCGGCCTGGTAGGCACCACCGGCCGCAGCACCGATTTTCATCTGCACTACGAAATCCGCCTCGATGACCAGGCGGTCGATCCGATGGAGTTCCTGCACTTCCTCGGCACCATGCCGGCGGCACAGCTCATCGCTTCCCGCTAAAAGAGATCAGGCTTCGTTGCCCAGGCAGCGCTGGTACTGCCGGATGGTTTCCTCCAGCCCCAGATACAGCGCATCGCTGATGAGCGCATGCCCGATGGACACTTCGGCCAGCGCCGGAAGCTGCTGCGCCAGCCAGGCCAGGTTGTGAAGGTTCAGGTCATGTCCTGCATTGACGCCGAGGCCGAGCGCGTGCGCATAGGCGGCTGCCCGTGCATAGGGCTCCACGGCTGCCTCCCGGTCATGCGGATACGCTTCTGCGTACGGCTCGGTGTACAGCTCGATGCGGTCGGTTCCGATTTCGCGGGCGGCCTCGATGCGGTCGAGGTCGGGCTCGATGAAAATCGAAGACCGGACCCCGGCCTGCCGGATGCGGGCAATGATCCCGAAGAGCATCTGCTTGTGCAGCAGGGTATCCCAGCCGGCGTTGGAGGTGAGGGCGTCGGGCGGATCGGGCACCAGGGTGCACTGAGCCGGGCGGACCTCCTCGATCATGCGCAGGAAGGACTCCGACGGATAGCCTTCGACATTCAGCTCCACCGTCAGCACCTCTTTGAGCGCGTAGATATCGCTGCGGCGCGCATGCCGCTCATCGGGGCGGGGGTGCAGGGTAATGCCATGGGCACCGAACCGCACGCAGTCCAGCGCGGTCTGCACCAGATCGGGATAATTGCGGCCCCGGGAGTTGCGGATCAGGGCGACCTTATTCAGGTTGACACTCAGGTGAACCACAGGCAGGATGACAAACGGTGGAAGGACGGCAGTTTGCGGGCGGTTTACCAGTTGAAGCTGTAGGAGGCAGCCACTCCGCGCCGGTACAGGCCTTTCATGGTCATATACTCGCCGGCAGACTCGAGGGCGGCTTCGAGTTCGGCAGGGGTGCGGATTGCGCCGCCGTTCACATCGGTGATGACGAAGCCTTTCTGCACGCCGCCCCGGACGAGGGTCTCGCCGGGCTGCTCCACGAGCACGCCGCCGGCAATATCGAGCCGGCGCAGCTCATCGGAAGTCAGGGAGCGGAAGGTCGCGCCCCGGTATTCGAAGGTTTCGGGCGATTCGGCAGCAAGCAGCGGCCCTGATTTCATGTCTTTGAGCATCACGCTGAAATCCCGGACGTCCTTGCCCCGGTAGGCACGGATCCGGACCGACTCGCCGGGCCGGTAGCGGTTGACCTGCTCCTGCAGCTCGGCGGCGCTTGCCACATCGATGCCATTGACGGAGACGATCACATCCCCCTGGCGCATGCCGGCTTCCGCAGCTCCGAGCTTGCCGTCGATTCGGCTGATGTAGGCGCCCTTCAGCACGTTGAGGCCCTCCTGTTCAGCCAGTGCAGCATCCACTGCCTGAATCGTAACGCCCAGAAAGCCGCGGCGGACCTCGCCGTATTCGAGCAGATCCTCCATGACGCGGCGCACGATGGTGGCGGGAATGGCGAAGGAATAACCGGCATAATATCCCGTGCGGGAGGCAATGGCCGTATTGATCCCGACCAGCCGGCCCTCCATATCCACGAGCGCGCCGCCGCTGTTGCCCTTGTTGACGGCTGCATCGGTCTGGATGAAGGACTCGATCGCAAATTCCGTGTCGGCATGCAGCAGGTTGATATTGCGGCCTTTGGCGCTCACGATGCCGGCGGTGACCGTGGAGGTGAGGTCCATCGGATTGCCGACGGCCAGCACCCATTGGCCCACCTGCACCTCGTCCGAATTGCCGAAGGCCAGGGCAGGAAATCCGCTGCCCTCGATCTTCACCAGGGCCAGGTCGGTGGACAGGTCGGTGCCGATGACGCGGCCTTTGAAGGAGCGGTTGTCGAAGAGGGTGATTTCCAGCTCTTCAGCATCCTGGATGACGTGGTTGTTGGTGGCGATATATCCGTCGGCCGAGATCAGCACGCCGGAGCCGGAGGCTACCCCCTGGGGCGCTTCGTGCGGATCTTCTTCAAAATAATCCCGGAACGGATTGGCGAAGAAATCATCGTCCTGGCGTTTGCGGGGCTTGTAGTGGGCCTTGATATGCACCACTGCGGGCCGGGCGGTCATTGCTGCCTGGGTAAATGCAGGCAATTCGGAGGCAGCGCCTCCTTCGGCGACGGCGCTTGTCTGCTCAGGCGCGAAGCGCGAGAAGGCTGCCGGAACCCCGCCCGGAGCGGGCAGGTAGGCAGGCGTATCGAACAGGGTAGCATACAAGGCAGCGCCGGCAAGCGCTCCCAGCATCACCAGCGCAAAGGCCGACCCCGCCAGCACCCAGATCGTTCGGTTGGTCATGGAATTCAGGAGAATGGTTGAAGTTCAGAAGCAGGAAACTCAACTGCCGGGACAGCCGCTTCCGGAGGAGCAGGTCCCCCGCCAGCGCAGCGCATGCAGCATGAAAGATGACTTGAAGATCTACCAAGATACGTAACGGATGGAAGTTCTGCAATGTTCAGGTAAGAAACTGCGGAAGATGGCGGATTTTGCGGGCGAACGGCACGGAAACGGCGGGCCTGCCCTGCGCCGGCGGGCAGGCAGGTTGCAGCGGTGGCAGAAGTTGTGTACATTCTCAGCGGAATCGCTGGACGCTGCATCCGGGCATCCCTACCGCGGGCTGTCCGGCCCTGTTTACCACTCAACAGACCCCTTCTATGATTCGCAATGGATTGATTGCCGGTGTGTTCATGCTTCTGCTGCAGGCTGCGGGCTACGCCCAGCAGCAATCGGCTGTACGCATTCATGCCGATGGCGCCTCTGGCTACGGTTTTTCCTACGGCGGGCCGCAGAGGCTGCCCGGGCGCATCGTGACCGCGCTGCACCTGGTAGCAGGCAAGAAAACCATCCTCGTCATGTGGGGCGGAAAGCAGCATGCCGCCGCCGTTGAAAAAATCTACCCGCCCTCCGATCTCGCGCTCCTCAAGCTCAATACCGCAGTGGCCATTCCGCAGCTGAGCCTCTACCGGGGCACGCCTCCGCTGGATGTGGACCTCAACTACTGGCAGATCTCCGGCTCCGGGCCCATGCAGGGCATGACCACCCAGCTGGAGCACAGCACCGTGCTTAGCAAGCTCAACGCCCGCCTGGATCCCCAGGGCTTCGCCAATTCCCTGTGCAGAACCGGCAGCCAGACCTTTCCGGCGCTCTCGGCGCCGGTGCTGAAGTTTGCCGACAGCAATGTCCGCAAAGCGCACTCCGGCTCCCCCATCACGCAGGGCACCGCCCTGATCGGCATGATCGACGGGGGAGAAAAGCTGGTCAACAGCTCGGTCAGCCTCTGGGCGATCCCCGCATCGGAGTTCGATAAATTGTTCCTGCAGGGCACTGTGCCTCAGCCTGCGCTCGCTTCCTGCGAAAGCCCGAACCTGTACAGCGGCCAGGCCTCCGATAATCCGCTCCTCAGCGAAGCTGAACGCCAGCAGGCACGGGATATGGAAACCCGCCATTCCCTGAACTTCACCGACACCGATGGCAGCGCCCAGTCCCTGTCGGTGGAATACGAACTGACGTATGGAGAGGTATTTGAAACGCTGTTCGAGGAAGACGCGGAATATCTCGCCTCCCTCATCGAGGATGAGGAGCTGTACGATGATGCCAGCCAGCTGAGCATGGATGACCTCGCGGACGAGCAGCTCCGGATCTATCACGAGTCCGGCACCGGTGCAACGCTCGCCATTCCCTCCAGATGCACCCTCGGCACGGAATCAGCCTCCTTTGGCGGCAGCAGCTACCGGCTGATTACGGCCACCAGCCCCTACGAGGGCATGACGATGTATATTTTCACCTTCCACGGCCAGGATCTGGCCGAGTGCCAGGAAGCCATGGAGGAGTTCAGGGCCTATATGGACAGCGACGGGCAGGACTGGCAGACGGATGAGATGGCGGGCTACGAGCCCGAGGATTTTCTGGACGACGAGACCGATCCCTACTACAATGAATGGGTGGACAAGTTTCTGGAGGATGAGGATGGCAACATACTTGCGCAGTATTTTCTGTCGCTGACTATCGAAGGGACTGATTTTCTGGGGGTTGCAGTTCAGGTCAACGACTGGGAGACCCTGGACGAAGATGCGGAGGAGCGGAAATTTTACTACCTGCTGGAGGCCTGCGCCATCATGACCGATTTTCCGTACTACTGATCCGGCATTCAGCGCGGGACCTCGTACTGCTCCTGCTCCTGCCGGGTCAGGCGGTACAGGGGTGCGCTGCCCAGCGCCTCATAAATCGCCTGCGGGGTGTGCCAGCGTACCGCGAACCCGTCGTCTGCGGCAGAGAGCAGATACCGGCCATCCGGAGAGAAGGCGGCGGTATTGACTTTCTGGCTGTGGGCGGCGTACTCGGCCAGCAGGGTGCCCTCCAGGCTCCAGAGCCTTGCGCGGCTGTCTGCCGAGGCAGTCAGGATCTGCTTGCCGTCAGGGGAAAACGTCAGGGAGGTCACGGGCTGCCCGTGCCGCAGGCTGTCCAGGGCCCGGCCCTGCCGGTCCCAGAGCTTGACCAGGCTGCCGCCGGTCAGAATCAGGCGCCCGTCGGGGGAGAACCAGGCCAGGCGTACATTCATCCGGTGCGGAAACTGCCGGATCAATGCGCCCGATGCGGCCCAGAGCCGCGTATTCCGGTCCCGGCAGGTGCTCAGCACCTGGCTGCCGTCTGGCGAAAAGCGCGCCGCATAGACCTGGTCCGGATGCGCAAACCGGCTGATCAGCTGGCCCTCCAGGCTGTGGATCTGTACGCTGCTGTCCGACACAGCGCTCAGCATCCGCTTGCCGTCGGGCGAAAACGAGGCCCCAAGCACCTCCCCGCCATACCGGACCGAATCCGCCAGCACCCCGGCGGCGGTCCAGATCCGCGCCAGGCTGTCGGCAGCGGCAGTGAGCAGCAGACTCCCGTCGGGAGAGAATACCGCGGACCGCACCTGATCCCGGTGCGGCAGGCGCAGCGCCTGCCTGCCGGGCGTCCAGAGGCGGGCGCTGCTGTCTCCGGCAACTGTGACAATCGAGACGCCGCCGGGCGCAAACGCCGCCGAAAGTACCTCCGCGCCGTGCCGCAGGCTGTCGCGCAGGATGCCCGGCCATTCCCAGAGCCGGGCCAGGCTGTCGTGCGAGGCCGTCAGCAGCCAGCGTCCGTCGGGCGAAAAAACCGCTGTGTTGACTGCGCTCCGGTGGGCCGGCAGCCGGAAGAATTGCAGGGCGCCGAGGTCCCAGCGGCGGGCGGTCTTGTCGGACGATGCGGTCAGCAGCTGCCGGCCATCGGGCGAAAATGCGGCCCGTACCTCCCGTCCGGGGCAGGAAAAGGCGCAGAGGAGCTGCCCGTTCCGGTCCCGGACCGTAATGCGGCTGGTTTCGCCGCCTTCGGGATTGGCGGAAACTGCGAAGCGGCTGCCGTCCGGCGCGCAGGCGCTGAACCGGACCTCCAGCAGCTCCGCGCTGTCCAGCGGCAGAACGCAGGACAGCTGCTCCATGCCCTGCGGTGCCGGAATAATCCGGGCGCCATCGGTGGAATACTGCGCCAGCACAGCGCCTTCCGGCACGCTGTCCTGGCCGGCCAGCCCGCCGCCGAGGTCCCAGAGGCGCACATGGTCTGCGGTCAGGGTCAGGATCTGCTGCCCGTTCGGCGAAAAGGCTGCTTCCCGCACTTCGATTCCGTGGGGAAATGCCTGGATTTCCTGCCCCTGCAAATCCCATAGCTTGGCAAATCCGTCTTCGGAGGCCGTCAGCACCTGCTGCCCGTCCGGCGAGAATACCGCAGTATTGACGTTTTCGGCATGCGCATAGCGGGCCGTGTAGACCGGGCGGGTTTCCTGAGTGTGGAAGATCTCGCTGAGCGCCTGGGTGACGGTGGCCGAGGAACGGCTGCCCAGCATGGCGTAGGCCTCATAGGCAATGCGCAGGGCGACTGTATTGTCCGACGGCAGCAGCTCGCGGGCCGTGAACGCCAGCTGATTGGCCAGGGCATGGCGGTAGTTGCGCTGCGAAACCTGCCACTGCCAGCCTGCCAGCACAGCAAAGAGCAGGACCACGGCGGCGAGGGTCTGGCGGACCCGCAGGCTTCGGCGGCGCTCGCGCTGGAGCCGGAGCTTGCGCGCGCGGCTGACCTGCAGGAGACGCAGCTCCTGCGCATCCGGTTCCCGCATGCCCGGCAGGCCAGCTTCCACCACATCGAGATCTGCCTCGTCGAGCCAGTTTTCGCTGCCAGCCTCCGCCGCGTCGCCCATCTTGCTGTTCAGAATCCGCGCAGCCTGCTGCCCCGGGCAGACCGACTGGCTGTACTGGCGGATAATCACCGGTGCCAGGAGGTCATGGCCGAGGCCGGTGCCGCCAGGCGAGGCGGAAAGCAGGTACAGATCCAGGCAGCGGGCAGTCAGTTCGCCGGTGGCTGCGCTCCGGCTGCCGTATAATTCCTGCTGCAGGGTCTGGTCGAGGGCAGCTCCGGTTCCCAGGGCTGTGGTGTGCCGGTACAGCAGATCCAGCAGCAGCCCCGACTGCACATGTGCCGGATGGGTTTGGGCAAGGTCTGCCAGCTGGCGGCGGAAGAGCCGGTCCATCATGTCTCCGGAGATTTTCCGCTCCTGGTAGAGGTGCAGGGTCAGCCGCCGCCGGTGCTGGTGATCGGGGCCTGCGGCGTGCCACAGTTGCTGGAGGATGACCTGCAGCAGCGGCGCTGCCAGGGCGGTGCCGCCTTCCAGCAGATCGTCGGCCAGGGCGACAGGCAGGCCCTCGTCCACGTCCAGCTGATAGAGGCCGGCTGCTGCCGGCAAGGCGGCCGCCCCGGTGCAGGCCTCGATCATGCCCTCCCGGTCCAGCGGCGGCAGAAACAGCTCCGCATAAGGCACCGATGCCGTACGCAGTGCCGCTTCGACGGCATCGTGATGCGTATCCCGGCAACTCAGGATGAGCCTGCCGCGCACCGGGGGCTGTGCAGCTTCATCGAAGAGGCTGTGGAGGACATTCATCAGGCCCGGCCAGTCTGCACCGTCTGCCTGGACGCCGTCCAGGATCAGGACCAGCGGCTTCTGGGCTGCCTGCTCGATCATCCGCCAGCGGGCAGGCAGGCCGGGAGCGCGGCTTTCGAGCCGGGAGAGTTTTTCAAGCTCCTTTTCCAGCACTTCCCGGGCAAATCCTGTGCTGACATCCAGCGACTTGCGGAGCTCTTCCATCCGGGGCTCCAGCAGGCCGCCGGTTTCCGGGCCGCTGTCGGGCAGGCCAAGGCGGGCTGCCGCCTGGCTCAGGGCAGCATTCAGGGCGTCCTGGAGCGGCAGTTTTCCGCAGGATGCATAGGCGCAGCAGAACCGGAACGCGATCCGGGGCATGAGGCCCGCCTGGAGCAGGGAGGTTTTGCCGGTGCCGACGGCACCGCTGAACAGGATGACAGGCTGAAGCCCCAGCAGCTGGTTGTAGAGGGCGCGGATCTGATGCCCCCGTCCGAAAAAAACGGCAGCATCCTCGTCCTGGAACGGTGCGAGCCCCGGAAACGGGACATCCGGCAGGCGCCGGAAGTAGGCGGGCGGCAGTTCGAGGCCGAAGAGCGGCTGCCGGGCCGCATCGCGCAGGTTCCATGCGCCGGCAGAGGCTCCGCTTTCGCCCAGCAGCAGCTCCCAGGGGAATACGCCGGACTGATCGGCAGGCTCCTCCTCGAAGAGGCTGCGGAGCTGTTCCGTGCCCCGCTCGGTCTTCATCTGGTCCATGGATTCCTGCCAGGCCCGCTCGATGGAATTGCCCTCGGCGAGCCCTTTGTAAAACCTGACCGACAGCCCGGTGGCGATGGCGTCATCGATGGGCCGGGAGGTGCCGATGACAGCCGGCAGGCCGGCCCGGACGAGGTCTTCGGACTGCTTGCGCGAGGAGCATCCGTTGAGAAAGACCAGCTGCAGACCCTTCTGGCGGGCAAGAAACGAGACCAGGCCCGTGCTGTGCGCCGCCTGCACCGTGCCGCTGGCCGTTTCGAGCAGCAGCTGGTAGCTTTCCGCATGGCCGGCATAGTGAAAGACCGCGATGCGGTCCTGATATGCATGCTGCTGGAAAATATCGAACAGCCGGGCAATGGTGGCATCCGGCTCGATGAGCACCTCGCAGAGGCCGGCCTGCACGGCATCCTGGAGCGCATCGCGGATGCCGTTGCGCTCTGCGGTAAGCCATTGGAGATAGCCAGCGCCGGCGCCTTCCTTGTAGTTGGCAAATGCGAGGAGGATGACGGGTTTCACGGGCAGGGGGTTTGGGGCAAGATAGCAGGATTCCGGGGAATGCCGCACATGTTCGGGAGCGCATTGCGCTCATCTCCCGGATCTGCCGGTTCATTGCCTCCGGACCGCATTTCATTGCGCCTGGGGAGGAATAGCCGCAGACCGGATGCAGGTTTGTACCGTTGCACCAGATTCAAACCGACGATCTATGCCTGCCGCTGCTTCTTCCGCCCCGCTGAGCGCCGATGCCGTCATTGCGCGCCTCGAAGCCCTGTATGCCCTTCATGACCGCCGTGCGCACGGCGAAGCCTGGCGCCTGCTGATGGATATTCTGCGCAACGGCCTGGATTACAGCCAGGGCAGTCCGCTGCTCCGGATCTGGCAGGCCTGGCGCCAGCTGGCCCGCAGCTCCAGCTGCTGCGGACGCTGCGGGCATTGAATCCTGCGGGCCGATGCCGGATTTCCACAGAATTCTCTAACTTATCCGCCACATGAACACGATCGCGCCCTGGATCCGGACCTATTTCACGGTCGGCCCTTCCGAAGCCTGCCAGGCGTTGGGGGTATCCGACCGGCGCCTGCGCAGCATCGGGATCGTGGTGCTGGGCTGTGTGCTGCCCTTCATGATGGGGTCCGAGTTTTACACGCTGGAGCGCCTGCCGGTCTCGATCCTGACGGGCATCATCAACACCTTCTCGTACTGGGAGCTCAACCGGCGCATTGTCATCGTCCTGCGGCTCCGCTATCCCAGCTATCAGGATGCCGGGCGGCGGCTGACCGTGCAGTTTGTGGCCGTCACGCTCCTCTCGCTGCTGCTTTCCGTCGTGCTGGAGAGCTCGATCCGGGGCATCATGACCCTGCTGGGCATGACCTCGCTGCATCAGCATGCCGGACGCGCCACAATCCTGGGGCTCGGCACCACCTACGTGGTGCTGCTGATCTACGAGTGCATCTATTTTTTCAACCGGTGGAAGGCCAGCGTGCTGGAAGCCGAGCGCCTGAAGCTGGAGAATGTGCAGGCGCAGCTCGTCAGCCTCAAGCATCAGGTCAATCCGCATTTTCTCTTCAACAGCCTCAATACCCTCGCCTCGCTGATTCCCAAAGATCCGAAACTGTCCGTCGAATTTGTCCAGCAGCTGGCCCGCGTGTACCGCTATGTGCTGGAGGTGAATGCCTCGGACTTTACCCGGCTGGAAACAGAGATGGATTTTGCCCGCTCCTACCTCTTTCTGCTGCGCACCCGGCACGGCAGCCGCCTGCAGGTGGATATGGATATTCCGTATGACTTTCTCGATGCGCGGGTGATCCCGCTCTCGCTGCAGCTGCTCATCGAAAATGCGGTGAAGCACAACGTGGTATCGGAGCGCAAGCCGCTCCGGATCCGGATCACGGCGGAGGGCGGGCGGCTCCGGGTAGTCAACAACCTCCAGCGCCGCCTGAATGCGGAGCCCTCCACCGGGCTGGGCCTCCAAAATATCCGGAACCGCTACCTGCTCCTCAGCGGCCAGGCGCCGGAGATCCGCGAAACAGAAACAGAGTTTATCGTCGACCTGCCCCTGCTGCTGCCGGCAGCCCAACCCGCCTGACCGATGCACGTGCTGATCATCGAAGACGAAACCCCGGCTGCCGAACGGCTCCAGACCCTGCTGGCCGAGGCCGATCCGGCCCTCCGCACCCTGGCGGTGCTGGACAGTGTGGAGAGCAGCATCGAGTGGCTCGACAGCCATCCGCGGCCCGATCTGCTGTTTTGCGACATCCAGCTGGCCGATGGCCTGAGCTTCGAGATTTTCGCCCAGCGGGAGGTGCAGGCGCCCGTGGTCTTCACGACGGCCTACGACGAATACGCCCTGCGGGCGTTTCAGGTCAACAGCATCGACTATCTGCTCAAGCCGGTGGAGCCCGATCAGCTCCGCCGCGCACTGGACAAGTACCGCCGTCTGCAGCCGCAGGCATTGCCCGGCCTGCAGCAGCTTATGGAGCAGCTCCGCCGTCCGCCTGCCTACCGCGAGCGCTTCCTCATCCGCCTCGGCGAGCAGTTCCGCTACCTCCTCACCGAGGAGATCGCCTACTTCATGGCGGAATCGGGGGTGGTCTATGCGGTAACCCGCGAGCAGAAGCGCCTGCCGGTGGACCACAAGGTGGAAGAGCTGGAGCAGCTGCTGGACCCGCGCCGCTTTTTCCGCATCAACCGCAAGTTTATCGTCAGCCTCGGCGCCATCCGCCGCATTCACAGCTGGTTCAACAGCCGCCTGAAGCTGGATCTGGAGCCGGCAGCCGAAGGCGAGGCGGTGGTGAGCCGCGAACGGGTGAATGAATTCAAGCAGTGGCTCAACACCTGATCACTGCTCGCGGAGGATCTGCACCTCGTAGGTGGTGCGCTGGCCGCCTTCGCTCAGCAGCACGCCCTTGATGGGCGGGCAGTCGTGGTAGTCGCAGCCGTGGGAGACCTTGATAAAGTGGGTATCGACGAGGAGGTTGTTGGTCGGATCGAGGCCGATCCAGCCTAGTCCGGGCACGAAGGCCTCCACCCAGGCGTGCATGGCCGAGGCGCCCTGGTGGCCGGGGCCGGGATTGAGGTAGCCGGATACGTAGCGTGCCGGAATTCCCTGGCGGCGGATCAGGCCGAGCATGAGGTGGGTGTAATCCTGGCAGACGCCGCTGCGGAGGCGCCAGGTTTCTTCAGCCGTGGTGTGCACGTGGGTAACGCCCGGCTCGAAGCGCAGGCTTTCGTATACAAACCGGTTGATTTCCAGCAGATATTCCGACAGCAGCTGCATTCCGCCGTAGGGGGCCGGGCCGATGTCCGCATCGAGGCGGGTGGCATCGGTCTGGCTGAGAAACAGGGCATGGTCCACCTGGAAGACGTGGGCGCGGATGGCAGCCAGGATGTCGGCGGGCTGCCATTCATTGCCTTCGGGATAGGCTTCGTACTTGCGGACCCAGAATGAAAAACGGAAGCTGCACTCGGCAAACGGGGTCCGGGGCCGTATGCGGAGGGTATCGAAGCCGAAGAGCCCGGTATAGGTATGCATGGAGCCGGCTGGCTCCACATTCAGTTCCCGGCGCAGCACCCGCTGGTGCTCGCTGGTGGCAGGGGCTACGAGAAAGTCGAAGAGCGCTTCGGCAACCGGCCGGTCGTAGTGATTGCGGGCAACGTATTGGATGAAATATTGCATTTCAATATTTCAGGTAATTCGCATGCATCAGCTCGCCGGTTCGGTAGAGGCGGCCCAGGATTTCCTGCAGAAACGCCATGGGATCCGGCAGGATTTCCCCGATGGTGAGGTATTGCAGGCTGGCGCTCAGCTTGCCGGCGACAAACTCCACGGATTGCGGATCTGACGGGGCAGCCGGGCTGATGCGTTGCAGATAGGTCAGCAATTTACGCAGGCTGTAGCTAATAGACCGGGGGAAAACGGGATTGAGGATCAAAAATTCGAGCGCCATGCGGCGGTCCACCTCGGTTTTGTAGAAGCGCCGGCTCATATCGAAGCCTTCCGTAGCCGCAAGCAGGGTGCTGATCTGGTACTGCTCCAGGGTCGGGGCGTCGGCTACCTCGTCGGCGAGACTGCTGATATCCAGCAGCTTGGTCTGAATGATGCGGGCTGTCTGCAGGGCCCGTTCGAGGTAGATGCCGCACTGGATGAAGGCCCACACCTGGTCGTGCAGCAGGGTATTCTCGGCAGTTCCCTTGATGACGATGCAATGCACCAGCACCTGCTGCGTGAAGTCGTAGAGGCCTCGGGTCTTGAACACCTCTACGGGGTAGTTTTGGACGAAATGGTAATATTTGTTGATCGCCTCCCAAAGCTCGCTGGAGAGCAGATCGCGGGCACCGCGGGCATTGGTGCGGGCAAGGGAGACGGCGCTGTAAATCGAGACCGGCGCATTCCGGTCGAGACCGACGCGGAAGAGCAGCTCCTCCTCGCCCAGGGCACGCTCGTCTGCGCTGAGCCCGGCCATCGTGCCGATGGAGTTGAGCACGAAGCCCTGCTTGTGGTACAGCGGCGCATCGAGGGCCGAAAAATACTGGATCTTGGTGAACCGGGCCAGGTGCTCGCTGCGTTCGATGTACCGGCCTATCCAAAACAAGCTGTCTGCTACCCGTGCCAGCATAGAAGAATGGGGGATAATCGGTGTTCAGGAAAAAAACCGGCAAACCTCAGGCGCCTCCGCCCAGTACCCAGGTATCTTTGGAGCCGCCGCCCTGCGAAGAGTTGACAATCAGGCTGCCCCGGCGCAGCGCTACGCGCGAGAGGCCGCCTTTGAGCACATAGTGCCGGTCCTTCCCCATGAGGGAAAACACCCGCAGGTCGATGTGGCGCGGCTCGAACGCGGCCGTTTCCTCGATGTAGGTCGCATGGGTGGAGAGGTACATCACCGGCTGGGCGATGTATTTGCGCGGATGCTGCTGGATCACCGTCCGCAGCTCCGCCAGCTGCTCCTTCGTCGCCTGCGGGCCGATGACGATCCCGTAGCCGCCCGATTCATCCACCGGCTTGACCACCAGCTCGTCCATATGCTCGAACACATAGGCGCGCTCGTCGGGAACCTCGCAGCGGTAGGTCGGCACATTGAGCAGGATGGGCTGCTCATCGAGGTAATAGCGGATGATCTCCGGCAGGTAGGCATACACAGCCTTGTCGTCGGCCACGCCGGTGCCGGGCGCGTTGACCAGGGTGACGTTGCCGGCGCGGTAGGCGCTCATCAGGCCCGGAACGCCCAGCAGCGAGTCGGGCCGGAAGGCCATCGGGTCCAGAAACTCGTCGTCCACCCGGCGGTAGATCACGTCCACCCGGCGGCGGCCCTGGATCGTTTTCATATACACAAAACCTTGATCCACAAGCAGATCCCGCCCTTCCACCAGCTCGATGCCCATGCGCTGGGCCAGGAAGGAATGCTCGAAGTAGGCCGAATTGTACATGCCCGGCGTCAGCACGACCGCCGTCGGGCGGTCCGCCGTCTCCGGCGCTACCGACTGGATGACCGAAAGCAGCTCGGTAGGATAAGGCTTGACCAGCGCTACATTGCACTCCTGAAACAGATCGGAAAGCCCGGCCTTCATGGCCTCGCGGTTGGCCAGCACATAGCTCACCCCCGACGGGCAGCGGATATTGTCCTCCAGAATATAATACTGACCGTCCTTGTGCCGGATGAGGTCGGTGCCGGAAATATGGTTGTAGATGCCCCCCGCCGGCGTATGGTCGATCATGTGCTTGTTGTAATTGCGGGAGGAAAAGATCAGCTCCGCCGGCACGATCTGGTCCTTGAGGATTTTTTTGTCGTGGTAGAGGTCGTGCAGGAAGAGATTGATGGCCGTATTGCGCTGGATCATGCCCTGCTCGATGCGGTTCCACTCGGCCTGGGGAATGATACGCGGAAAGAGGTCGAAGGGGAAAATCCGCTCCGAGCCCGCAGACTCGTCGGAATAGACAGCGAAGGTAATGCCCTGGTTGAAGAAAGAGAGCTTGGTGCGCTCGTTGAGTGCCTGAAAGTCCTGAAACGAATAGCGGCTGAAGACCTCGTACAGCCGCTGGTAATGCGGACGCACAGTGCCCTGCGCGTCGATCACTTCATCGTAGCCCTGGGCATGCGCCTGATACGCGGTCAGCAGGGCGGCCAGGGGATGTTGCTGCTGTTGCATACGGGGCGGAATGGTTTGCAATAATCCCCGAAACATGCATGAAAATTGAATAATATTCAAATTTTGCTGTGCATTTCTTTGAATTTCGCCAATTGAGCCCCGGAACCGGTTCCCGTATGCTTTTCAGGCCTGCCCAGCTTGCCGGCAAACAATCTTTCCCCAGCCGCTGCTGCCGCCAATTGCCCAGATCCCCAGATATGCCCAGCCTGATCGGCTGAAGCAAAGACACAGCCGCCGGACAATTCCGCATTGCCCGGCGGCTGCATCCGCTGAAAAGCCGCAAGCTTATTTGCGGCCCGCCAGGAACTCGATCACGTCGCGGATCTCGCGCTTGCTCATCCGTTCGCCCATCGCCGGCATGCCGGAGGGCAGATTCGTGCGGGTCTTGATCCGGGAAACCGGCACCCGCAGCGGCTCGGCATGCGAGGTCTGCAGCAGCAGCTCAGAGGCGGACTCCTCCAGCAGCACCCCTGCTACGGTCTGGCCGTCGGCGAGGGTGAGCGTCACCGTGCCGTAGCCCGGCGCCAGCCGTGCGCTGGGCTCGATGAGCGCCTGCAGGAGCTGCTCCCGGCTCAGCACGGCGCCGATCCGCGTCAGATCCGGCCCCACCTTGCCGCCCTCGCCCCAGAGCATGTGGCAGCGGATGCACTGGCCGGAGGCATTGTACATTACGTATCCGTATCCTGCCCGGCCGTCGCCGCCGTAGAGCGTTTCCGCGTAGGCCGCAGCGGTGGTGCCGCTGCTGCGCAGCGGGGCCAGCCGCCCCTTGAGGGCTTCCGAACCGGTGGAGTCCACCGCATCGGCCAGATCGAGGATGATGCCCGGCGGCAGCCGTTTGGCGGCCAGCTGGTCGATGAGCTTTCCGAATACCGGCTCCGTCTGGTCGAGGGGCATGCGGGCCAGCGCCTTGAGCAGCATCTGCTGCTCCTGCACGCTTCCCTGGCGGAAGATCGGATCGACGATGCCGGGCAGGCTGCTGCGGGTCGTGGCGAGGTTGTCCAGGAGGCCGATGGCGGCCGTGCGCACGCTGCCGTCGCGGTCGGCCATGCTGCGCCGGATGGCCTGCTCCAGCTGGTCGTACTGCAGGTTTTGCAGGGCTTCCAGCGCTGCTATGCGCACTGCGGGGTCGCGGTGCTGGAGCTGCGCGGCCACGGAGGCGTTGAAGTCCCGGATGCCGAGCGCGCTGAGCATGCGGATGGCGGCGGAGAGCACCGCCGGATCCTGGCTGGCGAGGAATTGGGGGGCTGCCTCGCGCACGCGTGCGGCCACGGGCGCGGGGTCGCGCTCGATGACGCCGCGGTAGCGGCCGTCCACCCGGTCGAGCACGGAGGGCCGGGCCCAGGTGCCGAGGGCTGCGAGGGCCTCGGCGCGCATCGGCGTGGAGAGGCCGTCCCGGCCGGCAAATGCCAGCAGCAGGCCGAGCTCCTGCTCCCCGCCTACGCGCAGCGCGGCATTGATGGCGCGGCGCAGCAGCGGCTCGGCGCTGAAGCGGGTTTCCGCAAGCACCGCCGCGAGGGCCGGCAGCGCCGGCACGATGGAGAGGTCGTCGTTGATGGCGCGGGCCGCCTCGGTGACGATGTATTCATCCGGATCTTTCAGAAAATCAGCCACTTTGGGGCTTTTCATCCGGCGCAGCGCCACGACTGCGGCGGTACGCAGGGCCTTGCTGGGATGGCTGGCCAGGGCTGCCAGGGGCGCCTCCTGCCCGATGCGGGCCAGGGCTACGATGCCGGCATGCCGCAGGTAGTGGTCCTGGTCGTTGTTCTGCTCCAGCATGGCGAGCAGGGCCGGGACGGCGGCGCCGTAGGCGCTGCGGCCGATGGCCTGCGCGGCGTAAAAGCGCACCCGCAGCGATGCATGGGCCAGCAGCGCCTGATAGCGCTCGCCGGCGGCGTAGTTCAGGTCGCCGAGCACCTTCAGCGACTGCGCCACGATCTCCGGGTCGCTGTCCTGGAGCAGCTCCAGCAGCGGCGCGGCCAGCGCCGCGTCTTTCCGGGCCAGCTGCCCGATGCCCCAGATGCCGTGGATGCGGGCCAGCTGCTCCGGGCGCGCCAGGGCGCGCTTGAAGGTGTTCCAGCCTTTTTTGCCCCGCTTCGCCAGTTCGAACTGCGCCTTCTGGCGGATGCGCATATCGCCGTAGGCCAGGAGATTGAACAGGCTTTCCTCGGATTCCTTCGCGTATGCCAGGCGCATGAGGCGCTGGGTTTCAGCCCGCTGGGCCTGCAGGTCGTTTTTCTCCGGCGTTACATCCAGCTTCCACACGCGGCCGTAGTTTTTGGTGCCCCAGCCATTGATCCAGTCGGCTGCATACAGCGCGCCGTCCGGGCCGAATCGGATCCCGGTGGGCAGCAAGCCGCTGAGCACGTCTTTCTCGCTTTCCAGTTCGAAGGTGGCGCCCTTGGGCTTCAGGCCAAAGGACCAGATATGCGAGCGGCCGGGGTTGCCGACGAATTCGACGAGGAAATACTTGTTTTTCCAGTCCGAACCGAGGGCCGTGCCGGGGTTGTAGATCATGCCCGTGGGGCCGTTGTGGTAATTCATGATCGGAGGCAGAATGTACGCCGCCTGCCCTTCCCAGCGGGGGATGTACAGCTTTTCATCCATCCAGACGTTGTAGGTATTGTTGGCCGGGTCGGTGTACTTGCCGTACTGCCAGTTGGCGCGCCAGCCGAGGTCGGTGCCCTCGACGATGTGGACGAGTCGCTCGCTTTCGCCGGGGTGGTCGCCGTCGTTGTCGGAGGTGATGAGGTTGCCGTATTCGTCGAACACAAACTCGTGCGTATTGCGCAGGCCGGCTGCAAACACCTCAAAATCAGACCCATCCGGATTAGACCGCACAATCACGCCTTCATTGGGATAGGCGTGGGTCTTTCCGTCGGGCGACTGGATATGCGCGCCGATGTCGCCGATGCCCCAGTAGATCTTGCCGTCGGGCCCTTCGATCAGGCCGGACATGCCATGCCCGCTGAAGCCGATGTGCACGGCGTAGCCATGGCTGATGGAGGTTTTTTCGTCCGGCAGGCCGTCGCCGTTGCGGTCGCGGAGGCGCCAGACATCGGGCCCCGCTGCTACAAAGATATCCTCCTCGCGCACGAGCAGGGCGCCTGCGACGTCGGTGATGACATCGTGGAAGTCATGCAGGATGCGGGTGGCCTTGTCGGCGTAGCCGTCGCCGGTGGAATCTTCGAGGCGCCAGATCTCCTCTTTTTCCACGGCCAGGTCGCGCCAGTCGTGGCTGCCGTCGCCGTTGAGGTCCTTGAGCCATTCATTTTCGGCGCTGCGCTCCGGGGCGAAGGTTTTCTGGAGGAATGCGCGCCGGTCTTCGGGCGTCTGGAGGGCAATGGAGGCCTCGATCCAGTCCTGATGGCCGCGGATATCGAATTCGGAATTCTTTTGGCGGTTGGTGCGGGTCAGAAACACGCGGCCCTCGTTGTCGATCGACATGGCGATGGGGTCCGGCGCCAGCGAATCGGAGGCCCAGAGCTGAATGGTGAGCCCTTCGGCAAGCTGCACCGGGGTATTGCGGAGGATTTCGGCTGCGCGGTCTGCGGCCCCGGCGGGGTTGTCGCGGACCACGAGCGGCGGTTCCGCAGGCGGTGCGGGCGTTTGGCAGGCGGTCAGGAACAGGATGGCTCCTGCGCACAGCCCGGGCAGGCATGCAGAAGCACGGAGTAGTCTTGCGGTACGATGCATCGATAGGTCCTTTGCGCAAAGATGCCGAAAATGCTGCTCACATGCAGCAGGCTGCAAGGGCTGGATCCTGCGGCGAATACGATTTCATGGCTGGCTGGCGCCAGCCGCCGGCTGCCACTGGCTCCGGAGCATGGCATAGAGATACAGATCGTGAAACTCGCCGTGCAGCCATTCGGCCTGGCGCAGCAGGCCTTCGCGTGCGAAGCCGAGGCGTTCGGGCACGGCCTGGCTGCGCAGGTTGCCGGTGCCGCAGCGGATCTCGATGCGGTTGAGGCCCAGCCCGCCGAATGCATAGGCGGCCAGGGCCCGGCAGGCACGGGTTGCGATGCCCCTGCCCTGGAAGGCTGTGCCCAGCCAGTATCCGATTTCGGCGGTCTGATGCTGGGAGTCGATCCGGTACAGCCCGATCCGGCCGGCAAGCCGGCCCTGCTCCACCAGCACACAGGGCAGCTCCTGCCCGTCGGCATGCCGCTTGCGGGAATTGAGGATAAACTGCTGGAACTGTGCTTCGCTCTGCATAAAATCCACCCAGGTGAGCCAGGGGCGCAGGTGCTCCCTGCTGGTATTCGTCAGTTCGAGCAGGGGGGCCGCGTGCTGCAGGCCGATCAGTTCGATGGTGAGCGCAGAATCTGCCTGAAGCAGCATAGACAGCCGGATGGATGCAGTACTCGGGTTCAAGTTAGTAAAATCCCGGATACCGCCCGCAGCCTCAGCCGTACAATCCCATGCCCTGGAGGAGCCGCCGGATCTGCAGGTCGCCGAAGCCGTAGACGGGCTCGCGCTGTCCGAATGCAGCGGTGAGCTGCCCCAGCTGCGCGGGGCCCGGCTGCCGGAGGAGCTCCGCCAGCACGCGCTCCGGCCTTCCCGGGCTTCCATCTGCCGGAAAGCAGTCCAGATGGGCTTGCGCCGCGCGCTGCAGGCCGGGCATGCGGGCTTCCAGCAGGGCGGCCTGCCGGGCGAGCGCAGCCCGGTCCCCGTCGCGGAAGGCGGCCCAGAGGCCGCCCAGCCCGCGCAGCAGCGCTGCATCCAGCGGCTGGGACGCCTCCCAGACCGCATGCAGCTGCTCCGCATCCAGTCCGCCGAATCCGGTCCGCAGGTCCAGCCCGGCGCCGGTCCGGTATGCCGCCGCCACGGGCACGCGGGTATCCAGCAGCCAGGCGAGGAACCACAGGTGCACCTGGCAGAACAGATCGTCCTCGAACCACAGATAGACCGCCGCCTCCGGCGGCAGGGCCAGGATGCGGCGCAGGTCCGGCACGGTCAGGCGCTCGTAGCGCCCTGGCTCGGACGGATAGGCCTCCTGGATGAAAGCGGCACGCTGCCGGATGAAGCCCTCCGGCACGTCGCCGTCCGCCGGGCCGTCGATAAGGGCCTCGCGCAGCACGATGCGCACGCCGGGCACCGAATCCGGAAAGCGCTGGAGCAGGGCGTCGCCGTTGAGGAGGTGGTATTGCATCGGGGGACTGCGTTCAGGGCCGGGTGAGCAGCCTCAGCCAGCGGCGCTGGCGGTGGCGGTAAAACAGGCTGGCCCACCAGGCGATGGGCCGGGTAAGCCAGCCGGCATAGAGATCCACCTGATCCGTGTAGCGGGTACGGCCTTCCGGGCCGGGCTGCAGGGCAATCAGGTGGTCCCAGACCTGCATCAGGGCACCGGCCTCCCGCGACTGGATCTCGGCGCGCTGCGGGTCGATCCGCTCCAGGCGGATCACATGGCGCCCCAGCGGCACGATCCCGTAGGCCCGCAGGCGGAAAGCGGCCGCCTGGCCCGGCACCCATTGCGCAGGCTGCGGCCCCTCCGGCTCGAAGTACATCAGCGGACGGCAGATAAACCGCAGGGTATCGGGCGACTGAAGCAGCTCCCAGACCCGCGCAGGCGGCGCCGGGAAGTCAGACTGAATCGTGATGCGCAGGCCTGCCGCAGCAGAGCCGTCCGGAAGGCGCAGGGAAACGGGAACTGGTTTCATCAGGCGGAGGAGGATGAGCCCTTTTCCTACGGCAGACGAGCCCCTGCAGTTTCACCCTTCCCCTCCCGAATGCAGGAAGATCCGGAAATCCGTACGGAACTGCGCAACAGCGCCCTGCGCCGGGCGCAGCAGTTGCAGGATGCCGTACGGCATCCTCCGGCAGCGGCAAAAATCAATTGGCGCAGATCCCGGCGCGGCCCTACCTTTGAGGCAGCATTGTATTTCATCTGCCTGACCTTGCCAATCGATTACTCCACGTTCCCATGCCGATCCATCCGCATACCCTGATCCGGGCCCTCGCCTGCTGGCTGGCCCTGCTGCCCGGCGTTTCCCTCGCGCAGTCCCTGACCCAGACCATCCGCGGCACCGTGGTGGATGCCGACTCCAAGTACCCCCTGGCCGGCGTCACGGTGGTGCTGCTGTCTGAAACCAATACCCCCATCACCGGCGCCAATACCGACGATCAGGGGAATTACCGCCTCTCCAGCGTGCCCCTGGGCCGCCAGACCCTGCGCTTCACCTACCTTGGCTATCAGCCGGTGCTGCTCAGCAATCTCATCGTCACCTCGGCCAAGGAGCTGATCCTGCCCGTCGAGATGATGTCCTCCAGCGTAAATCTGGCCGAAGTGGAGATCGTGGCGCAGGCGGAAGGAGAGGTAAGCAATGAAATGGCGATGGTGAGCGCCCGCCAGTTCAGCATCGAAGAGACCAACCGCTATGCCGGCAGCCGCAGCGAGCCGGCCCGTATGGCCTCCAACTACGCCGGCGTGCAGGGCGCCGACGACTCGCGCAACGACATCGTGATCCGCGGCAACGCCCCGAACGGCGTGCTCTGGCGCCTCGAAGGGCTCAACGTGCCCAACCCCAACCACTTCGCCATTCCCGGCACCGGCGGCGGGCCGGTGACCATCCTCAACAACAAGTTCCTCGCCAACTCCGACTTTTTCACCGGCGCCTTCCCCGCCAGCTACGGCAATGCCAACGCCGGGGTCTTCGACCTGCGCATGCGCAACGGCAACAACGAGCGGCACGAATTCAGCGGGCAATTCGGCTTCCTCG
Source organism: Bacteroidia bacterium (assembly GCA_033765305.1). Classification (GTDB taxonomy): domain Bacteria; phylum Bacteroidota; class Bacteroidia; order J057; family J057; genus RDXT01. Next base: position 30,858 of record JANRID010000013.1, read on the forward strand.
GCACCGAGCTGGCTGCCGAAGGCCCCCTGAGCAAGGCCAGCGGCGCCTCCTACCTGGTCATGTACCGCTATTCCACCCTCAAACTCTTCGAATCGCTCAATATCCGCATCGGCACCAGCGCCGTGCCCGCCTACCAGGACGGGGCCTTCCGCCTCAACTTTCCCCTCAAAGACGGCGCCTCCCTCTCCCTCTGGGGCATGGGCGGCCTGAGCCGGATCCGCATCGTCTTCAGCGACCAGTGCGAAATCCCCGAAGAGCTTTACGCCGACGATGTGAACCGCGACCAGGATTTCAGGACCGGCATGGGCATCATCGGGGCCACGTACCGCCATCCCATCAACACCACCACCTTCATCAAGGCCAGCATCGGGGCCTCGCGGCAGTGGATCTTCGCCGACCACGACTACATCTACCGCAATTCTGCCGACTTCTGCCAGGTGGACAGCCTGCCGCAGATCCTCGACTACACCTTCGACGAAAGCAAAATCCACAGCAATGTGGTGCTGAACAAAAAGATCGGCGTGCGCCAGACCCTGCAGGCCGGCATCAATGCCGACTGGTACTTCAACATGCGCTACATCGACAGCGCGCGGCTCATCGTGCCGAGGACCGGTGCGCCGGGTGTGGACCTGCTGCCGTGGCAGGTGCGCTGGGATACGCGCACGGGCGCTGTGCTGCTTCAGCCCTTTATCCAGTACAAGCTGCGCCTGCAGGACAAGCTGGATTTCACCGCCGGCCTGACCAGCCTGTATTTCAGCATCAACGAAAACAGCTTCTCGCCCGTCGAGCCGCGGCTGGGCCTCTCCTACCAGGCTTCGCGGAAGCACAAGCTCTCCCTCGGCGCGGGCCTGCACTCGCAGATCCAGTCGCCGTACGTGTATTTCTACGGGCGGCGCTCCGAAGGCCGCGACCCGGTGGAGGAAAACCTCGGCATGGGCCTGAGCAAGAGCCTGCATACGGTGCTCACGCACGACTTCTATCCGGCGCAGAACCTGCGCATGCGCACGGAGGTCTATTACCAGCACCTGTACCAGATTCCGGTGCGGGTGGGCAACAGCTCCTACTCCCTCGTCAATGCCGGCAGCGGCTTTTCGCGCCTCTTCCCCGATACGCTGCTGGTCAACGAAGGCACGGGCCGCAACTACGGCATCGAGTTCACCTTCGAGAAATTCTTCAGCCGCGGCTACAATTTCCTGTTCACCGGCTCCCTCTTCGACGCCCGCTACAAGGGCAGCGACGGCGTGCTGCGCAACAGCGTGTACAACGGCCGCTACGCGGTCAATGCGCTCTTCTCCAAGGAGTTCAAGCTCAAGCAGGGCTCTTCGGTGAGCCTGGGCGCCAAGGCGACCTCCATCGGCGGGCGCTGGTACGGCGAGGTGGACCGCGCGGCATCGGATGCGGCGCTGGACATCGTGTTCAGGGAGGAGACGGTCAATACGCTGCAGTTCCGGCCCTATTTCCGGGGCGACCTCAAGGTGGGCTTTCTGCTCAACAGCAAGCGCGTATCGCACGAGGTGGCGGTGGACATCGTCAACGTGTTCAACACGCGCAACATCCTCTCGCTGACCTATATCCCGAACGACCCCGACGGCAACCCCATCGGCGAGCAGTACCAGCTTGGCTTCCTGCCGCTGTTTTACTACAAGATCGATTTCTGAGCAATATGGCTGGATAACACGTACACGGCTGTTCTCATGCAAAACCGGAGCCTGGTCCTGCTGCTGGGGCTGGCCTGCGCGGCGGGGGTGCCGCTGGCAGGCCAGCCGGTTCCGTGCATGGCGGGGACGCCTGCGCTGGCAGCCGTACAGGGGCTGATGGAGATCGCGCCGGACTCTGCGCTGCGGGCTGCCAAGCAGCTGGAGAAGCGGTTCGAAGCGGAGGGCGCGGCTGCCGGCCTGGCCTGCACGCGGCAGCTGATTGCGCTGCTCTGCTACCGGCTGAGCAATTTTCCGCAGGCGCTTGCCTATCAGCTCGACGCGCACAGCCTCTGGACACAGCAGGGGGAGCCGGACCTGCTGGCTGCCAGCTTCAACCAGCTGGGGTGGATCTACTATGCATCCGGCCGGGCAGCGCTGGCGCGGCAGTCCTTCCAGCAGGCGCATGCCCAGTACGAAGCGCTCGGCGACCGCGGCGGCGTAGCAGCAGCGCTGGGCAATCTGGGCCATATGCTGGAAAAGGAAGCCCGCTACGATGAAGCGGAAGGCTATCAGCTGGAAGCGCTTGCCATGTACCGCCAGCTGGGCGACTCGGGCGGCGTGGCGCGGATCTACACCCACCTGGGAAGCATCGCGGAGGACGAGCAGCGGTTTGACGATGCGATGCAGTATTTCCGGCTGGCCCAGGCGTACTACAGCCGGCAGGGTGCCCTGCGCGAACTGCTCGACGTGTACAACAACCTCGGGGATGTGTACCAGAAAACGGGCCGCTACGCCGAGTCGCTGGAATTTACCCGGCAGGCCCTGCGGCTGGCAGCCCTGCTCCAGGACAAGCCCAAGCTTACGTCCTCCTACCGCGACCTTGGCGAGACCTATGCCCTGCTGGGCATGCCGGCGGCGGCCTATGCCTGTCTGGACAGCGCCTGGAAGCTGTACCACGAGGTCTATCCGGACGAATCGGCCCGGCAGCTGGCGGCGATGCAGGCCCTGTACGAAACCGAGCGCATGAGCGCCGAGATCGGGCGCCTCCAGCAGCAGGAGCGGGCCAACCTGCTCCTGGCCGCCGGCGCACTGCTGGGCCTCGTGCTGCTCGCCACCATCGCCCTGCTGATCTTCCGGCAGCAGCGCTGGAGCATCCGGAACGGGCAGCTCATCGCTGAGCGCAACCGGCAGATCTTCGCCCAGGAGCAGGCGCTGCTGCGCGCCGAGATCGAAAACCGGCGGCTGAACGAACTCCGCCTGGGGGAGGAACTCGCCGCCAAGTCCAGCTCCCTCTCCGCCCATACCCTCCACACCATCCGCAAAAACCAGGTGCTGGACCAGATCCGCTCGCGCCTCCAGGCTACCCTCAAAGCCCGCAGCCGGGAATACCGTCAGGTCATTCAGGATACGCTGCGCCTGACCGAGGCCCACCTCGACCAGGAACGGGAATGGGAGGACTTCCGGAAGATGTTCGAGCAGGTGCACCAGGCCTTCTTCGACGTGCTGGCCCAGCGTTTTCCGGATCTTTCGCCAGCTGAAATCAAACTCTGCGCGCTCATCCGCCTGCGGATGGAGTCGCGCGATATGGCCGCATTTCTCGGCATTTCCCCCGACAGCCTCCGCATCGCCCGCTACCGCCTGAAGCGCAAGCTGGGCCTGGGCCCGGATACCAGCCTGACCGAGTTTGTCCAGACCCTGGCCGCAGGCACCGGCCCGGAGGGCGCTTAACGTATCCTTAATGGAAAAATAACACCCGCGTGTTACTCGCAACCGACTATCCGTCAGGCGAATACATGTGAATTTTTCTGCATGTTGCCGCCTTGTTAACGGCTGCTGCCCTCGTGCTGCCGCCCGGCGGCGGCGGCGGGTTGGAGCAGGCCCCGAACCGGCTGTAAGATTGGGCCGTCATCAAATCCCGTTCCCATGACTCTCTACAGCCGTCTTGCAGGCCTGCTTTTCTGCCTGCTCCCGACCGCCCTCGCAGCCCAGAACGGGCTGCTCACCGGGCAGGTCAGCGATGCGAAAAGCGGCCAGCCCCTTGCAGGCGCCACCCTGTCCATCCCCGGAGCCGGCATTGGCGCTGCCACCGACCTCAACGGGCGGTTCGTGCTTCCGGTAAAGGCAGGAGAGGTAACCCTCCTGGTCCGCTACATCGGATATGCAGACACGACGCTCCGGATCCCGGTAGCTGCCGGCAGCAGCCAGCAGCTCGACATCGCACTGTCTTCCCGCACCTATGAGCTGAGCGGGGTGGTCATCACCGGCCAGCTCCAGGGCCAGGCGCGGGCGCTCAACCAGCAGCGCGCCGCCGACCATATCAAAAACATCGTCGCGGCGGATCAGATCGGCCGCTTCCCCGACCCCAATGCCGCCGAGGCCCTGCAGCGGGTGCCCGGCGTCAACATCGAGCGGGACCAGGGCGAAGGGCGCTACGTGCTGGTGCGCGGACTTGCGCCGCAGTTCACCAACATCAGCGTCAACGGCGAGCAGATCCCGTCGCCGGAAGCCGACGTGCGCTATGTGGCCCTGGACGCTATTCCCGCCGACCAGCTGGCCTCCATGGAGGTATCCAAAGCCCTCACCCCCGACATGGACGGCGACGCCATCGGCGGATCGGTCAACCTGATCACCCGCACCGCCCAGGGCGGCGATCCGCAGCTGAGCGCCTCGCTCGCCGGCGGCTACAACGCCCTCATGAACCGCCCCAACCTCCAGGGCTCGCTCATGGCGGCCCGCCGCTTCGGCGCCAGGGAGCGCTTCGGCGCGCTGGTCAATGTCAGCCAGTATCACAATGCCCTCGGCTCCGACAACTGGGAGCGCGAACCCTTCGACAATGAAGTCGAACTGCGCGACTACGAGCTCACCCGCACCCGTTTCGGGCTGAGCGCCACCTTCGACTACCGCTTCAACCCCCGCAACGAGGTGTATGTCCGGGCCCTCTCGACCCGCTTCACCGACCGCGAATGGCGCCGCCGCTATGTCTTCATTCCCGAAGACGAGGAAATCGAGCGCCTGACCAAGGACCGCTTCGAGGCGCAGTCGGTGCAGAGCGTCAACGCCGGCGGGCGGCACCTTTTCCCGCACCTGCAGCTGGATTACGAGGTGCAGTATGCCTACGGCGAACAGGATACGCCCTACGACATCGAAGGCGCCTTCATCGCCGGGCTGCCCAGCAGCCTGGGATTCAGCAGCCGCGAATTCCCGGCGATCGATGCGCCGGGCTACCTGGACAACAGCGAGTATGAATTCGACTCGTTCGAGGCCGGCAGCACCCTCGCGCAGGACCAGAACCTGACGGCCAAGGTCAACATCGGCCTGCCCTACAGCCTCGGCGGCCGCCCGGGCCTGCTGAAGTTCGGCGGCAAGGTGCGCCTGAAGGACAAGTCCTACCGCATCCGGCAGGAGGTGTACGAATCCACAGGCGGCGTGCCCAACCTCGACGAATTCGAGGGCGGGCTGCTCGACACCCGTTTCCTCGGCGGGCAGTATGAGCTGGCACCCCCCCTGGACATCGGCCGGCTGATGACCTATTTCAACGGAAACCCCCAGCAGTTCGAGCTGCAGATCGAGGACAAGGCCATCGATGAAGCCCTCGAATCCTACGAGGCCTCCGAAGATGTGTATGCCGGCTACCTGATGGCCCGGCAGCAGCTCGACAAGCTGATGATTCTCGGCGGTGCCCGCTACGAGTTTACCCGCACGCAGTACCTGTCGAGCGATGTGGTGATCGCCCCCAACGGCGACCTGCAGGAGATCCGGCCTGTATCGGGCGGGCGCGACTATGCCTTCCTGCTGCCGCAGCTGCACCTGCGCTACGCCGTGAACCCCTCCACCAACCTGCGCGCAGCGGCCACCTTCACCTATGCCCGCCCTAATTTCTCCGAAATCGTACCCTCGCAGGAAGCCAACTTCGAGGATGAGGAAGCCACGGTGGGCAATCCGGAGCTGCGGCCTGTAGGCGCCTTCAATCTGGATCTGCTCGGCGAGCATTACTACGGCAATGTCGGCTTGCTCTCCGGGGGGGTGTTCTTCAAGCGGCTCGACGGGTTTATCTACAACCGCATCAGCTTCGACAGCCAGTATCCGCTCACCGGCACGCCCATCGCTACGGGCATCGACGTGACCCAGGCCCAGAACGGCAACCAGGCCCGCCTGCTGGGCGCCGAGATTGCCTTCCAGCGCAGCCTTAGCTTCCTGCCCGGCTTCTGGTCCGGATTCGGCCTGTATGCCAACTATACCTACACCTATTCCTCCGCTGCCATCCAGAGCCGCGAAGCCGACGAGGACAACCCCGACCTCGAAGAGATGCTCCGCCTGCCCGGACAGGCCACCCATGTGGGCAATATCTCCCTCGCCTACGAGCGCAAGGGCTTCTCGGCCCGGCTTTCGGCCAACTTCAACGGCTCCTACCTGAGCGAAATCGGCGCCTCCGCAGAAGAGGATATCTACGTGGCCGACCGCCTGCAGCTCGACCTGAACCTGTCCTACGCCCTCAGCGAACGCTTCCGGGTCTTCGGCGAGTTCCTCAACCTGACCAACCAGCCCTTCGAAGTGTACCAGGGCCAGCCTGAAACCCGGATTCAGCGGGAGTTCTACGCCTGGTGGTCGCGCTTCGGGGTAAAATTCGACTTCTGATGCCCTCCGCTCATCCGATCCCTATGAAATTCCGGCTTCTCCCGCTGCTCTGCGCAGCAGCGCTCCTGGCAGCCCAGGGCTGTACCCAGGAAAACGACGGCGTGATCCTCCCAATGGATTATGCCGACTTCCCCCAGATCCTCGCATTCGACGACGAGGAAAGCGGAGACCTCGAAGACAGCGACGAGGCCGGCTTCGTGCTGAAGCTGCTCGACCGCATCGATCCGGACGGCGAGGAACTGGGCGGGCGCATCGTGCCCCTCGATGCCGGCGTCACGGTGGAGTTTGAGGTCGAAGCCGAAGGCTTCAGCAATCTGGCCGATTACCTGCTGGGCTGGGAGGCATTCTACGAAGTGGACGACTGCACCACTTCCAGCGACCTCAATATCGACCTGGGTCTGGCCTTCGACCCGGCGACCGGGCGCGGCAGCGTGACCTTCCCCGCCGAGGTGGAGGAGATCGAGGTGGTGTTTGAGCTGAACGACGCACTGTTCGATGACGATGTGCAGAATGGCGATGCCCGCGGCTTCGCGGTGACCCTCACCGGCACCAGCAGCGGCCAGGTGCTGGTCAATCCCGAGGCCGGATTCGAGTACCTTGCGCTGGACGACGAACTGATCTTCGGCGGCTGGGAGCTGGATCTGGCCCTGCCCGGCAACTTCGAGGCCCTGCAGGCCCTGCTGGGGCTGGTGAACGAGGATGCCGCCGCACTGGCCGCCGCCGACCTGGACAAGGCCGAGATCGAATTCGGGCTGCTCGAAGCGGTCTTCAAACTGGAACTCACCGAAACGGAAACGGTGGAGGAATGCGGCGAAATTGAAACCGTGCCGGTGGAGATCGAAGTCGAAACCGAGTACGAATCGCTGACCGACGACGCCACGGAAGGCGAACTCGAGCTGATCGGCGAAGTGGAGGACGACGCGGGCCGGGTGACCGAGTTTGTCTTCGCAGGCAGCTTCCGCATCGAAGGCGGGCAGCTGATCCTGACCCTCGACGCGGAATACGACGACGAGACCCGCGAGGGCCTTGTGCTGACCTTTGTCCGCTGATCCTGCATGCTGTCCGAAGACCTTGTTGTACCGCGGGGAGCCGGCTTCGCCAGACCCTGGCAAGCCGGCCCCGCCCTGTGTAGTTGTATCTGATCCGATGCGCATGAAACGATTTGCGATGCCGGCAGCCGCTGCGCTGCTGCTGGCCGCCTGCGAGGCTCCCAAACGGACCGCAGGCGATGCCGGCGGCCCGCTGCCGGTGGTGAAGCCCCGATACGTGACCGAAAAGGTGCGGCACGATACCGACGACCCCGCGATCTGGGTGAATCCCGCAGATCCGGCCCAAAGCCTGATCCTCGGCACCGACAAGGACGCCGACGGCGCGCTGTATGTCTTCGACCTGCAGGGGCGCATCATTCCCGAAAAAACCGTGCGCCCCCTCCGGCGGCCCAACAATGTGGACCTCGAATACGGCTTTCTCCTCGGCGGCGTGCCCACCGACATCGCCGTCGTCACCGAGCGCATGAGCTCCATGCTCCGCATCTATGCCGTGCCCGACATGCGGCCCGTGGACGGCGGCGGCATCCCGGTCTTCGAAGGCGAGGCCGGGCCGGAGCACCGCGACCTGATGGGCATCGCGCTGTACAAGCAGCCGGCGACCGGCGAGGTGTATGCGATCGTGGGCCGCAAGCAGGGCCCGCAGGACGGCACCTACCTCTGGCAGTACCGCCTGGCCGATGCCGGCGGCGGGCGCATCGGGGCGGTGCTTGTGCGGAAATTTGGTGCCTACAGCGGCCTGAAGGAGATCGAGGCCATCGCCGTGGACGACAGCCTGGGCTACGTGTACTACTCCGATGAGCAGGCCGGCATCCGGAAATACCATGCCGATCCGGCTCGCGGCAACGAGGAGCTGGCCTTTTTCGGGCAGGAAGGCTTTGCCGAGGACCACGAGGGCATCTCCCTCTATGCCGAGCCCGGCGGGGCAGGCTGGCTGATCGTCTCCGACCAGGGGGCTGACCGCTTCCGGATCTATACCCGCCAGGGGCCGCCCGGCCAGCCGCATGCCCACCAGCTGGTCAGGACGGTGCGGGTCGCCGCGCGCGAGAGCGACGGATCCGAGACCATTGCCCGCCCGATGGGCCCGGATTTTCCCCGGGGCCTCTTCGTAGCCATGAGCACCGACCGGACCTTCCACCTGTACCGCTGGGAGGACCTGGCGGAGTAAGGCAGGCCCGGGGCGGCGGGCCGCCTGCGGGGCGGCGTTCGCACGCGTGTATGTAGAGACGCAATTAATCGCGTCTCTACATACACGCGTAAACCGTAAATACGGCGCAACGCGCCGCCGGATGCCGCACGCGCACGCGCAGGAGGCGCATCCGCGCCTCCGGACAATTCCGTAGAGACGCGATGCATCGCGTCTCTACACCGCGCGAATGCGGCGCAGCGCGCCGCCGGATGCGTTTGCGATCGAAGGTATCGGACAACTTTGAGTTGTCCGATACCTTCGCCGCCCTTCGCGCCAGCCGCTGAAGGGCCTAAACCGGCAGCCTGTCAAGCGGATCTGCCGCTGGTCAAATTTCCTGCGGCCCTTGGCGCGGATGGTGGTTGATTTGAGCCTGTTACAAGTCCCGCTCTGTCACCCCCTTTGCCCGGCGCATCCCGCTGCGCCGGATTCCGCCCAACCCTGCATCCCTTCTTTGCCCATGAACCTTCTCCAACTTGGCGCCGCAGGCATCGCCTGCCTTGCGCTGCACCCGCTGGCGGCCCAGACCGTTGTGCATGGCCGCATTACCGGCGAACAGGGCCAGCCGCTGTCCTCCGCAACCGTGCTGCTGCTCGCCGAAGCCGACAGCTCCCTCGTAAAAGGCGCGCTCAGCAACCGCGAAGGCGGCTTTCTGCTCGAAGGCCTCCAGCCGGGCACCTACCTGCTCGCGGCCAAGCTGGCCGGGCATGCCGATTATTACTCCCCCGCCTTCCGCCTGCAGGCGCAGGACGGGGTGAAGGAACTCGGCGCCATTGCCCTCCAGGAGGCGGCGCTGACGATCGCCGAAGTAATCCTGACCGCCCAAAAACCGCTGTACGAGCAGCGCATTGATCGCCTGAGCATCAACGTCGAAAACAGCATCACTGCGGCCGGCGCCAATGCGCTCGAGATCCTGGAGCGCTCGCCGGGGGTGACGGTCAACCGCCAGAACAGCCTCATCTCGATGGCCGGCAAGGCGGGCGTGGTGCTGATGATCAACGGCAAACCCTCCCGGATGCCCCCGGAGGCCATCGCGCAGTACCTCGCCGGCATGCCCGCCGGCAATATCCAGCGGATCGAGCTGATCAGCACTCCGCCCGCCCAGCTGGATGCGGAAGGCAATGCAGGCTATATCAACATTGTGCTGAAGCAGCGCAGCGACTTCGGTACGAATGGCTCCCTGACGGTTTCCGCCGGAGCCGGCCGGGGCACGACCGCGTCCACCGCCATCAGCCTGAACTACCGCAACGAGCGCTTCAATCTGTTCGGCTCCTATGCGCTCAGCCGCCAGGCCCAGGAGTTTGCGGTGAATGCCGAGCGGGAGCTGCTGCTGAATGGCCAGCAGATCCGCGTGCAGAATTTCACGCTCCGGCGGCCTTCGGTCCAGCGCAACCACAACCTCCGGGCCGGGCTCGACTGGAATCTGGGTGCCCGCACGGTGCTCGGCCTCCTCCTCTCCGGATACGACAACCGCTATTCGCAGGAATCGGTCAACCGCACCATTACCTCCCTCAACGGCCTGGTCGACACCCTGCTGAGCATTCCCAACCAGGAAATCAACCACTGGCAGCATCTCGGCGGCAACCTCAACTTCCTGCACCGCTTCGGCGAGCGCGCCACCCTGGCTTTCGATGCGGATTACCTGTATTACAAGCAGTATCAGCCCGTCAGCTACGAGCTGATCTACCGGGACGGCAAGGAAAACTTCCTGTTCAGCTCTAGTCTGTTCAGCAGCAAGTCCACTCCGATCCGGATCGGCGTAGGCAAAGTGGACTATACGGCGGCCCCCTCGGAGCGGCTCCGGCTGGAAGCCGGATTGAAAGCCACCCAGTCCCGCTTCGACAACGATATCCGGGTGCTCTATATCCGGGATGGCGTGTACCTGAACGACCCGGAGCTGAACGGCCTATTTTTCATGGACGAGGTCATCGCTGCCGCCTATGCAGCGGCAGATTTCCAGGCCAATGCCCGCACCCAGCTGAAAGCCGGCCTGCGCTATGAATACACCGATACCCGCCTGGGATCGGAGCAGGATCCGGAACTCCTGGCCCGGCGCTATGGCAGATGGTTTCCCAGCATCTTCCTCTCCCGGACCCTCAGCGAGCAGCAGAGCCTCGGCCTGTCTTTCAGCCGGCGCATCACCCGGCCCTCGTTCAACGATCTGGCGCCCTTCGTGTACGTGATCGATCCCAATACGACGCTGGCCGGCAATCTGGCGCTGCAGCCCTCCATTGCCAGCAGCGTGAAGCTGGACTACCGGTTCAAATCGGCCTTGCTGTCTCTCCAGTACACGCATGAAGACAGCGCCATTGCCTTCTTCCAGCTGCAGGTGCAGGAGGGCACGCTGCAGCAGCAGATTGCCTCGCAGAACATGAAAAACCGCAGAACAGCGGCAGCGAGCATCGCCCTGCCCTGGCAGCCGGCGCCCTGGTTCAGCATGCAGCACAGCCTGACTGCCATCTGGCAGGAGGCAAACACCTATGTGTTCGGAGACCTGGTGCAGATCCGGGCTGCCAGCCTGCAGATCAACTCCGCCTTCCGCTTCAGCCTGCCGGGCGCCCTCAGCGCGGAAATAGCCGGGTTTTATCAGTCGAGGGGCGTATCGGGCGGCTCGGTATCCCTGCCTGCCGGCATCCTCAACGCCGGCATCCAGAAAACCTTCAAAGGCCAGGGCGGCAGCCTGCGCTTCGGGGTGGACGATCTGCTGAATTCGCTGCAGAACCGCGTCGAGATCCGCTTTCCGGAGTATGGCATCTACTCCAGTGCGAACATCGACTTCAGCCAGCGGACTTTCAAGCTCAGCTATGCCCGCAGCTTCGGCAACTCGCAGCTGAAGGCGGCGCGCCAGCGCGAAGGGGGCGCCGGCGAAGAGCGCCAGCGGGTGCAGTAGCGTCAGATGCCCCATGCGGCAGATCGGGGAAAATACCTATCTTGAGGATATGGAATTCAGGTATTTAGAAACAGCGCTGACCGGGCGTTGCGCCATGCCGGACGGCAAGGGCGCCTGCCCGGCCAGCCGTGTATGCGGAGGCCTTGCAGGGGCTGCTGGCGCGGGGAGGCG
>JANRID010000018.1:0-319605 GCA_033765305.1 Bacteroidia bacterium
GCTCGACGGCAGCGCGGAGGCCGCGCTGGAGCAGATCCGGGCGAAGCGCTACGGGCACCGCTTCCTGGGCCAGGGCCAGCCGGTCACGGCGGTCGGCATCAGTTTTTCCTCCGAGCAGAAGGCCGTCGCCGGGTGGAAAGCCGTGGACTACGCGCAGCTGGCTGGGTAGGCAGCCGCCAGCAGTCCGCACACAGCAGCAGCACAGGACCGGAAGCGCGGACGCCCCGCTGCACCGCATGCGCCAGGGCAATACGCAGGCATGCACAACCGTTATCCCGCTAGCTCATCCGGCCTGGGGAGGCCGGATATCATCTTGTGCAGTATGTACGATAGGGGAATCACCAACTGCCTGTTGCTGGCAGGGCTGTTCGCAGCATGGCTGCTGAGCGCCTGCCAATCCGAGCAGCTCACGCCCAGGCGTGCCATGCTCGCCATCCGCCTTACCGACGATCCCGCAGCCTACGACCAGGTGCTGATCGACCTGCAGCAGGTGCGCGTGCGTACAGCCGGCGCAGGCTGGTACGACGTGGCTACGTATGTCGGGATCTATGATCTGCTCGCGCTGCAGAACGGGCTCGACACGCTCATCGTGCAGGACAGCCTGCCTCCGGGACAGATCGATGAAATCCGCCTGATCCTGGGGCCCGATAACCAGGTGGTCATCGACAGTGCCGCGTATCCGCTCAAGACGCCCAGCGCCCAGAGTTCGGGCTTGAAAATCAAGCTGCAGCAGACCCTGGTACAGGACAGCCTGACAACGGTTGTGCTGGATTTCGATGCAGGCCAGTCGATTGTGGCGCAAGGCAACGGCGGCTTTCTGCTCAAGCCCGTAATCCGGGTGCTGCCCTGAGTCCTGGCGGCCCGGGGAGACTGCCGCGCCGTCCTGCATCGGGGCGGCGCGGCCTGAGTTGTTCCGCAGCGCAGAAATCCGCAAGTTTGCGGTGCTCCGGCACAACCCCCGGATGGTATGGCAGCCGAAATCTCCGTATTCGCACGGAACCTGCGCTTCCTCCGCAAACGCAGACAGCAGAGCCAGGCCCAGTTTGCGCTGGCCCTGGGACTTTGGGAGGAAACCCTGATCCGGTTCGAGCAGGGCCGGGCCGAGCCCGATCTGGCCACCCTGGTCGCCATTGCCGACGCCCTGCAGGCACCCGTAGATTATCTGCTGCGCAACGATCTGGAGCGGCGCTTTCAGCAGCTCGACGGACGCAGCATCCGCCTGATTCTGCTCGATGTGGACGGCACCCTGACCGACGGCGGCATGTATTACAGCGAATCGGGCGATCAGTTCAAACGCTTCCAGGCCAAGGATGGCCTCGCCATCCACCGCCTGATTACGCGGCACGGGGTGCAGTTCGGGCTCATCAGCGCAGGCTACACCGAGCAGCTGCTGCGGCGGCGCGCCGCTGCGCTGGGCATTGAACGGGTCTATTGCGGCACCCGCCCCAAAATCGAAGTAGCCGAGGAATGGCTTGCCGGAATGGGCCTTACCCTCCAGCAGACGGCGTTCATCGGCGACGACCTCAACGACCTGCCGCTGCTCCGCAGGGCCGGGTTCTCCGCCTGCCCCGCCGACGCAGCCCCCCAGGTCAAAGCTGCTGCCCATCTGGTGCTCGCCCGAAAAGGCGGCGAAGGCTGCGTCCGCGAGTTCATCGAAGAAGTGCTGGGCACCGATCTGCTCTGAGCCGGATGTCAGAAACCGGCTGCAGGCAGCGCCCCGCCCCGCCCGCAGCGCCGAATCCGGACAGATGCCAGAATGTATTTCACATAACATACATTCCTATTTTCCGTAAAATCCTGGATTGTGCCGGTCCGGGCGCGGATCTGCGCGCTTTGTCCGGAAACTCTTACGCATGTTACACCCGTCCATGCAGCTAAGCGGGAGGTTTCAGCGCCAGCTTGTACGTTTGAACCGTACTTCTAACCGGCAAAGAATTTGATAGACTAATTTACGCATTAGCCTATCCTCATGCGGATTTTCCCTCGCACAACACCGCGCCCGCGGATGAACCGAAGCCTGTTCCTGTACCTGGCCCCGGCTGCTGCCGGGCTGTTCCTTGCCCTGACCTCGCTGCCGATGCGCCCTGCGCCGGAGCTCCCGGCAGATATGCCCTGCGAAGCCGGGCTGCCGGAAGCGCTGGTGCCGGTACGCACTGCGTACCGCGAGGTGGACCCCAACTGGCCGGCTTATTTCGGCCATCTTGCCTGCCTGAACCTTGCCGACAATACGCCGCTCTTCGATGAAGGCTGGGACACGCTGCCCCAGATCCGCTTCTGGCGCCAGATCATCAACCTGCCGATGGACACCGCCATCGTGAGCCTGGCGCGCGACCGGCGGCCGCTGGCCAAGGTAGCCTCCGCCGACTGGAATGCCTGGAGCCCGGCGCGGCAGCGGCAGTTCAAGGACAGCGTGCGGGCCGCCTGGGGGCTGGGCCGCGCAGCGCTTTACCTCACTGCCGGCAAGCAGCATTATTACCAATATGAGAAAGCGCTTCCCGAAGTGAGCGAAGCCGTGCAGATTTTCCGGGCGCAAGGGGTGGATCCCTGGTTTGCGCAGGCAATTTTGCTCATCGAAAGCCCGGGCCAGATGCGGTACTCCCCGGCGGGCGCCGCAGGCCCCTTTCAGCTGATGCCGGAGGTCGCGGTGCGGCACGGGCTCGCCGTCACCGACAGCACGGACGAACGGGCAGATCTCCGCAAATCCGCCGGAGCAGCTGCCCGCATGATTGCCGCTGTGTGCATTCCCGAAACGCGGGACCTGCTCCGGAGCTGCCGCCTGCGGTTCAGCGAGGACGACCTGTGGTTCCGGCTGATGGTGCTGCACGTGTACCACGCCGGCGCGGGCAATGTAGGCGCGGCGCTGCGCCAGCTCCGGCCCCGCCACGGCGGCATGGACCTGATCCTGCGCCTCTGGCGCACGGAGTCGGAAGGATTCCGCAATGCCTCGCAGAACTATTCGCAGATCGCGCTGGCCTCCCAGGTGGAGCTGGAGGCGCTGCTGGCCGTGCTGCCCGTGCCGCGCTGCGAGCCGATGGAGGGCTGGCTGGCCCTGACGGGCGCAGGCGGGCTGCTGGAGCCGGGGCCCTGAGCCCCCGGTCCGCTTCATCTTCGTATATCGTACTGCCAGCCGCCCGGTCTTGAGAGACCGGGCGGCTGCGTGCCGTACAGGCAGCTGATCTGCCTGTCCGCAGTCGTTTTTATCCCGCTAAATATACTTACTCTACTTTTCAGATAGATTTAATTTGTATGTTTGTCCTGTCCTGCGCCACCAGCAGGGCCTGACTCACAGGCTTTCCCTTCAACCACACAAGACAATGGACTTCAGACTCAGGTCGATCGGCGTCACGATGCTGATCATGAAAGGATTATTGATTGCATTTCTGCTCTGGACGGCGCTGCGCTCCGCCACGTCCGGCGGCATACACCTGCAGGCGGAATTTTACTGGTTTCTGCTGGCGGGCTTTGTTG
The DNA here is from genome assembly GCA_033765305.1 of Bacteroidia bacterium. Taxonomy (GTDB): domain Bacteria; phylum Bacteroidota; class Bacteroidia; order J057; family J057; genus RDXT01. Next base: position 3,469 of record JANRID010000018.1, read on the forward strand.
CCCAGCTGATCGACGGCGCACTGGGCATGGCGTACGGGGTCAGCTGCAGCTCGCTGCTGCTGAGCATGGGGGTTCCGCCGGCAGTCGCATCGGCGAGTGTGCACACGGCGGAGGTCTTCACGACTGGTTTTTCGGGTCTTTCGCACCTGTATCTGAAGAACATCAACAAAGCGCTCTTTCTGCGGATCGTCGTCACCGGGGTTATCGGGGCCATGCTGGGCGCCTACCTGATCTCGCAAGTATTCGACGGCGGGTTCATCAAGCCCTACATTTCGGCATATCTGCTGATTCTGGGGGTTGTGATTCTGGTCAAAGCTTTCCGGCAGCAGCGGAACAAAGCCAGCCTGCGGCGCGTGCCGGTGCTGGGCTTTTTCGGCGGGCTGATGGATGCCATCGGCGGCGGCGGATGGGGGCCGATTGTGACGTCGAACCTGATCCAGCGCGGCGTGTCTCCCCGCAAAACCGTGGGCACCGTCAATGTGGCCGAGTTTTTCGTGGCATTTTTCGGCACCGGCGTATTCATGGTATTCAACTCCATCGACTCGTGGCAGCCGATCATGGGCCTGATTCTGGGCGGGCTGCCCGCAGCCCCGGTGGGTGCCTGGCTGGTGAGCAAGATCAAGCCCCGGACCCTGATGATTCTGGTCGGCATCCTGATTATCGCCGTCAGCGCGCTCAACATTGTCCGGTCTTTCACGTAGACCGGAGGGGCCCGGCGCGAAAATCCCGCCGGGCTTCTGTATTCTCCCTGCCGGCGCGTATATTGCAGCGCGTCCCTGGCAGTCGGGATGCTGAGCAGACCTTGTGATCCGCCTCATCACCTATACCGAACAGACCGCCAGCGCGCAGGAACCGGCGCGCTGGGAGGATGCGGCCCCGCTGCTCCAGGCTCCGGGCATCCATTGGCTGGATCTGTATACGGATGTGCAAACCCAGGACGCCGAGCATGCTGCGCTGTATCTGCAGCTGCACCACATGGTGTTTCAGGACATCTGCGAGATCCGGCATCTGCCCCGCTTCGAGTGCTTCGATTCCTACCTGTTCCTGATGATGAAGATGCTGCGCATCAAGCCGGATACCCTGGAGGTGCAGGTGGAGCAGGTGAGCATGATTCTGGGGCCGGATTATGTGGCCACCTTCCAGGAGAGCATTCTGGGCGATGTATTCGACCCGGTGCGCAAGCGGATTCTGGAAAATATCGGACGCATCCGGCGCATGCCCTCCGATTATCTGTTCTACCGGCTGATCGACGCCATCGTGGAAGCGTACCGGGAGATCGTGGAACTGCTGCGCGAACGGATCGAAGATCTCGAAGAGGAAATGTACCGCAAGCCGCGGCAGGAGCGGATGCAGGAGATTACGTTCTACAAGAAGCAGATCAGCCGGATCCGGAAATACCTGACTCCGCTGCCCGAGGAAATCTCCAAGCTGCGCAGCGATCCGAACAAGCTCATTCATTCCGCCACCCACACCTACTTCCGCGATGTGTACGACCAGCTGCTGCTGCTCAATGCCAACCTGGATTCGATGCACAATTCGCTCAAAGATCTGGTAGATTTGCACCTGTCGAGCCTGAGCCACTCCATGAACCGGGTCATGAAGACGCTCACGGTCGTGACTACGATTTTTATTCCCCTGACCTTTATCGCCGGAATTTACGGGATGAACTTTACGCACATGCCGGAACTGCATTGGGCATGGGGATATCCGGCCGTGCTGGCGCTCATGGGCGGCATTGCGGCAGGCATGGTCTGGTACATGCGGAAAAAACACTGGTTTTAATCTTGCAAACGAATGGGAATCGTCATCTGGGGTGGTTTTATTGTCCTGATCCTGCTGCTGCTGATGCTGGATCTGGGGGTGCTGAACCGGGAATCGCATGTGCTCAGCACACGGGAGGCCCTGTTCCGGACAGGGATCTGGGTCGGGGTTGCGCTGATATTCAATGTGTTCGTCTACTTTGCCTATGAATATCACCTCTTCGGCATCGGCGAGACGATCGGGCTGGCGATGTCGGGGCGGGAGGCTGCGGCGGTTTTTTTCACCGGCTACCTGATCGAAGAGTCGCTGAGCGTGGACAATATCTTCGTCATCGCGATCATTTTCAGCTATTTCAAGGTACCTGCCCAGTACCAGCACCGGGTGCTGTTCTGGGGCATTCTGGGCGCAATCGTCTTCCGGGGCATCATGATCGTCATCGGCACGGCGCTGATCGAGAATGTGTCGTGGATTACTTACGTATTCGGGGGGCTGCTGATCTATTCGGCGGTCAACATCCTCCTCAACCGCGAAGAGGACATCGAGCCGACGAAGAACCCCGCCTTCCGGATCGTGAAATTCTTCATTCCGGTGGCACCGGAGTACGACGGCGACCGGTTCTTCACCCGGATCAATGGCGTGCGGGCTGCCACGCCCATCTTCGTGGTGCTGATGATCATCGAATCCACCGACATCATGTTTGCGCTGGATTCCATTCCGGCCATTTTCGCCGTCACCACCGATCCCTTCATCGTCTTCAGCTCCAACATCTTCGCCATCCTGGGCCTCCGGTCGATGTACTTCGTGCTGGCCTCCTCGCTGGACAAGTTCCGCTACCTGAAGACGAGCCTGGTGTTCGTGCTGGCGTTTGTGGGCATCAAGATGCTGCTGCTGCACCATTACAAGATCGACACGAGCATCTCGATGAGCGTCATTCTGGGCATCCTGGGCGTGGGGGTCGTAGCGTCGCTGCTGGCCAACCGCCGGGACCTGCAGCGCCAGGCGCATACGCCGGGCCCCGACCTTGCCGAGCCTGAAGCCCAGGCCGAACCCAGCGATACCCCTGCATGATATGAACCTCCTGATCCACACCGCCATTGCCCTCGCGACGGTGCTGCTCATGGAAGCCTGGGCCTGGCTGATGCACCGCTACCTGCTGCATGGGCCGCTGTGGTTTCTGCACCGCAGCCACCACGAGCCCCGCCGAGGCTGGTGGGAGTGGAACGACCTCGTATCGCTCGCCTACGGCGCCGCATCGGCGGTGCTGGTGATCTATGGCATTCAGCATCAGTCCTATACCCTGGGGGTCGGCATCGGCATCGCCGTCTACGGCGTGCTGTACTTCTGGCTGCACGACGTCATCATCCACCGGCGGATCAAGCTGAAGTACCAGTTCCGCAGCCGGTACATCAACCGGCTGATCCGGGCGCACAAGCTGCACCACAAGCATCTGGGCAAAGATCCGGGCGAAGCCTACGGCTTCCTGTACGCAGCCCGGAAATACGAGGTGCAGCGCAGCGAACCGGGACGTGCCCATGTTAAAGAATCCTGAAACAGCCGCCGCTCCCTTGCCGTCTGCGAAAATATATCTACTTTGAGGGCGTTAACAGCTTAAACTAACCCCATATGAAACAGATCCTCGTACTCATTCTGACCCTCGTCTTCATCTCCCTCTCCGCTGCGCCCGCCGTGGCTGCCGCCGTAGCGCCTGCCCCTGAGGCCGCTGCCGCACCGGCACCCGAATCCCGCAGGCAGGAGAAGCTCCAGCAGCTGCTGGACAAGAAAATGGACAAGCTGGAGCAGAAAGCCTCCAAAAAGCCGATGGAACTGGACCGCTACCTGAAGCTGGCCATCATTTTCTTCATCGCCGCTGTGATCTTCTCGGTGGTGAGCGTGTTCGTGCCCTTCATCTGGATCCTCAGCTCGCTGGCCGGCCTCGCCGCCACGATCTTCTTCATCCTGTGGCTGGTGGAGCTGGTAGGCGCGATGTAATTCCCGCCCGGCCCACGCTTGTCTGATCTGCAAACACTCGGCAGCCGCCCCCATCCGGAGGCGGCTGCTGTCGCATTCACACAATACTGTACCCATTATATATGCCTTACGCGGGATGCCCGGCATGGGCCAGCCCGACCCGCCGCTCGCGCATGCGCGTGTTGATTTCTTCGAGCACCGCGTGGTCTTCGATGGTGGAGGGCGTGTGGAAGGGCTTGCCGTCGGCCATCATGCGCATGATTTTGCGCAAAATCTTGCCGGAGCGGGTCTTCGGCAGGCGCTTGACCACCACCGTCTCCTTGTAGCAGGCCAGGGCGCCTACCTGATGCCGCACCATGCCGGCCAGCTCCTGCTCCAGCTGCGCCTCCGTGAGGCTGGCGCCTTCCTTGAGCACCACGAAGCCCACCGGAATCTGGCCCTTGAGCGATTCCTCGATGCCGATCACAGCGCATTCGGCTACAGCGGGGTGCGAAGCCACCACCTCCTCCATCTCGGCCGTGGAGAGGCGGTGCCCGGCCACGTTGATCACATCGTCGATGCGGCCGGTGATGAAGACGTAGCCGTCGTCGTCCTTGTATCCGCCGTCGCCGGCGAGGTAATAGCCCGGATAGCGGGAGAGGTAGCTTTCGATAAAGCCGGTGTCATTGTTCCAGAGCGTGGGCAGGCAGGAAGGCGGCAGAGGCAGCTTGATAGCCACAGCGCCCTCCTCGCTGGAGACGCATTCATGCCCGTCGTGGTCGAGGATGTGGATATTGAACCCGCAGACCGGCTGGCCGGCCGATCCGGGCTTGAACGCCTTCAGCCCGTAGCCGGCCATATTGGCCAGCATGGGCCAGCCTGACTCGGTCTGCCACCAGTGGTCGATCACGGGCACCTGCAGCAGGCTGCCGGCCCACTCCCAGGTAGCCACATCGCAGCGCTCGCCGGCGAGGAAGAGGTATTTGAGCGGAAGATCGGGGTAGGCGGTTTTGAAGCGGCCTTCGGGGTCTTCCTTTTTGATGGCACGGATCGCGGTGGGGGCCGTGAAGAACACCCGCACGCGGTGCTCGGAGATCACGCGCCAGAAGGCGCCGGGATCGGGGGTTTTTATCGGCTTGCCCTCGTAGAGGATGGTGGTGCTGCCGTTGAGCAGGGGGCCGTAGACAATATAGGAGTGGCCCACGACCCAGCCCACATCGGAGGCGGCCCAGAAGGCTTCGCCGGGCTGCGCGTCATAGACATAGCGCATGCTGTATTTCAGGGCTACGGCGTGGCCGCCGTTGTCGCGCACGATGCCCTTGGGCTTGCCGGTGGTGCCGGAGGTATAGAGAATGTACAGCGGATCGGTGGCATCCACCTCCACGCAGCCGGCGGGTTCGGCGGCGGCCATGAGGCGGTGCCAGTCGAAATCGCGGCCTTCCAGCAGCTCGGCGCGGAGCATATCGCGCTGGACATAGATGACGCCCTCCGGCTTGTGGTGGGCTTCCTGCAGGGCTTCGTTGATAATGGGCTGATAGGGGATGATTTTCTGGATTTCGATGCCGCAGCTGCCGGCGATGATCAGGCGGGGCAGGGCATCGTCGATGCGGATGGCCAGCTCATGGGCGGCGAAGCCGCCGAATACCACGGAATGCACCACCCCGAGGCGGGCGCAGGCCAGCATGGCGACGACCGCTTCGGGGATCATGGGCATATAGATAATGGCGGTGTCGCCTTTGGCGAGGCCGCGGGCCTGGAGCACCCCGGCGAAGCGGGCCACTTCATCGCGGAGCCCGCGGTAGGTGTAGGTGCGCTGCGTGCCGGTGACCGGCGAGTCGTAGATGAGCGCAGGCTGCTCTGCGCGGCCGTTTTCGACATGGTAATCGAGCGCGAGCCAGGCGGTATTCAGCTTGCCGCCCTCAAACCAGCGGTAGAGGCCCCGCGCCGTGCGGGTGAGCGCCTGCGGCGGCGGCGTGAACCAGGGCAGGCCGGCGGCCTGCTCCATCCAGAAGGCCTCCTGCTCAGCGATGCTGCGGGCGTAGTCTTGCGCGTAGTCACCCATTATTTTGGTACTTGATATATATAAATAGTTAGATAAATATACGCAAATCATACCGCCTTGTCAAGCACACGGGAGTCATCCGTCTGTGTGACAAAAATCATTTCGGGTTATTAATACCTGAAAATCAACACTTTGCATACAAAACAGGGAGGAATTTTAAAAAAATAACTATCTATATTTGTACATATCTAAATCATTCCCTAACTTGGTTCTTACTTTCAGCAAGGCATTTCAGATCTTTCTCCTGTTCCCATTGCACAGACAGGTGGCGAGCCCGGATCCGACGGATCCGGCCTGCGGCACATGCGCAGGATCATACACCTATCTATATATGTAAACAGTTTCTTATCCCCACTCCACTACGCTACTTCTAACCGTTACCCACATGCGCTTTTCGGCACAGTATGCAGCAGTCCTGCTGCTGGCGATGCTGGTCTCCGCTGCCGGCTATTCCCAGGGCAGCGAAACGTACAAGACCGGCCTGAAGGTCAACCTCAATGAAGACGGAAGCCGGTACTTCCGGTTTATCGTCTGGAACCAGATGTGGACCCGCTACATTCAGAACAATCCCGGCACCGCCAGCGCCGCCGGCACCGAGCAGAAGTCCACGGTGGACATCGGCCTGCGCCGCGCCCGTATCCTGGCCTATGCGCAGCTTTCGCCCCGCTACCTCATCCTGACCCACATCGGGATCAACAACCAGACCTTTACCAATGGCGGGGCACCCTTCGGCGGCCTCTCCGGCAACCCCGGATCGCTTTCCGGCTCGGGCTCCGTCACCGGCACTGCCGATACCCTCACGGGTGCCGTGACCGGCACCGCTTCGGTCTCCGTCAACGGCGCTTCGTCCAAAAAGCCGCAGGTCTTTTTTCACGACTTCTGGAATGAGTTTCTCGTGGCCAAGGGCAAGCAGGCCAACCTGTCGGTAGGCTTCGGCTTGCACTACTGGAATCCGGTATCGCGGCTTACGAGCGCCTCCACGCTCAACTTCCTCGCCGTGGATGCGCCGATCTTCAACTGGTTCAATATCGAGCTGACGGATCAGTTTGCCCGCCAGTTCGGCATCTACGCCAAGGGCAAGGTGAGCAAGCTGGACTACCGTCTGCACCTCAACAAGCCCTTCAATGTCAACCAGGTGAGCGGCACCGGCGCCATCAGCCGCGCCGTGCATGCCGCCAACGACAAGCTCTCCTACGGCGGCTACCTCAACTGGCAGTTCCTGGATCAGGAGTCCAACCTGCTGCCCTTCTTCGTGGGCAGCTATGTGGGCACCAAAAAGGTCTTCAACCTCGGCGCCGGTTTCTACTACCATGCCGACGCGCTGGCCACCCGCACGGACAACGGCGGCCCGCTGAGCTATCACGACCAGTCGCAGCTGGCCCTGGATGCCTTCCTGGATATGCCCTTCGGGAATAAGGAGAAAAACATGGCAGTAACTGCATATGCTGTATATTACAATATGAATTTCGGCCCCAACTACTACCGCAGCGTAGGCATCATGAACGTAGCGCCTGCCGCCCCCTATGCAGGCTTCAATACCGCCGACCGCTCCATCGACGGCTACGGCAACGCCCGTCCGCTGCTGGGCACCGGCAATATTTTCTACACCCAGGCCGGCCTGCTGCTGCCCAAGACCATCAGCAAGAAAGTGCGGATCCAGCCTTTCGCTGCATACACGATGAAAGACCTGGACTACCTGAGCAAAAGCGCCAGCTTCTTCGACATCGGCTCCAACTTTTACATCGACGGCCACCACGCCAAGTTCACCCTCCAGTGGTCGCAGCGCCCGGTCATCACCCAGAATGCCCAGGGCGAGCGCCTGCCCACCAGCAGCCGCGGCGAGCTGATCTTCCAGACGCATATCTACCTCTGATCCTGTACCCGGCTGCCAGCAGCTGGATACCCTACCCCTTCTCGACTCATCTGTCATCCCGCAAACTCTACAATTACTGCTAGCAATGGCTTCAGCTACTCCTTCAAAGGCCGTCGACTCGGCCGGCAATCAGGAACAGCAGGGAATCTGGAAAGTGATTTCCGCATCCTCGGTAGGCACCTTGATCGAATGGTATGACTTTTACATCTTTGGCAGCCTAGCCACCATTATTTCGAAGCAATTCTTCCCTGAAGACCAGGGAACTGCCGCCCTGCTGTCGACCCTGGCAATCTTTGCAGCGGGCTTTATCGTGCGGCCCTTCGGCGCGCTGGTATTCGGGCGCCTGGGCGACCTCATCGGACGCAAGTACACCTTTCTCCTGACGCTGGTCCTGATGGGCGGCTCCACCTTTGCGATCGGCTTGATCCCGGGCTACGCAACGATCGGGGTTGCTGCGCCGCTGCTGGTGCTGGCGCTGCGCCTGATCCAGGGCCTGGCCCTCGGCGGCGAATACGGCGGTGCTGCGACCTATGTGGCGGAGCACTCCCCGGCCAGCAAACGCGGGTTTTTCACCTCCTGGATTCAGACCACCGCCACTTTGGGCCTCTTCCTCTCGCTGGGGGTGATCCTCACCACCCGCAACTCGCTGGGCGTGGATGTATTCAACAGCTGGGGCTGGCGCGTACCGTTCTGGGTTTCGATCGTGCTGGTCGGGGTGTCGATCTACATCCGCCTGAAAATGAAGGAGTCGCCGCTGTTTTCCAAGATCAAGGAGGAGGGCAAGATTTCCGCCAATCCGCTGAAGGAGAGCTTTGCGCACAAGGCCAACATGAAGATGGTGCTTGTGGCGCTGTTTGGCGCTGTGATGGGCCAGGGGGTGGTGTGGTACACGGGCCAGTTTTATGCGCAGTCCTTTATCGAAAACGTCTGCAAGCTGGACTTCGAACAGTCGCGGACCCTGCTGATCTGGGCTATTCTGTTCGCAACTCCTTTCTTTATCGTTTTCGGAGCGCTGTCAGACCGGATCGGGCGTAAATGGATCATGATGGCGGGCATGCTGCTGGGGATTGCATCCTACCGTCCTATCTACCAGAAATTTCTGGATATGACGAATCCCAACATGCTGACGGAGGCAAGCCGTGGGGAGACGGTAGTCAAAGAAACGCCCATCGCAGGCAGTGAAGACCTTACGCGGGTCAGTGTGGCGATGGTCACCTACACCGACGGCTCGGTCATGAAAGAGACCAAAACGGAAGTTGTCTCTTCAGACCCGGCCAAAGCCAAGACGGCGGTAGCATATACGGAGAAAAAAGTGGGCTCCGGCGTCTTCTGGACTATGGTACTGCTGGTGTTTGTGCAGATCCTCTACGTGACGATGGTGTATGGGCCGATTGCGGCCTTTCTGGTGGAGATCTTCCCGACGAAGATCCGCTATACCTCCATGTCGCTTCCATATCACATCGGCAACGGGGTATTCGGCGGTTTGGTGCCTTTCCTTAGCACCCTGATCATCGAATATACCAAGACCCCGCAGAATCCAAATGGCGATCCGCTTGCTGGCCTGTGGTATCCGATTGGAGTCGCAGCGGTCTGCCTCGTGATCGGCACCGTATACCTGAGCAACAAGGTAGACGAGGATGTCATGGACTAACCCATCTGGCTGTTACGTATTTAAACTTTCAATTGACTCTACCGATGAATGCAATAAAAAGAGCGCTCGGCGCGATCTGGATGCTTCTGGGCCCGGCCGCCGTGTATTTCATGATCAGTCAGGCAGCCACAAAGATCGGAGCCGCAGGCGACCGGGTCGCTGCTGCTGCGGATGAGGCTGCTCGCGCAGCGGCATCAGCAGCCAAGCTGAACCTTCAGCTCCAATGGGGGATTATCATCGCCATCTTCCTGCCTATTGCTTTCGGCGTGGTTATTTTCGGCTATTACGCAATCCGGGGCGAGTACGACCACCTCCCCGAAAGCAGCGCAGAGCTGGAATAACCCTGCCCGGCGCTTCAGACGAAGGGGGCAAAGTGCTGCTTTGCCCCCTTCTGTATTTCCTGGCCAGCAATATCCGCACCGAGGCGTTCCGCATCGTTTCCGAATGCATACGATTCAGTCCTTTATGCGTATCTTGAACAAACAATTACGGGCCGTGATGAAAGAGCGCAAGCTGCTCGGCGTGTTCCTCCTGTTTCTGGTCGTGTTCAATTACCCGATCATTACCCTCTTCCGTTCAGGTCAAACGGTCGGAGGCATTCCTGTGCTGTATTTTGCCATTCTGGCCTTGTGGCTGGGGATGATCGGGCTGATGATGCTCATCATCGAGGCGCCCCGCAACCGCCAGGACTATCCCTGACATTCAAGCTGCCTGCTCATGCATACCTGGCTCATTTTGCTCTTTTCCGTGAGCTATCTGGGATTGCTCTTCGGCATTGCCTGGTGGGCCGAGCGCCGGACCCTGGCAGGCCACAACCCGATCGGCAATTCTTTCGCCTATGCCCTCTCCATGGCGGTATACTGTACAGCCTGGACGTTCTACGGCAGCGTGGGCAAGGCGGCTACAGACGGGGTAAGCTTTCTGACGATCTACCTGGGGCCTACCCTCATGGCCCCGCTTTGGTACGTGATTCTCCGGAAAATGATCCTGATCTGCCGCTCGCAGCGGATCAATTCCATTGCCGATTTTTTAGCTGCCCGCTACGGCAAAAGTTTGTTTCTGGGCAGCATGGCCACCCTCCTGGCGATCACGGGCATTATTCCGTACATCGCGCTGCAGCTCAAAGCGATTTCGTCCAGCTTCGATATTCTCGCACAAACTGCCTCCGGCCCCAAACCGGCGTTTTATCAGAATACCGCATTCTATGTCACGCTGATCCTGGCGGTGTTTACGATCCTGTTCGGCACCCGCCATCTGGATGCGCATGAACGGCATGAAGGGCTGGTGGCCGCAGTGGCCTTCGAGTCCCTCGTCAAGCTGATCGCGCTGCTGTGCGTAGGCGTGTTTGTCACCTTTTCGCTGTACCAGGGGCCGGGCGACCTCTTCGCGCAAGCGGCTGCTCATCCCGATCTTGCCCGGCTGTTCAGCATGGGCAGCACTCCTGCCTCTTCGGCGTGGTCCTGGACCTGCATGATGCTCATTTCGATGTTTGCGATTGTAGCGCTGCCGCGGCAGTTTCATGTTGCAGTAGTCGAGAACACCCACCCGAAGCATGTCAGCAAAGCAATCTGGCTGTTCCCGCTGTATCTGTTTCTGATCAATCTGTTTGTGCTGCCGCTGGCCTTTGCGGGCCGGATGCAGTTTGGAGACCAGGGACTGGACGGGGACCACTATGTGCTCAGCCTGCCGCTGCTGCACGGGCGGCAGTGGCTGGCATTGCTGGTGTTCATCGGCGGGCTGTCCGCTGCGACAAGCATGGTGATCGTATCCACCATCGCGCTGAGCATCATGGCAACCAACAACCTGGTGATTCCGCTGCTGCTCTCGTCGCGCACAATGCGCGCAACCTACGTGTCGGATCTTTCCGGGCGGCTGAAGGGCATCCGGCGGGTGATTATCCTGTGCGTGCTGATGCTGGCCTACAGCTATTATACCGCGCTGGGAACGCAGACCACGCTGGTTTCAATCGGGCTGATTTCATTCGTTGCCGTGGCGCAATTTGCGCCGGCGCTGCTGGGGGGGCTGTTCTGGCGCGGCGCAACAAAGGCCGGCGCCATTGCCGGACTGGCAGGCGGCTTTCTGATTTGGGCCTACACGCTTCCGTTTCCCTCGCTTATCGGATCTCACAGCCCGATCGTCACAGAAGGGCTCTTCGGGTGGCAAAGCCTACGTCCGTATGCCCTCCTGGGGCTTGAAGGCCTTGACCCGATCTCGCACGCTACCTTTTGGAGCCTGCTCATCAATGCGCTGCTATATGTAGGGGTATCCTTCAATACCCGCAACAGCGTGCTGGGCCATACGCAGGCCAATCTCTTTGTCAATATCTACCGCTATGCCGGCGCAGATGAGGAGTTCACCGTGGCCCGCAAGGCGATGGTCCCCGATCTGCGGCTGCTGCTGCACCGGTTTCTGGGTCCCGACCGCGCCGAATCGCTGCTGCAGGCTTATGCCCGCCGCCACCGGATGAACCTCGACAAGCTCGCCGAAGCGCCGCCCGGCCTGGTGGCCTACGCCGAGCGCCTGCTGTCGGGCGCCATCGGCTCGGCCTCGTCGCGGCTGCTGTTTTCGACGGTCGTCAAGGAAGAGCAGCCGCCCCTGCAGGAGGTCATCGAGCTGCTCGACGAAAACCGCCAGCTCTCCCGCTACAGCCGAGAACTGGAGCAGAAAAGCCGCGAACTGGAGCGCGCCGGCCAGGACCTGCGGGCCGCCAATGCCCGGCTGCAGGAGATGGACCAGATCAAGGACGACTTTATCGCCACCGTCACCCACGAACTCCGCACGCCGATCACCTCGATCCGGGCCATCGGCAACATCCTCAACGACCACGACCTGCCGCCCGAAAAGCGCCAGGAGTTTCTGGGGATCATTGTGCAGGAAAGCGAGCGCATCTCGCGGCTGATCAATCAGGTGCTGGATCTGGAAAAAATGGAATCCGGCTACGCCGTGTGGCAGCATGAGCGGTTCGACCTGGGCGATATGCTGCGGCAGTCGCTCGACGGGGTCCGGTCACTGTGCGAAACGCGCAGAATCGAGGTTGCCGCCGGCATTCCGGCTGCGCCGGTGTGGATATATGGCGACCGCGACCGGCTGATGCAGGTGGCGGTCAATCTGCTTTCCAATGCCATCAAGTTCTGCAATGAGGAGGCGGGCCGGATCGAAGTGCGGCTGGAGGATCAGGGCGACAGCTGCCTGATCACCATCGCGGACAATGGCGCGGGCATTGCGCCGGAGGTGCAGCCGTACATTTTCGATAAGTTCACCCAGTTCAACGATCACCGGAGCGGCAGGCCGCAGGGCAGCGGGCTGGGGCTCAGCATTACCCGCCGCATTGTAGAGCATCATGGCGGCAGCATCCAGGTATCCAGCGAACCGGGAAAGGGCGCGCGGTTCGATGTGCGGCTCCGGGCGCAGACACCGGATGCGGCGGCGCCTGCGCCCCCTGCGCAAAAAACTTCCTGACGCAGGGCGGAATTCAGGATTATTTTCCTATATTTTCCCCTTTCCCTTGCCCGTATTTCTATTGTATGGCTACTGCTACCCATCCTATGCGTGTCACCGGCAAAGCGGCTCAGATCCTGATCGTGGACGACGAGCCGAATATTGTTACCGCCATCGAGTTCCTCATGCAGCAATGCGGCTTTGTCACCGAAAAAGCCCACAATGGCCAGGAGGCCATCGAGAAGCTGCGCCGGTTTCAGCCCGATCTGATTCTGCTCGATGTGATGATGCCGCTGATGGACGGGCTGGAGGTAGCCCACGAGATCCGCAAGCAGCCTGAGCTGCAGGAGGCGCGGATCGTCTTTCTTACCGCCAAAAGCGCCGACCGGGACCGGCTGCAGGCCTACGGCGCCGGTGCCGACGCCTACCTGACCAAGCCTTTCGACAACCAGGAGCTGGTGGACCGGGTCATGGAGATGTTGGAATAAGCGGATCAGGGCGCCAGCCGGATGTCGCGGACGGCGGTCCAGCCTTCCAGCCCCTGTGCTGCCGGCATCACGCCTTCGCCGCCCGGCAAGCTGAGCGAACGAAGATAGGCCGGCGTCACGAGGGGGTCATCCTCAAAGACGAAGTCGTTGATGTAATACGGCTCGCCGCTGCTCCACACGGCAGCATGGAGGTGTGCAGGTATATCGGCATCCGGATACGGAGCAGGGCGGATGGTGCGGATTTCGTAGCGCCCGTCCGGGCCGCTTTCCAGCCAGCCGTGCAGGTGTCCATGCCAGCGCTGAATGCCTTGCTCCCCGCCCCGGCGCGTGTAGCGCCCGGATGCGTCTGTATGGTACACATACATGCGCACGCCCGGCCAGGGGCTGCCATCGGGCTTCAGCAGCCGGCCCGTAATCACCAGGCGCTCGCCAGGCTCTTCCGCATCCGCCAGGCGTGCAGAAGGGCCCAGCGAATCAGGGGCGGCCAAAAAACAGCAGGCCACCGGAGCATCCGGATCGCTGCAGGCATTGGCAGCCAGCGCCGGCTGCCCGGTGCTGTGCGGCGGGCGGCAGGCCAGCAGCAGGAAAATCAGATACCAGCAGGGATGGCACATGTCCAGCGTGTTTGATACAACATGCATCTATTTCAAGGGGAATGCAACCCGCTTGCAGAAGGCCGGGAAAGGATGGCAGATCAGGGCGGCAGATGCCAGGATGTGATGACATCCAGTTCAGGCCGGGCCAGCTGCAGCATCCGGAGGGATTCGGGATCGGACTGGCAGCCAGCGATGTTCAGATGCTGAAGGCGCTTCATGCGCACGATCTGAGCTGCGTAGCGGCTGATGTCCAGCTCCGGGTTTCCAGACAGATCCAGATGGCGGAGCCGTTCCAGGCCAAACAGCGCCGGATCGATCGTCCGCAGGCCTGTGGCCTGCAAGGACAGGACTTCCAGCTGGCCCAGCTGTCCGATGCAGGCGGGCAGGGCGGTGATTTGGTTAAGGGTATCGGAGGGCAGCGCAGACAGGGGCGGGTACAGCGTCCATCCATCCGGACCGAAGTACAGCGCTTTCACGCGCCGCTGCCCGCAGAGGCTGTCCGGGAATCCTTCGACCTGAACGCCCCGGAAGTCCAGCACCCGATAGCCGTGGCAGCCCACGCCGCCCAGCCCGGCTGCGGCGGCCCAGATCAGCATCCGGAAAGCTGCCCGGATTAGGGGTGAATTTGCCGGTTTCTCTGTGATTGTTCCTTGCCGCATGCTGGCACCCATATACCGATACATACATTTACCCATATACTCCTTCCGCCGTATCCGTCTCCGTGTCATACACGACCAAGCCGTCGCGGCGGCTGTCGAGCGAGGCCAGGCGCCTGCCCTGGGCATTCCAGGCTGCGCTGCCGCCCGCACTTTCAAACGTATCGCAGGGCCCGGTGCAGTTGGCCATCAGAACGGGCATGGCAAAGCGCGCTGCCAGCTCCGGATACCAGCGGCAGGCGCGGTCGACGCCCTGCTGCGATTTGGCGACGCTGGCCGCATAGCAGGCCGCACCCAGGGCATGGGCCTGCTCGCTGTGCGCCGGCTGCAGGCTTTCGTAGCAGATGGCCGGCGCAATGCGCAGGCCGCCCAGCTCCAGGATCAGCTGGGCAGATCCGGGGGTGAACCAGGGCAGTTCGTCGGCGTGCAGCATCTGCTTGCAGTACAGCAGGCGGGGCAGTCCGGGCCGGAACAGCAGCATGCCGATGCGGATGCCGTCCTCCGCCCGCACCGGCGCGCCAATGCCTGCGGTCAGGCCATGCCGGTCGCTGAAGGCCTGGAATACGGCCAGGCGGGGGTCCTCCGGCTCCAGCGCCAGGGTCTGCGCCAGCGCCGGCTCGTAGCCGGTGAGGGACAGTTCCGGAAACCAGACGGCATCGGCCCGGCAGGCCAGTGCCAGATGCATCAGCCGGAGGTGAATGCTGGTATTGGCAGCAATTGCTCCGGGGCTGGGGCGGAATTGGGCAGCACAGAGGCGCATGGGCGGGGGATTCACTTGTGGGTTCCAGGCACAGGTACGCAGCCCCCAACATTCGGGGTTACCCCATCAGAACAGCGTCGTCTGATGGAAGGGCGCTCCGTATTGGGCAATAGCTGCACCGCTTAGCCAGCGGTCGATCGCATGATACTCCCGCCGATGATAGGCGTCGGCCAGCTCCCTGGCGATATGCGCAGGAATAGACCGGATATGCGGGATTCTCAATTTCTTCACATGCTGGCTTTGCCAGCGGAGGTAGCCGCCGTTCATTCTGTTTCCAAGTGCGGCCAGCTGGTCTTTTACAAAACGCGACATGAGGATGCATGCCAGCAGGACCAGATCATCGTATGTCCCGCCTGTAATATAGTACAAGTTGTGGTGCGGATAATACCGTCCTTCATCGATCAGCAGGAAGGTATTGCCGGACATATCAGGCAGCATCAGCTTATTCCGCCCGACGAGGGCGGCATCTACCCGGTCGATAGTTCGGTACCAGGCTTCTGGAGATTTCCGGGCGACGTATCTGCTGCGAAGCAGTTCGCTGTGCGTCCCGAAATAGGCACGTGCCCGGGGATAGCATTCCAAATCGATCAGCCTGCCATTCAGGTCAAAGGGATTGAGCAGATAATTCCCAGACCACACCAGCTGATTGTTTTTCAGATCTTTCGAGAGCAGGATCGGCAGACATAGTTCCGGCTCCACCATCGAGGCCAGATCAGGCCGGATATAGCACACATCTGCGCCGGTGGCGACACCGATTCCGATATTAAATCCTTGCTCCTCGATGGTATAGAGCATTCCGCTATGTGCCGGATCTTCCCGCGCAGAAAACCAGTTCGAGGGATGTTGTATATCCAGAGGCCGGACAGGCTCAAGCGGCGGAGCTGCGGCATCCAGCTCCGATACGTGATGGACCTTGTAATAGCTGGCGATGGACTTTGAGCGGGACTTGGACTTATACACGCTTGTGATCGCCGGATATGCGGCTACAGATTCTTCAAAAGGATCTGCATCCTCCAGATCGATGACTTCGCCGAGTCCATACACCCTGCCAATGAGTTCCCGCAATCTTTGCCCATACTGGTTCTTCAGCCAGCGGTTGGAGCAAATGAAACACAGCAATCCGCATTCACTGAGCAGACGAAGGCTTCTTTCGTAAAATGCAATATATAAGTCGCTTCGATGGGTAAATACCGGATACAAGTCCCGGTAGAGTTGCCGGAGCGGCACAGGAATCTGTTCATGCCGCACGTAAGGAGGATTCCCGACAATCAGATCATACGATAGGCCGATCTCGGCAAGCAGAAAATCTGCTCTCCGGATCATCCCGTCCGGCAGCACAGCCCCGTACCGGCTTAAGCGGTCGGTCAGCCGGCGGGTTAATGCATCGGCCATCTGCGCATCCACCTCGAAGCAGGTCAGGTTGTGCAGTGCCTGCTGGAAGGAAAATCCAAACCGGAGAGCCGATTCATACAGCCTGTCCACGATTGCGGCGGCGAATGCCCCATCACCTGCCGCAGGCTCCAGCACCCGCACGCCGCTCAGATCACGGTCTGGCACATATGCAGCCCTGTCCAGCATCCAATCCACCACTACAGGCTTGGTTAGCACGATCCCATGCTGACTCCCATTTGATCTGCGCCCGTATATCATGGTTCAAATTCTTGCAGCCGCCCTTGGATAAATCCCATTAAAGATAGCAAAAATACCTCAGCCGACAACTCTGCATGAAGACTTCCAAATTCCAGCTCTTCGGTCGTCCAGATCAATGCAGCAGCCGAATAGTGCCGCTCGGCAAGCAGCTTCCGGCAAAAAATCACATACCGGTCCAGGTAGCTGGTCTGCTGGAATTCGGACCGGACCTGAAAGTGCGGCGCCTGAATCTGTACCGGGCGGACTGAAGCCGGTGTTTTCTCCACCAGCATCCAATATCCCAGCCACGGCTGCTGCATTTGAGGCAGTGTACGTTCTCTGAACGCGGTCCACAAATCTACTGCGCTGCCGATCGCTTCCTCTACCCGGTTATTGAAATTATTGCCAAAAGACCCCACCTGCGACTTCAGTTCGGCAGCAGCAATCAGCTTCTGACCTGGCGTGATAATCAGGAAGTCCCACGCCTTGGAAGGGCGGAAAAAACCAGGCAGGCTGTTTCCGCGGGTGTAGATACATGCCTCTGGCACGCCCAGATCCACCGCTGCCTGCTTCAGCACCCTGACAAATCCATCCATTTGCTTGCCTCCGGTAACTGCCGGTCTGCCGCTCCGGTCTGAACCCCGGCTCCCGCCCAGCCTGCTCTTTTCTCATCTGCCAGAACTGCGCTACCGCTTCCTGCAGCATCTCATGGTATTTCTCAGGGGAAAATCGATCCATACAAAGCGATAAAACAACCCTATTGCCCTATGATGGCCTGCAGCCCCGGTATCTCCAGTCTGCGTCCCGGCCCATGTGGCAAGATATGCAGCTCCAGCCGTATCCGCAATTGACAGCAGGCCTTACTCGCATGCAGCATGCGACATTTATCCCTGAATTTCCCCCTTCCCCGCACGGCATTCCGGCAACTTATGCATCTTTGCAGGCTGATGCTGATTTGCCTCCATGACACCGTTCGACGTTTATCCCCTCTACCCCATTACCCCCGTGCGCGCGCAGGGCTGCCGCCTCTGGGACGATCAGGGCCGCGAATACCTGGATCTCTACGGCGGCCACGCCGTCATTTCCATCGGACATACGCATCCGCACTATGTGGAGCGTATCCGCCGCCAGCTCGATCAGCTGGCCTTTTATTCCAATTCCGTCCGCAATCCCCTTCAGGATGAGCTGGCCCAGCTGCTGGGCCGCATGTCTGGGTATGAGGACTACAGCCTCTTTCTGATCAACTCCGGCGCCGAAGCCATCGAAAATGCGCTGAAGGTCGCCTCGTTCCATACCGGCCGCGAGCAGGTGGCCTATCTCTCCCGCAGCTTTCACGGCCGCACCTCCGCCGCCGTCATGGTCACCGACAATGCGAAGATCCAGGCCCCGGTGAACCGCGGGCATGCCGCAAAGCGCCTGACCTTCGACGACCTGAACGGACTGGAATCGCTGCTGCGCAGCGAAGCCTTTTGCGCCGTCGTGATCGAGGGCATTCAGGGCGTGGGCGGCATTTATGTGCCGTCTGCGGAATTTCTGCAGGAAGCCCGCAGGCTCTGCGACGAAACGGGCACGGTGCTGATTCTGGACGAAATCCAGTCGGGATACGGCCGCAGCGGCCGTTTTTTTGCCCACCAGCACGCCGGCATCCGCGCAGACCTGATCACCACCGCCAAAGGCATGGGCAACGGCTATCCCATCGGCGGGGTTCTGATCGGCCCGCAGTTCAAGCCCTGGCATGGCATGCTGGGCACTACCTTCGGCGGCAATCCCCTCGCCTGCGCCGCCGCGCTGGCTGTGCTGGAAGTCATCGGATCCGAATCCCTGACCGCGCATGCCGCCGCGATGGGCGACTGGCTGATGGCGGAGCTGCGGCAGATTCCCGGTATTGTGGAGGTCCGCGGGCAGGGGCTCATGATCGGCATCGAGCTGCCTGGGCCCTACGCGCCCGTGCGCGACCGGCTGCTGTACACGCATGGCATGTTTGTGGGCACTGCCGGCAGCAACGTGCTGCGCCTGCTGCCGCCGCTGTGCCTGACCCGCAGCGAAGCCGGACAATTTCTGGAAGCCCTGCGGGACTCCCTCGCCTGAGAGATGCTCAGCGCAGGGTAGCCGAATACTCCGGCATGCCGCCGCTGTGTATCACCAGGACCGGTGCCGGCGCACAATCCGGCAGCAGCTGCCGGAGGGTCAGCATGGTTTTGGCCATGTAGATCCCGTCGCAGAGGATGCCTTCCTCCCGTGCCATGCGGATCATTTCCGCCCGCACCGCCGCATTGATGCTGCCGAAGCTGCGGGCAGTAGGCGGATGGTGCAGCTGAATCCGGGGCGGCAGGGGCGCATCGATCCCGAACTGCGTCCGCAGCCACTGCTGCGCCGCAGCGGCCTGCCGGTGCCAGTAGGCCCCGTCGCCGGCGGTGAGCACCACATGCAGCCCGATATCCCGGCGCGCATACCCGGCCATCAGGGCCAGGGCGGCGGAAGTGAGCCCGGTGCCGCTGTCCAGCACGATGCGGCTGAAATCCATGCCCTGCTCCGCCTCGTTGCGGAGCAGATCCAGCCAGAGGGTGCAGGCGCCGGGGAGGCAGGGCGGGCAGGCGCCGCCTTCGGGCACCGCATAGGCATCGTGCGCGCGGGCCCAATCCGCCGCAATCCGCTCCGCATCAGCCCATTGTGCTGCGGGAATCCACTCGGTCTCCTCCGGGCTGCTCAGCAGGCTGGTCCACAGGCGCGGCCCTTCGGGGCGGAACTCGTGCTCCGCTTTCAGAAACAGCCGGGCCCCGATGCCGCGTTCGCGGCAGAGCTGAAGCAGGCCTGCCACGTGGTTGGAATGGCTGCTGCCAGTAAGGGCAACCTGACGGAAACCGGCCTGCGCCAGCCAGGACAGCAGCGAAGCGTATTTGCGCCGCTTGGGCCCCGGCATGCCGAAGGCCGATTCGTCCTCCCGCTTGATCCAGACCTCCGGCCCGAATCCGCGCAGCGGATGGATGCGGGTCCGGGCGAGCAGATCCGGCTCGCAGCAGGCCCTCAGCGCGTCGTGAAGATCCGGCAGATTCATCGGGGCAAGGTACGGGATTTCGCGCCAGCTTGTACCGGTTCCGCCTGGGCAGCAGCAGGCGCAGGCGGCACGCCTTTTTCTGAAAAAGCCCGTCCCTTGTTATTTTTTCCCCTATCTTAGCGCCCGAAATTACGCAAAGCATGGCGCTTATTTCCTCCATATCCGGGATACGGGGAACCATTGGCGGAACGGTCGGCGACAATCTGACGCCGGTCGATCTGGTCAATTTCACCGCCGCTTTCGGCACCTGGCTTTCCCTCAAAACCGACAAGCGCACCGTGGTGGTAGGCCGGGATGCCCGGCCTTCCGGCGACATGCTGCACCGCATCGTGACAGGCACGCTCATCGGGCTGGGCTTCCGGGTCATCGACCTGGGCCTCTCCACGACGCCTACCGTCGAGGTCGCCGTACCCGAGTTCGACGCTGCCGGCGGCATCATTTTCACCGCTTCCCACAATCCGGTGGACTGGAATGCGCTCAAGCTGCTCAACCTGCGCGGGGAGTTTGTGACGAAGAAAGACGGCATGGAGATCCTCGAAATCGTGAAGAACCAGTACTATACCTTTTCGGAGGTGAGGGATCTGGGCCGGATCGAAGCAGCAGGGGATTTTCTCGACATTCACATCGGCAAAATTCTCGACCTGCCGCTGGTGGACCGCTTTGCGGTGGAGCGTGCCGGCCTGAAGGTGGTGGTGGATGCCGTCAACAGTTCGGGCGGCATCGCCGTGCCGCGTCTGCTCGAAGCCCTCGGCGTGCGCGAGATCGTGCCGCTGCACTGCGAGCCTACCGGCTGGTTTGCGCATACGCCGGAACCCCTCGAAGAAAACCTCGGCGACCTGCGCGCCGCCGTGCGCGAGCATGGCGCCGATCTCGGAATCGCCGTGGATCCGGATGTGGACCGCCTGGTGTTCGTGGACCAGGAGGGCAACATGTTCGGCGAAGAATACACGCTCGTCGCGATTGCCGATTATGTGCTGCAGCACCACAAAAGCGCAGTCGTCTCCAACCTGTCCTCCAGCCGTGCGCTGAAGGATGTAGCCGAGCGGCATGGCTGCCGCTATTACGCAGCAGCCGTCGGCGAGGTCAATGTGGTGGAGATCATGAAGCGCAAAGACGCGCTGATCGGCGGAGAAGGCAACGGCGGGGTGATTTACCCCGAACTGCACTATGGCCGGGATGCACTCGTGGGCATTGCCCTGTTCCTTTCGCATCTGGTCAAGAGCGGCATGAATGCAGCGGAGCTGCGGGCCACCTACCCGGCATATTTCATGGCCAAGCGCAAGATCGAGCTGGCAGAAGGGCTGGACACCGCCGCGCTGCTGGCCAAATTCAAGGATCTGCACGCGCACGAGCAGCTCAACGAAGTGGACGGCATCCGGGTCGACTATGAAGCCGAGCGGGCCTGGGTGCATCTGCGCCGCTCCAATACGGAGCCCATCATCCGCATTTATTCAGAAGCGCCGACCCAGGCCGCAGCCGATTCGCTGGCAGCCCGGATCATCGGGGAGGTGCAGCAGCTAGCCTGACTATCCGGGGTTGGGCTGAAAAAAAGCATACCGGTACGCTTCGTCGCCAGAGGCCCAGCTGCCGGAAAATTCCGGATGCGCAAACGGATCCGGCGCTCCGCCGGTTTCGCCCAGGGCCCAGAGGGGAGTCTCAGGGCCCAGCTCGCAGAGCTGCAGGACGGTTTCCAGGAAATACTGCTGATCATCGGGCCGGAACACCGGCAGTTGGTTGCAGAAGTGCAGCCTTCCGTGCCGGACAGCGGTCATCAGCGCGCCGCCGTCGCCGGGCAGCAGGAGGATGGCATTGCGCCCGCCCGCAAGCCGGAGCGCAAGGGGAATGGCCAGCTGGGCCAGATGCCCAAGCCAGAAATGCCGCAGGTACTGCCGGAGCAGGTGCCGCAGGCCCGGATCGAGGGTGGTAAGCAGCAGCGCGCCCGCCTCGTCGACCGGCAGTTCGAGCAGCTCCTCCTCAAAAGCCAGGTCGTCGAGCAGCAGCCGGGTCACCCGGATGCGGTCCTGAAGGGTCAGCTGGCCGGCAGGCAGCAGGGTAAAAGGGGTTTCGCCCAGATAGACCCGCACCTCCACATGAGGCTCCCGGAGCAGGGTTTCGCGCTCCAGCAGGAGGCGCAGAAACATCAGGGGGCTCAGCCCCGGATCGCCGATGTACTCGTGGCAGGCCATGAGCTGCTCCTCCGGCCCCGTCCATACGGCAAACACCCGCCGGGGCTGCAGATACAGCAGCAGGCGGCAGAGGGCCCGGTGAGGCCCCTGTTCCGGATAGGCCGCCAGCAGGCGGGTCTGGTATGGTAAGTACTCCGGCACGGATAGGCCCGTGAAATACACGTCTGATCAACAGCCGGATTCAGCATCCCGGCAGTGCGCGTCAAAGTACTAGGTTTGTTTTGGTTTTCAAATCCGATCTCTTCCGGCACTGAAAACCAGAACGCTTTTTTTTCGTTCTGAGTGTAACAGGAGGCCCGATCACCGGGCCGGCATTCACCTTAGCCCCGCACCGACGTATGCAAACGCTCCGAATCCTGATTCTCGCCGTCCTCACGACGGGCTCGCTTTCGCTCCGCGCCCAGTTTACCGATAAGCTGGTGCCGCACTTCGGCTTCATGTGGGAATTTGCCACCGCAGAAGAGGCCCCTGAGCAGACGGTTGTCTTCGAGGATTTTTACAACTTCAACATCGGCTCCTACATTGCCCTGTGGCACCGGAACGATGTGGTGAGCGTAGGGATCGATCCGAGCGTGCAGATGGGGGTGAATTTTATCCTCGTCCCTACGTCCACCGGCGGTGCCCGCGCGCGGATCAACTATACGGTCCAGACGCCGGTATTTGCCATGATGCGGCTCGGGGCGCTGGCAACCAAGTACAACGAGCAAGGCGTCGGCATCGGGCTGGGGGTCGGCGGCAATTACACCTACTTCAACCAGCAGATCG
This sequence comes from Bacteroidia bacterium, assembly GCA_033765305.1. GTDB lineage: Bacteria > Bacteroidota > Bacteroidia > J057 > J057 > RDXT01. The sequence continues at coordinate 26,336 of JANRID010000018.1, forward strand.
GCATTAACCAGCGCCGCATGGCCGGATTTCTGAATCCCAGCGCAGTAGCCGAGCTGACCATCCGCACCCGCGGCAATCCGCTCACCGGCCGCCTGCATTTCGCCCTGGACAAAACCAACAGCCTCCTGAAAATCAACACCAACGGAGTCATCTCTGAAATTCAGTTCCCGATGGGCAACTTCGGCTTCGGCCTGCTCTACGGATTCTGATCCCGTTTCCGGTATACACGGCCCTGGCTCCGCCAAAGTCAGGGCCGTTTTTTCGTGCCCGTTATTTTGGTTTTTCAGGCAGGGCCGGATAACTTTAGCCCGTCTTCTTACCTCTCTCCTCGAACCCATGAGCATTCTGGTTAATAAGGACTCCCGGGTCATCGTGCAAGGCTTCACCGGCAAGGAAGGCTCCTTCCATGCCCAGCAGATGATCGAGTACGGCACCCAGGTCGTCGGCGGCGTGACGCCCGGCAAAGGCGGATCCACCCACCTGGATCGCCCGATTTACAACACGGTGTACGATGCCGTCGAACAGGCCCAGGCCAATGTATCTATCATCTTCGTGCCGCCGCCCTACGCGGCAGAAGCGATCATGGAGGCCGCAGATGCCGGGATCGATCTGATCGTTGCCATCACGGAAGGCATTCCCGTCCAGGATATGGTGTATGCCAAGAAATACGTCCAGGACCGCGGCCTGCGCCTCATCGGCCCCAACTGCCCCGGTGTCATTACCCCCGGAGAATGCAAACTGGGCATCATGCCGGGCTTCATCCACCGCCGCGGCAGCGTCGGCATCGTCAGCCGCTCCGGCACCCTTACCTATGAGGCAGTGGATCAGGTGACCAAAATCGGCCTCGGCCAGTCCACCTGCGTAGGCATCGGCGGCGACCCGGTCGTCGGGTCCACCCACCTGGACATCATCAAGCTCTTCAATGAGGACCCCGAAACCGAAGGGGTGATCATGATCGGCGAAATCGGGGGCAGCAACGAGGAGATCGCTGCCGAATGGATCAAGGATCACATGACCAAGCCGGTCGTAGGCTTCATCGCCGGCCAGACGGCTCCGCCCGGACGCCGCATGGGCCATGCCGGCGCCATCATCTCCGGCGGCAAAGGCACGGCGCAGGCCAAGATGAAGGTGATGGCGGAATGCGGCATCCATGTCGTGGATACCCCCGCCGAACTGGGCCTGACCATCGCCCGCGCCCTCGGCAAAGCCTGACTCAACTGTGCATCTGATATCCTGCGGGAGCGTCCGGGACCGGGCGCTCCCGTTTGCGTATAGTGCGCACGGATATACAGCCGGCCTGCACGGATGCTCATTCCGGTCCGCTGAAGTCCGATCCCTTGCTATATTACCTGAAATACCGTGTACATGAAGCATCTGATCCACTTCTTAGCTGCCCTGCTGGCAGCCTCCAGCCTGCATGCGCAGGCACCCTTTCAGATCGGCCTCGAATCTGCCCCGGGTATTATGCGCTTCGGCAGCGGCGATCTCACCGGCGCGGCCCTGCGGAGCGAGCTCATCGTCCCCCTCAGCCGGCATCTGCGCCTGCTGCCCGGCCTGAGTCTGGCAGAAGGCGGCCGCACCGGGCCTGACCTTTGGGAGTTCCGGCATGTATCGGCAGCTACGGCCGATGCGCACCTGCAGTGGCTGCCCTTTTCTTTCTCGCCCCGCCATGAACTGTCCCTGCTGGGCGGCGGCTCGCTGCGAGCCCACCGCTATGAGTATGCCACCGGCTATTCGACCTTCATCGATCAGAACGGTCAGCTGCTGCGGGTCTACGATCTGCCTGCCATGGAACGGGAAGTCTCGGCTGGCTGGTCGGCTGGCCTTCAGTATCAATATGTGGCAGGCCGCTTTCATATCGGCCCGCGCGCGCTGCTGCAGTCCTACCTCAACGGCGACCTGAACGTGTCGCTTTGGATGACGGCGGGCATTCGCCTCTACTGACCCAAGCACAAGACCGGGGCCGCCTGCATCCTCAGGGGCCCCGGCCTGTGCACGCAGCATCCGGTCATTCCAGATCGAAGGAATAGTCCTGGCCGCGCCAGGTCAGCACGCCTTTTTTGTCGCAGGCGCCGTCGCCGTAATTGATGCTCAGCACCTCGCCCGTGGCGGCCGCTACGATCTGCTGCACGCCCGATACAGGGAATACATCTCCGCCCAGCATGCATTCCACCTTGACTGCCAGGGGCGTGACAATCGTCTCGGTGTAGGCGAGCCCGCTGCGGGTCACCCCGGTGCCGCTGCCGGTCACTTCGTACACAATCTCGGCCGGATTGAAGGAGCCCTCGCCTTCGGCCAGGGTCCAGGTGCGGGTGCCGTTGTAGCTTGCGGACGTTTCATCCTCGAAGGTGAGCTTGCCGCCCACGATCCGGTACGAGAAGGTCAGCTTGCCTGCGGCATTCCGCGCAAATCCGTCGACGATCAGGGACCCTTCCACCTGCACCCCCTCTACGGTATAGTTGATGAAGGTATACGTAGCCTCGAAGCTGGGTGTGAAGCGGCGGCCTTCATAGTCCACGCGGATGATGCCGGCGCGGGTGCGCCCGTCGGGTCCGGTGCAGCCGCTGCCAAAGTCGACCGTCAGGCGGCGGGCCGCCGTATCGAGCGTGAGTGCCGCGCAGAGGTCGCTGGTCTTGTTCACCCCGGCATCGGCCATCGCCTGCTCTCCTACTGTAAACACATCGTCGAAGGCGGCAATCGCCTGGCTGTTGTCGCGGGCCGTGCCGTAGTCGGGGTCGCCATCGGGACCATCCGGTTTGCAGGCCGACAGGAAGCTCATCAGGAGAATGGAAGCAATCAGCAAATAGCGCATAAGTCGAGAGAAGTTAGAACGTGTATGCCCCTCTTAACGGCAAGATCGGCATCCGGTGCATAGGATAAGCGCTGAAAAGTACCGGGGCGTTACATGGGCCGGATAGGAAATCCGGGGGTGCAGGCGGGGGGAAAGCGGGCGGCAGCCGGATATTTAATACATTGATTTTCAGTAACATAACTTGATCTGCTTTTTGCGCCTTACGGATGCGGGAAGCCACACGGCGGCGCAGCCGGATTAGGAAGCGGCGGAATTTGTGGTAGAACAGCGCCCGGGACCGGTCCATCTTTGCATCATCGGATTCCCGGTTAACCCTGACACGCGATGAAACGGATCCCGCTCCTCCTCTCCGGCTTGCTGGCCTTCCTGCTTCCTGCCGGTGCGCATGCACAGTCCGCTGCGCGGCACTTCACCGGCATTACCGACGGCTCGGCAGGCCATATCCGCCCTACTCCGGACGGCGGCTACCTGCTTTCCGGCTCCTATGCGGTGAGCGCGCAGTGGGCCGGGATGTGTGTGGTCAAGCTCGACGGGCAGTTTCAGGTTCAATGGTCGAAGGTGCTGCAGAGCAGCGACGGGCACCTGGACTATGGCATCGATGCGGTTCCGACGCCCGACGGCGGCTTTGCGCTGCTGGGCGCCTACGACACCCAGCCCTGGAGCAGCCCGGTGCTGGCCAAGCTCGACTATGCGCTGCTGAAATTCGATGCGCAGGGCACCCTGCAGTGGGCGAAGCGCTACGGCGGCAGCCGCACCGATCTGCCCTATGCCCTCAGCGTCACTTCCAGCGGCGGATTCCTTATTTCAGGCTACACCAGCCAGGGGACGGACCTGCTGGGCAATCCCAATCCGCTCATACTCAAGCTCGATGCTGCCGGCAGCGTCATCTGGTCGGCCTGGCAGCGCAATTTCACCCACAACCTGACCTTTGCCCTGCTGGCGCACCCCAGCTTTCAGATGAAAGCAATTGAAACGCAGGACGGCGGCTATTTCTACGCCATCTCGTCGGGTGAATGGGGGTACTTCGTCAAGCTGGATACTGCGGGCGGCATCGTCTGGCAGCAGCAGTGCCCGATGGGCGGCGCGGTCATGGGCGGCGAGGCCCAAAGCCTCTGGGGCGCAGCTGCCACCGGCGGCTTCATTGCCGACATCGAAGAACTGCCCAACGGCGATCTGGCCGTGCTGGGGAATGTGTTTTACCTCATCCTCCTCGGCCAGGGCCAGCAGGGCGGCGGGATCTACATCCCCGTAGCCTTCATCGCCCGGATGAGCGCCGCCGGCCAGGTGCAGCATGCCAGCGCCTTCTTTTACCTCAACGGCCAGCCGGGCAATGCCACCAACCTCTACGCCTCCGATTTCACCGCCCTGCCCAACGGCCATTTTCTGGTGACGGGCTCCATCGGCGGCAGCCAGGTATTTATGATGGAATACGACCCTTCGCTTTCCGGGCTCAATCAGAGCAGCCTCTGGTGCCGGACCTACGGATATATGAATGCCGCCGGGTATCCCTACGACTACGATGTGCCTGCGCTGGCCCTCTCGCACCAGGGCGACTACCTGAGCCTGTACGACAACTTTTTCCTGCATACGATCGATCATACCGCCCCAACAGCCGACGCCTGTTCGTATCCGCTGCAGGTTTCTTCGTTCCCCTTTCTTCCGGCCCTGAGTGTCGCCTCGGTCACGCTGGACCAGCTGAATGCTTCGTCAGCGGCTGCGTTCCAGAGCCAGGCGCTGGCCGTTGCAGACACGGCGCTGTGCGCGGGCACGGCGCAGTCCCGGCAGGATGATCTGCGGGCGCTTGCGCTGCGGGTCTATCCGAATCCGGCCTCGGAGGAGGTGCAGATCGAGGCGCCCTTCGCGGCGCCGGCCCAGGCCGAGCTGCGCATCCTGGATGCTGCCGGGCGATGCCTCCACCGGGAGGCACGCCGGGTGCAGCCGGGCGAAGCCCTGCGCCTGCGGGTGGCCGGCCTGCCGCCGGGCTGGTACCTGGTCCGGATCCAAGGGGAACGGGAAGCTGCCGCAGCACCGCTGATTATCACCCGTTGATGCGGGAACCTGGCAGGGGCAGCGCTTGCGCTGCTCCTGCTCTTTTTTCGTACTTTACCCCATCCGAACGTGCTGCCTATGCGCCTCCGCTGTCTGCCGATCTGCATCTGCCTGCTGCTTTCCGCCGCCGGTGCCCTGCCCCTGCCGGGACAGGGATTTCAGTTTCTCCGGCTGGACAACCTCCGGATTCCGGACGGTTCGCTGAACATGATCCGGACGCAGGAGGGCAATTTCGTATCGGCAGGCTATTGGGAAGACCGCGCATGGATGGCCCGCTTCAACGCCTGCGGTGCGCTGGTCTGGAGCGAGACTTACCGCCGGGGCCAAAGCCAGCCCCGGATGCACGACCTGCTGGAACTGCCCGATGGGCGGCTGATCGCTGCCGGGCTGCGCGACACCCTGCAGCCCATTCCGGAACTGGGGCGGCTGCCCGTGACCTGGCTGCTGGAAACCGATCCCTGCGGCGAGGTGCTCCGCGAGCGCATCCTCACCTTCCCCGCCAGCGGCGTGCCGGCACCCTTCGAGGTATGGAGCCCCTCGGCGGGCTATGCGATCGATACCGCCCTGGGCGGCGGCTATTTCTGTGCCGGGCAGGCGCTGCCCCTCTCGGTCGGCAGCCTGATCCCGCTGAATGTGCAGGCGCGCAAGGCGCCTTTTCTCTGCCGCCTCGACGCAGACCTGCAGCCGGTGCAGTACAGCGTATTTCCGCAGATCCCCCAGGCCGACTCGCTGGTAGCCTATGATGTGCTTGCCTTGCCCGACGGCGGTGCCATAATTGCCGGCGCCTGGTTTGATGCGGCGCAGGACTCCAATTACATTTTCGCCATCCGCACCGACGCCCAGCTCAATCCCGTCTGGCAGCGCAAGTGGTACGGCGCGCCTACCCAGCTCAATCTCTCCGGCCAGCTGGTCAACTACAGCTTTTACCACACCGGCACCAGCCTCGCGCTCACCCCCTCGGGCACCGTCATCCTCGGCGGAACACGCTTCGTGTATTCGCTCGATTTTCTGGATGCCTTTCTCATCGAAATCGATCCGGCCAGCGGCACGCGGCTGCGCGAGCGCCGCTTCCCCAACTGGGGCCTCGACATCGGCCTGCGCGTGCGCACGTACGCGAACGGCATCCTGTTTTCGGGCGGCCAGGCGGTGTATGACGGCACCGGATGGGCGCTCGCATCCGTAGTCCACGAAACCGACCTGCAGCTGGCGCCCCGCGCCACCTACCTCTACACGGACAGCAGCGAATATTTCTACCTTGCCACTTCGATCATCCCGCTGGACAGCCTGGCCGGGCAGCGGCATGCTCTGGCGGGGGTGCGCTACCTGTCGCCCGGCGGCATCACGCTGGACAGCTCCAACAGCATCGTCTTCCTCAATGCCGCCGTGGCCGACAACCTGCCGCTCACGCCGGAGTATTACGGCGGCGTCATTGTGCAGATCGAAGACGTGAATGTGCGCGACACCATCGAATGCCGGCCTTCGGTGCTGCCGGCGGGCTGCCAGCCCTTGTCCACGGGCATCCGGCTGGCGGCGGTTCCGGGGCGGCTCCGGGCCTATCCCAATCCGGCGCAGGACCTGCTGCGCCTGGAGCTGCCGGCGGCGCTCAGCCGCCCGGCGCAGGCCGTGCTGACCGATCCGCTCGGCCGGGCTGTGGCCCGCTTCGACCTGCGGCCCGGACTCCTGCATCCGGAGTTGAGCCTGGCCGGGCTTCCGCCCGGGGCATATGATCTGGAATTGGAGGGGCTGCGCTGCCGGCTGATCATCCGTCCGTAGGCGGGTCCAGTTCGGCGCATTTTTCCAGCAGCCACTGCCGGCACTCGATCGGCGCAGGCTTCAGGAGCTCCCGGCGCAAGGCCGCTACCTGGCGGGCAGCGTCCAGCTTGCCCCGCAGGGCAGACAGGCGGCGCGTGAGCCGCACAAATCGGTTGTATGCCAGCCGTTTGGACTCGGCCACCGAGTCGGCGCGGCTGAGGTACATAAGCGCGCTTTTCACCTGCGCATCCAGCAGCTCCGGGTCCTGGGCATCGAAAAATACCCGCACCAGCAGGATCCGGCGGCTCATGTCGGTGATCATGTCCGGGCTGCGGTAGTTGGTGAGGATTCGGTACGCCTGGTTGTAGGCGCCTTCCTGATAGGCCAGGTAGGCGCGCGCATATTCATAGGTGCTGTCCCGTACATCGGGCCGCAGCCGCAGGCGGTTTTCTTCGACAAATCCGAGCCGCCAGTCCTTGAGCGCGTCCTGATCGGCGGGGCTGGCGGAGCGGATCACACCCGATACGACGTTGAGCAGATTCAGGTAGATATTGGCGTCGAGGAAGCCGCCGGAAAAGAGCAGGCCGCGCTGGTAGGCGTTGCGGTAAAACAGGAGCAATTCCGGCAGCATCCGGGGGCCATCGCGCTTGAGGCGGCCGTTGAGGTAGTTGAGTACGGTGTAATAGAGCGTGCGGGCCTCGGCCGGGGCCAGCTGATCGAGGTCTGCTTCGAAATGCGCCTTGAGGGCCGTGTAGGCGCCGCCATGCTCCGGTTCGAGGAGGCAACGGATCACGCCTGCGTAGAGCCGCAGCGGCGGTTCCTGCGCGAGGCCGGGCTGGTCTTCCAGATATTTCCAAATCCACGCCTGGAGGGAGGTGTCGAGCGGGGCGTCGTCGAGATGCCGGCGGTTGATCGCGGCCAGGTAGTATTTGAGGTTGAGCGTCAGCACAAACTGCCGAAGCAGCGCGAGGCTGCCGGGCAGCCCGGTGGCTTCGCTGCGGGGCTGGTGCTCAGCCTGCCAGGCGATCAGTTCTTCCTGAAACGCCAGGGCCTGATACAGGCTGTCCGGATCCTGCGATGCGCCCGCTGCGTCCGGCGCCGCTTTTTCCCAGAAGCGCAGAAACAGGTCCTGCAGGCCTTCGCGTGTGCGGAGTTCCGCCGCCGTGAAGCGCATGCGCAGCACCGGCTGCGCGCGGAAGGCTTCATAGGCCCAGAACTGCTCGATGAGCCCCGTGCAGGCCGTCATGAGGTTGGACAGGTTGCTGTCGCGGTAGGGCTGGCCGGGAAAGAGCGCCGCGAAGATCCGGGGCTTCTCCAGGGCATCGGCACGGGCCTGATGCCGTTCGTCGGGCTCGCCCTCCGGCACGGGAAACCAGGGCGCCAGCAGGTCCAGCAGCTGCCGGAGGCGCGTGCTGCGGTTGTGGTAGGGCGAGGCGGCAAATTCGAGCAGCCGCTCCCATTCTTCGGCCCGCAGGGTGCGAAGCATGCGGTAGAGCTTGGAATTGCTGCGGATCATGCGCTGATGCGGAGTAGATCGTAAAGATAGGCAGGAATGCCCGAACCGGAACGGTGTGCCCGCAGACGGGAAAAAGCGTATCTTTATCCGGCAGCCTATTCGCCGCTGCCTTGACATTCACCCTCTTCCGCTCCAGATATGCTCAGATCCGCCCTGCTTTCCGCCGCCCTGCTCTCCGCAGCAGCTGCCTTCGCCCAGACCCAGACCTTTACCGTCCGCACCGCGGATGAGTTCATCGCAGCCATCGGCCCGGACCGTATCATCCAGATCGAAGGCGAGGGAATCGCCCTCTCCGAGGCCGATCCGGAGCAGAGCGGCGCGTATTATTCCTTTACCGAAGAATACGACGGCCACGAACTCCTCATCAGCGGGGTCAGCAACCTGAAAATCATCGGCATCGGCGACCACCCGGCCAAAATCATCACCAAGCCCCTCTACGGCGATGTGATCGCCTTCGAAAACTGCACGGGCATCCGCATCGAGCATGTGGAGGCGGGCCATGGCCCGGAAAAAGGCCAGTGCACCGGCGGGGTGTTCAATTTTTCCGGCTGCGCTGACATCGGCATAACCCGCTCCATCCTCTACGGCAGCGGCACCGAAGGCATCACCGCTGACGGCATCTCCGGGCTGCAGGTGACCAACAGCATCATCCGGGGCTGCACCTACTCGGTGATGTCCCTGTCCGGCAGCAAGGGGATTGCATTTTCGGACTGCGAATTTTCAGACAATCAGGAATTCGATCTGGTGAACGTGAGCGGCTGCCTCGATGTGCAGTTCAGCCGCTGCACCTTCCGCGGCAACCGAACCGGCACGGACGACTACTCCGACTATGCCCTGCTCAATGTCAGCGGCTCGAAGTCGGTGGTGTTCCGGGAGTGCGTCTTCCAGGACAATACGGCGGTGTATTTCGCCAAACAAGCCAATGCCTTCGAGCTGATTGCCCCCAGCATGTCCGGCAACCGCTTCACCCAAGGCCGCACCAGGGAATAATCCCTCAGCGGCCCAGCCAGTCTTTGAAATCCGTCACCCGGTCACCGCTGACGAAGACTTCCTGCGGCGGCTTGGGCAGCAGATCGAGCCGCAGGCGGCCCTTGTAATAGGCATGCACGGTCTGAATGGCCGGGAAGCTGACCATCACCTGCCGGCTGACCCGGAAAAACTGCTTCGGGTCCAGCAGGCTGCTCAGCTTGTCCAGGCTGTACTCCACCGGCAGGTGCTGGCCTTCGCGGGTTACGAGAAAGGTGAGTTTCTCCGCCGAGTAGAAATACGCGATATCCGCCGCTTCGATGCTGCGGATTTTCGAGCCGACCGAGATCATGAAGCGGCTTTTGTAGGCCGGTTCCGGCTGCTTGCCGATGTACTGGAGCAATGCCGCCAGACCGGGCGGCGGCGCGGGCTGGCGCAGGCTGCGGAACTTGTCCAGCGCCTGGGCCAGCTCGCCGGCGTTGACCGGCTTGAGCAGGTAGTCGATGCTGTTGACCTTGAAGGCTTTGATCATGTATTCGTCGTGCGCCGTGGTGAAAATCACCGGCACCTGGAGCGGAATCTGCTCGAATATGGCGAATGCCAGGTCATCCTCCAGGTGAATGTCCATCAGCATCAGGTCGGGCGCGTCATGCGTCCGCAGCCAGTCCACGCTATCCGCCACGGAGGGCAGCACGTCCAGCACCTGGATCGAGGGGTCGTAGTCATGCAGCAGGCGGCGGAGGCGTTCCGCCGTGAGCTGTTCGTCTTCGATGATGATCACCTTCATTGCTGCGGAAATTAAAACCATTGAAAGCAGCGCTTCTGTTCATTCCAGATCTGCCGCTGCACGTGCGAAAGCATCCACATCGCCCCCGGTGAGCAGGTGCGCATGCGCCGTGATGCGCTCCGCAGGCCAGTCCCACCAGCGGATCCGGAGCAGGGTTTCGATCTGCTCCGGGCTGAAGCGCTTGCGCAGTTCGCGGGCGGGATTTCCGCCTGCGACGCTGTACGGCGCTACGTCGCGGGTCACGACTGCCCCTGCCCCGATGATGGCGCCGTCGCCGATGCGCACCCCCGGCAGGATCGTGGCCTGGTAGCCGATCCAGACATCGTTGCCCACCACGGTATCGCCCCGGTTCGGGTAGGATTTTCCGTCCATCGCGTGCTCCCAGCCCTGCCCGAAAATCGCAAACGGATAGCTGGATATGCTTTCCGTGAGGTGGTTGGCGCCATTCATGATGAACTGCACCCCGGAGGCGATCATGCAGAATTTGCCGATGACGAGCTTGTCGCCCGTAAATCCGAACAGGTAGCGGACCTGCTGCTCGAAGGGCGCCGGGGCCTGAGAGTCATCGTAGTAGGTGTAATCGCCCACTTCGATCTGCGGATGGCGGACCTGGTTCTTCAGAAACACCATGTGCTCGTATCCGGGCAGCGGATACAGCGTCGCAGGGTCGGGGCCGGAGCGGATGCGGTCTTCCATGGGATTCAGGTAATGAGCGGGATTTTTACGGTGAATGTGCCCTCAGTTTCACCGGCCTGCACCGGCAGGTCGCTCAGCAGCGCGTAGCGGTCCTTGATATTCTGCAGGCCGATGCCCGTGGAGGCGGCGGGGGTGCTGCGGGGCTGCAGGCGGTTGCGGACGATGAGCCACTCATCTTCCGCCGCCACCTCGACGATCAGCGGCTCCCGGGCCGACATGCGGTTGTGCTTCACGGCATTTTCGATGAGCAGCTGCAGGGTGAGCGGAGCGATTTTGTACCGGTCCAGCAGCGCCTCCGGTAAGTGAAAGCGGAGATCGAACTTGCGCTCGAAGCGGATTTTGAGCAGAAAAGCGTACGACTGGATAAACTCCAGCTCGGTGCGCAGCGACACGAGCGTCTGCTCCTTCTGCTCCAGAATGTAGCGGTAGGATCTGGCCAGCTGGTCGATAAACTGCTCCGACAGCTCCGGATCGGTCCGCACGAGCGAGGACAGGATGCTGAGGCTGTTGAAGAGGAAGTGCGGATTGACCTGGGTTTTGAGCAAGGCCACCTCGTTGATCAGCTGCTGCTTCTCCAGCTCGCGGGCGTGCTCCTGCATGCGTGCCACGCGGCGGCGCACCGCCTCGCGGTAGCGGATAAGCAGAGCAAGCAGCCCGCCGGCCAGCAGTACGAAGGCGATGCGCGCCGGCCAGGTCTGCCACCAGGCTGCCTCCACGTGCACATGCATGCGCAGCGGATGCTCATTCCACACCCCGTCGTGGTTGGCTGCCTTGACCAGCAGGGTATAATCGCCTGGCGGCACAAACGACAGCCGCACAAAGCGGTCCGTGCTGGGATTCGACCAGCCTTCGCCGCTGCCTTCGAGCTTCCACTGGTACTGGGCTTCCTCCGGCAGGGTGTAGCTCAGCGCGGCGAATTCAAGCGCAAAGGTCCGCTCATTTTCCCCCAGCCCGACGGCCGGCACCGAGTCGCCCGGCGCGAGCACCTCGATGTTGTTCACCAGCAGCCGGGTATTGACCACGCTGGGCAGGGCGGTATTGATGCGGATGCTGTCCGGGTGCCAGCGGACAAAGCCGCCGCTGGCGCAGGCATGCAGCTCGCCGCTGAGGCGGCTCTGCGTCAGCTGGCTGTAGCCGAAGGGCGTATGGCTGGCGCCGTAGCGGTCGTCGAAAAGCTTGAACTTCGACGAAAGCGGGTCCACCCGCAGAATCCGGTCGCCGATCCCCCACCAGAGAATGCCCGACTGATCGCAGAGCCCGCCTGTGAGCAGGTTCATCGGCAGGCCTTTGTCGCGGTTGAGGCGCACCTCGCACTGGCGGCTGCCGGGCGAATAGCACAGCAGCCCTTCCATGCTGCTGATCCACACGTCGCCTTTCAGGTCCTGGGCCAGGCTATGGCTCGTGGACAGCCCTTCGCAGAAGTCGTCCTGATACCGGGTCCACTGGCCGGTTTCCTGATCCAGCTCCCAAAACCCTTCGCTGTCGGTCGTGACCCAGAGGTACCGGCGGCTGCGGTCGGCGAGCAGATGCACCAGCCGCAGTGGCTCAAAGCCATGCCGCGGCCCGAGCCGCTCGGTCAGGCCGCTGCGCGGATCGTGGCAGAACAGCCCTTCCCGCGAAGTCGCCCACCAGATCCGCCCATGGCGGTCTTCGGCCAGCTGCACCGTATACGTCTCCGTATCGGCATCCCGGATGACCGCCGCCGGGCGGAGCGCCCCGCTGCCGGGATCGAAGCGCAGCAGTGTTTCCCCAGTCCCCAGCCACACCGATCCGTCCGACGCCTCGAAGAGCACGGAAGGCCGGGCGTACGGCAGGGTGGATATGCTGCGCTGCACCCTTCCCTGCGCATCGAGCACGTAGATCCGGTGATGCACCGCCGATACTGCGTACCAGCGGCCGTCTGCGGCGCTGTGCCAGACATCATTCAGGTCATTGGCGTAGAGGCTGGCACCGTGGCCGTAAATCCGGGTGAACTGAAAGCCTTGCAGATACGGATCGTATTTCACCAGCCCGTTTTCCGTGCCGGTCCACAGAATGCCGCTGCGGTCCTGGTACATGGCTGTCACAGACAGGGCGCTCGTGGCGTCCGGGCGCCATACTGTTTGGCTGCGGCGCCCGCTGCCGGGGTCCAGCCAGGTCAGGCCGGTGCCGCTGCCCAGCAGGATCTGCCCGCCGTTTCCGATCCACAGGTTGGAATACGGGGCGCCGGATTCGCTTGGCACCTCCGAGATGCTGCCGGCAGCAAGATCGTAGCGGTAAAATCCCTGCTGCCAAACCATGATCCACAGGGATTCCGGCCCGGTCTGGCGGACGTACTGCACGCCTTTGGGAAATACGGAGGGAATGGGAATATGCTCGAAGCGGCTGAATTTCAGATTGGTCCGGTACACGCCGCTTCGCCCGCCGAGCCAGATCACCGAGTCGCCGCTGCCCCATACGTCGAATATGTCGTCGGCCTGGGTCCGCACCAGCTGCGAGCGCGTCAGATCCTCCGGCGCCGGATCCGGTACCGGCACGCGCTGGACGCGCCGGGTAACCGGATCGAGCACGAGCAGGTTCTGCGCGCGGGTTATCAGCCAGAGCTTGCCGTCCGGTGCCGGGAAGAAGTCGAGAATCGAAGCGTCGCGCGGGTCGCTGCCGGGCAGGCGGGTCGGATAGCGGGTAAACTGATAGGTGTACGGATTGTGCCGGCACATGCCATTGTTGGTCGCGATCCACAGATTGCCCCGCCGGTCCGGGGCCAGGCGGTTGATCACGGCTCCCGGCAGGCTGGTGCTGTCGCCTTTGACCGGGAAAAACTGCCGGAAGGTGTATCCATCGTAGCGGTTGAGGCCATTCGCCGTCCCGATCCAGATGAACCCGGTTTTATCCTGTGCGATGGAGTAGATCCGCTTGTCTGAGAGCCCCTGCCGGTCGGTGAATACCTGCAGATTGGCAACAGGCTGCTGCGCCGGCGCAAGGCCGGCGAGCAGCAGCAGGAATCCGGTGATCAGCACATGGCGCATAGGCAGGTCGCTACCGCAAGATAGGGGATTCGGCGGTGCAGGGAAATGGTCAGGGGAGTTCGAGCACGGAGTTGCGGTGCCCCCCTTCTTCCTTCGTGACCGGATTGGCAGGGTCGGTCATCCAGGCCCCGTCCACCATGAACCGGTACGTATGGCTCCCGGGCAGGAGTTCTACCTGAGCACTCCAGCCGGCCGGGGTTTTGCGCAGCGGAATGGCCTCCGAGGCCCAGAAATTGAACGATCCGGCTACATAGACGGACTTGGCATGCGGCATGCCAGCCAGGGTAAAGGTATGCTGCCGCAAACGGGGCGCGCCCGCTTCCAGCGCTTTGATCGCAGCGTCCAGCACGGCCTGCTGCTGCAAGTCCTGCTCGCGCTGCCGAAGGTGGCGCAGCGCCATCCGCTGGGCCCGGTACAGCGCCAGATCGCTCCGCACAGCCGAGTCGGGCTGTACCCCTACGCCCTCCCAGTTGGTGCCGGTCAGCGGATTGATAGCCCGGCCTGTAGGGATAAACGCGCTGTAATGGTCGCCGAGCCGGAAACTCCGGCCGGGATTGGCGCCGCCGCCAGTCTGTTCCCCGACGAGGGTGGCCCGCTTGAGCTGCTGAAAGTCGTAGGCGAATTCTTCCCCGCCCGAAAAGGTGCGCCCGCTGGTCAGTATCCAGACCGGAATGTCTGTCATCCGCTTCCCCGGCACCCAGGCATAACTCCACGTTTGGGTGGTCTGGCCGCTGAGCCGGTCGTAGAAATCATTCAGATGAACCGGATCTGCGAAGAAATATCCGCTCAGAAACGGAATGGCATGCGGATCTATGCTCCCGCGGCAGGCGCGCAGGTCGATGATCAGGGCCTTGGCCTCCGCCACCGACTGGACTGCTGCCGCCATGGAATCCGCGCACAGGCTCAGCGGACCGAACAGGGTGATGTTCAGGTACCCCACCCCGCCCGGCAGCATCCGGCGGTCCGGGATGCCATAGCCGTTTTCGGCCAGCAGCTGCTTCATCCAGGCGATGTCGGCCTCCGACGGCGGGCCGTCCGGGGCGGTTTCAGCCGGCAGAACCTCCGGATGGTACGAGATGCCCAGATGCAGATCGCCGGAAATCCGCTGCAGATCCCGCGTCAGCCGCAGGGCCAAGGCTTCCCCGCCGAGCGTGTCGTACGCGCCGCGCTTCAGCTGGCGCCGCAGCTCCTGGCCGGCACGGGCAGCCACATCGGGGAATACATAGTTCGATTCGAGGGCCTGGACAACCGCTGTTACGGTCTGGCTCAGGGCCGTACGCGCAGGCTGCGCAGACACCGGGCCGCCGGCTGCTGCCAGGCCGAGCAGGCAGGCAAGCAGCGCGAGGCGGTGAAGGGAAACGAGGGAATTATGGCTGTTCTTGTGCATAACGGATGGTGAGATAGGTGGCGTGGTAACCCAGGCGGAGTATTTTCTGATCGGAGATGTTGGAGATCGAGATCACCGACATGCGCGGGCGGTGCAGGTAGCTCAGCACGACCGACCAGCCGCCGCTGTGTCCGGTCGAGACTTCGCCGCGGTGGGTGATGCGCTCCATGCCGTAGGAGAAATCACCGCCGCCGAAGGGTCCGGCCCAGAGGCGCTCCAGCGACGCCTCGCTCAGCAGCGTCCGGTTGTGCAGGGCTTGCATCAGCTTGATCAGGTCCTCCAGGCAGCTGGTGATGGCTGCCGTCGCATAATCGGGATAGGTGTACTCCAGCCGCACGGTCCGGTAGCTGTCTCCGTCGGCTTCATACTGCGCAGGCACATACGCGCCGATCCGGGTGCTCCACGTCGCGAAATACGTCCGCTCCATGCCGGCCGGCCCGAAAATGCGCGATTCCACCATCTCCTCGAAGGGCTGGCCGTACACGGACTCCAGCACCATGGACAGCAGCACAAACCCGGTCTGGCCATAGGCCGTCTTCGCGCCCGGCGCAAAGCGCGGCGGCAGATCCGCCGCAAATTCCAGGTACTTCCGCCGGCTGATCCGCTCGCGCACCGACGGCTCCATCGCGTCCATCTCCGGATGCCGGTAGCCGTCTGCGATTCCGTCCTGGTGGTTGAGCAGCTGCTCGACCGTAATTTCCTGCCAGGCGGCAGGCAGGCTGTCCACCAGCTCTGCCGCCGGCTGGTCGAGGCGGAGCTGCCCCGACTCGATGGCTTGCATGACCGCAATGGCTGTGATCATTTTCGAGGCGGAGGCCAGGGGAAACAGCGTCTGCGCATGCACCGCAGAATCGCTCATCGGCACGGCCGTGCCGCGTGTCACCTGCGCGATGGCTTCGCCATCAGCTACGACGGCCATGGCAACGCCTGCATCGAAGGGCAAGTGACGTGTATAGACGGTGGCCATGCTGTCCAGGCGGAGCTGGAGTTCCGCAGCGGTATCGGGGGCTACGCGCCAGAGCTGGCAGCTGCTCAGCAGCAGCGCGGTCAGCAGCGGAAAGAGGGGTTTCAGGTTCATTGGGATGAAGTTGGCGTAGAGAATCGAAGGATGAACGGCTGCTTCAGCGGCGGACCAGGCGGGCTGTGCGGATGCCCTGCGCATCCTGCGCCATGACGTGATAGATCCCGGCGGGCAGCGGGCCCAGATCGATCGGCTGTCCAGGCTGCAGGCGCTGCGCCAGCATCTGCCGGCCTGCGGCATCGAATACCTGGACCTGCGAGACTCCGGGCAGGTCCGTGTGCACCCAGCCATCCGCAGGATTGGGATGCAGGCCCAGCAAGCCCTGCGGGCGGCCAACGCCGGAGGTGAATTCCGGATAGTGCCATATCTTGCGCAGATCCAGCACCCAGTCTGCCTGCACGGCGCTCCAGCGCCAGGTGCTTTCCGTATCCGGCTCGCCGCCAGCCAGGTAGGTGTAGGTGTAGCGCTCCCGGATCGTCGTATCCCCCTCCACAAATTCCCGGATCTGCATGTTCAGGCGGGTTTCTGCGTCATAGGCGAATGTATCCTGCTGGGTGAGCCGCCAGGCGGCGTGGGTGAGGTCCCACTCCAGGCTGCGCACACGGCGCTCCTTCCCATTGGCGTACCAGTCGTACTCGATCCGGCTCACCGGGTCTTTCTCCGACAGGTCGAAGGGGTTGGGATAGCTGCTGTAGGTGGCCGAAACCGGCAGGCTGCCTGCGTACTCGAAGGACTGCTCGCTTTGCGGAATCCGGAATCCGCCCAGATCGATGGAATTGCGGATCAGGGACAGCTCGCCTGCAGCGGTGTACACATAGGTCTCCACTGTGCGGATTTCCTGCCCTTCGAACAGGATGCCGGTGATGCTTTCTGAAATCCGGCCGGCGGGACCTCCGAATATATTCCGGATGCTCAGCGTACGCTGCCAGCCGCCCGGCCCCCAGGCATAGACGAAAATCGAGTCGAGCTGGTCCTCCGAATTGCCATGCAGAAAGATCTCCGCACGGGTGTCGGGCAGGTAGCGGCCAGAATCCGGCTGATACGATTCGCTGAGCTGCTCCGTCAGGCGGCCTGTCCCGTCGAAACGCAGCGACGTGCGGTTCATCGGTGCCCAGCCATTCACGTACTGATCCTCCAGCTGGATCTCCTGCGCTGCGCTGGGGCGCTGGTACACCGTCCGGAACATCGGCAGCGAGTCCGGCTGGCCCGCCTCAGGGTATCCGAAGAACGTTACGGCAGAGTCCGGCTGGCGGACGCCGGTGCGGGCCGCTTCCGAAGCATGCCATGCCTGGAGAAACTCCGGCAGACCCGGACTGCGGCGTACCGGTGCAGCACCATGCTGGGCGGCCAGATGCAGGACGGCGGCGCAGCAGGCAAACAAGAAAAACAGGGCGCGTTTCATGTGTAAACAAGTGAGTTACAGGGGTACTTTGTACAGGCAAATATTCGCAGCAGGCCGCCTGCCGGCCAATCTTCCGCCGCCGGATGCCCGGTTCCGCCGGATGAATGCCGCTTCCCGCGCGACCAGTCCGGATGCCTGGCAGCCGCTAGGCGGCGGCAGGCCTCAGGGAGGGCAAACAAAAACGCTGCACAGGACCGGCCTGCGCAGCGCACGTGACAGCGGATTGTCTGGCAGTCAAATACCTACATGAATCTGCGTAATCGCATTTTCGAGCGGGGGCAGCTCATTCCGGAATTCCTGGTGGACCGTATTCCGGTACCGGTAGATAATCCCCCAGGAGGTCTGCAGATCGTGGGTGCGGATGTCGAGCGAACGGGTGAGCCGCAGGACCCGGATCGGTTCGCCGGCAGCGGGAAAGTCCCGCAGCGGACGTGCGCTCAGGACCGTATCCCAGACCGACTGCTGCGTGCCGTTGCGGAGGCTGGTGACGACTGCCAGCCGCACCTCCGCCGTCACGCTGTCCAGCAGCGGCTGGGCATATACGGCATCCGCATAGACATGGAATTCAATCGGTTTGTTGATTACCCAGACAGGCTCCTGGAACACAGGCTCGGGAATCTCAGACTTGCAGGCGCCAAGGGCGGCCAGGAGCAGGACGGCGCTGCCCCGGAGGGCACGGCGGAGGAACAGATGCAGGGTGTTCATGTGTTGAGCGGTGAAAGGTGAATGGAAACTGCGCCCGGCGGCAGGATGCCGCGAGGCAACATCCGAAATTGGCTTCCGCCGTATCCTGTCTCCAAGTTTATCTCGATGAATGCCCCTGAAGGGCGACGAATGACGCCTGCGGGGCGATGAATGCGCCGGCGCGCCGCCTGGCAACCTTTCCCGCAGGGGTTCGTAATAATTAGAAGTTTTTCTAAATATCTAATTTTGAACACCGTCTTCAAGGCCCTCAACGACCCCACCCGCCGCGCCATCCTGGAGATGCTCCGGGAGCGGGATCTGGCTGCGGGGGAAATTGCGGCCGCCTTCGACATGGCCAAGCCCAGCATTTCCCACCATCTGGACCTCCTGCGGCAGGCCGGGCTGGTAGAGACCCGCAAAGCAGGGCAGTTTGTGATGTACAGCCTGTCCACGTCGGTGCTTGAAGACCTGATTCACTGGATGCTGTCCCTTTCCCGTACCACCTCAACAGATTCCGAGTCATGACTGCTGCCTGGAACTGGATTACAGAACGCGCCGTGCTGCTGGCCCTGCTGGCCGCGCCCTTTATCATTTCTGCCCTGGTTTGGAGCCGGATGCCGGAGCAGATGCCGGTGCATTGGAATGCGGCCGGCGAAGTGGACCGCTACGGCGCCAAATGGGAGGCCCTGCTGCTGCTGCCGGCGGTATCGGTCGCGGTGAGTCTGCTGTTCTGGGCCATTCCGGTGCTCGAACCCCGCAAGGAAAACCTGCCGAACGTGCTGCGCATGCTCAAGCCGCTGCATCTGGTCTTCGCGCTGTTCATGCTGGGCATGTACCTCATCGGGCTGCGGGCCGCACAGCAGCCCGGGCTCAACATCCTGCACTGGATGATGCCCATGATGCTGGCCATGTTTGCCCTGATCGGAAATTACTTCGGCAAGATCCGGCCCAACTACTTCGTGGGCATCCGCACCCCCTGGACGCTGCACAGCGAGGCCGTCTGGAACCGCACCCACCGCCTCGCAGGCAGGATCTGGGTTGCAGCCTCCCTGGCGATGCTGCCCCTGGTCTTCGTGCTCCGGCCCGAAGTATTCCTCTGGGTCTTCCTTCCAGGCCTGCTGGCCATGGTGCTGATCCCGGTGGGGTATTCGTTCTGGCTGCACCGCAGGCTGGCGGGATGAGCAGGCGGGTGTTTCCATGCTGATACAGACGCAGGCTCCGGATATCCGGAGCTTTTTTTGCACCCTTCAATTCCATGACAACCAAGATTACGCTATTTAAAACACCCGAATCATTCATTACAAAATAAAATGTCATTCTAAAAACTATTTAATATCTGCATACGTACTGAGCATCATATCCCATCCAGCCGCCATGAGTATATACAAGCACTCCCAAAACGACTTCAGCAGCACATTCTGCGATCCTCAAGAATGGCAAAAGTTGCAGTTCAAGCAACCCGGAGACAGCCCCGTACAGTCCGAACCCGGCTCGACAGACAAGACTGGTGCACAAGCTTACCGAATCAAAATCCGGATTTACGACAGCTGTATCGTCCCCGATTTCGGTGAAGATATCCCAAATCTTCCTAGCCAAGGCGAGGCTGAGGCCAGATATGAGGAAATGAATTGGGACATAGAGGACGATTCCGACACAGATGCCGACCTGAAAGGCCAAATCAGCCAACTAGAATGGGCGATTCTCCACCCCAGGCACCACCGCGAGGAAGGGCTGTATCGGGTTTTCCCGGATTGGGATGAATCGAACCTCGAAGTTCAGGAACTGGACCGCACTACCCTTCAAGCCTGGATTCAGACCGGCGGCCCCATTCTGCTGATGATCCACGGCACCCTGGGATCGGTTCAGGTGGCATTTGACGACCTGTTCTTCGGAAACGGAAACAACAGAAATGCGATCAGGGGGCTCATCAGCACCCGGTACCAAGGCCGCATCCTGTGCTTCGAGCACTGCACCCTCACGCAATCGGTCGAGGGAAATGTGAACCTGTTTTACAAGGAGCTGCACAGTATATTGCCGGAAGGCGGGATTTCCAGACTGCAGATCGACGTCCTTACCCGCAGCAGGGGCGCACTCGTAGCCCGGGAAATGATGTACCGGGAAGCCTGCAAACACTCGGATAATCCCGCGCATCACACGTATGCAGGGTATGCGGGACAGATTCGGCAGATCGACAGCGAAATCCAGGCGCTGAACGAACAAAAAGCTGGGCTTCAAGGCCCAAACAGACGGAAAGTCCGGGAGCAACTCGAAGAGATTAACCAAAAGCTCGAACAGCTCGAAACCAAACGCGATGCCATTCCGGTGTATGGCGAGCGCGTACGCCTGAACATCGGGACCGTCGTCATGATCGCACCGCCCAACCGGGGCACGATGGTTTCCAATAGTGCCTACGGCAAACTGAGCGTGCTGCGCTCGGCGATTTTCTCCCTGCTGTTTGTCTTCTCCATCCTCCGCATTGGGCAGAAAGAATACTTCAAGTCGGTTGCGCGGATGATGATCCTGCTGATCCGGCTTTCGCTTCGCAACCGCCGCGGCTCGGAAGAGGTGCTGAGAGCCATCGTGCCCGGCATGATAGACATGACGATCGGTTCGGACTGTGTTACGAGGCTGCATACATCCGAAAAAGAGCTTGCGGGATCTGATTCCAGCTTCTACAGCCAGATCCGGCTCATGGCAATTGCAGGCAACTACAACCCCAGTGGTGAATATTTGATTCCGGTTATTCACAATCTGGTGCGGGACAATCTCTTCCGCAATGCAGCCAATGACCTGGTCGTCCCTACAACGGAAGAAGACATCCTGCACCTGGGCTTCCGGCAAGGCAACGAACACCGGATCTGCATGCATTACATCGAAAAAGGCCCCCCGCATACCCAGTATTTCGATTCCAGATTTATTGCGGATGAATTACAGGGTATCCATCATGATACTCCTCTTTGGCAGATGCTGGACAGGCCTGACACGACCCTCGCCTCGCTGAACGGCGGAACTCAGCCCCCCATCACCTGATCCCCATGCCTTACCGCATCCTCTCGCTCGACGGCGGCGGGACCTGGGCCCTGCTCCAGGCCCTGGTCCTGCAAGACCTCTATCAGAACCGCAAACGGGCGGATGGCAAGCCCTATTCGGGCCACGACATCCTCAAGGACTTCAATCTGGTGATCGCCAACTCCGGCGGCAGCATGGTCCTTGCCGGCCTGATCGAGAACATGAGCCCGGCAGAGATCATCTCGCTGTTCACCGACAAGCAGCAGGTGGGGAAAATTTTTAGCCGGCTTTCCTGGCCAGAACGGCTGTTCCCTGCCAACTTGCTGTTTATGTTCAAAAAACTGCAGGGATTTGGCCCGAAATATTCTGCACTGCGGAAGCTGGAAGGGCTGCGAGCTGTACTGCCTAAATATGGAAATGCGTCACTGGCAGATCTGCCCAGCTACATTGGAAAAGAGGAGCTGAAGCTGCTCATATGCAGCTTCAATGCCAGCAGCAAGCGCGCAAAGTTTTTCCGGTCGGATGCCAACAGCCCCAACCGGGCCGCCAACGTCGTCGCAAAACGGTATCCAGACCTAATCCCTGCAGACCCGGCGGAACAGGCAACGCTGGCATTCGCTGTTCATGCATCCTCGAATGCCCCGTTGAACTATTTCGATCTCCCGGCGGTGCTGCGCTCCACCTACCCGGACACTGCTCAGTACTACTGGGATGGCGCATTAGGCGGGTTCAATAATCCGGTTGCAGCCGGGATTATCGAAGCCGTTTCCTATCCGGATGTCCAGATGGGCGATCTGCAGATCCTCTCGCTCGGCACCGGAACTGCCATGATGACCCGTGAGGAAAACAAACGCCAGCACCAGCAGTACGTTCAGCTGGGAAAACTGACCATCAAAGGTTTTCGTGGCATGGGGTATTTAGCGAACAGCTTGCTGGATCTGGTCAAAACCATCCTCTACGAGCCGCCAGACTGGTCCAACTACATTGCCTTTGTGATGCGGTACGGCACTCCGGCCGGGCACAACGTACAATCGCCCGATTTCATCCGGCTTTCTCCGCTGATCTATGCGGCAGAGCACCAGCATCCCCGCATCCGGGAAACGGTCGAACGGCTCCGCAAGCTCGATATGGATGTCACCACTGAAGCAGGCATCGACCAGCTCCGAGCATGTTTTGAACACTGGAAGGCAGGCGAATTGCCCAATCAGCCTATCCAGGCCCATCTGTCGGGAAGCGGACCGGTATGCGCCATCGGCCAGGCAACCTATGCGGAAGGAATCGGAGCCTGGCGGCGCCTCACCGGCATATCCTGACCCTCACCTGAACACCACCCGCAGCGGCTGCGAAGCGATCCGCCCGGTCCAGATGCCGAACTCATCCGCCAGCAGATCGGGCTTGTTTTCGTAGATGGCTGTCAGCTCCGCAGGGATCTGCTCTCCATAGAGGTCCGGGAAGCCCTCCCAGAAACCGGTGCGCATATCCACCTCCAGAATCAGCGTCTCGCCGGGGGGCAGGGTCCAGAAATCCGGGAAGTCGCCGTCCCAAGCCTGGGGCGGCAGCCGCCGGATGAGGTAGGTTTTGCCGCCGGCTTCCCAGGTGAGCGTCAGGTTGAAATAGCCCCAGGTATTCCAGTCCTTCCAGATGTTGACCGGCTTCGCGCCCCGGTTGACGAGCAGCACATGCAGGCGCGGGTAGCGGTCCATCGAGATTTCCCGGAGCCCTTCGGGCGTCGTCACCGGTACTGCCAGGCGAAGCTCCAGCCCGCCGGGCTGTGCCTGCATCCCTGCCGCCAGCCCTGCCGCCAGCCACCAGAAGTATATCTGCCGCATCATGGTCCCGTTCAGTTTCCGTTGATCAGCCGGTCCAGGCGTTCCTGGATATATGGAGGCAGCTTGTAGCCTTTCTGCGCCGCGCTGCTGAGGTATTCGCTGGACTTTTCGCGGTTTCCGAGATCGAGGTAGGCCAGGCCGAGGTAATAGTCGTAAAAAGCCATGCCTTCATAATGCCGCTTGCTGGCCTTGAAGTAGGCCAGCGCCCGGTCGGCGTCGCCAAGGGCCAGATAGGCCTGCCCGGCGAGCATCCGCGCGCTGGCGGCATTTTCGTCCAGCTCGCGCGCCAGGTACAGGCGCATGGCCGACTCGCTGTACCGGACGGCTTCGCGGTAGTCTTCCTGGCTGAAGTAGACCTGCGCCAGCCCCAGGTAGGCCTCCGGATAGTCGGGGTAATGGCGAAGCAGTTCCTTGTACTGGCCAATCGCCGAAGCATGATCGCCCTGGAGCAGGTAGGCGGAGGCCAGATACTGATGCGCGTCGATGTTGCGGGGATAGAGATCCAGCGCCCGGCGGTACTGGGAGATGGCGCTGTCCAGCTGGTTGCGGGAGCGGAAAGCCGAAGCCAGCTGGAGGCGGGCCTCGGTATAGCGGGGATCTGCTGCCAGGGCAGCACGGCAGGCGGCAATGGCCCCGTCCAGGTCGCCGGCAGCGGTGAGCATACGGGCCTGGCGGAGATGCGACATGGCTTCAGGAGTCGAGGAGCCAAGGTCGCCCTGGGCGGACACGGTCAGGCAGGCAAGCAGGAAGAGCAAGGAAGACAGCAGGCGAAAGCGTCGCATAGTTGAATATCGGATGGGCAGCTGGCTCAGCGCAGGCTGCGGCGCTTCACCAGGTAATCGGTAAGGACTTTATCATAGGGCTGCCGGATGTCCACCTCCACAAAATCGATGCTGTACTCGTAGCAGCGCTGCTTGAAGCGCCGCGTGTAGGCCAGCATCTGCTCCCGGTAGCGCTCCCGTACCTGGGCGGGCAGCACCTCCAGCTTTTCGCCGGTCTCCAGATCGCGGAGAATCACCGGGCGGTTGGGCAGGTCGAAATCCAGCTCGGTGCGGCGGTCCAGCAGGTGAAAGACCAGCACTTCGTGCTTCTCGTGGCGCAGGTGCTGCAGCGATTTGAAGAAGGCCTCTTCGGCCTCCGCCTGATTGAACAGGTCCGTGATCAGCACCACAAAGGAGCGCCGGTGCAGCTTCATCGCTACCTGGTGCAGCACCCGCGCCGTGGCAGTGCGGCGGGTGAACAGCTCGCCGGAGGCAGCGACCTCCTCCAGCTTCTGAAACGTCGGGATCAGCCAGGAATAGCGGGAGCGCGGCGGCGCGTAGAACCGGATCTCGTCGTCGAACAGGGTCAGGCCAGCGGCATCGCGCTGCCCGATCATGAGGTACTCCAATGCCGCGGCCAGATAGGCGCCGTACTCCAGCTTGGTGAGGCTGCCCTGCGGGTAGCGCATCGAATCGCTGACATCCAGCACCACTTCGCAGCGCAGGTTGGTCTCTTCTTCGTATTTCTTCGAAAACAGCCGGTCGGTCTTGCCGAATACCTTCCAGTCCACATTCCGCAGGGATTCCCCCGGATTGTAGGGGCGGTGCTCCGCAAACTCCACCGAAAACCCGTGATACGGACTCTTGTGCATGCCCGTGATAAACCCCTCCACGATCAGCTTCGCCTTGATCTCGATATTCTTCAGCTTGCTGATTACCAGCGGGTCGAGGTATTTGATCGTTCCGGGCGCGGCCATGCAGAAGCGGTGTTTCGATGGGAAGGAATGACAGACTGCCCCGCTGAAGGGCAGCTTTCATGGTTTAATGTTAGCAAGACTTTCCCGGAATACAAAGCCGCATCTGTGCCGCCGGCATACATGCCGCTCAGCTCAATTTTTCGAGCGACTGGATAATTTTGGAGTAGTCGCCCGCCCGGAGGGAATAAAACGTGTTCTTGCCGTCGCGCTGCGCCACCAGCACCTGCCGGTCTTTGAGAATCCGCAGATGATGCGACGCTACCGCCTGCTCGATGTCCAGCTCCTCGTGAATCTCGGTCACAGAGAGCTTCTTGCGGGTTTTCAGCAAATCGATCATGGCAATCCGCACCGGATGCGCAATCGCCCGGAGCGTTTCGGATGCGTTTTCGAGGAAGGTGATCTCAAAGCGGCTTCTCACAAAGTATCTATATATTTAGATGTAAACAAAAGTAAAGCTAACAATTATATTCTCAAATCAAAATCGCAGATCCATTTCCGCAGGCAATCGTTTCGCACAGCCCGCTCACGCAAACTGCATCTGATGCAGCTGGTAATACGCGCCCTGGCGCTCCAGCAGATGCTGATGCGAACCTTGCTCGATGATGCTGCCTTTCTTCAGCACCACAATCTGGTCGGCCTTCTGGACCGTGGACAGCCGGTGGGCAATGATGATCGAGGTCCTGCCTGCCATGACCGTCTCGATGGCCTGCTGAATCACTTCCTCCGATTCGGTATCGATGTTCGCGGTGGCTTCGTCCAGAATCAGGACGCTGGGCGCATACACCAGCACCCGCGCAAAGGCGATCAGCTGCCGCTGGCCCAGCGACAGGGTCGCCCCCCGCTCGCGCACGTGGTAGCCGTATCCGCCGGGCAGGCGGGAAATAAACTCGTGCGCGCCCACCCGGCGGGCCGCCTCCTCCACCACTTCGTGCGGAATCTCCGGGTTGTTCAGGGTAATGTTGTCGTAAATGCTGCCCGAAAACAGAAATACATCCTGCAGCACCACGCCCGTCAGCGAACGCAGCGTTTCGAGCCGGTAGTCCCGCACCGGAACTCCGTTGACGAGGATTTCCCCTTCCTGGATGTCGTAGAAACGGCTCAGCAGGTTGATCAGGGTCGATTTGCCGGAGCCGGTGGCACCCACCAGCGCCACTTTTTCCCCCGGACGGATCTGCAGGCTCACATGGCGCAGCACCCAGTCTTCGTCGTTGTAGGCGAAGGATACGTCGCGGAACTCCACCCCGATCCCCCGCTCCCGGTCCGGAACCTCGGTCCGGGTGCCCAGGTCCGGGATGATCTCTTCCGTATCCAGCACCTTGAAGATCCGCTCCGCGCTCACCATGCCCATCTGCAGTACGTTGAACTGGTCCGCCAGCATGCGGATCGGGCGGAAAAACATCTGCACAAACATGATGAAGGCCACCAGTTCGCCGAAGCCGAAATAATTGCCCACGACCCGGCCCGCACCGTACCACACCAGCACGCCGAGCGTCAGCGCCGAGATCACCTCCACCACCGGAAAAAAGATGCTGTAATACAGCACCGACTTGATATGCGCGCGCCGGTGCTCGCGGTTGATTTTATCAAACCGGCGCAGCTCCTCCCCTTCCCGGTTGAACATGTGGATGATCTGCATCCCCGTGATATGCTCCTGCAGGAACGCATTCATATCGGCCACCGCCTTGCGCACCTCCTGAAAGGAGACTTTTACCTTCTGGTTGAAAATATAGGCTGTGACGATCAGCGCCGGAAAAATAAACAGTACCACCAGCGTCAGCTCCCAGTTGATCCAGAACATAGCCGCCAGAATCGCCGCCAGCTGCAGCATATCCCCCAGGATATGCACCAGTCCGGTGGTGAACACTTCGTTGAGGGTTTCCACATCGCTCACGGTGCGGGTCTGCAGCAGGCCCACCGGCGTACGGTCGAAATAGCGGAGCCGCAAGTGCAGGATATGCCGGAACACCTGCTTCCGCACATCGGCGATGACGCTCTGCCCCAGCCAGCTGGTGAGGTAGGTATTGCCGTAGCTGAGCGCAAACTCCATCAGCACCAGGCCGGCCAGCAGCAGGATCATCGTCCGCACGCCCGGCACGTCGCCTGCGGCCACCTCCTGATCCAGCATCCGCTGAATCAGCACCGGACGCAGCGGCGAGAGGATGGAAATCACCACCGTCAGCACCAGGGCCAGGGCAAACCAGACACGGAATGGACGGGTATAGGAAACGAGCCGGGCAATCAGGCGGCGGTCGAAGACCTTGCCTGATACCGAATCTTGCTGCTTGGACATGGGGCAAAGTTACAATCCGAATGGTTAAACGCCGAATCGGACTGGGAGTTGCCGCCAATTGCTGCCTGTCTCATTCGATCCGGGTCTCTTCCTGCTTGACCGCCTGCCAGCGGAGCCGCGCATCGAGCAGCACGCTGTAGATCCGGGCTGCCGGATTGCCACCCATGCTCTTGAAGCGCAGCATGCTGTCTGCGGTATTGCCCACGGTGATCCGCACCGGATCGGCGCCCCGCTGCTTGTACACCCGCAGGTCGTCGAACTCCGCACGCGCACTGCCCGTGCGCAGCGAAACCGCGCTGCCGGCCCGCAGCGGGGCCGTTTCATCCCGCCAGGTGAGCACCCGCTGGCTGTTGATCCAGGCATCGATCTGCCCGGTCCGCGGATCGTACATCACCCGGCAGTCGAGCCAGGTGTTGGGGCTCAGCGTCAGGTTGACTGCGGAGCGGAAGCGGGGCAGCGCATCGTTCTGCGAACGGTACACCTCCACCCGGCTGGGCGCGCTGACCTGATACCGGAACCAGACCAGATATGAATCGCCCCGGTTGGTGCGTCCGCCGTCGCTGCAGAAGAAGTGCAGCCCGAAGCGGCTGTTTTCCGCAGTGCTCAGCAGCCGCACCCGGAAGTGGTACAGGTAGGCCTCCGTCCCGGTCTGGGTCAGCGGAATGAACAGGTTCGTATTCGGATCTGCGGCATCCTGCTGCGACAGCACACCATTGCGCACCTGCCAGCTTCCCTTGGCGGAGGTCCACTCCGGATTGAGGCGGCTGCCCGGAAACTCATCCAGCAGATAGCCCAGGCTCCGGTTGGCGCTCCAGCGCTGGCCGTCGTGGTCAGCCGGCAGGAAAAATCCGGTGCCGCCGCCCGTATCGCCGAAGTTGAGCAGGAAGTCGCCTGAATAGGACGGCCGCAGGCTCCCCGTTGCCGGGCCGGGATTGGGGCTGGGATTGGGGTTCGGGCTGGGTGCCGGCGGCGTAACCGGCCCGGCCTGCGCCGACACCGCCGACTCCGCCACAGCAGGCCGCGACCAGCGGCGTGCGCCGTCCATCACCAGCGAAACCGCCCGGAAGCGGCCCAGGCCCGGCAGATCCCGCTGCGGCTGCACCGCAGCAGCTCCGCCCCGCGACCGGTACACCGCCAGGTTGTCGAAGAGCACCTCGCAGCCGCCCGTGCGCAGGGAGATGCCCCGCCCGCTGCGCAGCGGGCTCGGATCGGTCCAGGATACCGCCAGCACCTGATTGACATACAGCTCGATCAGGCCGCTGGCAGGATCGTAGTATACCTTGTAGTCGCAGGTCTGGCCCGGACGCAGGCTCAGCGGCTGCCGCGCCTTCATCGAAAACTGATCGTCCACCGTCTCGTAGATCTCCGCAAAATCCTCCCGCTCCGTATCCCGGATCCAGACGAAGTAGGAATTTCCCCGGTTTTCCGCCGCCGGATCGCTGCAGAAGAAGTGCAGGCCATGACGGCGGTTGCCGGTGCCGCCGCTCATGCGCGCCTGCCAGTGGTACAGCCAGGCGCCTTCGCCGCTCTGGGTCAGGCTGGTGTGCAGGTTCGTATTGTCCGGCGTCGTCTCGCTCTGGCGCAGGCGGTCGCCG
The DNA here is from genome assembly GCA_033765305.1 of Bacteroidia bacterium. Classification (GTDB taxonomy): domain Bacteria; phylum Bacteroidota; class Bacteroidia; order J057; family J057; genus RDXT01. The sequence goes on from JANRID010000018.1 coordinate 54,874, forward strand.
CTGACGCGCCAGGTGCCGCTCGCCCGCCGCCAGGCCGGGCTGAGGCTGCGGTCGAATTCATCGGTCAGAAATCCCGCCTCCGGATTGCCCCGCCAGCCTTCGTCGGTGTTCGAAGCAAGGGTGTAGAAGCGGTAATTGTCCGCGCCGTCGCGGAAATTGAGGGTAAAATTGCCGCTGTATGCCGCAGCCGCCTCGATCCGCGTCTCCGGTGTGCCCGCCGGGTATTCCAGCGTCACCCCGAAGGTTTCCGCCGGTGCCGGCGGCTGGGGATTGGGCGTAGGCGGGACGGGCGGGCGCACGGGCGGATCGGGATTCACCACGACTGGCGGTGTGCCGGAGCCGGCGCCCAGCGTGCGCCAGGTGCCCGCCCAGCCGTCGAAGTTGTTGCGGTTGTTGGAGGTGAAATGCACCGTCAGGCCGTTGCCGGAGGAAGTGAAGGTGCGCGCGCCCGGCTTGCCCGAAAGCACCGCAAGCTGGGGCGCATTGGTGCTGAGCCCGTCATACACCGTCAGCAGATCGACGCCTTCCTCGGTATTGAACTCCGTGAAGCGCAGCTCGACCCGCCCGCCGTTGGCAGGCACGATGCGGTAAAGCCAGCTTTCCTCGCTGGCATAGGTAGATCCGGCGCCGCCGGAGTCCAGGATACGGCCCTCTTCGGCAGTAGTGGTGTACACCTGGGCGCTGCCGCTGCGGGCGATGGGCGGCAGCAGGAAGCTCTCCCCGGCTGCGGCGGAGGTGTCGGGGCCGCAGAGCGTCTGCACCTGCCAGACATAGAGGCCATTGGCGGCCAGGCCCGTGAGTTTCAGGAAATTGCTGCGGGTCCGGTACACCGTGAAATTGGGCTCGATCTTGCGCCGCACCCGCACGAGGTACTCACGGGTGCCCGGCACAGGGTCCCAGTTGAGCGTGACGCCCATCGGATACAAGTCGCTGGCAATGAGGTTGCCGGGCATCGCGCAGTCGGGGTTGCGCTGCTCCGAGGTATAGCTGGCCCGCCAGCCGGCGAGATTGACCTGGCAGTCGGAGCGGAACTCGATGAACATCGCGCCGCTTCGGGCCACGATTTCCTGCGGCGGCGGGCGGTCGCCGGTGAAGCGCCCGATGAATTTCCCGTTGGCATTTTCCCCGTCGTAGATATCCAGATAGTCGTACGGCGCGTCCTTGGTGCCTTCGAGATTCAGCTCCAGAAAGCGGAGCGTGACAGACGAAGCGTTGCGGGGCTTGATGAGATAGCCCACGCGGGCCTGATCGGGGTAGTTGCCTGCGCCGCCCGGATCGCTGAACTCGCCCTGGCGGCTGCTGAGCACCTGCGGCGCCACATCGCCGTTGATCAGCCGGTAGTAGCGCTCCCAGTCCCAGAAGGGCCCGGGATCGATGTGGTCGTTGCCCCGGAAATGCTGGTGGCCCTTGATGTGGTAGCAGGTATTGCCCAGTACGCGCGTGCCGCGTGTGGGCGGGCCTGCGTAGGTCTTCAGCGGGTCGATCCCGTGGCGGCGGCAGATGTCGCGCACCAGCGCCGCCGAACTCTCATACATCGCCTGGGTGTACCACACGCTGCCGCCTTCGATGAAGCCCTCATGCTCCAGGCCGATGGTGGTGGCATTGTCGGTGCGCACATGGTAGGCTTTGTCGGTTTCGCAGACCATCTGCGTCACCTGCCCGTCGCTGGAGCGGATGATGTAATGCGCCGACACGCGGGCATTTGCATTCTGAAACCACGAAATCGCGCTGGAATAGGAGCCTTGAATGGTGTGGACGGTGATGTACTTCACCGTTTCCCCGTCGCGGGAGCCGAAGTTGCGGGAGTTGGCCATTTTCCAGATCGCGCCCTGGTAATCGGCCTGGCGTTTTTCGGCGCTGCAGGAGGTCTTGGGGGTAAATGCGTCGCCGTTGACGCTGCGCACGCTGGTGCGGGACATCTGCACCGAGCTGGCGCTGAGCACCCGGTAGTTTTCCGCGCCGAAAATGGCGTTGAAGTCGAATACAGACCGCGTGCGGTGGCGGGTCCCGGTGTGCGGGGTCTGCATTTCCATCAGCACCCCGTAAAACTGCTGGTCCTGGGCGTACTCATTGATCAGCGTCTGGTCCTGCGGAATCTCGCTCAGCTCGGTCAGAATGGGCTGGTGCCCGTCCACGCTGCGGCTGGTCATGCGCTTGGTCTGCTGGAGCGCCACATACGCCGCCGCATAGGCCAGGATATTCGTCCGCGGATCGCGCATCACCTCCTCCACCGCGTAGCCCGAAAGCTCCGCGACCTTCTGGAGGCTGTTCTGGAAATAGCCCTTGCCGTCGTACACGAGGCCCATGACGCCGTAATAGACCGGCATGTCGTTGCAGCCGTAGACCGGCTGCAGGTGGGTCATGCGGGTATTGGTGTACGCCACCGCCTCCAGCATGCCGCGCGGGATGCTGGGGTGCTTCTGGTAGGCCTCCTCGAAGAAGGGCGCAAACTGCTCGTACTGGGCGGAGGCCCGCTGCAAGGGGCTCAGCAAGGAAATGCACGCCGCAAGGCGGATAAGCCAGAATTTCATAGGCACATGTGCTACATCAACCATCGATCGCCGCTATCTGATCTGCCACCGGATCATTGCCTCGTCAATTCTACGAAAATAGTCGGAATTTCGCGGAGATTCCGGCTTCAGCGTCCCAGAGATTGCATGAAAGCAGGAACTCCCCAGGCCAACCCTTTCCGCGCACTTTTCGTATCGCCCATGATAGATATGCTTTTTTAGCTTCCTAAACTTTCAAAAAAAATTGTAAGTTTGAAGCGAAATCGAACGGACACACATATGGGCACGATTGATCTGAAACGGCGGACCGAGTTTTTCATCCGCGACCTGCACGCCCGCGAGGCCATGCGCCTCGGCTGGTACCGCCAGTTCGGCACCGGGGGCGAGCGTATCCGCCGCCTCCGCGAGCGCAAAGCCCGCCATTCGGCTTTTCTGGAAGATCTCCTGCGCAAGCGCGGCGTCAGCCCTGCCTGGTATGCCCGCTGCTTTTACCTCATGGGCCACGCCTTCGGCATCTGTTCCGCCCTGCTGCCCGAGCCGCTGACCCAGCGCATCGAGCGCATGCTCGAAGACTGGATTCTGATCCGCTACCAGAAATACCTCCGGGAGATGAAGTTCGATGCCATGCTGCGCTCCATGATCGAGTCGCTGCAGCTGCGCCGCATGGCGCACAACGAGCCCGGGCATGACGCCATCGACCTGATCCAGCACTTCATCCGCGAACAGGAGCAGCCGCATCAGCCAGGAGCCAGCGCAATCGCCTGATCCTCAGAGGAGTTTCCGGACAATATCATCGGCTGTGACGCCCTCTGCCTCTGCCGTGAAGCTCGGCACGATGCGGTGGCGCAGCACGGAGGCTGCCACTTCGCGCACTTCTTCGATGTCCGGCGAGTACTTGCCGCGCAGGAGCGAGAGCGCCTTGGCAGCCAGGATGAGGTATTGCGAAGCGCGCGGCCCTGCACCCCAGGTAATCAGCTCGCGGATGGACTCGGGCGCATGCGGGGTCCGCACGCGGGTTTTGTTGACCAGATGCACCGCATAGCTGACCACATGCTCCGTCACCGGCACCTGGCGGACCAGCTGCTGGAAATACTGGATCTCGGCGCGGCTCAGCATGGTGGACAGCTCGGCATGCGCCGTGCTGGTGGTCTGCATCACAATCCGGATCTCCTCCTCGATGCTGGGGTACTCCACCTGCAGGTTGAACATGAAGCGGTCCAGCTGCGCTTCGGGCAGGGGATAGGTGCCCTCCTGCTCGATGGGGTTCTGGGTCGCCAGCACGAAGAAGGGTTCTTCGAGCACATGGTTTTCGCCTGCGATGGTCACCTTTTTCTCCTGCATGGCCTCCAGCAGCGCCGCCTGGGTCTTGGGCGGGGTGCGGTTGATCTCATCGGCCAGGATGATATTGGCGAAGATCGGGCCGCGGATGAACTTGAAGTACTTGCGGTTGGTCTCCTGGTCGATCTCCAGGATCTCCGTACCGAGGATATCGCTCGGCATGAGGTCCGGGGTAAACTGGATGCGGTTGAACTTCAGGTCGAGCACCCGCGAGATGGTGCTGATCAGCAGGGTTTTAGCCAGACCGGGAACGCCTACCAGCAGGGTATGCCCCTTGCAGAACAACGCGATCAGCAACTTCTCGACTACATCTTCCTGTCCGACGATCACCTTGGCGATTTCCTGCTTCAGCTCGCGGTACTTGTGCGCCATGGCGTCTGCCGCCTCTACTTCAGTCCTGTACGGTTGCATTATTCGATCCAGTGTTGGAGTGCATTGTAGCACTCGGTAGGCTTGAGGTCAATATAGATATTTTTCTTCGCGGAGCGCAACCACTTCTCGAAAATCTCTGCCTGTTTGGCTTCCACGGCTGCGTTCCGGATCTTTTGGTAGTCATCCTTGAGATTCGGCTTGTGGGGGGGAATCCGGTTTTTGAGCAGGATGACGTGGAAGGCACGGGTGCCGTCGGGCATGAGCAGCTCCATCGGCTTGGAGATCTGGCCGGGCTTCATGTCTTCGATCTTGAAGTACATGTCGGCGTCGAGGTTATCGAGGGGCACGCGCAGGTCGCCGGTCTGCGGATCGGTATAGCAGCCGCCGCAGTGCTTGGTGCGCCGGTCGGAGGAGTACTCCATGGCCGCCTCCTCGAAGGTCAGCGAATCGGCCGCAATCAGCTTGAGAAGCTTATTGAGCGAGTCGATGGCGACTGCGTCGCCGTTGGCGCTGGCGGAAAGGCGCTTGAGGATGTGCGCTGCATGCACCCGCTCGCCGCGCCGCTCGATCAGCTTGACGATGTGATAGCCAAACTCGGTGCGGAACGGCTGCGACACGTCGCCGGGGCGCATCTGATAGACCACCTCCTCGAATTCAGGCACCATATCGCCGCGCCCGAACCAGCCCAGGTCGCCCTGGCGGGCGCGGCCGCCCGGCTCGTCGGTGTTCTTCGAGGCCAGCTCGCCGAAGTCCGCCTTCTGCTCCAGCACCTGCTTGCGCAGGTCGCCGAGAAGCTGCTTGGCGCGGTCCTCGCTTTCTTTGGAGACGGGCGGCACGACGACGATGTGGTTCAGCTGCACCTCCGCCGGAAAGAGCGGCAGGCTGTCTTCAGGGATGTTGCGGAAAAACTGCTTGACTTCCGACGGGGAAATGTCTGCCTTTTCGAGCAGCGTCCCCCGCTGGCGGTCCACCAGCAGCTCATTGCGGATCTCCTCGCGGATGTCTTCGCGGAACTGCGGCAGCGTCTTGCCGTAGATGCGCTCGAATTCCGAACGGTCGATCTTCTGCAGGATCACGCTCACCCGCCGGTCGATCTCGCTGTCCACCTGGCCTTCGTCCACGGTCAGGCTGTCCTGCCGGGCCTTGTCGAGGAGGAGCTTGGAGATGATGAAATTTTCCAGCACCTGGCAGCGCAGGGAGCCGTCGTCGGGGGTGCCCTGAAGCCGGAGGAAGTGGTACTGGTTGTCCACATCCGACTGCAGGATGACCTCCTCGCCGATGACAGCCACGATGCGGTCCAGCGTCTGGGGTGAAGGTTGTGCCTGCAGCAGGTGCAGGCTGGCGGCGCAGAAGGCCGCTGTCAGCAGAATCTGGTAGTTCTTCATTCCCCAATGCGGATTTTGCCGGCAGCCTGCGCTTCGCGCACGAGACCGGCCTTGTGTTGTTCAACGTATGCCTGCACACGCTGGTTGCGCAGGATCCCGGCGATCCGGTCGCGGCACAAGGCCAGCGGCATGGGACTGCCAGCCTTCACCACTTCCTGCATGCAGAATATATGCTGCCATGCGGTGCTGTCGGTCCGGGTGGTGTAAGGGTACGGCGTTCCGGCGCTGGCGTTCCGGATATTGCCGGGAAAGCCGGCCCCGATCCGGTCCAGCTCCCGGTCGTCGATGTAGCTGCTATCCAGCCGGAATTCTTCGGCATGGGTCTGTGCCCACCCTGCGAGTTCCTGGAGGGCAGCCGCATCGGGGTTGCGCATCAGGCTCACAATGCGGAACTGGTTGGGCTTGCTGGTCTTCACGTAGAGGCAGCGGTAGTAATTGGCATCTGCGGTGAAGCGGACCCGTTCCTGCTCGTAGAGGCTGCGGATATCGGCTTCGCCGGGCTCGAAGCGGGCTGCGTTCTGGCTGGCCAGCCGCTTGAAGTAGGCTTCTTCCGCGAGCCGGAGGCGGTACAGGTCCAGGTCGTGCTGCAGCTCGGCATCCAGATCCGGAATCTGGAGGGCCGCTTTTTCTGCTACGGCGCGCAGCGCCGTCCATTGGCTGATATACTCGGCGGCCAGACGGGCGCTGTCTGCGCCCTGCACGCTGTCGGGCAGGAAGTGATCCACCTCCGCCCGCAGCAGCTTCTGGCCCGCGTAGCTGGCCACCACATCGTCGCCCGCAGGCTGGCGCGAGCATGCACTGAGCAGGATCATCCATACCCAGACGCCGGCAGCCCCCCAAAGGTTGGCTGCCGCGCGCGCACCGGTCTGCCGGTGCCGCTTACTGATAGAGGCGGTCGAATACCTTTTCATTCACCTTCACCGGGTATTTGCCGGCCAGTTCGTCCAGCCATTGTTTCTCCAGATAATCCTGATAGCGGGTAATGCACTCGGAGCGCGCCTTGTCGAAAGGCTTGATGCCTGCCGGATAGCTGGCCTGCACCTCGATGATGCGGTGCATGCCGTTTTCGGCCATCGGGGCCGAGCGGTAGCCGGCCGGCTTGCCGAAGAAGGAAGCATCCAGCCCTGCATCTCCGCGCTCGTAGCTCTGGTTGGTGATGCGCAGGCGCAGCGCCGAGGTCTGGTTGATCACAGAGTCGATGTACGCGTCCGGGCGGCCTTCGGCCAGCAGCGCCGCCACCTGGGTGATGGCCTCCTCGCCGTCGCTGCGGTATTCTTTCACATCGACCATTTCATCTGCCTGAAATTCAGCCTGATGCGCCAGGTAATACGCCCGGAGCCCGGCGGTGTCCTCGACCGCTTTTTTCCAGACTTTCTGCTCCATCAGCGTGAAGAGCAGGATGCCGTCGTGGTATTCTTCGAGCAGGTAGCGGAACTCCGGATTCTTCTCCGGCAGGCGGGCTTCTTCGTACTCCAGCAGCTGCTGCTCGATATAGGTATTGACAAACTGATCGGCAGCCTGCTCGGCGGTAAGGCGCTGGTTGCGGGGGCGGGCACTCTGGTAGTAGGCGACGAAATCGCTGAGGCTCCGGGTCAGGGAACTGCCCAGGGAGAACAGGGGGCGGGCATAGAGCGCCTGCTGGGCCGAGTCGGGCTTCCAGGCCCCGCGGGCAAAGTCGGCATTCAGCGTCGCCTTGAATGCAGCGAGGCTGGCTTCGTCGAGCGAGAAGGCATTTTCGCGCTTGATCTTGGCGATGAGGGCGCTGCGCGAAAGCTGGGAGCGGCTGTCGCGCGCGATTTTCTGCTTGAGTGCCGGCTTGGCCTCCTCGAAGCTGCCCAGGGTTTCCACTTCGGTCACCTTGAGGATATGCCAGCCGAAAGAGGTCTGGAAGGGTTCGGAAAACGCTCCTTTGCCTAGGCGCATCTTGAGGCTTTCCATTTCCGGCAGCAGACGGCCGGAACCCAGGTCGCCGCCTTTGGAGGCCGAGCCGGGGTCGTCTGAGTACTGGGCAGCCAGCGCGGCGAAGTCTTCGCCGTTGTTGAGGCGCTGGTAGATCTCATTGATTTTGCTGCGGGCCTGATCCTCGGTTTTGGCGCTGTAGCGGTCGCCCACGCGGATGATGATGTGCGCGGCGCGGCGGGCGCCTTCGTTTTTCACCTTTTCATTGACCCGCACGAGGTGGTATCCGAAGCGGGTGCGCACCGGCATGGAAATCTGCCCGGGCTCGGTGGTATAGGCTGCATTCTCGAAGGGATAGACCATGTCGAACACCGAGAAAAAGCCCAGTTCGCCTTCATTGCTGCGGGCGGAAGGGTCGGCCGAATACTGCGCAGCCATGTAGTTGAACGGCTTGCCGCCTTTCAGCACGGAGTCGCGGTAGGCCAGCGCCAGCTGGTAGGCGCGCAGGGTGTCGGCCGGGGGAGCATCTTCGCTTACGCTGATCAGGATATGGGCCGCATTCACCAGGTAGCCGGAGCGCTCGTAGGCCTCCTGCACCAGCCGGTCTTCGACCTCGCGGGACGAAAGATAGGGCTGCACGAGCTGCTTGCGGTAGGTATTGAATTCCTGCTCGAAGGCGGCGGTGGTGTCGAGCCCCAGGGCGACGGCTTCGAATACCTTGCGTTTGAAGTTGATATAGAGATCGAGATACTCGCGGTACTGCTCCGGGGTGTGCCGTGCTGCGGCTTCCGGACCGCCGTTATTTTTGGCATAGACCCGCTCAAACTCCGATTTGCGGACCAGTCCCTGGCTGAACTCCAGCAGCGCTGGATCTTTCCTGCCCGAACTGCCTGCCTGCTTAGCGGTGTTGCAGGCAAACAGGGCCATCAGGGCCATGCCCAGCATGCAATTCCGTAAGATGATGCGATTCATATTGCTCCGTTTTTATAGGGACGGGCAAATTTACACATCTGAAATGGATTTCCAGCATAGCGGCCTGCAGCAAGATCGCGCAGGTCAGGGGGCGGTGGACGGGCGGGGGGCCGGGTCGTCGGTAATGCGCTTGCCGAGCTTATACACGTAGTAATCTTCCCCCTGCTCCACCTGAATTTCATCCATGATGTGATGGATGAGGTTGATGCCCAGGCCGCCTTTGCCGCGCCGCTGCACGATGTGATGGACATCCTCCGGCTGGTAGCGGTCGATGGGGAATCCCTGGCCGCTGTCCCGGATCTCGGCGTATACTACATCGCCTTTGCGGTACATGCTCACCTCGAGGACGGAATAGCCGTCGCACTGGTGCTGGTGAATCATGCAGTTGGCGCAGGCCTCGTCGATGGCCAGCACGATCTGATGGGAAACCGGTTCGCCGACCTGCATCTGCGCCAGCTGCTCCCGGGCGAAGTCCCGGATGGCAGCGAGCTGCGATTTGCTGCAACGGACCTGGAGATAGGCTTTCATGGTTTGGCTGCGAACAATTGATCATCCTGCGGCGCGGCATCGGTCAGGACCAGATGGTCCAGCTTATCGAGCCCCAGAATCTGAAATACATCGCGCACGTTGTCGGCGAGCCCCGATACGACGAAGCGCCCGCCCCGCAGGGCCAGCTCTTCGAGGTAAGAGATGAACACCCCCAAGCCTGCGCTGGAGATATACCGGATTTCCCGGCCATCCACATGGATGTTGGAGCATCCGGATTCCACGATGGCGTGGATGCGCTCGTCGAGCTCTACCGACGAGTTTGCATCCAGATCTCCGACCGGGATCAGGGTGACGTACGTTTCGTGCCGTTGTTCCTTGATTTCCATGTGCACCTTAATACGGGGATGGAGGGGGGAGGTTGTATTTGAATCGGATGATAAGGATCGTGTAGTCGTCCTGGATGGCTGAATGGGCAAAGGTCTTGACCGAACCAATCAGCGCGGCTGCCAGTTCGGGCGCCGGCGCGGCCTTGTTCCGCTGAATTACAGCCTCCATGCGCTGGTAGCCGAACTCTTCGCCCTGCTCGTTGCGGGCCTCCAGAATGCCGTCGGTATACAGCACCAGAAAGTCGCCCGGCTGACAGGGCAGTTCCTGCGCCTCGGGCAGCATGGCAGCGAAGGAATCGTTGCGCACGATGCCCAGCCCCAGGGTGCCGTCGCGCAGCAGGGAGAGGGTATCGGAGGCATGGCTGTAGTAAAATGCCGGGCAGTGCCCTGCCCGCATCATGCGCAGGACACGGGCTTCCAGATCGATCTCCAGGTAGGTAAATGTGGTGAAAAAACCCCGCTGCATGCAGGCCGAAATCGCCTGGTTGGCCGTGACCATAAACTCCCGCACGCTGAGGTTCAGGCGCGCCAGCGCATGGAAGATCCCCTTGATCTCCGCCATGTAGAATGCGGCCGTGGTGCCCTTGCCCGACACATCGCCGATGGCAGCGCGGTAGCGCCGCGGCCCCGCCTGCAGGACATCGAAATAGTCGCCCCCGACCTCATCCGCATTTTCGCTCACCGACACAAACTCAATCTCCTGCGTCGAGGGCAGGCTGCCGGGCAGCAGCTGCGTCTGCACTTCCTTCGCAATCTTGAGCTGCTCCTGGTAGCGCTCCACCTCGATGGAATTCTTGATCAGCCGCGCATTCTCGAAGGCAATGCCTGCCTGCTCCGCATACGAGGAAATCGATTTGATCGTGACCTCTTCGAATGCATTGACCAGTTCCGAGGCGATCACCACCGCGCCGAAGCGGGCGTTGTTGGACAGAATCGGCGCCGCCAGCAGGGAGCGGTAACGGGTATCCTGATGGCGCCCTTCGCGCGATTTGCGGGTATTTTTGATCAGCACCGCCCGCTGCTCCCGCAGCATGCGCCCGGCCAGGCTGAGGTCCTGCCGCAGCGCGCCGATCTCCTCCAGGCTGATCCGCTTGCGGATACGCACCTCCGCCTCCGCCGCCCCCTCCGGAATCAGCTCCACCCAGCCCGCCCGCGCCCCCGAAACCATCAGCGCCGCGTCCAGCAGGGTATTCATGATGTCGGTAAAGTCCAGGTTGGACTGGATGGCCTGGTTGATCTTGGAAAACGAGGCGATCTCGAAATTCTCCAGCTCGAATACCGACGAGGTGGGCAGGTTGAAAAACAGCACCAGGATGCTGAATCCGCTGTATACCAGGGTAAAAATGGCGGAAAATGCCAAAAACTCCATCCGCAGGCCGATCATCATCGGCACCCCCAGCTGCTCCGGCAGCCGCTGCCCGGCGATCAGGAAGGTCACGGCCACCAGCACCACCAGCACAAAAAGCCCCAGCGCGCGCAGCTTCTGGTTGAAATTGAGGTACGAAACCCAGCGCACATTTGCCGCCAGCGGGATGATAAGCAGAATGAAGAACCCGTAGCTCACCGGCAGCACCATGTCCCGCACAAAAAAGAGCAGCCCGATCCCCAGGGCCAGAAAGCCCTGAAACAGGTTCCAGAGCACCAGCTTGCGGCGCGTGCGCGGATACAGGATAAAGCGCCGGAACAGAAAGACCGCCGAAAGGAAAAATACCGTCGCCGCATACAAGCCCAGGCAGTAGAACACCGGCTTGAAATAGCTGTATACATTCAGCCCCTGGAGCAGCCGGTTGGCGAAGGTAATGATCAGGATCACCGAGACGCCCGCCATGCCGATGATAAACAGCCGCCAGAGCAGGGTCAGGACGTTCAGCCGCTCGATATTGGAGAAAATCCGGCTCAGCAGAATGGCGTGCGCGATAAAAAAACAGGCCAGCACGATCCGGTATCCGGTGCTGCCTACCAGGGCCGCAGACGCAGGGCCGTCCTCGAAGATCGAGAGCACCTGCTCCATCAGGTGATAGCCAAGCAAGCCGATCCACAGCAGGATGCCGATGGCAATGAGCAGGCCGTTGATCAGTTTGGGTTTCACCGGGCGGATTCAGGATTCAGCCGGGCAAATCTAGCAAAATTTGCGCAGCATCTGCGGATGCCCGGACCCGCCGTCATACCTTGCTGCCCAGCACGGAAATCCGGTAGGAATACAAGTTGATCAGGATGAAAATCAGCACGGTAAATGCCAGCAGCGAGGACCCCCCGTAGCTGAAAAACGGCAGCGGAATCCCGATCACCGGCACCAGCCCGATGGTCATGCCGATATTGATCGCCACGTGGAAAAACAGGATCGACAGCACGCCGTAGCCGTAAATCCGCGCGTAGCGCGTCTTGGAATTTTCGGCCAGGAATAAGATCCGCCAGATGAGCGCAAAAAAGGTGATGACTACGAGGCTGGATCCTACCCAGCCGTACTCCTCTCCGATGGTGCAGTAAATGAAATCCGTCTCCTGCTTGGGCACGAATTTGTACTTCGTATAGTTTCCCTGCAAAAAGCCCTTGCCCACGAGGCCGCCGGAGCCGATGGCGATTTTGGACTGAATCACATTGTAGCCCGATCCCTGCGGGTCCTGCGTAGGGTCGAAGAGCACCCGGATGCGGACCTGCTGGTGCGGCTGCAGCTTGGAGACGAGGAAGCTGGTGCTGAAGGACAGAAAGATCAGAAACCCGGCTACGGTCAGATGCAGCGTCAGCAGGCGCCGCCACTGCCGCCGGTTGTAGAAATACAGCATGGATCCCGCGCCTACGGCCAGTACCCCGCCGGAGACGATCCAGGCATTTTCGAGCCAGAGGGTGGTGATGCCCACCACCCCGATCAGCACCAGCGCGATGGGAATGAGCGCATTGAGCCCTTCGCGGTAGAATACGATCAGGAAGCTGCCGAAGACCAGGGCGGAGCCGGTATCGTTCTGCAGGATCACAATCAGCGCAGGCAGGGCTACCAGCCCGGCGGCCACCATCATCTGGCGGGTATCGCGCATGGAAAAGCCCAGCGTGGACATGTAGCGCGCCAGCACGAGGGCCGTGGCCAGCTTGGCAAATTCCGCAGGCTGGATCTGCTGCCCCCCGATAAAGAGCCAGGCTTTGGCGCCGTTGATTTCGCGGCCCGCGAAGAGCGTCACGATGAGCAGCGCGATCGCGATGCCATAGGCCAGATAGCTCACTGCCTCGATGAAGCGGTAGTCCAGCGTGAGGATGATCCCCGCCGCGATCAGCGAAATGATGATCCACACCAGCTGGCGCGCGTGCGGCGCCGTAAAATCCAGGATGTAGGTGTGCCCGCCCGCCGAGGTATTGGCATAGATCGTCATCCAGCCCACCACCACCATGAGCAGGTAGAGCAGGATCGAGATCAGGTCGAAGTCGAAGGATTTGCGGGTCATGGGGTGGCGTTAGCGGATAAACCGGGCCTGGCGTACCCGTTCGTATTCAGGCTGCTTGTAGCGGATGGTGCCGTCCCAGAGGTAATGCTCCATCATGAGGCTGGCTGTGGGCGCGGCCCAGCTGCCGCCGCCGCCCGCATTTTCGATGACCACGGCGATGGCGATCTGGGGATTGTGCTTCGGCGCAAACCCGATGAATACGGCGTGGTCTTCGCCGTGCGGGTTCTGCACGGTGCCGGTCTTGCCGCACACGGCAATGGAGTCGTTGATGTAGGCCCGGCGGGCCGTGCCGCTTTTGACTACCTGCTCCATTGCATCGATGACGGTCTCGAAATGCTCGCGGCGGATCTCGGAGGAGAAGGTTTCGTGGCGCAGCTTGATCCAGTCTCCGCTGTTTTCATCTCGGACAGCCCGCACGAAGTGCGGCTCGGTATAGCGGCCCCGGTTGGCGATGGTCGCCACCATATTGGCCATTTGCAGGGGCGTCATGATGATTTCCCCCTGCCCGATGGCGTTGGAAATGATGTTGGTCGCCATCCAGCGCCCGTTTCCGTAGATTTTGTCGTAGCGCTCGGCGGTGGGCAGGTTGCCGGCGATCTCATAGGGCACATCCACCCCGAGGGTCCGGCCTACGCCGAGGCCTTTCATGTACTCGTACCAGGCTTCGTAGGAGTGGTAGAAGGTTTCGAACTTGTCATGATGGAGAAAATCCATGTAGGTCGCAGCGAAGTAGGAGTTGCAGGACCACTGGATGGCACCGTCGAGCTTGAGGGGCGAAGGGTGAAACCGGCAGCCGGGCTTGCCCCGGTTGCGCTTGAAGCCGCCGCCGCAGCCGTAGTAGGTTTCGGGGGTAATGGTGCCTTCGTTGAGCGCAGCCAGGGCAATGGCGAGCTTGAAGATCGAGCCGGGCGGATACCGCGCCATGAGGGGGCGGTTGTAGAGCGGATTGGTCGTGTCGCTGCGCAGCCGTCCCCAGTTCTCGCGCAGATCGCTGCCTGTGAGCAGGTTCGGATCATAGGAAGGCGCGCTGATAAATGCCAGGATTTCCCCGCTCGAGGGTTCGATGGCTACGATGCTGCCTTTCTTGCCCTGCATCAGCTCCTCGCCGAACTGCTGGAGCCGGGTATCGATGCCCAGCAGGATATCGCGCCCGCGCGTAGCCTGGCGATCCTGGGAGCCGCCGGCGAAGCTGCCCACCTCGCGGTTGTGCACATTCTTCAGCACCTTCCGGTATCCCTGGATGCCCCGCAGGGTGCTGTCATGGCTGCGCTCGATGCCGGCCTTGCCGATCAGGTCCCCGCTGAGATATTTGCCCGAAGCCGCCTCGATCTCCTGCTGGCTCACTTCGCTGATGTAGCCCAGCACATTCCCCCCCACCGGCACGACATATGAGCGCTTGGTGCTGGCCGTAAAGCTGATGCCCCGCGCATTCCAGAGCTGCTCCTGCAATTTGCCGTACACCTCCGGCGAGATGTAGCGCGCAAATACCGACTCCTGCCTCGGCGGCATTTTCCGGATCTCGGCCTCGATCTGCTCCTTCGTCTTGCCGAGCAGCTGCACCAGCACCGCCGTGTCCGGCACCCAGAACTCGTCCGGCGTGACGAGCATGTTGAACATGGGCTCGTTCGAGACGTAGATCCGCACATCCCGGTCGTAGATATTGCCGCGCGGCGGAATGATAGGCTTGACCCGGATCACATAGTCGTTTGCCTTGCGCGCATAGTCGCTGCTCAGCACCTGAATCGAAAACAGCCTGACGATAAACGTCAGGAAAATTGCGCCGATGCACAAGATCAGTACAGAACCCCGGATCTGGAGGTTATCCATGACACTCCGTTAGCGCATGTAAAACAGGTAGCTGAAGATAAAGCAAAAGGCGAAGGTGTACAAGCCGCTGGCCAGCACCTTGAGCAGGGTAAAAAAGAATCCGCTGAAGGTGAAGGCTTCCAGAAAAAAGTAAAACAGATGGTGCACCAGAATCAGCGGAGCCAGGATGGACACGTACCAGATCAGCGGCTGATTGCGGAAGGAAATTTCCGCCCGGCCCCGGTAGGACGAGGAGGTCACCAGCTCGGCCACCGTCCCGCGCAGGGACATGGCCAGCAGGCAGGCGAATGCGTGCAGCCCCACCGTTTCCGTTTCTCCGAACAGATCCATCACCAGACCGGTCACAAACGCAATCAGATACAGCGCCGGCGTAGGCAGCGTGAAGGGCAGGGTAAAGAGAAACAGCAGGAACACGAAGGGTACCGCCACGCGGAAGAGCGTGAGCTGATTGAACAGGAAAAACTGAAAAAACAGGTACAGCAGTCCTGCCACGCTATATCTCAGGATTTCAGTCATTCTTCCTGCGTTATATCCTTGTCCAGTTCGTCGAGGTCGAGCTGATGGGGCGCGCTGACCACATACAGGGTATGGAGCTTGCGGAACTGGGTCGCAAGCCGCACCTTCGCCATAAAGAACCCGTCCTGGCCTTTGTCCGGCTTCTCTTCGATATACCCCACCATAAAGCCGGGCGGAAACAGGGTGCTCTCATAAGCCGTAAAGACCCGGTCGCCAGCCGACAGGGTGGCCGTTTCCGGAATATAATTCAGCACGGCCTGATCGGCTGCGCCGCCTTCCCATTCCAGAAATCCGATGTCCTCCTCGCGGTTGCCGGTATCGACAATCGCCACGGTCACCCGGAAATCCCGGTTGAGCACGCTCTGCACGAGGCTGTACTTTTCGCTGACACGCACCACCCGGCCCGCAATGCCGTCCGGCGACACCACCCCCATATTGACCTGGATGCTGTCCAGGCTTCCTTTGTCGATGGTGATATAATTGTAATCCTTGTACACCGTGTTCCGGATCACGCGGCAGGCAAAAAACCGGAAGGTTTCCCGGCGTTTGACACTGTCCGGAATGGGCTTGAGCACCGAATCGGCAGGCATCAGCAGCGGCTCCTGCCTGCGGAGCTGCTCGCGGGCCGCTTCGAGGTCCCGGTGCAGCTTCTGGTTTTGCAGGCTGAGTTCTTCGTTGACCGCGGACAGCCTGAAGTACTCGTTCATGGACGAGCGCTGGTCATGCGCCCAGGACGACAGGTTCATCAGGCTGTCGCCGAACCCCCGGCGCTGATGGTCGTTCCGGGTCACTACGAGATACAGCGCGATTCCCTCCAGCAGCAGGAACAGAATCACGTTCCGGTTTTCCGATAAGAAGGCAAGCAGCCGGAACATGGACGCAGAACGGGCTTAGCTCATCAGATACTTGTACTCTTCGATGTGCTTGAGAGCGATGCCGGATCCGCGCACCACCGCCTTGAGCGGCTCTTCGGCTACGTGGATGGGCAGGCGGGTTTTCTCTGCCAGGCGGATGTCCAGCCCGCGCAGGGACGCGCCGCCGCCGGTGAGGTGGATGCCGCGCTCGTAAATATCGGCCGACAGCTCCGGAGGCGTATTTTCCAGCGCTTTCAGGATCGCATCCTCGATCTTGGTGATCGATTTGTTGAGCGCGTGCGAAACCTCGCGGTAGGAAACCGAAATGGTCTTGGGAATGCCGGTCATCAGGTCCTTGCCCCGCACCTCGATGTCCTGCGGCGGCTCATCGAGCTCCGGCAGGGCCGCCCCTACCTCGATCTTGATGCGCTCGGCGCTGCGCTCGCCGATGAGCATATTGTGCTGCTTGCGCATGTAGTCGAGGATGTCGTCGTTGAACTCATCCCCCGCGATGCGGATGCTCTGGTCCGTCACGATGCCCGAAAGGGCGATCACCGCAATCTCCGTCGTGCCGCCGCCGATGTCCACGATCATGTGGCCCGTCGGCTCCTTCACGTTCAGCCCGATCCCGATCGCAGCCGCCATCGGCTCCGGAATCAGGTGCACCTCGCGCGCATTGGCCTGCTCGGCGGAGTCCTTGACCGCACGCTTCTCCACCTCCGTGATGCCGCTGGGGATGCAGATCACCATGCGGTAGTTGGTGGAATAGATCCGCTTTTTCTTGGGGATCATCTTGATCATCTCGCGGATCATGTATTCGGCAGCCGTGAAGTCCGCAATCACCCCGTCCCGCAGGGGGCGGATGGTCCGGTACTTCTCGTGCGTCTTTTCGTGCATCTGCTGGGCTTCCCGGCCGATGGCGATGACCTTGCCGGTCATGCGGTCCACGGCCACGATCGACGGCTCATCCACCACCACCTCATCCTTGTACATGATGAGGGTGTTGGCCGTGCCCAGGTCGATCGCAATGTCGGTGGTGAAAAAATCGAAGAGTCCCATTAATGCTTAAAGTGTCTTAACCCTGTGAAAATTAAGCACATATCGTGAGTTTCGCAAAACTGCACGGTTTCGTCGTCGCGCATGGAGCCGCCGGGCTGCACCACCACGCGGATGCCATGCTCCCACGCGGTCTGCACCGAATCGGCGAAGGGAAAGAACGCATCGGAGACCAGCACCGAGCCATCGAGGCTGAAGCCCCGCTCCCCCGCCTTGGCGAGGGCCTGGCGGAGCGCATCGATGCGGGACGTCTGGCCGAGGCCTGCCCCGATGAGCTGACGGTTTTTCACGATGGCAATGGCGTTGGATTTCAGGTGCTTGCACACCTTTTCTCCGAAGAGGGCCTCCGCCAGCTCGGCCTCCGAAGGCTGCCGCGAGGTTTTCACCCCGATGGAAGCGGCGGAGGCATGGCGGGTATCGGGCTCCTGCAGCAGCACGCCGTTGAGCAGGCTGCGGGCCTGCGGGCGCGGCGCCAGCCGCTGCCGGCGGCGCAGCAGGATGCGCTGCTTCTTCCTGCGCAGCAGCTCCAGCGCCTCCGGGGTGTAGTCGTCTGCGATGAGCACTTCAAAGAAGATCTCGCCGATGGCTTCCGCCGCCGGGGCATCTACTGTGCCGTTGCAGGCCAGAATCCCGCCGAAAGCCGAGAGCGGATCGCATTCCAGCGCCCGCTGCCAGGCGTCGAGCATGGAGGCGCCCGTCGCGACGCCGCAGGGATTGGTATGCTTGATGATCGCGAAGACCGGCTCGCTGAATTCATCCACCAGCTGCAGCGCGCCTTCGATGTCCACCAGGTTGTTGAAGGACAGCTCTTTGCCGCCGAGCTGCTCGAACAGCTCGTCGAGCTGGCCGTAGTACCAGCCCTGCTGGTGGGGATTTTCGCCGTAGCGCAGCGTGCGTTTGGGCCCCTCGGACAGCTTGAAGCGGTTCCGCTCCGGGTCGAGGTAGCCATAAATGGCCGCGTCATAGTGCGACGATACGTCGAACGCCGCCGCAGCGAAGCGCTTGCGCTGGGCCAGGGTCGTGGCCCCGTCCTGCTGCTCCAGCAGGGCTGCCAGTTCGCCGTACCAGGCCTGGGAAGGCACACAGACAACGTCCTGGTAGTTTTTGGCCGCTGCCCGGATGAGGGCAATCCCGCCGATGTCGATTTTCTCGATGATCTCAGCTTCGTCGTCCGTGCTGCGGAGCGTCTCCTCGAAGGGATACAGGTCCACCATCACCAGATCGATGGGCGGAATGCCGTACTGGTCCAGCTCGGCTCCGTCGGAGGCCTCGCCGCGGCGCGCCAGGATGCCGCCGTGCACCTTGGGGTGCAGGGTTTTGACCCGCCCGCCCAGAATTGAGGGATAGCCGGTGAGGTCTGCGACGTCATGTACCGCCAGCCCGAGGTCTTTCAGGTACGCAGCCGTGCCGCCGGTAGAATATACCTGCACGTGATGGCGGACCAATTGGGCCGCAACCGCATCGAGTCCCGCTTTATGATACACGGAAATCAGTGCCGACCGGATGTGAACCGTACCTTCCATATGAATTCGCCGCGAAACTACGCATTATTCCCCTCAGACCGGAGCTTTTTGCAAACTTTTTCCACAATCCGGGGGAAGTGCGCATGCTCAAGCGCCTGCACCATGCGCTGCAGCTGTTCGGGAGCGGTGCCCGGCGGGATGTCCACTGCCGCCTGGAAGAGGATTTCGCCCTCGTCGTAGCGTTCGTTTACGTAGTGAATGGTTATGCCGGACTGTTTTTCTCCGGATGAAATAACAGCCTTGTGTACATTCATTCCATACATTCCTTTGCCCCCGAAGCCGGGCAGCAGGGCCGGATGCAGGTTCAGGATGCGGCCCGGATAGCGGGCGACCACGGCCTCGGGCACTTTTTTCAGATAGCCCGCCAGCACGACCAGCCCGATGCGGTAGGATTCGAGGAGGGACACCAGCCACGGGCCGTCGCTGTGGCGGCCCCGGCCCAGCACCACCACAGGCACCCCGGCCGCAGTGCCCTGGGCCACAACCCCGGAATGAGGGTTGCTGGTTACGTACAGGGCCGGCAGGCCCTGCTGCGCCGCAGGCCCGGCAAACCAGGCTTCGAGGGTCCGGGCATTGGAGCCGCCCCCGGAAGCGAAAATGGCCATGCGCACAGGTTCCATCGGCAGGGAGTTGAGTCTGCGAAGCTAGGCAGCCGCAGGAAGAAATGAAAATGCCCGGCGCTGCAAGGGCGCCGGGCGGCATTTTGTACCGGATGCGGATCAGTTCTGCAGCTTGAAGCTGAACGGAATGTTCACCCAGAACTGGATAGGCTTGCCGCCCTGGATGGCGGGCGAGAACTTCAGCTTGCCGATCTGCGCTTCCACGGCGCTGGACAACACGGGGTGCGCCTGGCTGATCACCTTGTGGCGCACATAGGCGCCGCGCTTGTCCACGAGCACGCGCACGACCACGTTGCCCTCGATGCCGGCATCTTTCGCGATCTGGGGGTAGCCGATCAGCTTGCGGATTTCATCCACGTTGATGGGCACCGGCTCCTGCTCGACGACGATGAATATATTGTCCTTCGGCTCCGTTTCGGGCACTGCAATCTCTTCGGGCTCGCCATCGCCGAAGGCGCTGGGGTCGAAGCTCACGAGCACGTCATCGCCTTCGATGTCCTGCGTGCCGAGGTTTTTGGCCACCTTGAGGGAATCCTGGCGCTGGATGGTCTCATCGGGCTTCACCTCTTCATCGGGTGCGGGCACGGGGATGTTGAACGCGACCGTTCGGACCTGGGGCGGCTCCACCTTGGGCGGCAGCGGCGGGGGCGGGGTATCTTCATCCAGCGCGGGCGGGGACGGCAGGTCCTCCACGCGCAGGTTCACCGCAATCTGTCTGGCCTTTTCCGCAGGCTTGATCAGATTGAGGGTTTTCATGAGCAGCGGGCCGAATGAGATCAGCAGGGCAGCGACCGTGGCAATGGCAGTGCCGGCCGTCAGGTGTCCCGGGTATTCTTTCCTGAGAAAGTACGCGCCATAGCGGCGCTCCCGCTCCTCGAATACCATTTCGTCGAGGTCCGCTTTGATAACTTGAACCATGACAACAGCAGATTTAGTACGACAGATGCTATGTAGCTCGAAAACAACGGCTGATATGTGCAAGCCGGGGCCGCCTCATGCCGGCGGGCATGAAGGGCCAGGATCTATGCCCGGTGTGCTGTTCAGCAGCCGGGCCCGTGCGGCGGGGATATGCCTGTAAGAGCAGCAGCGCTGCCCGATTCCACACGGCTGCGGCACAAAACTGCCGCTGCGATGCAGGTTCCGGCGGCGCCTGTATTGCCGGATTGCCGCACGGAGGGAAACGCACGGGTCCTGCGGCGCGGGGGTCCGCTATTGAAAACAGAAAGCCCGGCGCCAGAACGGCGCCGGGCAGGCTTTTCGCACAGGATGCGGATCAGTTCAGCAGCTTGAAGTTGAACGGAATGTTCACCCAGAACTGGATGGGCTTGCCGCCCTGGATGGCGGGCGAGAACTTCAGCTTGCTGATATGCTCTTCCACGGCTTTGGACAGCACGGGGTGCGCCTGGTTGATCACCTTATGGCGCACATAGGCGCCGCGCTTGTCCACGAGCACGCGCACGACCACGTTGCCCTCGATGCCGGCATCTTTCGCGATCTGGGGGTAGCCGATCAGCTTGCGGATTTCATCCACGTTGATGGCCACCGGCTCCTGCTCGGCGAAGATGAATTCATCGGCGCTGGGGGCGGCTTCGGGTGCTGCGATTTCTTCGGGCTCGCCATCGCCGAAGGCGCTGGGGTCGAAGCTCACGAGCACGTCTTCGCCTTCGATGTCCTGCGTGCCGAGGTTTTTGGCCACCTTGAGGGAGTCCTGGCGCTGGATGGTCTCATCGGGCTTCACTTCTTCCTCGGGCGCGGGCACGGGGATGTTGAACGCCACGGTTTTGACCTTGGGCGGCTCCACCTTGGGCGGCGGCGGCGGCGGCGGGGTATCTTCATCCAGCGCGGGCGGAGGCGGCATATCCTCCACGCGCAGGTTTACCGCAATCTTTTTGGCCTTTTCCTTGGGCTTGATCAGATTGAGGTTTTTCACGACCAGCGGGCCGAACGAGATGAGCAGGGCAGCGATTGTGGCGATGGTGGTGCCGACAGTCAGGTGTCCCGGGTATTTTTTGCGGAGAAAGTACGCGCCATAGCGGCGTTCCCGCTCCTCAAATACCATTTCGTCCATGTCCGCCTTGATAACTTGAGCCATGACGACGGTAGGTTTAGTACGATAGAACCTTCTACAACTTACAAAAACAGCGATTCATTCGCAAGCCTGGGGCCATTGGGTGCCGAAGGCCGGGATTCAGCGCCCGGAGTGCTTTGCAGCGGCCGGGCCGGCGCAGCGGGGATACATCCCTACGAGCACCGGAGCTGCCCGATTCCACACGCTTGCGGAACAAACCTGCCGGGTCACTGCGTACCGCCGCCGGCTGCTTCCGCAGCAGCCTTCTCTTCGGCTGTCGCGATCACGGTACTGTCATCGGGCGTAAACTTGTCGATGGCGTACTTGGGCGCCTGCGTGATGGCCAATTCATCCAGCACGTCTACGAGGTTCTTGTAGCGGCTGTTTTTCTTGGGCTTCAGCACGAAGATCGGGTCCCAGCATCCTTCGGCGTCGTTCACCTCGTCGCAGCGCGGCTTGCCGACTGACTTCCCGTAGTTGAGGTGCATCAGCAGGGCTTTCCGCACGCCATCCTTCGAGAAATCGGTCTTCTGCACCTTGACATCGGTAATCCCGACGTAGTACTTCACCACGTCGCCGGTATCCAGCACGATGGTCATGATCTTATCTTCGACGACCTTCTTGTAAATTTCCTTCAGGTCCTCGGGATCGTCGATCTTGGGCGGCATCACCATATCCATCGCCACATCGTCTTTCATCGTAGCGGTAAGCACGAAGAAGGTCAGCAGGAGGAAGGCCACATCCACCATCGCGGTCATGTCGATCCGGGTCGACTTCTTTTTGGTCTTGGGGCCACCTTTTTTAGGTTTGCCACCTCCTCCACCGGCATCTACATCTGCCATCTTGCTTCAGATTGAAGGGTTAAACCAGGTATCGGGGCTTACTTCTTATCACTGTGGCCGCCTGCTTCCAGTCCGCCGTCTTCCATCGTGGTGATGAGGCTGAACTGGTTGACATTCCAGTCCTGGAGGGCTCCGATGACATGCTGGAGGGTTTCGTACTTGGCATCCACGTCGCCTTTGATGGCGAAGCGCATTTTGTAGTCTGCCTGACGGCCCCACTTGATCCAGTCTTTCAGCTCATTGCCGGTCATCTTGGTGGAATCGGTCACGATGGCAGAGATCCCTTCATGGGGAAACACTTCGAGATTCTGCTGGGTACCGAGCCACTGCGCCACCTGGCCATGCGGCACGCCGAACTCCTGGAGGTTGGTGAAATACGCAACCCCTTCCGGCGGAATGCTGACCGGCGTACCGCGTTCTTTCATATCGAGCACGAAATAGCGGAGCGCATCCTGGCGGGTTTTGATGTCGGAAAAGCCGATGAACACCTTGCCATCGCCGCTGAGCGAGATGATGCACAGCTCTTTGTCGGGCACTTCGAGGCTGGAGACCGAAGAGGGCGTGTCCACTTCCACCTTCGTCTCTTCACGGAACCGGGTGGTCGTGAGGATGAAGAAGGTCAGGAGGAGGAAAGCCACGTCCACCATCGCGGTCATGTCCAGCGCAGGCGAGCCGCGTTTTGGTTTTTTAGCTGACATGGTTCAGGGTTAGTTGTTCCAATGAAGATGGAAACACTTGAACATCAGACATTGCTGCCTGCCGGCATCAGTTGTTGATGTCGAAAGTCTGAACCACGCTATACCCAGCCTCGTCCATGGCATAGGTCATGCCATCGATTTTGGTGGTGAAGAAGTTGTAGGCAAGAATGGAGAGCGCAGAGGTGGTGATACCGAGTGCGGTGTTCACGAGTGCTTCGGAGATCCCCACCGACAGTTCGGCTGCGTTGGGTGCACCGCCTTCACCGAGTGCGCTGAAGGCCCGGATCATCCCCAGCACCGTACCGATCAGACCGACGAGGGTACCGAGCGAAGCGGTCGTAGCGATGATGGGCAGGTTGCGCTCCAGCATCGGCAGTTCGAGCATGGTGGCTTCTTCGAGTTCGGCCTGGATGGCGCCTTTGCGCTGCTCTTTCTCCAGGTTCACGGCTGCCTCCATTTCCTTGTACTTGCGCAGGCCTGCCTTGATCACGTTGCCTACGGAACCGCGCTGCTGGTCGCAGAGCTGTGCGGCGGCGTCCACGTTGTTCTGGGCGAGCAGCATGCGGACCTTCTTCACGAAGACGTCCGTGTTGCCGCGGCCGCTGGCGCGTGCGACGGTGATGCCGCGCTCGATGACGAAGGTAAAGAGCACGAGGGCCAGCGTCATGCCGATCGGAATCACAAAGCCGCCTTTGTAGATCAGGCCGAAGGTGTTGGCGGGCTCGCCTTTCGTCCAGTGCTCGGGCTCTTCAGCGGAGCGGTCGGACTTTTCCCAGGCGGTATACGCCTCGTACTTCTCTTTGCCTCCCTCGAAGTTGTTATAGTTCCCGAACCCTTTGTAGAAAATCACAAAGGATGCCACTGCGAGCACGACGATTGCAACCAGCGGGAAGATCGCCCGGAAGGGGCTGGCGGGCTTGATCTGAGCTTCCGGCGAGAACGTCGCTTTAGTAGGTTTGTTGGAGTCAGCCATGTGTGAAAGCCTTTACGTAACGTACAGAATGTAAGAATTACGACCAAAAATAGAGAGAAAATCGTAATCGCCAAACAATACGCACGTTTTTGCCGCCCGCCGCAAAAATTTCCAAAACTGCAAATAATGTTCATCCTGCGGCGCCCTGCCCGCATTTTTTGCGCAGATTCAGCTTCCGGCATTCAAAGAACGGGCACCATGCTGCCGGGCATGGGCTTCTGCTGCATAGAGCAGGCACCGGCGCCGATTCCATACGCCGGGTGGGAAAATCTTTGCCCTGATCAGGAAGCGGGCTGCTGGGCCTGGAGGGGGCCGGGCAGGTAGCGCAGGGTTTCGATCCTGGCTTTGAGGCGGTTGAGGATGGTGAACAGGCCGAAGTAGGTCCGGTTCAGGTACAGCCCGTCTTTGTCGCCGCGCGGGGTGCGCGAGTTGCGGATGGCGGGGTTGCGGCCCATGCGCTCGCCGTAGGCGTAGATGGCGTCGAAGTAGGCCTCGTCGCCGAAGTCGAAGCTGCCCTGGTGGAAGGGCTGGAGCACCAGCCGCAGGGCATCGCGGAAGATGCCGGTATACGTGGCGACCTCCTCCGGCGAGTCGTCGTCCATCACGATCCGTGCGGCCCGGCAGCCCCGCAGAAACGCGGCTTCATCAGCCAGGATGGCCGGATGCAGCAGGGAGAAGTACAGGTCGTAGAAGGCGGAGGGAATCTGCTTCACGCAGCCGAAGTCCAGGACGGCCACGGTGCCGTCGGGGCGGAAGAGGAAGTTGCCGGGATGGGCATCGGCATGCATGAGGCGCAGCACATGGACCTGGTAGTTGTAAAAGTCCCAGAGCGCCTGCCCGGCGCGGTCGCGGACCGCCTGGGGCGGGTTGCCGGCCAGAAACTGGTCGAGGTGCAGCCCGTCGAGCCAGCGCATCGTGATCACGCGCTCGCCGGAGAGCGCGGGGTAGTATTCCGGAAAGACCAGCCCGTCTAGCCGGCTGCAGCTCGACGCAATCTCCATGCCCCGGCTGAGTTCGAGCCGGTAATCGGTCTCCTCGACCAGGCGGGATTCGATTTCCTCGAAGTAATGGTCCAGATCTCGGTCCTTCCAGCCGAAGAGCTGCCGCGCCAGGGGCCGCACGATGCGCAGGTCCGAGACCACGCTGTCTGCCACCCCGGGATACTGGATCTTGACCGCAAGCTCCGTGCCGTCCTTTCGGGCGCGGTGCACCTGCCCGATGGAGGCGGCATGCACCGCACGGGGGTCGAATTCGTCGTAGAGTTCGGAGGGCGCCACGCCGAAGTACTGCCGGAAGGTCCGCACCACCAGCGGCCCGGAGAGCGGCGGCGCCTGGTACTGCGCCTGGGTAAACTGCTCGGAAAAGGCCGCCGGCATGATGCCCCGGTCCATGCTGAGCATCTGCGCCACCTTCAGCGCACTGCCTTTGAGCTCGCTGAGGGTTTTGTAAATGTCGGCCGCATTCTGCTCGTCGAGCGCGCTGCGGTCCAGCTCGGGCTCGACGAGGCGGCGGGAGTAATGGCGCAGGTAATTGCCGCCGACTTTGAAGCCGGTGCGGACAAAGCGGCTGGCCCGCTCGATTTTGGATGCCGGAATGTTGGATTGTTCTTCGCTCACAAGCGGTCCCTCCTCTCGGTTCTTCGTTTTCTGCTGGTGTGGTGTGTGTAATCAGGGCTTCTGAATCAGGAACCGGATCAGATCCAGGCCTGAATCCAGGGCATTGGGCCTGAGCAGGTCGAAGGTAAAGCGGACGAGCTTTTCCACGGCGGCATCGGTCCGCTCGGAATTGCGGCTGCGGTCGTTGAGCCAGAAGCGGAGCATCACCAGGGCGTTGGCCCAGAGCGCATCCTGATACCACTGGCTCAGGGCCATCCGCGCCGCAATTTCCCCCCGGTCTATCCCGTCCTGCAGCAGGGGCTGCACCCACTGCCTGAACGGCCCGGCGGTGAGCGCGGTATATCCTTCCGGCTGGTAGGGCAGGCCTTCCTCCTGGTGCAGCACGAGCAGAAAGGCCCGCTGCTGCCCCAGCACCTCCAGCCAGGTATACATCAGGGCGAGGATCTGCTCCTGCGCCGTCTCGTAGGATGCGTATTCGGGCGAGCTGCGCAGCCGGCGGAGGGTTTCGAGAAACAGGTCGAGGAAGACCGTCTGCTCGATCACCCGCAGCGATGCGTACCGGGACGAAATGTCTGCCGCATCGATACCCGATGCTGCCGCAAACTCCTGGATGCTTGCAGGGCGCTTTCCATGCGCAGCTACCCACTGCGCGTATGCATGCCGGATGGGGTCAGCCTGATTCATACAGATATGATACACTAAACGGGAAGAATCGGGTAAAGTTAGCGGATTCGCGCACAATTACGCAGGCAATCTCCGGAAGTCCGCATCCTCCTGCGGCAGTCCGCAGGGATGTTAGATTTTAGCCGGGGCCGTCGCCCGGAAGTACGCATCCGCACCGGCAGGATGCTTTGTTACATGCAGACCGAACGGCTTCGGAAGGCATCTCTGCTCCCTGCACCGCCTGAGGCCGCTTTCTGCCCGGCAAATCCCCCTGAACTTGCCCATGTAAGAAATGCAGGGCAAAACTCAGGACATCGCTATCTGCACGCCGTACCTTTGGGGTACCGTTCATTCAGGATGCTCTTCCTGCTGTTACTCAGAATTTCATGGATTACCAATTCGTATCCGCCCGGCTTCTGTGGCTGATGCTTCTGATCGCCTCCGGGAGTTTGCAGGCTCAATGCATCAAAGGAGATTGCGAAAATGGGAAAGGGGTGTACTCCTATCCCAACGGAGACTATTATAAAGGTGACTGGCGCAGTGCCAAACGCCACGGGCTCGGCACGTATCAGCTTGCCAACGGCGACTCGTACGAAGGCGAATGGCGCAACGACGAGATGGATGGCCGGGGCGTGTACACCTACCGCAACGAAGATGTGTACGAGGGCGAATTCCGCAAAGGCCGCATGAGCGGGCAGGGCGTGCTCCGGTTTGCCGATGGCAGCACGTATGAGGGCCAATGGGAGAACGACCTCCAAAACGGCCAGGGCGTGCTGCGCCACCCCAGCGGCACCGAGATCACCGGCATCTGGACCGCGGGCAAGGTCAAAGGCACTGCACGCTACTACTATCCCAATGGCGACCTGTATGAAGGCGACTACGCCGACAACATGCGCAACGGCTACGGCAAGCTGACCACTGCCAACGGCGATGTGTACGAAGGCCAGTGGGTCAAAGGCCAGAAGCACGGGCAAGGCACCCTCGTCACGGCCGGCGGCATCCGCTATGAAGGCCAGTGGACCCAGGGCCGGATGACCGGGCAGGGCAAGCTCATCACCGTAGCCGGCGGCGTGTACGAAGGCGCCTTCGTCAACGGCAAATATTCCGGATACGGCAAGCTCACCCTCAACAACGGCGACGTGTACGAGGGCGAATGGCTGAACGACAAGCAGCACGGCCAGGGCGCGTACACGTACAGCGACGGCAGCCGGTACGAGGGGCAGTGGAACCTCGGCCAGCGGCACGGCGAAGGCGCCTTCACCTATGCGGACGGCTCTGTATATCAGGGGCCCTTCGTATCGGGCAAAGCCCACGGCCAGGGCAAGCTCATCAAGCCCGGCGGCGAAGTCCTGCAGGGCACCTTTCAGTACGGCAAACTTCAGCAGCAGCCTGCGCAGCCCTGAGGATTGCCCCTTCCATTGTGTGCGTTCCGATTCTGTTTAATACCCGTTCTTTCACAAAACCGGCCTGCGGCATCCGTGCCGCAGGCTTTTTGCTGCCGCCCCGGTCAGGGCAGCAGCTCCGGCAGCTGGCCCGGCTTCGCGTAGCCGTAGCGTGCGACCCGCTGCGTGCGGAAATAGGCATCCAGGCCGGAGGCTGCCAGCACGCCGGCCTGCTCCAGATCCACAAATCCGTCCGGCCCGATAACTGCATCCGGCAGGATCACCTCCAGCACCCGGCCCACCACCAGCAGGGTGGCATTGACCATGATATGGTGCCGTTCCTGCAGCTGCAATCCAATTTTGACCGGCGACTCGGCGACGTAGGGCGCGGGCAGGCGGCCGCTGTACCAGGGCGTCAGGCCAGTCGCATCGAATTCGGAGACCTCCTGCGGGTAGCGGGCGCTGGTCTGGTGCGCTTGCCGGCACATCGGCTCCGTCACCTGGCTGAGGGTGAAAAAACCGGTCTGCTCCAGGTTGGTGAGGGTGTGGCGCTCCACCACATCCGGGCGGAAGACCATGCCCAGCAGCGGCGGGTCGGCGCCGATGTGGATCACCGAGTTCATGACGCTCAGGTTGGTGCGGTGCTGAAAATCGATGGTGCCGCAGAGATGCAGGCTTTTGAATCCGCTGAGGCTGTTGACGAAGGTGCGGCGGAACTCGCGTGCGAAGCCGCTGATTTCCTCGCGGGAGATGATGCGCTGATCCGGCATGGGGCAGAATTGAGGGGATGCTGCATTCCTTAACGCGCCAGCGGGCGGAGTGTTCGCCCGGAGGCTGCCGCAGCCGCCTTTGCTGTATATTTGCGGTATGATCTCCCTGGAGGACCTGCCCCGCCGTGCCGCAGATGCCTATCCGGCATTCCGGCGCCTGTTCGACCGGCTGAAACGCCGCCCGCCCCGCGACCTCGACGAGCAGGTCGGCGCCCTCCACGACGAGGTCTTCGAGCAGACCGACTGCCTGCAGTGCGCCAACTGCTGCCGGACGACGAGCCCCATCTTCATCGAAGCGGACATCGCGCGGATCGCGCGGTATCTTCGGATGCGCCCATCGGAATTTGCCAGCCGCTACCTGCGCATCGACGAAGACGGGGATTATGTATTCACCGGTGCGCCCTGCCCCTTTCTGGGCGCGGACAATTTCTGCAGCATCTACGAGGCGCGGCCGCGCGCCTGCCGCGAGTATCCGCACACCGACCGCAAGCGGTTCCACCAGATCCTGGACCTGACCCTGCGCAACACGGCCATCTGCCCGGCGGCCTTCGAGATTGTCCGGCGGCTGGAACGGCAGCTGGGGCAATAAGCTGCGCGGCCCTTGCGCCGCCGCAGGCGATTTGATAGCTTTGGGCATCCTCATCTTCCGATTTCCCCATGATTACCCTCCACTCCGGCCAGCTGCGCATCCAGATCGACCCGCAGGGCGCAGAACTCCGCAGCATCCAGCCCCGGGACGAGGCGCTGGAATACCTCTGGCAGGGCGATCCGGCCTATTGGAGCCGGCGGGCGCCGGTGCTGTTTCCCATCGTAGGCCGGCTCAAAGACGACCGGTACCAGTGGCAGGGCCAATGGTATGCGATGGGCCAGCACGGCTTTGCGCGGGACCAGGTGTTTTCAGTAGAGCAGCCGTCCCCGGACGAGGCCTGGTTTACCCTGGAGGATACGGAGGCAAGCCGTGCGCGCTACCCCTTTGCCTTCCGGCTGCGGATCGGGTATCAGGTGCAGGCGCTGCGGACCCGGATCGTGTACGAGGTCCTGAATCCGGGCACGGAGCTGCTGCCCTTCAGCATCGGCGGGCATCCGGGCTTCCGCTGCCCGCTGCTGCCGGGCGAAGCGGCGGAGGCCTACCGCCTGAACTTCGAGCAGGACGAGCTGGCGGTCCGGCATCTGCTGGAAGGCGGCCTGTACACCGGCGAAACGGAAACCGTCCTGCAGGGCGGGCGGAGCATTGCGCTGACGCCGGACCTTTTCGACCAGGACGCGCTCGTTTTCCACGGGCTGCAGTCCCGGTGGGTGGAGCTGCGCTCCGCCACGAGCGGCCGGGGCGTACGGCTGCATTTCGAAGCATTTCCCTATCTGGGCATCTGGGCCAAGCCCGGCGCGCCCTTCGTATGCCTGGAGCCCTGGCAGGGGCTGGCAGACTACACCCACAGCAGCGGCGACCTGACGGAGAAAGCAGGCATCCACCTGCTGCTGCCGGGCCAGCTGCACCGCTGCGCATATGAAATCGAATGCTTGTAACCCGCTATCCGCGTGAAGTCTATCTGTGTCTTTTGCGGCGCCAATCCCGGTACGGATCCCCGGTATGCGCAGGCCGCGTTTGAAACTGGCCGCACCCTCGCCGAGCGCGGCATCACCCTCGTATTCGGCGGCGGCAAGGTAGGCCTGATGGGCGCCACGGCCGACGGCGCGCTGTCGGCGGGCGGAAGAGTTGTGGGGGTCATCCCGGACTTTCTCCGCAGCCGCGAGCTGAGCCACCCGGGGGTGGAAGAGATGATCATCACCCAGACCATGCACCAGCGCAAGCAGCGGATGGCCGAGCTGTCGGAGGGCTTTATCGCCCTGCCGGGCGGGCTGGGCAGCATGGACGAACTGTTCGAGATTCTGACCTGGGCGCAGCTGGAGCTGCACAGCTGCCCGGTAGGGCTGCTGAATGCGGGCGGCTATTACGATCCGCTGCTGGCGATGCTCGACCGGATGCGGGAGGAGGGATTCCTGAATCCAGTCAACCGGGGGCTGCTGCTGGCATCAGACTCGCTGGACCCGCTGCTGGCGCAGATGGAGGCGCGGGCAGCGGCTGGCAAGGCGTCCGGCGGCCATCTGAGCCGGAGCTGAGGTCCGCGCATGGGCCGGACCCTGCACATCCTGTGCAGGGATTAGGTTTTTGAAAGTAAGTTGTTATATTTGAGTACCGATACTACCTCCCGCATCCGGGCGGGCAGGACAGGCTACTACTAACGTTATCATCTTATGCACAGTTGTACAAGGTACGGCGCGGCGCGCCGGGATCTGCCGTACCGTTTCGCTATGCTGTGTTCCTTGCTGCTGTATTCTGGAATGGCAGCGCAGGCGCAGGTAGTGGTGGTAAACGGCATTGTCACCGACGAGGCTAGCAGCCAGGGGCTGATCGGAGCGCGGGTGCTGGTCGAGGGGACCACCTTCGGGGCGCTGACGACTGAGGGCGGGCGGTTTACGCTTCGGGTCAGCCAGCGGCTTCCGTTTTATCTGATAACCTCCTATCTGGGATACGACACCGTCCGTACGGAGGTGACTGCCAGCGGCCAGAATGTACGGGTCGCGCTGCGTGAGCGGCAGGTCCAGATCGAGGGGGTGGAGATTGTGGCAAGCGCGCAGATCGAGCGGCAGCGGCAGTCTCCGATCTCGGTCGAGTCGATGAGCATCAATGCCATCAAGGAAACGCCTGCGGCCAACTTTTACGACGGCCTGGGGGCGCTCAAGGGGGTGGACCTGACCTCGGCGAGCATCGGATTCAAGGTCATCAACACGCGGGGCTTCAATGCGGCTGCGCCGGTGCGCTCGCTGCAGATCATCGACGGGGTGGACAACCAGGCGCCGGGGCTCAACTTTTCGCTGGGCAACTTCCTGGGCGCATCCGAGCTGGATGTGCAGCAGGTGGACCTCATTGTAGGCGCCAGCTCTGCCTTTTACGGCCCCAATGCCTTCAACGGCGTCATCTCGATGACGACACAGAGCCCTTTTGTGCACAAGGGGCTTTCGGCGATGGTGCGCGTCGGCGAGCGGGATCTGGGCGAATTTGCCCTGCGCTATGCGCATGTTTTCCGCAACAAGGCCGGCGCGGACAAGCTGGGGGTCAAATTCAACGCCTACTACCTGCGTGTCAACGACTGGGAAGCCGACAACATGGACCCGGTGGACGGCGCGACGGAAGGCATCGACAACCCGGGCGGCTACGATGCGGTGAACCGCTACGGCGACGAGAACCTCACTGGCGGCATCAACAATGCTACCAGCCTGACGGACCAGTTTCTGAACCCCGGCCTGGGCCGCTGGCACCGCACGGGGTACCGCGAGACCGATCTGGTGGATTACAATACCCGGAATGTCAAGCTCTCCACGGCGCTGCACTACCGCCTGCGCCCGGAAGTGGAGCTGATTGCCAGCAGCAGCTTTGCCACAGGCACCACGGTGCTGCAGGGCGACAACCGCTACAGTCTGAAGGACATCCTGTTTTTCCAGAACCGGCTGGAGCTGAAGAAGGCCAACAAATATTTCCTGCGGGCCTATGCCACGCATGAAAACGCCGGCAACTCCTACGACGCGGTATTCACCGCCTATCAGCTCCAGACGGGCGTCAAGAGCGATCTGGAGTGGAGCCGCGACTACCGCAACTACTGGACCGGCGGCATTCCCACCTCCCATCCGATGTACGTGCGCGGGGGGATGCGGGGCAGGGTCCGGCAGTTCGAGGGCTTTCCGCCGCAGACCTTCCCGTTCGACTATGAGACGGCGCGGGCCGTGCTGGCCGCCAATCAGGATTCGCTGATCCAGTTTCACGCCCGTGCGCGCCAGTTTGCGGACACCTACCAGTATCCGTACCTGCAGCCCGGCACGCCGGAGTTTCAGGAGGCATTCGACCGGATCACCTCGACGCCGATCTACGAAGGCGGCACCCGGCTGGTAGACCGTTCGGCCCTGTACCATGTGCACGGCGAGCACAAGTTTCAGCCCTCGTGGGCCGAGATCACGGCAGGCGCCAATGCGCGGCTGTACACGCCGGTATCGGAGGGCAATATTTTCAGCGATACCCTCACCTTTGTGCGGGATACCCTGCCGGACGGCGCGGTGGTGAAGACCGACTCGCTGTTCAAGCGGATCACCAACTTCGAGTACGGCGCGTATGTGGGGATAGACAAGCGCCTGGCATCCAACAAGGTACGCCTTGGTGCCACCATGCGGATCGACAAAAACCAGAATTTCAATTTCATTCCTTCGTATGCCGCCTCGGCGCTGTGGAACGTAGATGAGCGCCATACGCTGCGCGTCGCGATCTCCGCAGCCATCCGCAACCCGACCCTGGCCGATCAGTACCTCTATTATAATGTAGGCCGGGCGAAGCTGCTGGGCAATCTCGAAGGGTTCCAGAACCTGGCGGATACGGCCAGCCTGCGGCACTACTTCGAGAGTGTACCGCTGAATCCGGATACGATCCGGTATTTCGACATTGCCCCGATTCAGCCGGAGAAGGTGCAGACCATCGAACTGGGCTACCGGGGCTCGTTTTTCGACGACCGGGTCTATATTGATGCGAGCTACTATTTCAGCCGGTACCGCGACTTCATCGGCTACAACATCGGCGTAGATGTGCGGTTTTCGGCCCTGTTTCCCGACCAGCTGATCGCGGCGCAGGCCTACCGGGTGGCAGCCAACGCGACGGACATCGTGACGACGCAGGGGGTTACGGTCGGGGTGAACTACTTCTTCAAAAAGGGGTACACCTTTACAGGCAATTACTCGTGGAACGTGCTCAACACGGATTCGGACGATCCGATTATTCCCGCCTTCAACACGCCGGAGCACAAATTCAACCTGGGCTTTTCGGGGCGGGATCTGAAATTCGGGCGGCTGAAGCATGCAGGGTTCAGCGTGAACTACAAATGGATCGAGGGCTTCATCTTCGAAGGCTCGCCTCAGTTCACGGGGCGGATTCCGACGTACAGCCTGCTGGACGCCCAGATCAGCCAGCAGGTGCCCAAGCTGCACACAACGTTCAAGCTCGGTGCCTCCAACCTGCTGAACAACAAGGTATTTCAGCTCTACGGCGGTCCCCGCGTAGGACGGCTCGCCTATTTTACCATTCTTACCGATCTGGATTAAGCCGCCTGTCGCGCATGGGCGGATCCTTTCTCCTTATGCCTAACACCTTTCTCCTTTCACTTTATCTGTAAATCCTATGATGAACCGATTGACTACACTCCTGCTCGCGCTCCTGCTGCTGTGCAGCATCCGGGGCGTAGCCCAGACCCGCTATCTCGACGAAGTGTTCAGTTCTGTCCAGCGCACCGACAGCGTGGTGTACGGCAACAACATCACGGTGATCGTCAACCCGCCGGCTGCGCGGCCGCTGATCATGGATGTGTACCGTCCGGCAGGCGACACGGCCACCAACCGTCCGGTGGTGCTGGTGGGCACGACGGGCAACTTTCTGCCGGCGATTCTGAACGGCAGCCCGCAGGGCACGATCAAGGACAGCTCCGTGGTCGAGCTTTGCACGCGGCTGGCCAAGCGGGGATATGTGGCGATTTCGTTCTTCTACCGCCAGGGCTGGGCAGCTACGAACCCCAGCCAGGACATCCAAACCCAGACCCTGCTGCAGGCAGCGTACCGGGGGATTCAGGATGCCCGCACCCTGGCGCGCTTCCTGCGCAAGTCGGTGGCCGAGAACGGCAACCCTTACGGGATCGACCCGAACAAGATCATCATCGGCGGGATCGGCACCGGCGGCTATGTATCGCTGGGCGCGGCGTATCTGAGCGATTTCAGCGAGATTCTGCTGCCGAAATTCACCAATCCCACGACGGGCCAGGCCTATGTGGACTCGACGGTTCACGGCAATATCTGGGGCACCAACACGGCTGTGCTCAACGTGCCGAACCACGTGGGCTACAGCTCCGATTTCAGCATGGTGTTCAACGTAGGCGGCGCGCTGGGCGACTCCACGTGGATTCAGGACGGCGAAATCCCGTATGTGGGCTTCCATACTCCCCGGGACCCGAACGCACCGTATGACATCGGGGTGGTGATTGTGCCCACGACGGGCAATACCGTGATCGACGAAGCGGCCGGCAGCTATGCGGTGGCGCGGATCAACAACCGGTTCGGCAACAACGACATTTTCGTCAATGCCGGCTTCACGGACCCCTTCACCGTGGCTGCCAATGCGACCAACGACGGCTACGAAGGGCTGATGCCGTTCGACCGTCCGTTTACGCCAGGCGGCACGCTGCCCTGCGTACCGGGCGTGACGCTGCCGCTGGTGGAAGAAGGCAGCCCCTGGCAGTGGTGGAACGAGGCAGCATTCATTGCTACCTGGGATGCTGCTACGGGCGGGGTGCCGTTTCCGGGCGTGGTGATGAACTGCCGCGAGCGCGCAGCGAATCCCGACATGTCGCCGGCCAAAGGCCGTCTGTACATCGACTCGATCATGGGCTATCTGGCTCCGCGGATGTTCCTGTTTGCCCGCACGCCTGCGACCTCGGTGGACAGCGACCTGCTGAACCATTTCCTGCAGGCAGCGCCGAACCCGGCCCGTGCCACGTTCGAGGTGTCGCTGACGGGCGGCAGCAACCTGCTGCGCGATGTGCGCCTGATGGACCTTTCGGGCCGGACGGTGATCGAGCGGCGGAATGTGAACAGCCGCACGCTGACGATCGAGCGGGGCGATCTGCCTTCGGGCCTGTACCTGCTGCAGGTGCAGGGTGTGACGGGCGTAGCAACGCGGCGGATTGTACTGGAATAAGGACGATAGGCCGCTGGCCGGCGTATTGCTCCCCCCCTTGCCCCCCCTTCCCAGGGGGGGAATTTTTTTTTGCTCCCCGCCCATGCTGGCGGAGCGTGTGCGGCCCCGCTGGCGGCGGGGCTGCCCAGATTGAGCCTATCCGGGGTCTGCCAGGTGCCCATCCTGGCCTGGCCGGCACCCAGGCTACACCGGAGCGGCTGGGAAGGCCGGCCCCGAACCCAGGTCTGGCAACCGGACCTGCGGACAGCCGGCACAGGCCTATGCCTTCAACATGCCGTCATTGCAGTTCCTTGACATAGGGCTTGAGCATCAGCCGGACCAGCTCATTCCAGTGCTTCTGCTCCAGCGAGGTCACCGGATCTTCATGGGTATCGAGGTACTCAGTATCTGCGATGTAGTACATCCCCCGGCTGAATACCAGCTCCTCGCCCCGGAACATGTATACGTGGGTGGTGAGGAAGATATTCCGCAGCAGCCCGCTGCTGGCAAAACCGGCGCCTGCCGCATACATGTGGGACCGAAACAAATACTCGATGTGGATGATGGGCACCAGGCGGAGGCGGCCATCGTCCCGGACCTGGCCCCAGGCCCGGACCTCGCCGAGGTCGATCTGGCCCTTGCGCAGCCTTTGGTTGCGGGCCAGCACGCTGTCGCAGGCTGCCTGGCCAGGTGCCTGGAAGGCCAGCCGAAGGGGCTGCGCCTCCAGCGCAGTCCGGAAATATGCCCAGGTGCTGTCCGCGGGGATTTCCACAGGCTGCCCCCGCAGGTCAAGAGGCCCATACCGGTACAGTTTGCACAGGAAGTAGTTCTGCACACGCAGGGTGTCCTCCATCCCCGGCAGCGCCTCCGCGCGGTAGTGCAGCGCTTTGCGCTTTTCTTTGTAGCTGAAGCGGATCAGGCAGCTGCTCATCAGCAGCGCCGGGGTCAGCAGGATCAGCAGGCGGAATCGGCTCATTGCGCGTTTTATCTGGGTTGGGAACCTGAACTGAGGCCAGCCAGCAGGGCCTTGAAACCGAATAGCACAGCCTTGTTCCCGCTCCCTTTGAAATCGTATTCCGTATAATTGCCTTTGGCACGGGATAGAGCCAGATACTCAGTGCCATATCCCAAGGCGCTCAGCCCAGCGGACAGGGCGAATTGCAGCGCAGCGGACTCTCCCGAATACTTGGCGTCAGCTATATGCCCCTGGATCAGTCCGCCTATCCCGGAGAAGAAGAACGTGCCGGCGTGCTGGCCAAATTCTTTCTTGCAGAACTTACATCCTACAATTTATGTTTTCTCTTTCGCTTCGCCAATTTTTTATACCGAATCCGCCTCCAAAAAACAGACACAGCAGACACATGCTTGCCAAAAAACAAACAACTCAACACAAAAAACTGACTACCAAACACTTAAGTTACATACTACTGACCGACAGGTATGCGCAGCAGGCTTCCGGACAGCACTGCCGCACCTTCGTATCCAGGAAAATACTATCGTTCATGTGCCTCTTCCCGGCTGAATCTGAAGCCGAGGCTGTCGAGGGCGATTGCCTCGAAGGTGCGGGCAGGCTTGCCGTCTTCGCCGGCGAACGGTACACCTTGCGTACGCTGCTTGAATAGACTGCGCGTGTCCGAGGCCGACCTGTGTGCTGGCCCCCCGCCTGCGCCCGGCAGGATGGACCCTGAACGCCAAACCCAGGTTTCAACCCCTCGCGCCAAGGCCAGGCTCAAGCCTCACCCCCGCTTGAGCACGCTTCTTTCCCACGCCGCTGCCCCGCCCGAGAAAGCGCCAAAGCCCTGCCGCCCTCCGGCAGCGGATCACGGGAACCGGCCAAGCCTTGCCTTTATGCCATTTATTCCCTTCATTTACAAGGTTATCCGCCCGCATGCCACTTTCTCTCCGATACTGCTGCGCGGGGCTGCTGCTCCTGCCGCTCTGGCTGCACAGCCAGCCCGACACCCTGCTGCAGCGGCTGAGCGCCATTGCCGATCCCGCCGTGCGGATCGACTCCATGCTGCACGAGTCCCGGCGCCTGCGGCGGAAGCAGCCTGAAACCGCCTATCAGCTCGCGTCCCGCAGCCTCCAGGACGCCCTCGCAGCCGGCGACCTGCCCCGCCGCGTTGATGCCCAGATTACCCTGGCCGAATACACCAAAGACCGCAAGCAGCTCGAAGCGGCCTTCCCCCTCATCCGCGAAGCCCGCGAAACCGCCAAGCGCAGCCAGCTCCAGGCCCTCTACTTTGATGCCACCCGCATCCTCGCCGACCTGCACAGCGAATCCACCCGCGCCGACTCGGCGCTCTACTACTTCCTGCTCTCCGAGCGGGAAGCCCTCGACGCAGGCCTCCCGTACCAGGCCATGTATGCCTACATCGGCATCGGCGAGCTTTATTTCCTCCAGCACGAAGAAGACAAAGGCATTGTATATTTCCACAAGGCCCTCGAAATCGCCAGAGCCCGCAAGGTGCGGAAGGATTACGGCTACCTGCTCTACGTGCTCATCGAGTATTACCAGGGCATCCGGGACCTCGAAAACTACTCCCGGTATGCGGAGGAGTATCTGGCCTTCCAGGCTGAGCGCAAGACGCCCATCAGCCCTTCGGATGTGGCCCACTTCGCGCTGGTGACCGCCCACGAGACCCAGGACCCGCTGCAGCGGATCCAGCTGCTGCGCGACGGCATTGCTGTGCATGAGCGGCTGGGCAACTACCGGATCCTGGCGGAGGTATATTTTCAGCTCGGCAAGCTCTACGGCGAGCTGGGCAGGTGGGCCGAAGCGACGGAATGCTTTGCCGCCGGCGCCAAGGTGGATGAACGGCTGGGCATGGTCATGCACCGCATCGAGTTTTTGCGGCTGGCCTATGCTTCCTCCCGGAATGCGGGCAAGCTAGAAGCGGCCCTGGAGTTTCTGGAGCAGTACAATGTGCTGGCCGACTCCGTACGCGACGAGCAGGCCAACCAGCGGTTCCGCGAGCTCGAAGTCCGCTACGAGACCGAAAAAAAAGAACAGATGATCCAGATCCAGCAGCTGGAGCTGGCCCAGTCTGCGCGCATGCGGTGGATTCTGCTCGGCGGGCTGGCTGCCATCCTCGCCGTTGCGGGGGCGGTCAGCTTTGCGCTGATCCAGCAGCACCGCCACAACCGCGTGCTCTCGGCGAAAAACGCCGAGATCGCCGCCAGCCTGCAGCAGCGGGAGCTGCTGCTGCGGGAGATCCACCACCGGGTCAAGAACAACCTCCAGATGATTTCCAGCCTGCTGCGGCTGCAGACGCGGTTCATGGAGGACCCCGAGGCGGTGCGGGCCATCCACGAGGGCCGTAACCGGGTGCGGTCCATGGCCCTGATTCATGAAAACCTCTACCAGCACACCGACCTGACCACCGTCGGCATGCAGGACTACGTGCGCAAGCTCGTGGACAGCCTGGCTGCCTCCTACAACATCCGCCCGGAGCATATCCAGTTTCATACCGAGGTCGAAGACATGGCGCTGGACGTGGACACAGTCATCCCGCTCGGCCTGATCCTGCATGAGCTGGTCGCCAACGTATGCAAGCATGCATTCCCCGACGGGAGCAGCGGATCGGTGCGGATCCGCTTTGGGCGGGCTGCCGGCGGGCTGCAGCTGCTGGTCCAGGACAACGGGACCGGCATGGCGGCGCCTGCCGGGCGCGGCAGCTTCGGCCTGGAGCTTATCCGCACCCTGACCCAGCAGCTGGGCGGCGTCCTGCGGATCGACGGCCAGGCGGGCACGACGGTAGAACTGCTGTTTCCGGAGCCCCAGCCCGACCGGGCTCCTGCCACGATCTAACCCGCATGTTCATTCTATGCAGCCTGTACGGATTCTCATCGTCGAAGACGACGCCATCATCGCGCACGATGTCATGCTGATGCTCCAGCAGCTGGGCTACGAGGTAGCCGGCGTAGCCCATACGGCCGCGCAGGCGCAGCATCTCATTGCGCAGCAGGCGCCCGATCTGGCGATTCTGGACATCAACCTCGGCACCGGGCCCAGCGGCATCGAGCTGGCGGGGTGGATCCGCAGCCGCTACCGCTTTCCCTATCTGTTCCTGACCTCCTACAGCGACCGCGAGACCCTGCAGCAGGCGCGGGAAGCACATCCGGTGAGCTATGTCGTCAAACCCTTCGAGGACCACGACCTGCTGGCCGCCATCGAGATCGGGCTGGTCAACCATGCCCGGCGCGACCTGCCGGGCAACCTGGACCTGGCCCGCCTCAACCAGCAGCTCCGCTCGCCCCTGACCGAGCGGGAATTCGAGATGCTGCTGGAAGTGCTGGACGGCAAGACCAACCAGCAGATTGCGGAATCGCATTTCGTCAGCCTGAACACCGTCAAGACACACATCAAGCACCTCTTCGACAAGCTGGAGGTGCATTCGCGCCCGGAAGCCATCGTACGGGTCCGGCAGTGGTTTTCGTAAATCACCCTCCGGGGTGAGGCAATCGGGGCCGGGCTGCTGCACCTTTGCCGGATACATTCCCCCTAACCCCATGCATCATGCTCCGGACGGTATGGATCGCACTGGCCGCAGGGCTCCTGATCTCGGGGACACCGCTGCAGCGTGCCGGCGGGCGCGCGGGCGCATCCGGCCCCGCGGGATGCCAGGTGTCCATCAAAGCCCAGAATACCAGCGGGAAGCAGATCTCCATCATGCTGGATGAATCGCAGGTGCGGCTCAAAACCGGCACCTGGTCCAATCTGTACTTCAGCGGCGGCAACAAGCAATGCACGGCCAAAATGATCCGGCTGGCGGCGCATGCGGCGTACGAGTCGCAGGGCTGCGAGCTGGATTTCGACTGCGACTGGCCCCGGCGGTACCGTTTCCGCCTGCAATGCGTCCATGAAACGGGAGCCCAGGCCCAGCTGACTGTGTATTATCCTTCCGAGACGGCATTTACCGAAGTTCCCTCCATCGACCTGGGCGATGTAGGGCGGCACTTCCGCTGACCGTCTCAGTCGCCGCCTCCGCCGTCTCCTCCGCCATCCCCGCCGCCGGAGTCGCCGCCCGAATCTCCCCCGCTGTCCGCATCGGCGCCCTCGCCGGCGGCATCTTCCGCACTGTCAGGACCTTCTGCGGCCAGCAGATCCGCCTCGCCGCTGCCGTCGGCACGGGCCGACACTACCGCTGCGGTACCGGCTGCCGCAGCCCCCGCAGTGCCTGCCGCACGGGCCTTTTCATCCATCCGGAAAAAGCGGCCCTGGAAAATGAGGATGATCACAATGCCGACCGAGATAGCCGAGTCGGCGATATTGAAGATGGGCGTGGAGGTATAATCGCCGCCGATCAGCGGCACCCAGGCCGGAATCTGGCCGTCCCAGAGGTCGAAGAAGAACATGTCCACGACCCGGCCGTGGAGCAGGCCGCCTTCGTATTCGTTGATGGAGGAAAACCACAGGCCGTAAAACGTGCGGTCCACGATGTTGCCGAGGGCGCCGCCGAAAATCATGGCGACGAAGTAGGGCAGCGGCGACTGGTGGTCGGCAAGGCGGTAGAGCACCACGCCGATCGCCACGACTGCCGCCAGCGAGAACAGCGACAGGATCAGCTTGCCGGTTTCCTCGGACATGTCGATGCCGAGCCCGCCTGCCAGGTGGGTGACGGTCAGGCCAAAGGCCGCGCCTTTATTTTCGATGAAATAGATCCGGAAAAAGTCTCCGATCACCGGGATGGAATCCCCGATCGACATGTTGAGCTTCACCAGCAGTTTGACGATCTGATCGAGGGTTACGATTCCCAGGGCGATCAGGAAGAATTTGACCGTACGTTTCATGAATCAGCGGGTTCAGATGAAGAGCGGTTACGTTTGGCATCCACGGTGGTGGTGGCATGGGGCACCACGCGGAGGCGGTCTTTGGGGATCAGCTCGCCGGTGAGCCGGCAGATGCCGTAGGTGCCGTTTTCGATGCGGGTGAGGGCCTGGCGGAGCTTTTCGATGAATTTGGCCTGGCGCACGAGCAGGAAGTCGAGCTGTTCTTTTTCCTGGCTGTCGTTTCCGAACTCCGTGAAATTGAAGTCATCGGCGGCGCCGCTGTTCATTTCGCGGATCTGTTCGGAAAGGCGGTGGTACTCGGCAGAAGCTTCGTCGAGCTTCTGCTGGATGATGCTGCGGAATTCTTCCAGCTCGGGGCGGCTGTAGAATTTTTTTCCGGGGTCCTGTTCCATGCGGGGGGCGTTAGGAGTCCTGTTTCAGATGCGCTCGATCCGGATAAGGCCCTGCGTTTCGTGGATTTCCAGCGCTTCGGCGCCTTCCATCGACTCCGCCGGCAGCAGCTCCAGGCGGTCGCAGAGGGTCTCGGAGCAGATGTAGGCGCGGTAGCGCTCCACTGCGTCCTGCCAGTAGGGATTTTCGGAAATTTGCGCACGGATCTGGTCGGTGACCTCAAACCCCTGCGTCTTGCGGAGGTTCTGAATCCGGTTCACAAACTCGCGGGCAATTCCCTCCTGCGCCAGTTCCGGCGTGAGCGTAATATCCAGGGCTACGGTCAGGCCGTTTTCACTGGCCACCGACCAGCCCGGAATATCCTCGCTCAGGATTTCGGCCTCTGAGAGTTCTATAACGAAGGTTCCCGAGGGAAGTTCCAGCGTTGCCTGCCCGGCGCGCTCGAAGGTGCGGATATCCGCCTGGCTCCAGGCTGCAAGGGCAGGCCCGATTTCGCGCATCCGGGGCCCCGCTTTGGGTCCGAGCAGCTTGAAATTGGGCTTGATTTTCTTGACCATCAGGGAATTGTCCTCTTCGAGGTATTCCACCGATTTGATATTCACCTCCTGGGCTACGAGTTCCTGCACGCGCGTGATCTCGGCCCGCAGGGCTGGATCCAGCACGGCGACCAGCACGCGCGCGAGGGGCTGGCGCACCCTGAGCTTCTGTTCGCGGCGCAGGCGCAGGATCAGCGAGGTCATGCGCTGGGCCAGCTCCATGCGGCGCTCCGCCGCCGGGTCGATCAGGGCGGCATCCGCCTGCGGGAAGTAGGCCAGGTGCACACTGCCCTCCTCCTGCCGGAGGTCGCGGTAGAGCTTGTCGGCGAAGAAGGGCGCGAAGGGGCTCATCAGCACCGCCACCGTCTCCAGGCATTCGTGCAGGGTCTGGAAAGCGGCTGCATCGCCGTCCCAGAAGCGGCGGCGGGAGAGCCGCACATACCAGTTGGACAGCTGCTCGCTGACAAAGTAGTCGATGGCGCGCACTGCGCGGGTCGGCTCGTAGTCGTCCATGGCTGCCTCCACCTCTCGGATGAGCGAGTGCAGCACCGACAGCACCCAGCGGTCCATTTCGGTGCGGCTGGCGGCCGGCATCGGCGCTTCGTAGCGGAAGCCGTTGAGATTGGCGTAGAGCGCAAAGAAGTTGTAGGTGTTGAACAAGGTGCCGAAATAGCCGCGCAGGGCTTCCTCGACGCCTTTGAGGTCGAAACGCAGGTTTTCCCACGGCGGGGCATTGCCGATCATGTACCAGCGGGTGGCATCGGCACCGTAGCGGCGGATCGTCTCGAAGGGGTCGATCACGTTGCCCAGGCGCTTGGACATCTTACGGCCTTCCTTGTCGAGCAGCAGGCCGGTCGAGATCACATTGCGGAATGCCGGGCTGCCTTCGAGCATCACCGCGATGGCATGCAGGGTGAAGAACCAGCCACGGGTCTGGTCCACGCCTTCCGAAATAAAATCGGCCGGGAAGGATGCCTTGAAAATGTCCTGATTTTCAAAGGGATAATGCCACTGGGCAAAGGGCATGGCCCCCGAATCGAACCATACGTCGATCAGGTCCGGCTCGCGGTAGAGCGGCTTGCCGCTGGCGCCCGTGAGCACCAGCTCGTCCACGCCCGGCTTGTGCAGGTCGAGGTTGCTGAAGAAGGCCTCCACCTGGGCCTGCTGCATGAAGCCGGCGGCGACGGAGCGGTCTGCCGCTTCGCGCAGCTCGGCTACCGAGCCGATGCAGAGGCGCTCCTGCCCGTCCTCGCTCGTCCAGACCGGCAGCGGAATGCCCCAGTAGCGGGAGCGGGACAGGTTCCAGTCCACGAGGTTTTCGAGCCAGTTGCTGAATCGGCCTGTGCCCGTGGAAGCAGGCTTCCAGTTGATGCGGCGGTTCTGCTCCAGGAGCTGCTCTTTGGCAGCCGTGGTGCGGATAAACCAGCTGTC
Source organism: Bacteroidia bacterium (assembly GCA_033765305.1). GTDB lineage: Bacteria > Bacteroidota > Bacteroidia > J057 > J057 > RDXT01. The sequence continues at coordinate 97,977 of JANRID010000018.1, forward strand.
GAGCGGATAGTACAGCACCGGGCGGTCGGTGCGCCAGCAGTGGGGATAGCTGTGGACGTATTTTTCGCTTTTGAAGGCTTTGTTTTCCTTCTTGAGCTTGATGACGAGGTCCTCATCCACGGAGCGGTCTTCCACCTGGCCGTAGTCCTTGACAAAGCGGCCGGCGAAGTCCGTCACCTCCGGCACAAAGCGCCCGCGCTTGTCCACCAGCGGGGTCTGGTTGCCGTCGGCATCGCGCACGAGCAGGGGCGGGATGCCGTACTGCCGGGCGACGTTGAAGTCGTCGGCGCCGAAGGTCGGCGCGATATGCACGATCCCGGTGCCGTCTTCGGTAGAGACAAAATCGCCGAGCAGCACGCGGAAGGCGGGCGCATCGGGCTGCACATAGGGCAGCAATTGCTCATAGTGCAGGCCTTCGAGCTGGGCACCGGTGTATTCGGCGCTGACGGTCCAGGGAATTTCCTTGTCCCCGGCTTTGTAGGCCTCCATCGGGAGGGCGGCGTATTTCTCCGGGAAATACTTGTGCATCAGCTCCTTGGCCAGGATAACCGACACCGGGAGGTGGGTGTAGGGGTTGAAGCTTTCCACCTGCACGTACACGATGTTCCGGCCTGCGGCCAGGGCCGTGTTGGAAGGCAGGGTCCAGGGCGTGGTCGTCCAGGCGAGGAAAAAGGTATCCCGGCCGGGGCGCTGCAGGGCGCCGTCGAGCGGATGGCCCGATGGCTGGTGGCGGAACTGCGCTACCACCGAGGTGTCTTTGATGTCGCGGTAGCTGCCGGGCAGGTTCAGCTCATGGGAGCTGAGGCCGGTGCCGGCGGCAGGGGAATAGGGCTGAATGGTAAAGCCCTTGTACAGCAGGTCCTTGTCCCAGAGGCGCTTGAGCAAGTGCCAGCAGGATTCGATGTAGGAATTCTCGAAGGTAATGTAGGGGTGCTCCAGATCCACCCAGTAGCCCATGATGCGGGTCAGGTCGTCCCAGATGTCCTTGAACATCAGGACGTCCTTGCGGCACTCATCGTTGTACTCGCGGACGGAAATGGTTTTGCCGATATCCTCCTTGGTAATGCCGAGGCGTTTTTCCACCTGCAGCTCCACGGGCAGGCCGTGGGTATCCCAGCCGCCTTTGCGCTTGACCTGAAAGCCTTTCAGGGTTTTGTAGCGGCAGACGAGGTCCTTGATGGTGCGGGCCATCACGTGGTGGATGCCCGGTTTGCCGTTGGCGGAGGGGGGGCCTTCGTAGAAGGTAAAAGCGGGGCTTCCTTCGCGGGAGCGTACGCTCAGGCCGAAGGTTTGCTCGCGGTCCCAGAGACCGAGGACTTCCTGCTCGATGTCGGGCAGCGAAAAGCGTTTATATTCAGGATAATGGCCAGGCATGCCGTTTGGAAAAAATGAACGCAAATATAGCAAACGCTGCCGGATTTCAGCTTACCGGCGGCTGCGCAAACGCAGGATTTGCGGACGGCCCAAAGAGCCGCGCGGGCGGGGGCAGGTTGTATGGGGATTACTTCCTCCGCTGCTGCACCCCTTGCGCTGCGGCCTCCGCTCCCATCGCCGCTGTCAGCAGCAGCATCGGCAGCACCGATACGAGGAAGCGCGCCTCCTCCCCCGCCTCGCCGATGACCGGCATCAGCGTCAGAAAGAGGGTCAGGCCGGCAGCCATGGTCTCCAGTTCCAGGATGCTGGCCGGGCGCCGGATGGCGCGCAGGAGCGCGCGCAGCAGCATGATCGCCAGCACGCCGAACAGCCCCCGCACCAGCAGCCGGTAGGCCGAGATCCAGGGCCCCTGCGGGTCGTGGTCGTACAGCTTGGTCTGGGGATGCATGAAAATCAGTGCCTTATCCCAGAGCATGGCGATCGCTTCGCGCGGATGCGCGGCAACGCCCTCCCGCACGGCGCGCCCCAGCAGGGCGCTGTTGCGGGTGTGCACCTCCGTATTGAGGTTCGGCCAGGCCCAGCCGAAGTCGTTGAGCGGCGGCGCCTCGGGCTCCAGCAGGGGCCGCACCCGCTCCTGGTCCACCAGCGGCATCCAGGCCCGGAACAGATTGGAGCCGCCGTGGTTGGACCAGAGAATCTGCCCGTCCTGGCGCAGGAGCAGCTTCAGGTGCCAGCCGCCCGAAATCAGCAGCACCGGCAGCAGCAGCCAGATCAGGCGCTTCCACTGCCGCCGGAGCGCATATTCCCGCCCCGCATACAGCAGCAGCAAGGGCAGCATCGCCAGCATAAAGGGCCGGGCCAGCTCGGCCATCGCCAGAAAAAACCCGGCCAGCAGAGCCAGCGCCCCGCCCAGCCAGGGCCGGGCCGCCCCCAGCGATCCGCGGTGCAGCGCGAAAAACATCAGCACAAAGGCCGGCAGCATCACATCGTAGATCTGCGCATTGCCGTTGGCGTACACCAGCAGGATGCCTTCCAGCAGGATGGCCGCCGCCCCCAGCACCGGCAGCGCCGTGCGCCAGCGGAAGGGCACCAGCAGCGCCGGCAGCAGCAGCATGAGGATCATGCTTTTGCGGTACAGGCCCTTGATGATCCAGGCGATGGAGCCGCTGAGCTTGAAGGAGATCAGCTCCACCGCCGAGAGCGCGGGCGGGATGCCCGTGCGCAGGTCCCGCAGGTATTCGAGGATGGACGTCCAGGAGCCGAAATCGCGGTAGGAGTAGATCCGCATCCACGAAGTGGCCGGCTCTGCGATGACCCGGTGCGTGGCGAAGCTGGCGTAGTAGATCCAGGCCGCGTACAGGGCTGCCAGGGCCCAGCGGTGATCGCGCCGGAGCCAGCCGCCAAGCTGCCGCAGCAGCGGGACCGCAGCCTGGTACCAGTCGGATAGGCGTCGCATGGCAGGTCAGGGCTGAGGTTCGATGAGGAAGGCCTGCAGGTCGTCGATGAACACTTCCTTCTCCGAGCCTGCATTCCAGACGTAGATTTTCAGGCGGTCGCCGGGCTGCAGATCCGGGGGCACCTTCATTTCATACGAGAGCAGGTGCCAGCGCCAGGGATCGGTGGTGCGCTGGATGCGGCAGGTGGTCTGCCTGATCACCCGCTCGCCGCGCAGGAATACGCAGGACAGCTGGGCCAGCTTCCATTCGTTCCACTCGTAATCGGTGTAGAACACATTGGCCTGCACCCGGATCCAGCTTTTCTCCCTCGGATTCAGGTCTGCAATGGCGGTTTCATAGCCGGGGGAATAGGCATAGCCGCCGTTCATCAGGCAGGAGAAGCGCCCGGAGCGCGCATGGCGCTCGCTGCGGTTGGCAGTGGTATCGGCCTCGAAATCATTGCGGTACAGTTCCCGGACCGCCATGCCCTCTGTGCTGCGCAGCTCATGCCGGACATCGAGGAATTTTTTGTCCGCCTTTTTCGCATTCGTCGAACCGAAAATTTTCCAGAAATAGGCCTTCGTCATGGACTCCGGATGCCAGCCGCCTTCCGGATCGTGGGCCTGCCAGGTCATCACGAGGTTCAGATCCGTGCACAGGATCAGGAAGGGGATGAGCGCCCAGCGCCAGCGCCGGCGCTCCAGCGCCACCGTAAGCAAGGCTGCAAGCGGCAGCGCCAGCAAGGCGTAGGACTGCACCAGCGGCCGCATGCCGAAGCTGCCGCCGTACCACCAGACCTCCCAGGAGAGGATGACGTAGAGATTGAGGGCAAAAAAGACGGCAATGGCCCAGAACTGGGCCCGCCAGCGGCGGAAAAGCGGCACAAAGCCTGCCAGCGCCAGGATCATTACCGGCGTGTACACCAGCCAGCCTTTCCGGTAGCTGAACAGGCCGTCCAGGATATGCGGCCGCAGCCAGTCGAAGCCGAATTCCTCGTAGCTGTAGTAGAGCCAATGCCCCGAATATTTCTTCCAGTAGGCCATCTGGATCAGGCCCATCAGCACGGTCGAGAGCACCAGCAGCACCAGATCCCAGGGGCGGCTGCGCAGCAGGCGGAATTTCTCCAGCAAGGTTCCGCGGCTGTGTACGCCCCACAGGAGGGGCACGAGGGCAATGAGCAGCTCGGTGGGGCGGATGATCGTGCAAAACCCGATGACGAGCCCGATGCAGGCCGCGATCCGGCGGCGCGGGCGCGCATGCCATTCGAGGGTGAGCCAGAGCAGGCAGGCAAAGAGCGTGAACAGCGTGCTGTGCGCCATGGCTCCGTCGAAGGAGACGTGGTTGAGGTAATTGGTGGCCAGCGCGATGATGGCCAGCGCCAGGGCCGCAGCCGTATCGCCGAAGAAGCGCAGCAGCACCTTGCGCAGCACCCAGAGGCCCAGGCAGGCATACAGGATGCAGCCCATCAGGATGGCCCATTGGTAGGGCTCCGAAAACCCGTCCTGCGGCTCGCCCTGCAGGCCTGCCAGCGCATGGCCCGCCGCAAACCAGGGCAGGTAGGCCACGGCCATCCCGATGGGGTATTTCATCACCATGCTGCCCTGCGGCTGCGGCACCGCATGGTGAAAATCAGCGGCTGGCTGGTACTGCTGAAACACCGAGTCCCGGAATTCCAGGCCCCAGAGATCGTCGTAGATGAAATAGGCAGGCAGATACAGGTAATAGCCGAACACATCCCAGCTCAGGGTAGCTTCGGTGCCGGACTTCTCCCAGCGCGGATAGAAGTGCGCGATGCGGAAAAGCGCATAGCAGAGGAAGAGCAGGACTGCCAGCGAAACCGGCGCACGTTTCATAGCGGCAAGGATGAGGGATGGATCCGTATCCAAATATCCGCCGGAATCCTGAAAAAGCAAGTTGCCCGGATGGCGCAGAGTTCGCTACTTTGCAGGAACAGAACCCTATGACCGAAGATACTTTTAGCCGGACTCCGCTGATCATCATCGGCGCCGGCCCCGCAGCACGCATCGCCCAGGACATCGCCCTCTCGCTGGAGGTGCTGGTGTACGGCTTCCTGACCGAAGACGAAGCCCTGGTGAATCAGCAGTTCAACGACCTGCCCGTCATTGCGGCGCTCGGCAGCACCGATGCGGACACCCTGCTCGGCGACGAGCATGCCAAAGTCGTGCTGGCAGAGCCCGACAACGATACCCGCCGCGCGATGGTGCTCCAGATGGACGAGATGAAAGGGGAATTCATCAGCCTGATCCACGCCAGCGCCGTGCTATCGCCCTATGCCCGCCAGGGCCGGGGCAATCTCATCAGCGCCCACACCGTGATCCAGTCCAATGCGATGGTGGGCAGCTTCAACCATATCGGGGCCGGCGTGCGCATCGGCGTGGATGCCGAGATCGGCGATTACTGCACCATTCAGGATGGCGCCGTCATCGGGCAGGGCGCTGCCATCGAAGAAGAAGCCTTCATCGGCGCCAATGCCGTGATTTATCCCGGGGTTCGGATCGGCGCAGGCGCGCTCGTAGGGCCGGGATCTGTGGTGCTGCGCGATGTCGGGGAGCGCATCTCGGTATTCGGCAATCCGGCGAAGCAGATGAAAGGCAGCGCGGAGTAACGGGTGCGCCGCGTGTGCCGGCAGTATAAAACAAGAGAAAGCCTCGTCCGGGTATCCGGGAGGCTTCCATCAGGCAGGCAGGCTGCGGGCCTGCTTATTCGTCCTTACCGGGCATCACCTGGCGTCCGCGGTAGTAGCCGCTTTCCAGGTTCACGCGGTGATACAGCGTAGGCTCGCCGCTTTGGAGATCGACGTACATCGCCTGCGGGTCCAGTTTGTGGTGGGTTCTGCGCTTGTCGCGGCGCGTCTTCGACCACCGGCGCTTCGGGTGCGGCATTTCGTTTCGGAATTAAGTCGTAATCAGTTCAATATATTCAGTCTGGCATCCTCAGGACGAAAGGCCTTTGCGCTTGCGCCAGGCTTCCCGGAATACCTCCGGCAGATCTGCCGGCTCTTCGTCGTCATCTTCCCAGAGGTCTTCTTCGTCTTCCTCGTCCTCCCCGGCTGCGGGCAGGACAAATACGTCCTCGGATTCCTCTTCTTCTTCGGTGCCTGAATCTTCCTGTTCCCAGAGCTCCTCTTCGCCTGTGCCCGACCGGTCGGTGATGAGCGCCAGAATTTCCGGCGCGCAGGTATGAACCTCAGGATCAGGCACCCGCCGCATTGGCACAGCAAGAGAGATGAAATCATAGATCTCCTGCACGAGCGGAAGGGCCTGCTCGTCGGGGCTCGTATAGATCACCTCTTCCTCCTCCACCTTAAGCCCGGGCTTGAAGGCGTAGATAATGCGGTAGGTATCTTCGACCGGCTGCTGATACGGCTGGAGACAGCGGTCGCACTCCAGTTCCACATGTCCCGATATCCGGAAGCGGGCATCGAGATGGGTACCGGTCTTGACAAGCGCGAGCGTAACCCGCACCTGCCCGTTCTGGACCACCGGACGGTCGAAATGCTCGAAGAACTCCTGCCCGACATCGAAGGTCAGCTCCTGAGCTCCAATGGGCAGTCTGGCGATATTGAGCGAATAGGCCCGTTCAAATGCGCGGTCTCTCCCCATAGCAGCGGAAATTCAGGCCTGCAAAGATAAGGGAAAAAGTAACAGATCGAGCAAGCACATCCGAAAAAACTGCAGATGCCTCACAAACAGATTCCTGCGCCGATTTCACTGCAAAATGCCGTGAATCCCCGGGCCCGCAGGCCGATGCTCAGGAAGGGCTGGGGGCCGTCGCCGGCCGGCATCGCCGGATACCAGCTCGCAGCCAGCCGGGTCATCACCCGAGGCGGCACTGGCGGGGCGGGCAGCACGAGATGAATCTCCCCTTGCAGGCCAAGGCGGCCCAGGAGCAGTTCCGGGCCGCCCCAGAGTGCGAGGCTTGTGCGCGAGGTATCGGGGGGGATGCCGTCATCGCGGACGGAGCCGTCGCGCATGAGCGAGATCCCGGCCTGGGGCCGCCAGAGCGGCCCGGCCTGCCAGCGGAGGCCGGCGCCGAAGAGGCCCAGGCCTTGCACCGGGCTGTAGTAGCTCCGCTGCCGGGCCCCGAAGGCTGCCCGCAGGAGGAATTGCGGGCGCGGGCCGGCGGGATGCGGCGCGGGCGCGGCAGCAGGCCGCGCCGCGGCAGCCCCCCAGCGCAGGCCCGCCTGGAGGAGCAGGGTGTTCATGCCGAGATTCGGCACGCGCAGCCGGCCGTTGGACTGGTGATGGGCCTGCAGGCCGATGCGGCCCTGCATCGCAGCGCCCAGCGGGCGCTCGGCCCAGAGGCCCAGGGTGCTGTAATTGTTCAGGTGCGAGCCCAGCGCCGTCTGCTGCGGATGATCCAGGGGATGGTAGATGCGGCTCACCCAGGCAGCGCCGGAGCCGGCGCGCAGCCAGAGCGACCCGCCGGGCCGCTCCCGCAGCGGCAGCTCCAGCAGCGGATACAGCCCCAGGGCGAAGCCCAGCACCGGGCCGTTGCCGTAGGACAGCCAGCCGGCGGCCCAGCCGCTGCGCGGATAGCCGAGTGCAGCCCGCCAGGGCTGGGGACCGCCCCGGCGCCGCATCAGCTCCGCCTGCGCCAGCAGTGCCGGTGCCGGAAGCTCAAACTGCATCGCCGGCGAATGCCGGAAGCTGCGGCCAAGCCCCAGGCTGATCCCCGCCTGCCAGTCTGCCTGCCCCCAGCCCGCCACCGGCCGCAGCGCCATTCCGAGCACCATCGCATGCAGCACACAGCCGAGCAGCCCTGAAAAAGGCCCGGCGGAGCGCTGAAATATGAATTTTTCTGTGTATATTGCCATGAATGGAGGCAAGTTAATATTCGCCTAATCTACGCGGTCTAACTTACTCCACATCTTAGCTGCTGCCACCCTTGGAACCGTCGGACATATACATAGCTGCCGAGGCAGTCATTCCGATACGGTCGGCGCCCTCCGGGGCGTCGGAAATGGCAACCCAGCTGCTGTTCGGCGAAGCATGCGCCTGCCTGGAGCAGCGGCCCGGATGGTGGCGGGTACAGCTCCTCCTCGACGGATACGAAGGCTGGCTGGACCCCCGCATGATCCTGCCAGCGGCGCGGTCCGAATGGGAAACCTGGCCCTGGCAGACGGCTATACACGCCCGGCTCCGGCTCGAAGACGGCTCCCGCATGGCCCTTCCGATGGGCGCCCGGATTCCCGGAATACCCGCCGGCAGTTTTTTCTGCTACGGCGGCCGCTGCTGGGCAGTTGAGGCCGCCGAATCCCTCCCCCCGCAGCCGCACGCGGCGATCCCCGGCCTTGCCGCATCCTTGCTGAACGTGCCCTATCTCTGGGGCGGCCGCTCCGCCTGGGGCATCGACTGCTCCGGGCTGACGCAGCTTGTGTACGGCATCTGCGGCATTCCGCTCCCGCGCGACAGCGGCCCGCAGTCGCAATGGGGCCGGCCCGTAGCCTACGGCGAGCATCTGCCCGGCGACCTCGCCTGCTTTGCCCAGCCTGGAGGCACCCGCGTTTCGCATGTGGGCATTCTCGCCGCCCCGGAACAGATCATCCATGCATCGGGGCGCGTGCGCCGGGATCTGTTCACGCCTGAAGGCATCCTCGATCCGCAATCACGTTCCTTAACCCATACTTTGACCGGCATCAGAAGATGGTAGCGAGAGAAAGTGTCTTAGTGCTCAATCAGGACTATCAGGCCATTGGCATCTGCTCTGCCGAGCGGGCATTTGTACTGGTCCTGCTCCGCAAGGCGGAGATGCTGACGCATCATCCGCAGCGGAACCTGCATTCCATCCGGCAGGATTTTCACATGCCGTCCATTATCCGCCTCAACCGGTTTGTGAGCCTGCCCTTCAAACGCGTGAACCTGTCGCGGCACAATGTCTTCAAGCGCGACCGCAACCGCTGCGTGTACTGCGGCAGCCGGGAGGATCTGACCATCGACCACGTGCTGCCCCGTTCGCTGGGCGGGCGCGACAGCTGGGACAACCTGGTCACAGCCTGCCAGCGATGCAACGCACGCAAGGGCAGCATGACCCCGGAGCAGGCCGGCATGGCCCTGCGGCATCCGCCCTTCCGGCCCAGCTTCGTGATGTTTCTGAGCAATTTCGCGGGCGAAGTGCTCGACGACTGGAAGCCCTACCTCTACATGTCCTGAGCCCGGGCCTGCCCCGGCTCCGGGGAAGCCTTGACATTTGCAACTTCAGATGTAACTTGCCTGCATGTTGAAGTATTTCACCAGCCGGGAGTTCTTCCTGACGCTTGCGGGCCTGACGGGCGCAGGCGTGTTTCTGTATTTCATGCTGTTCTTCTGGCTGCTGCCGATCTATACGCGGCACGGGGACAGCGTGCTGGTGCCGGATGTAAGCGAAATGTCCCTGGCGGATGCCACCCGGGCGATCCGGGATGCGGGCCTGCGGCCCGGCGAGCCCGACTCGATTTTTGTGGAGCATCAGGCGCCTGGAGCCGTCGTCAAGCAATATCCCCCGCCGTACAGCCGCGTCAAGCCGCGGCGCACGGTGGCCCTGACCATCAACAAGCGCGAGCCGCCGCTCGTGGCGCTGCCGGACATCCGGGATCTGCTGGTGTATCAGGCCAAGGCCCGCCTCGAAAGCTGGAAGCTGTCCATCGGCACGGTGACCCGGGTGCCGGACATCGGCGAAAATAAAGTGCTGCGCGTCACCTTCCGCGGTGCCCCCGTAGAGCCCGGCACGCAGGTGCCGCAGGGCTCCAAAATCGATGTGGTGGTAGGCGCCGGCCTGGTGGCCGGCAAGCGGGTTGCCCTGCCCGATCTGCTGGGGCTGAGCTATGAGGAAGCCCTTTCCATGCTCCGTGCCGCAGGCCTGAGCACAGGCGCCATCCACTACAAGCCCGACGGGCCCGCCGACGCTGCCGGCACCGTGTACGACCAGAATCCGCGCATTACCGGCTACAACGATTCCATCCAGGCCGGACAGGCCGTGGATCTGTATATCTACGGCTCGGCGCCGACCGAAAACGAGCAGGTCATCATGCAGCAGGTCGAAGGCGGGCGCTGAGCCCGGCCGGACCCGTCTGTTCCGTTCCGAAACGGCAGCTCCCCCATCCGGAGCTGCCGTTTCTGCATATCCGGAATACCGGATTCATTGAACCATCAGGAGGATTCATGCCCTCCAATTCACGGTTCATCGACGGCCGCGGGATCGCAGGGCGATCTGTCGTATCTAGCAGGCAAATGATCCAGCATCTAACCACATCCGATATGCATCCCACCCGGATAGTCCTGATTGTCGGGCTGGCGCTATGGCTGCCGCTGGGCGTGCGGGCCCAGCAGATGGCCGACCGCTACGCTGCGGAGGCAGTCGCCGGCAACCTCGCCCTGAAGCGCCAGGACCTCGCCATCGAAAAAAGCGCGCAGGCGCTGCGGGAGGCCAAGGGGCTGTTTTTTCCGCAGGTTTCCTTCAATGCCTCCTACACCCTCGCCGCAGGCGGCCGGACGCTGGCCTTCCCGGTCGGCGACCTGCTGAACCCCATCAATGCCACGCTCAACGCGCTGACCGGCTCGGACCAGTTCCCGACCAACGTTCCCAATGTCAGCGAGCAGTTTCTGCCCAACAACTTCCACGAGACCAAGGTCCGGGTCATCCAGCCCTTGTTCAACAGCGACATCTACTTCAACTACAAGGCCCGGCAGGCCATGATCCCCGTCGAGGAGGCCCGGCGCGAAGCTTACCGCGGCGAGCTGATCCGCGAGGTGCGCACGGCATATCTGGGCTATCTCCAGGCCGATGCCCTGATCCGCATCCATGAGGAGTCGATCCGCCTGCTGGAGGAGATTGTGCGGGTCAACCGGCGGCTGGTGGAGAATCAGCAGGCGACCCGCGACGCTGTGTACAGCGCGGAGGCAGAGCTGAGCCTGGCCGGGCAGTCGCTGGCCGAGGCCCAGCAGCAGCGCAATACAGCCCGCGCCTACGTCAATTTCCTGCTCAACCGCGAGCTGAGTACCCCGCTGGAGCCCGACTCGATCCAGGCGCCGCAGCCGCAGGCCCTGTCGCTGGCGCCCATGCAGGACGAAGCCGTCGGCAGCCGGGCCGAACTCCGCCAGCTGCAGGCCGCAGGCACCGCGCAGGAAGCTGCGCTTTCGGTGAGCCGCTACAGCTACCTGCCCAAGGTCAACGCCGTAGTCGATGCAGGCTTCCAGGGATTTGGGTACAACCTGGGGAACGGGGAGCAGGACTTCGTTCTTGCGCAGGTATCGCTGCAATGGGATCTGTTCAAGGGCAGCCAGAACCGGGCGCGGCACGAGCAGGCCCGGATCGACCAGGACGTGCTGGCCCTGCAGCAGGACGAAGTAGCGCAGCAGATCCGGATGCAGGTGCAGCAGGCTTCCGACCGGCTGCAGGCGGGCTATGCCGCCTGGCAGGCCGCTGAGGCGGGCGCCCGCAGCGCGCGGCAGGCATACACCTTGATTCTCAAACGGTACCAGCAGGATCAGGCCATCCTGGCCGAGCTGCTTGCGGCGCGCACGCGCCTGACCCAGGCCGAAGTAGCCCGCAGCATCCAGGCAGCAGAATGGCACCGCCGCCAGGCGGAGCTGGACTTCGCCCTGGGCCGATGAGTTCCCATTCATTCCAATCCAGACAGATCTACCTCATGCGACTGTTCATACTTTCCTCCACCCTGATCCTGCTGGCCGGCCTGAGCGCCTGCAGCAAGGCCCCCGGCGAAGCCCGGAGCGCCGTCCGCAGCGAAGAAGCCATCCCGGTGCGGCTGGCACCCGTCCAGCGCAGGCCCTACGTGCGCCCGGTCGAGGTCTCCGGCCTCGTAGCGGCCGGCTCCGAAGCGCGCCTTTCGTTTAAAACTGGCGGCGTCATCCGCCAGATCCTCACCGACGAAGGCCAGACGGTCCGCGCCGGCCAGCTGCTGGCGGTGCTCGATATGACCGAGATCGATGCGCAGGTGTCGCAGGCGCGCACCGGCCTGCAAAAGGCGGAGCGGGACCTCGCCCGCATCGAAACGCTGTATGCCGATTCCGCCGCTACCTATGAAGCGGTCCAGAACCTGACCTCCGCCCGCGACGCAGCCCGTGAAACGGTGAACATTGCCGAATTCAACCGGAAATTTTCCGAGATCCGGGCACCGATGAGCGGCAGAATCGTCCGCAAGCTGATGAACGAGGGCGAACTGGCCGGCCCCGGCACGCCCGTACTGTACATGACCTCCGGCAGCGCCTCGGACTGGATCATCCGCACCGGCGTCTCGGACAAGGACTGGGCGCGCCTGCAGGCCGGCGACCGGGCCCAGGTGCGGCTGGATGCCTACCCCGATGCGCCCGTATCCGGTACGGTAAGCCTGATTCCCGAAGCGGCCGATCCCCTGAGCGGCCTCTATCCGGTGGAGATCCGGCTTGCTCCGGGCCCGATCCGCCTGGCACCGGGCCTCTTCGGGCGGGTGGAGATTACCCCGTCGGGCAGCCGCCAGCTGTTTTTCATCCCCGTGGAAGCCCTCGTGGAAGGCAATGGAAGGCAGGCCTTCGTATATGTGCCCGACTCTGCAGGCACCCGCGCCCGCAAGGTGGCCATCGAAGCGCTTTTTGTGGAGCAGGGAGAAGTAGCGGTCCTCAGCGGCCTCGAACAGATCCCCCAGGTGATCGCCGCAGGCTCCCCCTACCTCTCCGATCAGGCTGTTATTCAACTCATCAACCCCTGATCCGGCCCCATGAAACTTGCAGCATTCTCCGTACGCAACTACCAGTTCACCCTGGTGGTCTTCATCGCCGCGCTCGCGGTGGGCATGTTCGCCCTCCTCAACATGCCGCGCGCAGAAGATCCGGTCTTCGAGGCGCCTACCTATATCATCATCGCGGTGTATCCCGGCGCAGGGCCCCAGGATGTGGAAGAGCTGGTCGTGGACCCGATCGAGGAAAAGATGGCCGGCCTGGACGATATCCGGAATATCATCTCGGATGTGGACGACGGCCTGGCCGTGATCCGCGTGGAGTACAAGCACGGCAGCGATACCGATGAAAAATACCAGGAAGTCATCCGCGAGCTGAACAGCATCCGTTCGGAGCTGCCGGCCGACCTCAACAGCCTGGATATCCGGCGCATTACAGCCTCGGACGTAAGCATCCTGCAGCTGGCACTCGTGTCGGAGACGGCGCCTTACCGCGAGCTTGCCCGACAGGCCGAAGCTCTGAAAGAACAGCTCGAAACGGTCAAAAGCCTGAAAACCGTTCAGACCTGGGGGTATCCCGACGAAGAGGTGCGCATCGTGCTGGATCTGGACAAACTGGCCCAGCTCCGCATCCCGTCCAATCAGGTGCTGGGGGCAATTCAGGCCAGCAATGTCAATATCCCGGGCGGAAGCCTGGAGGAAGGGGCCCGGCGCTTCAATGTCAAGACCAGCGGCGGATACAGCCAGCTGGAAGAGATCCGCAATACGGTGATTGCAGGCGCGGGCGGCTCCGTGGTGTACCTGCGCGATGTAGCCCGTGCGGACTTTGCCTATGCGGACGAGAGCCACCTCACCCGCTACAATGGCCGCCGCTGCGTGCTGGTAACGGCCAGCCTCAAGGACGGCGAGCACATTTTCCGCACGATGGATGCGGTCAATCCGGTTCTGGACGCGTTTGCGCCCAAGCTCCCGCCTTCCATCGTCCTGGAGCGCGCCTTCGACCAGTCGGAGAGCGTGGGCAGCCGGCTGAACCGCTTTGCCAAAGACTTCGGGATCGCCATCGGGCTGGTGCTGCTCACCCTGCTGCCGCTGGGGTTCCGGGCCTCGGCCGTGGTCATGATCTCCATTCCGCTGTCGCTTTCGATCGGCCTGGCGCAGCTCTACTTTCTCGGCTACACCATTAACCAGCTGAGCATCGTGGGGATGATCATTGCCCTGGGCCTGCTGGTGGACGACTCGATTGTGGTGGTGGAAAACATCGAGCGCTACCTGCGGATGGGGTATCAGCGGGCAGCCGCCGCCATTGCGGCGACGAAGCAGATCGGCCTGGCCGTCATCGGCACAACGGCGACGCTTATTTTCGCCTTTCTGCCGCTGCTCTTCCTGCCCGACAACTCCGGAGATTTCATCCGCAGCCTGCCGATGGCGGTCGTGACGACGGTGCTGGCCTCCCTGTTCGTTTCCCTGACCATCGTGCCCTTCCTCTCCAGCCAGATGCTGAGCGAGAAGGAGCACGGCGAGGGCAACCTGTTTCTCCGCCTGCTGAAAAAAGGCATCAGCCTGACCTACAGCCGCCTGCTGCATGCGGCGCTCCAGCGGCCCTACCTTGCGCTGCTGGTAGCTGCCCTGCTGTTCGGCGGCAGCGTGGCCCTGGTGCCGGTGATCGGCTTCAGCCTCTTCCCCAAATCGGAGAAGCCCCAGTTTCTGATCAACATCACGACACCCATCGGCACAACACTCGCTGCCACCGACTCCGTCACCCGCTATGTAGAGCAGGAACTGCTCCGGCATGCGCACATCCGCAATATTTCCGCCAATGTGGGCAAGGGCAATCCGCGCATCTACTACAACGTGCCCCAGCAGAGCGAATCGCCCAACTTCGCCGAGCTGTTTGTACAGCTCGACGGCGCAGATCCGGCTGAGAAAACCCGCTACATCGACGAGCTGCGCGAGGCATTCCGCACCTATCCCAATGCCCGGATCGAAGTCAAAGACTTCGAGCAAGGCCCGCCCATCGAGGCACCCATCGCCATCCGCATCCTGGGCGACGATCTGGACACCCTGCGCCGTCTGTCCGCCGAGGTGGAGGCACTGATGAAACGCACGGAGGGCGCCATCTATGTCAACAATCCGCTTTCGACCCTCAAAACCGACCTGCGCGTGCGGATCAACCGCGAAAAGGCAGGCCTCCTGGGCGTGCAGATCAGCGAAATCGACCGGGGCATCCGCATGGGGGTTGCAGGCCTGACCGTGGGCCGGTTTTCGGATGCGCAGGGCGAGGAGTACCTCATCGAGGTGACGGCCACCCCGGACCAGACTGCGGATGCAAGCGTATTCGACAAGCTGTACATCAACAGCGTCACGGGCGCGGCAGTGCCGCTGAGCCAGGTGGCCGACATCCGCTTCGAGACCTCGCCGCCCATGATCCGCCACTACGACAAGCAGCGCTTCTCCATCGTCACGGCATTTGTGGAATCGGGCTACCTGACGGAGACCGTCAGCCAGCAGATTTTCAGCGAGCTGGACCGCTTCCCCTTCCCCGAGGGCTACAGCTATCTGGCGGCAGGCGAGGCGGAAAGCAAACAGCGCTCCTTCGGCGGGCTGGAGGTGATCATCCTGATTACGATTTTCGGGATCATGGCCATTCTGATCCTCGAATTCCGCACATTCAAGAGCACGCTCATCGTGCTCTCGGTGGTGCCGCTGGGCTTTGTCGGCTCGATCGTCATGCTGCTGATCACCGGCAACCCGCTGTCGTTCACGGCGGTGGTAGGCCTGATCGCGCTGGTGGGGATCGAGGTCAAAAATTCGATTCTGCTGGTGGACTTCACGAACCAGCTGCGCGCCAAAGGCATGGGGCTGACCGAAGCCATCGAGGAAGCGGGCGAGATCCGGTTTGTGCCGATTGTGCTGACCTCGCTGACGGCGATCGGCGGCCTGATTCCGCTGGCGCTCGAAAACAATCCGCTCTATTCGATTCTGGCGATTGTGCTCATCGGCGGGCTGATTTCGTCCACGCTGCTCTCCCGGATCGTGACGCCGGTGGTATACAAGCTGCTGCCGCCCCGCGTAGAGCCGGAGCCGGAAGCCGGCATGTAACGCTGCGGGTGCGGGGGCAGCTCCCTGCCGACGGGCGGCGCGCGCAGGCGGAGGTCCTGTGCGCGCCGCCCGTGCGCATGTCAGATTTTGGCGGTTTTTATCCGGAAGTTACATTGTACAGCAAGCAAGTTTTGTTTAACTAGCTGTGTGAAAACCTCCCCCAATCAGGCAGATATGCTGCAGGACGCTCAACAGAATGAACCCGTCAGCTTGTATTCCGGCCCGGCTTCAGCGGAAGATCTGAGGCGCCGGAGCATGCTGCTGGAATCTTCGCTGGAGCACCTGCAGGATGGCTGGGCCCTATTCGATGCGCAACTGCGGGGCGTATATCTCAATAGCGCCGGCAGCCGGCTGCTGGGCATCGGCGCGGCGCAATTCACCGGGCAGCTTTTCGATGCGCTGCATCCGGAAGGCCGTGCCGCCGGCTGGATCCGGGCCTGTGCGCAGGCCGCAGCCGGTCCGAATCCTGTAGAACTCACGGCGCTGGATGCCCTGGCAGGCCAGCCGCTCTGGAGCCGGATTTCGGCCTCTGCATCCGGGTTTACCGTCCAGTTCAGGGCGGCCGGCAGCCCCTTCCTGGCCCAGGACCCTGCGCTGGCGCTGCTGGAGGCGATGCCGCACGGGATTCTGGTGGCACACGGCGCAACCCAGCGGTTTATATTCGCCAACACGGCCTGCCGCAGCATGCTCGGCTACAGCGCCGGCGATCTTTCCAATCTGCGGTTTTCCGACCTGCTTGCGCCCGCGGACCTGCAGCGGGTGCTGGACCGCTTCATTCAGCTCTCCGGCGGCGGGTCGCATGCCTGCCCGGAAGTGCAGGTGCGCCGGAAGGACAGCAGCTGGATGCATGCCGACATCTATGCAATGCAGATTCAAATCGGCGGGCAGGCCTGCGTGTGCGGGGTCATCGAGGACACTGGCGACCGGCGCCGGAATGAGCGGCTGCAGGCGGCGCAGGGCCAGATCATGGAAATGATCTCGAAAAGCGAGCCGCTGCCCGGCATCCTGCATGCGATCGTATCGTGTATCGAAGAGCTGACTCCCCATACCATGGCCTCCGTCCTGCTGCTCGACGAGGACGGGATACGGATCCGGTACGGTGCGGCGCCCCGGCTGCCGGATGCGTACAACCAGGCCATCGAAGGGGTCCCCATCGGCCCCAAAGCCGGTTCCTGCGGCACCGCCATGCACACCCGCGAGCCGGTCGTCGTGACCGACATCGAGACCGATCCCCTCTGGGACGACTACCGGGAGCTGGCCCGGCAGTTTGGACTGCGGGCCTGCTGGTCCACCCCCATCGTGGATCCGCAGGGCGGCGTGCTGGGCAGTTTTGCCATGTATTACACCAGCCCGCGCAGCCCGGAGGCGTGCGATCTCGAACTCATCCGCCAGGCCACCCACCTGGCCTATCTGGCCATCGACCGCAGCCGGCGGGAATCGGCCATCCTGAACGCCAAGCTCCATGCCGAAGCGCAGCAGACCCTCATGCAGGAGTCGCAGAAGGTGGCCCGGATCGGGTACTGGCAGCTGTATTACGCCGAAAACCGGCTGGTATGGTCCCCGGAAGTTTACTCGATGTACGGCCTGGACCCTGCACAGGTGCGCATCCATCCCAGCATGATGCTGGACTGGGTGCATCCGGAGGACCGCGAAACGGTCGAGATGGCGTTTCATCGGCATCTGACGGCAGGGGACAGTTTCGATCTGGTGATGCGGGTCATTCCCGGAAACGACCAAATCCGGTATATCCGCACCCGCTGCGAAACAGATTTCGACGAAACGGGCAGTCCGGTCCGCTCGCTGGGGGTCATCTCCGATGTCACCCCGGCCCGGCTGGCCGAAGAGGCCCTGCTTGAAAGCGAAGCCAAATACCGCAGCCTGATCGAAGCGCTGCCCGTCGGGATCATCGCACTGGATGAGCAGGGGCATATCGCCCTGGTCAACCAGGCCATGACCAGCCTGACCGGATACACCTACGACGACCTGAATACTGCCGAGTCCTGGATGCGGCTCATCTACCCGGAGCGGCAGGGCCCGCATCCGGATCATCCGAGGCTGAATCTCCAGCATCTGGTCTCGGCACACGCCCAGGACCGCCCCCTGGAGGCCCGCATCCGCTGCAAAGACGGGCAGCTCCGAAACATGGAAATCGGATTTATGGCGACAGGCAAGTACCAGGTCGCCACGTTCACCGATGTAACCGAACGCCATACGGCTCTGGCTGCGCTGCGCGCCGAGCGGGACCTCTTCTCCGAAGGCCCGGTATTCACCATCGTCTGGGTCCCGGCTGAAAACTGGCCGGTCGCGTATGTTTCGGAGAATGTGGCCCAGATTCTGGGATATACGCCGGAAGAAATGCGGTCGCCGGCCTTCCACTATGCGGATCTCATTCATCCTGAAGACCTTCCGGGCGTACTCTCCCAAGTGCAGCACAACATCGCGAACCGGATCGATGCCTATGAAAAATCGCTGCGCCTGCGGGTGAAAAGCGGCGAGTACCGCTGGTTTTACGACTTCACCAAGCTCATCCGCGACGAATCCGGGCAGCTGGCCCTGATCCGCGGCTACCTTTTCGACCAGACCAACCTCCGCGAGCTGGAATCCAACCTCCACACGGAGCGGCAGCGGCTCGACACCGTCATTACCGGCACCAACACCGGCACCTGGGAATGGAACATCGAAACCGGCGAGACCGTCTTCAACGAGCGCTGGGCCGAGATGGTCGGCTACACGCTGAGCGAACTGGAGCCGGTTTCCATCGAAACGTGGAAACAGATGCTGCACCCCGAAGACTTGCTTCGCAGCAACTCCCTGCTGGCCAGGCACTTCCGGGGTGAGCTGGACTATTATGAAATGGAAGGGCGGATGCGCCATCGGGACGGCTCCTGGATCTGGGTGCTGGACCGGGGCAAGGTATCTGAATGGAGCGACTCGGGGAAGCCGCTGAACATGACGGGCACCCATCAGGACATCACCAGCCGCAAGCTTGCCGAATCGGCAGTGGAAGCGCGGGAAAAAGATTACCAGCGGCTCTTTGAAAATATGGCCCAGGGCGTCGTATACCACAATGCCCAGGGCGAGATCATCCAGGCCAATCCTGCCGCAGTCCGCATCCTGGGCCTCAGCTACGACCAGATCGTAGGGCGCACCTCCATGGATACGCGCTGGCATGCCATCCGCGAGAATGGCGCTGAATTCCGGGGCGAGGAGCACCCGGCGATGGAGGCCCTGCGCACCGGCCAGCCGGTCCGCAACGTGGTCATGGGCATCCACAGTCCGCAGCGGGAGGGCTATGTCTGGCTGCTGGTCAGCGCAGAGCCGGAGTTCCGGGCCGGCGAAGCTGCACCGTTTCAGGTATTTGCCACCTTTACCGATATCACCGAACACAAGCGGCACCAGGAAGCCATCGAATCCCAGAACCGCATCCTCCGGGATATCGCCTGGACCCAGTCGCATGTGGTGCGGGCCCCCCTGGCCACCATGATGGGGCTCATCCACCTCCTGGATCAGCAGGATTATTCGTCCTTCAGCGAGCCTGAGCTCCGGCAGCACCTCTCCGCCAAGGCGCAGGAGCTGGACCAGATCGTCAAGCAGATCTCCGACAAGACCTACAGCATCACGGCCTTCGACCAGACCCGGCGCCTGCAGGCCCCATCCGGCCTGCGGCATCAGGCCAGCCAGTTCGAGCTCCTGCTCGTCGACGACGATCCGCTCATTCTCAAGCTCCATAAGTCCATCGCCGTCAAAGCCGGCCTGCACCCGGACCCGCAGCTCTTCGAGCGCGGCGGACCTGCCCTGGAGTACCTCAGGAACCGCAACACCCCTGCATTCATGCATCTCATTCTGCTCGATATCAACATGCCCGGCATGAGCGGATGGGAATTTCTCGATGCGCTGCGGCACATGGAGCTGGCCTGCGGCGTCGCAGTGGCTATTCTGACCTCCTCCGTGGATATTTCCGACCGGATCCGGGCCCAGCAGTATCCTGCGGTAATCGAGTACCTGACCAAGCCCGTCAGTTCGCAGATCATGCGGGACCTGAAGCAGCATCCGCGCCTCACCTTGCCCGTGTCCTGACGCGGGCAGGATTTTTTTCCGGCAGCCGCATGAAATCCGGGCTGAAGCCTGTATTTTTCCGGCTATCGGACTGCCTTGCATGAAACTGCTGCCGCACTGCTACTGCCTCCTGCTCGCCGGGCTCTGGCCCGCCTGCCTCGCCGCCCAGGTGCCTTTCACCGATATGACCGACTCCGCCGGCATCGCCCACCAGTTCCGGGTGTATGAAGGCATGTTCGGCGGCGGTGCCTGCATTTTTGACCTCAACCGCGACGGCTTCGAGGACTTTTTCGTCACCGGCGGCATGAATGAGGACCAGCTCTACCTCAACCAGGGCGACGGCACCTTCCGCAATATCTACGCCGGCTCCGGCCTCGAACGGACCCGCGCCTTTGTCACCCAGGGCGCGGTGAGCGCAGATGTGAACCGCGACGGCTGGGTAGATCTCTTTGTCACCACCATTACCTGGAAAGACAGCGGCAAGATCATCCCCCGTGCCCCCAATCTGCTCTTTCTCAACAATGGCGACCATACCTTCCGCGATGTGTCCGCGGACTGGGGCCTCCTGCCGCTCAACTCCTTCAGCACCGGCGCCAACTTCGGCGATATCGATGCCGACGGCTGGCCCGATTTGTATGTGGGGAATTATTTCCTTGAATACGAGGGCGATCTGACCTACATCAGCGACGCCACCATCGCCGGCGCCAACCAGACCGCCAAAGGCTACCTCCTCCGCAACGAGCAGGGCCAGGGTTTCCGGGATGTGTATGCCGAATACGGCCTGCAGCACCGCGGCTTCGGCTTCGGCGGCG
Organism: Bacteroidia bacterium; assembly: GCA_033765305.1. Lineage (GTDB taxonomy): Bacteria > Bacteroidota > Bacteroidia > J057 > J057 > RDXT01. The sequence goes on from JANRID010000018.1 coordinate 118,424, forward strand.
TATTCACCGACTATGATAACGACGGCGACCAGGACCTCATCGTGCACCACGACTTCGGGTACAAGGCGGTGCCGAGTTTCCTCTACGAAAACCGCTACCCCCGCAAGCGCTTCGCCGATGTAAGCGAAAAGACCGGCATGGACCTGAAAATCAATGCCATGGGCGCTGCCGGCGGAGACTTCAACGAAGACGGCTATCTCGATTATTTCATCACCAACATCCGCTTCAACCGCTTCATGCTCAGCCAGGGCCGGCGGGCGCCCTATGCCGAGCGCCACAAAGAGCTGGGCATGACGGTGGTATCGATTGGCTGGGGGGCCAATTTCGCCGATTTCGACCACGACGGCGACCTCGACCTGTTTGTCTCCAACGGCGATCTCAACCCCTACTGCACGCCGATGGGGGATTTTTACTACGAAAACGAGGGCAATGGCGTCCTGACGGAAAAAGGGCGGGCCTACGGCCTGAACGACTACGGCATCGGGCGGGGGTCGGTGGTGTTCGACTACGACAACGACGGCGACCTGGATCTGCTGGTCGTCAACCAGAAAGCGGTGCAGGAGGGCTATCCGGTGCCCTCCGTCACGCGCCTGTTCCGCAACGATCTTGCCCGCGGCAGCTGGCTCAAAATCGCCTTGCGGGGCCGCCAGGCCGAAAGCCACGGGCTCGGCTCCCGGGTCACCGTCGTGGCCGGGAGGCGCCGCATGATCCGCGAGATCGACGGCGGGGGCTCCAGCCACCTGTCGCAGAACTCCGTCATCGCCCACTTCGGGCTGGGCTCCGCGTCCGTAGCCGACTCCATCATCGTCACCTGGACCGGCGGCAAGCGCCAGATCCTTACTGCCCAGCCGGTCAATACCCTGCTCACCATCGAAGAGGCTGAACGGGGCGAGCCGCAAGGGCTGCCCGGCTGGCTGGCGCCTGCCCTTGCGACCCTGGGCCTGCTGGCCCTGGCCGGAGCGGCGGCCTGGCTGCGCCTGCGCCGCAGGCGCGCCTGAGCCGGATGCCGTCAGATCTTGTACGTCCCCCGCACGATGGCAAACCACCAGCTGTCCGGGATGCGCTTGCGCAGCCAGAGCAGCAGCGGCGCCGGCGAGCCGGTGGCGTAGCGCATGCGCCGCGAACCGTCGGCGGCAGCCCGGAAGATGGTCTTCGCCACGACTTCCGGCGAGTCGCCAGTCTGGCTCGTTCCTTCCGAGACCCGGTTGCACTGATCCACGAAGGCCTGATACTGAGGCAGCTGCTCCGGCTTGACCTCCACCCGGCTGCGGCCCATGAATTCGGTCCGGATCGCGCCCGGCTCGATGAGCTTGACACGGATCCCGAAGGGGCTCAGCTCGTAGTGCAGCGCTTCGCTGAAGCCCTCTACGGCCCATTTCGTGCCGTGGTAGATGCTGAAAAGCGGGAAGGCCAGCCGCCCGCCCATGCTTGACACCTGCAGGATCACGCCGCCGCCCTGCTCCCGCATCACGGGAATGATGGCGCGGGTCACGCGCATCAGGCCGAAGACGTTGGTATCGAACTGGTTGCGGATCACTTCGTCGCTCATGGCCTCGAAGATGCCGTCGGCGCCGTAGCCGGCATTGTTGACCAGTGCGTCGATCCGGCCGAAGGCCTTCCGCGCATCTGCAATCGCCTGCGCGATGCTGGCCGGGTCGGTGACGTCGAGCGCAAAGAGCTTCACCTGGGGCAGCTGGTTCAGCTCGGTTTCTTTGTGCGGGCTGCGCATGGTAGCAGCCACATTCCAGCCCTGGGCGGCAAAATAGCGGGCGGCAGCTTTGCCGATTCCGCTGGAGGCGCCGGTGATCAGTACGGTTTTAGGTGTCATACGTGAATTAAAATTCATTATTCAAGCAAAAAAATAGCCTTATCGCCGGATGCTGTTCCAGGCCATCTGGAAGCAGCGCTCCTTGAGGTCATCGGTGAGGACCAGTTTGCCGTCGAAGTGCAGCTTGACCAGCTCGAAGATGGGGCCGGTCAGCTGGCTGACGAGCAGCGCCGGCGGCACATCCGCCACGAAGTGCTGCCCGATGCCCCAGGCCAGCAGGTCTTCGACCGGCTTGAGCATCTGGTCGCCCAGCGCTTTGGTAGCCGGGCTCAGATAGGGCGAGCGGGCAAACTGCTCCAGGAAAATCATGCGCTCAGGCTCCCGAAGGCTGATATCCAGAAAGTTGAACCATAGCTTCCTGAACATGACCGGAAACGGGTCTCCAGGCTGCCAGGCCTGCATGAGCTGGCTGGTTTTGGCCTGCTTGAGATGGACATAGAGGGCATCGATCAGGGCCTCCTTGTCCTTGAAATAAATGTACAGCGTGCCCGTCGCCAGGCCCGCAGCCTGCGCCACATCCTTCATTTTCAGTCCGGCAAAGCCTTCCTGGAGCACCACCCGCAGGGCGGCGCCGAAGATCTGCTCTACCTTGTGCGCATCGCGGGGTTTGGGCATATGCGGATCTGTGCTGCAAACATAAGTGAATATACGTTCATTTTCAAATCCGGTTGTGCAGAAATTCCAGGCCGGATGAATCCGCACGGCCCGCCCGTCGCGCCCGTACCGGGTTTTTCCCTATCTTCAGGCCCTGTCTGTTGTTCACGATTCAACATGCGATCCATGCCGAACCGCCGGGCATTTCCGGCTCGGCAGGATTCCTGCTGGCAGCAGGCTCATCCTATACCGGCGCAGGCAGCACGACAGTCCAGGCAGGACACCCGCATAAGACTGGCACTGAAGACTGTTCCGCCGGAACGTATATGCTGGTCAGGGAAGAAGCGTCATTTCCCCCTCCCCATGGTGCCTTAGCATCGCGTTGAGCATCGGCAATGCATAATATCGTTTGTGATGGATCAGTGCCTCGAACAACGGCCTGAGCTGACTGATGATACCGGCTGTCTTTGCAAAGGACAAGATACCGATCGTTCCTATGCACCGGATTCCAATATGTGCTGCAATTGCCCTTGCTTTTTTATCGTCAATCAGCAAAAAATCAGCATGCATCTCCCTGACCAGCATAACCGCCTCCGACTCGCCATAGCCCATCATGAAAGCCAGATCATTCAGCCCGGATATAGCTTTGACTTTATCTGAAAAATAATGCACAATCCGCTGATCATGAGCGCCGCGTGGTGCCTTTGTCAGCTCCTCCCAGACAGCGGCCGGAATATACACCTGGCCAAACAGATGATCCAGCAGCTCAAGCTGGTCAATTACAGCCAGTGAAATGGCCGGCCCTGAATCCGCAACGACCAGCCCCTGTTTCATCGCAGATTCAATTGCTCCGCATCGTTCAGCACGTCTTCCAGCTCCAGTAAGGATACCGGGATCTTGCGTGCAGCGAGCATAGTATCGAACTCCGGCCGTGTCATGCCTGCGATCTGGGCTGCTTTGCCGATGGTAACCTGCTGCTGCAGGTAGAGCTGGATTGCAAATGCCTGGACAATCCGCTGCTTGAGTTCGCTCTCCGTGGCATTCAGCATGAGCAGAATGTCGGAGGGCAGGTCGATCGGAATGGTCTGGAAGGTCATATGCAGAATACTTTCTCCAATATACACTTTTTCCAGGGACGATGAAGTCCGGCTGAGGCCTGTCCCCGCGCTCAGGTATGCTTTTGTAACGCCTTGTCCGCCCGCCGGTCGCGCCCGTACCGGGTTTTTCCCTATCTTCAGGCCCTGTCTGTTGTTCACGATTCAACATGCGATCCATGCCGAACCGCCGAGCATTTCTGAAACAAAGCGCGCTGGCTGCTGCCGGCTTTACCATCATCCCCCGCCATGTCCTGGGCCGCGGCTACCGTGCGCCCTCCGACAAGCTCAGCCTCGCCGCCATCGGCGCCGGCGGCAAAGGCGCCTCCGACATCCGCAACGCCTGGAACGATGGCAAGGAGAACGTCGTGGCCCTCTGCGACATCGACCATACCCGCGCCGGCGACTCCATCCGCAAATGGCCCAAGGCCGCCCTCTACCACGACTACCGCCGGATGCTGGAGGAACTCAAAGACTCCATCGATGCCGTGACCATCTCGGCCCCCGACCACATCCACGGCGTAGCCGCCATGGCGGCGATGCAGCTGGGCATGCACGTGTACGTGCAGAAACCCCTGACCCACAACATCGCCGAGGCCCGCAAGCTCACCGAAGCCGCCCGCCAGTATAAGGTCGTCTCCCAGATGGGCAACCAGGGCGCCTCGCTGCCCGACCAGGTGCAGATGATGGAATGGTTTTCCAAGGGCCTCATCGGCACGGTGAGCACCATCTACGTCTGGACCGACCGCCCCGTGTGGCCGCAGGGCATCCCCGTGCCCAAGGGCCAGGAGCGCCCCGCGCACATCAGCGCCGAGCAGTGGGACGCCTTCATCGGCCCGGCCGACTATGTGGACTACGATCCGCTCTACCACCCCTTCAAGTGGCGGGGCTGGTGGAACTTCGGCACCGGTGCCCTGGGCGATATGGGCTGCCACATGTTCGACCCGGCCTTCCGGGTGCTGGGCCTGGGCTATCCGACGGAGGTCGAGTGCAGCGTGGGTCAGATCTTCCTCCAGGACTGGATCCCGGAATACATCCCCGAAGGCTGCCCGCCCTCGTCGAGCGTGCAGCTCAAATTTCCCGCCACGGCCAGGAACCCCGTCCCGGCTACGATGTACTGGAGCGACGGCGGCATCCGCCCCTTCCACCCCGACCTGATCCCGCCGGATGTAGGCCTGGGCACCGACGACAGCACCAACGGCATGATGCTCATCGGCACCAAGGGCATCATCACCAGCGGGGTCTATGGCGCCAATCCGCGGCTCTACCTGCCGGGCGAGGAGGTGCAGACCATGCCCAAGGGCTATGACGCCGCCTTCGACGGAGGCCGCAAGCACAGCAAGCTCCCCGAGCACGGGCATCAGGTGTACTGGACCGACGCCATCCGCGCTGGCTTTGGCAGCCCTGAGCATCAGGCACTGACCTCCAGCTTCGACTATTCGGGCCCGCTGACCGAAGCCGTGCTGATGGGCAACCTGGCCATCCGCAGCTACCAGACCTTCGCAAAAGCCAACGGCAACCGCCGCGAGTTCTACGGCCGCCGTAAGCTGCTCTGGGACGGCAACGCGATGAAAATCACCAACTTCGACGACGCAAACCAGTTCGTGTCCAGGAACTACCGGAAGGGCTGGGAGATGTAATCGGGGGAATGCCGCCCCGGATTTCGTAGGCACGCAGTAAGCCGGTTCATGCCCTCAAGCGATTACGCGGCTGGGGATGGGCCGGCTGATCGTTGTGATCTGCTGAAAAGCGCAGTCCGTTCCAGCCCGTTTCCGCAAGCAGCATTGTCTGCTCCTGATATAAGGCAGTACATAACCCATTCCCCTCCAAACACCGCTTGGAGGATTCAGTTGTAGGCTATATATTTGTGACTGATTAGTCAGTCATATGAGCCGCAAAGATCAGATCCTCCACGCCGCCCTGCGCCTGTTTGCCGCGCGCGGCTACGACCGGACCCCCACCAGCCTGATCGCCAAAGAAGCCGGCGTATCCTCCGGGCTGATTTTCACCCACTTCGGAGACAAGGAAGGCCTGCTGGCCGGCATCATCCAGGCCGGAGCGGCCCAGGTGGCAGAGACGATGAAGCCTTATGCCGGGGAGGGCGATCCGCTGGAAGCCGTCCTGCACCATATCCGCCTGTCGGCGGAGCTGATGCAGGCGCACGCGCCGTTCTGGCGCCTGGTGCAGCAGCTCCGGTTTCAGCCCGAGGTGCAGCACGCCGCCGCCGGCCCCATTGCCGCTTTTCAGGAGACGGTCCGCACGGCGCTGACGCGCCAGTTTCAGCGGCTCGGCGCAGCGCAGCCCGAGCTGGAAGCGCTCACCTTGTTCGCGCTCATCGACGGCATGACCGTCCAGTACCTCCAGGCCCCGGAACAATACCCCTTACTTCCGCTATATGAACACCTTATCCAATTCTACCGCCGCGCCTACGGCGTGGATCGATCCTGAGCTGTACCCCTTCCGCCCGCATTTCCTGGACATCGGCGGCCACCGGATGCACTACGTGGACGAGGGCAGCGGCCCGGTCATCCTGTTTGCGCACGGCACGCCCGAGTGGTCCTTCGGCTGGCGGGACCTGATCCGCGGCCTCCGGGACCGCTACCGCTGCATCGCGCCCGATCTGCTGGGCTTCGGGCTGTCGGACAAGCCTGCGGATGCGGACTATTCCGTACAGGCGCATGCGCTGCGGCTTCAGGCGCTCGTCCGGCAGCTTGATCTGCAGGATATTCACCTGGTGGCCAATGACTTCGGCGTATCCATCGCGCTGTACAGCGCCCTGCAGGAACCGGAGCGCTTTGCGCGGATCTGCCTCTTCAACGGGTGGATGCGACCGCTGGACCGGGATCCCCGCTATGCCTGGCCCGCGCAGGTGATGCGCAGTCCCCTGGGGCGCTGGCTGTACCTGCACCGCAATTTCCCCGTCACCTTCATCATGCCGGCCGCATTCGGAGACCGGAAAAAGCTGACGCCGGACGTGCACCGGCATTACCTCCAGGCCCTCGATACGGCAGAGAAACGCATCGCCGCCTATACCTTTTCGCGGGAGCTGCTGGGTGCCACCGACTTCTGGACTGCGGAATGGCAGCAGCTGCCGGTCCTCCGGGACAAGCCCTTCCTGTTTTTCTGGGGCATGAAGGACGCGTTTATACCGGCATCGGAACTGGCGCACTGGCTGCGGGCGCTGCCCCACGCGCACGTGATCCGGGTGCCGGAGGCCGGGCATTTTGTGCAGGAGGAAGTGCCGGAGCTGATGATCCGAGAACTGCGGCAGTTCTTCGGATAAACGGGCCTGCCGGAATATCCAGGAATGTGCCATCCGCCCGGATATTCCGGCAGCTCATCCGGGGCTGGGCTGCCAGCCGTTGCAAAAATGCAGCCAGCGCTGTATACTCGCTGCTTCACCCCCTGTGCACCTCCACGTGTATATGAAACATGCAATGTATGCCGCGGCGGCCATCGCCGCCCTCCTGGCTGTGTCCTGCGCCGAACCCCCGCATGCCCCGGCTGCCCAGCAGCCTGCTGCACCCGATTCTGCCGCCCTCGTCGCGCGGGGCGAGTATCTGGTCACCATCGGCGGCTGCAACGACTGCCACTCCCCCAAGCGCATGGGGCCAGCCGGCCCCGAAATCATCCCGGAGCTGATGCTGTCCGGCTATCCGGCCAGCCAGCCGGTGCCTGCCTTCGACAGCAAGATGCTTGCGCAGGGATTTTCCATGTTTACGCCGGATCTGACCGCTGCGGCAGGCCCCTGGGGCGTCTCCTTTGCTGCCAATCTCACCTCCGACGAAACCGGCATCGGCAACTGGACGGCAGCGCAGTTTGAGCGCGCGCTGCGGGAAGGCAAGTCCAAAGGCCTCGAAGGCGGGCGGGCGCTGCTGCCCCCGATGCCCTGGATGAACCTGTCCGGGGCCAAGTCCGAGGACCTCCAGGCGATGTTTGCCTACCTGAAAAGCACGCCGCCGGTGCGCAATGTAGTGCCGGCCCCCATCCCGCCGGCCGGCAACTGAGGCGGGATGCGCTAGCGGGAGCGGAACAGCGTATGCACCCCCCGGGTGACGGGGATGCGCAGGCTGCTCCGCTCCAGCCTGTTTCCGTTCAGCCGCCAGTACGCTACATACCCCTGCCGGGGGTAGCGCTCGTAGCGGTCGTGGTAAATGGCAACTGCCACGCCGCGGCCTTCCGCGTCGAATACGGCATCTTCCGGCAGTTCGCCCTCGAAGCCGTACTCTTCGCCCTGGGTCTGCAGGCTGCCGGTCGCCGGATCTATCTGCACCAGGCTCAGCGAAGCATAGCGCTGAGCGGGAATCAGGGCATAGGGGAAGCCGCGGGGCAGATAGGTGCGCCGCATGTTGACGGTGACGGCCCAGCGTCCATCGGGGCTCAGATCAAATCCTTCCGGGCTCAGGCCGACGGGAGCGCGGGAGACGATCTGGTGCTGCCCCGCCGGATCGAAGGCGACGGATATCAGGCTGCCGGGCCGGTTGGTTACAGCGCCGGCGGGGCCGTCGCCCCATGCCACATCGGACAGGATAAAAAACCGCCCGTCAGGCGTCCAGTTTCCTACAGACCAGCAGGTAGCCACCTGCCGGAGCGGGCTGCCGACGGGCAGGATCTGCAGGCCGGCAGAATCGCCGGCCACCTTGAAAAATGCCAGGTCTTCGGTATGCAGGTTGACCGCCAGGATGTCGCCAGCCGGGCTGAATTCCACGGTTTTGATCCCGGAATCGGTACCCAGGTCGTGCCGGGCTCCGGACACCGGCTGGCGGAATATGCGGCTGATCAGCCCGTCGCGCAGGACTGCCACGATCAGCTCGTCCCGGCCGTTTTCGCTGGAAGCAGTCGCCAGCAGGGTACCTTCGGCATTCAGGGTGGCCGAGGTCAGGTTGGGCCCCAGGTCCACCTGCTGCACCACGGCTGCCGCAGCTACATCCACAACGGACATCTGCCGCCCTGCCGGCAGGCTTTCCCATATATTCTCCACCCGGCCGGTGCTGTTTGGAAAGGGGCCGCGGGTCTCTGCTGCATAGGCCCAGCGGCCATCCGGGCTGGCCGTCAGCACGGCTGGCCAGGAGACCACCGAGTTGCTTACGGCTACCGAGCGGACGGAAGTCTGGCCTGGCGCTGTAAAGCGGATGATGGCCAGGGAATCTTCGGTCCCTGCAACTTTGTTTGCGACCCCGTCTGCGTAGGCTCCGCCGATCTGGTCGGCATCCGAGAGGGCCAGCAGCGTACCGCTGAAATAGGGCTCATATCCGGCCGGCGGCACCAGGGCGATGCGGCTGCGGCAGTGGGTAAGGGTAAGTGCAAGCGCTGCGGAGAGCAGCAGCAGGGCCGGCAGCAGGACAGCACGGCGGAGGCGGTGATTCATAGACGTATGCAGTAAGATGCAGTGCAAACCTCCGCAGGGGCATCCGCGTATGTTTTACCAATTGATAAAAAATGAGTGCCTGCCGGAGCAGCAGCCCTCCGCAGGCATTCCCCGGTATGTGCAACGAGCATGGAGATGGACGCATTACGGCAATTTCTGACCCCTTTCATCCGCCTGAGCGATGAGGCCTGGGCGCGGATCGAAGCACGTACAGGCCGCCAGTCCCTGCGGCGGGGCGAATATTACCTGCGGGAAGGCCAGGTATGTCGCCGGCTTGGATTCATCACCGAAGGGGTCTGCCGGTATACCTGGACGCATGAGCAAGGGCAGGAATCCACGCGTTATTTTGTGCAGGAAGGGCAGTTTCTGAGTGCGGTGGACAGTTTTTCCTCCCAAACCCCTTCCGAAAGCAGCATTCAGGCCGTGACGCCCTGCGAAGTGCTGACACTTTCCTTCGAGTCGTATCAGGCGCTGTTCAACGAAATCCCCGGATGGGGCGCAGCCGTGCACCGGATCACGGAAGCCGCTATGATGGAGAAAATGCAGCGCATTGCCCCCATGATTCAGCAGGATGCCCGCACCCGCTACGAGCAGCTCATGCGGACGCAGCCCGATCTTCTGCGCCGGGTGCCATTGGGCTACATTGCGAGTTATCTGGGCATTACCCCGCAGTCGCTCAGCCGGCTGCGGCGGGAGCGGCCTCCGGTCAGCGCATCCTGAGCACTTTCCGGGGCAGGATCTCCTCCAGCATCGGCGAGGGCGGATCGGATTTTTCGAGCAGCTTCCAGCCTGCGTATGCCGGATCGAGGATGGCATACATGCTGCTTTCGTACTCGACGGTGAAGGTCTGCTGCGCTGCGTCGTAGGCAACCTGCTGCTTGCCGTACACAGCTGTCAGCGACTGGCGCATTGACTCCACTGCATCGCTGTCTGCCTCCTCCATGCGCATAGAGCTCCCGGAGCGGTAGCGGAGCAATACATACCGGATGCCGTCCGCCTCGACCGCCTTCGAGATGGATTCGAGCCTGTTGTAGACGATCCGGATGGGGACAGCGCTATCGGCATAGGCTTCGTGGATAGCCGCCCCGATTGTCTGGCGGGAGATCATGCGGAACAGCTCCGGGTAGATGCAGTCCAGCATCCGGCTGGTGTCTGCCTGCAGGGAGGCTGCGGCATACGCATCGAAGACCTTGCGGATTTCTTGCTCAGGATCTTGAGCATGAAGGAATTGTGCGGATAAGCACAGCAGGAGGGCGCTGATCCGCAGCGAGGCGTGTACGGATGAAGCTGCATGCATAGGAAAGGAAGTCAGCTGGTACGCAGGGTTTGAAGGGCTTCTGCTGCCGAGGCGGCGAAGCAGATCTGGCGGCCCCGGTTGCTTTCGGTAATGAATGCCTGCAGGCTCCGGCTGGCATAGGCAGCCCAGTCGCCCACAATGGCAAGGCGGATGCGGTAGTTGGTGAATTTTTGCAGCAGTTCGCCGGCCAGCCCGGTTTTGAGGTCGAAAAAGGCCGGATCGAAGGACTCGGCATGCAGAAGCAGCCGGTCGTGCCCGCTGAAGTACACCTCGCCCAGCAGGTCCATTCCGTCCTGCTGCGAGGCGATCCGCAGCTGGCCGGGCATCAGCTCGGCAACCCGACGGTCGCCGGGAAAATGAATCACAAACGGCATGATGCTGCTAAGATACGGAATTTCTCCCAATCTGCCGGGGACCGCCTATGCAGAATCAGCCGACGGAACCGGGCAGCTGCCGGCCCTCAGTCTGCCGGATAAAACGCATCCGCGAAGCGGTACTGATGATAGCCTTGTCCGAGGTGGTCGCCCAGGATGTTGAAGTAGCAGTGATCGCCGCCGCCGAATGGCGATACAATCAGCGTATCAGCCAACTGCACCCAGCTGATCGACCAGCCCGCCGGCAGGGTCACGTCCAGGTCCGGCTCGCCGGTCTCCGTCGCATGCATGACATACAAGTTGCCTACGCCGTCGCTCAGCTGGCAGATGCTGTCGGTGTACATCAGCGCCTGGCATTTGCGGATGGTCTTGATTACCAGGGTGCCGGGATCGGGATGCAGCAGATCGGTTTTCTCGTCTTCCGGCACGAAGGCTACCGCCACCGGCTCGGCCAGTGCCACCCAGGTATAGCCTTTATACTCGTGAAAGCTCAGGCAGTCTGCTCCGCTGCAGTCCGCAGGCCGGTCCGGCGAGCGGTAGAAACAGGTTTTGTCGAACAGCAGGTTGCGGTCGATGTTCTTCTTCCAGGGAAACCCGGGGGTGAACGCATCCCATTCGTCCAGCGGAACCGGGTTGTCGCCGCCGCTGACCACGACGAGCTGCTTCGACTGGTTGATGAGTTCTTTCGCAAATTCGATGTCCTGCCAGACCATCTCAGCCGGCACCGGCGACAGTTCGGTGGAGAATTTCAGCCCGGCTTTTTCTACAGTAGGAATGCCGCAGGCGCTGATCAGCAGCCAAGGCAGGATAACCCATACGGAAATATAGCGCATACATGGGAGGATGAAGGATGACCAATACAAATGAAACCGCAGCAGACAGCCCCTGGTTGCCGACGGATCAAAAAAAAAAAACGCTTTCCCCCGGCGCGGAGCCATCGTGCGGCACCGCCGCCGCTCCGGGCCTTGCCTCCGCCAGTGCGAGCTGCCAGGTAGTTTTCGCTGTGCGGCAGCGGGCTCACGGCTTTTTTCCTTCGGTTCCAGCCTGTATTTTCGCGGAAACCCATTTCCTATGCCCCGCCTTCCGCTTCCCCTGCTTGGCCTGCTCCTGCTGGGCGCCTGCCGTTCCCTGCAGCCTGCTGCCGCCCCTGAAGCCAGCCCCGCCGCGATCCTGCTGCATATCAACGATGTGTACGAAATTGCCCCGCTCGAAAAAGGCACGGTCGGCGGCATGGCGCGCGTCGCCGCCCTTGAGCAGGCCCTGCTCCGCGAAGACCCTGACACCTATACCCTGCTGGCAGGCGATTTCCTGAGCCCCTCGGTCATCGGCACGGTGAAAATCGGCGAGGAACGCGTGCGCGGCGCGCAGATGGTTTCGGTGATGAACCAGGCCGGCGTGGACCTGGTCTGCTTCGGCAACCACGAGTTTGACCTCAAAGCAGAGGAACTCCAGAAGCGCCTCGACGAATCGCAGTTCGGCTGGATCTCCGGCAATGTGCACCGCAAGACCGAGGCCGGGCAGGTGCCCTTCCTGCAGCGCGGGCAGCCCCTGCCGCGTTACCAGCTCTACACCGTGCAGGATGCCCGCGGCCGCAGCCGCCGCATCGGCGTGATCACCGTCTGCCTGGATGCCAACCAGCCCGGCTATGTCGCCTATGCCGACCCCTATGCCAGTGCTGCCGAAGACTTCGCCGCGCTGCAGCCGCAGGCGGATGCCATTGTGGCGCTGACCCACCTGAGCATCGAGGAGGACCGCGAGCTGGCGCGCCGCCTGCCGGGGCTGGCCCTCATCATGGGCGGCCATGAGCACGAGCAGCATTTCGAGCGCGTGGGCCCGGTGCCCATCGCCAAAGCCGATGCCAATGCCAAAAGCGCCTGGGTTCACCGCATCGCCTTCACCCGGCAGGGGCAGCCCGCCGTGACCTCGGAGGCCCGCCGCATCGATGCGCAGATCCCGCTGGAGCCGCGGACCGATTCGCTGGTCAAATCCTGGGAAAGCCGGGCCTATCAGGCCTTTCTGGCGCAGGGCTTCCGGCTGGACGAGCCCGTGGCACAGATCGCGGTGCCGCTCGACGGCCTGGAGGCTCATGTGCGCACGCAGCCCACGAACCTCGGCCAGGCCCTGGCCGAAGCCTGCTTCCGTTCCGCAGGCGGCGCCGACCTTGCGCTCATCAACAGCGGGTCCATCCGCCTGGACGATTACCTGCAGGGCGAGATCACCCAGTTCGACATCATCCGGGCGCTGCCCTTCGGCGGCAAGGTGCTGGGCGTGGACATGAAAGGCAGCCTGCTGCGGCAGGTGCTGGACATCGGCCTGGGCGCCAACCGGGGCGCAGGCGGCTACCTCCAGACGCACCGTGTGGTCCGCGCAGGCGATACCTGGGTCATCGGCGGGGCCGCACTTGACGACAAGCGGGTGTACCGCGTCGCCATCGGCGATTTCCTCATGACCGGCCAGGAGAAAAACCTCGGCTTCCTGCTGCCGACCCACCCGGACGTGCTGCGCGTGAACGAGCCTGCCGCAGGCTCCATCGGCTCCGATGTGCGCAAGGCGCTGATCGAGGTGCTGAAGAAGGGCTGAGTCCCGCGCTCGGCGGCCTTCAGGCGGCCGCGCCCATGCGCTCCAGCAGGGCCTGCTCCACTGCCTCGTACGGCTGGTAGCCGTAGCTGAGCATATGGGCCTGCTGCCCCTCGACGAAGAGCAGCGCCGGAAAGCCCTGGATGCCCAGCCGGCTCACCCATTCGAACTCCTGCCAGGCGCCGGCGCGGAAGTCCTCCGACTGCAGCGCCTCCTCAAAGGCTGCGGCGTTCAGCCCATACCGCTCCGCGATAGGCAGGTACGGTGCCGGCGTATTGATCGGCTGGCCTTCGGCGAAAAAGGCCCGCTGCACATCGTGCGCAAAGGCAATGGCCGCGTCAGGTTTCACCGCTTTGACGATGGTCAGGGCGATGCCGGGCAGCTCGGAGCTGCTGACATAGTCCGGATCGCGGAGAATGCCTTCGAGAAAGCCCGGGCCGAAGGATACGCCGGTCATCTCGCTGACGCGCTGGGAGGCAGGCAGCAGGTAGTCCGCCTTATCTGCCAGCGGGCCTACCCGGTCGCCGAGCACCATGCCGCCGCTGATGATCTCGAAGGGAATGCGCCCGCCGTAGGTCTCGTGGAGGCGTTTGATTACCGGGCTGAATCCGTAGCACCAGCCGCAGAGGGCATCATAGATATAGAGGACTTGCTGCATGCGGATGCAAACGGATTCAGGCCTGGAAAGTTCGGGCTTACCGGCGCAGGGTGAACAGCGCCAGCTCCAGCATGGTATCGCGGAAGGCTGCCTCGTCTGCGGGGTCGAGGTCCACACGCACATCCGGCGGGATACCGTTTTCTACATTAAATCCCTGAGGATCAAACAGCCGGGAAGACGAGCAGCGCAGCACCCAGCCGTTTGCCAGCTGGGTATTGGCAGGCGCACCGCCCCCGCCGCCGCTGGTGTCGCCCATCAGGGTGACCTGGGGCAATGCTTTCATGTACAGCGGGAAAAAGTTGGCGGCACTGTAGCTGGAGCGGTTCATGAGCACCACCACCGGCTTGGTAAAGCGCTTGGGCTCCACCCCCAGCAGGCCCTCGGCAGGCTCCAGCACGATGTCCTCCAGCGGTGTAAAATCCTCGTGGCCGGGGCCACTTTTGAAGCTCCAGCTGCCGATGGTCACCTCCGTTTCCGTAAACCGCGACGCGATCAGGTTTACATTCGCCAGCGATCCGCCGTCATTGTCCCGGATGTCGATGATCAGGCCCTTGCGGTCGGCAAATTTTTCGAGCACATAGTCCAGGTCGGCCGGGGTGACCGTGCTGGCGAAGCTGGCATAGCGCATATAGCCCACATCGCCGAAGTCGTAGAGGATGAAGGGGCCTGCATACTGCTCTTTTTCCTGGAAATACCCCCGTTCGAGCACGGTGAAGTTGAAATTCTGCGGCGAATTGAGGTACCAGGTCCAGTTGCGGGAGATATCGAAATCGCTGGAAAGGTTCACATGGCCGTCCCGCAGCTCGTAGAGCATGCTGGCGAGCACATCGAAGAGGTCCTCTTCGCTCATGCCGTCGGAGATCAGCGGCTCGTAGCGGCTGCGGACTTCGTTCCAGTCGATGCCTTTATATTTGAAGAACGCATACTCTCGGTCCACGAAGGTCCAGGCCTCGTCAAAGATGGCCGAAGGCGCAGTACCCGGTTCGGGTTTGAGGAAGAGCTGCTCGCAGGAGGAGAGCAGGATAGCTGCGGAAAGCAGGGTCAGGGTGCGCAACATGGCAGTACAGGATTAAAAGCGGATAAGCAATGCAAGACTGAGGGCATGATTGGCTACGCGCAGGTGATGGATGCGCAGTTCGCGGAAGGCGTAGAAATCCCAGCTGTAGGCAACGCGCCAGGCATTGTCCTCGCTGCGGCCCAGCGGGCGGGTGAGGCCGGCCTCGGAGACCACGCGGGTGAAGCGCCCGATGGGTGCGGCATAGCTTGCCAGCCCGCCGAAGCCGCTGAGGCCGTATGCAGGCCGCCGGCCGACGTAGGAGAATACCGGCACCTGAAGCTGGTAGCTGAAGCTGGTCTCGCGCTTGAGCAGGGTGAAATACCGCTCCAGCGAGCCCGCCGCCGCCGCCGAGGCGATCACATCCAGGTTGATGGAGCTGTTGGCGAGGGCGGGCGCCACGCGGAGGTTGCCCAGCAGGCTGCCGGTGCCGCCGAGGCGGAGCTGCCAGGCGCCCAGCATCCGGACATTGCGCAGGTAGGTGTAGCTGAATTCATTGAATGAATTGATCATCAGGGCATCCAGCTCCGGGCCAAACATCACGCTGAAGCGGGTCAGCAGCCAGTCCACGTCATGCACGCCCTTCGGCGTGATGCTGTAATGGCCCATGCGGACCATCGTGCCCAGGCCGCGGTAGGTGCTTTGCATCATGCGCTGGTCCTGCGCAACTCCGTAGTGCAGCGGTGCCGTCTCCAGCACGAGGTAGCGCGTCTTCTGCATCCGGTACGCTTCGCGCGCGGACTGCCGGGCTTCGCGTGCGGCTGTGCGCTCCGCCTTGCGGGTACTGTCGGACTGGGCGGTCAGCGGCCCCAGCGGAAGCAGCGCCAGCAGGGCCCAGGCCATTGGTCGTAACATCATAACAGATTGAAGGATTACAGGTTGCAGCCTGCCGGCCTGCCCGCCGGGCAGCGGGCATCCCTTGACTCCGGAACAGACTGCCACATCAGTGGTCTGCCGGGCGAAAAACTTACAAACCCGCCACAATGGCAGATCAGCGCGCGCTCACCCGGCGGGCAATGCGCCGGAAAAGCCCGGGCAGGAAGCGCTTGAGATAGACCATGATGAGTTCGGTGCCGCCGATGTTTGCCTCAGGCTTGCGGCGGCGGATGGCCCGGACAATCTGCGCGGCGCAGGCCTCCGCGCTCATGCCCTTCGCCAGGCCGGGATCCATGACGCCCTGCGGGCTGCCGTCCGGCAGAAGTGCATGCAGCGAAATGTCGGTCCGGATGCGGCCGGGATTGACCACCGTAACTGCGATGCCCGTTTCGGCGAGCTCCAGCAGCAGCGTCTCGAAAAACCCGTGGATGGCGTGCTTGGACGCGGCGTAGGCCGACCGGAGGGGAAAGCCGAACTTGCCGGAGATGCTGCTGATGGCCACCAGGTGGCCGCTGCCCTGGCGGAGCATGTGCGGCAGCACGGCCTTGGTGAGGGCGATCTGGCCGAAATAATTGATCTCCATGATCCTGCGGTCCAGCTCCAGGGGCGTTTCCGCCGCCAGGGCGCGCTGGCTGATGCCGCCGTTGTTGATCAGCAGGTCGATCCGGCCCAGGCGCTGCGCCCAGTAGCCGGCCAGGGCCTGCACCCCGCTGGTATCTTCCAGATCGAGGGGGGCCAGGTGCACCTGGCCATCGGGCAGGCCGCAGGCTGCCCGGACCCGTTCCAGCTCGGCCACCCGGCGGGCGGAGAGCAGCAGGGTAGCGCCTTCGCGCGCGAAGGCATACGCCAGGGCCTCGCCGATGCCGGAAGAAGCGCCCGTAATCCAGACCACAGAACCCTTGAAATGCATGAAACCCAGGATTTGCAGGCAAGATACGCGCAGCCGTCCTGACTGCCAAAGGGCTGCCGAATGGACCGGACGCCTGCCATGTTGGCAAGTTTTCAGGACAAAACGGCGGCTTTTCCCCGCGTGGCACCAGGATTGAAACGGATAGATCGTCAATCCTGATCCATGAGTACGGAGCAAAAACCTGAAGATGTTTTCCAGAACCTCCGCGAGGGGCTGACCGAGATCAGCAAGCGCGTGGGCGGGTTCATGGAAGACGTACTGAGCGGCGAAGGCGCCAGCACCGGCGTCAAAATCCGCGCCGACCTCTACTATACCCGGGATCAGTACGTGATCGAGCTTGAAATGCCCGGCGTCCGCAAGGAAGACGTAAGCATTCAGGTGCATGACGGCGTACTCACCATTCAGGGCGATAAGCACCCGCATCCGGAAGCTGCCGGATTCGATTACGAAAAGCAGGAACGCCGGTTCGGCGGATTCATCCGCACCTTCGCCCTGCCGCTCAATATCCAGCTCGACAACATCAAAGCGAAGTACGAAAGCGGCCTGCTGACCATCCGCTTTCCCAAAGTGGCAGAGCCCGCCGAGGATCCCGGCATTCCCATCGAATAATTCAGTTACTCACCAGTCCGCGATTCACTGCAAACCACCGAACCGATGAGCAAAATCATAGGCATAGACCTGGGTACGACCAACTCCTGCGTGGCGATCATGGAGGGGAACGAGCCGGTCGTCATCGTCAACTCCGAAGGAAAGCGCACAACCCCTTCGGTCGTAGCTTTTTCCAAAGAGGGCGAACGCATCGTAGGCGAACAGGGCAAGCGCCAGGCCCTCGCCAATCCCACCCGCACCATCCGCTCCATCAAGCGCTTCATGGGCCGCACCTTCACCGAAGCCCGCCGCGAAGTGCAGGAGGTATCGTATGAAATCACCGGCGGCCGCAACAACCTCGCGGTGGCCAAAGTCGACGACCGCACCTATACGCCGCAGGAGATTTCCGCCATGATCCTGCAGAAAATGAAGAAAACCGCCGAAGACTACCTCGGGTACGAGGTGAAGGAAGCGGTGATCACGGTGCCTGCCTACTTCAATGACGCCCAGCGCAACGCCACCAAGGAAGCCGGCGAGATCGCAGGCCTCACCGTCCGGCGCATCATCAACGAGCCTACCGCTGCCGCCCTGGCTTACGGCCTCGACAAGCAGGACCGCAATATCAAAGTCGCCGTGTTTGACCTCGGCGGCGGCACCTTCGATATTTCCATCCTCGAACTGGGCGACGGGGTATTCGAAGTGCTTTCCACCAACGGCGATACCTTCCTCGGCGGCGACGACTTCGATAAAATCATCATCGACTGGCTTGCCGAAGAGTTCCGCAAGGAGCACAACGTCGATCCCCGCAAGGATCCCAAATCGCTTCAGCGCCTCAAAGAAGCAGCTGAAAATGCGAAGATCGAGCTGTCCACGGCTTCGCAGAGCGAGATCAACCTGCCTTACCTGAGCATGGACGCCTCCGGCCCCAAGCACCTGGAGCGCACCCTTACCCGCGCCAAGTTCGAGCAGCTGGCCGATACCCTCTTCGAGCGCTGCCTTACCCCCTGCCGCGAAGCGCTCAAGGCAGCCAAGCTGACCGTGGACGACATCGACGAAGTCATTCTGGTGGGCGGCTCTACCCGCATCCCCAAGATCCAGACCCTCGTCCGCGAGTTCTTCAAGCGCGAACCCAACAAGAGCGTGAACCCGGATGAGGTGGTGGCCGTAGGCGCCGCAATCCAGGGCGGGGTGCTCTCCGGCGATGTGAAAGGTGTGCTGCTGCTCGATGTGACGCCCCTTTCGCTGGGCATCGAGACGATGGGCGGGGTCTTCACGAAGCTCATCGAAGCCAATACCACCATCCCGACCCAGAAGGCAGAGGTATTCTCCACCGCTTCCGACAGCCAGACCTCGGTGGAAATCCACGTGCTCCAGGGCGAGCGCCCCATGGCCTCCGACAACCGCACGCTCGGCAAGTTCCACCTCGACGGCATCCCGCCGGCTCCGCGCGGCATTCCGCAGATCGAAGTGGCCTTCGACATCGATGCCAACGGCATCCTGAACGTGAGCGCCCGCGACAAAGCCACCGGCAAGGAGCAGCGCATCCGCATCGAAGCCTCCACGGGCCTCAGCGACGCCGAGATCGAACGCATGAAGCGTGAGGCCCGCGACAATGAAGCTGCGGACCAAAAGCGCCGCGAAGAGGCCGAAAAGGTCAATGCAGCCGATGCGATGGTCTTCAGCACCGAGAAGCAGCTCAAGGAATTCGGCGACAAGCTCTCCGCCTCCCACAAGTCTGCCATCGAAACCTCGCTCCAGGAGCTCAAGGACGCCCAGAAAGCCAAGGACCTCAACCGGATCGATGCAGCCCTGGCAGCCCTCAACGCAGCCTGGCAGGCGGCTTCCACGGAGATGTACCAGCAGGGCGGCGCACCCAACGGCCAGGCCGGCCCCAACGGGCACGGCGCCAAGCAGGATGCCGATGTGACCGATGTGGACTACGAGGAAGTAGACGACGCGAAATAAGCCGGAACGACCTCCGGAACCTGTGCAAGCCCGGCCCGAAAGGCCGGGCTTGACTTTTTGCGCAAGCCCGGAAGCAGAAACCTGCGCCGCCGCCGGGGCCGCAGCGGCAAGGTTTGGGGAGAAATGCAGCCATGCGGCGGAAACCGGCGGTTTTCAGGCGGAATATTGCAGGGCACAGCCCCGGGCCGAGGCGCGGATACAGGCGGCTGAGCCGTCTTCCGCACCAGATTTTCCCCATTGGCGGATATTTCTTACCTGCCGGGCAGGGTGAAATAAAGCAGGTTAAAAGTGTTTGATACAAGCAGCCGGGTGAATTTTCTTTGAATTGAATATAAGACGCAAGAAAATTCTATTCACCGATCAATTCACCTACTGTTATGTTGCCTGTTATCAAGCTCTTTACGGCATCCAACAGCGCCTTGCTCTCCCGCCAGCTGGCATGTGCGGTCCTGCTGCTCTCTGCCACAGGGCTGGCCGCTCAAAACTACTCGCTGTCTTTCGACGGCAACGACGACTATGTAACCTGCGGTAATGGCACCTCGGTGCAGATTACCGGCACGGCCCTCACGCTGGAAGCCTGGGTGCACCCCACGGCCTGGAAAACGAACAGCTTCGAGGGTTCGATTGTGACCAAGCAGGGATCAGGCTCCGATGGATATGTGCTGCGGGCAGGCGCGAGCGGAACGGTTTCCTTTGCGATCGGGGATGGAAGCACCTGGCATGAGGCCCTCAGTTCCTCTGGTGCGCTCGCCCTCAACCGCTGGCAGCATGTGGCCGGGACCTACGACGGCACCACGCTGCGCATCTTCGTAGACGGCAAGCAGGTGGCTACGCAGTCGGCTTCGGCCTCCATCACCTCCAGCAGCGATGCGCTGGTGATCGGCTCCAGCACAGGCTATCTCACCAGCCGCGAATGGCAGGGCTATATCGACGAAGTACGGGTATGGAATGCCACCCGCAAGCCGCAGCAGCTGCTGGACAACATGTACCAGTCGCTAGCCGGCAGCGAAAGCGGGCTGCAAGCCTATTACCGCATGACCAACGGCAGCGGCACCACCGTGACCGACAATACCAGCAATGCCAATACCGGCACGGCCACCGCCGCCGTTACCTGGTACACCACCACGACCTCCCGCATCCTGAGCACCACAGCCGATGTGCTGCGGGTTATCCGCCCCGGCAACGCACTGGACTTCGACGGCACGGACGACTACGTCTCGGTGGCACACAGCACCGTCCACAACCCGGCGACTGCCATTACGGTAGAGGCCTGGGTGAACCTGGCTACGCCTGCCTCGAATCAGAAGATCGTCTCGAAAAGCAATGGAACCAGCACCGGCTACATCCTGGGCGTGAACAGCAGCGGCATCTATGTGGATGTATGGAACTCGCTGGGACTGCATTACACGCTCTCGGCAGGCAGCTCGATTGCGGCAGGCACCTGGACGCACCTCGCCTTCAGCTGGGCGCAAAACGGCAGCCTCATCGGCTATATCAACGGCATCCAGGTCGGCTCCACCTCCGGCGGCGGCCGGGCACTGGGCGGCGCTACCGAAGCGCTCACCTTCGGGAAAGCCAGCTGGGCGTCTTCCCACTATGCCGACGGCATGATCGACGAGGTCCGGATCTGGAACACCGCCCGCACCAGCGCCGAGATCCAGGACAACATGAACAGCACCTTCGCCGGCAATGAAAGCGGCCTGCTGGCCTACTACCGCTTCGACGACGTCAGCGGCTCCGTGCTCGAAGACCTCAGCTCCAACAACCTCGACGGCACCCTCACCAACATGGATGCCGCCGACTGGACCGATGCCACCGGACGCGAACCGCTCAAGCCCTGGACCAGCGGCGGCAACTGGACGGTCAATGATACCTGGCTCCTGGGAACTGCACCGAGCAGCTCCATCAGCAATACCGAACGGATCGACATCTGCCGCAACACGACTGTCAACTCCGTAGCCTGCTACACCGGCAATATCGTCGTCCGCAGCGGGGTGACCCTGACCGTGACCACCGGCCAGACCCTCAACCTGAACGGCGACTGCATCGACAACGGCACCATCACCGGTACGGGCACCAGCGCCACGCGCTATCAGGGCAGCGTTGCGCAGCTGCTCACCGGCAGCGGCACTTACACCATCCCGACCTTCCGGATCAACAACGCGTCCGGCCTGACGCTGGATCTGAATGTGACGGTCACGGGCAACCTGCTCCTGGAATCCGGGGCGATCAATATGGGCGACCAGACGCTGACGCTCAACGGGGGCATCACCCAAAGCGGCGGCTCCATCGTGGGCTCCAGCTCTTCCAGCCTCACCATCGGCGGTTCTGCCTCCACTGCCCAGCTGCCTCCGATGACCATCGGCAACCTGACCATCAACCGCACCAATGGAGTGCGCCTGACCGGCGACATGCGCCTGGAAGGTGTCCTGACCTTCACCAATGGCCGGATGGACCTCAACAACTTCAACCTCACGATGGGCCCGTCGTCCAGCGTGTCCGGCACGACCTCCAGCACCAAAATGATCAGGGCTGAAACCGGAGAAGTGCGCAAGGAATTTGCCAGCCAGGGGTCCTTTACCTACCCCATCGGCGACGATAACCTCATCTACAGCCCGGTGACGCTGACCTTCAGCGGCGGCACCTACGGCCCGGGCGCCTATGCCTCCGTGCGGGTATATCCCCTCGTGCATGGCGACAATGCCAGCCCGGATCACTACATCTCCCGCTACTGGGACATCAGCGCCAGCGGACTCTCCGGATTCTCCTGCCAGGTAAGCTGCACCTACGACGATGGCGATATGTGGGGGGATGAGTCGAATTACAAGTCTGCCCGCTGGGATGGCTCTTCCTGGAACATTCTCGGAAATGTGGATGAAGTCAACAACCTGGTCTATGGCACGGTCAGCGGCTTCTCAGACTTCACCGCCGGCCAGTCTGAAGGCCTCTTCCCGGTCGAATGGCTCAGCTTCCGCGCGGAAGCGGACGCCGGCCAGGTGGACCTGTCCTGGGCTACCGGCAGCGAGCTGAACAGCGCCCGCTTCGAGATCGAGCGCAGCGCCGACACGCAGACCTGGAACCGGATCGGCTCCGTGGCCGCCGCCGGCAACAGCAGCAGCGTCCGCAACTACAGCTTCTCCGACCGCAACCCGCTCGACGGCCGCAACCTCTACCGCCTCCGCCAGATCGACCAGGACGGCCAGTATGACTTCAGCTCTGTGGTGGAAGTTACCTTCGATGCCGCCGCCAATCTGCTCATCTTCCCCAGCCCGGCCCGCCAGGTGCTCAACGTGCGCAGCGGATGGCAGCAGGCCGATGCCGAAATCTGGGATATGCAGGGCCGCAAGCTGATGCAGCTGACCCTCGAAGAAGGCGAAAACCAGGTGAGCCTCCACCAGATCCCCGGCGGCTACTACCTCCTCCGGGTGATCACCCCCGATGGCCGCGGCTACGACTACTCCTTCGAGAAGCGCTGAGCGGATCTGTTTCCATCTGTATTGCATAAGTGTACTACGGGGGCTGCGGATATGCAGCCCCCGTCTGCTGTATCGGCTCCTGTGATGCAGGTCACTGTGCGGCACCGGCACCGGCTGTACCTTTGTCTCAACATGGGTTAACCGCCAGATCGCCATGACTCCTGAAGTAAAACCTACCTTTGCCGAACTGATCAGCTCCGAGGTGCCGGTGCTGGTCGACTTTTTCGCCACCTGGTGCGGCCCCTGCATTGCGATGGGCCCTGTGCTGAAAGACCTGGCCGCCGAGATGGGCGACAAGGTCCGCATCATCAAGATCGATGTGGACCGCAATCCCCACATCGCCCAGCATTACAACATCATGGGCGTACCGACCTTCATGCTGTTCAAAAACGGCGAAGCCGTCTGGCAGCAGTCGGGCATGCTGCCGCGCCAGCAGCTGAAACACGTAATCGAACGCTTCGCGTGAATACGATCCTCAACGACTGGAAAACGCTCCTGCTGCTGAGCCTGACCCTCGGCCTGGCGCCTTTCTTCCCCGAACCGCATGTGTGGGGCAAGCTGCGCTGGGTCCTGGGCGGCGCAGCCGGCATGCAGCTCATCGACTGGTTTGACCTGCTGATGCACGGTGCGCCCTGGCTGCTGCTGGGCCGCTGGGCCGTGCTGAGCCTGGTCCGCCGCCTGCGGCAGCCTGCCTAAGTAACGCTCAAAGAATACAATCCGCTTTTGGCTTGATCTCTTGCACGCATACGGCGTCAGAACAAGCCTCACTTGGCTCGCCAGGCTCGGTTTTTCCTCCTTGTCTGCGCACAAGATATCTGCGCAAAATCGGGAAGTTATTCTTTTCGCGTTACTAAGCGCTGTACAGCTCCATCACGGTAATCTCCGGCAGCACGCCGATCCGCCACGTACGCGCGGAAAAGCCCAGCCCCCGGTTGACGTAGAGCCATTGCCGCCCGCTGCGGTACCAGCCCGCCCAATCGGGAAAGAGCTGCTGCAGCAGGCTGGCCTGGAATCCGGGCAGATCCACCCCGATCTGGGTGCCGTGTGTATGGCCCGACAGGGTCAGGTCCATCTGCGGGTGCCGTTCCGTGACGATCCGCCGCCAGAAGGAAGGGCGGTGCGCCAGCAGGATGCGCACCCGGGCGCCCTGCGCCTGCATCAGCGCCGGTTCCGCATCTGCATGCCGGCGGCCCAGGCGTTTGGAGCCCCAGTCTTCGAGCCCCAGCAGGGCTACAGACGGCTCGCCCGGCAGCGGGCGCAGGGCTTCGTTGCGCAGCAGGCGCCAGCCCAGCGCCGGATACACCTCGTGCACCAGCTGCGCAGCCTGCGCGATCCGCGCCTGTTCCGACGGCCATTCCGCATAGTAACCGTAGTCGTGGTTGCCGAGAATGGCATAGCGGCCCAGGCTGGCCTGCACCTGCGCGAAGTCTGCCACATAGGGCAGGATTTCCGCCGGGCGTCCGTGCACCAGATCGCCGGTAAAGACAAACAGATCGGGCCGGAGGCTGCTGATCAGTTCCGGGATGCGCCGCAGCGGGCCCGCATCCGGAAAGCAGCCGGCGTGCAGGTCGGAGCATTGCACCAGCCGCAGGCCGTCGAAAGCGCGGGGCCAGCCGGGCAGCGTCACCCGCCAGGCATGCACCCTGATATCGAAGCGGTTGCGCCACCAGCGGTGCGGGAGCAGGTGCGGCAGCGCCTCCGGCAGGGTCAGCGGCGGCTCCAGCCCTTCCCATTCAGGCCGGGTCAGACGGGGCGGCTCCAAAGGGTCCATGCAGCTTCAGCTTGAAAGATCAGCATATCGAGCCCGTTGCAGACGCGGGCGCCCTGCATGGCAGCCCGGTGCATGAGCAGGGTCCGGGCGGGATTGTACACCAGATCGCAAATCCAGTGTGCAGGCCCGAGCACTTCGTACGGCAGCTGCGGAGCGGAATCTATGTCCGGATACATGCCGAGGGGAGTCGTATTCACGATCAGGGGGAATTGCCGCAGCAGGTCCGCATGCAGGTCTTCGTAGGCCAGAATGCCGGGCTGCGCCCGCCGGGAAACCCGCTGCACGGGCAGCTGCATCCAGTTTTCCAGCGCATACACCACCGCTTTGGATGCGCCGCCGGTGCCCAGTACCAGCGCACCTGCAGGCCGCTCGCTTCCAAGGAAACGGAGCATCGACTGGTGAAACCCCAGCGCATCTGTGTTGTGGCCGATCAGCCGGCCGCTGTGAATATGCACGGTATTGACAGCGCCGATGGCGGCAGCCTCGGGTGTCAGCGCATGGAGCAGCGGGATGATCTCCGTTTTGTAGGGAATGGTCACATTCAGGCCCGCAAGCTGCGGACGGCTGACGAGCAGGCCGGGCAGATCGCCGATGTCGGCCAGCTCGAACAGGTCGTACTGCGCCGCGATGCCTTCCCGCTCGAATTTTTCGGTGAAATACCGCCGGGAAAAGCTGTGTCCCAGCTTTTTGCCGATCAGCCCGTATTGCCGGACAGGGGATGGAGTATGCATCAGGCGTTCAGTTCTCGCAGGATGGTCAGCAGCTCCGCCAGGATCATGGCCGTAGCGCCCCAGACGCAGTGCTGCTGATAGAGGGTGTACACAGGCGTTTCGACCATAAACCCGCTGCCGGACGCCCGCACCTGCCGGATGCTGCGGATGGAGTCGTCCAGCAGATGCGCCAGCTCCACCTCGATGACCGAAGCCACTTCCCGCGGATGCGGGATGATCTGCGGAGGTGCCTCCAGGCAGCCCAATTGCGGGTAGACCAGGTAGTTGCTGGGGGGAATGTAGAGCTCCGTCAGGCTGCCCAGCAGACGCACCTGCTCCGGCGGGATGCCGAATTCCTCATGCGTCTCGCGCAGGGCGGTCCAGGCGAAGTCCGGGTCTTCGGGGTCTCGGCGGCCGCCGGGCAGGGAGATCTGGCCGCTGTGGACCTGCCCGTCGGCGCCGCGCTCCATCAGGGGCAGGCAGAGGCGGCCTTCGCGGGGGTAGAGCAGCACCAGCACCGCGCTCTGGCGGGCATTGGGAGGCACCTGTACTTCGCGCCCGCGCAGGGGCGGCGACATGGTCATCTGGGCGTCCAGACCCGGGAGGGGCTGGCGGAGGCGTTCGGCCAGTTGCTCGAAGAGCTGGGGGCGGTGCTGCATCGGTGCGGGATGAGAGCTATGGCACAACGGATCAGGAAACAGGCGGAGCCAGCGAGCGGTCCCATTTTTTGAGCGCCAGCTGCCCGCAGGCGCCGTCCACATCTTTGCCGCGGCTGCGCCGCACATTGACGATGACACCGGCCTGCTCGAGGTGGCGGATGAACGCCTGCATGCGCTCGGCGGTCGTGTTGCGGAAGCCTGCTTCCGCAACGGCGTTGTATTCGATCACATTGACCTTGCTCGGCACGATCCGGCTGAATTCCACCAGCTCCTGCGCATCCTCCAGGCTGTCGTTCACGTCGCGGAAGATGCAGTATTCGTAGGTGACGCGGGTCTGGGTTTTTTCGTAGAAATACCGCAGCGCCTCGGCCAGGGCTTCCAGCGAGTTGGACTCGTTGATGGGCATGATCCGGGAGCGCTTTTCATCGTTGGCGGCGTGGAGGGAGAGGGCGAATTCAAACCGCACGCCGTCGTCGGCCAGCCGCTTGATCATCTTGGCGATGCCTGCCGTGGAGACGGTGATACGCTGGGGCGACATGCCCAGCCCTTCAGGCGAGGTGATGAGCTCGATGGACTGGAGGACGTTGCGGTAGTTGAGCAGGGGTTCGCCCATGCCCATGTACACGATATTGGTCAGGGGGCGGTTGTACTCGCTTTCGGCCAGCTGCCGCATGAGGAAGACCTGGTCGAAGATCTCGTAAAAGTGCAGGTTGCGCTTGAGGTCGAGGAAACCTGTAGCGCAGAACTTGCAGTCGAGGGAGCAGCCGGCCTGGGAGGACACGCAGGCGGTGACGCGGGTCGCGGTGGGGATGAGGACCCCTTCCACGAGGTGGCCGCCGTCGAGGCGGAAGGCATACTTGACCGTGCCGTCGCTGCTGCGCTGGGAGGCTGCGATGCGGATCTGGCCGATGGTATAGCGCTCGTCGAGGCGCTCGCGGAGGACCTTGCTCAGGTTGAGCATCTCATCGAAGGAAGAGACGCCTTTTTTCCAGAGCCAGTCGTGGATCTGGGCGGCGCGGAATCGGGGCTCGCCGAGTTCGGCCAGGGCTGCCTGGAGGGCATCCCGGTCGAGGGTGCGGATATTGACACGGTCCGGCATGGGTGGCTGGCGGCGGATAGCAGCCGCGCAGCAAAGATACGGAGGAAAGGGGAGGAATCCGTGAGGGGTCGGGGCGGGCGCGGGAACAGATGCAGGAAATGTGCTTATATTCTATCCAAACGCGATGGCTTGCATTTCACCAAAATCTTTCATAACTTTCAGGAAAATATGAAACATGTTCGCCCGGCGCCTTCCCGCACCTGAAACCCTCCGAATCCGCCTCGCCGCCGCCCAGGCGGCGCCCTTCAGCTACCCCATGCCAGGCTGCACGCAGCAGCCCGCCCGCTATCCCGGCTACGACACCGATGCGGCCCGGACCTGGCTCGGAACCGGCCCCGAGGTGTACGCCGCCGCCTGCGCGGCCCTCCGCGCCTGGCAGATGTTCCCCGCCGGCTGGACCTGCATCCTGCCCGCAGACGCCCCCATCCGCCCCGGTACCCCCCTGACGATGAACGCCCGCTTCCTTGGCCTCTGGTGGCACAACAGCTGCCGCATCGTGTACGTCATCGACGAGCCCGGCCGCTTCGGCTTCGCCTACGGCACGCTGCCCGCGCACATGGAGCGCGGCGAGGAGCTGTTTCTGATCACCCGCGACGCCGACGGCGGCGTCTGGTACGAGATCCGGGCCGTCTCCCGGCCCCAGCGGCTCATCGCGCGGCTGGCCTATCCGCTGATGCGGCTCCTCCAGGCGCGCTTCCGCCAGGACTCCGCCCGGCAGATGCGCGCAGCGGCTGCCGCCCATCCCGAACCGGCCCTGCATGGATAGGCCGCAGCATCCGCGTGCGTGGTTCCGCCTGAGCCAGGCCGGGGCCCTGGCCTGGGCGCTTTGCTGGGTGCTGCCTGCCGGCGGCGGGCTGGCGGCCCGCTGGCCGGCGATGGCCCTGCTGCTGGCCGCGCTGGCCGGTGTGCCGCTGGCACTGGGCGTCATGACCCGCGAACTGCCCGACGGCTGGCCGGGGCTGCACCGGATCCGGATGCTTATCCTGCCTGCCGCAGCGCTGCTGGCGCTGTCGGTCCTGCTGCCTCCGGGCCTGGCGGCCGGGCTGGCAGCGCTGCCCTGGCTGGGCATTACGCTGGCGCTGGCGCGCACCGGTGTCTGGCGCCTGCGGCGTACCTCCTGGCGGGACCTGGGCCCGCAAACCGCACACGCCGGGCTCGTGTTCCTGGCCGTCGGCGGGGCCTGGGCCGCTGCAGACCGGCTGGGCCTCCAGGTGCTGGCATTTCCCCAGGCCATCGTGCAGCTGACTGCCATCCACTTCCATTATGCGGGGCTGTTTTTCCCCCTGCTGGCGGGGCTGGCCCTGCAGGCCTGGCCCAGCCGGGCCGCCGCCGGGGCCTGCATCCTGGCGCTGGCCGCCATTCCCCTCACCGCGCTGGGCATTACGGCTGCGCAGGTGCTGGGGTGGCAGGTGCTGGAAGGGCTGGCAGGCGCCGCCGTAGCCCTCTCGGGCTGGCTCTGCGCCGGCGCGTACCTGCATCCGGTGCTGCGGGGGCGGCTGCGGCCGGTGCAGCGGCTGTGCTGGGGGCTCATGGGCATGGCGCTGCTCTTCAGCATGAGCCTCGCCATGCTGTACGCGCTGCGGGTGTGGTATCCGCTGCCGCTGCTGAGCATCCCCTGGATGCGGGCCTGGCATGGCGCTGCCAATGTGTTCGGCGTGGCAGGCCTGGGCCTGCTGGGCTGGGCCCTGAAGCGGAGCTGAACCGGCCATTGCTTGCCCCCTATGCGGAAAAGGGCTAACTTGACCTGCGCAATGCGCCTGCTGCTCTATTTCTCCCTGCTGGCTGCGACGGCCTGTGCGCCGCCGCCCCAGCCGGAATGCGCCTTTTACCACTGGCAGACCGCCTGCGGCCTCGATGCGCAGGAGCAGGCCCGGCTGGCGCAGCATGAGGTGCGCCGCCTGTACGTCCGGCTTTTCGATGTGGACTGGGACCCGGGGCGGCAGGCCGCCATGCCCCTGGCGACCGCATCGCTGGACAGCTGCCGGAGCTGGGCGGGCGAATGGGTGCCGGTGGTGTACATCACCAACCGCAGCCTGCTCAACAGCCCGCAGGACAGCATGCTGCCGCTGGCGCGGCGCATGTTCAGCCGCGTGAGCCGCCTGACGGCCGGCCTGCCCGTGCAGGAACTGCAGCTCGACTGCGACTGGAGCGACGGCACGCGGGAGAAATTTTTCGCCCTGGCGGGCGCCGTCCGCGAGGCGGCGGCAGCGCAGGGCTGGCAGCTTTCGGCCACCATCCGCCTGCACCAGGTGAAATACGCCCGCCGCACCGGCGTGCCGCCCGTGGACCGGGGCATGCTGATGTTTTACAACATGGGGAACCTGAGCGATCCCGGCACGGAAAACTCCATCCTCGACCTGCAGACGGCTTCGGCGTATCTGACTGGCTTTCAGCAGTATCCGCTGGAGCTCGATGTGGCGCTGCCGCTGTTTGCCTGGGGGGTGGTGCTGCGCGGCGGCAAGCCGGTGCAGCTGCTCCAGCAGTTGGATGCCGCGGCGCTCGCAGACAGCGGCCGGTTTGCCCTGGAAGCCCCGGAGCGCTACACCGCGCGGCAGGGCACCTATCTGTCAGGCTATTACCTCTATCCCCAGGACCAGATCCGGGTGGAGCGTGTACATCCGGACACCCTGCTGGCGGCTGCTGCCATGCTCCGCGGCGCACTTCCCCGGCCGCCCCGCCGGGTAGCTTTTTACCATCTGCAATCCCAACTGCTCCAACAATATCCCCATGAGACGCTTGCATCTGCTCTTGAGCTACTGCGCTAGCCTCGCGCTGGTATTCCAGCCGCTGCGCTTCGCCCAGGCCTGCGCCTGGGATCCGGACGAGTATTTCTACGGCTACTCCTTCTTCGACCCGGCGCTGTCGGGGCAGGCGGATTTCAGCCCCTTCTTTGCCAGCTACCAGGAGTACTACCCCAGCCGCTGGTTCGACGACCATTCCTGGCCGCAGGCCAATGCCGAGCTCTGGCGCCAGGCGTCGGGCAATCAGGCCGCTGTGGAGGATATCCAGGCGCTGTTTCTGGATACGGACGAGACGCGGATGCGCGAAATCCGCAACTGGGTGGTGAGCGGCAAGGCTGTGGAGGAAACCTGGCGGAGCAACACCTTCGTGCAGTGGATGAAAACCAGCAAGGCAACTGAGACGGCTGATTATCTGCTGTTTGCAAAACGATGCGAACCGCAGGTGACCTATAGTTTCAACTACGAGACCTGGGAGGAAGAGCCGAAGGATCTCGCGCTCATGGAGCGCCTGCTGGGCGAGGCGCAGACGGCCTACAGCAAGACCCGCAATCCGGGCATCAAGCTCCGCTACGCCTACCAGGCGGTGCGGCTGGCACACTATGCGGGGAAGTTCCGCGAGGCGGTCAGCCTGTATGATCAGCTGGTCGAGCCGCTCAAGGCACAGAATGCGGTCGCGCAGCGCGCACTGGGGCACAAGGCCGGAGCGCTGATGGGGCTGGGCCAAACGACGGAGGCGCTGTACCTCTTTTCCCGCCTCTTCGACGAGGCGCCCTTCATGCGGCTGGAGATGTACCAGAGCTTCCAGGTGGAATCGGACGAGAAATGGCTCAGCCTGATGAAGCGCTGCAGGACCCCGGACGAACAGGTGACGCTGCACCTGATCCGGGGCATCGACATGTACAGCCGCGCCATCGAAGAGCTGCGCGACATGTATGCGCTCAATCCCGCATCGCCCAAGATCAACCTGCTCCTCGCCCGCGAGATCAACAAGCTGGAGTATGACCTCATGGGCTGGGAGTTCGACTTCCGCTTCCCCTTCCGCCAGGAGTACGACGGCGTCTCCAAAGAAGAAGCGCTGGCCTACCTCGAAGAGCTGGATGTATTCGTGAAGCGCTGCAACCAGGAGAAAAAGACGGCGGTGCCGGGCTTCTGGGCGCTGGCCGAAGGCTATCTGGCGTTTCTGCGGAGCGATTTCGACCGGGCAGCCACGCTGTACGCCGGCGTACGCGACCCGAAACTCCAGGCGCGGGTCCGCCTGCTGCAATGGGTCAACGACCTGAGCCGGATTCAGTCGCTCACGCCGGAACTGGAAGACCAGCTCTACCGCACCTACCAGTCGTTTTCCTTCGACCCGGACGAGCACGAACTGACAGACAAGGCCGGCCGCTACCTGCGCCATACCTTTTCCCGCCTGTATACCGAAGCCGGCCAGACGGCCCAGGCATTTCTCTGCCTCAATTCCTACGAAACCCTCCAGTACAATCCCAGCGCGGAGCTGGTGGATGAAATCCTGGCCTGGCTGAATCAGGTGGAATCCCGCAAGCCGAATGCGTTTGAAACCTATCTGCTCAGCCAGCTGGGCGAGCATCCGCGCTATTACCTGCAGGAGATGAAGGCCACCCTGCTGCTGCGCAAGGGCGAGTGGCAGCAGGCCATCGGGCTGTATGAGGCCATTCCGATGCAGGTGCTGGGCACCATTCCCACCTTCAGCCTGCCTGCGGACCCGTTCGAGAGCTACAACTCCGACTGCATCCACTGCTTCGAATCCGGCGACAACGATCCCTACAGCCGCATGACCTTCGCACGGCGCATGCAGGAACTGGAAGCGCAGGCCGCGAGGCCCGCGGCGTCCGCACAGACCTTCCTCACGCTGGGCAACGCCGTGTACAACACCAGCTTCTTCGGCCCAGCCTGGATGGCGACTGGATATACCCGAAGCAGCAGCCTTTGGTACGGCATGATGCCCGATTACGGATCGGATTACTACGCCGAGGCCGTCGCAGGGCTGCGCGAGCAGAACAGCCGGGCGGAAAGCTGGTACCGCAAGGCCATCGCAGCGGCAGGCCGCGACAGCGAGCTGGCTGCCAGGGCAACGTTCATGGCCGCCAAATGCCGGCAGAATGCCTTCTACCTCGACGGCTACGACGACTACGACCACCTCGATCAGAAGCGGGCCTACCGCAAGGACTTCGATGCGCTGATCCGCAAGTACAAAAACACCCGCTATTACCAGGAAATCATCCAGGAATGCGGGTATCTGATCACGTATTCCTACAACTGAGCCTGCGCCGGCTGTTCAGGTACCGGACGGGCGCAGGTCCGCCCGGTACCGGCCGATGCAGATTCGCCGATGCCACCTACGAACCGATTCGCATGAAAGCTGCTGTCTGTCTTCTGCCCCTGCTGCTGCTTGCGGCCTGCGCCCCGCCTCCCGCTGCGCCGGCCTCCGGCACTGACGAGCCCCACCGGCCCCGATTCCACTTTACCCCCGACTCGATGTGGATGAACGATCCCAACGGGCTGGTGTACTTCGATGGCGAATACCATCTGTTTTATCAGCATTACCCCGACAGCACCGTGTGGGGGCCGATGCATTGGGGCCATGCCGTCAGCCGGGATCTGCTGCGCTGGGAGCATCTGCCCATCGCGCTGTATCCGGACAGCCTGGGGTATATTTTTTCGGGCAGCGCGGTCGCAGACAGCGCCAACACGAGCGGCTTCGGCGCAGCGGGTCAGATCCCGCTGGTCGCCATCTTCACGCATCACGACCCCGCAGGCGAGCGGGCCGGCCGGGACGATTTCCAGTACCAAAGCCTCGCCTACAGCCTGGACCGGGGCCGGAGCTGGACGAAATACCGCGGTAATCCCGTCCTGCCCAATCCCGGCATCCGGGATTTCCGCGATCCGAAGGTGATCTGGCATGCGCCCAGCCGGCGCTGGGTGATGGTGCTTGCCGCCAAGGACCGCATCCACTTCTACACCTCCCCCAACCTGCGGGAATGGACCTTCGCCAGTGAATTCGGCGCTGGCGAGGGCGCCCACGGCGGGGTGTGGGAGTGCCCCGATCTCTTCGAGCTGCCGGTGGACGGCGGGCCGGAGACGCAATGGGTGCTGCTGGTCAGCATCAACCCCGGCGGCCCCAACGGAGGCTCCGCCACGCAGTATTTTGCCGGGACCTTCGACGGCACGCGGTTTATCCCCGGCGAAGGCTTCGGCGGGCAGCAGGCGCACTGGATGGACGCCGGACGCGACAACTATGCTGGCGTCACCTGGTCGGGCATCCCGCAGGCGGACGGCCGCCGCATCCTGATCGGCTGGATGAGCAACTGGGACTATGCCCAGACCGTGCCCACCCGCCGCTGGCGCAGCGCCATGACGCTGCCCCGCAGCCTGCACCTCCGGCGCACGCCCGGCGGCCTGCGCCTGGCGTCCTGGCCGGTGGAGGAGGCCGCGCGGCTGCGCGGCCCTGCCGTCCGCACGGCCCTGCCTGCGCTGGCAGACCGGCACCCGCTGCCTGCCAGCGGGGCGCTGCGGGAGCTGGAGCTGGCGCTCAGCTGGCCCGGACCGGCGCCCGCCGCTGCGGGCGTGGTGCTGGAAAACGACCGGGGCGAATCGCTGCGGATCGGGTACCAGCCTGCGGAGCAGCAGTACGTTATCGACCGCGGCCAGGCGCCGCGCCAGGCATTTTCGCCCAAGTTTGCCGGAATTCAGACGGCGCCGCGCATCGCTGCCGGCGATACGGTCCGCATGCGCCTGATCTTCGATGCGGCTTCGGCAGAGCTGTTTGCCGATGGCGGGCTGACGGTGATGACCAGCATTTTCTTCCCCGAAGCGCCGTTCACCCGTGCGTATCTGTTCCGCGAAGGCGGAGGGGACGTGCAGGCAGCATACACGGAATGGCCGCTCCAGCCGGTGCGCTGACAGCCTTGCCGTTTCAGGCTGCAGGCGGCGCCGGCGCCGCCTGCAGGCGCACGCTGATCACGCGGTTGGGCGCGGCATGGAGGATCTGCACCTCGTAGGGGCCGATCCGCAGGCGCTCCTGCGGCGCCGGCACGCGCTCGGCATGATACAGAATCAGGCCGCCGAGGGTGGTATAGTATTCGCTTTCGGGAAGCTGAAGGCCCTGATTCTCATTCAGATCGTAAATTTCCAGCCGGGCGCCCAGCAGCCATTCGCCCTGTTCGCCCCGGCG
This sequence comes from Bacteroidia bacterium, assembly GCA_033765305.1. Lineage (GTDB taxonomy): Bacteria > Bacteroidota > Bacteroidia > J057 > J057 > RDXT01. Next base: position 152,255 of record JANRID010000018.1, read on the forward strand.
GCAGATGAGATCGGCTTCCACTTCCTCTTCCGCGGGTTCGGTGTCGTATTCGTCCTCGATTTCCCCGAAAACCTCCTCCACGAGATCTTCCAGGGCCACCATCCCGGAAGTCACGCCGTACTCATCCACGACAATGGCGACCGTCCGGCTGTTCTGGGTCATTTCGGCCAGGAGGGTATTGGCTGCCATATTTTCCGGCACGAAGATCACGGTCTGGATCAGCTCGTCGATCGAATCGGGCCGGGTGAAGAGGCTGTGGGAATGCACATAGCCCTGGATGGCGTCCAGGCTGTCCTCGTAGATCAGGATTTTGGAGAGGCGGGTTTCGATGAACAGCTGAAGCAGTTCCGGCACCGGGCAGTCCCGCGGCGCGGCGACCAGCTCCGTGCGGGGGATCATGAACTCCCGCACGCGGGTCTCCTTGAGTGCCAGGGCATTGCTGATCATTTCCGTATCCAGGCGGGAGCCTGTGTCGCGGGTTTCGCCGGAGGCGATCACGGCCTGGAGGTACTGGGGGGCCTCGCTGCGCTGCACGGCGGGCGCAGCACCTTCCTGGCTGATGCCCCAGAATGCGCGGAGCACGAAGCGGGTCAGCCCTTGAAACAGCTGTACGGGCAGCCAGGTCATGGCATAGATGACCGTCAGCAGCCAGCCGGCGAAGGGAATCCAGAGATCCGGGCTGGCGCCGAAGATCACGCCGGAGACATATTCGCCCAGCATAAACACCAGCGGCCAGGCGATGAGCACGGTCAGGATCCAGCTCCAGGGGGATTCCGGGCCGAATACCGGACTCAGGTACTGGAGCCAGGCGCGGAGGGAAACGGCCAGCGCAGCGGCGGCAGCTGTGAAAGCGAGGGTCCGCAGCAGGCGCAGGCCCATGAGCACCTCCTCCGGCTTGCCGCGCAGCACCGAAAGCTGCCGTGCCGAGCGGCTGCCCTGCATCAGGCGCAGTTCGATCTTCAGCCGGGAGGAGGATAAAAACACCACCTCCAGCCCCGCCAGCAGAAAGGCGAGGGCCATGCATCCGATGAACAGCCAGAGGGTCATGGGTCAGGAATTGGCGTCTTCTTCGAGCTTGCGGATCTCTTCCTTCCGGGCTTGCTGCATCCGGATCCGCTGGCTGCGCCGCAGGGTGTACATGAACGAGCAGATGACAATGGCCATCATGAGGGCTGCCTGCTGCTGCAGGTCCATCTGGTTCAGATGGGTGGCCAGATAGCCGGCGCCGGCAAGCGCGATGGCGAGGTAGAGGTATTCGATATATTCCCGCATCGGCAAGGGATTACCAGGTGGTGCCTTCGGATTCGATTTCGCCCTGAATATCGAAGACCGTGTAGGAGGTGAACGACGCATTGGCCCGCATGCCTTTGCGCCCGATGATGAGCTGGTCGGGGGTCTGGATCCGGACGCGTTTCTGCGTAAAAATCGAATCTTTGCGCTGATCCCAGTGCAGCTCTTCCGTTTCGAGGGTCTCGCCGCGGCGGCTGGCCAGCCGCACGTTTCCCCGCAGGGTGGCCCGCTCGGAGGAGCGCTGCACCTCTCCGGCGTCGGCGGTGACGGTGCTCACGGTCTGGCCGCCCGCATCGAGAAAATACAGCACCAGGCCGCCATCGACCACATACACCACCTCCATCGCCTGCCGGTCGTTGTTTTCGGTGCGTTCTGCGACATGGCGGGCCTGCATGCGCGCCACGACCCGCGCAGAATCGGAAAAATAATACGTCACCCCGAACGACTCGGTGCGCACGCTGTCTTTCCGGTCGAGGAAGGGCAGGCTGCTGTAATCGGGATCTTCCGTGCAGGCAGCCGCCAGCAGTACGGCCAGGACGCAGGCCGGCAGGAAGGCGGGGCGGAGACGGAGGTTCAGGCGCATGGCGGAAAACGGATCAGACAGGGAAAAGAGCCGGAGACAGGTGCGTCCGTTGGTTCAGGCTTCGATCCACTGCACGTGGTCTTCCCAGCGGGTTTTGCGGCGGCCTTCAGGCCAGGCAGCGACGCGGGGCCTGCCCAGGAAGAAGAATCCCAGCACCTGATCTTCAGGCCGCAGGCCGAGCAGGGGCTTCATTTCTTCGCGGTAGGTCATGCCGCCGGTGCTCCAGTAGCCGGCCAGGCCCATGGCGGTGGCGGTCAGATGCAGGTTTTGCACGGCGCAGGCGACGGCAGCCAGCTCTTCGGAGACCGGGATCTTGGGATTGTCGCCCCGGCGGAGGCAGAGGGCGATGAGATGGCCGCAGGAGATGGCGCGCTCCCGGAGCTTTTCGAAGGTTTCGGGCTTGAAGGCCTCCTCCGGCGTCAGGCTGCGGTAGAGCTCGGCATGGGCCTGCCCGAACCGGGCGCGGGCTTCGCCCGAGTACACGATGAAGTGCCAGGGCTCGGTGCGCCCGTGGGTCGGAGCCCAGTGGGCGTTCTCGAAGAGGGTTTCGAGCAGCTCGCGGGGCAGGCGCTCGTCGGAGAGCTGCTCGGTGAAGATCGAGCGGCGGCTCCGGATCAGCCGGCTGAGGATTTCGAGATCCTGCGTCTGTACGGTATCCTGCTGGGGGAAATGGGTTTCCATCTTGGGTTCCGGGCGCGGAGGGTAGTGCGGTCTGCGCCCGCGCAAATATACGAATCGCCGCCGAGTCCCGGCAGATCCGGGGAAAGATCCTGCGGGTCAGTCGGCTTCAGGCTCCGGGAGCTCCCAGCCGGCGGGATCGGGCAGTTCGGCTTCGGCGGGCAGGGGCAGGTCCGGCGCGGTGCCGGGCAGCCGGATCACCTGCACCTCGGGCAGGCTGCCGATGAGGTCCTGGTGAAGGTTGTACCAGGCGGCGCAGCGGTCCAGCACCCAGCCGTCGGAGGAGACGGCCACGGCATCGGGCTCCTCCGCGATGCGCTTGTCGGGATTGCTGTCCAGATCCACCTGCCAGCGGAAGCCGTGCTGGGCTGCCAGGTCCAGCATGAGCCGCCGCAGGCGGCCGCTGTTGGAGATGGGGCTGTCCAGCAGCCAGCAGGCGCCGGCGATGCCGAGCGATTCGAGGGTCTGGCCGATGCGGGTCAGCGCGGGGAGGGTCTCCTCCACATTGCGGTAGGTGCCGTGCACGCTGGCGATATCGCGGTAGCAGCCGTCGCGGCAGTGCAGGATGATGCCTCCGCCGAGCGCGCTTTCCATGGTGATGAGCAGGTTGTAGCCGTCGATGAGGAGGCTTCGCCCGGCGAGCTGGCTTCGCCCGATGCGGGACTGGGCGCGCAGCGCCAGCGAAGCGTCCGTGCAGCTGGCCCGCAGCAGGGCGCGCCGCTGGCGCTGGTGCAGGCGGTAGCGGTTGCCGACAAGCTCCAGCGCTGCCTGCTCCGGGTAGCGCCGCGAGAGCATCCAGGACAGATCGCCGACTGCGGCGTTGAGCGCAGGCAGGAAGGGTTCGCTGAACAGCCGGGGGTCATGCGCATGCTGCCCCCGGTGCCGCTGACGTTGCGACATAGGCGCCGGGTCTCGGTGGGGGAGAATACGCCAAGGTACGGAAAAATTGCATGCGCAGGCCTGGCCTGGCGCGGAGCCTTGCCGTCCGCCCCGGCAGGCGTGCATGCTATCCCTGGGTTTGCCGTCTGCCCATCCGGCCTGCAGCCGGTCCCTGCGGCCCGGCCGGTTCCGGGCAGAGGCCGTTTATTCGCTGGAATCTTTCAACCAGCCTGTTATGAACCGCCGTTTTCTCCTGATCCTGCTGGCCGCCGCGCCGCTCTGGCTGGCAGCCCAGCCCTATGCCGGCGGGCAGCGCGGCAGCCAGCGCTTCGCCCAGACCACCGTCGGCTTCGATGTGCAGTACGCCCCCCGCAGCGGCCAGAGCGCCTGGCTGGATGCCGGCGCGGCGCAGCCTTTTGCCCTTCCGGGCATGATTACCCCCCGCATCCTGATTTCGGGCCTGCATTTCTGGGGGCATGCGGACTTTTATCTGGCCTTCCCCCTGGCCTCCCTGCGCACGGGTGCGGTGCCGGTCCGCTACCGCTACAGCTCCGGCGTGGAAACCGGCGCCCGCTTCTTTCCCTGGCCAGTGACGGCCGGCAAGATCCGCCCCTTTGCAGGCGTCTCGATGAACGGGACGGATTTCCGCCAGTGGGACCGCAGCGGGGCGCCCGGTGCCTGGGCCTCCCGCGTAGATGCGCCGGTGCAGGGCGGCCTGCTTTTCGCCACGGGCCGCCATCTGGTGGATCTGAGTGTGCGCTATCATTACCGGAATACGGCCTCGTATCACCTGAGCCGCAGCCAGGCGGCGGAGATCCGCACGCCCGCATGGTTTGTGCAGCTGGGGGTGCGCAAGTATTTCGAGACCACCCTGAGCGCGGAGCCCGGCAATCTCAGCGGGCATTACCGGCGGCTGGAGGCCGCCATGGGCCGCAGCCTGAGCAATGTATCGCTGGGGCTGGGCATGTCGTCGGCCTTTTTTCTGCGCCAGTCGCCCTGGCTCGCCGCCGAAGCGCCCTGGATGAGCAGCCGCCTGCGGCCTGCCGTGTTTCCTGAGCTGGGCCTGGGCTACTACTTCCACGGACCTGACGCGCACCTCAATCTGGCCCTGCGCCGGATGCGGGTGAAGGAAGAAGCCTACGGCTTCAGCCGGGAGGCGGGGCGCAGCTCGGCAGCGCTGGAGGCCTACAAATTTCTGGGGAATTACCACGGATTCGCGCCGTTTCTGGGAGCCAGTCTGAGCCTAGAGGGCTGGCGCTACCGGAGCGAGGACGAAGGGCAGCCGATGCAGGACGTGCAGCGCAGCGCGCTCCGGCCGGGGCTTACCTTCGGCTGGGACATCCGGCCCACGCCGGTCAACAGCATCCTGCTGCGCACCAACCTGCGCTGGTACCCCTCGCTGAACCTGGATATTACGGACGGCCAGCCGGTGGCGCTGAGCCAGATCGAGTTCAACTTCATCCAGGTCGTCTGGTATCCGGGCCGGACGGCGAAGGTGCAGCGCGCGGAGCGGGGGATGTAGGGGCTTGCAACCGCAACGGGCGCTAGGGAACGCAAGGAGCGGCAGGTTCAGGTCCGGATGCGCGGCATCCCAGGACCTGAACCGCTGCGCCGGCGGCGGGGCTTCGGCTCCGCTCAGCCGCCGGCCCTTCCCGGTGCCGCAGGCACTGCCTTGCAGTCTTACGACTTGATACTGAATACTTTCTACTTGGCAAGCGCAGCCAGTCTCACTACTCAATACCCACTACGCACTACCCCCCAAGGTAGTCTTACGATTTACTACTGAATACTTTCTACTTCAAAGCCGCTGACACCCCCAACCCCCTCGATGGGCTCCTACCCCCCAAGGCAGTCTTCCGACTTGATACTGAATACTTCCTACTCCCAAGGCTCCCAACCCATGCGCTGCCGATTCCTAAACTTTGCGTATCTTGAGGACATCTTAATTAATCCGCATGCCCCACGAACTGCTGAGCCGCATTACCCTGGATCCACTGGTCAACCACGGCAAGCCCTCCATCCGGGGCAAGCGCTATCCCGTGCAGGCGATGCTCGAGTACCTGGCCGGAGGCGACCGGATCGAAGACCTGCTGGCTGTTTTCCCGGATCTGGAGCGGGAGGATCTGCTCGCCTGTCTGGCCTATGCCGCCCGGATGGTAGAGGTCAAGAATAGTCTGATGGCTGCATGAACTGGCTGCTGGATGCGCATATTCCGCCCTCGCTTGCAGGGCTGATGGCAGCTGCGGGAGAGCAGGTCCTGCATACGTCGGATCTGCCTGGGCATAATGCAACCCAGGATGCAGAGATCTGCCGGATTTCCCTCGCAGATCAGCGTATCGTGGTTACGAAGGACAGTGATTTTTACCACAGCTTTCTGCTGAAAAGCGAACCTTGGAAGCTTTTGCTGGTCCGTACGGACAATATGGGCCTGCATGCCTTCACGGAGCTGTTTATGCGGCAGTCGCCGGTAATGCTGACGCAGTTTTCCCAGCACTCGCTGATCGAATTTCATGCTGAAGGGCTTCGCATCCTGCAGTGATCCGGTACGGATTGCCGCTGCAGGTCCTCCGGCAGCCGGGGCTTCGGCTGCGCTCAGCCGCCGGCGCAGCAGTCTTACGACTTGATACTTGCTACTTCCTACGCTTTTCTGTCTTGCTGAGTAGCCCGGCGGAGGTTTCCGCAGCCGGGCGTATCGAAGCACGACCCATAGGCCTGGGATGCGCAGCATCCCCTGTGCGCTCCGGTGCCGCGCTTCGATACGCCGCCCTGCGCAAGGCTCCGGGCGTCTACTCAGCGTGACACCGGGGGAGTTGCTTGATTATCAATACATGGGCATTCGGGGCGGCCTGCCGGCGCGCGCCTACAAGCCAATACAAGGCGATTGATTATCAATACATAGGCATTCGGGGCGGCCTGCCGGCGCGCCCCTACAAGCCAATATAAGGTGGTTGATTATCAATACATGGGCATTTGGGGCGGCCTGCCGGCGCGCCCCTACGAGCTAATACAAGAGATTGATTATCAATACATGGGCATCCGGGCGGCCTGCCGGCGCGCCCCTACGGGTTAATGCAAAGTAGTTTATTATCAATATTTTGCGAAAGCAAGCGCAGCCAGTCTGCACCCCCAACCCCCTCAAGGGGGCTCTTACTCAATACCCACTACTCAATACCCCCAAGGCAGTCTTACGACTTGATACTTGCTACTTCCTACTCCTTACTCCCCTTTTTCGCTATCTTGCCCCCAAACCCGTTTCCATGCCGCTCCTTACCCGCTTCCTCCGCCGGCTGCTGGCCGCCTGCGCCTGCGGCGCCGGCCTCTGCGCGCAGGCGCAGTTCGACGTTTCGCGCATCGAGATCGTGCGCGACTCCTTCGGTGTGCCGCATATCTTCGCCCCGACGGATGCCGAAGCGGCCTGCGGCCTCGCCTGGGCGCACTGCGAGGATGATTTTTACACCATCCAGACGGGCTTCCTGGCGGCCAAAGGCCTCCTGGGACGGGTGGCCGGCCCTGAAGGGGCCTCCGTCGACTTTGTGGTGGAGCTGATCCGCGCCCGCGAACTGGTGGAGGCGCGCTTCGATGCGGAGATCGCGCCGGACTACCTCCGCGTGCTGGAAGGCTACTGCGCCGGGTTCAACCGCTTTGCAGCCCTGCATCCGGACGAGGTGCGGCACCGCAAGCTGCTGCCCCTGACGCCCAAGGACATGGCGGCCTACGCCATGCTGCAGATGTTTGCCTTCACCGGCGGCACGGATGCGCTCCAGGACCTGCTCGCCAACCGCCTCCCGGAGGCGCTGCCCGCTGCCGGCGGCTCCAACGCCTGGGCCTTTAATTCCCGCAAAACCGCCGACGGCCAGGTCTATCTGAATATCAATTCCCACCAGCCCTGGGAGGGCATCGTGGCCTGGTACGAGGCGCACCTGCACAGCGGCGAGGGCCTGAACATCGCCGGCAGCCTCTTTCCCGGCACCCCGCACATCCTGCACGGCTGCAATGAGTTTCTCGGCTGGGCCCATACCGTCAACAATCCCGACAAAACGGACGTGTACCGCCTGGAGATGCACCCGACGGACAAGCTGCGCTACCGCTTCGACGGGCAGTGGCTGCCGCTGGAGCAGCGACGGGTGAAGCTCAAGGTCCGGATTGCCGGGCTGCCCGTCGGCATCCGCAAAACGGCCTGGCAGAGCGTGCATGGCCCCGTCATGCGCAGCAAGCAGGGCTATTTCGCCATCCGCAGCAGCGGCATGTTCAACATCGATGCCCTGGAGCAGTGGTACCGGATGAATAAAGCCCGCAATTTCAGCGAGTTCCGCAATGCCCTGCGCATGGAGGCCATCCCCGGCTTCAATGTGGTGTATGCCGACCGCTACGACACGATCTATTACCTCTGCAACGGCAAACTCCCCGTCCGCGACCCCGGCTACGACTGGCAGGGCGTGCTGCCGGGCAATACTTCGCGCACGCTTTGGACGGAGTTTTATCCCCTGGATTCGCTGCCGCAACTGCTCAATCCGCCAGCCGGCTACGTATTCAACACCAACAATACCCCCTTCAACGCCACTGCGCAGGCCGACAACCTGGATCCGGCCCGCTTTCCGGCCACGATGGGCTACGAGACCTTCGACAACAACCGGAGCCGGCGCTTCATGGAGCTGCTGGCAGCGTATGACAGGGTTGACTACGAGGCGTTTAAGCGGATCAAATACGATGGCACCCTGCCGGCGGAGCTGGCGTACCTGACGCGCTTCGACAGCCTCTTCCTGCTGGACCCGCAGCGCTACCCGAAGCTGGCGCCGCTGATCGAAGGGCTGCGCGCCTGGGACCACGGCTCGGAGCCGGAGAGCCGGGGGGCGGTGTATTTTCAGCTGGCGTCCTACTATGTCTTCGATCAGCAGGGGCTGGACCTGTACGATGCCCATACCGTGACGGAGGCCGAGGCGGTGCAGGCGCTGGAGGCTGCGCGGCGCTGGCTGATGAAGCATTACGGCACGCTGGACGTGACGCTGGGCCAATGCCAGCAGCTGGTGCGCGGGGAGCTGCGGCTGCCGCTGGCAGGGCTGCCCGATGTGCTGGCGGCGATTTACAGCCAGCCGGGCAAGGATGGCATCATCCGCGGCGCCGGCGGCGAGTCCTATATCGAGCTGGTGCGCTTTACGCCGGCGGGGCCGGTGATCGAGTCGGTGAATGTGTACGGCGCGTCCAACCGCCCGGAGAGCCCGCACTACGCCGACCAGGCGGAGCTGTTTGTGCGCCAGCGCACGAAGCGCATGTACCTGGACCGGGCGGAGGTGTACCGGCGGGCGGCGCGGGTGTATGGGCTTGAGTAGGAAGTAGGAAGTAGCAAGTAGGAAGTAGCAAGCAGGGGGACGGAACGGGCGGTTGGCTGGTGGATAGGATTCGTTGTGCAAGCTGTTGATTTTCAAATTTTTGGCGGGTATTTTAATACAGGATTGATGGTGTACACGGAGGCATCGAGGACACTGAGATACACGGAGGAGACCTGGCTGAGGGTCTCTTAGTGTGCTTACTTACTCAGGGGTGAATCTCTGCGTCTGGGTTTACCACTCAGGCACTGAGGGCACTAAGATGCACAAAGAAGATCCAACTTCGTGTTTCTCAGTATGCTTACTTTCTTAGTGTTGAACCTTCGCCTGGGTTTGCCACGGAGCATGATGCAAACATATGCGGCGGAGTTTCACGGAGGTGGTTCATTTTCTGCAATCCGTATAGATGGAGACGCCTGCGATCGGATGCGGAGGGCCGCTGTGGCACTTCCAGATTTTTTATTTTTAAATATCTGAATATTTGATATATTGGTAGTATGTACCCACCCTGTAACTTGTTTTCCTATGCAACAGCAGCCCTCTAAAGCGGTCAATCTCCTGCTGTGGACCGCTCAGATCCTCCTGGGTCTGTTATTTGCCCTCGCCGGCGCGATGAAAGCCACGCTGCCGCTCGATCAGCTGGCCCAGATGATGGCCTGGGTGCCCTCCTTTCCGCCTGCACTGGTCCGTTTTGTTGGAATCAGCGACTTTCTGGGCGGAATCGGACTGATTCTGCCGGCCGCACTGCGCATCCGTCCGCAGCTCACCAGCTGGGCAGCGATCGGCCTGTCGGTGATCATGGTGCTCGCGGCGGCCTTGCACGCCAGCCGGGGCGAATACGCCGGGATCGGGGTCAACGCCGTGTTCCTGCTGATGCTGCTCTTCATTGCCTGGGGCAGAATGAAGATCGCCCCCATTCAGCCGAAAACAGCCGCCGCTGCCTGACAGCGCCGCGCCGCATGCAGCCCGTTCCTGCATCACCCGCTCTCCAGACCTGGACCAGGCGCAGCGTTTCCGGAATACGCCTGCGCCTGGTTTCATTTCCGCTATATTTGCTGCAAATCCGCCGCCGATCCGCTCCCTCCTGACCCATATCAGCCTGGCCGTCGTGCTCAATCTGCTCGTGAAGTCGGTATGGCTGCTGACGGAGATGCACGTGCAGGATGTGGTGGGGCATGAGGACTGGGGGCTGTATTCGGCGCTGCTGTCGCTGGCCTTTCTGTTTGTGGCATTTGCCGACCTGGGCATCAGCCCCTACACGACCCGGCAGATCGCTTCGCAGCCGGACAGCCTGGGCGCGCAGTTTCCGGCGCTCTTTGCCCTCAAGCTGCTGCTGCTGCTGGGGTTTCCGGCGGTGGTGCTGAGCGCGGGCTGGCTGCTCGGCTACCGGGGGCCGGCGCTGGGCTTTCTGCTGCTGCTGTGCGTGGTGCAGGGCGGCCTGCAGCTGATCCAGTTTTTCCGGTCCAATTTCCAGGCGCATCAGGCCTTCCGCACCGACAGCTGGCTCTCGGTGCTGGACCGGGCGCTGCTGCTGGCCGCTACGGCAGTCCTGCTTCAGACGGGGCTGACTATCAGCAGCTTTATCTGGGTGCGGATGGCGGTGGTGCTGCTGGGCATCGGGCTGGTGTATGCGCAGATGAGCCGCTCGTTCGGGCTGCTGCTGCCTGCCTTCGACCGGGGGAAGAGCCTGGCGCTGCTGCGGGCTGCGCTGCCCTTTGCCACCATGACGGTGCTGTACTCGCTGCACGACAAGGTGGACCAGGTGATGCTCGAACGGCTGGCCGGCGAGCACGAAAACGGTCTCTATGCGGGGGCGTACCGCTGGCTGGATGCCCTGAGCATGTACTTGTGGACGGTGCTGCCCATTTTTTTCGCCCGGTTCGCCTATGTGATGGAAGACCGGGCGGAGCAGGAGCGCCTGCTGCACTTCGCGCAGGTGGTGGCGGCGGTACCGATGGGCTTTGTGAGCGTGTGGGTCTTTTTTTACGGGGAATACCTCCTGTTTCCCTACACCCAGAGCAGCCCGGAGGACCTGGAGGTGATGCGCCGGTGCCTGACCGCCCTCTTCGCCGCCGCGCTGCTCAACGGCATCTTCGCGCCCTTCAGCACCTTGCTGACGGCGACCCACCACGAGCGGTACGTCAACCGCATGGTGCTGCTGAGCATTGCGGTGAATGTAGCCCTCAATTTCTGGCTCATCCCCGGCTACGGCGCTGTGGCCAGCGCCTGGGCCACGGTGGCCGGCTACGCCACGATGGATATTGCCTACGTCATCTACATCAGCCGGCGGCTGAGCATCCGGGTGCCCTGGCGCCAGATGGGCCGCATCGCGCTGGCGCTCAGCCTGCTGGCGCTGGGCATGCACCTGCTGTCGCGGAGCCCGCTGCACTGGGCAGCCGCCTCCGCGCTGGCCGGCGCCGCCTATCTGGGCATCTGCTTCGCCCTGGGGCTGATTTCCCTTCAGCAGTTCCGCTCCTTCCGGACCTAACCGCTCTCCTATGCCGGACGCGCCCCGCATCTGCCACCTGACCGTCCTGAATCCTGCCCGGCATACGCGGATTCTGTACAAACTGGCGTGCTCGCAGGCGGGCTGGGGCTGGTCGGCGAGCATCATCGGGCAGGATGCGGCGGCAGCGCCGTACGAGGCGGAAGGGGTGCGCATCGTGCCGCTGCGGCCCTTCGGGCGGCTTTCGCTGCGGCGCCTGCTGGCGCCCTGGCGCATCCTGCTGCTCGCGCTGCGCGAGCGCGCAGACGTGTACACCGTCCACACGCCCGAGCTGCTGCCAGTGGCGCTGCTCCTGCGGGCCCTGCGCCGTGCGCGCCTGATCTACGATATGCACGAGGACTATGCCGCTACCATCCGGCAGGCGCTGCACTATCCGGTCTGGCTGCGCCGCCCGCTGGCGGCGCTGATCCGCGGGCTGGAGCGCCTGGCGCTGCCGCATCTGGCTGCGGTGTGCTATGCCGAGGCCTGCTATGTGAACGTGCTCGGCGCGCCGCCGGAGCGGGTGCTGCTGCTGCGCAACACCTTTACCTGGCGGGCCGTGCAGGGACAGGCGCAGACGGTCCTGCCGCCGCAGCCCTATCTGCTCTGCACCGGCACCATTGCCCGCGAGTGGGGCGTCCTGGCAGCGCTCGATCTGTGGGAATCCGTCTGCCGGCTGACGCCGGTGCACCTCTGCGTGGCCGGCTTCACCCACGATGCCGGGCTGCTGGACGAGATTCGCCGGCGGGTGCAGGCCTCCGGCCTGGAGGAGCGGTTCACGCTCATCGGGGGGGGGTCATACGTGCCCTACGCCGATATCCTGCACCTGATCCGGCACTGCCGGGCGGGGATTGCGCTCTACGAGCCGCTGCCGCACCTGCGGGACAAGATCCCGACCAAGTTTTACGAGTTTCTGGCGCTGGGGCGCCCGCTGATCTATCCGCAGTCGCCGGTATGGGCGCGCTTCGGGGCGGAAGCGGGCCTGGGGGCGGTCTGGCCGCAGCCCGTGGAGGCCCTGCTGCACGCCCTCGATGCATGGGCGCCGCTGCCGGAGGAGCAGCGGCGTCCGCGCTATGCCTGGGAAAGCGATGCCGAAGCGCTGCGGGCGCTCATGGAGCGCCTGCGTCCGAAGCGGCTCAGTCCGCCGTGACCAGCAGATCCAGATGGATCCGGATTTCATTCTGCACCTTTACCATGCCCAGCATGGCCGTCGGCGGCTGAATGTTGAAATCGGTCATCAGAAGCGGTTTGACCCCGGTAAAGCGGTAGCGGTGCTCCGCCAGGCGGACCGCCTTCACATGCAGCGGTACCTGCCGGCGTACGCCTGCGATGGTAATAAGGCTGTGCACCTGCACATCAGCCCATTGGTTTAGCTGGGAAAGCTGCTGACCAGATGCCAGGGTAGCCCCTGTCAGCTCGATGCGGATCTGCGGATGCTCTGTGGCCTTCAGACTCGCATACATATCCTGGTTCATCATGCGGTTGCCGCAATCCAGAGCGGCAGTGCGCAGCGACAGCGTAGCCTGCGACAGGGAAACAGCTTCCCGTGATGCGGTTTCGCAAATCAGGATTTGCGCAGGTACGGAGAATGGTTCGCTGCAGTCACACTGAAAAGCGCTCACATTGCTGGCGCCTTCCAGCGTCAGGGTGCTGGCAGGATCGATCAGCACCCGGGTGTAGGTCTGGCTTGCCAGGGGCAAGCAGCCTGCAAGCAGCAGCCACAGGCAGGATAAGGAGCGGTTCATGACGCAGATCATGTAGGAAGCCCCGGCGGCACGCCGGGACTTCGGTGAGAATTAGGCAGAGGGTTTCAGGGTGTCCCGGATCAGAATCCGATGACGGCTTCTACCACAACTCCGTTGAATTTGCCTCCATTGCGATGGTCGGTGAAGCCTTCGAAGGTCTGGCTGGCGTATTCGACTTTGAGCAGCATGTTCGGCGTCGGGAACCAGCCGGCCACGGCTGCCAGTCTGGCGACGCTGACTTCGGAGCTGTAGCCCTGCAGCGTGCCGGTAACGGTTACATACCGGGCGCCTACGTAGAGCTGCTCATCCGGGAGGAAGCGGTAAACCCCCTCTGCGCAAAGCTGGTTGAAGGTGCGTTCTGCGCCGATTTCCTCATTGTAGTTGCGGCCTTTGGCTGCTTCATAGGCGCCGAATACTTCAAGTCCTTTGAACTTGATGAAGGTATTGACGACGACCGTGTTGATTCTGTTGTTCAGGCCCGGATTGAGGCGGCCGGAAGTAAAGTTGGCGGAATAGGATGCAGCCGCGGCCGCAGTTTTCGCAGGTTCCATCACCATGAAGTAATGGGAGCCGGTGCGGTCGCCGCCGTAGAGGGTATTGCGCTGGATGCTGGCATTGTTGTACATCGAAGCAGATACCCGGATGCGGAGGTCCTCGGTGACGGCATTGTCATAGGCCACCTTGGCATAGACCGAAGGATTGCGCTTGGTCGGTTCGAGGTTGGAGCCGATCGGCGTTTCGGGATAGTTTTCGATGTTGCCGTTGATCAGGCCGGAGGACATCCCGACCATGCCCATCAGGCCTTTGACCGGGAATACATACGCTTCCCCGCCGATTTCCGTCGTAAACGCATCGAGAATCGTGTTCTCCACAAAGGGGTTGAACATGGTATTGCCTCCATCGGTGCGGCGGAACTGCATGTCGCCGAAATTGGGCTGGAAATGGCCGATTTTGACCCGCAGATACTTGGCGAACCATTCGGGGTTGCCCAGCATGGGCAGCTTGTCCATCTGAATGTATCCGCCTTTGACCCAAAACTCGGAATGGTGCCGGGAGGACATGTAGTTTTCGAGGCACACCCGGATCCCGTCGGCGATCTGGATGTCGATGTTGAGATTGGCCATTGCCAGGTTGAAGCCAGCGAGTGTGGCCGAGGTCGAGTCTTCCGCAGCGACTACCCCATAGAGGAAGTTGCGGTTGGTCTTGTCAGTCTGGGAGAGCGGGGCGTAGGAAGGGGTATTGGAGTGCTTGAAGTACTGGAAATCCTGTGTGAATGCGCCGCCGATGCGGATTTTGAATCCGGTAAACTCCGGCTGCTCCGCAGTCTTGGAGGGCTCGAACATGTTGATGCCTCGCTTATCCCAGGGGCGGAAGTATTGCAGTTCAGGCTGCTGAGCATACAGGCCAGGCGAAAGGAGCTGGGCCATCGCAGCAATCAGGAGGGAATACAGCAACGGTTTCATAGTACAATGGTGTTGGTGATGGAAGACGGGGTCTCAGCGAAAGGAAGCGTGTTTTCATCTGTGCCGAGCGGGCTTAGCGGCCCATCGTAACCGAGAAGGTGATGGTTACTTCGTCGCCGGTGGTCAGCGTGCCCAGCAGCGCAGTGGGAGGCGCTATGCCGAAGCTGCTCATCAGGAGTTGTTTCGATCCGGAAAACTCGATCTCGCCGCTGGGCAGCACGCGCGCTTTGGCGTCTATCGGCACCTGGCGGGTAACGCCGGCAATCGTCAGGGCACCCTGCGCACGGAGCTGGTAATCGGTGCCTTGCTTCACAACCGACTCCATCCGGCCCAGCTGATAGGTGATGGTGTTGAACTGGCTGGCTTTCAGGGCATCGTAGGTCTTGCCGTCCATGATGGACCCTTTGCTGCTTTTGATCGAGTATACATCGATGCCTACCCAAAGGCTCTGAATGCCCTTCAGATCGCCTCCGCTCATCAGCACGTCGCCGGTGGCCGTGATCTTCTGGACCTGCGAAACCCAGTCGTGCAGGTTGGAGGTACCCGATATGCTCATGCTGTGTTTTTTTGCCTGATACGATTGCCCGGTTGCGGGCAGTACTGCGTACAGCAACATCGCAGTGATCAGCAGGCGGAGATGCGGGGTCATGGTGAAGTATTTGATTGCAAGGTGTTGCCAAACAGGTACTTATGAAATGATGTTGAGCCATTGGCGTATGTGACTTTGCTCACACTTCCAGGTGGCCGATCGCAGTTGCAACAATGACCCCCTGCCAATTCGGGCGGTGCACACGCACTGCAGCCTGCCCGCGCCGAGCCGTTATATGGCCATGCGCCCGGAGCCTGTCAGACTCCGGGCGCATGCACGTATACAAATGAATGGGCTGGCCAGTCCGCCTCAGCGCACCGTAATCAGCACGTCGCTCCGCTCCGCCATCGCGCCGAAGCTCTGCACATCGATCCCCTGGCTGCGGGCAGCCTGGATAAACTCGCTCTCATACTCCGGCACCACCGCCACCAGCAGGCCGCCGCTGGTCTGGGGATCGCAGAGGATATGGCGCTGCTCCTCGGTCAGCTCGCTGACCTTGTGGCCGTAGCTGTCCCAGTTGCGGCGGGTGCCGCCGGGCACAGCGCCCTGCCGCAGGTAGTCGTAGGCCTCCGGGATGACGGGCACATCCTGAAAACTGATCACGGCGCTCAGCCGGGAGGCTTCGCACATCTCGCTCAGGTGGCCCAGCAGGCCGAAGCCGGTGACGTCGGTCATGGACTTGACGAAGGCCTGCTTGGCGAAGAATTCGCCGGCCTTATTGAGCCGCACCATCGAATCGCGGGCGATGAGGGCGTGCTCTTCGCGCAGGATGCCTTTTTTCTGGGCGGTGGTCAGAATGCCGACGCCCAGGGGCTTGGTGAGGAAGAGCTTGTAGCCGGGCTGTGCGCCGCCGTTGATCCGGATCTGGCCAATGTTGACGCGCCCGGTAACGGCCAGGCCGAAGATGGGCTCCGGGCTGTCGATGCTGTGGCCGCCCGCGAGGGGAATACCGATTTCCTTGCACACGGCACGTGCGCCTTCCATGACCCGGCGGGCCACCTCAGGCGGCAGCTTGTCCACGGGCCAGCCCAGGATGGCGATGGCCATCATAGGGGTGCCGCCCATGGCGTACACATCGCTGATCGCGTTCACCGATGCAATCCGTCCGAAATCGTAGGGATCGTCCACGATGGGCATGAAGAAATCGGTGGTGCTGATGATGGCGGTGCCATCGCCGAGGTCGTAGACCGCCGCATCGTCGCGGTGCTCGTGGCCTACCAGCAGATTGGGGTGCGGCAGCTCGATGGTGCTGGAATGCAGAATCGAATCCAGCACCTTGGGGGAGATTTTACATCCGCAGCCTGCGCCATGGCTGTATTGCGTAAGGCGGATGGTGTCCTGTTCGGTCATAGGGGCAACACGTGGTTGTTACAAAGGTGGATAAGCCTGGCGGCAGTTTGTGCGGGATCGTCGGCGCCGGCATCGACGGGGTGTATGCGGTCCGGGGAGCGCTGGCTCACGCCGTGGGCATACGCTTTATCGTAGTAATCGAGGGTAATCGAAGCGGTCTCATCGTACTGGGCTGCGCGCAGGGCATCGAGCGCGCGCTGGAGGTGCAGTCCGCCGAGGCGCCTGCTGATTTTGAGCAAAGACTGTTCCAGCAATTCGGGCCCGAAGGCGGCATATTCCTCCACCAGGCGGCGGATGCGCAGCGCCTTGGGCAGCTCGACCAGCAGCAGGGGCGCTGCGCGCATCTGCTGCCAGAAGGGATGCGGAATATAGACCCGTCCAATGGAATGGCTTTCGTCCTCCACCCAGATGCGCCGGGCCAGATCGAGCCGGGCGAGGGCGTGATGGAGCAGATTCTCGAAGTGCTCCACGGTAGGCTGCGGCGCCTGGCCCAGGGCGCCGAAGGCGGAGCCTTTGTGATGGGCCAGCGCTTCGAGGTCCAGCACCTGCTCGCCTTGCCCGGCGAGGGCGTGCAGGATGGCGGTTTTGCCCGAGCCGGTATAGCCGCCGAGGACCACCAGCTGCAGGGGCTGGCCCAACTGCTCCAGCACGTAGCGCCGGTACGCCTTGTAGCCGCCTGTCAGGGTCGCGACGGAGAATCCGGCCGTTTTCCAGAGCCATGCCATGCTTTCGCTGCGCATGCCGCCGCGCCAGCAGTGCACCCAGAGCCGCGGCGCAGGCGCCTGGCGCTGCGCCTGCCGGACAAACCCGGCCATTTTCGGCCCTACCAGCTCCAGCCCCTTCATCACGGCTGCCTCCCGGCCCTGCTGCTTGTACAGGGTGCCGATGATGGCGCGTTCGGCATCGTCGAACAGCGGGATGCTGACCGCGCCGGGGATATGCCCCCGCTGGTACTCGCCCGGCGAGCGCACATCGACCATCAGGCCCGGACCCTGGCCGGATTCCTGCAGGAATGCCTCGATGCCCAATTGACGGACCAAACGGCAGGCGGTTTTCAATCCAGTTGCAGACCCAATCCCCAATATCGGTATTTCCTCCGATTCCTCAACACCGCCCGGCCCCATCAGGACAGGATATTGCGCCAGCTCAGCTTGCCGCTGATGTACGCGCCGATCTGATCGATCGGGATCCGCTCCTGCCGCATGCTGTCGCGCTCGCGGATGGTGACCGCGGAATCGCTCAGGGTATCATTGTCCACCGTCACACAGTACGGCGTGCCGATGGCATCCTGCCTGCGGTAGCGCCGCCCGACGGTGTCCTTCTCGTCGTACGTTACCTGGAAGTCGAAACGCAGCTGGTCGCAGATGCCGCGGGCAATTTCTGGCAGGGTGTCTTTTTTCACCAGCGGCAGCACTGCCACCTTGTAGGGCGCCAGCACGGGGTGCAGCTTCAGCACGGTCCGGAGCTCGGTGTCGCCTTTGGCGGTGGGCGCTTCTTCTTCGGTGTAGGCATTGCAGAGGTGCGCCAGGAAGGTGCGGTCCAGGCCTACCGAGGTTTCCAGCACGTAGGGCACGTAGGACTCCTGGGTCTCCGGATCGAAGAACTGGAGTTTTTTGCCCGAATACTGCTGGTGCTGGCTCAGGTCGAAGGCCGTGCGGGAGTGGATGCCCTCCATCTCGCGGAAGCCCATCGGGAACATGAACTGAATGTCCTCGGCGGCGTCGGCGTAGTGCGCGAGTTTTTCGTGCACGTGGAACTTGAGGCGGTCCGAAGGCAGGCCCAGGGCCTCGTGCCAGCGGCGGCGCTTGTGCTTCCAGTGTTCGAACCACTCCATCTGGGTGCCGGGCTTGATGAAAAACTGCATTTCCATCTGCTCGAATTCCCGCATCCGGAAGATGAACTGCCGGGCCACGATCTCGTTGCGGAAGGCCTTGCCGATCTGGGCGATGCCGAAGGGCGGCTTGAGGCGGGAGGTCTTCTGGACGTTGAGGTAGTTGACGAAAATGCCCTGGGCCGTTTCGGGCCGCAGGTAGATATCCATCGCCGCATCGGCGGTGGCGCCCACCTGGGTTTTGAACATCAGGTTGAACTGGCGCACATCCGACCAGTTTTTGGAGCCGGTGTCGGGATCGGCAATTTCCTCATCCACAATGATCTGGCGCAGTTCGTCCAGGTTGTCGGCTTTGAGGGCGGCGTCCATGCGGTCTTTCAGCTCGCGGGCTTTGACGCCGTTGCGGCTGTTCTGCAGGAAGCGGGTCCAGGACTCGTCGCCGGCAGCCCAGCCTTCCTTTTCGGCTTTTTTATCCGCGTCTTTGCGGGCCTTCTGCTCGTAGCGGGCGATCTGCTCTTCGATGAGCTGGTCGGCACGGAAGCGGCGCTTGGAGTCTTTGTTGTCGATGAGGGGATCGCTGAAGGCATCCACGTGGCCGGAGGCTTTCCACACGGTGGGATGCATGAGAATGGCCGCATCGATGCCGACGATGTTGTCGTGCATCTGCACCATCGCCTTCCACCAGGCCAGGGCGATATTGCGCTTCAGCTCCGCGCCGAGCTGGCCGTAGTCGTACACGGCACCCAAGCCGTCGTAAATCTCGCTGGAAGGGAATACGAATCCGTATTCCTTGGCGTGGGAGATGACTTTGGGAAATACCTCCTCGTATGTCATAGTGTTGTCTGTCAATACATTAGCCTTCAGGCTGGCCGCAGGCCCGCCCAAATGCGCCGCAATGTACGAAAAAGCCGGAATTTGCAGGCGGCCTGCCGAAGCCGGATCTGGCGCAGGCCTGCCCTTACCGGATCTGGATCCCGAAAAGCATCTGGCGGGGCTCCAGGAAGCGCGCCGGATTGAAGGGCGGAATGCCCCGGTCCTGCGGATCGGGATAGGACGGGTCGCGGAAGCTCAGCGGCAGCGGATCGCCCTCGCGGTACGCGCGGCCCGTGACCGGGTTGATGATGGCAGCGGAACGGTAGTTGGTGAGGTTTTTGAGCTCGAAGCTCAGCGACAGCGCATGATCCCGGCCGAAGGAGAAATCGCGGCTCAGCCGCGCATCCATCCAGAACCAGGCAGCGCCTACGCGGCTGAACGGCTGGTCCTCGATGGGCTCGTATTCCGGACGGCCCGACTCGGGATTGATCCGGGCGACCGTATGCGGGGTGTAGCGCAGGCCTGATTTCCAGGTGCCTGTCAGGCTGAAGCGGAAGCCGTCCATCGGAATGCTGCCCAGATACACCGTGGCGTCCGGGGTCAGGATCAGCAGCAGCTTGAGGTCCAGCGGACGGTCCCAGGCCAGGTACTGCTCCTTCGTGGCATTGACAAAACCCTGCTGCCGGATCTGCAGGGCCGATTCGGCGGCGGTATTGGATTTGCCCGTGGCAATCTGATAGGCTGCGTTGAAGGTGCCGGTAAACCAGGTGCCGACGCGGCGGGTCAGGCCCGCCTCCAGCCCGCGGATGCGGGCATAGTCCTGGTTGATGAAAAAGGTCTTCTCCACAAAGCGGCCGGTGGCGTCGAGCACCTCGACCCGGCGGCTGACGATATAGTCGAATTTGTCGTTGTAAAACGCCGTCACGCTCAGCGCCCAGTCGCGGGTGAGCTGCGACTTGAGCCCCAGCTCGTAGGAGACGGTTACTTCGGGGTTGATGTTGGGGTTGCCGAGGTTGGAGAGGAAGGAGCGGTCCTGGTACACCGGATCGAGGCCGGCGTACACGAAGCGCGGGTGCGGCAGGCGCATCGCGTGGCTGTAGTTGAAGTACAGCACGTTGTTTTCCGTCACGGGAAAGGATACCCGCAGCCGGGGCAGCAGCCGCGCTTTCCACCGCAGCCCGAAGAGCCCGAAGGTCTCGTCCTGGTACGCATTGCGGACCGCATCCAGCACCGGCGCACGGGGATCGGCCACGGCCTGGTCGGCAAAGGCGCCCGGCGCCCAGTAGTTGAGCCGGGCACCCAGCACGGCGATGATGCCTTTATATTGGATTTCGTCCTCGAAAAACAGGCCGCCCGTGGCCGGGCGCACCTTCCAGAAGTCGCTGCTCCGGCCCAGCCGGGTCGAAGGCGTGCTCAGCGTATCGTTGATCCGGATCGGAGCGCCCACCCAGGGCCGCGTCACATCGATCCACTGGTACTCCTGGTCCTTGTGCTCGGCACCGAAGGTGAGGTGGTGGACCTTGCTGGCCGATTCCCAGGTCAGCTTCACCTTGCCCGTATTTTCAATGGCGTAATGATCGTGCCACAGGGTGGCGATGCCGCCGTTGTTCACCAGCCCCGGCCCCGGAAACACATACACAATCGAGTCGAGCGCATTGAAAACGGCCACCGGATCGGTGACGATCGAGGCCGGATCGAAGAGCTGGTCCACCGTTTCGCTGCGGAACGGACGCCCGTTCGCATCGGCGCGCAGGTTCGTGAACAGCCGCCCCAGCGAAGCGTCCAGGCTCCACTGCTCGCCCAGGATGGTCCGCAGGTTCAGCACGCTGAGGTTGGAGTGGTGGGTATAGGTATTGGCATTGTCCAGATCGAGGCTGTACTCGTACTGGAAGCCCGGCTGCACGACGGCGTCGTTGCCGATGATCTGCAGCGAGCGGGTGCTCTGGTTGATGTTGAGGCTGTGCTGGTTGGTAAAGGTCAGCTTCAGGCCCTGCCGGATGTTCCAGGCCAATTTGACCGTATTGGACCAGCGGTTGTCCTGACGGGGGGCCCAGAAGGAGTCGTTTTGGGTAAACAGGGAGGAATGCAGCTGGTCTGCCGTAGCGCGGAAGTATTCGTCGGAGAGAAACATGCTGCCGCCGACGAAGAAGGTGAGCGTCTTTTTGTAAATCGGCCCTTCGAAGCTTAGGTTGACATCGTCCGTGTTCCAGCTGGGGCCTTCGTTGACGCGGAAGCCCAGGTTGTCGCGGGTCCACGAAGCATTCCAGGCAAAGCGGTCCGAGCCTTCGCGGATGCGCGTGAGGATGACCCCGGACCCGCCGCCGCCGAATTCGGCGGCAGCGCCGCTCGTGACGACCTGAATATCCTTGACTGCCTTGGCGCTCACATCCAGCCCGAAACCTGTGCCGGCCAGCGGGTCCGATGCGTTGATCCCTTCCACCAGGTAATCCGTCTCGTACACCCGGCCTCCGCGGATCTGGATGCCGTCCGGGGTTTTGTTTACCCCCGCCTGCATGGCTACCACATCCTGCACATTTTTTACGTTGATCTCGCTGAGCACCTCCTCGCCGATCCGCACGCTGGACTGGCCCGACTCGAGGTCGATGAGGGTGCGCTGGCCCACGATCTCCACCTCGCCGAGGGTGGAGACGACGGAGTTGAGCGCCACATCGAGGGTAACCGGCTGTCCGGCTGCGATCCGGATGCCGTTGTAGAGCCGCTCGGAGTAGCCGACGTACGAAATTTTGACGGTGTAATCGCCCGGCTTGAGATTGCGCAGCTCGAATACGCCGGCCTCATTGCTGAATCCGCCGGTGTAGGTGCCCACCACCTGGATGGTGGCGCCGGGCAGCGGGGCCTGGGTTTCGGCGTCGGTGACGGTTCCGCGCAGGATGCCCGTCTGAGCATCAAGGGATTGAATCAATCCCAGCAACAAGGTGAGCAGGAGGATGGGCCGCATGCGGGCAATATCGGCAAAAAGACGGGAATGCGGATTACGGAACTGTTAACCCCGCAGGAATCCGCCTGGAATCCCGGCAGCGCAGCTGGGCCCGCACGCTCTGCACCGGGAAGCGCAGCACCCGGCAGGCGCCGGGTGCTGCATCAGGATCTGCGGCTCAGGCTTCCGGCTCGGGCGGGCTGTTGCGCAGGTCGGTTGCTACGTCGATGCGGATCCGGTCCGGGCGGAGCATTTTCTGGATCTTGAACCACAGTCTGGGCGTCTGATCGCCGGGGTTGCCGGGCTGCACATCCGGCCCGGGATTTTCAAACGTGCGGATGATCGTGCCGTTGAGCTGCTCATCGGCATCCGTGATCTCCAGAATCCAGAGCGGGCCTACGGAGTTGAGATCGAGGCTGTTGGGCTTGCGCTCGGCAATCAGCACCCCGGAGTAGTAGGTATTATCCTCCCAATTGCGGCCGGTCATGGTGCTCTTGGGGATCAGATCGGTTTTGGGCTGCTTGTCCGCGCTCTGCTCGGTCACCGGGGTAGGGTTCGACACCGGCACTTCGGTTGTGCTGGTGTTGGTTTGGGGGTCGGTCATACGGGTACGTTGGTTAAAAGGCGATTGAAGACTGCATAGAGCGGTAAGGTACAACTTTTCTGCTATCCGGGGCGAATCGCTTTTCAGAATCTAAGTGGTATATTACCCAGGTTTTCCGAACGGGTACTTGTTTCAGGATCGGGCTGGGTTCATGCAGATACGGGCGACGCTGCCATATTGCAGGCTGATGATGCTGCTGGGGCTGATGGCTTCAGGGTACGGCGTATGGAGCCAGTCCGACAATCCATTCATCAAAAACTACACCCGCAACGCCTATTTTTCCAAAGACTTCCAGACCTCCCCGCAGAACTGGGGGTTTGCGCAGGATCTGGCGGGGCGGATGTACGTCGTGAATACGGGCGGGCTGCTGGAGTTTGACGGAAAATCGTGGCGCATGATCGCCGGCACGGAGGGCCTGGCCGGCATGCGTGTGTGCGCCGACCGCCAGGGGCGGATCTGGATCGGCGCCGAAACGGAATTCGGCTATCTGAAGCCCGGTCCCGCAGGCCAGCTGGAATTTGCTTCGCTGAGCGGATTCCGCAGCGACGGCGCGGAAGATGCGCCCCTGATCCGGAGCGTGTGGGAAGCAGACGACGGGATCTGGTTTGTGTCCTTCCGGCGCGTGTGGCGCTGGCAGGCGGAGCAGCAGTCCCTCCGGCACTGGGACACGCCGGCAGACATTCAGAATGCCTTTATCCAGGGCGGGCGGCTCTGCTGCCGGATCGAAGGGCTGGGCATTTCGATGCTCGGCGAATCGGGCTGGCAGCCCCTGTTCACAGCCGACCAGCAGGTGCCCGGCAAGGTGCAGCTGATTCTGCCGCTGGCGCCTGCGGCCGCCCGGCCGGACGAGATCCTGCTGCTGACCCAGCGCGACGGGATTTTCCGGCTCAGCCAGGGCCGGCTCCGGCTCTGGAACGAGGCGCTGCCCAGCATGCAGATCTGGGACGCGGCGCTCATCAGCGGGGACAAAATCGTCCTTGCCACGCAGACCAGCGGCCTGGTATTCTGCGATCTGGACGGCAACCGGCTCTACGCCTGCAACCGGGATGCAGGCCTCATCAGCAATTCGCTGATCACCGTCTTCCAGGACCGTCAGTCCGGCATCTGGACCGCTTCGGATATCGGGATCAGCCGGATCGAGTATCCGCCTGATCTGCAGCTGTTTGCATACAGCAGCTTTCTGGAGGGCGCCGTGACGTCGGTGGTCCGGCAGGCGGATACCCTGTGGGTGGGCACCACCAACGGCCTCTATTCCGCCACCGTGCCCTACCGCGATGCCTATCTGTTTTTTCAGAAGGATACGGTTTCTGCGGATGAAATCTGGGCGCTGGCGGCATGGCAGGGCACCGTAATCGTAGCGGCCTCGCATGGCCTGTATGTGCGGAATGCCGCCGGAAAGCTCGGCCGGCTCCATGAGGGCCACGTGTGGGCACTGTGCAGCTCGGAGGTCTATCCGGGCCGGATCTACGCAGGCCTGACAGACGGGCTGGGCATGCTGGAGCAGCGCGGCGGCGCCTGGACCTTCACGCTGCTGGCACCTTCGCTGGGCCATGCGGCCCGCGCACTGGCCGAGGAGCCCGACGGCAGCCTCTGGGCTGCCCACCGGGACGTGAGCCGCATCCGCATCCGGCCAGGGCCCGATCCGGTTGCCGGAATCGAGCGCATGGGCCCCGAAAAAGGGTTTACGGAAGACCTGGATATCATCGAGCCGGCCTGGATCCGCGGACAGATGCGGTTCGGCACGTACAACGGAGTCCGGATCTTCGATGAAGCCCAGCAGCGGCTGCTGCCCGATACGCTGCTGCCGGAGCGCTTCCGCAACGGAGAGCTGTCCACCTACCTGCTCAAATACAGCCCGCCCGGGCGATTCTGGATGTCTCTGGGCAGCGAATCCGGCTGGTTTGAAGACTTCGGCACGGACACCCAGGCATGGTATTCCAGTGCGCTGAATCCGGTCAGCTCCGAAGTGGTGACGATCTATCCCGATGCCGCGGGCCTGACCTGGATCGGAACGCTGGAAGGCCTGTACCGGTTCAGCCCCCGGCTTCCGGCAGACCATGCGGTTCCGCTCCGGGCCCTGGTCCGCAAAATGGCCGGCGCCCGCGATACCGTGTTCTACTGGGGGTCCGAGCCTTCGGGAGCCTTGCAGGATGCGATTGTCTATGCAGACAACGACCTCCGCTTCGAATGCGCATCTTCCTCCCACCAGTTTCCGGACCAGATCCAGTACCGCTTCTGGCTCGAAGGCTTCGAGCAGGGCTGGTCGGAGTGGGGCCCTTCCTCCACCAAAGAATATACCGGCCTGCGGGAAGGCCGGTACCGGTTCCGCGTGCAGGCCATGGATGTGTTCGGCCGTGAAAGCGAAGAGGCCGTCTGCACGTTCAGGATTCTTCCGCCCTGGTACCGCACCTGGTGGGCAGGCCTGATCTATGTGCTGCTGCTGGTGCTGCTGGTGACCGCGGCGTTTCAGTTGCTGCAGCGGCAGAATCAGCTGAGGCTCAAGGAAAAAGAAGAAGAGCTCGACCTGGAGCGCCAGACCGCCGAACGGCTGCGCGAGGTGGACCGCCTGAAGGATGAATTTCTGGCCAACACCTCCCACGAACTGCGCACCCCGCTCAATGGCATCATCGGCATCACGGAGCACCTCTTCGAGCAGTCGGCAGAAGCGGCCGTGCGCCGCAACTTGGGCATGGTCATTGCTTCAGGCAAGCGGCTGGCTTCCCTCGTCAACGATTTGCTGGACTTCTCCCGCATCCGGCATGCGGATCTGGTGCTGCGGCAAAAGCCGGTGGATCTGCGCGCCGTCGCCGAGGTGGTCATGCAGGTATCCGCGCCTACTGCCCAGGGAAAGCCCCTCGTGCTGCTCAACGAAGTGCCCGCCGATCTGCCCGCTGCCTGGGCAGATGAGGACCGCCTCAGCCAGATTCTGTACAATCTCGTGGGGAATGCCGTGAAATTTACCGAAAAAGGCAGCGTGCGCCTCCGCGCAGAACTCCGGGAAGGCATGCTCGCCGTTTGTGTCAGCGATACCGGCATCGGGATTCCCGCAGATAAACAGCAGGTCATCTTTGAGGCATTCGAGCAGGGCGACGGCTCCATCAGCCGCACCTATTCCGGCACGGGCCTGGGGCTGAGCATTTCCAAAATGCTGGTCGAAAGCCACGGCGGACGGATGTGGGTGCAGTCCGAACCCGGCAAAGGCTCAGACTTTTACTTTACCCTGCCCGTATCGGAGCAGCCTGCCGGGGCGCACAGCCCGGCAGAGCCCGCCCGCCTTACCCCCCTGATGATGCCGACCTCCGGCAGCCTCCAGCAGCGGGAGCCCCAGATCCTGCCCCCCGCCGGGGACAGCGAGCACATCCGCATCCTCATCGTGGATGACGAAGCCATCAATCACCAGGTGCTGATCAACCACCTGCCCCCAGACCGCTTTCAGGCCGTGTCGGCCATGAGCGGCGCCGAAGCACTGGAGCTGCTGGATCAGGGCCATTCCTTCGACCTGGTGCTGCTCGATGTGATGATGCCCCGGATGTCGGGCTACGAGGTCTGCCGCCGGATCCGGCAGCAATTCCTCCCGTCCGAGCTGCCCGTGATCATGGTGACAGCCAAAAATCAGGTCAACGACCTGGTGCAGGGCTTTCAGATCGGCGCCAATGATTACCTCGCCAAGCCTTTCTCCAAGGACGAATTCATCGCCCGGCTTCATACGCACCTGAATCTCAGCCGCATCAACCGCGCCACAGGCCGCTTTGTCCCCAACGAGTTCATCAGAGCGCTGGGCCGCAGCTCCATTACCGAGGTCCGGCTGGGCGACAATATCGAACGGGAGGTGACGGTCTTTTTCTGCGACATCCGGGATTATACCAGCCTGTCGGAATCGATGCCCCCGGAGGATAACTTCCGCTTTGTCAATGCCTACGCCCGGCGCATCGGGCCGCTGATCAAACGCAACCACGGCTTCGTGAGCCAGTATCTGGGCGACGGGATGCTGGCCCTGTTTCAGCAGCAGCCCTCGGATGCGCTCCGCGCAGCCATGCAGATGCAGGCCGAAATCCGGACGTATAATACATACCGCCTGTCCCGGGGACGCAAGCCCATCCGGCTCGGCACAGGGCTGCATACCGGGCCGCTCATCATGGGAATCATCGGCGACGAGCACCGCTCCGATGCCGCCATCATCGCCAATACGGTCAACACGGCCTCCCGCCTGGAGGGCCTCACCAAATTTTACCAGGCCAATATCCTGCTGAGCGAAGGCAGCTACGTCCTCCTCGATCCGGATCTGCAGGCCATCTGCCGCTTCCTGGGAAAGGTCCGGGTGAAGGGCAAAGAAGCGCCGATGGGCATTTATGAATGCTTCGGCGGAGATGCGCCTGACCTGATGCAGCACAAACTGGAAAGCGCAGCGATATTTTCGCAGGCGATGACGCACTTCATCCACGGCGACATGGCTGCTGCCATGCAGCATTTCCAGGAGATCATCCGCCAGTCGCCGGAGGACCTGACAGCCCGGCATTTTTTCAATCAGTCCCTGCACTATGTCTCCCATGGCGTGCCGGAAGGCTGGGCCGGGGTGGAAGTGATGACAGAAAAGTAAGGTCCAGCCTGGAGCCGGAGGCGGAAAGGGCACCGGATCTGAGGACCTGTGCGCCTGTCAGCCTGATAATCAACCGCATATCACATGCCCAGCGCGGCAGCTCCGAGGATGCCGGCATCGTTGCCGAGCGAGGCTTCGCGCACCTGCACCTGCGCGTGGTACGGCGTCATGCGGTCCAGCACCTGCCGGGCGGCAGGTGCCATCCAGCGCCAGGCCGGCGACATGCCGCCCCCGATGTACACCTCGGTGATATCGAACAGCTGCACGAATATGGCAATCGCCCGCCCCAGGTCCTGGCCGGCCTGGGCCAGCACTTCCAGGGCCGGCACCTCCCCGCGCGCTGCCGCATCGCAGAGGACTTCGGGGGTCTGCGGGGCCGCTGCGCTGCCCCAGGCGGCGCGGGCCGCCGCCAGCAGCCCTTCCCGCCCGATGCGGTCTTCGAGCGTCATGCCGCCGAAATCCATCACCCCCAGCTCCGGGCCGTTGCCCTTGCCGCCGGTGTACAGCTGCCCCCCGGCAATAACTGCGCTGCCCACGCCGGTGCCGAGGGTGAGATAGCCGAAGGTATCGGACTGGATTTCAGGGCAAAAGCGGTATGCGCCCCAGGCGGCAGCATTGGCGTCGTTCTGCACCTGCACCCGCAGCCCGGCAAAGCGGGCATACAGCTCGCCGAGGAAGGCTCCGCCTTCCAGCTCCGGCAGGTT
Organism: Bacteroidia bacterium; assembly: GCA_033765305.1. GTDB lineage: Bacteria > Bacteroidota > Bacteroidia > J057 > J057 > RDXT01. The sequence goes on from JANRID010000018.1 coordinate 180,128, forward strand.
GGGCACCTCCGGGAGCTGCCGCCCGTCGCGCGAGCGCAGGCCCGGCACTCCGATGCCGATGGCCTGGGCTTCATACGAGTCGGCAATGCCCTGCATCCAGTCCAGCAGCGCCGGGATAAACCCGGCCGCCCGCAGCGCCGCCACCGGCTGCTGGGTCTTGTACAGCAGCGCGCCGCGCTGGTCTGCTATGCCGGCCTTGATGGCCGTGCCGCCGATGTCCACGCCGAGGGTCAGCATAGCCTTCAGCCGGCGGCTTCCTGGTCGATGAGGCAGGTCACGGCCGGGTGCATCCACAGCAGCGAGGCGGGCAGCCCCGTGCTGATCCGGCGCTCCAGCAGGCGGCGGGTAATCTCCCGCTTGTGCGCCCCGCTGATCAGCAGCAGGACATGGCGCGACTGGAAGAGATTGGCCATGCCGGTCGTCAGGCCGTAGGCGGGCAGGGGGCCCGCGCCGTGCAGCATCGGATGGGCGAGGGTGCTTTCGCTCAGCGCCGCTACGTGGCAGCCTGCCTGCAGCGAGTCCGCAGGTTCGTTCATGGCGATGTGGCCATTGAGCCCGATGCCGAGCACGCAGACATCAATGGGCCCTTCCCGCTCGATGAGGGCCTGCACGCGGGCGGCCTCGGCCGCCGGATCGGCGGGCTGGCTGTCAAAGCCGAAGAAGCGGTCGGGGCTGATATTCAGGGGGTCCAGCAGGCGGGTCTGGAGGTAGTAGCCGCAGGTGCGCGGGTCGTCCGGCGCCAGGCCGCCCCATTCGTCGAGCTTGAGGATGCGCAGGCGGTCCTGCGGGAACTGATCCCGGCGGGACGTGAGTTCGGCGTAGGCGCCCTCCGGCGATCCGCCGGTGGCGGCGCAGAGCAGCAGGTCCGGCTTGCGCCGGATTTCATCGATCATCAGGCCGGCTGCTGTGCGGGCAAGCTCGGCAGCGTCCTGGCAGAGGCGGATGCGCATGGCGGAAGATTTCGGGGTGGGGAGGCGTAAGGGGAACCGGGCCGATCAGCGGCGCTTGCGGTAGTATTTCTCCAGGTTCATGATCTCTACTTTGCGGAATTCCACGGGATGGCTCTCGCTTTGCAGGGAGATGTACCCCGAGGTCAGGGCTTTGCCGTCCTGCTTCGCCGCCGGGTCGAAGCCGCTCACGACTCCGCCCCCGATCTGGGGCTTGCTGTATTCGAGCACGGCGTCGCCGTTGACGAGGTGCCGGATCAGCGAATCGCCGAGCACCAGCACTTCCACCCGCACCCACTGGTCGCCGTCGTAGGTTTCGGAGTAGGAGGGGGTGCAATGGTCCTCGAACAGGCTGCCGTCCATCACCACGTGGGTGCCGGGGGTGCAGAGGTTGGCGGTCGTGCGCTGGCGCCCGTCGCCGTAGCCGCCCAGGAGCTGCACCTCGATGGAGATGGGGAAGTCCTGGTCCTTGCCCATCGAGGCGGCGGACTGGCCGTGCACCATGATGCCGCTGTTGCGGAAGGCCCAGTCGGGGCCGTTGGGCGCCTGCTCGCCGATGAAGCGGTATTCCGCCGCGACGATGTAGTGCGAGAAGGGCTTGCGGTAGAAGATATGGCCGAATTGCTCATTGAAGTCCGTATAGCCCTCGTAGCCCACCTGGAGCTTGCCGTCCGCAACCCGGAAGGTGTTGCCGAAATTGTCGTTGAGGGCGTAGCCCCGGATCTTCACGTCCCAGCCTTTGAGGGACTTGCCGTCGAAGAGGGGCTTCCATTTGCCCGGATAGGGCGGCTGGGCACAGAGCAGCAGGCCGCCGAGGGCCCAGACGAGGAGACAGGACAGGATACGCAGCATAGCGGGCAGTAAAGCAGCATCAGGATATGCGGCAAACTAGCACGCAGCCGCAGCAAATGCAACGCCGGGCGGGAAGGATTCGTCGGTTTCTGCGGGATGGGCCTGCGCTGCCGGAATACCCGGGCGACGGGCAGAGGCGCAGAACGGCAGCAGCGTCGGCGTGCAGCCGTTGATTGGCACACAGCAGGTATATATCTTGCTGCCGTATCCACGCAACTGCACCGGAAAAAACCTGCTTACACAGCCTGCCCATGCAAAAATATGCAGTAAACCAGCATTTGATTGAGACGATCCTGGCTTGGGTAAAGTCCGGGGAGATTGCGATTCCGGAAATCCAGCGGCCATTTGTGTGGGACAGCTCGAAGGTCCGGGATCTGATGGACAGCCTGTACCAAGGATATCCGGTTGGCTATGTGATTGCCTGGCGGAATCCGAATGTCAAACTCAAAGACGGCAGCCTCAGCGAAGGGAAAAAGGTGCTGATAGATGGCCAGCAGCGCGTAACGGCTCTGACAGCCGCCATTCTAGGGCAGTATGTGATCAATAAAACGTATGAACGGATCCGGATTAAAATTGCGTTTCATCCGGTCGAAGAGCGGTTCGAGGTACAGAACCCAGCTATTCTCAAAGACAAAGCCTGGCTGCAGGACATTTCGGAGGTAATCAGCGGCAGTGTGCTGAAAGTAGTCCGGGAATACCTGAAACTTAATCCGGACGCAGACGAGGAGCAAGTCGAGCAAGCTGTTACGGCTCTGGTGAATATTCCAAAAAAACAGATCGGCCTGATCGAACTCTCTCCCGACCTGGATATTGAAACCGTAACCGAGATTTTCATCCGGATCAACTCGAAAGGCGTGGTACTGAGCCAGGCAGACTTTGCCATGAGCAAAATCGCAGCTGACACCGAGCACGGCGGTAATGAGCTTCGGAAAGCGATCGACTACTTTTGCCATCTGGCCATTGCGCCGGACTTTTACAGGCATATTGTCGAGCACGACCAGTCATTTGCGCAGACGGAGTTTTTTCAAAAAATGCAATGGCTCAAGACGGAGAACGAAGATTTGTACGACCCGGACTACAACGATGTGATTCGGGTAGCGTTCACCTCGAAATTCGACCGCGGCCGGCTCTCCGATCTGGTGAGCCTGCTGTCCGGCAGGAATTTTGAAACGAGGACCTTTGAGTCCGAAATAGCCCGGCAGGCTTTCGCCATGCTCAAAGAAGGCATCCTGGACTTCATCAGCGAAACACATTTCAAGCGCTTCCTGATCATTATCAAGTCGGCAGGCTTTATTTCGCCGAAGCTGATCCGCTCGCAAAATGCCTTGAACTTTGCCTACATCGTGTACCTCAAGCTGCGCAGCCTTGGGGTCCATGCGCTCGAAATCGAGCATTACGTCCGGCGCTGGCTCGTATACTCCATCCTCACCAGCCGCTACTCCGGATCGCCCGAAAGCGTATTCGACTTCGATATCAAGCAGATTTCCCACAAGCCTTTCGATGAAATTCTAAAAGAGCGGGAGGCTGCCGAACTCTCCGATGCCTACTGGAATGCCTCGCTGCCCCAAAGCTTAGATACCTCGGTTGCCAGCAGCCCGTATTTTCATGTGTTCCTCGCATCGCAAGTCAAGGCACATAGCAAAGGCTTCTTGTCCAAAGATGTGCTGGTCGGCGATCTGATTGCGCTCCGCGGGGATATTCACCACCTGTTCCCCAAAGACTACCTGAAAAAGCACGGCTTCGACCGCAGCAGATATAATCAAGTAGCCAATTATGTCTACATGCAGTCGGAAATCAATATCAAAGTCGGAAACAAACCTCCAAAAGAATACTTCAGCCTGATTCTGGACCAGATGCGGCAACCCAGCCAGCAAATCAGCCGAATTACAACGATGGAGGAGCTGCAGGAAAATCTGGACATGAACTGTGTGCCTGCCGAACTGATGCAAATGACCTTGGACGATTATCAGGATTTTCTCGCCATGCGCCGCAGACGCATGGCGCATAACATGCGGGCCTACTATTTCAGTCTCTGATCACCCATTCCCAAACCACGCCCGCCACGGCGCCGCAAACGGCAGCACGAGCACCCATGCCAGAAAAAACAGCGCCATGGCGCGGGGATAGGGCTCCTGCCGCAGCAGGGCCGGCAGCGCGGCTGCCAGCAGCCAGGCCGTCTTGTAGATGAGCTGCATCAGCAGCACCAGGCTCATCTGCCGGGGCCAGATCAGCCCCAGCACCGACAGCAGGAAGATGGCGCCCCAGAGCGCCCCCGCCAGCCGGATGACTTCAGAATACGCGACGCTGCCGCCGAATACCGTCGCCTGCGCCGTGCGGGGGAAAAACAGGCTGGTGATGCTGATCCAGCCGGCCACGATCACATTCGCGGCATAGATGAGCTTCATCAGGGGGAGGTTCATCGGCGGGCGAGCTGATCGAGCTGGTGCATGACGGCGGGCAGCAGGTCCTGATACCGGGCGCCCAGGCTGCGCCCGAAGAGGCCTTTGAGCGGCCCCGTGAACCATACTTCATGGGTGAATACGGTCTGGCCGTTCTGCACGGACAGGGTACGCTTTACATACAGGCCGCCGAATGGGATGGCGCTGCGGAAGGTATAGCTGCGCCCCGGATCGAGCGCCGTGATGACGAAACGGGCAGCCGGACCCCGGTCCGGGCGGAGCCGGCCCTTCGCGCCTGCGGCAAAAGGGCCGTCGAGGCGGGCTTCGCGCAGGCCGCTGTCCCAGGCCGGCCAGCCGGGCACATCGGCCCAGAGCTGCCAGATGCGCGCCGGAGCGGCGTCTGTCTGGATCGTGTGGCTGAAGCGGGTGCCGGATTGCGTGAATCCGGATGGGGTGAAGGCCAGGAGCAGAAGCATCAGCAGGAATGGTGCGGTGAAACGTTGCATGTCCGGTGAATTGAGGATGCATGCAAAGTTCGTCCGCCCTGCCTGGCGCGCACTGCACCTAGGTTAACTTCGGTGCGGGCTCAGCATCTGCCGCCGGATGCGGCTGAGCGACTGCGGGGCGATGCCGAGGTAGGAGGCCAGATGCCGCAGCGGCACGCGCAGCAGCAGCTCCGGCTCGTGATCGAGCAGCCCGCGGTAGCGTTCTTCCGCCGTCCGGGTCTGGAAATCCTCCAGGATGGCTTCGAGCAGCCCCTGCACCTCCTGGATCAGCTTGCGGATGAAGGTGCTCCACGCCTCGATGCGCAGCAGTGCGAAGGCGTCCGCATGCGGCATTTCCCAAAGTACGCAGTCCTCCAGCGCTTCGATATTCTCCCGCGCAGGCAGCTCCGAGGTGAAACTTTGCTGCGCCGTGAGGGTGTAGGGCGCGTCGGTGAAAAATTTGGTCACGTCCTCCCCGTCTTTCCAGACAAAAAACCGCAGCAGCCCGCGCTCCAGAAAGTACAGACTGCGGCACACCTGCCCCGATTCGAGCAGCAGCGTGCCCGGAGGCACGTCCCGCCGGGTGATGCAGGCCTCGATGGCCTGCCAGTCGGCTTCGGACAGCGGGGTATAGGCGGAAATGAAGGCGCGGAACGGATGCATGCCCTGTAAACCGGCAGCCCGGTGCCTTTGTTGGCACCGGGCTGCCGCAGCGGAGGATCACTGCCACACCCGGAACAGCGGGATCTGCAGGTTGGTCGGGCGGTTTTCGGGCTTGTCGAAGCCCCGGCCGTCCACGTGCTTGCTGCCCATGAACAGCAGATCGTGGAAGATATAGATCAGATCGTAGTCGCCCACGATTTCCCCTTCCTTCACGCCGAACATCGGGAATGCCTTGCCCTTGATGTCCTGCATCACGCCGGTTTCCCAGGCATTGAGCCCTTCCGCCGGCGCGCTGTTGAGCTGGTCGGCAAACATCGGGTGCAGAGGCGTCACCTCGAAGGCCTCGTCGAGCAGGTAATCGATCTCATAGGCGCCTGCCGCGATGGGATGCGCCGGGCCCCAGACCGTATGCCCTTTGAAGGTGAACTGCACCAGCGGCATCTGCCCGAAGGGATCCGCCGAGCTGATGATGCTGCCCTGAAACCGGCTGCCGGCGAGATACTGGAACTTGCGCTGCACATAGAACGGCTCGATCTTGCCGGTGCCGAGGCGGTCTTCAAAGGGCCGCAGCTCCGGGCTGATGCTGATCCATTCGCCGCCTTGCAAGTAGTGCTGTACTTGTTCTGCTGTCATGGATAGAAGAGTTGGTGAACGGTTATATAAACAGTTCAAAATTCTTATCTTTGTCTTTCCTGAAATAGTAGTCTGTTTTTTTGTTGATAGTATATTTTTTCATACTATTTGATTTTCAGGTCTGTATGCGTAAGAATAAAAACTTCAATCCCAATGACTGCCCGGTCACCCACTGCCTGAATCTGATCGGAGGCAAGTGGAAGCCGGTTATCCTGCATCTGGTGCGGAACGGCTGCAACCGTTTCGGGATGCTGCAGCGGGCCATTCCGGCCATCAGCAAGCAGATGCTGACGCAGCAGCTGCGGGAGCTGGAGGAGGACGGCCTGCTCGAACGGACCATTTTCGCGGAGATTCCGCCGCGGGTGGAATACGCCATTTCGCCCTACGGCCAGACCCTGTTTCCTGTGCTCGACGCCATGAGCGGATGGGGGCGGCAGGACTTGGCCTCGCGCTCGGCAGCGCCTGCTGCGCAGGAAATTTGTTAACGATCATTTAACTTCCCGGACGGACGGCGTGCGGACCCGCAGGGTAATATTGCGGAATGCGCATGGTCTGGATTATCCTGCCGCTTTTCCTGTGCCTCCGGGCCGCTGCCCAGACGGCGCTGCCGCCCTGGCAGCCGGGCATGATGGACATCCACCACATCAGCACCGGCCGGGGCAATGCCGCCTGGCTCCTGCTGCCCGACAGCACCACGCTGCTCATCGACGCCGGCGAAATTTCCGATACCCACGCCCGTACCCGTTCCCCGCGCAACAGCGCCCTGCGGCCCGACTCCAGCCGCAGCGCCGCCGCCTGGATCGTGGAATATATCCGCCAGTTCGACCCCAGCCCTTCGCCGGAGCTGGATTACGCGCTCATTACCCATTACCACGACGACCACTTCGGCGAATGGGATGAAACGCGCCCCCGCTCCGCCCGCGGCGGCTACAGCCTCACCGGCATCATGGCCGTCGGGGACGCCATTCCCATCCGCTGCCTCCTCGACCGGGGCAGCCGCTTTCCCACCGACCTGCGCGGCGAAGCCTTCCAGCGCCGGTACGCCCAGGACGAATACCACATCGTCCAGACGCTGAACGAGTACTGGCGCTTCGCAGACTGGCACCGGCAGCGGGGCATGGTCCACGACACCCTGCGCCCCGGCGCCTCCGACCAGATCCGGCTGCGGCATTCGGAGCAGTATCCTGCCTGGAAAGCCCGGAACCTCGCCGCCAACGGCCGCATCTGGACCGGATATGCGGAAGGCGACTATTTCAGCCTCTTCAGCCCCGGCCAGTATCCGGGCGAAAACCCGCTGAGCCTTTGCCTCAAAATCAGCTACGGCCCCTTCGACTACGTCACCGGCGGCGACATCAGCGGCGTCGGCGAGCTGGGCGAGCCGGACTTCAGCAGCGTCGAGGCGCATCTGGCGCCGGTCGCCGGGCCGGCAGATGTAGCCACCCTCAACCACCACGGCAACCGCGATTCGCAAAGCCCGTTTTACGTGCGCAGCCTGCGGCCCCGTGTCTGGGTGCAGCAAGGCTGGTCATCCGACCATCCGGGCGAGGAAGTGCTCCGGCGGATTACCTCCACGCGCCTTTACCCCGGCCCGCGCGACCTCTTCACCACCGACATGCTGCCTGCCAACGAGCTGGTCATCGGCGAACGCATCGCCCGCAGCTACCAGTGCCTGCACGGCCATATCGTGGTGCGGGTGTTCGACGGCGGCGCCCGCTACCTGGTATATGTGCTTGACGATTTCTCCCCCGGCCGGGAAGTCCTGGCTGTATTCGGACCCTACGAATCCCGTTAACCTGTTTCTGTAACTCCGCTCCCATGCTCAGATCCCTCCTGATTACCAGCCTGCTGGCAGCTTGCTGCCTGCTCCATGGCCAGCCGCGCAAGCCTGCGGAATATCTGTTGGTCATCACCTTCGACGGCCTGCGCTGGCAGGAGGTCTTCGGCGGGGCGGACAGCGTGCTGATGATGGACGAGGCCTATAACCAGGGCGATGCAGAGCGACTGCGGGCGCAGTACTGGGCGCCGGATGCGCAGGAGCGCCGCCGCAGGCTGATGCCGTTCTGCTGGTCCGTCATCGAGGCCGAAGGCCGCATCTTCGGCAACCGCGCCTACGGCAACCGCGTGGACAATGCCAACCCCTACTGGTTTTCGTACCCCGGATACAGCGAGATCTTCTGCGGCTACGCCGATACGGCGGTCAATTCCAACAGCTATCCGCCCAACCCCAATACGAACGTGCTCGGCTATCTCAACCGCCAGCCGGGCCTGGCAGGCCGGATTGCCGCTTTCGGCGCCTGGGACGCCTTCGACCGGATCCTCAACGAGGCCGTTTCCGGCGTGCCGGTCGTCTGCGGGCGCGAAGCCTGCGGCGGCGCGGCCCCCTCGCCCCGCGAGCAGCTCATCAACGACATGAAGCGCGATGCCTATTCGCCCTTCGGCGACGCCGAGCAGCTGGACGTATTCACCCACTACGCTGCACTCGAATACCTCAAGACCCGCCGCCCCCGCGTGCTGTATGTCGCCTACGGCGAGACAGATGAATGGGCGCATCACGGCCATTACCGCGACTACCTCGATGCCGCCCGCCAGACCGATCAGTGGATCCGCGAGCTGTGGGAATGGACGCAGGCCGATCCGGAATACCGGGGCCGGACGGCGCTGCTCATCACCACCGACCATGGCCGGGGCGATCTGGTCAAGGCCCAGTGGAAGGACCACGGGCAATCGGTATCCGACTCCCACGAGATCTGGATGGCGGCCATGGGTCCGGGCGTGCCGGCAGGCGGGGAGATGAAGACCTCCGTTCAGCTCTACCAGCAGCAGGCAGCACAGACGCTCGCCAAATGGCTGGGGCATACCTTTACCGCTGAGCACCCGGTAGCCGAAGATCTGTGGGATGCCCTGCGCAGCCGCTGAGGAGCAGGCTGTTTTTTCCCCCGAAGCGCGTACCTTTGCGCCCGGTTTCCACTTGACCAGCCGGCCGTATGAACCTTCGCGAGGAAATTGCCCGCCGACGCACCTTTGCCATCATTGCCCACCCCGATGCCGGGAAAACCACCCTCACCGAAAAGCTCCTGCTCTTCGGCGGGGCCATCCAGGTAGCCGGGGCCGTGAAATCCAACAAGATCAACCGCGCTACGGTCTCCGACTTCATGGAGATCGAAAAGCAGCGGGGCATCTCGGTGGCCACCTCTGTGATGGGCTTCGAGTATGAAGACCTGAAAATCAACATCCTCGATACACCGGGCCACCAGGACTTCGCCGAAGACACTTACCGCACCCTGAGCGCGGTGGACAGCGTCATCGTGGTGGTGGATGCCGCCAAAGGCGTGGAATCCCAGACCGAGAAGCTGGTGGAGGTCTGCCGCATGCGCGATACGCCCATCATTGTCTTCGCCAACAAGCTCGACCGCGAGGGCCTGGACCCCTTCGACCTCATGGACGAGGTGGAGAAAAAGCTGAAGCTGACCCTGCGCCCGCTGAGCTGGCCCATCGGCATGGGCAAGTCGTTCAAAGGCGTGTACAACCTCTTCGAGCAGAAGCTCGTGCTCTTCTCTGCCCACGGCAAGCAGACTGCGGAGGACACGGTGGAAATCCGCGATCTCGCAGACCCGCTCCTGGAGCACCACCTCGGCGAGCGGCCTGCAGCCAAGCTCCGCGAGGATGTGGAGCTGATCGAAGGCGTGTATCCGGAGTTCGATGCGGAGAGCTACCGCAGGGGGGCGCTCTGCCCGGTATTTTTCGGCAGCGCCGTGAACAACTTCGGCGTGCGCGAGCTGCTGGACTGCTTTGTGCGCATCGCGCCGCAGCCGGGACGCACCCACACCGAAGAGCGGGAGGTGACCCCTGAAGATCCGCAGTTTTCGGGTTTCGTGTTCAAGATCCACGCCAACATGGACCCCAACCACCGCAACCGCATCGCCTTCCTGCGGATCTGCTCGGGCATGTTCGAGCGGAACAAAAACTACCACCACGTCCGCCTCGGCAAGCAGCTGAAGTTTTCGAGCCCCACCGCCTTCATGGCCGACAAGAAATCCATCGTGGACGAGGCCTGGCCCGGCGACATCGTGGGCCTGTACGACACCGGCAACTTCCGCATCGGCGACACCCTCACCGAAGGCGAAGCCCTGCATTTCAAAGGCATTCCCAGTTTTTCGCCCGAAATCTTCCGCTATGTGGAGAATGCCGACCCGCTCAAATCCAAGCAGCTGGCCAAAGGCCTGGAGCAGCTGATGGACGAGGGCGTGGTGCAGCTCTTCACCCACCAGTACACAGGACGCAAGATCGTAGGCGCCGTGGGTGCCCTGCAGCTGGAAGTGCTCGAATACCGCCTCAAGCACGAATACGGCGCCACCTGCCGCTACGAACCGGCGGAGCTGTACAAAGCCTGCTGGGTCACCTGCGAGGACCCTGCCGAACTGAAAACCTTCGTGCAGCGCAAGGCCCGCAACATGGCCAAGGACAAATATGAGCGCGATGTCTTCCTGGCGACCTCCGCCTGGGACCTGAACTCCACGCAGGAGCTGTTCCCCAAGATCCGCTTTCACTATACCAGCGAATTCTGAGGCGCGCCGCCCCGCCCGTCACTGGATCTGGAACACCCGCACGTAGTCGATGGCCATCTGCTGCGGCAGCACCGTCGTAGCATCGGGATTGCCGGGCCACCGCCCGCCGACTGCAATGTTGAAGATGAAGAAAAACTCCTGGTTGAAGGGGGAATTGGCATTGACCAGATCGGTGTCCGCCAGGGTGAAATAGCACTGGTCATCCACGAACCAGGAAATGCGGCCATTGGTCCAGAGCAGGGAGAAGACGTGGTAGGCATCGTCGAAGGTCTGGCCGGCAGGCAGCAGGTACTTCGAGCCGCGGGAGCGGTTGTTGGGCAGCAGCTGGCTGAAGTAATGCGCGGTGCCGTGCACCGTGGAGGGCTCCCGCCCGATGAGCTCCATGATGTCGATCTCGCCGCAGGCAGGCCAGCCGACGGCGCCGAAATTGCTGCCCAGCATCCAGATCGCCGGCCAGAGGCCTTGGGTGACCGGGACTTTGGCGCGGATATCGATGCGCCCGTAGCGGAATGCTTTTTTGTCGCGGGTGATGATGCGGGCAGAGGTATAGGCCGGCGGAGAGAAGGGGCCTACGGCATCGTTCCGGGCTTCGAGGATCAGCTTGCCGTTTTCGAGGCGCTCGTTGTTGATGGTATAGGTCTGGAGCTCTTCATTGCCCCAGCCGTTGTTGTTGCCGGTTTCGAAGGTGTACACCGCCGGGTCCAGTTCGCTGCCCTCGAATTCGTCGCTCCATACGAGCCGGTAGCCCGGATAGCTGGCAGGGGTAACGTATCCGTCGGGGGCCAGCGGCAGGGCGCTGTCGTCGTCGGTGATGCGGCAGAGGCCGGTGAGCTTACTGGGCACGCCGTTTTCGAGGTCGTAGCAGACCAGCTCGAACTGCTCCTGCACCGGGCCCTGCTCGCGGAGGGTATCGCCGGCCAGCACGGCTTCGAGGGTTTTGGAGGTTTCGCCCGGCGCAAAGGTCAGCGTGCCCGCAGCGCCCTCGAAATCCGCGCCAAACTGGGCCGTGATTTCGTGGAAATAATACTTCATCGTCACCGGAAGGGCCGAGACCGTGTCCAGGGTGATCGTGAAGGCAATCGTCTGGGGCACATTGCTTTCGGCGGCATTCAGATCCTGCACGAAGACCCGGCTTTTGCGGGGCTCCGGCGGCTCCGGATCGACAGGCGGTTTGCAGGCGCCCAGCAGCAGGGCAGCGCCCAGCGCTCCGGCAGACAGCAGTAACGTACGCGGATGGTTCATAGCAGCAGGTGTAGGCGCCGCGGCATCAGTACGCAGCGGGCAGCAAGATAACCATAAACCGGATGCAGGGTTTGGCCAATCTGCACGGCCAGTTTCCTGCGAGTTCAGCCTGCTTTTCGTATCTTTGCCCCATGCAACTCATCGATGGAAAACGGATCTCGCGGGAGATTCAGGACGAAATCCGGGCCGAAGTGCAGCGCATGCAGGCCGCCGGGCTCCGCCCGCCGCATCTGGCCGCCGTGATCGTAGGCGAAAACCCCGCCTCTCAGACCTATGTGCGCCACAAGCTCGAAGCCTGCGCGTACGCAGGGTTCCGCTCCAGCCGGATCCAGCTCGACGCCCAGGCCGCCGAGGCCGATCTGCTGGCCGAAATCCGCCGCCTGAACGAGGATCCGGAGCTGGACGGCTTCATCGTGCAGCTGCCCCTGCCGCCGCACATCGACCCGCAGCGTGTGACGGAAGCCATCCTGCCGGCCAAGGATGTGGACGGCTTTCATCCGGTGAACATCGGCATGATGACGCTCAATTTCCCCGCCATTCTCCCCGCCACGCCGCTGGGGATCATGGAGCTGCTGCGCCGTTCGGGCATCGAAACACGGGGCCGGCACTGCGTCGTGATCGGGCGGAGCCGCATCGTAGGCCGCCCGGTATCCATCATGCTCTCGCAGGGCGGCGAAGCGACTGTCACCCTCTGCCATACGCGCACCCCGCGCGAACTGCTGCTCCAGCAGTGCCTCCAGGCCGATATCCTCGTCGTAGCCGCCGGCCAGCCCGGCCTGCTGACCGCCGGGATGGTCAAGCCCGGCGCCGTGGTCATCGATGTGGGCACCAACCGCGTCGAAGCTCCGGGCACCAAAAGCGGCTACCGCATGGCTGGCGACGTGGCATTCGACGAAGTAGCGCCGCTGTGCAGCTACATCACGCCCGTGCCCGGCGGCGTAGGCCCGATGACGGTCGCGATGCTGCTGCGCAATACCCTGGAAGCCTGCCAGCGGCGGAATGCCGCCGGGCAGTCCTGAGTGAGCCCGTTTCCGATTCTCTTCAGCTATGCGCAACCGTCCTACCCTCGAATCCCTGGGGGGCAAGCCCCGCCAGGCCGATCCGCTCCCGGTGATGGAGCAGTTTTATACCCTCCAGGGCGAAGGCGCCTGGGCGGGAGCCCCTGCGTACTTTATCCGGCTCGCCGGCTGCGACGTGGGCTGCACCTGGTGCGATGTCAAGGAGTCCTGGACCATCGGCGAGGCGCAGTACCAGCCCGTGGCGGCCCTGGCCGCGCAGGCACAGGCTTCCGGTGCGCCCCGTGCCGTAATTACCGGCGGCGAGCCTGCCCTCCACGACCTGACGCAGCTCACCGCGGCCCTGCATGCCGCAGGCATCCGCACCCACATCGAGACCGCGGGCGTGCATCCGCTCAGCGGCACCTTCGACTGGGTGTGTTTTTCGCCCAAAAAATTCGCCGCGCCCCTGGACGAATACTATGAACGGGCCCACGAACTGAAGGTCGTCGTGTACCACGAGTCCGACCTGGCCTGGGCCGAAGGGCATGCGCAGCGCTGCGCGCCGGAGGTACGGCTGTTTCTGCAGCCGGAGTGGAGCCGCCGCGGGCAGATGACCCCCCTGCTCATCCGCTATGTGCAGGCGCATCCGCACTGGCAGCTCAGCATCCAGACGCATAAGTATCTGGAGATTCCGTGAGGGAGGCGACGCATACGCGCTCCATCCCCCTTGCCAGTCCGCCCGAAAGCGCTATCTTTATCCTGCTGCGACAACTTGACCATGAGCCCATTCCGGGACTATTATCTGATGCTCGGCGTCCCGCGCGAGGCGGACGAGGGGGAAATCAAGGCCGCTTTCCGGGAGCTGGCCCTGCGATTCCATCCGGATATTAATCCCAATACAGCTGACCAGCAGCGCTTTATCGAAATCCGCGAAGCCTACCGCGTCCTTTCCAACCCCGAAAGCCGCCGCAGCTACAACCTGCGCTACGATCAGGCCCAGGGGGGCACGGTCAAATCCAGCGCGCTGCCTACGGCGCAGGAAATGACGCGCTTCAAGCGCGCCAGCCGCTACAACCGCTCGCTCTACTCCCAGCGGGTGCGCTACCGGGGCACCACGTACGTCCCCGGCACGGAGCCGCCGCCGCCGCCGCGCCCCCAGGGCGGGGCCGCCCGGCCGCGCACCACGTTCAGCGAGGCGTACTTCGACACGGTGATGCAGCAGCACGAAAGCGATCTGAAAGGCTTCCGCATGTTTTCGGGCGCCATGCGCTGGATCGCCGCGCTGATCCTGGCCTTCTGCGCCGGCATGCTCGCCGACTATGGCCTGGCCATGCCCGAAGGCGCGGAGCGTGTCGAGGCCAAGACCCCGCAGCCCTGGGCGCCGGCGCAGCCGGACCTCGTCAAAATCCGGACCCGCTACAGCCAGTTTCTCATCGCCGCCGATCAGGCGGACCGCATCCCGGAAGGGCTGTCGGTCAAGATCGAGAAAGCTTTTTTCTCGCGCATCCCCCTGCGGGTGGAGTTCCGCACGCTGGAGGGCCGGCTGGTGGGCCTGCACACCTACGGCACACGCTACGGGCCGGGCTTCTGGTGGGTGGGCATCGTCATGCTGATCTCGCTCGCCACCCTGCTGCTGCGCCGGAATGTGGAATTCAATGCCTATCTTGGTACATTCAACCTGATATTTGCGCTAATGATCCTGGCCTACTTGTTCAAGCCTTGAATCTGGCGCGTATTTAGCAGGAGCGTATACTGCGCTGCAAGTCTCCCCTGGCCGACGGATATGGAGAAGGATTATTATCAGATACTGGGGGTTCCGCCTTCAGCCGATGCCCGCCAGATCCGCGCGGCGTTCCGGCGCATGGCCAAGGTTTACCATCCGGACGCGCAGCCTGCGCATGGCCCGCCGCTGCCGGAGGATACCTCCGCGCATCAGCGCTTCGCCGAGCTCAATGAAGCCTACCGCATCCTGATGGACCCGGTGCTGCGCAGCCGCTACGACCTGCGCCGTACCTGGGCCATCCGCTCGATGTTCGAGCAGCCTGCCGCAGAGCCGGGGCCTCAGCCCCGCACGGCCCCGTACACGCGGTATGACCCGCCGCCGCAGCCCCCGCCGCAGGAGACGGAAGCCGCGCGCACCCGCAAGCAGGAATTTGCCCGCTTTCAGCCGGTATCCCGGATGATCTGCTTCTTTTCCCTGCTCTTCGGGCTGACGGTCGTCGCGGATTATTTCCTCTCCCAGCCCTCCCAGCTGCTGCTGGTGCGCCGCAAGGAAGTGCTCACCCAGGGCGCGCTGGGCCTGCTGCATTACCTCGAAGCGCCGCCCTACCGTGTGCGCATCGACGCCGAATACGAGGGCCGGGTAGGCACCGGCGACTGGATTCAGCTCGAAATCACGCCGGTATTCGGCATCATTACCCGCCTCACCCCCTTCCGGGAGCGCGCGCAGCAGCGCAATGCGCCCGCAAACCGCAAGGCAGGCATGGACCCGCAGCCGGCCTTTGCGCCGCATTACGGCATTTACTCCACGTTCCTGGCCTTCCTGGCCCTGCAGCTGATGGTTTCGGCAGCCGGCCTGGCGCTCATCCGCCAGCCTGAATGGGTATTCAAGCTGGCGCTGCTCACCGCCCTGCTCACCTGCATCAACATCTACCTGGTGGCCATCTCCTGAGCCGGGTCAGGGATTGATAAAGCCCATGGCCGCCTTTTCCGGCTCCTTTTTCTCTACGATCACCACTGTGTAGTAGATCCCGGTTTCGGTGCTGCTGGGCATGACGTATTTGATCCCCTCCACCGCTTCGGCGGGGATGATCTGGTACAGACGTTCGGTAATATCGACCGGGCCTGCCTCATAGGCGGCCTTATCGACGAAGATGGAGAGGACACGCTGACGGTCTTTCATAGGGAATGGAATCGGAATCTGCCGGAATAACCCGCACGGGCCCCGGATTGTGACAGGACATGTATCTTCTTCCCCCGGAAATTCGTAGATATACAGATGAAAGTTGGGGATCGAGCAGCACACCCTTACCTTTGAATGCCCCTCAGATGCCGGATATGAATATCGAAGAAGCAATCAAACAGCGAACCCCCTTCCGGAACCCCTGGCACAAGCTGGCGGTGAACCTGATCTATTCGCACAACTGGCTGATGGATCACCACAAGTCCTCCTTCAAGCCCTACGATATCACCGTGCAGCAGTACAACGTGCTCCGCATCCTGCGGGGCCAGTACCCCAATCCCATTTCCACCTCGGACATCCGCAGCCGCATGCTGGATAAAATGTCCGATGTATCGCGGATTGTGGACCGCCTCGTGCGCAAGGAGCTGCTCACCCGCGTTGTCTGCCCGTCGGACAAGCGGCTGGTGGATGTGGTCATCACGGAGAAGGGGCTGGGCCTGCTGAAGGAGCTGGACGACCTCAACAACCAGATGGACCTGCTGGCTCGGCATCTTACGCATGAAGAGGCCGAGCTGCTGAGCCAGCTGCTCGATAAAATGCGCGGATAGGAAAACAAGCGGGCGGCTGCCGGGTTATTGATCACAGTTTCCCATGCCGGAATCATGTGATATATAACGCTGCGTAGATATGACGCTCAGCCACTGGATCTTCATGCTCAATCCGCTGCTTCTGATCGCAGGCTTCGCGATGCTGGTGATGCACCAAGCCCGCACCCGGCCCAAGCCCGGCTCCGGGCCAGATGCGCAGGATCCGGGCCCTCCCCCCGGCGGAGACGATGGCCCTGATTTCGACTGGGACGGCCCGCTCGACCTGCCCCCCGGCGTGTATGTGCTGCCCCCCGAGCCGGTGGCGGTGTAAAGGGGGGCTGGTCTTGTCAGCGAGATCCTGGCTGCAGTGCCAGATGCTTGTATTATAGTCAGATTCGGGACGCTCCCCCCCGCCCCTTCCCGGTCAGCCCCGGAAAACGTCTGCCGCTTGCAACGGCTTGCCTGTTTTCCCCGTACATTCGCAGCCTGTGTACCGCTTCCGGTACGGCATCAACCGCAGATCGGGTATGAAAGTCGCTGTCGTGGGCGCTACGGGTCTCGTAGGCGCCGAAATGCTCAAAACCCTCGAAGCTTTCGATTTTCCGGTTTCCACCCTCATTCCGGTGGCTTCGGAGAAGTCCGTAGGCCGAAAGGTGCTTTTTAAAGGCCAGGAATGGACGGTTGTCGGCATGGAGGCAGGCATTGCTGCCCGCCCCGACATCGCCCTCTTTTCGGCTGGCGGCAGCACCAGCAAGGCCTTTGCCGAGCGTTTCACCGCCGCAGGCGCCATAGTCATCGACAATTCCTCGGCCTGGCGCATGGAGCCGCACATCCCCCTCGTCGTGCCGGAGGTCAACCTCCATACCGCCGAGGGCGCGAAGCTCATCGCCAACCCCAACTGCTCCACCATCCAGATGGTGGTGGCCCTGGCGCCTATTCATGCCCGCTACCGCATCAGACGCCTCGTCATCTCCACCTACCAGAGCGTGACCGGCACCGGCAAGGCCGCCGTCGACCAGCTCTTCGCCGAGCGTGAAGGCCGCGAATACACCCCGGTGTATCCCCGCCGCATCGACCTCAACTGCATCCCCCAATGCGATGTCTTCCTCGACAACGATTACACGAAGGAAGAGATGAAGCTGGTCAACGAGACACGCAAAATCCTCGGCGACAGCAGCATCCGCATCACGGCGACTACCGTGCGCGTGCCCGTGATCGGCGGGCATTCCGAGGCGGTGAATGTCGAGACCGAGCTGCCCTTCGACGTGGCGGAGGTCCGGCAGCTGCTGCGCGAAAGCCCCGGCGTGGTGGTGATGGACGATCCGAAGCAGGGCATCTATCCCACCCCGCACGATGCGCACCAGCGCAACGAGGTCTTCGTGGGCCGTATCCGCCGCGACGAGTCGGTGGAGAACGGCCTGAATCTCTGGATCGTCGCGGACAACCTGCGCAAAGGCGCCGCCACCAACGCGGTGCAGATCGCCCTGCGCCTCATCGGGCGCTGATGGACCTGCCGCAATTCACCCGCAGCCAGCTGGCCCTGCGCAACGGGCAGGACCGCGACGAGATCTGGGTCGCCTTCCGGGGTGTCATCTACGACGCGACCCCCAGCCGCCACTGGCGCGGCGGCATCCACTACAAGCACTGGGCAGGGCAGGACCTGACCGCCGAGCTCGCAGATGCGCCGCACGGCGAGGAGGTGTTCAAACGGCTGCAGGCCGTAGGCCGGCTGGGCTGATTCAGATCGCCCACTCGACGAAGTACATGTCGATCTCGCCCTTGTTTTTGGCAGGAATGCGGCCCCGGTGGCGGCAGATGAAGTCGTGCTGCACGTGGCGGAAGGTGCTGTCGGAGATGTTCACCTTGCCCACCTCGCCGCTGCTCTCGATGCGGGAGGCCGTATTGACCGTATCGCCCCAGATATCGTAGGCAAATTTCCGCGATCCCACCACCCCGGCCACCACCGGCCCGGTGTGGATGCCCACCCGCGCCTCGAAGAACGGCAGCCCCAGGGCCTGGCGCCGCCGCTTGACCTCGGCCATCATGGTCTGGATCTCCAGCCCGGCGCGGACGGTGTCATGCGCATGGGTCTCATTTTCCTCCGGCAGGCCGCCGGCGCACATGTAGGCGTCGCCGATGGTTTTGATTTTCTCCAGCCCGTGGCGTGCGATGATCTGGTCGAAGCCGAGGAAGCACTGATGCAGCTCGTCCACGAGCTGCTCCGGCGACAGGCGCTCGCTGACGCGGGTAAAGCCGTGGAAATCGACGAACATCACCGACACCTGGTTGTAGCGGCGGGCCGGGGGCTTGGCATAGGGCCGGGCCTTGAGGTGCTCGGCGATCTGCACGGGCAGAATGTTCTGGAGCAGGGTTTCGGCCTTGCGGCGCTCCAGTTCGATGGCCTCGGTCTGCTGCTGGAGCTTGCGGGTGATGCGGGTCTGGTAGCGCGAGCGGAAAAAGAGCGCGCCCCCCAGGACGCCCAGGACCGCCAGGACGGCACCGCCCAGCTGGAAGTTGGCGCGGTACTGCGTGCGGAGGAGCTCCAGCTCCTGCTGCTGGCGCTCGCGCTCATAGCGCACGCCGAGCAGAGCAATCTGGTCGCTTTTGCGCTGGTCCATGAGGGAATCCTTGACCCGGTCGCGGAGCCGGAGGTAGGCATATGCGCGGCGGAATTCGCCCAGGGAGTCGTGTACGGCGGCCAGCCCTTCATAGGCATAGCGGACATCGTCCAGGATGCCGCTGCTGCGCGCCTCGGCCAGGGCCCGCTGGAGGTAGGGCAGCGCCTGGTCGTAGAGGCCCATCTGGCAGTAGGTGAGCCCGATGTCGTTGTAGGCATCGGCGAGCACGCCGGGGATGCGGAGGCGCTGCTGGAGTTCGAGCCCTTTGAAGAAGAACTCCTGCGCGCGGCCGTACTGGCCCTGGCGGCGGTAGATGCTGCCGACGTTGTTGTAGTATTCGGCCAGGCCGGCCTCGCTGCCGACGGCTTCATAGGATGCGCGGGATCGGGCATGGGCTTCCAGCGCGGCATCGAAGCGGTTCTGCTTGCGCCAGCTGCGGGCGGTGTAGTGGAGAATATCGGCCTGAAAGAGGGTGTCGGCAGCCTGCTCCGCGATGCGGAGCGCCTGCGCGTAGTAGCTGCGGGCCGCATCGTAGTCTGCCAGCTCGGCTTTCAGCACCCCGATCCAGAAGTAGGAGTCGGCGATCTGCAGGCTGTCGCCTGCGCGCATGCGCAGGGCGAGAGCCTGGAGCTGGTAGTCCATGGCCTGCAGGTAGTCGCCGGTCTGCCAGAAGACGCGGCCCAGGTCGCGCAGGCTGACAGCCATCCCCAGCGAATCGCCGGCAGCGAGGGAGAGGCTGCGTGCCGTCTCGTAGTCGAGCAGCGCCTCGCGCATGCGGCCCTGGTACCAGTGGCAGTCGCCGGAGCGGATCCGGGCGGCTGCGGGGCTGGGGGCTTCGGCAGCGGTGTCAGGACAGGCACCGAACAGCCGGGGGGAGCGGGGCTGTGCGGCGAGGGGGGCTGTGCCTGCCAGCAGGAGCAGGAGGGCGCAGCATAGGAGAAAGGCCAGGCGTCGCGTCATATTGGTTTCGCCCGGTTAACTTCGGAAAAGTAATCCAGAATTGGAAACTACCGGAACATGGACTTGATGCTGCCCCAGGTGCGCTGGATCGAGGTGGGGTTGTGGGAGAGGCTGCGGGAGAACTTATGCACCTTGCCCGGCGTCACGACGTGCAGCTCGTAATGCACGACGCGCGACTCGGTTTTGAAGATATTATCGTCCAGGTACTGGTACCGCATCCGTCCGTCGGGCGCGAGGGTGTAGAGATGCACGGGGAGGGCCTCATCCTGAAAGCGGCGGAAAATCTGAAACTCCGTGATGCCAGCTTCGGACTGCAGCTCCCATTCGAGCAGGATATCGGCGCCGTCGGGCAGAAGGTTGAAGGTATTGAGCAGCACGGACTGACCCTGCGCAGCATGCGCCCAGAGAAAGAGACCGGTGCCAAGGATAAGCGCACGGAGCATAGTTGAGCAACATTATACAAAAAGGCCCACAAGAACAAGTTTTTCCCGGCCAATCGCCACCCTGCTGCGCAGGATTAACAATTGTTTAACGAGGCCGGGGCGTAAAACGTGCCCTGGGAGGACGCAGGGCCCTGGCGGAACGCTGCATCCGAAAAAATCCGGGGCAGCCGGGATTCGCGTTTGGAACCCTCCGGAAAGCTTGCTATATTTGTCCCCTCAAATTGAAGCCGTCATGAAGAAAGATATCCATCCGGATTACCGGTTCGTCATTTTCAAAGACGTATCGACCGACTATAGCTTCCTGGGCCGTTCCACCGCCAAAACGCGCGAAACGATGACCTGGGAAGACGGCAAGGAATATCCCGTTGTAAAGCTGGAAATTTCGAGCGATTCGCATCCGTTTTTCACCGGCAAGCAGAAGCTTGTGGATACCACGGGCCGGGTGGATCGGTTCTATTCCCGCTACGGCGACAAGTTCAAGCGGAAATAACCGGTTCCGCCGCGCGCATCTGACAAGCAGTTCATCCGGACTGCTTTTTTTATTTCCCGGCGGCTGCCGTATTTCGGGCGTCTGTTCACCGCAACCCCGCCTCCATGATCCTGTTTGAAGACGGCTCGTATCAGGACCTGCTGCCCTTCACCTTCACCCGGCCTGTATGGGCCTTGCGCTGCGGCATTCTGACGCCGATGGAGCGCTGGACGGCCTTGCTGGAGGAGGCGCCCGCCGGACGGGCCACGGGCAGCCTGGCGCCGATTTTCGGCACGCCGATCGCCGGCAGCGCGCCGGCCGTCTGGATCAATCCGCGGTTTCTGCCGGAGCCGGACCTGCTCCGCCTGGTGCAGGAGGCCGAGCCCGGCTGCGTGTATCTGAATCCCCGGGGCGAGGTGCTCGCTGCCTGCCTGCCGCCGGACCGCATTCCCCCGGACCGTGCCCTCTTCGGCCCCGCCCAGCGCGCAGAGCTGGGTCTGCGCGCCGTGCCGCTGAGCCTCGACCCGCCGGCGGTCCGCCAGCTGTACGACCTCTTCCGCCTGAACCGGACCTTCCTGGAATTCGACTTTGCGCTGGTCACCCGCGCCGGACGCTCCGAGCCGGTCCGCGATCCGCATACCATTGTCTACGGCGCCGACAATCTCTACCTCAGCCCCGGCGTGAAGCTCCGCGCAGCAGTGATCAATGCCGAGGACGGGCCGGTGTACCTGGGCCCCGGCGTGGAGCTGGGCGAAGGCACGGTCGTCCGCAATGCCCATGCATTCTGCGCGCACAGCTCCAGCAACCTGGGCAGCAAATTCCGGGGCGACTCCACCATCGGCCCCTGGGCCAAGGCCGGCGGCGAAGTGTCCAATTCGGTGCTCATGGGCTACTGCAACAAAGGGCACGACGGCTTCATCGGCAATTCGGTGCTGGGCTACTGGACCAACCTCGGCGCAGGCACCAACACCTCCAACCTCAAAAATACCTACGCCCCCGTGCGGCTCTGGCATTATCCCAGCCGCCGCTTCCAGGATACGGGCCTGCAGTTCTGCGGCCTCTTCATGGGCGACCACAGCAAAAGCGCCATCAATACCATGTTCAATACCGGCACGGTGGTGGGCGTAAGCGCCAACGTGTTCGGCGGCGGATTCCCCCGAAATGTGGTGCCGTCCTTCTCGTGGGGCGGCTACGAAGGCATGAAAACCTACCGCCTGCAGGATGCCTTCGCCACGGCCGAAGCCGTGATGCAGCGCCGGGGCATGGCCTTCAGCGAAGCCGAGCAGGCCCTGCTACGGGAGGTCTTCGAGCAGACGAAGGGGGAACGGACGTGGGAGGCAGGCGCGTAGCGGAAAACATAGCCGAGACAATAACTATAGACCTGACGAGGATCAATCAATGTATTGTATTCTGCATGAAACAGATCATCGTGCCCAATCATGGCACAATAGGAGAGCGGGGGGTTCAGCTGAAAGTACTATTTCAGTTGACCACCGAAGTCTTACAGACAAACCCCGAAGAGGAATTGGCAGTCGATTTAAGCCAGGCCGGGTTTTATTGCCCATTCCTGATTGGACCGCTTACATCGCTGCTTCATCATATGAAAACAATGGGTCGGCGTGTGACATATAGGTACCCGCCGGGAGATTTAGGCAGATATTGTGGTCTGACGCATGCAGGAAACCCGATTGCAGTATCTCAGTGGGAACAAGGGGAAGTGGAATTGAGGTCGTATGACCACAAGACATATATTCCTCACATTTGCTTTCCTGCAAGAGAAAGCCAGGCAGACAGCCGGGATAAATTCATAACAGAAATCAACAGTTTGATATCCAAACAATTGTCGCTCTTGCCATCTCAAAAAAACGCCATAAGCCTAATTCTGTCTGAGATGGCAGACAATATCTCCCAGCATGCGAGCACTGGCTTAGGGTATTTATTTGCTCAATATTTTCGAAATAGTAATTTCATGGATATTTCGATTGTGGATATGGGCATTGGCATACGGGGCGGATATAAGAAGGCAGGTTTCCCGTGCGAAACAGATAAGGATGCGCTGATCATGGCATCCGAAGGGTTCTCACGGAAGACAGATTTACAAGGCAGAGGTACAGGAATCGAAACAACCCGCAGAATTGTGTTGGATGGGGCATCGGGAGACTATGGTCAAGGATCCATGTACATGATTTCAGGTAACGCTTTAAAGCTGTTCGACCACCGAAATCTGGAACCGGTTGAGCTTCCGTCTCCATATGCATGGCCCGGCACGATGCTGCTGATCAGACTGCCTAAATTACCATCCTCGTTCGATTATCGGCGATTCATATGATTTGAAGCAAAAAACAAGTATTAACAGCTAACTTTTTAGGGCTGAGACAAGTATACTTTTAAGCAGCATAACACTTGTAAATGTGCTGTTTTTAGTAGACTTTTAGCACACCAACTATAGTTGCGCCAGACTATGCGCCACCTGAAGCTGCATCTTGCAACGATCATTAGCACCAGCATCCACTCGAGGGACACTCTTGCGCTGGTGCTGTCCCGCATTACGCCACAAACCAGGTCGGTAACTTTTGATTTTCAGGGCGTTTCGTTTATCTCCCGATCCTTTGCCCATCAGTATCTGCACGACATCGAACGGCTACGTCAGCAAGGAATGCAAGTATCGGCGGAACATGCGGGAGAAATGGTGCAATTTATGCTGAACCGGGTTGCGGAATCCATGAAATCGGCCCGTCCGCAACAGATGCCTGAACTGGATACCTACACGGTCCACAAACTCTCCAGTCTCGACGAACTGGAAGCGCTGCTTGCCTCCTGACCGCTTGCCAGGGAATAACCGAGGCACTGCTTGCTTTTTCCGCCGGCATATCCCTTCTTGAAGGCCTCAATACCCATCCACCCTTGATGCCTTCCCGATGATTGCCATCGAAACCCTCGTACATGCGCCCCTGGCAACGGCCTGGGACTGCTGGACCCTGCCGGAGCATATCACCCAGTGGTGCCAGGCCTCGGAAGACTGGCACGCACCCCGCGCCGAAAACGACCTCCGCCCCGGCGGGCGCTTCTGCACCGTCATGGCTGCCAAAGACGGCAGCGTCTCCTTCGACTTTGCCGGCACGTACACCGCCGTCGAGCCGCTGCGGCACATTGCCTATACCCTCGACGACGGGCGCCGGGTGCAGATCGACTTCAGCGCCGACGAAGACGGCCGCACCCGCGTTGTGCAGCATTTCGAGCCGGAATCCGAAAACCCCGAAGACATGCAGCGCAGCGGCTGGCAGGCCATCCTCGACAGCTTTGCCGCCTACACCGCCCGGCACGCAGCCTAAGTGCGGCAGATGCCCGTCGCCCCGCAGCATTCTTGCCATTCCTGTATATATTTGCCCCGGTTTACCGGAATAAATCCCCGACTCCTATGCGCAAGAATATTGCCGCCGGCAACTGGAAGATGAACCTCACCCTGCCCCAGGCCCAGGCGCTGGCCAGCGAGGTCGTTCATATGACCCAGGACGAATACCAGGGCGATGCCCAGGTGATTTTCGCTCCGCCTTTCCCCTACCTCGCGCAGGTGCTGCACCTCGTGAAAGGCCATGCCCGCTTCTCCGTTGCAGCCCAGAACCTGCATCAGGAAGCCTCCGGCGCCTACACCGGCGAGGTGTCGGCGGAGATGCTGGTTTCGATGGGGGTGACCCACTGCATCCTCGGCCACTCCGAGCGCCGCCAGTATTTTGGCGAAAACAACGACCTGCTGGCTAAAAAACTCGACCGCTGCCTGGCCGCCGGGCTGACGCCCATCTTCTGCATCGGCGAGACACTGGCCGAGCGCGAAGCCGGCAATACCCTCAATATCAACCGGGTGCAGCTGGAGGAAGGCGCTTTTCACCTCGATGCCGAGGCATTCTCCCGCGTCATCCTCGCCTATGAGCCGGTATGGGCCATCGGCACAGGCAAAACCGCCACGCCGGAGCAGGCGCAGGAGGTGCATGCCTTCATCCGCAGCCTGATTGCCGGGCGCTACGGCGAAGCCCTGGCCGGCGAGATCAGCATCCTCTACGGCGGCAGCGTGAAGGCCGACAATGCCGTGTCCCTCTTCGGCCAGCCCGACATCGACGGCGGCCTGGTGGGCGGCGCCAGCCTCAAATCGCGTGAATTCACCGAGATCATCAAGGCGCTGCCCTGACCGTACGGCGAACAGGGGCTCAAGCCGGTCGGCCCGCCGCCCGGAATCGCAGATCCCTTGCGCGCCGAATGCCCTTTTTGTGTAAGTTGACCCTGGCTGCCTGCTGTCACCGGGCAGCCAGGCACATTGATCAAACCCCTTGCCATATGAAGTATTGGATCCCCTTGGTGTGGGCATGCCTCTGGGCGCCCGCCAGCTGGGCGCAGCCTGCCCCCGATCCGGTGGTGGAGCGCTTCGCCTCGACCATTACCGCCCGCGACCTGCGGGCGCATATGTATTTTCTCGCCGACGACCTGCTCGAAGGCCGTGAAACCGGCGAGCGCGGCATGCACCTGGCTGCGCATTACATCCGGACCCAGTTCCGCCGCCTGGGCCTGCCCGGCGCCGTGGGGCCCGACGAGTATTACC
This sequence comes from Bacteroidia bacterium, assembly GCA_033765305.1. GTDB lineage: Bacteria > Bacteroidota > Bacteroidia > J057 > J057 > RDXT01. The sequence continues at coordinate 205,482 of JANRID010000018.1, forward strand.
AGACGTATTATGTGAACTGGAGCGAAGTGTCGGAGTCTTCTCTGAAGATCGGGAAAAAATCCTACGGCTACGGCGAGGGCTACTTCCACCTCCAGCAGCGGCTGCCGGCGTCTTTTCCGGCTGAGCTGGCCTTTGCAGGCTTCGGACTCCAGACCGAGGGCTACAACAACCTGCAGCACACCCGCCTCGCCGGCAAAACTGCCGTCGTGATGGCCGGTGATCCGGCAGGAAGCAAGGCCCCTTCCAACCGCTTCGCGCAGCTGTTCAGCTGGATTTCACGCTCGGAATCGGTCGAGGCTGCCGGCGCAGCAGCCATGCTGCTGCTGCTGCCCGATACCGTGTACAATGCCGTGCGCCGCTTCGCCAGCTCCCGCAGCTCCTCGATCTCAGGCGAGGAAGAGCAGGAGTTTCCGGTGCTGATCGTCTCCGAGTCGCTGGGAAAGCAGCTGCTGGAGGCGGCTGGCCAGGACTGGGCGCAGCTGGCCGGCCAGCTCAAAACCAGCGATGCAGTGCCGGCGCTGGATTTCAAAAAAGCGAAGTTTTCCTTCAGCTGCGTCAGCGACGGCGGCTCCAAGCCTGCCATGAATGTGCTGGGCTATCTCGAAGGCACCGACAAGGCCGATGAAGTGCTGGTCATCACCGGCCACTACGACCATATCGGCATCACCAACGGCGAGATCAACAACGGCGCCGATGACGATGCGTCCGGCACCTCGACCGTGCTCGAACTGGCGGAGGCCTTCACCGAGGCTGCCCGTGCAGGCTACCGGCCCCGCCGCAGCATCCTCTTCATGACGGTGTCGGGGGAGGAAAAAGGCCTATGGGGTTCGGAATTTTATGCCAACCACCCGGTGTATCCGATCGCCAATACCGTCGCCAACCTGAATATCGACATGATCGGACGCATCGATCCGCGCTACGAGAAGCTGGCCGATTCCACGAACTACGTCTATATCATCGGCTCCGACAAGCTCAGCACCCAGCTGCATGAGGCCAACGAAGCCGCCAACCAGGCCTATACGAATCTGGTGCTCGATTACACCTACAACGACGACAAAGACCCCAACCGCTTCTACTACCGGAGCGATCACTACAATTTTGCCGAAAAAGGCATTCCGATCATCTTCTACTTCACCGGCACGCACGTGGATTACCACCGCCCGACGGACGATCCGCACAAGATCCGCTACGAAAAAACGGCCAAAATCGCCCGGCTGGTCTTCGCAACCGCCTGGGACCTGGCCAACCGCGAGTCGCGCCCGGTGGTGGACAAACCGGTGAAACCATGAGCATTCAGGCTCGTCCGCTGCTGATCCTGGCAGGCCTCCTCGTATTGGGGGGCCTGCTCTGGTATTTTTCCAGCATCCTCGTGTACCTGATCGCTGCGGCCATCCTGGCCCTGATCGGGCGGCCGCTGATGAACCTGCTCGGACGGATCCGCATCCGGAAGTGGATGCTGCCTTCGGCCCTGCGGGCGGTTATTACCCTGGCCCTGCTGTACGGAGCGGTGGGGATCAATTTTGCCATTCTCGTTCCGACGGTGCTGGCACAGATCAATCAGGTCAAAAACCTCGACGCGGCAGCCATCGAGCAGGGGCTGCAGGCGCCGATTTCCCAGGCCGAAGCGCTTCTGCGCCAGTACGGGCTTGCCGACACCGTCCAGGTGGAGCAGTACATTCAGGAGCGGGTCGTGAGCATCGTGTCCGAGATCAATGTTACCCGCATCCTCAATGGCATTGCCGGGGTGACGGGCGATTTCCTCGTCGGCTTATCCTCGATTACATTCATCGCCTTTTTCTTCCTCAAAGAACGCAACCTCTTCTCCCGGATCGTGCTGACCGCGACGCCGGATGCGCATATCGAGAAGATCAAGAACGTCATGCAGCACTCGCAGGGCCTGCTGCAGCGCTATTTTCTGGGCGTGCTGGGCGAAACGCTGCTGGTCGGGGCGCTGATCTCGCTGGCGCTGTGGATGCTCGGCATCGACAATGCAGTGCTCATCGGCGTGTTTGGAGGCCTGCTCAACATCATTCCCTACCTGGGGCCGCTGCTGGGTGCCGCGCTGGGCGTATCGCTCACGCTGCTGGGGCATCTGCACCTCGACTACGCGACCGAACTGCTCCCCATGGCGGGGCAGGTGGCGGTGGTATTTCTCTCGGTGCAGGCCATCGACAACTTTCTCCTGCAGCCGCTGATTTTCTCCAACAGCGTCAACGCCCACCCGCTGGAGATCTTCCTCGTGATTCTGATGGCCGGCATGGCCGGCGGGGTGGCGGGCATGATCGCTGCCGTACCGGGCTATACGGTGCTGCGCGTGGTGGCGCGGGAGTTTTTCTCCGAATTTAAAATTGTCCAGACCATGACCCGCGAACTGTAGCGGGCAGCGCCAATCTCCGACGGCCATGACCTTGTCGCAGCATGCAAAGCACTACGCCTCTGCCCGCCATGAGGCGGTCTGCCACCGCTACGGAAACCGTCCGTACGCCTACCACTTGCAGATGGTGGCCGATACGGCCGGTCTGTTTCTCGACGGATACCCCCCGGCAGAGCGGGAGGTAATCCTCGCAGCCTGCTGGTGCCACGACCTGATCGAGGATGCGCGGGAGACCTACAACGACGTGAAGGCGCAGGTGGGCGAAACGGTGGCCGAGATCGTATTTGCGCTGACCAACGAAAAAGGCCGCACCCGTGCGGAACGCGCCAATGATCGCTATTATGCCGGCATCCGGGCAACGCCGCATGCCGCGCTGGTCAAGCTCTGCGACCGCATCGCCAACGTGCGCGCATCGCGCGAGGACGGCGGCCGGCTCTTCGAAGTGTACCGGGCCGAATATCCCGGGTTCCGGGAAAAACTCTACGAGCCGGGCAAGCTGGAAGCCCTCTGGTCCAGGCTGGAGGCGGAACTGGCATGGAACGCTGATCCGTTCGCGCTGCCGGAATGACCATTTGGGGGGCCTGATATTCCTTTGGGGCAATGAAAATTACCGCTGGCTGCACAAGACCCGGCAGAGGCCCGGCTTTAGCCGTATTTTGAGACAAAATTCGGCTTGGCCTTACATTATACGGGATGTTTCACCGGTTGTATCTGCTGGTTCTGCTGATCCTGCCGCCTGCGGCGGTATCGCTGGGCGTGTACGCCCTGCTGCAGCGCCTGCCGGTACAGCACACCGCTGCATGTACCCTGGACATCCTGCCTTTCCGGTCCCCGGCGGGAGACAGCCTGCTGCAGCTGAGCAGCGCAGGCGCGCCGCTTCCCGACCGGGTGCAAGTGGTGCTCCGCAACCTGGATCATCCCGAGCCCTATGCCCTTACTGCCTTTGCCCTGGCGCTGCACGACCTGCGGGAGACGCCCTGGAGCCCCTCTTTCCAGACGCTGGAGAGCTACACGCCCAGCGCGCGCGCGTGGATCGCGACCCTGCTGGAGCGCAAGCTCAAGGCCCAGGACGGTGTCCTGACCGGCGATCCGGACGATCTGCTGATCGCCGACGTGCTCGGCAAGCTTGGCTACCAGCCGGAGGCGCTCCGCACCCTCTTCGACTTCCGGCCGGCGCCGGAGCATCCGCTGGTGTACCTGCAGGTGCAGGGGGAAAGCAGCGAAGCGGCAGCATTCATGGCTCGGCAGTTTGCCCGTCACTTCATCCGGTATCATGCACGGGTCGAGCGGGAGCGGATTTCCATGCAGCTTGCGCTGCTGGAGCAGGTGACGGTGCAGCAGGAGCCATATCTGGCGCAGAAGAAGCAGCAGCTGGAGCAGGCCCTCAGCCTGCCCCGCGCAGCAGCATCCCAGCCCGGCGTACAGGAGCTGCTCCGGCAGATCCGCCAGCTGGAAAGCGCCCTGCAGGAGGAACGTGTCCGCGCAGCTTCGCTGCGGACACAGCTCGCGCCCCGCAATCCGGAGCGGAATGCCGCCTACAGCATCGTGCCGGTCCGGGACGAGGACCGCACCTCGGACACCAGCAGCGAAACCGCCATCGCGCTGGGCGTCAGCCTGGCACGCGTCACCCTGCTGGAGCAGGAGCTCGAGTCGGCCTATCTCCGCCTCGAACAGCTGCTGCAAGGCCGCCTCGAATCCATGGAGGCGAGCTATCAGGCGGGCACCGCACGGCAGCAGGCCCTGCAGCATGAGATGCTGGCTACCGCAGCGCTCCTGGCAGGCGTAGACCAGGAGGTGAGCGTGCGGAACGACCTCCGGACCCGGTCGCCGCTGCAGATCGCCTCGCGGGTGCTGGCTGCCATGGCCGGCATCAGCGCATTTTTATTCTGGACGGCCAGCTTATCTTACACCGGACGCCTGCGGCCCAGGCGTGCAGGGAAAAAATAATATACCTTTGTTGCACTTGCTCCTTGCCGGGAATGTATCATTATGGACCTGAACAGCTTTTTACGGGTATTGCAGCGGCGAAAGTGGCTGATCCTGGCCATCACCTCGGTGGCGGTGATCACAACCTTTGTCATCTCCAGCCGCACGGCACGGGTGTACCGGGCCAGCGGCCAGCTCGCTACCGGCATTGTGGATACCCATGACCCGTTTTTCGCATCCGGCACGGGCAGCCAGCCGCAGCAGCGCTTCGCCGTAGAAGCCCAGTTCAAAAATGTGGAGGAACAGCTGCGCTCGGTGCAGGTGCTGCAGCTGGTATCGTTTCAGCTCATGCTGCACGACCTCGAAAAAACCGATCCCTTCCGCGACCTCACGCCGGTGCGCCAGGCATACACGGCGGAAGAGCTGCGCGTAGCCCGCGAGCGCTACCGGCTCAAACTGGAAGGCCTCGAACCGCTGCATTCTGCCGACGAGCTGGAACGCAAGCATCTGCGCATGCTCCGCATCATGAACTACGACCCCGAGTCGCTGCTGGCATATCTGTATATCAAGCGCATTCCCGGCACCGATTTCATCGGGATCGAGTTCTCCTCTGAAAATCCCTACCTCTCCGCCTTCGTCGTCAATACCCTGTGCCAGGAGTTCATCCGCTACTATGCCAACAGCAAGGCGGAGCGCTCGCGCACGTCGATCGAGTTTTACAGCAGCCTGGTCGCGGAGAAAAAACAGGATCTGGACGAAAAAATCCGCGCATGGGAAGCCCAGCAGGCGGCAGGCGGCCGGCCGGATGCCGTCAACCCGGTGCGGGAGGTGCTGGATCCGCTGGCGCAGCTGGAGCAGCAGCGTGCCAGCGCATCGCAGGAAATGGCCGAGGCAGAACGCCAGCTGACTGCCATTCACGCACAGCTCCCTGCCAATGAGCAGGTTTCGTTCATCTCGCGGGAAAGCGAGCGCGGCCGTACCCTCGCCCTGCTGCTGCTGAGCCGGATGAACCGCCTCAATCAGCGCTGGGTGCGCTCCGGCTTTCAGGCCCTCAGCGCCCGCGATTCGCTCGAAAATACCCGGATCGAACTCCGCAGCGAACTGGTGCGCAGCCTGTCCGAGCAGCAGCCGGATCTGGACCCTGCCCGGCGCCAGCTGATGGAGCAGAAGATCGCGGCAGATGTGACCATGGAGGTGCTGCGCGAGCGCATCCGGGCCATCGACCAGGAACTGCGGCGGCTCAGCAGCCAGGCAGGTACCTTTACCGCATCCGACGGCAGCGTCCTGCCCGAAAACCGGGAGCTGGAAATTGCACGCGATGCCTACCTCATCGTGCTGAACAAGCTCAACGAGGCCAAGTTCTCCGCCCTGGAACCCGTCACCAGTTCCATGACCCAGGTCGCCTTCGTCCAGCCTCCGGACCGCCCCGAACCCTCCAAAACCATGCTGCTCACGGCCCTGTCCGGCCTGGTCAGCATCTCGCTCTGTGTCGTAGGGCTTTTTCTCCTCGAATACCTCGATACGTCCATCCGATTTCCGTCCCGGCTCCGCACCCTCACCGGGCTCGAACTGCTCGGACCGCTCAACCGCCTCCACACCGTCAACCTCGACCTCGGCGCACTCTTCAGCGAAAACCATGCGAACCCTTCGCTGGAAAGCTACAAGCAACTGCTCCGCAAAATCCGCTACGAAGTGAGCGAGGCGGGCCCCCGCACCCTGCTCATTACCAGCACCCGTGAGGGCGCCGGCAAAACCTCGCTGATGGTCTCGCTCGGATACTCGCTCAGCCTCAGCGGAAAGCGTGTCCTGCTGATCGATACCAATTTCAAGCACAATGCCCTCACCCGGCTCACCTCTGCTACGCCCAGCCTCGAATCCTACCTCAACCGCGAAATTCCCTTCAAACAGCTCATATCCAAGTCGATTTTCGACAACCTCGATGTGATCGGCTGCGAAGGCAGCAGCTTCTCGCCGGCAGAAATGCTCAAAACCGACGAATTCGAACAGCTGCTGATCGAGCTGGCAGGGGTATATGATTTTATCCTGTTCGAAGGTGCCGCCCTCAATGCATATCCCGACACCAAAGAGCTCACCCGCTTCGCAGCACGGGTGCTGCCCGTCTTTTCTGCTACCCACAGCATCACCGCCGGCGACCTTACCGGCGTCGCCTATCTGAAATCGCTGGGCAGCAAGCTCATGCCTGCTGTCCTGAACAAGGTCGAAAGCCAGAACCTGAACCTCTGACCGGCCCCCTCATTCGAAGAGCTTCCGCAGGGCACGGGCTTTGATCAGGGTTTCCTCGTATTCCTGGGACGGCACCGAATCGTAGGTAATCGCTCCGCCTACGTGGTAGCAGAGGCGCCGGAGCTCGTCGTCGTACACCAGGGTCCGGATCACCACGTTCCAGTCAAAATTTCCCTGCGGGTCGATATAGCCGATGGAGCCCGCATACGCGCCGCGTGCGACCTGCTCGTAGCGGTCGATCAGCTCCATGCTGCGCACCTTCGGGGCGCCGGTCATGGACCCCGGCGGGAATACATGCCCGATGACCTCCCGCAGGGGCACCTGCGGATCGCGCTGCGCAGTGACCGTGGAGATCATCTGGTGCACATGCGCAAAAGTCTGGACTTCAAACAGATCCGATACCGAAACGCTGCCCGGCAGCGCGGAGCGGTTGAGGTCGTTGCGGGTCAGGTCCACGATCATGACATTCTCGGCCTGTTCTTTTTCGGAATGGCGGAGCCGTTCGCGGACCTCCTGATCTTGCTGGGCGGTTTCGCCGCGCGGAGCCGTGCCTTTCATGGGCTGCGACAGCAGCCGTCCATCCTGGAGCTGCAGCAGCCGCTCCGGCGACGCCGAGAGCAGGTAGCGCGGCCCCAGCCGCAGCAGCGCGGCAAAAGGGGCGGGGGATACGCGGGTGAGCCGCCAGAAAATCCGTTCCGGCTGGTCGAGCCGGAAATTGGCCACAAAGGCCTGGGACAGGTTGAGCTCGTAGCAGTCCCCGTCTACGATATGCCGCTGGATCTGCCGGATCATTTCCTCATATTCAGCCTGCGAAACCAGCGGGCGGAATACCGGCGGGGGCAGCCGCAGCAGTTTCTGCTTCGGCGGCATTGGCAGGCTCCGGAGCGCCGGCGGACCTTTGAGCACTTCGATCTGGCTGCCGCCGCGGGGAATGGCCAGCACAATCTCCGGCACGAAGCACATCACCGGATCGAAGGCGACCAGCGGCTCGCCGGAGGTGCGCAGGCCGGGCTCCAGTTCCTGCTTGGCATCGTAGCTGATGAGGCCCATCAGCCAGTCCTGCCCGGCATCCGGCAGCCCGGCAAAGGTGCGTACCACCGGCGCATTCCAGCCGGCCACGCCCAGCAGCCACTCGTAGCGACCGTAGCGGTCCGTATCCTGGCCGCAGGTATCGTACAAGGCGATATAGGGCCAGTTCATGGCCCAGTACAACCCCCGGTCTTTCAGCGCCTGGACGCGCTCGGGGATGCCGAGCCGGTTCAGGATTTCTTCCACTTGATCGTGCAGCCGATGGCCGGGGTTTCGGAAAGCGTCACCCATCCTTCGCTGAGCCAGCTGTCCAGCACCCGGCTCAGATAGGATTCGGTGACCTGCGAGGCATCTTTGGGGTGGTTGTCGATAGCGCCCCGGTAGAGCACTTCAAGGCCCAGGGCACCTTTATGCAGCAGAAATGCATGCGGCGTGCGCTCGGCGCCGTAGGCGTGCGCCACCTCCTGCGTCCCGTCGAAGAGATAGGCGAAGGGGAATCCGCGTTCGCGGGCGCGCACCTGCATCTGCTCGAAGCTATCCTGCGGATACTGTTCCGGATCATTGGAGCTGATGGCCACGACCGGATACCCGAGCGGCGCATAGCGCTCGTGCAGGGCGATGAGCCGGCCCTCGCTGCCGATGGAGTACGGGCAGTGATTGCAGGTAAAGATGATGATAAACCCTTGCGCGTCCGGATAATCGTCGGGCGATACCCAGCGGCCGTCTACGTTTTGCAGGCGGAAATTCAGTTCCATAACAGTCTGCGATTGAGCGATGGCTGCAAAACTCTATGCTGGGCGCCAGAAACCCAAGCCCCGGCGGCATTCGGACCAAAAAATAGCGGCCGCCCTGGAAGAGAGAAGCTCCGTCACGGGGATGACGGAGCTTTCCAGTTTGGGGTATAAGGTAGGTAATGATAGGAAGGATGAAGATCCTGTGTAATAGGGGAATCGATCTTCACAGTCCTAAGTACGGTAGTAACGGACAGACCGTCAAGTTATTGGGCTGTCCGTGTAAGGATCTGCAAAAAAATGTGCGGAGCGGCTGATCAGATGCGCAGGCTCAGGGCTACTGCGGCCAGGCAGGCCAGCAGGGAGAGGCCTACATACAGTGCGGCAGCGCCCCACTGCCCGCCTGCGATCATGCGGGCCGTTTCGAGGCTGAACGTGGAAAAGGTGGAGAAGCCGCCGCAGAATCCGGTGGTAATCAGCAGCCGGGTGGCTTCCGGCAGATCCTGGCGCCTGCCAAACCAGGCCCAGGCTGCGCCCAGCACCAGACAGGCCAGCACATTGGCCAGCAGGGTAGCCCAGGGAAATGATGCAGCCTGCGGAGCCATCGCCTTGCCGATGCCAAAGCGCAGCAGCGAGCCGGCGGCTCCGCCTGCGGCCACTGCCAGCCACTCATTCATAGAAGGCCTTCCCGGAAATGGCAGAGGAAAACTCCGCGCCTGCGGCTGACACCCGCGTAACCAGCCGGGTCTCGTGCCGCTCGTAGCGGCCGAGGCTGTCGAAGACCACGCGGGTATGGAGGTCCATCGCATACAGCCAGCCGGACTTGATCACGTGCGATTCAAGGTAGCGGAGCAGGCTGTCGCTGCCGGGCTGATAGACGCGCTTCTGAAGCGCCAGATCGGCGGCACCCGGGCTTTTGACTGCTGCGATGAGCGTATCGCCTGCCGTGCGGAGGTCCATCGATTCGAGCAGGTAGGGATCCTGCGCATCGAGATCGCCGGCTGCCAGCACATCATCCAGCAGCTGGTACAGGCTGCCGGCGGAATCCGGGAGGTGGCGGACCGTCTCTGCGGCCGGGGGCTTGCCTGCCGGATAGTCCGTAACCTGCCGCTCGTAGGCTTGCATCTGCGCGCATGCGCGCTGGATCTGGCTTTCGAGCTGCCGCCGCAGGCGGTTTTCCTGGCTGGCGCCGCCGCTGCATGCTGCCAGGGCAGCTGCCAGCAGGAGGCAGCCGGCAGTCATCGCACGGCGGGCAGACGTTCGCAGGCGCATCAGGCAGACGTAGAAACGGCCTCGGCCAGCACGTCGCCGGTCATTTCAGCCGGGGCAGGCAGGCCCATGAGATACAGAATGGTCGGGGCCAGATCGCCCAGTTTGCCCAGCTGCGGCTTCAGGGTGAAGCGCTGTTCCGGGTCGATGAGGAAGAGCGGCACCAGCGCCGTCGTATGGGCGGTATGGGGGCTGCCGTCCGGATTGCGCATGCAGTCCGCATTGCCGTGGTCGGCAGTGACCAGGGCGATGTAGCCGTTGCGGGTGGCTGCCTCCACCACGGCAGCGGTGCAGGCATCCACCGTCGTGCAGGCTTTCACCGCCGCCTCGAACACACCGGTATGCCCCACCATGTCCGGGTTGGCGAAGTTGAGGCAGACAAAGTCGGGGCGGCCTGCTTCGAGTTCCGGGATAATGGTGTCGCGGATGTCGAGGGCGCTCATCTCCGGCTGGAGGTCGTAGGTAGGCACCTTGGGAGAAGGGCAGAGCAGGTAGCGCTCGCCGGGCAGGGTTTCCTCGCGCCCGCCGTTGAAGAAGAAGGTCACATGCGGGTACTTCTCCGTCTCTGCAATGCGGATCTGGGCTTTTCCCTGTGCCGAGAGGTATTCGCCGAGGCCATTGGAGAGGTTGTCTTTTTCGTAGAGGACCTGCACGCCGGTAAAGGTCTCGTCGTAGCGGGTCATCGTAGCGTAGCGCAGGGGAATGCGCTGCATGCCATGATCCGGCAGATCGGCCTGGGTGAGCACATGGGTGAGCTGCCGGCCGCGGTCGGTGCGGAAGTTGAAGAACAGCACGGCATCGCCGGGCTGCAGGGTAGCTACGGGCTTTCCGTTTTCCACCATCACAGCGGGCTCCACGAACTCATCCGTGATGCCTGCGGCGTAGGACGCCTCGACGGCTGCGACTGGAGATTCGTACGCGGCGCCCGTGCCGTGCACCAGCAGATCATACGCCTTTTTTACCCGTTCCCACCGTTTGTCCCGGTCCATGGCGAAGTAGCGGCCGATGACCGAGGCGATCCTGCCGGTGCCGCTTGCCGCGATGGCCGCTTCCAGATCCCGGAGGTACCGGGCACCGCCATTGGGCGAGGTGTCGCGCCCGTCCATGAAGCAATGGATATACACTGCCGGGAGCGATTCCGCAGCCAGCAGATGCAGCAGCCCGGTGAGGTGGTGAATACTGCTGTGCACTCCGCCGTCGGAGAGCAAGCCCATGAGATGCAGCGGTTTACCTTCCGACTTGCAGTAAGCGGCCAAGCGGCGGAATTCTGCATTGGAGGCGATCGCGCCCGTGCCGATTTCCTGATTCAGGCGGACCAGGTCCTGGTATACGATCCGGCCTGCGCCGATATTCATATGCCCAACCTCCGAATTGCCCATCTGGCCTTCCGGAAGCCCTACGGCCAGCCCCGAAGCTTCGAGACGGGTAAACGGCAGCGACTGCAGGGCCTGGTCGAAGAAGGGGGTGTGGGCAGCAGCAATGGCGCTAACCGCCTCATTTTCTGCCAGTCCCCATCCGTCCATGATGATGAGGATTACCTTACGGGTATTCATGCAGCGAAGGTAAGGAATTCCATCAAAACACGGTGTTTTCTTAACCTGATTCTTGCGATCCTTGAAGGTGCTTCTGAATTGGCACGGTTATAGCATAAGAACCATAGCCTACAGATAGATGCTTTCAAGGGTTCATACGATGCGGTTGTATTATAGCTTAGCTTTGCTTGTTCTCCTTTGCCTTGTTCCGCTGAGTTCGGCTGCGGGTCAGACCCCGTCCGAAATTCTGAGTGAGCTGGGTGAGGCCTTCACCAATGGAGCGCCTGGCCCTGTGATCCGTCACCTGGGTTCCCGGGTAGAAATTTCCCTGCAAGGAAAGCGCCAGGTGCATAGCAATATGCAGGCGCAGTACATCATCAACCAGTTTTTCTCGGATTATCCGGCAGGTTCCTTCACGTTCAGCCATACCGGCGAAACGGGCGGGACGGCCTATGCGACGGGCGAGTACCGCAGCAGCGGCGGCGCCTTCGAAGTCAACATTTTCCTGCGCCCCGAGGGCGGTTCCTACAAGATTACCGAGCTGCGTTTCGAGCCCCGCTGATCCGGTTCGTCCGCTGCTGTTCAGCCACACCTGAATAAAATAGTCGGCTTCTCCCCCGGAGCCGATTATTTTTTTGCCCGGCCGGAAGCTTGGCGCGCCAGCCCCGATGCTGTATCTTGGCGCAGCCTGTTGACTTCAGCGCTTGCACCTATGGATTTTCTCTCGCACCCGGATACGGACCGGATCATCGAAGGCGGGCTTGCAGAAGATGTAGGCCCGGGCGACTACAGCAGCCTGTCGGTCATTCCGCCCGGCCGCTATGCGCAGGCGCGCTGCCTGATCAAGGAGCCTGGGGTGCTGGCAGGCGCCGCCCTGGCGCAGCGGGTCTTTGCCCGTGTCGATGCTGCCCTGGAGTTCGTGCCGCTGCTGCCCGATGGCAGCCCCGTTGCGCCAGGCGATGTGCCCTTCACGGTCGCAGGCGACCCGCGGTCCATCCTGACCGCAGAGCGGCTGGTGCTCAACCTGATGCAGCGCATGAGCGGCATCGCTACCCGCACCCGGCAGGTAGCCGATCTGATCCGCGATACCGGATGCCGCGTCCTCGACACCCGCAAAACCACCCCCCTCATCCGCCATGTAGAGAAATGGGCCGTGCAGATCGGCGGCGGCGTCAATCACCGCTTTGGCTTGTACGACATGGTGATGATCAAGGACAATCACACCGATTACGCCGGCGGAATTCTCCCTGCCATCCGCGCGTGCCAGGCATGGCTTGCCGACCGGAATCTGCGCCTGGAAATCGTCGTCGAAGCGCGGACGCTGGCCGAGGTGGAAGAAGTACTGGCCGCAGGCGGCGTGCGCCGCGTACTGCTCGACAACATGAGCCCCGGCCTCATGCGCCAGGCGGTCCGCCTGGTGGACGGCCGCATCGAAACGGAAGCCTCCGGCGGCATTACCCCCGAAACCGTGCGCGCATATGCCGAAACCGGGGTGACCTATGTGTCGATGGGCGCACTGACCCACTCTGTCAAAAGCCTCGACATCAGCCTGAAGGCTGTAAAGCCCTGACCGTCAGGCGCGGTTGCAGATGCGGTTGTAGGCGCACACCGCACAGGCTGCCGGATCGGCTACCTGGGTAAAATCCTCCGACCAGATCCGCTCCAGGATTTCCCGCAGCCGGACCTCGAACCGCTCCAGGGCCTGCCCCCCCAGGCTGCCGTCCGGGCTGAGATACTGAATCCCCTTGCGCAGCTCGCGGGCAACGTAGTAGCCTACCTGCACCGGCTGGCCGGGTGCCTGCGCCTGGTGGAGCCAGGCATACAGCAAGCCCTGCAGCACCTCTTTCTGCTGCTTGTCAAAGCTGGTATCCGCATCCAGCTCCTGCTGTTCCGACAGGGAGACCCGGCCGGTCTTGTAATCGATGATGCGGATCATGCCGCTGCCGGCAATCCGGTCGATACGGTCCACCGCACCGCCGATGCGGAATGTCTGCCCCGCAGCCTCCAGGGTGCGGGTCCATGCGCGCGACTCCACGGCCTCCACCGAAAACGGCTCCTTCGTACACAGCTGCGCATCGTTCCGCAGCAGCTGGATGCAGATCCTGCGGATGACATTGCTCAGCAGCAGGTTGCGGCCTGCGGCCAGGGTATCTGCCTGCCGGTTTGCCCGTGCGAATGCCTCGCCCAGGAGGGTATCCAGCCGCCCGATGATGGCATCGAAGTCGGCCGGGCGGAGCACTGCGCCGAGATAGGGCATGTAGCAGGCCTCCATGGTGTAGTGCACGATGGTACCCAGGGTATTGGGCGCAATGACAGCCTCCACTTCCTCCTGCTCGCGGATGCGGGCGACATACTGAAAGTAGAACTGCAGGGGGCAGCGCAGGTAGCTGTTGAGCGCTGAAGCCGAGAAAAACCGGGACGGATCGGGGCCGCTGAAGCGGTCCAGCAGGATGCGCCGGACGCCTGCCTGCTGGGGTGCCCGGACTGCGCTGCGGCCTACGGCCGGCGCCGGCGGCGTAACCGTCTGCTCGATGATGCGGATCTGGGAATGGCCGCGGAAAAAATGCCGGATCTGCTCGATAAACCGGCTCACTTCCCGCGCCCCGCCGCGCTCGGATACGACTGTATTGTAAATCAGGTGCACCGTGGATGCCCGCTGCAGCAGCCGGTAGAAATGATAGGCGTAGATGGCGTCTTTCTCCTCGAAGGTCGGCAGGCCGAAGCCCTTGCGCAGGTGATAGGGAATAAAGGAATTGCCGGAGCTGGTGTCCGGCAGGTTGCCTTCATTCGCGCCGGCAATGATGACCGTATCGAAGTCCAGCAGGCGGGTTTCGAGAAATCCCATGACCTGCACCCCCACCAGCGGCTCCCCCTCGAACGGCATTTTGACTCGCTGAATCGCTTCCCGGACGAGCTGCGTGAAGCTCAGCAGGCTGATGGCCGGCGCGTGCCGCAGAAGTGTATCCTGAAGCTGGCTGAATGCCGTATAGAGGTGAAAGGCGAACTCGGTCTCCAGCCCTGCCTCCGCCTGCGAAGCGGCGTCCTGCAGCAGCAGGCCGAACAGGGCCTGGCAATGGGCAGCCAGCTGCCTGAGATCGGGCTGCGCGAGATCCACCGGCGGCGGCAGCAGCAGCTGCCGCAGCAGCGGGGTAGCAGCCAGCGGCTCCAGCACCCGGCGGCCTACAAATACCAGGTTGCCTCCGACGACTGCCTGCCGGATCCGGTCTGCGGCTTCGGGATGATGGGCGCGCAGGTAGGGATTGCCGGCCAGATCCAGCACATCGCGGTAGAGGCATTCGGGGCCGCCGGGGCCAGGGCGCAGGTTGCGAAGCAGGCGCAGAAAGGACATGACCAGGTGGAAGGCATGCGTCTGCCGGAGCGGAAAGCCCATCGTCACATTGACTGCGCCAATCTCGTCCGGCAGGGCATCGAGCAGCGGAAACAGCATCTGCTCGTCGGCCAGGACCACTGCTGCGCGCTCCTGCGGGTGCCGGAGCCCAGCCAGGAGCGATCCGGCGTACTGCGCCTGCCCGGTCAGCAGCGGCGCACCAGTCAGGTACAGGGATTTGGGTGCCGCCGCCAGATCGTGCATGATCAGGCGGCTGTCGTAGCCTTTGGGTGCCCAGCGCTTCGAGTGGTAGCTGCGGATAAATTTGCCAGGCTCTTCGCCCGCCAAATGTGCCGTCGTCCGCCCGCTTTCGCCCGGCGGAGTAAAATAGGCGCGGTCCACATCCCAAAACACGGTGGCCTGCTGCCGGGCCAGGAGCTGCTCGAAAATACGCTCCTCCGCAGTGGAAAGGGCGTTGAATCCGATGAGCGCAATATGGGCCCAGGGAAGCCGCGTACGGCCGTCCTCCAGCCGGTCTGCCAGCTGCCGGTACGCCATGCCGTCGTAGGCCTGGCCCTGGGCTTCCAGCGTGCTCCGGAATCCGGCATATACCTCGTAGAGGGTTTCCCAGATCTGCAAAAACCGCGTTTTGAGCGCATGCTCTCCGCCTGCGCGCCCGCGCAGCGTTTCCCAGAACCGCCGGACCGCTTCGCTGTCGGCCGACTCGCCGCTCCGGGCAAAAAAAGCATCCACCTCCTTCAGCTCCCGGACATTGCGGTAGAGCTCCGCAGCAGGCACACAGTATTTATCGATCTCATCGAAATCCCGGAGGAGCATTTCCCCCCATGGATAAAACCGCTCGAAGGGCTCAGCCTTCCCGGTCTGCTGCTGGCTGCACGCATGCAGCAGCAGCAGCAGCGGAAGCTGCTCTGGAAACTGGCTGCCGGAGCACTGCCGGATAAAATCCTGAATAGCGAGGATATCCGGCGCCCAGATGGTTTTCCGGTATGCGCGTGCGAGGGCTGCGCGCATGAATACCGCCGCACGCCGGGTAGGAACTACCAGACAGCAATCGGAAATACGGTCGCCGAAGCGGCCATGCAACTGGCCTGCTACCTGATCCAGAAAGGTATCCATGCAGGTGCGGATGCCGGATTATGCGTCCATTCCGGGTTCCTGCGGGATTTCAGGCGTTTCGGCGGGCTGTTCCTGGGGCGGGGCAGCAGGCTGGGCTTTCGGCGGGCGTCCGCGTCCGCGCTTGGTGCCGTCTGCAGGCGCTTCGGCACGGGCTTTGGCAACGCTTTTGCCCTTGCCGGCACCTTTCCCGCCGCGTTTGCCGCGCGTCTCGGGTGCATCTTCGGCAGGCGCAGCAGCCGACTTGCGGGGGCGGCCTTTTTTAGGGGCATCCACGGGCACATCGCCGATCCATTCCGGCTGCGCTACTGCTGCATTTTTACGGGGGCGGCCTTTTTTAGGGGCTGCCGGCAGATCCGGCTCCACAGGCGGCACTGCCGCTGCGGCTTTGCGGCCGCGGCCTTTCTGTTTTTCAGGAGCAGGCACCGGCTGTACTTCCGCAGGTACCGGCACCGATGCAGGTGCAGCACCGGCCAGCTGGGCTTCCAGCTCGTGAATCCGGGTCTGCAGCGCGTTGAATTCGGCGCGGGTCGGAATAAACAGGCGGTCCAGTACCCCTTCCGCAGCCTCTTTCAGCCGGCGCTCGAAATCTTCGCGGCGCGCTTCCGTCTGATCGAAGAAATCATCCAGAATGCGCTTGCCGTCTTTTTCGGTGAGTTTGCCCTTCCCGACCAGATCGTTGACCGAATCCTGGAGGCGCTCGGCAGTCAGTGCGGCAAGCCCTACTCCGGTGTAAAAGAATTTTTTAAGAAAATCTTCCATCTTGAGCTACATTTATCAACAAAATAAGCAACAACATTTCTCAACCCAAATACCTGTAATAAAATATTCCGGATTCCGGGTCAGTATTTGCCTGAATTTCATGAGCTACCGCGTTAAATTAAGCAGCGAAGCCGCCTACAGGCTCGCCGATGCCATGCAGCAGACGGCAGATAAAAAACGTTCGCGCAGGCTGCTGGCTATTTCGCTCAGGCATTATGGATATCCGGTCAATGAAATTGCTACCCTGCTGAGTGTCAGCGACAAAACCATCACTGCATGGATCCGGAAATATCTCGAATCGGGATTGGACGGGCTGCTGGAATTGCAATATCCCAGAAAAAAAAATTCACGCCTTGCACCGCACGAAGCAGCAATCCGCGAATTCCGCGCGCAATTTCCGCAGGCGACACGGGAGGCGCTTCACACCTGGCTTACTGACAGTCAGGGAGTTAATATCGACTATAGCTGGCTTTGCCGGTATCTGGACCGGCACGGCCTGTAGAAAATTCCAGCATATGCCTGCACGGACATCACGCACTGAAAATCCGCACAGCTTGTATCCGCTGCCGGAATATCAGGATACCCAGTATATGTATGCGGTGTAAGACGGTACAGCAAATTGCTGCATCCGCATCGGGCTACGCGGCCATATCCCGCCCGGAAGCGGCTGATGTCCAGCGCGCCTGGAGAAACCGGCCTATCCGGGCCACGGCGTCCTCGGCTTCCGGAATATACCGCCAGAATAATTGCCACACATGCAGCGTTCCCGGCCAGATCTGCAGCGTCACATCGTTGCCGGCAGCGGCCAGGCGTGCGCCGAGGCGGCGCGCATCGTCGGTGAGCACTTCGGAATCGCTGGCCTGAATCAGCACCGGCGGCAGCCCGGAGAGATCGGCATAGAGCGGCGAAATCATGGGATGCTCCAGCGCATACCGGCCGGCATAGACATCGGCCCAGCCGCGCACCTGCGGCACAAGCACGATGGGATCCTGGCTAGCAAAGGTTTTGGCCGATTCGCCTGAAAAGGTCAGATCCACCCAGGGCGACATGCACACGCAGGCAGCCGGCAGCGGCACGCCCAGCTCACGCAGGGAGAGCAGGAGCGCCAGGCTCAGCCCGCCGCCCGCAGAATCGCCGGCAATGGCAATCTCATGCGGCGCGTATCCTTGCTGCAGCAGGTACTGGTAGGCCAGGGCTGCATCTTCGAGGCCCGCCGGAAACGGATGCTCCGGCGCCAGGCGGTAGTCGATCAGCAGGCAGCGGGCTCCAGCCGCCTGCGCAATCGCGCCGGCCAGCCCTCGGTGCGTCTGCAGCGATCCTACCGCATATCCGCCCCCGTGCACAAACAGCAGAACCCTCCGGGTTTCCTGAGACTGGCTTCCGATCAGCCATTCGGCCCGCATCTGCCCGATATTCAACGGCTTCGCCTCCATGCGGAATGGAAGCGTCAGCGCACGCGAGCTGAGGTCCAGCGTCCGGCGCAGATCCGGAATATGGGCCACATCCATGCGGATCAGCCGCTGGACATTCCAGACGGATAGGCGGAGCATGTGATGCTGAAAACTGGGCATACGCGGGCGTAGTCGGATCCGGGGGCTGATGCGCAGGCAGCCGTGTAATATACGGGTTTTTCCCGGCCTGGGCTCAGGCGCCGATCATGGCGCCTGCGATGGCCGCTGTCAGAAATGAGGCGACTGTGCCGCCGATGAGCGCCTTGATGCCCAGCTCGGAAAGCAGGGTGCGCTTGCCGGGCGCCAGCGCGCCGATCCCGCCGATCTGAATGCCGATCGAGGCAAAATTGGCAAATCCGCAGAGGGCATAGGTCGCAATAATGATCGATTTGAAATGCGCGACGGACCCCGCCGCCTGCATATTCCCCATCGTCGTATAGGCTACAAACTCATTGAGAATGGTTTTTTCGCCCAGGAGCTGCCCGACGATCATGCTGTCCTGTGCCGGTACGCCCAGCAGCCAGGCAAACGGCGCGAAAATCAGCCCGAACAGGTACTGCAGGTTGAGCTGCTGATACCGCCCGCCGGTGCTGGAAGCCACCAGCTCGTTGAGCCCGGTCCAGGAGCCGAGGCCGTTGATCAGGATATAATTGGCCATATCGATCAGGGCGGTGAATACCAGCAGCATTACTCCTACATTGACTGCCAGGCGCAGGCCGTCGCCCGTACCGATCGAGATGGCCTCCAGCACATTGGAGCCCAGCTTTTCGCGGGGCACGCTGAGATCCTGGCTGATTTCCTCCGTTTCAGGCATGAGCATTTTGGCTGCCACAATCGCCGCCGGCGCCGACATGATGGAGGCGCAGAGCAGGTGCGTTGCGAAAATCTGCTGCTGCACCGGGTCGCTGCCGCCCAGGTATCCGACATAGGCCGCAAATACCCCGCCGGCAATGGTGGCCATGCCGCCGGTCATCAGGCAGAGGATTTCCGAGCGGGTCATGCGCTCCACATACGGCTTGATCAGCAGCGGCGCCTCCGTCTGGCCGAGAAAAATATTGCCGGCTGCCGCCAGGCTTTCCGCACCGGAAAGCCGCATGGTCTTGCTCATGCCCAGCGCGACAAAATATACCACGCGCTGCAGAATGCCCAGATAATACAGAATGGACATCAGCGCGGAAAAAAAGACGATGGTGGGCAGAATCTGGAAAGCGAAAATATATCCGAATGAATCGGTCTTCGTCACCAGGCTCCCGAAGATGAAGGCCGCTCCTGCTTCCGAGAAGTCCAGAATCCGGACAAAGCCGCCGGCAATCCACGCAAAGAAGTCCTTGACGAACGGCACCTTGAGCACCAGGATGGCAAAAAGCACCTGCAGCCCCATGCCGGTCGCGACCAGCCGCCAGTCGATGGCCTTGCGGTTGGCGCTCAGCAGCCAGCAGCAGCCGAGCATGACCGCGATGCCCAATGCGCCCCGGAGGAGGTCCATCCAGCCCATCGGGCTGCTGAGCATGGACGGCGGCGCTGGTGCCGCCGATGGCACCGCAGGGGAGGCTGCAGCACGCATCAGTCCGCCTGGCTCCAGCGACTGCGCAGCGCCTGTGCTGGTAAGGATGAGCTGCTGAGGCGGAGCCCCGTCCGGGTCCGGAGCCAGGCGGAGCGTATCGCCCTGCGCGCTCCAGGCGCCGCTGGTCCGGGTACCGGAGCTTTGAATGCGGTCAAAGCCGCCCTCCGCGTTCAGGGTCAGGGTATCTCCGGGCTGCGCCCAGGTGCCGGCCCACCGGTCTGCGCCGGCAGGCTGTGCTGGCAGATACAGCACGCCAATCAACAGGGCCCCCAGGAGGCCGATTCGTTTGCTCATCAGTCCGCGGTCAGTCGGATGAATATTCAATATCTCGTAAAGATACAGGTTTGGGCCGGGCTGGCAAATCCCGCCGGCTGCCGGCATAAAAAAAACGGTGCGCGATGCGCACCGTGCACGGACATCCGCTGCACCTGACAGGGCCTCAATACGGAATCCACAGACCGCCGTCGAGGGCTTCGAGGCTGTCGGCATCGGCAGCCGCCACTTCTACCAGGATGCGGCGGCCCGACGGGCACTGGCAGGCGGCACAGAAGGGCCCTTCGGCGTACACTTCCACCCCTACTGCCGAGGGGCTGATGCCGTTGGCCTGGAGGTAGGCTGTCACCCCGGCAATGGTGCCGGAAACATCCGGGATGCCGCTGCCGTTCCAGGCGTCGGAGCATTGGGTTTCCGCATACACATGGGTCCAGCTGCCGTCGGCAGGATGGGAATCGAGGAGCTTGCAGGAGCTGAGGGCAAGCAGGAGGGCGGTGGCAATGAACAGGGCACGCATAGGTTTGAGTATGAGAAGGTTTGCTGTAAAGGTTCTGAAAAGCTTCAGCCGCCTGGCGCCGGTGGCTGCTGAAGCGCTGTTCAACCCCAAGACGCAGCATGCCGCCCGGGCGCTGCATAGTGCCTGCGCGGCATTGCGCAGGCGTGCCGGCCCGGCGTGCAGGCGTGCGCAAGGCATGCGCCTGCGTGCAGCTGGCTTTTCTGAATCCTTTCCCTAACTTATCCCCCGAAACAGAACCAGATTGTTATGCCGCTGATCCGTACCCTGCTGATTGCCAACCGAGGCGAAATTGCCCTGCGGATCATCCGCAGCTGCCGCCGGCTCGGAATTGCGACCGTCGCAGTCTATTCGGATGCGGACCGGGGGGCTCCGCATGTGCAGGCCGCCGATCATGCGATGCACATCGGTCCGGCACCGGCGGCGGAGTCCTACCTGCATGCCGGCCGTCTGATTGCCGCAGCGCTGGCGGCCGGTGCCGATGCCGTGCATCCCGGCTATGGCTTTCTGTCCGAACAAGCAGCATTCGCCCGCCAATGCGAAGCAGCCGGCCTGATCTTCGTAGGCCCCAGTGCCGATAGCATCGAAGCAATGGGATCCAAAATCCGGGCCAAGGAGCTGGCGCTGGCAGCCGGCGTGCCGGTCGTGCCCGGCTTTCAGGAGGCAGACGCCAGCGACAGCCGGCTGGCTGCCGAAGGCAGCCGCATCGGATTTCCGCTCCTCATCAAAGCGTCTGCGGGCGGCGGCGGCAAGGGCATGCGCATCGTGCGCCAGGCGGCGGAGCTGCCCGATGCCCTCGCGGCTGCACGGCGCGAGGCGCTGGCCGCCTTTGGCGACGGCAGCCTGCTGCTGGAGCGCTACTTCGAGCAGGTCCGGCACGTGGAAATCCAGATTCTCGGCGACCGACACGGACAGGTACTGCACCTCTTCGAGCGCGAATGCAGCATCCAGCGGCGGCACCAGAAGATCGTCGAGGAAAGCCCCTCGCCGGGCCTGAGCGATGCGCTCCGCACCGAGATGGCCGCTGCTGCCGTGCGGCTGGCCCGCTCCATCGGCTATTACAATGCCGGGACGGTGGAATTTATCCTCACGCCGGAAGGCCAGTTTTATTTCCTCGAAGTCAATACCCGCCTGCAGGTGGAGCATCCCGTGACGGAGCTGGTGACGGGGCTCGATCTGGTGGCCTTGCAGATCGCGGTAGCGGAGGGGAGGC
Organism: Bacteroidia bacterium; assembly: GCA_033765305.1. Lineage (GTDB taxonomy): Bacteria > Bacteroidota > Bacteroidia > J057 > J057 > RDXT01. The sequence continues at coordinate 226,826 of JANRID010000018.1, forward strand.
CCTTGCCCTTGCGCCAGGAGGAGATCCGGCAGACCGGCCATGCGGTCGAATGCCGGCTCTATGCCGAGGACCCTGCACGGGGCTTTCTGCCCGATACCGGGGTGATCCGGCACTGGGCCGCGCCGCCGGACCTGCCGGCCCGGATCGATGCAGGCGTGGAAACCGGCACGGAGGTCACCGTGCACTACGACCCGATGCTGGCCAAGCTCATCGCATCGGGCCCCGACCGCCCGTCGGCGGTCCGCAGCCTGCGGCGCAGCCTGGATGCCCTGGCAGTGCTCGGCCTCCGCCACAACCGCGACCTGCTGATCCGCATACTCGATCACCCGGCCTTTGGCGCGGGGGAAACCTATACCGATTTTGTGCAGCGGCACGCGGCCGGGCTGGAGCCGGCTGCGCAGGACCCGGAATGGGCCCTGACGGCTGCCGCGCTGTGGCTGGAAGGCCAGCGCAGGGAAGACGCCGTATTTGCAGCGTCCCTGCCCTCCGGCTGGCGCAACAACCCGTACCGGCCGCAGATCGAAGCCTTCGAGCTGGATGGCGGGCGGCGGGAAGTCCGCTACCGCGCAGCGGAGGGAGGACGGTACACCGTCAGCTGCGGGACGCAGACCCGCGAGGTACAGGTGCTGGGCCGAACCGCGGATTCCATTACGCTGGAATGGGACGGGCGCCGCCGCCGCGTAAGCCTGGCTGCGTGGGACGCGCATCTGCATCTGCACACGCCCGGGGAACCGCTGGTGCGGCTTGAACGCAGCCCCCGCTTTCCGGCAGCGGCGGCATCGGGCAGCCCAGGCGATTGCCGTGCACCGATGCCCGGGCGGATTGTGCGGATGCTGACCGCAGCCGGTGCCGGCGTCCAGGCTGGGGACCCGCTCCTGGTGCTCTCTTCCATGAAAATGGAAAACACCCTCTATGCCCCGATGGCAGGGCGGGTTACGGACGTGCTCACCGCAGAAGGTGCCTTTGTGGAGGCGCAGGCGCTGCTGCTGCACATTGAGCCGGCCTGATGCCAAACATCCGGCCTCCTGAGGGGCCGGATGTCTGGCATGCGGGGCGCGCCGGACGCGCTCAGATGGAGATGGCTTCCAGGTAGCGCGTGTTGAGCGGCTTGTTGAGGTACTTCAGCACATACTTGCTGCTGGCGGCGCGGTCGATATCCTTGGGGCTGATCGAAGACGAAAGCATGATGATCTTGCAGCGGTCGCGCACATTCGGCGGAAATTTCTCGAAGTCTTCGAGAAACTGAAACCCGTCCATGATCGGCATGTTGATGTCCAGGAACACGATTTCGGGCAGCTTGCCGTCTTCGGCCTGGTGCCGGGTCAGATAATCGAGCGCCTCCTGGCCGGTCTGATAGATCAGAATGGTCTCGGCGAAGCTGGCGGCTTCTATAATTTTCTCGTTGATGATATTGTCGATCTCGTTATCATCGACGAGCATGACGATTTTATACATGGCCATATGTAGTGAATCCATTGTCTTCCCGCTTACAGACACAAGTTGGAGATTTCACAGCAATTCTCAAACGGCTGCAAAAAAATCGCAAAACCGAATCTTTCGGGGACATGTTAGAAATCGGCAGAAAAGTGGGAGCAGGTGTTGGCGGATAGGGCCTTTCGCAGCAAACGGCATGCATGGCACGCAGCGCTGGCAGGTTAGAATCCTGCGCAGGTTGCGCGAACTGGGCACGTTCAGAACGGCAGATCGTCGTCGGGCAGGCTGGTGACGTCGACAGATCCGGATCCGCCGCCGGAGCTGGCGGGCATCTGCTGGGTACGGGGCTCGGGGGCCGGCGCGGACTGCGTGGAGCTGATGCGCCAGGCCTCCAGCGTGTTGAAATATTTGATCTCGCCCTGCGGGCTCGTCCACTCGCGGCCGCGGAGGTTGAACTCCACGTCGATTTCGGCGCCCTGGTCGTAGCGGTCGAGCAAATCTACCTTGTCGTTGATCAGCTGGAACGACACGAACTGCGGATACATGGGATTATCCTCATACCGGAGCACAAATTCGCGCTTCTTGAATTTGTCCGAGATGACCTGGGTATCGAACTTCTTGTGCAGGGTCCCTTTTGCGTTCATAGCCAAGGTTGTTAAACAGGTGGGTGGTGGAGAAATCGGAGTGGTAAAGCTACACAATCCGCAGGATTAATGCATCTGCGGATGCGGATTTTGACGGGGTGCAGGGCCTTATTCGAGCGGCTTCAGCTCGCCGTTGACCAGCTGCTGAACCCGCAGCTCGGCCTGGTCCAGATACCCCCGGCATTGGCCGATCAGCTCCATCCCCTGCCGGAACAGCTCGACCTGCCGGTCGAAGTCCGATACGCCCTGCTGCATCTTCTCCACGAGCCGGCGCAGTTCGGTCAGTTTTTCTTCCAGCGAAAAATCGGCAGGCAGCTCCATCGGCAGGTTGGGATAAGATCAGAACAGCAGAAGCCGGCTTGAGAACAGATGCTCAGCACCGGTCTTGCAAATACGCATTCTCCATCCAGCCAGTCAACTCCCGCAGCGGGAAAAAATCCACTGTCCAGCAGGGTGTGCAGCATTGTAGGCTATACCAAACACGCACCGCACCGTTTTTCGCAAATAGTCAAATAACAGTTTGACTGTCAGAGAGTTGTGTTTTATGCGCAAACCTTAGCCCAGCCGGACGGGTGTCCAGATCTTTCCGTTCAGGCATGCATTTTGCCCATTGGCTCATAGCTAAGCTTCTGTTTGATCTTCCCTAACGCTTGCCGTATGCCTCACACTTTACCCTGCAACACCCGCTCCAAGGCCCTGGACATCATCATCTGGCCTTTGTGACCTGCACCTCCCTGATCTGACTGCAGCCGGAGCATGCTCCGGCTGCTTTTCTCTTGGCGCTGCCCGCCTTCCTGCCGTATCTTTACGGGCATGGCCCATCTCCCGCAGGCGCTCCGCCATTCCTGGCAGGACAGCCGCTTTCTGCTCGAACACTGGCTTGAAGATCCCGACGCCCGCTGCGAACCGGACCCGGACCGGCATGTCGTACGGCTGCTGAGCCCGGATTTTCAGCTGCGGGCGGAGCTGAGGCTGCCGCTGCCCCTCGATCCGCTGCCCGCCGCTGCCGGAGCGCTGCCCGCATATCTCGAAAGCATGCCCGACACCCCGCAGCCATACCTGATGACCCTCGTGCAATTGGGTGCCGCTGCGATGGGGTATTTCGAGGAAGGGGAGCCCGTGGTTCACAAGGCATTCAAGAAATACATGAAGCGGCACAAGCAGGGCCGCGCCCAGATCAATTACCTCAAGACCCGCGGCAAGTCCAAGGCCGGCTCCCGTGTCCGCCTGGCCAATACGATCGATTTTTTCGAAGAGGTCAATGAGCGCCTCACCGTATGGGAAACCCACTACCGCCCGCCGCGCATCCTGTACAGCTGTACCGCTCAGGTCTGGGGCCTGATGTTCCAGTCCAGCGTGCCGCCGCCGTTTGAGAAAAAAGATCCCCGCCTGATCAAAATTCCCCTGGACGTGGATGTGCCTACCTTCGAGGAGCTGCTGAACGTCAACGATCTGGTCAACTGCGGCTGGGAACGCAGGCTTTAGGTGCCTGCGAGCAGGTCGCGCGGGGGACGCACCGCAAATTCCTTGAGGTAATACGGCTCAAAGCGCTCCAGATCCTCGAACTGCCCGGCCTCGAAACGCAGGACGGCCAGTTTGCCGATGCCGGCTGCCGTAGCCTGCACCTCCGGCAGCACGACGACGCCCGGCAGGCCCGCCGCCAGCGGCAGCAGCTTCGCAGCTGCATCGCCGACCAGGATGAGCGGGCGGGCAGCCAGCCAGCCGCTGAAGCTTTCCGCATCGAAAATCCGGGCATCGACCGGCGCCAGCTCGCCGAGCTCCGCAGAGTAGAGCGCTGAATAGGCTTCCATGCGCCGGGCGTCGATCACCGGGGCGATGGCTGCGCCCAGGCTGCGCGCCAGGTCCTGCACCTGCGCAGCCAGCCCTTCGAGGCTGCCGATACCGATCAGCGGGATGCCCAGCGAGAGGCAGAGGCCCTTGGCCGTGGATACGCCCACACGCAGGCCGGTGTACGAGCCGGGGCCTTTGCCAACGGCTACTGCGCCCAGCTGCGCAGGACGCAGCCCCAGATGCCCCATCAGCCCGTCGATCACCGGGAGCAGCAGGCGCGCATGGGCCTTCTCCTGCCGGATCTCGACATAGCCCAGCATGCTGCGCCCTTCCCAGACCGACACAGACCCCACGGGCGTCGCAGTCTCGAGGGCGAGAAGATAGGGGCCGGATTGCATGCGCATAAAACAAAACAAGCCGCAACCTGCGGCTTGTGGAGCTCCCCCGCCTGGGCTCGAACCAGGGACCTAATGATTAACAGTCATTCGCTCTAACCGACTGAGCTACGGAGGAGTGTGAAAAGTGGGACAAATATACAGGCCGGACCGCAATCATGCAAGCAGAATTGCAATAAATAAATCCGGGAGCAGCCAGCCGCCCCCGGATCTCAGTTAATCGCCTGATTAAGAATGGTTATCCGAGCGCGGCAATGCCGGGCAGCGTTTTGCCTTCGAGGTATTCGAGCATGGCACCGCCGCCGGTGGAGACGTAGGAGACCTGGTCTTCCAGCCCGGCCTTGGAAATGGCGGCCGCTGAATCGCCGCCGCCGATGAGCGAGAAGGCGCCCTGTTTGGTGGCCTCCACGACTGCATTGGCTACGGCAAAGGTACCTTTGGAAAAGCTGTCCATCTCGAACACGCCCATCGGGCCGTTCCAGAGGATGGTCTTGGCCTGCAGGATGATGTCGTAGTACAGCTCGAACGTCTTCGGGCCGATGTCGAGGGCCATCATATCGGCAGGAAATTCCTCATTGCGGAAGATGCCCTTGCGGCCGTCTTCGCCGAAAACGTCCGATCCGACCGAATCCACCGGGGTGAGCAGGCGCACGCCCTTTTCGTGGGCTTTCTCGTACAGCCCGGCAGCGGTGGCGATGAGGTCCGCTTCGAGCAGCGACTTGCCGATCTCGTAGCCCTTGGCTTTGAGGAAGGTATAGGCCATGCCCCCGCCGATGAGCAGGTAGTCCACGCGGCTGAGCAGGTTCTCGATGAGCAGGATCTTGTCCGACACCTTGGCGCCGCCCATGATGGCCACGACCGGGCGCTCCGCCCCGCCGAGCACGCGCCCGGCGTTCACGATTTCCTTCTGGAGCAGGAAGCCGCAGTAGGTTTCCTCGAAATACTGGGCAATAACCGCCGTGGAGGCATGGGCGCGGTGCGCGGTGCCGAAGGCGTCATTCACATAGATATCGCCGTGCACGGCGAGCTTGCGGGCGAATTCGGCATCGCCGGCTTCCTCTTCCTTATAAAAGCGCAGGTTTTCGAGCAGCAGAATCTCGCCGGGCTTGAGGGCCGCGCTCATCTCGCGTGCCTGCTCGCCGATGCAGTCGCCGCCGAAGTGAATGGGCGCGCTGACGTAGGAGGCGATTGTGCTGATGGTGTGGCGGAGGCTCAGGGCGTCGTCGGGGCCTTTTTTGGGGCGGCCCAGGTGCGACATGAGCACGCAGCTGCCGCCCTGCTCCAGGATGTAGCGGATGGAGGGGATGGCTTCGCGGATGCGGTTATCTTCGGTGACTTCGAACCGGTCGTTGAGCGGGACGTTGAAATCCACGCGGATCAGGGCGCGTTTGCCGGCGAGGGAAGCTTGATCTAGGAATTTCATAGCCAGTGAGTTTGAGGGAATTCCACGGAACCCGGAGCGGTTCCGGGCCGGGCGTGAAATTAGAAAAAAAAGGATTCCGGCACAGGGCTCCGCACCAGCGCGGGCGATTCCGGGGCCATTCCTCCCACGCAAACGATGCCCCGCCGCTCAGTCGCGCACCCAGACGCGGAACTGCGTGCCTTCCAGCCGGAAGGACAGCTGCTGCCCGCCCTGCAGGCGCTCGTAGGCGTGGTGCGGATCCTTGATGCCATGCACATGGTCGAACCCGGCATTGCCGCCCACCAGCCGCCAGGTGCCGGCCGGCAGCACCACGTGCTCCCAGTCATGCGCCAGCGAGCCGGTATTGATCAGCACGAAGACCTTGTCTGCCACGATGTACCCCAGCTGGTAGGGATTGACGGTGTCCACCCAGCGGTAATACCCCGCCGGCACCGCCTCCGCTACCCGGAACACCTGGCCGTAGCTGCTCATCCGGAAGCGGTTCAGCCCGCGCCAGAAGGCGTACATGTCCCGGTAATTGCAGCGGATACCCTTGTCTTTCGGGGTGCGGCCCTTGTTTTCCCACACAAACCGGTTGGCGGCGCGCATATTATAGGTATCGCGCTTGCCGTGGAGGTACACCGGGGTGCCGCTTTTCGTGTATTTGACCGTCTCCTTCAGCTCGGCCAGGCCCTTGGAGCGCATGAACTCTGTGCCGCCGTGGTTGACGATGGGGCCCAGGGAGGTGTACAGCAGCAATGCCGCAATTTTGAATCGCTCCTCGTCCACGCCCATGCGCCCGTCCCAGTTCTGGAGGGCAAACTGATCGGCCAGGGCCCAGTTGTCGTGGATGTCGAGGTAGGAAATGCCGCTGAGGGGCGATTTCTCATCGGGGAAGGTGCAGGTGAGCGCCCGCTTCACGTGCTCGAACTCCCGGAAATTGGCGCCGGCATAGCCGCGGTCGCGCTCTTTCTCCTGGGGCGTGCCCACCGGGCCTTTGATGGCGTTGCGGGCGTCGTCGTTGAAGTAGGTGATGGGCGAATTGTGCTTGTACCAGTCCCAGGAAGGATTGTTTTCAAAATCCGGATCAGCCGATCCGATCCAGGGTTCGCCATAGATGATGATATCCGGCCCCAGGGCCTCGCGCAGCTTGATGAGCGTCTGGCGGTCCACCTGCCCGGCCAGGTCGATGCGGAAGCCGTCGATGCCGAACTCCTCGATGAAGTGCCTGCACTGGTCGATCAGCCAGCGCTGCACCATGGGCCGTGTTTCGAATTTTACTTCGTTGCCGTATTCGCCGATATGGTCGAGGTCCTTGGTCCGGTAGTGGTAGATCTTGTCGATGGCATTCCAGTTGAACCAGTAGGTCTTGCCCTTGTCCATATTTTCGCCGGTATGGTTGGGCACGATGTCGATGATCACGGCGATGCCTTTGTCGTGGAAGGCCTGCACCAGATCGCGGAACTGGTCCCGCTCGGCGCCGGGCTCGGAGCCCTTGCGGCGGTAGCGCGACTCCACCGCGAAGGCGTGGGTGGTGCGGTAGCCCCACTGGTAGTTCTCCAGGTGGATCCCCTGCTCGATCATGAACGGGTCGTGCTCGAAGGCAGGCCGCCAGTCTTCGTCCGGGTAATGCAGAAACTCCTGCACCGGCAGCAGGTGCACCACGTTGATGCCGAGGTCCACGAGGTGATCGAAGCCGATGGGCTCGCCTTTGCTGTTTTTCAGCCCGGACACGGTCATCGCGGGGAGGGTGCCCTTCAGGTCGGAGGAAACCGGCAACAGGTCGGTAAAGTCCTGAATATGAACTTCGTATGAAATCACATCCTGCATCGGCGGGCGTCCGTTCCGCAGGGGGGCTGCCGGGCGGGTACGTATCCATACGCGGGCGCGGCCCCAGCCGTCGAGGCTTACGCGGGCGTAGGGGTCGGTGACATGGACCGGGTTGGTCTCGTAAAAGTGGTTGCCCGGGTCGTCGAAGCCGTGGATGGTATAATCGTAATAAACCCCGTGCAGATTGCCGGGCACAGTTGTTTCCCAGACGCCGTCGGCGTCGGCCCGGAGGTCCTGCGTGTTGTAGGCGGCACCGGCGGCCTCGCGGTAGAGATAGAGCCGCACCCCGGTGGCGCGGGGGGCGAAGAGGCGGAACACGGTCTCGCTGCCGTCGGCGGAGACATTGGCCCCCAGCTCTTTGGTGGAATAGGTGGAGCGGAACCAGCCGTCGTAGGAGCACCAGGTGCGCAGCTTGAGCGCCGGGATTTCGAGGTAATACACCCGCCGGATGTCGATGGGCGCGGCAGGGGCGATCAGCGCGGTCTGCTCTTCATGGGGAAGCACCTCGGCAATCGGAATGGAATTGCCCTGGGCGTCGGTCAGGCGGTAGCTGCGGGGATCGAGGAGGCGGGGCAGCCCGGCTGCGCGCAGCCAGATGACGCCTGAGCGGAGCAGTTCGGCACGAAGCATAGGCGGAGTCATATCCTGAAGAAACACCAGATTGGAGCCTTTTTCGTTGGGGGTGCCGGGCGGCGGCTGCAGCCATTCTCCGGCATCGGTGCGGTATTTGAATTCGGCGCGGATGGGAATGCGGGCGAATCCGGGATCGTAGAGGGCTTTGGCCCAGATCCCCTGCCCCAGCGGACGCAGCAGCCAGGCCGTATCGGCCATCTCCTGGCTCCAGACGCGGAAGGAGCCCGTGACTGCCACCCGCACAGGCGATGCCTGCAACTGGTAGCGGGCCTCGCTGAAGACAAACCAGACCGTATCGTTGCGGTAGCGGTAGCCCTGGGCGATCTCGGCCTCGGTAAAAGACTGGGCGGCGGCAGTGCCGGCACAGGCCGTCAGGAGGATCAGCAGCAGGGTGCGGAGGGTGCGGTACATAGCACAGCAGTTGAGGCAGGCCGCCTGCGGCCCGCGGTTCCGGCCCAAAGGTATAGCAATCCCGCCAACTCCGCTCATCCCGCCGGGATAAATTCCCTGCTCAGGGAAAGCGCGTCTTGCCGAAGTTGGCTTCCCGGATGAACATGTCCCGCATGCGGCCCAGAATCGGCACGGCTACCCCTTTCTCCAGATCCTTGACCACAAAGGTCACCTCGCCGTCCAGGATGACCTTGCCGGTATGGCGCATCGTGATCGTGTGCGAGAGGCTGATGCTTTTCTCGCCGAGCCGGCTGATATACGTCTCGATGTCCAGGACATCGCCCAGCCGGGCAGCAGCGCTGTAGTTCAGGTCCACCTTGACCAGCACAAAGGCCAGCCCCAGATCCATGAACATCCCGGACTCGAAGAACCCCTGGAAATGATTCCAGCGGGCCTCCTCCAGAAATTCGAGAAATTTCGAGTTGCTTACCTGGCCGTACAGGTCCAGGGTCCAGCTCCGGACGGTGATTTCGGTATAGGACTTGCGCCCGATGATTTCAGGCGGAGTTTGCGGTTCCATTGTGCTGCAATGTACGGATTATACCGGGGAGTTGCGCAAATCATTCGGATTATTCCAGGCCCGCAGGCTGTATTCTGCATATTTTCAGCAGAATTTTCCCGTTTTCCTCCAAATACCGGATGCACAGCCCGCCATACGCCCCTCGCAGCCGCCTCAGCCCTGCCGAAGTTCACGCACCCGTTTCCGCACCTCGACCGAAAACAGGCTGCCGGGGTATTGCGCCAGAAATTCCAGGTAGAGCTTCATCGCCTGCTCCGGCTGGCGGAGGGTATAGTCGTAGATTCTTGCCTTGGTATACAGGGCATCGTCGCCGTAGATGTCCGACGGAAACTCCTGGATAATGCGGTCCACGAATACCAGCGCAGTCTGGATGTCGTTCCGTTTGAGGAAAACAGAGGCCTTTTCCCAGATAATCTCATCGCCGAGCGGGTGATTGGGATACTGATAGGCGAGGGAGTCGAGCAGGGCCAGGGCATCCGAATAGCGCCGCTGATAGCCGAGGAGCTGGGCGCGGGCGAAGAGCTGCAGGGCATCCGTGGTCGTATCGAGCCCGGTATTGTCCATGATCAGCAGGTTCAGGCGGATGGCGTCGTTGGAGATGTCGTTCGAGGTATTTTCCTTGATGGCATCGAGCTGGGCCTGAGCCAGGCTGAACTCCCCGCGGTAGTAGGCCAGCTGCGCGAGCTTGTATTTGGCGGTGGCGCCCAGCTGGCGGTCGCGGAACGCATCGGAAACCTCGGTATAGGTCAGCTTGGCCTTGTTGTATTCCTGCTGCATGAGCAGGATATCGCCGATGAGCAGCTTGGCGCGGCCCCAGGCATCGGCGCTCAGCCCCCGGAAAGCAGCTGCCGTTTCGAGCTCCAGGAGGGCGTCGTCGAGGTCGTTGAGGTAAAAGACCATGAGACTGGCCCGGCGGTAGATGGCGTCGAAATACACCGGCTGGCGCCCGAACTCGTCGAGCAGGCGGCCGTAGTCGGCCACCGCCTGCCGGAGGGCAGCCTCATCGGCCGGCACCTGATCGAAGGCTTTCAGCTCGGCATTGACCGCTTTTTCAAAAAAAGCCTTCGAATAGAGGTCTGAGCCCTGCTTGCGGTCGATGAGGTAGTCCAGCGCCTGGTTGGAGAGGTCGTAGAGCTTGTTGCTGCGGAGAATTTCGGCAAACCGGTACACCCGGCTGCCGTCTTCGCGGAAGAGGCGGTCGATGGCTTTGACCTGCACGAAGGCTTCGGGAAAATTGCGCGCAGCTACGTAGAAATCGTACAGCAGGGTACGGAGCCCGGCCTCGCCCGATCGTTTTTCAGACTCCCGCACCAGCACCTGCTCCACCTCGGCCTGGGCTTCGGGCGTCGCAAGCGCCGACAGCGCGAGGCTGACCGATCCCAGCGCAGCAGCATCCTGGTAGTACTGGTTGAGGTATTCTCCTGTCGCAGCGGCAAACTGCCCCTGCTGCTCGTAGATATGCGCCAGCTCTTCGGCAAAGGCATATTCGCCCTGCAGGCGTTTGCGGCCCTGGAGATAGGTATCGCGGGCCAGATCGAGCTTGCCGGCCTGGTACAGGTAGGAACCGATCTGAATAAAGTCGTCGGGCGAGCCGAGCTGCTTGCCGATGACCTCGCGGTAGCGCTGTTCGGCTTCGCGCAGATTGCCGGTTTTTTCGAGCAGCCCGGCCTGCAGCACCGGATAAATCGGCTGGCGCGGCTCGCGCCGTGCGGCGCGCTCCAGGAGGCGGATGGCCTCCTCGAAGCGGTTCAGCTGCTCGTAGCAGAGCACCGCCCGGCGCACGTAGAGCGCTTCGGGCTCCTTGCGGTACAGCTCCTCGTAAAGCGTCAGCGCCTTCTCGTACTCGGCATCGGCAAAGTAGCGGGCGGCCAGCTCGGCCTCGGCGCCCGGCTGGGCAGATGCGACGGAGCCGATCAGGCAGACCCAGAGAGCACAAATCCAGTTTTTCATGTGTTGGCGCATACCGTAGGGATCGCGTGCAGGTTCAGGTTAAACGCTAAATAAACGGAAAAGATCGCCACGGCGGGCGATCTTCAGGCAACAAACATTACAGGGTGGTGTCCGGGGGTCATTCCGCCGCCCGTGCAGGGGCATCCTGCGTGAGCATGGATTCCGGATGCAGCGCCGGCTGGGGACGCTCCCATACGCAATCCACGATCAGGCGCCGCCGGGCAAGCGGATCGGTATCTGCCTGGCGCGCAGAACGGTACTGCCAGGGACTGTGGTAAATGGGATAGATCCGGCCCGGGTCGATGCCGTGCAGGTACACCAGCTCCAGCTCGACCATCTCCACCCGGCGCCGGCTGAGCTGCTTATGCCGGAAGTCGAAGCGGTCCGGATAGCCGTCGGCCCGCAGGCGCACCTTCATGCCGGGATGCAGATGCAGCTGATGGGCGATGTACCCCAGGTCCTGATGATATATTTCGTGCATGCGGATCTGATCCGGCTCGAAGTAGAGCGCCGGAAGCAGGCAGGCGGGGTTTTCGCCCGCGGGGTCCACATGGTATACATCCAGATCGGGCTGAGCAGCGGCGCCTGTGCAGGCAATCCATAGGCTCAGCAGCCATCCCATACGTCGATTCATAGCCGTTCAACAACCAATGATGAAATTTCCGGACAATTCCGGAAAAAACCTAACGTGTACGGGAAAAGCAGCACCGATGATATTTCTTATAACGAGGGGACGCTGCGCATAGTATGCAGGACGGCGCAGATGGAATGCGCAAATTTCTTACATGCGCGAAGGCGGCTCCTGAGGCTGGTCTTCCGGCTCGAAGCCGGCGCAGCGGAGCAGCGGCTGGGGCGGGTATTTGGGGAAGCGGGGATCTTCGCGGCTGCGTTCGCACAGCCAGAATGCGCTGCCCCGCGCGCTGCGGATCTCTCGGCGGAAGCGGCAGCGGGCGCAGCAGGAGGAAGGCCAGTTCATACCGGATTAACGTCCGGAGGCTGCCGGGAGTTTGAACAGCACACAGATGGTCTCCCAGAGGAGGCGCAGGTCGGTGCCGGGGCCGGCCTCGCGCGCGTAGGCGACCTCCAGGCGGCGGCGGTCTTCTTTGGTAAGGCCGGGCTGGCGGCGGCGTGCGATCTGCCAGGGGCCGGTGATGCCGGCCGGCGCCAGGAAGCGCGCCGACCACTGGTCAGTGGTCAGCTGCTCGGCCTCGCGCAGGGCCAGGGGCCGGTTGCCGACGATCGACATATCGCCTTTGAGCACGTTGAGCAGCTGCGGCAGATCGTCCAGGCTGCTGCGCTGCAGCCAGCGCCCGATGGGGGAAGCGCCGCCCTCCGGGCCGGGGCGGCGGGTGCGGAGCTTGTAGAAATCGAAGATCTGATAGCCCCTGCCCACCCGTTTGGATACCTCCAGCACAGGGCCGGGGCTGTGGAGCCGCACGAGCGCCGCCGCCGCCAGGAGCAGGGGCGAGGCCAGCAGCAGGCCCAGGCCTGCCGCTGCCAGATCGAAGAGGCGCTTGCCTGCCGGCACCTCGCGGGCCTGCGCCGAAGGCGGCGCAGGCAGCGCCCAGGCGCTGCGGTGCTGCTGCAGGAAGCGCAGCCGCACCCCGAAGGCCTGCGCCTCGCTGGCCGGGCTCAGGATGTCATCCGCGCCGGCAGCCAGCGCCTTGCGCTTGTCCTCCCGCGTCCAGGTATCGGCGACCGCAAAAAACGGGATGCCGCTGCCGTCCGGCAGGCTCCGGACCCGCTCCAGCAGCTCGTAGGCGCTGCTGTCCGGCAGGCGCCGCATGCACAGGATGGCGCCGGGCCGCAGGCCGGCCTGCAGCGCCAGAAAGCCCCGGAAGGCCGAAGCCTCCGCATGAACGGCGTACCCGCTGCCGGCCAGGCGGGCAGCAAGGGGATGGGCATCCGGCCCGATCCACAGCAAGGTATGGGAGTATTCGCCTGTCACAGCTGCTTCAGCACGGCTTTGCGGCGAAATACGGTTTTTTCGGCTGAATAACACGGTATGGGACCACATCGGCTGGGAAGTCAGGGTACACAAGGATCATGCCGCACGCGCAAGCGCAGAGCGGATGGCGTGGATCACGCTGTCGGGGTTGAAGGGTTTGATCAGATACTGGTCGGCGCCCGCATCCAGGCAGCGCTGCTTCACCTCCAGCGTATGGTGGCCGGAAAGCAGGATGACCGGGATGTCCTGAAACAGCCCGCTGCACCGGATCTGCTCCAGCAGCTCCAGGCCGGTGAGCTGCGGCATTTCAAGATCGGTCATGATCAGATCGGGCATGCGGCCCCGCGCCATGCGGGCCATCGCATCCAGCCCGTCTTCTGAGAGCTCCACCCGGAACTGCTTGCGGAGGATGAATTCCAGCAGCATCCGGATGCCCGGATCGTCATCCACGACGAGGATCAGCGGCTTGATCGGTTCATTGAAATCCGGCACGGGTAAGAAATTGAATTGGTTGTACGGAGTATGGAATATTCACAAGGCCCGATAAGAAAACGTACGAAGAATCCTGGCGAAGCCGCCCGGCACGGCGCGGACGGTCAGATCTCCTGCGCCGGCGGAAGAAATCGCTGCGCGGACGGCGGGCCGGAAGCTCCGATGCCAGGCCGCCTCCGGATGTCAGATTTCGTTATAAAGATCTGATATTTGCCCCATGAACCTGTACCTGCGTATTGCGCTTCCCCTGATGCTGGGCAGCATCCTGCTGGCCGCCTGCAAGCCCGATCCCTGCGAGGCCCTGACCTGCGAAAACGGGGGCGTCTGCAACGGCGGCGAATGCGACTGCCCGGAGGGCTTCACCGGCCCCGCCTGCAACATCAGCCTCGACCCCTGCGCGAACAAGGGCTGCGACAGCCTGCGCACCCAGAGCTGCATCTCCTCCGGCGCCGAGGCGCTCTGCATCTGCCGCGACGGCTTCGAGGGTACGCTCTGCCAGAGCGAATGGGCCGACAAATACGCCGGCACGTATATCTGCCAGGAGTCCTGCAACGGCACCGATATTTCGTTCAATGTCACCGTCATCAAAGGCCCGGAATTCAAGCGCATCACCATCGGCAACTTCAGCAACCGGCAGACAGCCACGCAGAGCGCCCGCGTCGTGGCCCGGCTCAACGATCCGGAGGTGCTTGAAATCTATGAGCAGTTTATGCCCTTCGGCAAGGTCCAGGGCATCGGCAGCCGGGACGGCAGCGGGAACCTCAGCCTGGTGTACACCATTATTTCCGGAAAAGACACCCTCAGCTGCTCAGCCCTGCTGGTCAGGCAGTGAGCGTTACTTAGCCCCAGGGCCACCACTTGCGGGGTGCCGGCAGGCCGATGAAGAGCCTGGTGTCCTGTTCCCGCACCGGATAGGTATCGATATAATAGCCGCCCCGCTCGCACTGGCCGGTTTTGAGGTCGAAGGCGTAGCGGTGCCAGGGGCAGACCAGCTGGCCCTGATCGCTGACGAACCCATGCTCCAGGGGGCCGTTGGCATGGGGGCAGCGCGCATCGGTCGCATACCAGACGCCATTGTGGCGCAGCAGGCAGAGCTTGCGCCCGCCCAGCTTCACATAGCTGATCGCGCTCCCGGAAACGGGGCCATCCACCAAATGCCAGCGGTAGCGTTTCATTTCAGGGGAAATCAGGCGGGGGAAGGGGCTGGACTGCGGTCATAAAACAGCCGCACGATGGCGCTGCATACGGCGCAGGCCTCGCCAGCGTCGTTCAGGATGCGGGCCTCCACAAAGACGGTGGATTTTCCTGCGGATACGACCTCGGCAACCGCTACCGCCTCCGACTGCACTTCCAGCAGCTTGCGGTACTGGATGTTGAGCGATACGGTCGAGAGGGCCTTGTAGCCCTCGCCGGCCACCGAGCGCGCCGCCGCCGATACCAGCCCGTCGAACAGATAGGCCATGATGCCGCCGTTGAGGGCCTGGGTGCCGCCGCCGCCCCGGTGGTGCGGCTGCACCGCCAGTACGGCCCGCGCATAGCCGGGGCGCACCGCTTCGAGCCGGGCACCGGGCCAGGTCCAGAAGGCGGAGGCGTTCCAGCGCTCCATAAAATCGGCAGCAGTATTCATCCGGGACTCAATTCATCAAACCGCGCGCAAGATACCCGTTTTTTTCCCAGATTTGAATCCGAATACCTTGCACGTCCTATGCACATCCGAGCACTTGCAGCAGCATGGGGGCTGGCGATGCTGGCCGGCTGCCGCACAGCACCGCCGCCGCCCGCCGCCCTGCCTGAAGGCCGCGTGTACCGCATTCTGCCTGCGCCGAAGTCCGCCTCCGGGGACCCGGAGGCCGGCTTCCGTTACCTGATTTACGGCGACTATATCGGCAGCGGCCTGCCGATCGGCCTGTTTTCAAAGCTGATGGAGCGCTATGAAGACACGGTCTTCCGCCGCGAAGGCCCCGCAGGCCGCCTGCCCTACCTCAACAATGTCCTCACCGCGCCCAATGGCGTCACGGTCGCCAGCGGCAACTGCTTTACCTGCCATGCAGGCCGGCTCAATGGCCGGGTTATTCCCGGCCTGGGCGACTCCTGGAGCGACTACACCCGGAGCCAGGCGCGCCAGATCCGCCTGGCGAAGTTCTTCATGCGCATGCGCTACGGGCGGAAGTCGCCCGAATGGGAGGCAGCTTCGATGATTATCCCCTACTATGAGGCCATTACCCCCCGCATCATCACGGAGCAGTACGGCATGAACCCTGCCTTCCGTCTCGAGGAGGCCTGCGTGGCCCAGCGCCGGCCTGCCGATCTGGGCTATCAGGCTGAGCCGGGGTTTGCTATGCATGACTTCAATATCGCCTGCGACGTGCCGCCGCTCTGGCATGTGCGGAAAAAACAGGCGCTCTATTATAATGGCATGGGCCGGGGCGATTTCACCAAGCTCCTCATGCAGGCTTCCGTGCTGGGCATCCCCGACAGCGCCGCTGCCCGCCGGGCCCAGGAGCAGTTCGACGATGTGCTGGCCTGGCTCCGCACCGTGGAGCCGCCGGCATGGCCGTACACCATCGACCGCCAGCTGGCAGCCCAGGGCGAGCAGCTCTACCTCGATGCGTGCAGCAAATGCCATGGCCGGTACGGCGATCATCCCGAATACCCCAACCGCCTCGAACCGCTGGACAAGGTAGGGACCGACCCCCTGTATGCGCGCTACTTTCTGGAGGAGTCGGGTCTGGCCGGCTGGTACAACCAGAGCTGGTTTGCCCAGTCGCCGCCGCGCTCCGAAATGAAGCCCTCGGCAGCCTATATCGCGCCGCCGCTCGACGGGATCTGGGCTACGGCGCCGTATCTGCACAACGGCTCCGTGCCGACGCTCGACGCGCTGCTCAGCAGCACGCAGCGGCCGGTGTACTGGCTCCGCAGCGAAAGCAGCTCCAGCTACGACAGCGTACGCGTGGGCTGGCAGTACACCGAGCCGGAACGGCCCCGCGATCCCCGCACCTACAACACCCGCCTGCCGGGCTATGGCAATCAGGGGCATACCTACGGCGACACGCTCAGCGCTGCCGAACGGCGCGCCGTGATCGAATACCTCAAGACGCTCTGAACCGCACGGCATATCCGATTAACCCTGAGAACCATGAACGAGCCGCTCGACGAACTGCTGCTGGAATCCCTCCGGAATGATTTTGCGGAGGTCGGCAGCACCCTCAAAGCCCTTGCAGCGCGCGTGATCGAAGAGGGGGTGTCCGAATACCCCATCTTTGTCGCGTCGCGGGAGCTGGTCAGCCTGGGCAAGCCCATCTTCGATCAGGACCTGATGCAGCTCAACTGGTTTTTCTCTGCTTCGATCCTGGAAGAATTTGTCCGCAAGCAGATCATCGAACCCGGCAAGCTGACGCGCTTCCGCAAGGCGTATGAGAATCCGGAGGAACGGGCCTGCCTCTTCGTGGTCACGCCGGAGGTGATGCAGTTTGTGTTTCTGCCCTACCAGGAGGAGGAGGAAGCGGAATAACACAACACCCGGCCCTGGGGGCCGGGTGCAGGCTTGCCGGTATGGGCACCGGCGCGTTACTGACGGACAATCCGCAGGGTCTGCACAGCAGTCCCGGAGCGCAGGCGTAGCGTGTAGACGCCAGCTGGCACGGAGGCAAGGCTCAGCACCTGCTGCGGCGGGCTGAAGGACTGCGCGAGCAGGACACGCCCCTCGATGGAGATCAGTTCCAGCTGGCCGGATTCGAGGGCCTCCACAGCGAGGAATTCGCCGGCAGGGTTGGGGAAGGCGGTGAGCTGAGCTGCATCTGCGGCAGGCCGCAGGCTGAATTCGGAGGCTTCCTGGGCCATGCGCAGGGTGCTGGTGCGCCATACGCCCTGGCCATTGGTGCCGGCATAGAGGAAGTCGTCATTGGCGGCGATGGCCGTCACGGCGGGGGTTCCGGGCAGCGGGGTCCAGGCGGCAGCGGCTTCATCGCGGTATTCCACCACACCGCTGTTTACGCGATACAGGATGCCTTTGGACCAGACGCCGGGGGTGAAAGCTGCGGGGAAATTCCATCCGCCGCTGCTGGTCGACTGCCAGTAGCCCTGGGGCGTCTCGGCGTAGTAGCAGGCGCCGCGCAGGGTGATGCTGAGCACATTCTGACCATGCAGCTGCCGCACGGGCCAGGTCTGGGCCTGGTCGAAGGAGTAGAAGATGCCGTTGGGCGTGGCGGCGATCAGCACCTGTCCGCGGGCATAGATGCGGTTGACCGGGCCGGGGAAGACGGGGGTGGCGGGGGAGCGGTAGAGATTCTTCGAACCGCCACTAACAAAATAGACCTCTCCGGCATAGGCTGCAGATACAACGTGATCCATCTCTTCGCCCTGGTAGGCACCTGCTGAATCTAGCATCATGAGAACAGGCCTGTTATTCAGTAAGCTGAACTGCAGAACAAGGATTCCTTCATATAAGTCGTTAGACGCACTGGTCCTGAAAACAGCAGTCAGCGTATCCTGTTGCGGATATAGCTGTTTAACCATGTATCCATAGCCCGATCGACCGCCTTCTATTTGCGCCCAGCGCCGGTTGGGGTGGGCGGAGGCATAGATCGTGCCGCTTTCCTCTTCGTCGTCATAGCTGCCCTCCTCAAATCCTGCGACAAACAGGCCGCTGGCACCGGTCGTGATCCGGGTTACCCGCGCATTTCCCAGCCCTTCCACAAACGGGGTCCAGGTATTGGCGCCGGGCGCTTTGCGGTACACGCCGTCGGCGCCGCAGGCAAAGAGCGTTCCGTCCAGGGTATACAGGCCGCTGAGCAGCTCGTCTTCCAGTCCGGCGGCCAGCCACGTCACGCCATGATCCGTGGACTGCCAGACACCCTGCCGGGCGGAGGCCGCATACAGGCGGTCGTTGCTGATGGCCAGGCCGGTGATGTCCGTAAACGGCGGCTGACTCTGCACCCGCACCCAGGGCACCCAGGAGGCGGAGCGGTAGAGGCCGTATCCGGGCACCGCAGCGTAGAGCCTCGGGCCTTTGGCGGCAATGGCAGCAGGCGCGGCAGGCAGGCTGCCGGTAGGATACGGATGCCAGCTGAGGCCCTGGTCATACGAGGCCGATACCTGGCCGGTTTTGCCGAAGTGCAGCACATGGTTCTGCGCATCCCATTCCCAGAACAGATGCACGCCGCCGGGCAGCACATGGGGCTGCAGGGTCCAGGTGGCGCCGCCGTCATCGGAGCGCACCAGATCCGGGTGGCCCAGTTTGCCGGCCAGAAGCCGGCTGCCGGCTGCGATGAAGGTGACCGGGCGATCCCAGCTGTCCAGCAAATAGTCCCGGACAGAGTCCCATCCGGCTACCGGGGCCCAGGGGCCTTGATTCACAGACCGCACCAGGGTCGCGTTTTCATAGTCATGGCCAAGGGCATAGACCCCAGACGGCGAGGCATCGAGCTGGAGCACCCGGTTGAAGAACGTTTCATCGCGGTACAGCTCCATGGGGGCGTTCGGCAATGCGAGGCTCCAGGTTTCTCCCTGATCCATCGACCGGTAAATTCCTGCATAGGAATTGGCATAGAGGGCCGTCCCATCCGTCGTCAGTTTTTCCACCGGGCTCGACAAGGGACCGATGGCTTTCCATTGACCTGCAAGCTGGGCCTGCAGCCGGGGAGCACAGAAGAAGAGTAAGGAAATCAGCAGCCAGGCTGCGCGGGGGAAAGAGCGTGATTTCATCTGAGTACAGGTATAGAGGTGTGGAAACGATTGCACAGCTTACGCCGCTTCCGGGCAGCCCTCAATGCGCTGGGTCAGTGCGGGGAGTGACTTTGTTCCTGGCCGGAAACGCCGCAGCCCGGCTCCGCAGGTTTTGCGGGGCCGGGCTGCATGAAGCCGGATGGGGCGGGGTTCAGTTGCGTTCTCGGCTGGATTCTTCGGCCACCGAGGCGCCATTGAGCAAGCCAGCGGTGCGCACCTGCTGGCGCAGGGCGGCATTGAGGTCGTAGTTCATGTCCGAGATGGAGCGCAGCGCCTCGATTTTCTTGTGGTGCTCGATGCGGCTCAGCAGATAGTCGTAGGGCCCGCGCTTGGAGATGAGTTTGACGAACACGGGCGAAGTCTCCAGGAGGATGAAGAGCATCATGATCAGGTTGCTCATCCACCAGATGGAAGGATCGTCTTTTTTCATCAGCTCCAGCGCCTGGATCTTCGCCGGGAAGCCTACCCCGTAGCGGCGGGCCTTGTCGCGGGCGGCGGGCAGCTCGGTCGCTTTCTGCTGCTCGCGCTCCTGGCGGGCCTTGTCCAGGGCGTCGCGCTGCTGCTGCAGCATGACGATCTCCTCGTCGAGGCCCTTGGTGTAGGAGGCGCGCACATCTTTGCGCTCTTTTTCCAGCGTATTCATCCGGGCGGAGAGCTGGTTCAGTTCGCGCTGCATGAGCTGGTTCTGGCGGCTCAGCTGTTCGCTCTGGCCGGCATAGGGCTGCGGGAAGTCCCAGCGCACGAATTTCCGGTTGCCGCTGCGGTCGGTTTCGTAGATCCGGGTGGCATACTGGGCCCAGAGATTGGATTTCTGGGTCTCGTTCTGCTGAATCCGGGGCATGTAGCGTGCGTAGAGGCTGTCGTAGCGGGATTTGACCCGGTTGTATTCGTCCGATACCTCGCCGAACTGGAAGGTAGCGGGCTTGCCCTCCTTCATCTGCTTGTAGGCGATCCGGGTGCTGTCGATATGCTGGATGGCGGCATTGATGGAGTCCAGCCCGAGCTTATGGTCGAGCTGGGCTTCGGCTTCGCGCTCCAGCTGCTGCACGTAGCCGTAGAGGCCGGCGTTGATCTGGTTGCGGAACAGCTCGATCTCGATGGGCTTGGTCACCACGACCGAGATGAGGACAGCCAGAATCAGGCGGGGGGCGGCAATGCCGAATTCATACCAGAACCGGCCCTCCTTGCGCATGGAGGACACGATGTAGCGGTCGAGGTTGAAAATCAGGGCACCCCAGAGCAGGCCAAAGAGCACCGACACCACGGCATTGCTCGTGAGGGTGTGAATGGCGAAGGAGCCCGAGAGCACAGCCATGCAGGCCGTCAGGAAGATGGTGGCACCGATCCCCACGTATTTGGTGTGTTCGGAGGGGCAGGCTTCGAGAACTTTCATGTACGCGCCGGCGCAGGCGAAAAAGAAGCGGCGGATGGGGCCAGGCTTCTCGTAATATTGCTCCATGCCATAGGCATAGCTGTTGTACTCTTCCATGCAGGTTCAGGAGGGTCAGGAGGTTTTCTGGGAAAAGAGCCGTTTTTTGATCTTGCGGAGCACACGTTTGAGTTCGCTGCGCACGTGGCCGCGTTCCAGGGCAAGGAGTTCTTCGTTGAGCTCGAGTTGCTGGGCGCGCTCGATCTGGAGCTGGCGCATGTGCTCGCGGGTTTGCCGCCGGAGCTCCTGCTCAAGCTGGTTCAGATCGGTTGCCGCGCCTTGCTGATGCGGGGCATGTTCGTCCATAGGCGTCAGACTGGGAGTGATGGGCAAAAAGGTGACCGGCAAGGGAAAGTGGAAGATGTCGAACTGCTGCGATACGGTACCCGAATTGCCGATCGCGGTGAGGGTATAGGTCACGTGGTGGGCCCTGGGCCGCACGCGGAGGACGCCGTTGGGCGCCTGCTCGCCGATGAGGGGGTCGATGACCACGGTGTGGGCGTATTCGGTGGCCCAGGCCAGGTCCACGGGTTCGCCCTCGGTAGAGATGCCGCTTTCCGATTCGAAGAACAGGATGCGCGGCGCTGGCAGCGTCACGGCGCATTCGGCGTGGCACACGCCGCTGGCATTGCGGGCCGTCATGCGGAATACCGTGCTCCGGAATACCTCCAGCTCGGCATAGCCCTGTCCGGCTACGATGCCTGGCAGGGGATCGATTTCCACCGTATCTGCATCGAGCGTTTCCCAGCGCAGGCTTACGATGCCGTTGGGCGGCACTACAGGCGACAGCGCCTCGAAAACCGGAATCTTAGGCTCCGGCAGGCTCAGCAGGACCGTAGCCGCAGCTTCGCCGGCGCGGTTGCGGGCGGTCAGGGTCACCGGGCCGGAGGCCTGAAAAAAGGCCTCCACAAACGACCTTCCGCTCACATCCCCCACACCGGAACTGATCTCCAGGCTTGCGGCATGCTCCGCCTCCCAGGTCAGGATGGTCGGATAGCCCAGATTGAGCACCGGGTCCACCGCTGTAAAGAAGCGGATCTTCGGCGCAGGCCAGCGCACCTTCGCGCCGAAACGGCGCTCGCCGATCACGTTGCCGGCCTCCAGGGTATAGGCCTCGGCCAGGTCATCGGTGCAGGTCAGGCTGCCCGAGGCGGCTGCCGCCAGCCCCAGCGGCTCGATCCGCACCCAGGCCGCATCCTGCACCTCCCAGCGGAGCAGCACCGCCTCCTGGCCGTCCTGCCAGGTGCCGGTGGCCGTAAACAGACCTACGACCGGAAGCCGGCCCTCGCAGTTCCCGCAAGCCGTCACGGCTGCATCCTGAACGCTTCCGCAGTTTCCGCAAGTCCATTCCATATGCGTTGGCAGACCCGCCTTCCCCGTTCCCGGGCTGGCAGGATGATTGCCGGTTTGTTCCTGAAGCTTGATCATGGTATAGTCCGGGTATGAGTCTGCCAGGTGACCCGACGGCAGGAATCGGGAAAGGGCCGGACGATACAAGAGAGATAAGAATACCTGAAAATAAGGCCCGGAGCTGCCGCCGCAGGCCCCCGGGCCCGCCAACGGACATTTTTACCGTATGAATGAGACTGCCCGATGAAATAACAGCCTTGCCCCCGGCAGGCCTGGCTGCCCGTCTGCCCGGATTCCAGCCCCGCCCGCCGGGGATGGAGCGCCATTGGCCCGGCGGCGGTTGCAGCAGACTTGAGCATTTGCGATATTTGGGCGAAGAAACCGAATCCTATGCGCAGAGTGTACCTCGACAATGCCGCATCCACCCCGATGGATCCGGAGGTGCTGGAGCAGATGCTGCCCTACTTTTGCGAGTACGGCGGCAACCCCTCTTCTACCCATGCCCACGGCAGGCGCCTGCGCAATGCCATCGAGGAGGCCCGCCGCACGGTAGCCCAGTGCCTGGGCGCTGCGCCCGGCGAGATTTATTTCACCAGCGGCGGCACCGAAGCCGACAATACCGCCATCTGCGGCGCTGTGCAGGCATACGGTCTGCAGCACATCGTCACCACCCGCATCGAGCACCATGCCGTCACCCATCCCGTAGAGCACCTGGAGGCGGCAGGCAAGGTCTCCGTCACCTGGCTCGGCGTGGACCGCCACGGCAATATCAGCCTGGACGAGCTCCGCGAGGCGCTTGCCTCCCATCCCCGCAGCCTCGTCTCCCTCATGCACGCCAACAACGAGCTGGGCACCCTCTACGACATTGCCGCCATCGGAGAGATCTGCAAGCAATATGATGCGCTGTTTCATTCGGATACGGTGCAGACGATGGGGCAGTTCGCCTTCGACCTTTCCGCCCTGCACGTGCATTTCGTCACCGCATCGGCCCATAAATTCTACGGCCCCAAAGGCACCGGCTTTCTCTATATCCGGAAAGGCGTCAAAATCCCGCCGCTGATCGCCGGCGGCGGCCAGGAGCGCAACATGCGCGCCGGCACCGAAAATCCCGCCCTCATCACCGGGCTGGCCTTCGCGCTGGATAAATGCTGCCGGACCCTGGAGGCCAAGAACGAAAAGCTCTGGGGCCTCAAAACCCACATGATGCGCCGCCTTCAGGAAACCCTGCCCGGGGTGACCTTCAACGGCGAAACGGCGCCCGGACGCTCCATCCCCACGGTGCTCAGCGTATCTCCGCCCTGCAACGACGCCGACTGCATGCTCCTCTTCAACCTGGATCTCGTCGGGATCTCGGTTTCCGGAGGTTCGGCCTGCAATGCCGGTGCCCACATCGGCTCCCATGTGCTGCGCGAAATCGGCGCCAGCGACAGCACCCTGCGCAATGCCATCCGCTTTTCGTTCGGCATGCAGAACACCCTCGAAGAAATCGACTATGTCATCTCCCAGCTCCAGACCCAGGTGAGCGCCATGCTCGCCGAGGCCTGAGCTGTACGATAGCTGGCCGGACCTTCGTTGGAGGAATGGCGGCCGTTTGATTGTATCTGAGTCTATTCCGCTCTTGCCATTCCCGGATTGCCGCCTGCACGACGTTAACCGCCCTGCATGGAAGCAACAACCGTAGCCGTATATCTCGACTTCGAGAACCTCGCCATCTCCGCCGAGACGGCATACCCCTCCCGGGACAAGCCCCTCGCGCTGGAGCCCCTGGTGGACTACCTGACGACCAAGGGCATCATCAGCCTGAAAAAAGCCTACGCCGACTGGTCCAAGGACCTGTTTTCCCAGTACCAGCAGCAGCTGATGGAGCAGGGCTTCGAGCTGGTGCACCTGCCCTCGATGAATCAGCAGGGAAAAAACGGCGCCGATGTGCGCCTGGCCATCGATGTCATGGACGCCCTCTTCTCCGGCTCGGAGGTGCGGACCGTCGTCATCGGCTCCGGAGATACGGATTTCATCCCCCTCATCCAGCGCGTGCGCGCCCGCGGACGCGAAGTCATCATCCTCGGCTTCGAGCACAGCGTGGGCTATCTGGTCAAGCGCAATTGCACCGAGTTCAAATCGCTCGAAGACCTCATCGGCAAGCCGGAAGCCGGATCACCCTCCGCCGACCTCGCCGACGACCCCGACAGCGGCTACGGCCGCCAGCTGCTGCTGCGCTTCATCAAGACCCGCGACAACGAGGAGCCCGTGCTGATGGCCAACCTCAAGCAGCAGCTTCTGCGCCTGGACCCTACCTTCTCCGAGCGGGAGGCGGGATTTGCGTCGTTCAAGCAGTTTATCCAGTCGTTCGAGGGCGATCTGGTGGAAAAAATCGAAGCGCTCGGCAGCACGATGCCGGTGGTGTACCTGCAGAACCCGGAGGAAAGCACCGAATTCAGCCTGTCCACGTCGCGGGAGAAGGCCCAGGAGTTTCTCAGCAAAAAACTCCGCTACCTGCACGACGCGGAGCGCCGGATGCAGATGTGCGCTGCGCTGTACACGACGGTCCGCTCCCAGGAGGCTATTTCGATGAATCAGATGGTGGAGGCGGTCAACGAACGCACCCAGTTCCGCCTGCCGAAGAGCGATATCAAAAAATTCGTCAATACCCTCTACACGGGCCAGGCCTTCCTCCCGTCCGATACACGTCAGCAGGGGCCGCTGCTCTCCCGGCCTTTCCGGCTCGAAGACACGCTGCAAAGCCCGGAGGCCATGGATCAGCTCTATATCCGCCGGGTGAGCGAGATCCTTCAGAGCCGCTACCCCGACCTGGAGGCCGGGGATATCCTGGAGCTGCTGATCTGAGGCCCCGCCGCCGGGCGGCATTTTTGCTGTATCTTTGCCGCATGCGCATCATCGGAGGCAAATACGGCGGGCGGGTGCTGCATTCGCCGAAGGGGCTGCCTGTGCGGCCCACCACCGACCGGACCAAGGAGGCCCTGTTCAACCGCCTCGATGCCCGCTGGGAATGGGAAGGCATGGAGGTGCTGGATCTCTTCGCCGGCACCGGCAGCCTGACCCTCGAATTCTGGAGCCGGGGCGCGGCCCGCGTCGTGTCCGTGGACCGCGACCTGCGCTGCACGGCTGCCATCCGCGCCGGGCTTATGCAGCTCGGCATCGCCGAGGGCGAAGTGGTGATGGAGGAGGTCTGGACCTACCTCCAGCGCGCTGCGGCGCAGGGCCGGAAATTTCACGTGGTGTTCATGGACCCGCCGTACGAAATGCCCGGCCAGGAGGCGTATATTGAGCTGATTATGAACGAGCTGCTGTATCCGGGCGGCGAGCTCATCCTGGAGCACAGCTCGCGCTACAGCTTTGCGGCGCAGCCGGGCTTCTCGGATGTGCGGAAATACGGCTCTTCGAGCCTGAGTTTTTTTGAGCGCCCGGAAGCCTGAGCGCAGCACACGTGGAAACATGATGCGGAAACGGGTATCTTTGAAAAGCCGGCCCCGGCATATGGCCCGCCAACCCCCAATCCCCGTCCTATGATCCTCCGTCCTGCCCCTTCCGAACACAACCCCTACTTCAGCCGCTACATCGATCTGGTGCCCGAAGGCGAATTTCTGGGTCTGCTGCGGGATACCTGGGCCGAAGCGCAGGCCTATTTTCAGGCGCTGCCGCCGGAGCGGCATGACTACCGCTATGCGCCCGGCAAATGGTCGGTGAAGGAGGTGCTGATGCACCTCATCGACACGGAGCGCATCATGGCCTTCCGGGCCTTTGTGGCCGGGCGCGGCGATCAGCAGATGGTGCTCAGCAGCATGGACGAAAATTTCTATGCCAGCCGCACGGAGGTGTCGGGCAGGAGCATGGCATCGCTGCTGGAGGAATTCAGCGCGGTGCGCCAGGCCACCCTCCAGCTGTTCGCACATCTGAGCGAAGCCGACAGCCAGACCGTGGTGCAATGCGCCGGGTTTCCCGCCACTGCCCGCGCCATGGGCTATGTGATCGCGGGCCATGTGCTGCACCATCTGCGGATCCTGCGGGAGCGATACGCCTGAGCGGCGCGGGACGGCGGGGCTGCACAGGCCCAGATCCTGCCGGCCTCCCGGTGCCCGCTGCGGCGCCGGGCAACTCCGGCTGCCCCCTGCCGTACACCGGACATCCCGCCCCACCCACCTTCAGCCGACTCGACTGCATGAACCGGATTGCGCCCCTCCTCGCCGCATGCCTCCTGCTTGCCACCCCGCGCCTGCATGCGCAGGCCCAGCCTGCCGGCTCCGACCTCGCCCAGATCACCGCCGCCCTCCTGGATTACATCGAGGGCACTGCCAACGGCGAGCCCGAGCGGCTGCGCCGGGCCTTCCACCCGGATTTCAATCTCTATACCGTCACCGAGCAGGACAGCCTGCGCATCCGCGACGGCGAGGCCTACATCAGCAGCATCAAGCCAGGCGAACGGGCGAACCGCATCGGGCGCATCGTCTCCATCGATTATGAGCACAACGCCGCCATGGCCAAGGCCGAAATCATCGTGCCCGGCTGGCGGATTTTCACCGATTATTTTCTCCTGCTCAAATACGAAGGCTCCTGGAAAATCGTCCAGAAGAGCTATACCTGGCGGCCGTATCCGAAGGGGTGAGCGCAGCCGCAGGCAATGTAAATTTTGCTGATTTTCAACCCATTACCCCATCTGCCGCGTATCCGGGCAGCGCATCGGCGCCGAATCCAATGCCATGTAATACCCCGTCCCGCGCCATCCCCAATTACCACCCCGTGACCAGCAGGTTACGGGCCGCCCTGAGGCTGCAATGCTGGTACTGGGCATAGGCCGCTGCCGCACTGCTCCGGATGGCTTCCGGCGGTTCCCGGCGAAGCCAGGCGCGGATGGCGTCGTGAAGCGTATAGGCCTCCGGGCTCATCAGGCCGGTGCTCCATACCAGCGGGTTTACATTCGCTCCGTCCAGATAGGGTGAAAAATAGCGCTGGCTGTAACAGGCGAGCAGGATGACATCGCGCGTCCGTCCGTCCTGATTCACCGTGCGTTCCGGCAGCTGAAAATCCATCAGTCCGTCGTGCCCGGTATAGGCGATCAGCCGGGCGTGGCCGGCGATGCCGATCACGCGCGGGCCGGCATGCAGCGTGTCGGTCAGCTCTCCGGAGCTGCTGCGCAAAAAGTCAACGGTGCATTGCTGGATGTGCCGTCCGTCGTAGGCATCTGCGACCAGGTAGCAAGGCTCCGACACATGCTTGAACACGACCCGTTCGAGCCGCACGGAGTCCAGCCGCCGCGTGCTGATCAGCTTCCACTCGGCGCTGCGCCGGAAAAACGTCCGGACCCCGAATGCGCAGCCCCAGTAGAGGTTGTTGTCCGGATCCTGGCCATTGCCGATGCGGGACGGCACAGGGACGATGCCCTGGTACTGGTTGTCGCAAAGGGCGACGAAGACGTGGATGGTCTTCGCCGCTGTATCAAAGGCCGGAGGCGCAGGGGTGGCAGGACTGGCCGCAGCCAGGGGCACCGCCTGGGGAGGGCTGCCCGGCTGGGCAGCGCAGGCTGGCAGGATGCAGCAAAACAACCAAATGAAGGGCCGTGTACGCATACGATGAAACTTGCGGAGCAGCCGCCTCCGCGGGGCCAGCCGTATGGCATCAAGATACATCCCTTCGGCAACCGGGACAAGCGGGGTGCCAGGATTCAGGCCGGCGGCTGAACGTACAGCCACTCCGGGCCGTACCGCTCCACCTGCTGTATTTTTTCCTACATTTATCCCATCTCAATTGCCACCCGCTATGGTCTCCTCCCTGCGCGAGCGCTTCAACGCCGCTTTCAGCCCTGAAGCCTATCAGGCCTTCATGCAGGCCCTCGATGCCGAATTTGATTACCACATCCGCTTCCGTGTGGCTGAAACGCCGGTCTTCGTGCCGGCTGCCTTCCGCCGCCGCCTTCTGGAAGCTGCCGAGGGCATCATCGATGTGCTCTGCCGCCCGGATTTCAAGGCCCTCAGCGAATCCGCCATCCCCGACGCCTTCCGCGTGCCGCGGGAGGATGCGCATACCACCTTCCTCTGCCTCGATTTCGCCGTCTGCCGCGACGAGGCCGGCGAACTGTCCCCCCAGCTCATCGAACTCCAGGGCTGCCCCTCGCTCTTTGCCTACCAGGTGATGCTCGCCGAGACCTACCGCAGGCACTATCCCGCCGTGCCGCCTGAACTGCCCTTCCTCTTCGGCGGGCTCGACCATGCAGCCTATTTCGAGCTTCTGCGCCGGGTGATCGTGGCGGACGAGAACCCCGAGCAGGTCATCCTGCTCGAAGTGGATCCCGACAACCAGGCGACCCGCATCGACTTCCTCTGCACGGAGCGCGAACTGGGCATCCGGACGGTCTGCACCAGCGACCTCCGGCGCCGGGGGCGGCAGGTGTACTACGAGCGGGATGGAAAGGAAATCCCGGTCAGGCGCATCTACAACCGCGTCATTTTCGATGACTATGTGCAGCGGACGGACAAGCAGGCGCCCTTCGCCTTCACCGAAGACCTCGACGTGACCTGGGTGGGCCACCCCAACTGGTTTTTCCGCATCAGCAAGCATACCATGCCGCTGCTGAAAAGCCCCTACGTGCCCGAGACCCTCTACCTCCACGAGCTGCGGGAAATTCCCCCGGACCTGGACCGCTACGTGCTCAAGCCGCTTTTCTCCTACGCCGGCAGCGGGGTAAAAATTCACGTGACGCCCGAGGACCTCGCCGCAGTGGACGATCCGTCCAATTACATCCTCCAGCGCAAGGTGGAATATGCCCCCGTCATCCCCACGCCCGATGACCCGGCAAAGGTGGAGATCCGGCTGCTCTACGTCTGGGAGCCGGAGGCCGCCCGGCCCCGCCTGGTGGTGAACCTCGCCCGCCTGAGCAAGGGCCTGATGATCGGCGTGCGCTACAACAAGGACCGCGAGTGGGTCGGCGGCAGCGTGTGCTTCTTCGAGTAAGGATGCCTTAGTTGAAGTCGGTGGTGAGCTTGAAGCGCAGCACGCGCCCATTGCCGGCATCGGCCACATACACAATCCGCTCCAGGTAGGCGACGCCCCGAGGCTCGCGGAACTGCGTGAGGCCCTGCCCCGTGCCTCCGAACGACACGCGCACAGCGCGGGTCGAACGCGAGCCCGCAGGCGGGCGCACCCCTTCCAGCCCTTCGGCATTGAACTGGTAGAGCGAATCGCGCGCCGCATCCACGACGAACAGGTAATTCGTCCCGTCGCCGCTGTAGGTCAGATCTGCCGGATCGGTGAAGCGGTTGGGGGTGTAGAGGAATCCGTCGGCGCGGCTGGTATCGGCAGAGAACAGATTGGATACAACATAGCTGGCGCCAAACTCCGACTCGTCGAAGCGCACCACCTGCACGCGGAGCTGCAGGGCTTCTGAGCGGGAGGCAAAGGCGAAATCGCCGCGGCGGTTCACCGCCGGGCTCTGCGGCGGCTGCGCCAGGCCGGCAATTGCCGACGGCGCACGGAAATAGTCCGTAAACTCGCCCAGGCTGGTGCTGGCTACCACCGGCGAACTGAACTGGTCATCGGCATTGAAGCGCAGGACGGCATCGTCCGGCCCGCCGAACTGGTTGGGGCTGTTGGACGGGCCGGTACGGGTGAGGTAGTAGCGGTTGTCGGCCAGCGGCGCAATGCCGGTAAAGCGCACCTGCTCGTCGGCACCGCTGGGCGTCGCCGACTTGAAGTAGAACGGATGCACCAGCTTGCGGGTCACCCGCGCGTTCGCGAGGCCGTAGGTGCCGGTTTTGTTGAGGTCGATGCGGTAGAGCGCTGCCAGGCGGCGGGGAATGCCGTTGATGACCGTATCGGCATGGCCTGCGGCGAGCAGGTCCAGCCGCCGGTCCTGGGCAATGGCCGTCAGGC
This sequence comes from Bacteroidia bacterium, assembly GCA_033765305.1. Taxonomy (GTDB): domain Bacteria; phylum Bacteroidota; class Bacteroidia; order J057; family J057; genus RDXT01. The sequence continues at coordinate 256,699 of JANRID010000018.1, forward strand.
CCGGCACCGGAAACCGCCCCAACTCGCGCCCGGCCTGGTCCAGGGCCACGACTTCCTCTGTGCCCGCATCCGCCACATAGATCAGCTCATCCCAGCCGGCGATGACATCTACCGGCCTGCTGAACGTCCACACCGGCTGGATGGGCACGTAGGCCACCGTGCGGTTGTCGTAGACCGGCTCGCCGAGGAAATCCGTCGGGGTTTTGACGCCGAAAAAGCCCTCGCAGCCGCTCAGCAGCAGCGCCAGGGGCAGCAGAAAAAACGCAGTGCGGCACATGGGTCGGAAGGCTTATTCGCCCGGCAGGGCCAGGCGGGTTCGGTTCATGAGGGAACGGGCCAGGGTGACTTCGTCGGTGAATTCAAGGTCGATGCCGATGGGGATGCCCCGCGCGATGGACGAGAGCTGCACCCCGAGCGGCGCCAGTTTTTTGCTCAGGAAAAAGGAGGTCGTATCGCCTTCGATATTGGCGCTGAAGGCGAAAATGATCTCCTGGATCTGCTCCGTGCGCACCCGCTCCAGCAGCGGCTCGATGTGCAGCATTGAAGGGCCGATGCCCTGCAGCGGATTGATCAGGCCGCCGAGCACGTGGTAGCGCCCGTTGAACTGATGGGTATTTTCGAGGGCCATCACATCCTTGGCATCCTCCACCACGCAGACCGTGCGGTGATCCCGCCGGGGATTTGCGCAGATTTTGCAGATTTCGCCGTCGGAGAGGTTGTAGCACTGCTTGCAGTAGCGCACGTTGCGGCGCAGGCCGATGATGGACTCGCCGAGGCGGGCCGCATCGTCCTCGGACTGCTTGAGGATATGAAGCGCGAGGCGCAGCGCCGTCTTCCGGCCGATGCCCGGCAGGCTGGCCAGCTCATTCACTGCATCTTCGATCCGTTTCGAGGGGTACTCCATGGGCGGCTCCGCTACTTCGGCCCGAAAGTACGAAAAAGACGCGGATACCGGTCAGTGGCGGCTCGTTTTCAGCGCAGCTTCCTGCCGGGCCCGGTCCAGGGCCAGCGCCACCAGGTGATCGAGCAGTTCGCCGTAGCCGATGCCGGCAGCTTCCCAGAGCTTGGGGTACATGCTGATGCTGGTAAAGCCCGGCAGGGTATTGACCTCGTTCACATACACGCGCCCGTCTTCGCAGCAGAACATATCCACCCGCGCCATGCCTTCGCAGCCCAGCACCCGGTAGGCATCGTGGGCTACCAGCCGGAGCTTGGCAAGCAGCTCCGCGTCGAGACCCGCCGCCGGGATCTGCACCTCGGCTGCCGTCGCGCTGATGTATTTGGAATCGTAGTCGTAGAATCCTTCCCCCATCACCACCTCGCCTACCCCCGTGGTCTCCGCGATGGCATTGCCCATCACGGCGCATTCCAGCTCCCGGCCTTCGATGAAGCTTTCGACGAGGATTTTCCGGTCGTAGCGGAAGGCCTCGGCCACCGCCTCGCGGAAACGCTGCACATCCGAAGCTTTGCGCACCCCGACGGAGGAGCCCATGTTGGCGGGCTTGATGAAGAGCGGCAGGCCGAGCTGGTTGACGACGGCAGCATAATCGATGGAAGCGGCCTCGTGCGCATGAAAGCACAGGTAATCCGCCACCAGCAGATCCGCGTCGCGGAGCAGGCGCTTCGTCACATCCTTATCCATGCACACTGCCGAGCCCAGCACGCCAGGCCCCACAAAGGGCAGGCCCAGGAGGCGCAGCAGGCCTTGCAGGGAGCCGTCTTCGCCGGTGGGGCCGTGCACGATGGGAAATACCGCATCCAGGCGCGGAAAACCAGGCGATCCGTCCGCATAGCGGACCGGTTCCGGCGTGCCGGGTGCCAGGATCAGCGCCTGCCCGAAGCTTCCGTCCACCACCGGATGCGCGTGCAGGTCTTCGGAGCGCACCGCATGCCAGCCGCCGGACGTGCTGACGCCGATGAGCGCCACGCGGTAGCGGTCCGGATCGAGCGCGGCGAAAATGTTGCGCGCGGAGCGCACAGAAACCTCGTGTTCGGGCGAAGCGCCCCCGTAGATCAGACCGAGGGAAATCGGAGCAGCCATCTGTTGGGATTGTGGGGCAAAGGTAGTGAAAATGGGGCATCGGACGGCAGCCGGAGCCCGCATACTTGCTGCGGGGCACCGGGCAGGCAGTGCAGCCCGCTGCTCTGCGGCGGAATCTTACATCCCGGCGGCCAGGCGGGGGCTTTTCGCTATATTGCTCCGGGCCCTACAACCGTTGTGTGTGCATGAAACTCCGTCTGATTCTGACTGCCTGCCTGCTGGGCTGGATTGCCCTGGCCAGCGCCCAGCCTGCAAAACCTGCCGACTACGGCATCAAGTCGAAGAAAGCGCTTGCGCTGTACCAGGAAGGCCAGCGGCTGGCCGCTGTGCGCGACCGTTCGGGAGCCGTCTCGCTGTACAAAGCCGCCATCGATCTGGAGCCGGAGTTTGCGCATGCCCACTTTGAATGGGGGGTAAACGCCTGGGTGATCCAGAAATACGAGGAGGCGGCCGAGCATCTGCGGAAAGCCTATGAGCTGAACGGCGCGGCCTTCCGCGGCATCGAGTACTACCTGGGCGAATCGCTGTTCCTGACCGGCGACTACGCCGGCGCGGCGCCGGTGCTGGAAGCCTTCGTGAGCGGCGGCATCGGCCGGCAGGAGGAGCAGCAGCGCGCAGCGCGCGACCTGCGCCATGCCCGCTTTGCCGCTGAAGCAGTGCAGCGCCCGGTGGACTTTTCCCCCCGCAACCTGGGCGGCGCCGTCAATACCCAGCGCCACGAGTACCTCCCGCAGCTGACCGCCGACAACCAGATGCTGCTGTTCACCTCGCCCCGGCCCGAAAGCGTCGGCGGCTATATCCCGTCCATGCGGGATTATTCGGAGGACTTTTACTATGCCGTCTGGCAGGATACCGGCTGGTCGGAGGCCCGCAACCTGGGCGGTCCGATCAACACCCCCGACAACGAGGGCGCAGGCTCGCTGACCCAGGACGGGCGGATGCTGTTCTTCGCCGCCTGCGAGCGCAGCGACGGCCTGGGCAGTTGCGACCTGTACGTGTCCGAGCGTTCGGGCGACCGCTGGAGTGCGCCGCGCAACCTCGGCCCGGCTGTCAACAGCCGTTCCTGGGAGTCGCAGCCCTGCCTGTCGGCCGACGGGCGCACGCTGTATTTCTGCTCGGCCCGGCCCGGCGGCCTCGGCGGCCACGACATCTGGCACAGCCGGCTCGTGGACGGCGAGTGGACCGAGGCGCAGCCCCTGCCGGCCCCCGTCAATTCGCCCGGCAATGAGTATTCGCCCTTCATCCACGCCGACGGGCATACCCTCTATTTCTCCTCCGACTACCACCCCGGTTTCGGGCGGCGGGACCTCTTCCTGAGCCGCCGGGACGAAGCCGGCGCCTGGAGCGAGCCGCAGAACCTCGGCTACCCGCTCAATACCGTCTCCGACGAGGGCAATATCTTCCTGGCCGCCAGCGGGCGCAAGGCCCTCATCAACTCCGACCGGCCCGGCGGCCTGGGCCTCACAGACCTGTACGAATTCGAGACCGATCCGGGCATCCGGCCCGATCCGGCAACCTTCCTGCGCGGGCTGGTGCGCGACAGCATCAGCCGGCGGCCGCTGGAGGCCGTCATTCAGCTCGTGGACGTGGAGCGGGGCGACACCATCCGCCAGCTGCCCTCCGATGCGGTCACAGGCCGCTTCCTCATGAGCCTGCCCCTGGAGCGCAACTACGCCGCCTTCGTGTCGGCGCCGGGCTATTTCTTCGCCAGCAAGCGCTTTTCCCTCAAAGGCGCCGGCCAGGAGACCTTTTTCGACCTCACCATCGACCTGCAGCCCATCCGCAAAGGCATTCAGGTGGTGCTGAACAATCTCTTCTTCGAGTCGGGCCGGTTTGAACTGCAGGAAACCTCGCGGCCCGAGCTGGAAACACTCCTGGGATTCCTCCAGGACAATCCCCGCCTGCGCATCGAGATCCAGGGGCATACGGACAATGTAGGCTCGGAGCAGGACAATCAGCTGCTGAGCGCCCGCCGGGCCGAAGCCGTGCGGAGCTGGCTGGTGGAGCGGGGCATCGAGGCGGCGCGGATCACCGCAGCCGGATACGGCGAATCCCGGCCCGTAGCCGACAATGAAACCGAGGCAGGCCGGGCGCAGAACCGGCGGACCGAGTTCAAAGTCCTCGCCAACTGAATCCGCAGGCCGGATATGGAAAAGGGCTGCCCAAAATCCGGGCAGCCCTGTTTAATTCAGACTGGAGCGTGATCAGAACGTTTCCATCTTCAGCTGCTCCAGTTCGTGCTCCAGATCGCGGACCCAGAACTCGTCCTCGGTCAGGCGCAGGATGATGTACTCCTGCGTGCCGAAGAGGCCGCCGAGATTGATCGTGAGGCGATCGTCGGACTCGGTCAGTTCCCAGGTGCCGTTCAGGTTGGCGCTGATGCTGCCCAGATTATAGGTCAGCTGGGCCGTGCTGTCGAGGGAAAAGGTAAACTTCCAGCTCGAAAACTCGTCCGACACGTCTTTCCCGTCCTCATCGGTGGCACTGACCACCTTCCAGGTGTTGGCGACGCGGTCCTCGCGCGAACGCAGGCTCAGGATAGGCCCTTCTTCATACTTGCATCCGCCGAGCAGGATTCCCGCCGCTGCGAGGAGGATCATTACCAGATACTTCATACAACTCATTGGTGTCGTTTGGTTCGTGAAAATATAAGTTATAACGAAAGACCCTCGTTTTTATTGAATGGCTGCACGCAAGCCTTCCGCAGCCGTTCGCGCAGCCATTTCAGCCGTTCGCGCAGCAGCTCCGGATACATGCAGCCCGCCAGGCCGCAGCGGCACAGGCTTTGATACGTCTGGGGAAACAACCATAAATCACCAGAGCAAAGCAACATCTGAATATTCGCAATACATCAAAATTTCAATTGAATGTACATTTAATTTATAATTAAAATCCATTCATCGGCTTATTATCGCCGCTCACTCTCCTGTTTCATCCATTAGCCGGACGGTTTCGCGCTTCGCCTGAAGCTGGCGTTATACTTGCTTCAATCTCAATGCGCTGCATGCCAACTGCATGTCCGGCGCGGAGCCCTATCCAGCTATCCAAACCCTATGCTGATTCTTGCACTTACTCGGAAGAAGGTCCTTGCCGGCGTCAGAACAAACGGCCATGAATTGACCCCGCTCGAACTGCCCGGCGCAGCCGACGGATCCCAGCCGCTCAGCCGCCAGATCGCGGCAGCGGTGGAGTCGGCGCGCGCCGCACTGGCGGAAGAACCTGGCCCGCTGCCGGTGGCAGTGGCCTTCGCGCCGGGCATCTCCGGCGAAAAGACCGACGCTGCCGACCTGAACTACGTATCGCGGCTCATCGAATCGTCCGAAGACGGCGCCAGCACCCTGCTGTTTGCGGAGCCGCTCACCCGCTCGCTTGTGCGCGGCCTGGCCGCTGATCCTGAGATGGAAGCCGAAGGCTGGCTCGTGCTCGATGCCCTGGACGGCGAGGTGAGTCTGTGCTATAGAAATATCGCCCCTGCCCGGCTGAACGGCTCCATCCACGGCGGAGAAGCCATCCCGTATACCCGCATGCCGGATCTGAGCCCGGAAGGCATCCTGCGGTCCGTGCTCGACGAAGCGGCCGAGCAGCTCCGCCGCAGCGGCCTGCAGCCCGACGAGCACGAGCGCATGCTGCTTCAGCAGCAGCTGGCCGGCCATTGCAGGCCTGGCAGCGGCGCCTTTACCCTGGATCTGCGGCGCACGCAGGGCCCGGTCCGGATCCATGCCCGGATCGACATGCCGGAAGGCAGCTACGAGCGTGCGGTCATCCGCCGCGCGCAGGATCTGCGCCCCTACCTGGACAAAACCAAGCTGGACGGCATGGGCGTGCGCCATGTGCTGCTGGCCGGCGACTTTTTTGCGCGGCCGGCTGTGAGCGAATTCTTTGGCCGCGAGCTCGGCCTGGCTGATCTGCTGCCCGAAGCCGGCATCTGCACGGACGAGGCATGCGGACGGCAGATCCTGCAGGCGCTCTCCCAGACTGCTGCCGAGGTGCTGCGCGCACGGGAGGAAGCCGACCGCCGCCGCCGCGAAGAAGAGGCCCGCCGGCAGGCCATCGAGAAAGAGCTCCGCATCAAAACCGAACGGGACCAGGTGCTGCGCGACATCCAGCTGCTCTGCACCGACCCCGCGCGCCGGTCCGAGTACGAGGCCATGTTTGTGCCGCGCGGTGCCGCCGCCGAAATGCCGCGGGAAATTATCCTGTGGAATATCGACGAGGTCCTGCGCCAGCATCAGCTGCAGATGTCTTCGAGCCCCGTGGCTCCCTTTGTTCCCGTAACGCCGCCGGCTGCTGCTGCGGTGCCGCCGGCCGCGGTGCCCGCAGCCCAGCCTGCCGCAGCCCCTCCGGCACCGCAGCTTCCCTCGCTGCAGCAGCTGTTTGAGGTCAAGGGCGTGCTGCTGGACCGCGAGTTTTCCACCAAAAAAGTCCAGCCTGCCGACAATCCCCAGCAGATCCGCGTCATGCGCCTGCTGGACGCCGCCACCGCCGATGCCGACCGCTTCGCGCGCTTCGAGCGGCTGTATCAGAAAGAGCTGACCTACTACCAGGAGCTGAGCGACATCCACGAGGCAGCCGAGGGCAAATATTACCTCCGGGATTACATCCCCCGCAACACCCTCAAAGACTACGCAAAAAAAACCAGCCTGGAGAAAAAGCCCGCGCTCGACAAGCTGAGCAGCAAGGAAGTGGCCCTCATCCTGCAGGTCTTCGAAGAGGTGCGCAACCTGCCGGTGTCCCACGCCAACCTGAACGAGTTCAATATCCTGATCCTCCAGGAAGGGCTCATCCGCAAGAACATGAATATCCGGTTTGTAGGCTTCACCTCTGAAGATGCCTCCCCGGATGAAATGGAAATGAAGCTGCACACCATGTTCGCCAACCTGATCGGCGCACGGGTGTACGAACAGCTCCGCCAGAAGCTGAACTTCTGATATTCCCTTTCTGCGTGCTTCTCTTACCGTTCTGTCCTGTTTTTATGAGCTCCAAACCCGCATTAGTCAACGATTACCTGCTCGAACTCCAGGCCCGCGAACGTACCCGCCAGCGCAACCGGCTGATGGTGGGCATCGCACTGGCCTCCGTGACCGGCATGGCCTTGCTGGTCCCCATGATGGTATCCAGCCGTGCCGAGGAAGGCATGCCGGTGTTCTCGTACGAGGAACTGAACCCCGACCGGGTAAAAGCCTATTTCACGGCGTCGCCGGGCGACCTGCTGCTGATGCGCAGCGCCAGCGGCCGGGTGGATACGCTGCGCTCGTACGAGGATTATCTGTGGATGAATGCCAGCAATGTGCAGACCCTGGCAGCCGAGGTCAGCCTGCCGGAAGTCGGCGAGGCCGACAGCAGCCAGTTTGCGCAGTTCGCGGCTCAGCCTGCCGTGCTGAGCGAGGCGGCACCGGGGCAGCCGGCGCCGCAGGAGCAGGCCCGCCGGGGCTTCAGCTTCGTGGTGGACGGCGAGCTGCGGGTGGATGAGCCGGTCACGTTCCGCATCACCAACTTCGATCCGGCCCTGACCTACGAACTGGATCTGGGCAACGGCGTGCGCCGCCGCGTGAGCCGCACCTACCGCTACACCTACCCCGCAGCCGGGGTCTTCCAGGTGGCGCTGGTGGTCAGCGGCCCCGATGTGCCCCGCGAGACCTTTGCCACCTCCAGCCTCTCCATTGCAGCCAAAAATGCCCCCGCAGCCGCAGAAGCCGCTCCCGTAGTGACGCCTGCGCAGCCGGCCGAACCGGCTCCGCTGCCAGTGCTGAGCCCGGTCAGCGCTGCGCCGGCACCCGCAGCCCCGCAGCCCGCCATTACCAGCTCGGCGGCACCCGCCGTATCGAGCCCTGTACGCCCCAATCAGCCTATGATCGCCCCAGCCGTCGAAGCGGCCTATCCCGGCGGACGGGATGCCCTCAACGCCTTTATCGCCCGCAGCCTGCGCTTCCCCTCCGGCGAGACCCGCGAGGGTTCGATGGGGGTTCGGTTTGTAGTGGATGCCGCAGGCCAGGTCTCCCAGCCGGCCTTCATCAACACGCTCGGACCTGCATATGAGCGCGAACTGATCCAGGTGCTCCGCCGCATGCCGGCCTGGACGCCCGCCCGGCAGGACGGAATTCCCGTAGCCTCCTATCAGACGGTGCGCGTCCGCTTTGTGATGGCAGTGACCCCCTGAAGCCGCTTCCTGTGCATCTTCTCCTGCGCTCCTGCCGTAAAGAACGGCAGGAGCGCGCTGCGTCTGAAGCGGCCTGTTTTTTGCGTCGCCGAAAATGCGTAATTTTTGGCCCTTCAGCCCGCAGGGTACTCCCCCGCCTGCCACACCTCCCTGTAACGCAGTGTTTGTATGATGGAATTGGTCAACAAAAAAGACTTCGCCAAAGCGATCCAGCTGCAGCGGTACCGGCTGGCCGCTGCCGCGGGCCCGCTCATGCGGATCACCGGCATTACCAAGGTGAACAAGTGGTACGACAAAATCCATACCCGCCATGGGCTGGACTTTATCGAGGATCTGTTCAATCTGATGGATGTATCGGTCGAGGTGGACCCGGAAGACCTGCGCAAAATTCCCCGCAACGGCGCGTTTATCACCGTATCCAACCATCCCTTCGGCATGATGGATGGCCTGGTGCTGCTGAAGCTCATCGCCTCCCAGCGCCCGGACTTCAAGGTCATGGCTAATTTTCTCCTTCAGTATGTGCCGCAGCTGAAGGAATATTTCATCTCCGTCAATCCGCTCGAAAACCACCCCGGTGCCTACTCCAACCTCAAGGGCATGAAGCAGGCCCTGGAGCATGTGGCAAGCGGGCATCCGCTGGGTATTTTCCCGGCAGGCGAGGTATCGACCTTCCAGCCCAAAACCCGCACCATCTCCGACCGGGCCTGGCAGAAGCCTGCCCTGAAGCTGATCCAGAAAGCAGGCGTGCCGGTGGTGCCGGTATATTTCCAGGGCACCAACAGCCCGCTGTTTCATCTGGTCGGGCTGCTGCATCCGGCCCTGCGCACGGTGGCGCTGCCTTCCGAGATGATCCGCAAGACCCATACGCGCCTCAAGGTGCGCATCGGCACCCCCATCACCGTCAAGGAGCTGCAGCTGGTGCCGGGCACCGAGCGGCTGGGCCGTTACCTCCGCGCCCGGACCTATTCGCTCGGCTCCGGCTTGGAGGTCAACCACTTCTTCAAGCCCCGCTTCGAATTCCCCAAGCTCCAGCAGCCTATCGCCCATCCCGTGCCGCAGCATGTCATCCGGGCAGAGGTCGAAGCGCTGGGCTCCGGGCGGATTATCTGCTCCCAGGGTGAATTCGATGTATACTGCGCATCGGCCCAGGACATCCCCAATACCCTCCAGGAGATCGGCAGGCTGCGGGAAATTACCTTCCGCTCGGCAGGCGAAGGCACCGGCCATGCCAAGGACCTGGACGAGTTCGACCTCTATTACCTGCACCTCTTTCTCTGGGACCGGAGCGCCCAGCAGGTGGCCGGTGCCTACCGCATGGGCAAAGGCGATGAAATCATGTCCAAATACGGGCGCAGCGGGTTCTACACCGACAGCGTATTCCGCATCCGCGACGGCCTGAACCCCATCCTCGAGCAGGCCATCGAGCTGGGACGGTCCTTTATCCTGGAGGCCTACCAGAAAAAACGCCTGCCGCTGTTTCTGCTCTGGAAAGGCATTTACCAGTACCTCCAGCACAATCCCCGATACCGCTACCTCGTAGGCCCGGTGAGCATCAGCAACGATTATTCCACCGTCTCCAAACAGCTGATCGTGGCGCTCATCCGGAAATTCTACTTCGACGATCACCTCGCGCAGTTCATCTCGCCGCGCCAGCGCTTCGAGCCCCGCATCCGCGAGGTGGATATCGATGCCCTGCTCGAAGGTTTTACCGGTGACCTGAAGCAGGCCGACAAGCTGCTCGAAGACATCGAGCCGGCGCATTTCCGGCTGCCGGTGCTGCTCAAAAAATACATCCGGCAGAATGCCCGGATCATCTGCTTCAACGTGGACCCCAAGTTCAACAATGCCCTCGACGGCTTCATGGTGCTGGATCTCACAGACCTGCCGCCCGAAACCGGCGAAACGATGGGGGATTGACCTGTCCTATGCGCGAACGAGTCTCCCGCTTCCGCAATCCCGAAAGCCGTGCCCGCGTCGAAGCGTGGTCTGCACGCCTGCGCGAGGCCAGCCCGCTGAGCTGGCGCACCTTCACCTGCCCCACTTCCTGGGGCGACACGTGGATCACGGCCTCGGATACCGGAGGGCCGGAGCAGCCTGCGCTGGTCATTGTCCCCGGATTCCGCACCTGCGGCCTGTTCTGGGAGCTGGGCGGCGGGCTGCAGCAGATCGCAGATCACTTCCGGATCTACCTGCTCGATGTGATCGGCCAGCCCGGGCTGAGCAGCGGGCGCACGCCGCCGCTGCGCGGGCCCGGCTACGGCCGCTGGCTGACTGAAGTGCTCGACGGGCTGGGCCTGGAATCGGCGCATCTGGCAGGCGCTTCTTTCGGCGGGCAGCTTATCTTCGCACTGGCCGGTGCCGCGCCGGAGCGGATTCTGTCCGCTACCCTCATGAACCCCGCTGCCCTGCAGCCGGTGGATCTGCTCAACCGCAAGCTGATCTGGTACAATATACGCACCTTCCTGGCCCCGGACCTGTACAATGCACGCCTGTTTATGGAGCGGGTGATCATCACGCCCCTCCACGGCCTGAGCCCGGAGCGTATGGACTGGTGTGTGGAATTCCTCCAGATCGCCCTGACGGGCTTCCGGAACGGCGCCGACTACCCCTACCAGCTGCCGGATGCAGCCATCGCTGCCCTGCGCGCTCCCGTCTGTCTGATCCTGGGCAGCGAAGACCCCCTGTTTCCTGCCGCCCGCTCGGAAGCCCGCGCCCGCGCCCTCCTGCCCGGCCTGCGCGAAGTGCACTGCATGGAAGGCTACAGCCACGGCATTGAAGTAGCCCCCACGGCCATCCGGCACATGGGGGCTTTTCTCCTGGGGCTCAGGTGATCAGGCTTGCAGCCGGGTCAGCACCCGGCTGAGGAACTCGACGGCATTCATGCCGGCATACAAACTTTCATCGGCGCCGAGGGCTTCGATGCCCGCCGGCTTGCCTGCGATGCAGCAGAGCGCGCCGGGCAGTGCTGCGCGGACCGCTTGCAGCAGGGCTTCTCCCTGGCTGAAATAGGCATCATCTGCGCTGCAAAGCACCACCAGATCGGGGCGGAGCCCCGCGGCCTCGCGGATTGCTTCCTCCGGATGGTCCGGCATGCCCGACTCCGTGCTGGGGATGCCGGCGCAGGCCAGCAGGTTGCGCGAGAATGCCGCGCGCGCATTGCGCATGGCCAGATCGCCGAAGGTGAGCAGGTAGGCGCTGAAGCGGCGGCCGCTGCGTTCGGCGGCCTGCTCGTGGCGCAGGCGCAGGGTTTCGAAGGGCGCTGCGGCCCGCGGATCCGACTCGTCCGGAAGCGGAGCATGCAGCGCCTCGTCCGGATTGGGGTACTGGTTGATGCCGATGAGCGACTGCTTGCGCTCGGCCAGCCGGGTCCGGCGCAGCTCGGCCGCGCTGCGGATCAGCTCGCCGACCTTGCCGCTGCGCACTGCTTCGGTAAATCCGCCCGCGCCTTCGATGTCCTGAAACAGCCGCCAGGCCGCATCGGCCAGGCTGTCGGTCGCCGCTTCGATGTAGTAGGAGCCGCCGGCCGCGTCCTGCACCTGATCGAGGTAGGATTCGTGCTGCAGCAGAAACTGGATGTTGCGCGCCAGGCGCAGGCCGTGGGGATGGTTGATCTGGTTCAGCTCGTTGAAAGGATGGGTGACCACAGCATGGGCACCGCCGAGCACGGCAGACAGCGTTTCGGTCGAGGCACGCAGCAGGTTGGTATGGGCGTCGTAGCGCGCCTTGTTCCAGCGGGCAGTCCGGGCGATGATGAACGGCGACTGCAGTTCGGGCTGCGTAAGGTCCATCACATCCAGGGCGCGGGCCAGCAGGACCCGGAAGGCGCGCAGCTTGGCGATTTCGAGGAAGAAATAGCTGCCCGTAGCAAAGGTCACGGACAGATTCCGGAGGAAGCGCTCCTGCCGGGATGTATCGGGCCCGTTCAGATGGCTGAGGTAATCCACCAGGGTCGAGAGGGCAAAGGCCAGCTGCTGGGTCACGGTGCCGCCCTGCTCGTGGACATAGCTGAAGTCCAAGCCTATCGCCCGGAAGTGGGGCGAGTGCCCGAAGGCAGGCACAGCGCCTTCGGCCAGGGCGAGGGCATGCGGCGAGGCCGTCTTGCCCATGGCAGCCGCTACGGAAATGGGGTCATTGAACAAGGTGCCGGTCAGCCGGTCCGGCGCGGTCTGGTCCGCCTCCATCGCCAGGTACAGTTCCCTGGCGAGCATGGCAGGCGGCTCGGACAGGTGAAGGTGCAGGGCGGCTTCCCCGAAAGGCAGGCCGCGCAGCCATTCATCGGTCGGACCTGTTTCGCCCGTCAGGAAAAAGGCATGAATCCCTGCGTGCAGCGCCTCGCGGATGCGCAGGCCGGCTTCCGGCCCGGCAGGATGCACCGGCAGCACCGGCTGCCAGCCCGGAAATGCGGCGTTGAGCAGGTTGCCACGGCGGAACAGCCCTGTGCCCGGCGCTGCGCCGAGCTCCGCTTCGCGGCCCCGGAATTCATCCGGATGATAGGCAGGCCTGAGGGAAATCCCTTCGCCGGTCTGCCAGTCCAGCACCGACAATGGCTTGCCTTTCAGATCTTTCAGCATCTGGGCAGCCCAGGCTTCCGCCGTAGCGGCGGAAAATTCTTCCAGCAGGGGCGAGGTCTGTTGCGGTTGCATAGCTTCGGATACTTGAGGTGCTAAGCACGGATTTGGGCAAGCGAACCCCAATGTATAAATTTGCGTTCAGAGAAGACAAATGCGCTTGCATACTTCCCGGCTATGACGTATACTGAAGCACCCGTTCTGTCGATTACGGAGCGCGCCGCAGCGGCGCTGCACGACATCCGCATGCAGGATCAGGTTCCTGCCCACCACTACCTGCGCGTAGGGGTCAAAGGCGGCGGATGCTCCGGCCTCACCTATATTCTCGATTTCGATGAGCGCCGGGAATTCGACGACCTCATCCAGATCAGCGGCATCGAGGTGCTGCTGGACAAGCGGCATGCCCTGTACCTCGCCGGCATGGAGGTCGACTACCAGCAAGGGCTCAACGACCGCGGCTTTGTCTTCAACAACCCCAACGCCAAGACCTCCTGCGGCTGCGGAACTTCGTTTTCCGTCTGATGTTGCTGCCTGTACGCACGCCTGTACGGCTGTTTGCCAAGGTTTAACAGTACGGTAACCTTCGGTGAAGGGATTCGCTGTATTTTTCCCCTGATAATTTCAGCGTATGTCCCTGCGTACTCATGGGTTGTGTCTGGCCTTCCTGGCCGCCTCTTCTGCTGCTGCCCAGCAGCCGGATGCCCGCCCCCGGATCATCATCGACCAAAGCGGAACGGTGCATCCGTGGAATCACCTGGATCTCAACAACAAACCCGAAACCTTTCAGTTTGCCATCGTCACCGACCGCACGGGCGGCCATCGCGACGGCATCTTCGAAACCGGCGTGGACAAGCTCAACCTGCTCCAGCCCGAGTTTGTGATGAGCGTCGGCGACCTGATCGAGGGCTACACGGAAGACGAAACCCAGATCGACCGCGAATGGGCCGAATTTACCGGCTTCATCGGCAAGCTGCAGATGCCCTTTTTCTACGTGCCCGGCAACCACGACTACATCAACCCCGTCATGGCCCGCAAGTGGAAGGAGCGCTTCGGACGGGATTACTACCACTTCGTCTATAAAGATGTGCTGTTTCTGGCTGTCAACAGCGAGGAACGCATGCAGGGCGCCGGGCGCGGGTACATCGATGACCCCCAGTACGACTATTTCAAGGAGGTCCTCGCCCAGCATCCGGAGGTGAAGTGGACCCTGCTCTTCATGCACCAGCCCCTGTGGAATCAGGAGAATACGGGCCGCTGGAAAGATCTGGAGCAGCTGCTGGCCTCCCGCCGCCACACGGTATTTGTAGGGCACAACCACCGCTACGTCAAGTACGAGCGCAACAACGGCAAATACTTCATCCTGGCCACAACCGGCGGCGGCAGCCGCCTGCGCGGGCGCCAGTTCGGGGAGTTCGACCACGTGGTATGGGTAACGATGACCGACAACGGCCCCATCATCGCCAACCTGATGCTTGACGGGATCTGGGACGAGAATGTGAATACGGAAGCCTACTTCGCCTTTGCGCAGCCGCTGATGAGCGGCCGCTCGGTGCAGGTGGAGCCGCTCCTGATGGAAAAAGGCGCGTTCAAGCGCGGGGAACTCACGGTGCGCCTGACCAACGACAGCGATGTGCCGATGCAGGCTGCGCTCGCCCTCGAATCCAATGCCTGGCTCTGGGCCCCGCAGCCCGACCGCAGCCTGACCGTGCAGCCCAACAGCGTCGAGATCGTCAAACTGCCGGTGCAGGCCGGCAGCCAGCCCGCCGGCAGCGGCATCGAGCCGGTCCAGCTCCGGATCACCACCATCTACCAGCCGGAGGATCAGCCCCAGCTGGAGCTGAATACCAGCGTGCTGGTGCGCCCGGAATGGACCCGCACCATCCTGCCTGCAGCCAAGCCCGTGCAGGTGGACGGCAGCCTCGGCGAGTGGAAAGCGCTTCGCTTTTCCTCCGAAGGCGCGAAGATCGATGCGGACGCATTCTCCCATCAGGGCGATGCCGATGGCTCCTTCCGCTTCGACGTGAGCTATGACGACGGCTTCGTGTACATCGGGGTGGAAGTGGCCGACGATCAGGTCGAACTCAACGACCTCGACTCGCCGCTCAACCAGGACGGCCTCGGATTCATGGCCGATGCGCGCCCGACGCGCGTGAGCGCCTCCGCGCACGAGGACGAGGTCTTCCGAAACTGGATCTTCGTGGGCCTGCGCCCCGGAACTGCGGCAGAGGCCCCCGGCGTCATCTACCCGGCCCAGTATCTTCCCCCAGGCGTGCAGTATGCCTGCAAGCGCAGCCCCGGCGGCTACACCGCCGAGCTGGCCCTGCCTGCTGCCTGGCTCGAAGCCCAATACGGCGGCCCCTGGCAATCCCTCCGCCTCAATGTCATGCTCAACGACCGCGACCTGAACGGCATGCACCGCACCTCGGTGTACTGGCAGCCCGACTGGCGCGAAGCAGACAACATCCTCGGCTCCGGAACCTTCCGCAAGCCCTGACCTCATAGCCCTGTATCAACACAAACCCATCTGCCCGTGCATCTTCCGCACGGGCATCTTTGTATGCCGGTCCCGCACGCAAATTTAACCCGTGCCTTCGCCCCCGATACCGCTCAGACCGAATCATTTCCCTATCTTTGGCGCGGAATAATAACCTCCTTGTATATGACACCGCTTTCTCCGCAAGAACAGGAACAACTCGTCGCCACTGCCTGGGAACTGATCGAGGAGGGCGAACTGGAGGATGCCCTCGATATCGCCATGCAGCTTACCCAGCATGGCGTCGGGGAAGGCTACTCGATCCGCGCCAGCATCAGCGAAGCTGAAGATAATCCCGAAGAAGCACTCAAGCTCGTGCAGGAAGGCCTGAGCCGCTTTCCGCAGGAATGGCGGCTCATGCTCCACCAGGGCGAGCTGCTGGGCCAGGCCGGCGAATTCGACCAGGCGCTCGAAAGCTTCGACCGGGCGGCTGCGCAGCCCGGTGCCGACCAGACCTGGGTCGTGCTCAACCGCGCCAGCATGCTGGCCCGCATGCAGCAGTATGACGAGGCCCTTGCTGCACTGCGCAGCATCTCCGACCCCGAAGCCATTACCTCGGCGTTCGCGATGGAGCTCGAAATCCTGGATCACCAGGAGGCTTATGAAGAAATCCTGCGCCGTGCCGAGGAAGCCCTCGACCAGCTCCCGGACCCGGACTACGAAGACGACCTCGAAGCCCTCGGCTCGATCTATTATTATGTCGCCAGCGCCGCGTGGCAGCTGGATCAGGACCCGGACCTGGTGGAAGACTACCTGCGCAATGCCATCGAGTTCAACCGCACGAACATGGACCTGCCCGGCCTGCTGCGCGAGATGAACCCCCAGTTTTCGGATCAGTCCCGGCTGTACTCCCTGCTGGTCAGCGGCGAGCTGGAGCAGCCCGGCGAGGAGCCGATCGGCTTCCTGACCACCTACGCGGTCGTCGCCGACTCTCCCGACGAGGCGCTGGAGTTTGTCAAAGCGTTCGAGATCGAGCACATCGACCGGGACAGCCTGCAGGTAATCGAATACGAAGAGGCTGAAAACGAGGAAAACGACCCCAAGGGGCTTTACCTGGTGGGCGAGCTCGGATTTTTCAACGACGAGCCGGAGACCGAGCTTCCCGCGGACGAAGACTGACGCGCTGCGGCGCAAAAGCGGGTGAGCTGATCGAGCTTCCGCAGGTATGCGCCCTCCAGCCGGAGGGCGCGGTTGGCGGTCAGGGTATCGGGGCTTCCCTGGCGCAGCCGCGCCAGCAGGCTGTCCCGGGGGCCGGAAAGGCTGTCGAGCGAGGCCAGCAGTGCGGCCGATTCGGCCGGGGCCAGGTGCTCCCGCAGGCATTGGCGCAGGCTCCGCTCGGTGCCGGCGAGGGTTTGGGTATAATCGTCCACCTGGGCGGGCGTGAGCTGGAGCAGGTTCCGGGCTTCGCGCTCGGAAAGCTGCCTGGGTTCCTGCGGGCGCAGGTAGCGGTAGAGCGGCAGCGCAGCGAGCAGCGCGGCCAGGGCCGCGGCCAGGGCCCAGGCCCTGATCTGGCCGGGGCCCCGCAGCCGGGCCGCAATGCGGCTCCATACCGCTGCCGGGGCTTCCTCCCGGCGCTGCCGCAGCGCAGCCAGTGCCTGGAGCAGGGTGCTGCGCCGCAGCTCGCCGAGCTGGGGCTCGATCTCCTGCCAGCATCCGTCCGGCGCAGGGTGCGCAGGCAGGCGCTGCAGGGCATCCTGCAAAGTATGCCGGTTCCGTTCTTCCATGGTCAGTCTCTCAAGGGCCGGAGTTTGTGTTGAAGCTGGCGTTTGGCGTAGAAAAGCTGGGACTTGGAGGTGCCGGTCGAGATGCCGAGCAGCTCGGCCACCTCCTTGTGGCTGTATCCTTCCACCTCGATCAGCACAAAGACCGTCCGGTAGCCTGCGGGCAACGCCTGAATCGCCTGCTCCAGGTATTCGGCATCGAGCTGGCCGCCCCAGTCGATGACAGCATCCGCCGGCACCTCCTCCACCGGTTCCGGCAGCGCGCGCCTGCGGGCCATGCGCAGGGCCGTACGGACGACGATGGTCTTGATCCAGGCGCCGAGCGTCGAGGCGCGCCGGAACTGGTCCAGGTGCCGGAACACCGCCACAAACCCTTCCTGCAAGGCATCCGCCGCGAGGTCCCGATCGTTGGTGATGCGGTAGCACAGGGTGTACATGGCATCCTTGTACCGGTCGTACAAGGCCTTCTGTGCCCGGCGGTCCTGCGCGAGGCAGCGGTCCAGCAGGTCGGTCTCCTGCCGGGTCATCTGGAATCCGGTTGTAGCAGCACCCTGCGCCATGCCCTAAAGAGCGCGCCCTGCGCTCCGGGGTTGTATACGCAGCCGGAAGAAATCAGGCTGACGGATCGGCGGCCTGCACTTCGGGCAGGTGCAGGTGGAAGCGGGTCCACTTGCCTGGCTCCGAAGTTACGCTGATTTCGCCCTGCAGCTTGGCAATGGTTTCGCGGACAATGTAGAGGCCGATGCCGGAGCCTTTGCTGATCTTGGTGCCCCGGTAGAACATCTCGAAGATCCGGCTGATGATGGCCGGGTCGATCCCGATGCCGTTGTCGGAAATGAGGATGTCGGCTGCGCCCGGCGTCAGGGCCACTTCCACCTCCACAAAGGACTGCGGCTTGCCCCGGTCTGAATACCGGATGGCATTGGCGAACATGTTTTTGAAGATAATCTCCAGCCGGTGCGGATCGGAGTAGAAGGGTCCTTCGCCAGAGATCCGGATGCGTTTTTCGAGCTGCTGGCTGCCTTCGAGATACTGCAGCGCCTCGAAGCTGTTGGTGATCAGCAGGTGAAAGTCGATTTTTTCCCGGTGAAGGGGCAGGCGGGAGTTGCGCGAATAGCCGATGATGTCCTGAATAAATCCGTCCAGCTTGTCGATCGAGCTCGAGATCAGGTCGAGGTAGCGCATGCGCTCCTGATCATTCTGCGCCAGATGCACCACGCTGACGAGGCCCCGGATCGAGTCGAGGGGCGCTTTGAGGTCGTGGGAGGTCCGGTACACGAAGCTGTCGAGCTCCTGGTTTACTTTCCGGAGTTCGTCGTTCTGCTCGCGCAGGCGGATCTCCGCCTGGCGGAGGACCGTCACATCGCGGATGGCACCGTCGCGGTACACATTGCCCTGCTCGTCCACCGTTTTGATGCTGCTCATCAGGCCCCAGAAGCTGGTGCCGTCTTTGCGGCGGAATTCCACCTCCTGGTTGGTGAAGTGGTTGTGCGTCTCCATGTATTCGACGAAATACGCCCGGCGGGCCGGATCCACATAGAGATCGTTGATATCCACCTGGCGGATTTCGTCCTCCGAATCGTAGCCGAACATTTCGATGAAGGCCTTGTTCACATACACCAGCCCCTGATCGGGGGTCGTACGGAAGATCCCTTCCTTGATGCTGTAGTTGATTGCCTCCAGCATGCGCTTGTGGAGCAGGATTTCGCGCAGGGCGAGGTGCTTCTCCGTGATATCCCGCGAAAAAATGCCTGCGGCAGCCACCTCGCCGGAGGCATTCCGGATCGGCTTGAAGGAGATTTCGTGGCAGCAGGCGGCACCGTCGAGGGAGAACTCGTAGGTGGTATGAAACTCCTCGCCTTCGAATGCGCGCTCGATAATGGGCATCCAGGGTGCCGTCATCTGGACGGGGAAGAGGTCTTCGATCCGCTGACCGGCCTGCGGGTCGATACCGAAACCGCTGAGCATGAGGCGGCGCATCGGGCCGTTGACCACCCGGATCCGGTAGTCCCGGCCCAGGGACAGGACAAAATCGCCGGTATTTTCAATCACCGCACGCATGTCCTCGGCGGCAAGCGGCCGCTGCATGGGGAGCAGATCCGGAGCAGAAGGCCGCTGAGCCAGCTCCTCCCGCAGCTCCTGCACCTCACGGGCCTGCTGCTGCTGCTGCCGCATGAGCGAAGCGCAAAGATCGGCCAGCTCCTCGCGGGAGCAGCGGTCAAGGTCGTCGGGATGGGTCATGGGCGGATGGGCAGGCGGGTGCGTCCCAGGCTCGCGGCGGCTTTCAGGCATCGAGAGGCCAAGTTGAATCGCTTCATCGAGAGAATCGGTCCGTACAGGCCGCAGCGAAAGCGCAGCGGCAGGCATCACCGGCCATCCCGCGGGCAGGATCAGCGTATGAGGCCTGCAAGCGCAGATCAGCTCCTGCAGCATCCGGACCCGGTCCTCGGAGGAGGTGTCCGGGTGCAGGCCCGACAGGTCGGCTATCCAGACGGCGTGCGCAGGCAGCTCCGCAGACCGGAAAGCGGAAGCACCCGGACGCCCGAATGCTTTCAGGAGGAAAAAGGCCGGATGTATGCAAAATATTACATGCCTGTATGCCCCATCCGGGCTTTCATACCAGGCAGTTTCCGCATGCTGCAAGGCAGGCGGAAGCTCCTGGACAGGTAGTCCCGGCTTATAGGGTGCGATTCCGAGCGTGGGAGGCTCTGGGATCACAGCAACCTGTACCGGCGGGAGTCCGGTTTGCGGGCCGGAAAACGATCTGCGCCTGGGAGTTCGGTAGAGATTCATGCCTATGCATCAACGTATCTTAAACTTATGCCGGATACCTTGAAAAAAAATGCGAATTATTCCGATTTCTTATCCTCCATCCGCCGGCAGGCCCGCCAATCCCCCGGTCAAACCGCTAAAAGTCCGGCTATGCATCAGATCCCGCGCATATTGTGTATATTTGTAGGGAAGAGCGCCTGGTATGCAGACTAAAGTGCTGATTGTCGACGATGAAGCAGACATTCTGGACCTGCTGGAATACAATCTCGAAAAAGAAGGCTATCAGGTCTTCCGGGCAACCGACGGCGCCGAGGCGCTGAAGATTGCCCAGCGGGAACGGCCGGACCTGGTGCTGCTGGACATCATGATGCCGCATACAGACGGCATCGAGACCTGTCGCCAGATGCGGCGGATTCCCCAGCTCAAGGAGATTTTCATCGTATTTCTCACGGCCCGTGCGGAGGAATACTCCGAACTCGCCGGCTTCGAGGCTGGCGCCGACGACTATATCTCCAAGCCGATCAAGCCCAAAGTGCTCATGAGCCGCCTGCGCGCCATTCTGCGCCGGGATCAGCCCGCCGGCGAGGCGCTCACCCATCTCAAAGTCCACGACCTCGAAATCATGCGCGACGAGTATATCGTGCTCAAAAGCGGTGCCCAGCTCGTGCTGCCCCGCAAGGAGTTCGAGCTGCTCTTCTTTCTCGCGGCGCGGCCCGGCAAGGTCTTCAGCCGGGAAAAGCTGCTCGAACAGGTCTGGGGCGATGTCTTCGTCGTGGACCGCACGGTGGATGTGCACATCCGCAAGCTGCGTGAAAAACTCGGCGACGGCTATATCCAGACAGTGAAAGGCGTGGGGTATAAATTCCTGAGCGAATCCTGACCCTCAGGCGCTCAGCTGCGTCTGCGCGCGCGTGCGCGAGGGCAGCCGGCTGCTGCCGCTGAGATACAGATCCGCTGCGCGGGCCGCTTCGCGCCCTTCGGAGATGGCCCACACCACCAGCGACTGCCCCCGGCGGCTGTCTCCCGCCGCAAAGACGCCCGGCGCAGCCTCGTATCCCTCCGCAGCTATATTGCCCCGCGCATCGTAGCGGACGCCCAGCTCCTCCAGCCATGCCGCATGCTCCGGATGGCTGAATCCTACCGCGATCAGGGCCAGGCCACAAGGCAGCACCCGCTCGGTGCCGGGAATCTCCTCGTAGCTGCTGCGCCCGTTTTTCCACGCGATCTCGGCGATCCGCAGCCCGCATACCTCCCCCTCGGCGTTGCCCTCGAAGGATTTGAGCAGGACCGACCACTTGCGGTCGCAGCCCTCCTCATGCGAGGAGGTGGTCTGGAGCGTAGCCGGCCAGTACGGCCAGGGGTGCTCCTCGCCCCGTTCGAGCGGCGGCTTCGGGCCCCAGGTGATCTGGGTGACCGAAGCGGCGCCCTGCCGGTTGGCCGTGCCGATGCAGTCGGAGCCGGTATCGCCGCCCCCGATCACCAGCACATGCTTGCCCGCAGCATCCAGATGCCCCATCCCGTCCTGCCGTTCGGCGCTGACGAGCTGATTCTGCCGTGTCAGGTATTCCATGGCGAAATGAATGCCCTGGAGCCCGGAACCGGGTGCCGACACCCCGCGCGGCACCGTCGCGCCGGTGCAAAGGACCACCGCATCGAATTGTGCCCGCAGATCCGCCGCCGTGACCGCTTCTCCTGCCTGCACCCCGCAGCGGAATTCGATCCCCTCCGCCTCCAGCAGCGCGACGCGCCGCTCCACCACCCATTTTTCCAGCTTGAAATCCGGCACCCCGTAGCGCAGCAGCCCGCCCGGATAACGGTCGCGCTCGAATACCGTGACCTGATGCCCGGCCCGGTTGAGCTGGTCGGCGGCAGCCAGGCCCGCAGGCCCGGAACCGATCACCGCGACCCGCTTGCCGCTGCGCTGCGCCGGCGGCTGCGCCTGCACCAGCCCCAGCGAGAAGGCCTGCTCGATGATCTGCTTTTCGATGTATTCGATCGTGACCGCCGGCTTGTTGATCCCCAGCACACAGGCGCTTTCGCAGGGCGCCGGGCAGATCCGGCCCGTAAACTCCGGAAAATTGTTCGTCGAACTCAGAATCCGGTATGCCAGCGGCCAGTTGCCTTCCTGCACTGCCTCGTTGAAGTCGGGGATCAGGTTGCCCAGCGGGCAGCCGTTGTGGCAGAAGGGCACCCCGCAGTCCATGCAGCGTGCAGCCTGCTGGCGCGTTTTCTCCTCGCTGCCAGCCTCGTAGATCTCCTTGAAATCCCGGACCCGCTCCCTGGGGTCGCGCGCAGCAGGCAGCTCCCGCTGATACTCGAGAAATCCGGTCGGTTTTCCCATTGTCTGAAGGTCTGAAAAGGGGTAAAAAGGGAATCAGGTCAGCCGAGCTTGCGCTGGGCTTCGCTGCGGCGCATCATCACCGCCTTGTACTCGCGGGGCATGACCTTGGTGAAGCGCTCGAAGGCTTCGGGCCAGTTGGTCATGATCTTGAGCGCCGTGCGGCTGCCCGTCAGGGCGTAATGCTTGCGGATCAGGGCCTTGAGGATCTGGTGATCTTCGAAGTCGAGGGCTTCGAGATCGGCCATATCGGGGTTGAACGACTGGCGCAGGGCACTCGCGGAGCCGTACACATACGCGGTGCCGCCGCTCATGCCTGCGGCAAAGTTGCGGCCGGTGCCGCCCAGCACCACCACCGTGCCGCCGGTCATGTATTCGCAGCCATGATCGCCGACCCCCTCCACCACGGCTACCGCGCCGGAATTACGCACCGCAAAGCGCTCTCCGGCCATGCCGCGGATGAAGGCCTCGCCCGAAGTAGCCCCATAGAGTGCCACATTGCCGATCAGGACATTGCGCGACGGCTCGAACAGCGCCGATTTATCCGGATACACCACGATCTGCGCGCCGGAGAGGCCCTTGCCCACATAGTCGTTGGCGTCGCCTTCCAGCTCCAGCCGCAGGCCCCTGGCAGCAAAGGCCCCGAAGCTCTGGCCGGCCGAGCCCGTAAACTTGAAATGCAGTGTGCCTTCGGCCAGTCCCTCCTCGGCATAGCGCCGGGAGATCTCGTTGGAGATCAGCGCGCCAATGCTGCGGTGGCGGTTGGTGATCTGAAAGGATTTGAATACCGGCTTCCCGTTCCGGAGGCTCTCTTTGGCGGCGTCCAGCAGGCTCCAGTCGAGCGCGCTTTCGATGCCGTGCTGCTGCTCGACCTGCTTGTAGCGGCCCGTGCCTACCCGCTCGGGCGCCTGATGCAGCACCGGGCTCAGATCCAGGGTGCGCAGCTTCCAGTGCTGCAGATCCCCGCGCACGCGCAGGCGCGAAGCCTGGCCTACCATCTCCTCCACCCGCCGGAAGCCCAGCAGGGCCATGTATTCCCGGAACTCCTGGGCAAGAAAGTAGAACAGGCTGACAATATGCTCCGGCTTGCCCGTGAAGAGCGCCCGCAGGCGCGGGTCCTGGGTCGCGATGCCGACCGGGCAGGTCCCCAGATGGCAGACCCGCATCATGATGCACCCCTGCGCGACGAGGGGGGCGGACGCGAAGCCGAACTCCTCCGCCCCGAGAAGGGCTGCGACAGCGATATCCCGTCCGGTTTTAAGTTGACCGTCCACCTGCAGACGGACCCGTCCCCGCAGGTTGTTCATCACCAGCACCTGCTGGGTTTCGGCGATTCCGAGTTCCCACGGTACCCCGGCATGTTTGATCGAGGAGAGCGGCGACGCCCCGGTCCCTCCCTCACACCCGGCGATGACGATATGATCCGCATGGGCCTTGGCCACCCCTGCGGCGACCGTCCCGACACCGGCCTCCGCCACCAGCTTGACCGATATACGGGCGTCCGGATTGACGTTCTTCAGGTCGAAGATCAGCTGCGCCAGGTCCTCGATCGAATAGATATCGTGGTGGGGCGGCGGCGAAATCAGGGTGACGCCGGGGGTGGTATGCCGGACCGAGGCGATGTACTCGTCCACCTTGTATCCGGGCAACTGGCCGCCCTCGCCGGGTTTCGCGCCCTGCGCCATCTTGATCTGTAGTTCGTCCGCGTTCACCAGGTAGTGCGTCGTGACGCCGAACCGTCCGGAGGCGACCTGCTTGATCGCCGAGCGTCGATCGTCGGTGTACCGGACCGGGTCCTCGCCCCCTTCGCCGGTGTTGGACTTCCCTTTTATCCGGTTCATCGCGACCGCCAGCGCTTCATGGGATTCGCGGGAGATCGATCCGAGAGACATCGCGCCGGTGGCGAACCGCCGGACAATCTCCCGCGCCGGTTCGACCTCCGACAGCGGCAACGCCGGACCTGCCGGCACGAACGACAGCAACCCGCGCAACGTTGAGGCACGTTCCGTCGATTCGTTGACCATCTGCGAGAACTCACGGAACGTGGCGTAGCCTTCGGTCCGCTCCGTCTCGCTTTCGCCCACCCGGACCGCCTGCTGCAGTTTCGCGATGGAATCCGGGTTCAGCGAATGGTACTCGCCGAACCGTCGCCACTGGTACTGTCCGCCCGGCTCCAGTTCGAAGTCTCCGGGCAGCGGCTCGCGCGGATAGGCGTCGGCGTGCAGTTGCCGTGCCTCACGCTCCAGTTCCTCGGTCCCGATTCCCTCGATGCGCGACGGAGTACCGGTGAAATATCGGTCGATGATCGGGGTGGAAATCCCGATGGCCTCGAAGATCTGCGCCCCGCGATAGGATTGCAGCGTCGAAATGCCCATCTTGGACATGATCTTGAGCAGGCCCTTGTTCACCGCCTTGACGAAGTTAGCCCCGGCCTTCTTCGGGGTCAGGCCCTCCGGCAGGTAGCCCTGCCCGATCATATCCTCGAGCGTTTCGAAGACGAGATAGGGGTTGATCGCACTGGCGCCGTATCCGAGGAGACAGGCGAAATGATGGACCTCCCGCGCCTCGCCGGTTTCGACGATCAGGGCGACCGAGGTACGTGTCCCTTCCCGGATCAGGTGATGGTGGACGGCGGAGACGGCCAGCAGCGACGGGATTGGCGCGTACTCGGCGTTCACCCCGTGGTCCGACAGGATAATCATGTCGCATCCGAACTCGATCGCCTCGCTCGCTTTCCGGCAGAGTCGTTCCAGCGCCTTTTCCAGTGCGCCGATCGGCTTATCGACACGGAAGAACATCGGCAGGGTCACGGTCCGGAAGTCCAGCCGATCGTCATCCAGAATCCGCAGTTTTTCCAGGTCGCTGTTCGTCAGGATCGGCGTATCGAGTTTCAGCTGCCGGGCGGCCTCCGGCGAACCGTCCAGCAGGGAACCGTTCCGTCCGATATAGCCGGCCAGACTCATGACCAGCGACTCCCGGATCGGGTCGATCGGCGGGTTGGTGACCTGCGCGAACAGTTGTTTGAAATAGGAGAACAGGGGTTGCGGGCGATGCGACAGAACCGCCAGCGGCGTATCGTTCCCCATCGACCCGAGAGCCTCCTCGCCGTTGACCGCCATCGGCGTCAGGAGCAGGCGCAGGTCCTCCACCGTGTAGCCGAACGCCCGCTGCCGCGCCCGCATCGTCGGCGGGTCGGATTTATCGACGTAGGCCGGTTCGGGCAGGACATCCAGATCGATCCGGTTCTCCTCCAGCCATTTCCCGTACTCGTCGCCGGAGGCGATCGACCGTTTCACCTCCTCATCGGGAAGGATCCGTCCGACCGTCGTATCGACCAGGAACATCCGTCCCGGCTGCAGTCGTCCCCGCTCCACGATCCGTTCGGCCTCCACCTCGATGACACCGGTTTCGGACGCCAGAATGACCAGATCATCCGTGGTGACGGTATACCGTGCCGGACGCAGACCGTTCCGGTCGAGTACTGCGCCGATCTGACGCCCGTCGGTGAAGGCGACCGCCGCCGGTCCGTCCCACGGCTCCATCAGGCAGGCGTGATACTCGTAGAAGGCACGACGCTTCTCGTCCATCAGGTCGTTCTGCGACCAGGCTTCGGGAATCAGGATCATCATCGCCTGCGGCAACGAGTACCCGGCCGCCAGCAGAAGTTCGATCGCGTTGTCCAGCGTCGCCGAATCCGACGACTCCTGGGACACCAGGGGATACAGCTTGAACAGATCCTCGCCCAGCACGTTGGAGGTCAGTCCGGCCTCGCGCGCCCGCATCCAGTTGCGGTTGCCGCGAACGGTGTTGATCTCTCCGTTGTGCGCGATATACCGGTAGGGATGCGCCAGCGGCCAGGACGGGAACGTGTTGGTCGAGAAACGCTGGTGCACCAGGGCGATCGCCGACTCCAATCCCGGATCGTTGAAATCGAGGTAATAGGCCGTCATCTGCCCCGGCAGAAGCAGTCCCTTGTAGATGATCGTTCGCGCCGACAGCGATGGGATATAGAAATGCGACGTGTCCGGAATGCCGGTCGCCTGCGCGACTTCGTTCTCAATCACCTTGCGAATGACGAACAGCTTCCGTTCCAGCGCCGCCGTATCGGGCAAGGTCGCCGACTTTCCGACGAAAAACTGCCGGATGAACGGTTCGGCGGCCCGCGCCTGGAAGCCGATCTTGTGATTGCTCGTCGGGACGGTGCGCCAGCCGAGGAACCGCTGGCCCTCCCGCCGTACGGTCCGCTCGATGATCTCCTCGCAGCGACGGCGGGCCTCCGGGTCCTGCGGCAGGAACACCATGCCGATACCGTACTCGCCTTCGGGCGGCAGGGCCACTTTCAGCCGTCCGCACTCCCGTCGGAAGAAGCCGTCCGCGATCTGCATCAGGATGCCCGCGCCGTCTCCCGTTTCCGGATCACAGCCGCACGCGCCCCGATGTTCGAGGTTATGCAGGATTTCCAATCCCATCCGGACGATCTCGTGGGACCGTTTTCCCTTGATATGCGCCACGAAACCGACGCCGCAGGCGTCATGCTCGAACTGCGGATCGTACAACCCCTGCCGGGGCGGAAGCGTACCGGGGAGAGGAGGGAACGGGGGGACGGAACGATCTCCGCTGCCGTTCACGGGCGGCGTTCCCTGTGCGTTACTATTCCGATGCGACACGAACGGCTCCTTAGATTCCTGACGGCAGACAGTCCGCGGACGTTTGTCCGTCGTTTACGGGTCGGTTGCGACAACCCCTCCCGGGATAAACCGTGACGGGAGATCGGTCGCGCCGGGGGTTCCGGCGGACCGTCGGGCTCGGCGTCCTCTCTCGCGACGGTGCGACCGACGCCTCCTCATTCTTTACAGTACGGAGGAAATGCCCGAAACGATGCCCTTCATTGGGGAAAGTATCATATCACCCTGCCAACAGGCCGTCAAACGCCGATCCGTTTACCGATTTACCACCCCTCGATTCGGGCGGCCGGGTCGTACCCCAGGAATCCCCGACAGGCATACAGTTGCCACCGCTTGACCGGACCGGTAAACCCCTCCCGATAGACCTCCGCCGGCGGAAGCGCTTCGACCGTTTCGAAACAGGAACGCGCCTGTCGGACCGCCTCGGGCTTATCGGAATCGAGGCAGAGCAGCGCATTCCACCCAATGTATTTTCGGGAGTCGACGGTCAGATAATAATGGTCCCGTCGGGCGGCGAAGAAAAGTTCCACCGGTTCCGGACGATCGGGAAGATGGAAGGCAAGCAGGGACGGTACCCGGTAGTTGGTTCCGGCGACGAAAACAGGGGGGCCCTCCTTCTCCAGACGGCGGCGGGCGTCCTGTACCTGTCGCATCAACTCCGGCCAGCCGTAGGTCTCGGTCGCCTTCTGCCCCAGTTCCGCCGACACGGTGATGCCCACCTTCGGGAGAACCTGCGGAAACAACAGGAGGACGACCAGGAGACACGATAACGCCGCCGTCGCTCCCACGGCGATCCGCCCGCCGATCTTTCCACGCCGGAGGATACCGTCGAACCAGGCCGCCACCGCCATCAACCCGGTGATGTGCGCCGGCGCGGGCCAGTTGGCCTCCAGTTTGGACTGCAGCGAAAGGACGACACAGAGCAGCAGAATCGGTGCGGAAAAAGCGAGAAGGAACCGGCTCGCCTCCTCCCGCCGGCTGCCGTCCGGTCCGAACAAGCCCGCGGCGGCGGTACGCCCTGTCACGAAAAGCGCGCCGGTCTCCGCCAGGAACAGCAGCGGACCGAGAACGATCGCCTGACTGCCAAGAAAATCGCCGAACCAGCGCAACGGAGCCGCGCCCCGGCTTCGACTGCTCAGAGCGGCGGCATGGCGCACCGACGGGAAATCCTGTTGCCAGTTCCAGACCAGACAGGGGGAATAGATCAGCAACGCCAGAGCGCAGGCCAGGTACGGGTGAGGGGTTCGCAACCACGGACGATACGCCGGTGACAGCAACAGAAAAATCAGCACGCAGGGAGCGAATAGCCACGCGGTCAGCTTGCAGAGTGCACCCAACCCGACGAACAGCCCGACCACATACCATCCGCCCGCCCGTCCGGTTTGCACGGTCACGGTCAGTGCCAGAAGCGCGGCGACCCAGCAGAAGACCTGCGGGTTATCGTATGTGGCGAGCAGACCGCCGACCGACAGCAACGGGGCCACGGACAGCAGAATCAGGGAAACCAGGGCGATACGTTCTCCGAGCCAGCGTGACGCCGTTTCAAAGACGAGCCAGCCCGTGGCCGCCGCGAGCAGGATCGGGACGAACCGCACGCCGAGCGGCGTATCGCCGAATATCAGGGTGCCGATCCGAATACAGAACGCGATGCCCGGTCCCTGGTCGAAATATCCCCAGGCAAGTTGACGGCTCCACTGCCAGTAGTAGGTTTCGTCGTTCGCCATGCCGGTCGTCGCCCCGTACCAGAGGCGAAACGCCGTCAGCGCCAGGATCAGCAGGAAGGCCGCCCGGCGCAGTGCGCGGGCGGCCGTTCCGGGTTCCCTGTTCCCACCAGCCTTATCCATCGTCAGATACGGAACATATTCTCATCGACGCCCAGATTCACTTTGACGTCGCGGATCGCCTGCGCCGCCGCCATCTCGCCGGCGGTGTTGTAGATCTCCAGGCGCGACGGAAGGAAGATACCGGGGCGAACCTGAACGGGGTTTTTGAACCGCAGTTCCTTCTGGAGAATGTTGTCTCCGTTGTAGGAGAGTCGCTTCTCGATGATCGACGTTTTCGGGTTGACCCAGACGATCTCGTGCGACGTGTTGTCCGTAAATCGCTGCGACAGTTTGAACACCTGCAGTCCGTTCTCGGCTCTGACAAAGACCGGCATATAATCCGTGGTCAGGTAATCCCGGGCGAAGATTCCGAGGTCCATCAAAGTTTGCTTCTGTCCGGGTTGTCCGTGAATATCCTTGCTCTCCGATTTGATCGGGGTCTTGAACATTTTTCGGTCCCCGTTGTAGACCATGAGCAGGGTCGCGCCCAGAATCTTGCCTTCGAACCGGGCCTTGTTCGGGTACTGGTAGGTGACGTTCATCCGCTTGATGCTATACTGGAGACTCTTGCCGAAGGAGCCGCCCATTTTCGCCAGGGCGTCCCGGTCGGTCTCCTCGACCACCATCATCGCGGTCAGGTCCTTGATTTTGTCGGACGCGATCGCTTCCGCTCTGGGGGGCATCGGCTCCGCGCCGAACTTGACCGTTGTCTGCGCGCCTGCGGACGCGGTCAGGACCGGCAAACCGGCAACTCCGGAGGTTATTCCCATTATTCCAAGGGCGGCCAGGGCCGCGCCGAATCGTTTCATCTGTCTCAGGTTCCTTTTTTCTCGATCTGCCATGGAAAACTCCCGAAGACGGATTCCAGGACCGCTGCCGTCGCCGGAGCGAAGGCGACGCCCCGACGCAGATCGGTCCTCAGACGACGCAGGTCGTCTCCGGTATCGATATCGTACCAACCCGGCAATAACGCCGTCCGAATCCCCTCCCGTTCCGCCGTTTCCAGGGTCGTCCGCAGAACGTCGGACGTACTCCAGGGAATCTTCTCGAACAGGACGGGCAGCGGTCGGGATAATGCGACCAGGTAGTAACCGCCGTCGTCGGTCGGGCCGAACACCGCCTCCGCTCCGGCCGAAAGCCGGCCGAACGCCTCGGTGAGGAAGGCGGTCGGGAGATGCGGACAGTCGCTGCCGACGATCGACAGTTGCTCCGCTCCGTCCGCGAAAACATCCGCACAAAGGGAGACAATCCGGTCACCCAGGGAGTTCCCCCTCTGCGGAATCGCGCGCCGACGGCGCAGGGCGTCGGGGAAAACCGTCGGGTCCCCGTCGTGGCAGAGGATTACCTCGGTCGGCGGGCGGACGGTGACGCTCGGATGGGAAACGACCGCGTCGGTATCGGTCAGGAACGCCCCGGCCAGATCGGCGATCCGATCAGGGTACGGGTAATCCGCCATCAAACGGGTCTTGACCCGTCCGGCGATCGGCGCTTTTGCCAGGATTGCTGTCAGTCGTCTGATGTTTGCCAATTCCGCCTGATCAGACAGCGGAAAGCGTGAAGAGTTTCAGGTTCGCGTTTCAGCGGACGGAGGCGTCGGAGGGAACGGAGCCGGCGACATCCGGTCGTTCGTCGGAGGAGACGGCAAAGTTCAGTTCGGGGTGGCGATCCAGGAACCGGCGTCGCGGAGCGAACGTCCGTCTCGCGCGAAGGTGGAGGCGATAGCAGAGCCAGCAGAAGAACAGGAGCGCCCAGACGATCAGGGGGTTGACCGGATAGACGAAATGCCCGTATCCCAGGGCAAGAAGACCCGATACCACCATCACCGCTACGATCGTTGTCGTTCGCTTTACCATACCATTCCGCCTGGGGCGAGGGTTCGAAGACCCTCCAATGAGGTATTCCACACCCGGCGGGGAATTATCCAAAGAAATTCTCTCCGTTTCTTGACATTTTTCGTCTTCGACCGCTATACTCACCTTACTTACGATCATGAACACCCGGCAGACAAAGAATTTGCGTCGCCGCGTCCGTCGTCCCGAAAACGGCACGGACCCCGGCGCGCGGAAAGGCCATCCGGCAGGATAACCTCCGCAAAGACATCGGACGCAGGGAGCCGTGCAGAAATCCGTATCGTGCGCAACACGATACGAGCGGCCCCGCCAGCGGATTCGGAGTGCGTATGGGCCGCACGAGACGCGACAGCGTTTCGGCGGCTTTGTTATTTTTTAACCCCTCCGCCGGGAGGACGGAGCGAACGACCATGGTGAAAACGGCGATTATCGGGGTGAGCGGGTACGCGGGCGGCGAACTGGCCCGTCTCCTCGCACGGCACCCGGAGACGGAACTGACCTTCCTCTCCTCGGAATCCAATGCCGGCAAACCGCTGGCGGCGGCCTTTCCGGGGCTTTCCGGTACGCGAGCCGGCAGTCTTGTCTGCGAACACGGGGACCTCTCCCGGGCATCCGCCATCGCCGACCTGATCTTCCTGGCGCAGGAGAACGGCGCGGCGATGAAGTCCGCTCCCGTCCTGCTCGCGGACGGAAAAAAGGTTATCGATATATCGGCGGACTTCCGTCTGCGGAGCCCGGATGCCTATTCGACCTGGTACAAAATGCCGCACACCGCGCCGCGCCTCCTCGAGTCCGCCGTCTATGGCCTGCCGGAAACGAATCGGGATGCCATTCGCCGTGCCTCCCTGATCGCCAACCCCGGCTGTCACGTCACCGCGGCCACACTCGCCCTGGCGCCGTTGCTGGCCCATCGGATGATCGAAACGCGCGGCATCATCATCGATTCCAAAACCGGCGTCTCCGGCGCGGGACGAACCAAAACCGATCTGATCTACCGCTTCTCCGAGGCGAACGAATCCATGAAAACCTACGGGGTCGGCGGAACGCACCGCCATATCCCCGAGATCGAACAGACGCTCGGGCAGGTGGCCGGAGAACCCGTGACCGTCACGTTCACCCCGCATCTCGCGCCCATGACGCGGGGTATCCTGGCCACCTGCTATGCTCGCCTTGCCGACGGGTTCACCGATGCCACGGTACGCGCCGCGCTGACCGACTATTTCGCCGGACATCCGTTCGTCATCGTGCGCGAAGCGGGCGACTCCCCGTCGACCAAAGACGTCGCAGGATCGAACTTCTGTCATCTGGCGTCGGCCGTCGATCGGCGCACCGGCATGGTGATCGTCACTTCGGTCATCGACAATCTGGTCAAAGGCGCGGCCGGACAGGCCGTACAAAATATGAATCTGATGCTCGGTTTGCCGGAGACGGCGGGGCTGGAAGGGGGCGGATGGTGGCCTTAGGACAATTTACCCCGGTCGCCGGCGGCATCTGTGCCGCACGGGGGTTTCAGGTGGCCGGAGTTCGATGCGGGATCAAACGGAAGCGGCGGGATGTCGCCCTGATCCTGGGAGGCGTTACGGCTGCGGGCGTGATGACGACCAACTTCATGTGCGCGCCGTCCGTCACCCGCAACCGGAAAATCCTGGCCGCGTCCGGCGGTCGCGCACGGGCGATCGTCGTCAATGCCGGAAACGCGAACGTCGGCAACGGGCCGCAGGGCGAACGGGACAATGAAACGATGGCGGTCCGGGCCGCCGAGGCCATCCGTCTGTCTCCGGACGAGGTACTGACCGCATCGACCGGGGTCATCGGGCATTTTCTCCCGATGGAGAAGATCGTCCTCGGAATCGACGAATGCGGACGCGCCCTGGAACGCAGTCCGGAGGCCGGGGCGCACGCCGCCGAAGCCATCCTGACCACCGACACCTTCGCCAAGGAGTATGCGGTGGAGTTCAACCTGGACGGGGTGACCGTCCATGTCGGCGGCATCGCCAAGGGATCGGGGATGATCGCTCCGAACATGGCGACGATGCTGGCCTTTTTAACCACCGATCTGGCGGTCGCCCCGACGGTTCTCGACGCCGCATTGCGCCTGGCCGTCGAGGTCTCGTTCAACTGTCTCACCGTCGATGGCGACACGTCCACCAGCGACCAGTGCCTGATCCTCGCGTCCGGCGCGGCCGGTCTGCCCGAAATCACCGCGATCGACAGTCCCGAAGGTCGGAAGTTCGTCGCCGCCCTGACAGATGTCTGCGTTCATCTGGCGAAGGAGGTGGCGCGGGACGGCGAAGGGGCGACAAAACTCGTCACCGTTCGTGTGAGCGGCGGACCGGATGTCGTCGGCGCGCGCCGGGTCGCCAAATCGATCGGCGAATCGCCGCTCGTTAAAACCGCTCTCTTCGGCAACGACCCCAACTGGGGGCGGCTGCTGATGGCCGCGGGCAAGGCCGGCGTGCCGTTCGATCCCGACCGGGCGACCGCGTCGCTCGCCGGAGTCGAGGTGTTTCGCCATGGCCGCCCTACTCCGTTCGACGCCGCCGCGCTCTCGAAGGCGATGGCGGTCAGAGAGCTGGAAATTCAGGTCGATCTCGGCGCGGGCGACGGCGAAGCGACCGTCTACACGTGTGACTTCTCCTACGATTACGTCAAGATCAACGCGGAGTACCATACCTGATGCGGAGGCGGCGGACCGGCCCACGATCCGCCGGACATGACCCTTTTCGACGAGGCATCGAATATGATGAATCCTGACCTGCAGGCGGAGATCCTGATTCAGGCTCTGCCCTACATCCGTGAGTTTTACGGTAAAACCGTCGTGATCAAATACGGCGGTCACGCGATGATCGACGACGAGTTAAAACGCGCCGTCGTCCGCGATGTCCTGCTGATGCGCTATGTCGGCATCAATCCGATCCTCGTCCATGGCGGCGGGCCGGAGGTGTCCGAGGCGATGCGGCGCATGGGCAAGGAACCGGAGTTCGTCGGCGGACTGCGCGTCACGGACGCCGAGACGATGGAGATTGTCGAGATGGTGCTGGCGGGCAAGACGAACAAATCCATCGTCGCCCTGATCAACGCCGAAGGGGGGCAGGCGGTCGGGCTTTCCGGGAAGGACGGTAATCTGCTGGTCGCCGTCAAGGAGACGGAACGGGGCGACCTGGGCTTTGTCGGCCGGATCACCGCCGTCAATTCGGGCATCATTCGGACCCTGGTCGCCGGGGGCTACATCCCGGTCATCTCCTCGGTCGCGATCGGCCCGGAAGGTCTTTCCTATAACGTCAACGCCGACACGGCGGCGGCGGCCCTGGCGGTGGAACTGGACGCCACCAAGCTGATCCTGATGACCGATGTGGAGGGTCTGTACCGCGATTTCTCCGACAAATCGAGCCTGATCCCGGAGTTGTCGGCGGCGGACGCCCGTGATCTCATCGCGGGCGGCGCGGTGGATAAAGGGATGATTCCGAAACTGGAAGCCTGTGTCGACGCGGTGGAGGACGGCGTTCCCCGGGCGACGATCCTGGACGGTCGCCGTCCGCACTCTCTGCTGATCGAAACCTTTACGGACACGGGGATCGGCACCATGATTCGAGCGACGACGGGCTTCCGCCCGCGCCTGGTGTGACACGCAGCGTTTCCGCCGATCGGTGGGAAGGATTTCAGACAATGACGCAGACGGAAAAAAGGATCGAAAACGGGACGGAAAAGCGGAGCGCCCCGGCGACCGCGTGGGATGCGGCCCATGTCATGGGCACCTACAAACGTCAGCCCGTCGAGTTCGTACGCGGCGAGGGGGTCTACCTGTTCGACGCCGGGGGAAAACGGTATCTGGACCTTCTGGCCGGAATCGCCGTCTGCAGCGTCGGGCATGCCCACCCCTACCTGACCCGCGCCCTGTCGGAGCAGGCCGCCACCCTGATCCATACCTCCAACCTGTACCTGACCGCGCCCCAGGCCCGGCTGGCCCGCCGCCTCTGCGAACTGTCCGATTTCGAGCGTGTCTTCTTCGCCAACAGCGGCGCGGAAGCCAACGAAGCGGCGATCAAGATCGCTCGCAAACACGGTCGGTCCCTCCGTGAAACGAAACACCGGATCGTCACCGCGACCAACTCCTTCCACGGACGGACGCTGGCGACGGTCACGGCGACCGGACAGCCCAAATACTCCGCGCCGTTCGCTCCCCTGCCGCCCGGCTTCGACTATGTTCCCTTCAACGATATCGAGGCGCTGACCGCCGCCGTCGATGACGATACCGCCGCGATCCTTCTCGAACCGATCCAGGGTGAAGGCGGCATCCATCCCGCGACTCCGGAATACCTTGCCGCCGCGCGACGACTCGCCGATGACAGCGGCGCTCTGTTGATCTTCGACGAGGTGCAGACCGGGCTGGGCCGGACCGGGAAACTCTGGGCCTATCAAGGGTACGGTGTCGTGCCGGAGATCATGACACTGGCGAAGGGTCTCGGCGGGGGCGTCCCGATCGGCGCATGCCTGGCGCGGGGCGCGGCGGCGGAGACCCTGATCCCGGGTGACCACGGATCGACCTTCGGCGGTAATCCGCTGGCGGCCGCGGCGGCCAATGCGGTCCTGGATATTCTCGCGGACGAGGGCCTGACGCAGAACGCCGCCGTGGTCGGCGGCGTTCTGGCCGATCTCCTCCGCGATATCGGCCGGCGTCTTCCGAACGTGATTACCGAAGTGCGCGGTGCCGGTTTGATGATCGGTATCGGACTGTCCGCGCCGATCGCCCGGTCGGTCGTGGCCGAGGCTCTGGAACGGGGTCTGGTTATCAATGCGACCGGGGACGACACGCTCCGTTTACTGCCGCCGCTGAATTTGACGGAGGCAGAAGCGCAGGCGGGGG
This sequence comes from Bacteroidia bacterium, assembly GCA_033765305.1. Classification (GTDB taxonomy): domain Bacteria; phylum Bacteroidota; class Bacteroidia; order J057; family J057; genus RDXT01. Next base: position 292,051 of record JANRID010000018.1, read on the forward strand.
TGAATCTTCTGGAACAGGCGATTCGCAAAACTTTGGAAGGGTAGAGGACGGTCAGAGTTCATGGCGATTCAGTTCACGCGTAATGGGCGTAAGGCGATGTTGTGGGCGCAGGTGGAGGCGATGCGGCGCGGGGATCTTTACGTCGAGCCGGAACATCTCCTGCTGGGCCTGCTGCACGGCGAGAACACCGGCGCATTGCGTCTGCTCGACCGTTTGGCGCTATCGGGAACCCAGATCAAGGATGCCGTTGCGGCGAAGATGCCGCCGGAAGCCGCCGGCGCACGCGTGGAAACGTCGCAACTCTCGCCCGGCGCGAAAAAGATCGTCGAACAGGCGCGGCGGGAAACCGAGACGACCGGCGATGATTACGTCGGGACCGAGCACCTGATGCTCGCCGTGCTGCGGGGACTGGAGAGCGGGACCGTCAGCCGACTGGAACTCGCGCCGGTTCTCAGTCGCTTCTCCCTGACCCATGAACGAGCGGCGGAAGCGGCAAAGAACCTGATCCCGGAATCGCCGATGAATGTCGAAGAGGAGCCGCCGCCCCTCCCCGTGCCGTCCATCACGCCGCGCCCGGGCTTCCTCCGGGGGCGTGACCTGCTGTCCATCGCCGACCTGACCCCGGCGGAGGTTCGTGCCCTGTTCGAACTGACCCGGGAGATCAAATCCGGACGGGTGTTTCACGAAACCGCCCGTGGTAAAACCCTGGCGCTCCTTTTCGAGAAACCGAGCCTGCGCACCCGGGTCACCTTCGGCGTCGCCATGACCCGACTGGGCGGCGAACATATGTACCTGGGTCAGCAGGAGATCGGATTGGGCAGCCGCGAATCCGTCGCCGATGTCGCCAAATGCCTGTCCCGCTGGGTGGACGGCATCGCGATGCGCACGTTCGAGGACAGCCGACTCCGTGAATTCGCTGAGGCGGCGGACATTCCCGTCATTAACGCTCTTACCGACCGGGAACATCCCTGTCAGGCGCTGGCTGACTTCTACACGATACTGGAGTCCCGGTCGTCGACGTCGGGGATGAAAATGGTCTTCGTCGGCGACGGCAATAACGTCGCGCACTCCCTGATGCTGCTCGCGCCCTGTCTCGGCACCCATTTCACGCTTTGCTGCCCGGAAGGGTACGAACCGGACGCCGCCATTCTGGAGCAGGCTTGCGAACAAGCCAGAACCTACAATACGAACTTCGAGATCGTACACGACCCGATTTCGGCCTCCGACGACGCCGATGTTCTCTATACGGACGTCTGGACCTCGATGGGACAGGAAGCCGAATCGGAGCGGCGCTTGAAGGCGTTCGAAGGGTTTCAGGTCGGCCCGGAACTGATCCGCGAAGCCAAGGACGACGTTCTGGTGCTTCACTGCCTCCCGGCGCATCGCGGGGAGGAGATCGCCGCCGATATCATCGACGGGCCGCATTCGGGTGTTTTCGACCAGGCCGAGAACCGACTGCACACCCAGCAGGCGTTGCTGGCCGCCCTTCTATAGTCCCGGGATTGTCGTCGTCTCCGGACAATGGCCGACGTCAACCGCATCCTATCGGCGACCTTTTGCCCGATTTATACGTCTGAAGAAAGGAGGACGGTCCGATCCGTCCTCGCTCGAATTTCCTTATCAGGAGAGAAAGACAATGATTCGTGAAAAATCCTCGGCTCTGGTTCAGGTCGGCGTCGGTCTGCTGATTCTCGGCTTTGGCGTACACCTGGCGATGATGCTGGGCCGGATGCTCTATCCTCTGGCCAATCTGGCGATCCTGATCGGGATCGTTCTGGCGATTATCGGGCTGGTTGCTCCCGGTCGAAGGAATTATTGATGGTTTCGGCAACAACGCCCCGCCGGAGTTTCCTTGGTCTGGTCGCGGTCTGGTCGCTGTTGCCGGCGGCGGCAGTCCTGTGGGGATGCGGCGGCGGCGAAGCGTCCCCTGACCGTCCGCCGTCGGACCTGTATGGCGCGTGGCGGTTGACACGTCTTCGGGGCGGCATCGGGGCGGTGGATATGGCGCCGGGCTACACCGAGACGCTGACCTTTCGTACCGATAACACGGCCTCCATCCAGCGAAATGACGCGCCGCCCGTCACCGGCCCGTTCACGTCGGAACGACAGCAAACGGATGTCCAATCGCAGCCGCTTCTGGTGCTGACGCTTCCGGGCGGGACCAAACGGGCGATCCTGAACAAAACGATCTCGATGCTTCAGTTGACGGAGTTCAACACCTCCGAACCGATGATTTACGAATATACCCGTCAGCAGACGCCCTAAATCGGCAGAAGCGGCGGACATGATCGCGCCCCGGTCGCGCCGCGATCGTTCGGGGGACGCCGGGAGAAAACCGCTATGTCCGTTCAGATCGTCACGGTTCCCTATGCCTCCGGTCGTCCGGATTTCCGCACGGGCCGCGGCCCCGGTCATCTGGTCCGACACGGGTTCGCGCAATCCCTGCGCGATGCGGGCGTCCCGGTCGGCACGTTGCAGTCCATCGGACTTCCGCCGGACAGGGATACCGAGGTGGAATCGCTCTTTGCGTTGCATGAACGGCTTTCGTACGCCGTCCGAACCGTCGTCTCGCAGGGAGATTTTCCGCTGATTCTCGCCGGGAACTGCAGCAGCACGGTCGGCGCGGTTTCCGGCCTGGATAAGGACGGACTCGGCGTCCTCTGGTTCGATGCCCACGGCGACTATAACACGCCCGAGACGACCGCCACGGGTTACCTCGATGGCATGGCCCTTTCGATCCTTACCGGACAGTGCTGGCGGCGGATGGCCGAGAATATTAAGGGATTCGAGCCGATCGACGAGGATCGCATCCTCCATCTGGGCGGACGACACTTCGATGACGAAGAAAATATCCTGATTCATCGCTCAAACCTCTACCTGCTGCTCAACGAGGATTTAAGGACGCAGGGAATCGCTCCGCTACTGAGGGATGGACTGCGGTCACTCCGTGACGCCGGAGTCGAGCGAGTCCATCTGCACTTCGACCTCGATGTTCTGGACCCGACCGAGGCGCCCGCCAACTTCCACGAAAACTCCGCCGGACTGAGCGTTGCCGGGGCGCTGGAGGCGATCACCCTGGTCCGTCAGTACTTTCCGCTGGCCAGCGCTGCCTTTACCGCCTATGATCCGGCGTACGATCCGGAAAACTCCACGGTGGAAGCGGCGAAACGACTGGCCCGTGCCCTGTTTCTTCCGGTAGAATCCTCGGGAACAGACTCACAAGCATGAAAAACAAAATTCTTCTTTCCCTGCCGAAAGGCGAAAAGGTCGGCATTGCGTTCTCGGGCGGGCTGGATACCTCCGCCGCCATCGCCTGGATGCGTCATAACGGCGCGGTTCCCTACACGTATACCGCCAACCTCGGCCAGCCCGACGAAACCGACTACGACAGCATCACCCGCCGCGCCATGTCCTACGGCGCGGAGAAGGCGCGTCTGATCGACTGCCGCGAACCGCTGGTGCAGGAGGGACTGGTCGCCCTGATGTGCGGCGCGTTCCATATCGAGACGGCCGGCAAACGGTACTTCAACACCACTCCGCTCGGTCGCGCGGTCACGGGCACCGTCCTGGTACAGGCGATGCAGGAGGACGGGGTCGAAATATGGGGCGATGGTTCCACCTACAAAGGTAACGATATCGAGCGGTTCTATCGCTACGGTCTGCTCACCAACCCCAACCTGCGCATCTACAAACCGTGGCTCGACGCCGACTTCGTCCGTGAAATGGGCGGACGCGCCGAGATGAGTCAGTGGCTGACCGAGCATGAATTCGAATACAAGATGAAGGCGGACAAGGCGTACTCCACCGACGCCAATATCTGGGGCGCGACGCACGAAGCCAAAGAACTGGAGTTTCTGAACCGGGGGCTGCGCATTGTCGAGCCGATCATGTCGGTGCGCCACTGGGACCTTTCCGTCGACATCCCGACCGAGGAGGTGACGATCGCCTTTCGGGAGGGTCTGCCCGTCGAAATCAACGGCAACACGTTCCCGGATGCCGTCTCGATGGTCGAGGAGGCCAACCGGATCGGCGGACGACACGGACTCGGGATTTCGGATCAGATCGAGAACCGGATTATCGAGGCGAAAAGCCGCGGTATCTATGAAGCGCCGGGCATGGCTCTGTTGCATATCGCGTACGAACGCCTGGTTTCGGCGATTCACAATGAGGGCAGCATCGATAACTACCGGACGCTCGGTCGCAAACTGGGCCGCCTGCTCTACGAAGGCCGCTGGTTCGATCCGCAATCCCTGATGCTGCGTGATACGCTGCAAAAATGGATCGGGCGGGCGGTCACCGGCACGGTCACCCTGGAACTGCGGCGCGGCGATGATTACAGCCTCCTCGACACCACCGGCCCGCACCTCACCTACCACCCCGAACGCCTGTCGATGGAACGCGTCGAGGAGGAGGCCTTCACTCCGCTCGACCGGATCGGACAGCTTTCCCTGCGTAACCTGGATATCGCAGACTCCCGCCAGAAGATCGCCGTCTATGCCGAAGCCGGGGCGCTGCCGGGCGGAAGTATGGCGACCCTGTTCGGGGTCGGCGGCGAACGCGCCCTCCCCGGGGCGGAAACGGAGCGAGACTGAATGGCGCTCTGGGACGGCCGCTTCGCCGGCGAAACCGACAGACTGGTCTGGAGATTCAATCAGTCCCTGCCGTTCGATCGGCGGCTCTGGCGCGAGGATATCACCGGCAGCATCGCCCATGCCAGAATGCTGGCCAAACAGGGCATCATTTCGGTCGAAGAGGGCAGGACCCTGGTCGACGGTCTTTCCGACCTCTACGACGATCTGTACTCGGGCGAGGTCACGCTCCCGGAGGAGGCGGAGGACATCCATTCGGCGATCGAACAGATGCTTAAAGAGCGGGTCGGCCCCGTCGCCGGAAAGCTACACACCGCACGTTCCCGCAACGATCAGGTCGCCACCGATATCCGCTTGTGGTTCAAAAAGGCGCTCGTCGACCTTCGCCGCGAACTCAAACTGCTGCGGACACAGCTTTTGACGCTGTCGGAGTCGCATCTTGGCGTCGTTCTGCCGGGACGGACCCACCATCAGCACGCGCAGCCCGTCCTGCTCTCTCACCACCTGCTCGCCTACTTCTGGATGTTCACCCGCGACGACGACCGCCTGAGCGATATCGTTCGACGGGCCGACGCGCTTCCCCTCGGCGCGGGCGCGCTCGCCGGGACCCCGTTCCCGATCGACCGCGAGTTCGTCGCGCGGGAACTCGGGTTCGCGACGGTTATCCCGAACTCGATGGACGCCGTCGCGGATCGGGACTTCGCCCTCGAATTCTGTGCGGCGGCCTCCGTTCTGATGATGCATCTGTCCCGCATGGCGGAGGAGATCGTCCTCTGGAGTTCGCCCGAGTTCGGCTTCCTGGAACTGGGGGATGAGGTCACGACCGGTTCGTCCATCATGCCACAGAAGAAAAATCCGGATGTCTCCGAACTGATCCGGGGCAAGACGGGCCGAGTGTACGGTAACACCGTAAATTTGTTAACTCTAATGAAGGGACTTGTACTGACATATAATAAAGATATGCAGGAGGATAAGGAGCCGTTGTTCGACACCTTCGACACGGTTCTCGCCTGCACGACGCTGATGCGACGGCAGTGGGAAAGCGCGGTCTTTAAGCCCGACCGGATGCGGCAGGCGCTGCATGGCGACTTTTCCACCGCGACCGATCTGGCCGATGCGCTGGCGGCGGAAGGGGTTCCGTTCCGGGAAGCGCACGCCACGGTCGGTCGAATCGTTCGTGATTGCCTGTCGCGCGGCCGCGTGCTGGAGGATCTTTCCGTGGAGGATCTCCGGCAGTTCGATCGGCGTTTCTCGGAGTCGGCGTTATCGGCGATACTGCCGCTCGCTTCCGCGAACGCCCGTACCAGTGCGGGTGGGACGGCGCAAAAACAAGTAGAACTACAGATAGAACAAGCACGGGTACTTTTGACGTCTTCTGAAGTGTAGGGAAGCGGCGGATACTGTGGGCCGCTTCGCCTTTCGGTGAAAGCCGTCTCGAACCGGCTGAGGTGTTCCGTCATGATCCGCGCCATCAAGGGAGATCGGTTATTTTCGGAGTTGGGCCGCAATAGCCGACTGGTCATTTTACTTACCGTATTCGTATCCGGACTGATACTGGTTGCGATGACCGGAGGATTCACTTCCCCGCTCAAAATGCTCCTTCCGGTCCCTGTGCTGCTCGGCGCCGTTCTTTTCGGCGTCCCCGGTTATGTCCCCGTCCTGGTGGCGATCTGCACCTTCAATCTCTACCTGTTCTTCACGACGCCGGGATTGACACTGTCCCTGCCGTTCGTCCTTATCCAGAACGGTGCGCTGGCGATTACCGCGATCACCGTGGCGGCGGTCACCGACGGGTTCCGGCGGCATCTGCGGGAAGCCCGCCATCGGGCCGACCGGGAGACCCGGCGCGCGGACCGCGTCGAATGGCTGGCCGACACGGTCATGATGATGCAGTCGATCACCGTCCCGGAACAATCCCTCTCGGTTGCGCTGATTCGCCTGGAGGAGTTGATCCCGTTCGATTCGGCCGCGATCTTTCTCCGGGACGGCGATTCCGCCGACCTGAAACTGCTTCAGGCCATGGGGCTTCCGACAAACCGGATCGGCGTCCGCACGCTCTCCGGTCGGTATTCCACGCGGCTGGAAAGCCAGGAAAACGGCGTCCTGGCATGGACCGGGGACTTCCGCAGCGGCGCATTTCCTTACTCGGAGATCGATACGGGAATGCCGTGCGGAATGGTCATCTCCCTGCGAACGCTCGATACCGAGATCGGCCTGCTTTATCTGGGAACGAGGCGGCGGACCGGATTCAGCACGGGCGAACAGGATAACTTCGCCCTTTTCGCCCAGCATATTCTCTTCCCGATCCAGCGTGCCCGGCTTCAGGCGATGGCGACCACCGACCTGCTGACCGGCCTTGCCAATCGGCGGGCCTTCCGTCTCCACCTGCAGGCGGAGACGGAACGGGTTCGACGTTACGAGCATCCGCTTTCGCTTCTCTTGATCGATATCGATCACTTCAAACGCATCAATGACACTTACGGTCACCCGACCGGCGACCTGATCCTCTCTCAGATGGGACGGGTTCTCCACTCCGTTTCGCGGGGCAGTGACTTTTCGGCCCGTTACGGCGGTGAGGAGCTGGCGATCATCTGTCCGGAGACCAGCGGCACGGAGGCCGAACGGTTCGCGGAACGTATCCGTCGCACGATCGCCGACACCGAATTTCGATCGACGTCGGGGGAGTGTCTGCATCTGACGGTGTCGATCGGAACCGCTACCGCGCCGACCGACGCCAGCGTACCGGAGGGTCTTCTGGAAGCGGCCGACCGGGCGTTATACCGGGCGAAGCGGGACGGACGGAACCGGGTCCGGTCCGCGAAGGATCTGGCAGCGGCGGTTTGAGGCGCCACCCGCCGCCTGCGGTATATTGGCAGTATGATCGATTCGCACTGCCACCTCAACAGCGACCCGCTTTTTGCCGACCGCCGGAGCCTCTGTGATCGCGCCGAAGCCGCCGGCGTCGGCGCCTTCGTCGTCATCGGATTCGATCTGGCGTCGTCCGAGCGGGCTGTGGAGATCGCGGAATCGGATTCCCGTTGCTTCGCCGTCGTCGGCATCCATCCCCACGACGCTGAGAAATGGGACGACCGGTGCGCGTTGCGCCTCCGGCAATGGGCGGAGAATCCCCGGGTGGTCGCCATCGGGGAGATCGGAATGGACTTCTACACCGGACGGAACAACGAACGACGTTTGGCTTCGCCGGAGGTACAGGCGCGCGCCTTCCGGGATCAACTGGAACTGGCGGCGAGTCGTTGCCTGCCCGTGGTCATCCACTGCCGGGAGGCGTACGAGGAGACTTTGAACCTGCTCGAACAGGAAGCGCCGCCGATCCCGATTCTTCTTCACTGCTTTGCGGGCACGGCGGAGCAGGCGGAACGCGCGTTTGCCAGAGGCTGGTATATCGGGGTCGGCGGAACCGTCACCTATAAGGCGAACGGTGAACTACGCTCGATCGTTCGTCAGGCGCCGGGAGATCGTCTTTTGCTGGAGACGGACGCGCCGTATCTGTCGCCGGAACCGTTCCGGGGGAAGTTTCCGAACGTCCCGGAGCGCATTCCGCTGATCGCCGACCATATCGCCCGGGTTCGGGATACGCGAATCGAGGAGATCGCCGCGACGACGGACGCCAATGTCCGCCGGGTGTTCTCCCGCATGCCGTGATTACCGGCGCTCCGATCCGGCTCCGACCGGTTCGCGTCGGTCCGAATTTCCGGAGCGTTCACGCCGCTGGGCCACCGTGGAGACATTGGCGGCGGTGACGGGATTCGATGCTCGCTCCAGCGACTGGCGACCGCGCTGTATCTGGCCGAGAACGTTGTTGCACTTGGTTTCGACCTGAGCGATCGCTCCCTGCACCTGCCGTTCCAGTTCGATCAGCACCTCACGGGCGTAGCTATCCGCGCCGTTCCGGATCTCTCCGGCTTCCGCCTCCGCCTGGGCGACGATTTCACGCGCCTGCGCGGTGGCGATGCGGGCGATCTCCGACTGATCGGTCATATTTTTCGCCGCCAGTTTCGCCTCTCGAACCTGCCGTTCGGATTCCTCGTGCGCGACCAGTTTCACCCGTTCGGCCTCGTTACGGGCGGCTTCCAGCAGCCGTTCGGATTCCAGCCGGGCGTTCTCGATCAACTTGCCCGCCTCCGAGGATGCCTGATCCATGATCCGATCGGTGTTCTCGGTCAGGCGGCCCGCCCGCCGGACATCCTCGGGCAGGGACGCCCGGAGTTTGCTGGTCAACTGGTAGAAGTGATCCTCATCCAGCCGCACCAGGCCCATAAATTTTCTAGAGGTTTCAACCAACTCCTCGAGCTGATCGATAATCCGTAATGTATCCATAATTCACCGGCTTCCTTCCGCCCCATCCCCCTAAAGTATCGCCGCAGCCTTTTCTCATCAGCCGTACCGATCGTTAGGCCCTATTTTACTACAAATTCAGCTTTTCTTTAAGCCTCCGTTCGACAATTGTCGGAACGAGAGCGGAGACATCCCCCGCCAGTCGGGCGATCTCTTTGACGATCGAGGAGGAAAGGTACAGGTGCTCCGCCGAGGTCATCATGAACAGCGTTTCGACCTCCGGAGCCAGATGGCGGTTGGCAAGAGCCATCTGGAACTCATACTCGAAATCGGAGACGGCGCGCAACCCTTTCAGGATCACCCGTGCGCCCTGGGAGGCGACGAAGTTGACAAGCATCCCGTCGAACGAAACCACGCGCACGTTCTCCCACTCGGCGCAGCACTCCCGGAGCAATTCCACCCGTTCGGTGGCGTCGAACAGAGGATTTTTCCCCGAGTTCCTTCCGACAGCCACAATCAGTTCGTCGAACGAAGCCGCGCCGCGTCGAATGATATCCAGATGCCCGTTCGTCGCCGGATCGAACGACCCCGGATAGACCGCGATTTTTCGACTCATCCGCTACCTGCCTTTACCGTTGCCGTAGGCAACCGAAGTCAACCGAAGTCATCCGATTCCATCCCCGTCCATCCCCTCGTTGCGATCGGGTCCCCGTCCTTTTTGGCCGAAAATGTCCGAATTCCTTCCTTGCGGCTTTCGCCGGTTTCCCCGCCGGTCGTTTCGCGGCCTCTCAGCCGATGGCGGCGAGTTCGGCGGCGCGGCGCAGAGCGACCACCTTCTCGCGCAGGGCGCGATGCGTGTCCCACGAAAGTTTCGGGTCGCCGGTCAGAAGATCGATGGCATCCTGCCGGGCTTCCTGCAGCGTGTCCGTATCGCGCAGGACGTCCGCGATCTTCAGACCGGGTACGCCCGACTGCCGGACGCCGAAAAACTCCCCCGGCCCGCGCTGTTTCAGATCCTCCTCGGCGATTCGAAAGCCGTCGTTGGTTTCCGTCATCACCTGCATCCGGGCGATTCCGTCCGGCGTTTTCGGGTCGGCGACGAGAATGCAGAAGGAGGCATGCGCTCCCCGACCCACCCGCCCGCGTAACTGGTGCAGCTGCGCCAGCCCGAAACGATCGGCATCCTCGATCACGATCGTCGCCGCATTCGGTACATCCACCCCGACCTCGATGACGGTCGTCGCGACCAGGACCTGATGCTCGGCATCGCGAAACCGACGCATGGCCGTCTCCTTTTCCTCGGACGACATCTGACCGTGCAGCAGACCGACCGACAGATCGGGAAACACGTGTTTTTGCAGGTGGGCCGCCATTTCGGTCGCCGCCTGGGCGGTCAGTTTTTCGGACTCGGCGACGAGCGAGCAGACCACATACGCCTGCCTTCCCTCGGCGATCAGCGTCCGAAGGCCGGCGTAGATTTTCTCCTTGTCGGCGGGGCGTTTCCAGTGCGTTCGGATCGGCTTCCGTCCGGGCGGCAGTTGATCGATGACCGAGACATCGAGATCGCCGTAGACGGTGAGGGTCAGGGTGCGCGGAATCGGCGTGGCGGTCATGACCAGCACATCGGGCCGAATCCCCTTGTCGGTCAGGGCGGCGCGCTGAAGGACGCCGAACCGATGCTGCTCGTCGATAATCGCCAGACCCAGTTTTCGGAAGGTCACCCCCTCCTGAATCAGCGCATGCGTTCCGACCACCACTCCGGTCTCGCCGGAGGCGACCCGCTCCTTCACCGCCGCCTTCTCCCGTGCGGGACGCGACCCGGTCAGCAGGTCGACCCGGATACCCAGCTCCTCCAGGCGCGCACGGACTCCGCGCAGATGCTGTTCGGCCAGGATCTCCGTCGGCGCCATGAGAGCGGACTGGTATCCGTTCCGGGCCGCAATGGTCATCGCCGCCATCGCAACCGCCGTTTTCCCGCTGCCGACATCGCCCTGCACCAGACGGTTCATCGGCAACGGCGAGGCCATATCGCGGGCGATCTCGTCGATCACCCGTTTCTGTGCGCCGGTCAACGAAAAGGGCAGCACGGCTTCGAGTTCCTCCACCGGTTTCACGATGTCGGCGAACGCGATACCGGGAAGCGCCTGCGCCGCCTGTCGTCGACCCAGCAGGAGCAACTGCATCACGAGGAGTTCCTGATACGCCAGACGACGACGCGCCGCCTCCGCCGACGTCATCTCCTCGGGGAAGTGTATCCGGCGCAGGGCTTCCGTCATTCCGATCAGGTTCCGCCGTTGGCGAAGCGTTTCCGGCAGGGGGTCCGCCGCCTCGTCGGCAAACCGCTCCAGCGCGAGGTGGATCGCCTTTCGCAGTCCCTTCTGGGTCACGCCCTCGGTCGCCGGATAGACGGGAACGATCCGTCCGATCGACAGCGAATCCGTGGCCTCCCCCTCATCGAGCGGTTCCCACTCCGGCTGCACCAGCTCGACGGTCGCATAGGTCCGTTTCGCCGTTCCGAAGACGACGACCCGCTTGCCGATCAGCGGCTCGAACGTCTGCTTCATGCGCCATTGATTGAACCAGGTCATCGTCGCCAGCGTTCGCGAACCATCGTCGACCGTCACCTTCGTAAGGACGGTTTTCGTTCTGGTCGGACGGTTCTCCACCGCCGTTACCTTCCCCGTCAGGGTCACCGCCTCGCCATCCTTGACGTCGGCGATGGACAGGAAACGGGCTCGATCCTCATAACGGCGGGGAAAATGGGTGATCAGGTCGCCGATGGTGGCGATTCCGAGCCGGGCGAGGGCATCCGCGCCCTTCGGTCCGATGCCGCGCAGGGTGGTTACGGGTTTGCTGAAAGAGTCCGACACGATCGGGAAGAGTAAACCATTAAAGTGACCGCAATGCCAAGCCGGATCGGAACGGCGTGGTTCGGTCGGTTCAGTCCATGCCGACGACCCTGGCCCAGTGGGTCAGGAAAACGGCCCAGCCGTTGATCAGCAGCGACAGGGCATAGAGCAAGGCTTCCGTCGCCGTCACCGGGCCTTTTTTCTGATCGAGCCAGATCAGCAAGAACCACGGCAGCAGGGTGATCGCGTAACGATACGAGTACTGGACCCCTCCCGGATTGCCGTGGGTCAGCAGTGCCACCAGAAGAATCCCGATCGCCAGCCAGCAGGCTTTTCGCAGCGCAGGGTCCCGTCCCCCTTCCCGGAACAGCAAGACGAGGTACGGGCAGGCGGTGAGGATCGACCCGCCGAAAAGCGCGGGACGCAGGTACGGCCATTGGTCGCGCAGTTCCCAGGAGGAGGCCAGGAAAAGGAAATGCAGGTTCATCGGCACGGCATGCAACGAAAACAGGCCGTTCCGGTACCAGGTTTCCTTCATCATGTTGGGGATATGGGTATATCCGAAATCCAGCGGATGATGGAAACGCGCGAAGTTGTACCAGAGCGTCGCGCACCCCAGCAGGAAGGGGATCAGCAGGAACGCGGCGGCATCGGTGGCCAGCACCCGGACGGGGCGTTTCCCCGGTGTTCCGTCGCCGAACGGGTCGGCCCGAAGCAGGAGAAAAAGGAGAACCGGCGCAAGCAGGATCAGTTCCGTCCGGTTGCCGAAGGCGATCGCGAAGCCGACGCCCGCCGCCACCGGCTGTCGCCGGATCAGCAGGAAATGGAGAGCGAGAAACTCTCCGGTCACCGCCATCAGCAGGGACAGCTGCCAGGCATTGCCGTAGATGACGTTACAGGTCAGCCACGTTCCGAACAGAATCAGGGTCGTCAGCACCGCCCGACGTTCGATCGGATCACCGTACCGCCCGGTGATACGAAAGATCAGGACCGCCAGCAGGCTTGCCAGGACGCCCAGCACCTCTCGGATCGGCACCTCCGTACTGCCCTGCAGTTTCCGGATCGCGGCGACCGGGAGCATGCAGAGAACGCCGCCGAGCGGGAAAGCGGAGTACCAGTTGCCTTCGTAAGGAATCATCTCCGAAAGCCAGGAGACCGTTTCCGGCGCGCCGAGGCGGCCCGACAGAAAGCCGGTGGCGATCCGGAACTGATAGTCGAAATGACCGTCCGGCTTCGGATTCAGACGGCTGAACAGCAACCCGGTCCACAGCGCGAGAAGAACCAGCCCGACCATCCGTCCGGCGACACGCCATCGTCGGGGCAAGGTCTCCCATTTCCCGGCGACGTCCGCCATTTGCATCGTCCGTATTCTCATCAGGAGGCCCATCATCGAAATGTTCGGTACGACGCCTTCCGGGCATTAGCCTCCTCCTTCCTTCGACGCACCGAGGAGAATCGCAGACATAGGCGTTCCCTATCGGTTCGATGGGAATTATCCGTTGGACGGCGAATGAGGCTGCCTCTATAATACGGGTATGACACCGCAAACACTGTTCGAAAAGATTCGCAGCGCCCACATCGTTCACGAAGAGCCGGGGATGCCGACGCTTCTTTACATCGACCTGCATCTGGTACACGAAGTGACGTCCCCGCAGGCGTTCGACGGACTGCGGATGGCGGGACGGACGGTGCGTCGCCCGGAACGAACCGTGGCGACCATGGATCACAATGTCCCGACGACCGACCGCCGTCTCCCGATCGTCGATGATATCTCGCGCCGTCAGATGGAGGCGCTCGCGAAAAACTGTGAGGAGTTCGGGATCACCCTGTACGATATCCACTCCGACAAACAGGGCATCGTCCACGTGATCGGCCCGGAACTCGGTTTGACACAGCCGGGCATGACCATCGTTTGCGGCGACTCGCATACCTCCACCCACGGCGCGTTCGGCGCACTGGCGTTCGGGATCGGGACCTCCGAGGTGGAACACGTTCTGGCGACCCAGTGCCTCCCGCAGAACCGGCCGAAGACGATGGAAATCCGGGTGGACGGCGTCCTGGGTCACGGCGTGACGGCCAAGGATATCATCCTCGCCATCATCGGCAGGATCGGCACCGACGGCGCGACCGGCTACGTGATCGAATATACCGGCGAGGCGATCCGCCGCCTTTCGATGGAAGGGCGGATGACCATCTGCAATATGAGTATCGAAGCGGGCGCGCGCGCCGGGCTGATCGCTCCGGATGAAACGACCTTCGCCTATCTGAAGGGCCGACCGAACGTGCCGCAGGGTGAGGACTGGGAGAGAGCGGTCGAGCGCTGGCGCGGTTTGCGGACGGACGACGGCGCGACCTATGACGCCGTGGTGACCCTGAACGCCTCCGAACTCGCGCCCTACGTCTCCTGGGGGACGTCTCCGGGCATGGTCGCGCCGATCACCGCCGCGATCCCTCACCCCGAGGATTTCGCCGACCCTTCGGATCGCCGCGCCTGCGAACGCGCCCTGGAGTACATGGGTCTCACACCGGGTACGCCTCTGCAAGACATCGCGGTGGATACGGTCTTTATCGGTTCCTGTACCAACGGACGGATCGAGGACCTGCGAAACGTGGCGAAGATCCTCGAAGGCCGGAAAGTGAAGGAGGGCCTTCGCGCCCTGTGCGTTCCCGGTTCCAACGCGGTCAAGCGGCAGGCGGAGGCGGAAGGCATCGACCGTATCCTGCGGGAGGCGGGCTTCGAATGGCGCGAACCCGGATGTTCGATGTGCCTGGGTATGAACCCGGACATTTTACAGCCCGGCGAACGTTGCGCCTCCACCTCCAACCGGAACTTCGAGGGACGCCAGGGCAAAGGTGGCCGGACCCACCTCGTTTCCCCGCAAATGGCTGCCGCCGCCGCCCTCACCGGAAAACTTACCGATGTCCGCGGCATAATTTAGCCACGACAGGGGCAACGGGCCGGAACCCGGCCCGTTGCCCGCACGGGTACCTACCGATCCGCACGTGTCAGGTCAAGAGTTACCCCTGAGCGCACGCAGGCGTTCGCCGCCATTCTTTCGGTCCCGCCCCATCGGACGGGAAAGGGCTGGCATTGTTCATATATCAGCAAGTGAACTTTCTCACTCCGTTTCGGAGACCGTATTTTCCTCCTTGGCTTTCTTATAGAAGATACCTATCCGTTCCATCGAAATTATTCGTTGGACGTCGGGCTTGGCGAGCGAATATAATGACATAGCGGCGACGGAATTCTCCGTCGTTCCGGGAGCGCCGAAGGAGGGCGGGATGTTTCGACCGGGCGAGGTTTGGAAGGATACGGACGGCAAGCCCATCCGGGCGCATGGCGGTGGCATCCTCCGGGATAACGGCATCTACTACTGGTACGGAGAGGACAAGGGCCGCCCGAACCGCCGTCGGGACGGCGTTCTTTCGGAAAGCGTCGATATCATCGGTATCCACGTCTACTCCTCCGTCGACCTCCTGCACTGGGAGGACCGGGGAATCGTCCTTCCCGCCGTTCCGGACAATGAAAGCCACGACCTGTTTCCCGCGAACGTGCTCGAACGTCCGAAAGCGGTTCGCATTCCCTCCACCGGCAAGTACGTCCTCTGGGCGCATGTCGATTCGCCCGATTACTCCCGAGCGAGCCTGGGCGTCGCCATTTCGGACTCGCCGGTCGGTCCGTTCACTTACCTCCATTCGTTTCGGCCCTACGGGCACGACAGCCGGGATATGACGCTGTTTCAGGATACGGACGGTGCGACCTACGTCTTCTTCTCCTCCGAGGGGCCGCCCGATGCCGGGCGCGCCGCCTCACCGGAACCCCGGCGGACGACCTGGTGGAACGCGACACAGCGGATCGCCCGACTCTCCGACGATGGTCTGCTCATCGCCGGGGAGCCGTCCGTCGCGATGGATGGCGAATACCGGGAAGCGCCCGCCGTCTTCCGGTGGCGCGATAATTACTATCAGATCACGTCGGGCTGCACCGGCTGGCGACCGAACCCGGCCCGATGGCATATCGCCGACCATCCTCTCGGCCCGTGGACGACGGGCGGCGATCCGTGCGTCGACGATCGGCAGGGAACGACGTTCGACAGCCAGAGCACCTTCATCCTGCCGCTGCCCGGTCAACCCGATGAATTCCTCTTCCTCGCCGATCGCTGGAAACCGAAGGACCTGCAGGATTCCCGGTATGTCTGGCTCCGGCTCTCGATGAAAACCGGCGAACCGCGCATCGAATGGCGGGATGCCTGGGAGCTTTAAACGATGGAAAAATCCTCCGTCGAGGAGATTCGGGCACGGTTCGACGCCGACGTGGAACGGTTTTCCCGGCGCGATACCGGACAGACCGCCCTGATCGATGCCCGGCTTTCGCTCGACATGATCGCGGAAGCGGCGGCGGGACTGCGACCCGAGGCGCGTCGCCTGCTCGATGTCGGCTGTGGCGCGGGCAACTTTTCGCTGGCCCTGCTGGAGCGACTGCCCGACTGTGATGTCGATCTGGTCGATCTCAGCCTGCCGATGTTGCGGCGGGCGGAGGA
The DNA here is from genome assembly GCA_033765305.1 of Bacteroidia bacterium. GTDB lineage: Bacteria > Bacteroidota > Bacteroidia > J057 > J057 > RDXT01. The sequence continues at coordinate 308,326 of JANRID010000018.1, forward strand.
ACGGGTCGGCGCGGCGACGACCGGCACGGTCACGATCCATCCGGCGGATATCCGGGAACAGGCGCTACCCGAGGATACCTACGATGTGATCGTCGCCGCCTCCGTTCTCCACCATTTGCGGACGGACGCCGAATGGGAAACGGTCTTCGCCGCCCTGTATGCGTCGCTGCGCCCCGGCGGTGTCCTGTTCGTTTCGGATATGATCGAACATGACATCGACGCCGTTCAGGCGGTCATGTGGCGACGCTACGGCGAGTATCTCGAAAACGTCGACGGTCCCGCCTATCGCGAGAAGGTGTTCGCCTATATCGCCAGGGAGGATACGCCAAGGTCGCTCCTGTTCCAGATCGACCTTTTGCGCAACGTCGGTTTCTCGCGAACGGACGTTCTTCACAAGAACGCCGTCTTTGCCGCCTTTCTCGGCATCAAATAGCCAGCCACTTTCAAGGGAAGTCAACCATGCAGCCATTTACGACACTGACGGCGGTCGCCGCGCCGATGGACCGGGTGAATGTCGATACCGATCAGATCATTCCGAAGCAGTTTCTGAAACGGATCGAACGGTCCGGGTTCGGCCAGTTTCTGTTCTTCGACTGGCGTTACGAGGACGATGGTCGGACCCCCTGCCCGGACTTCGAACTGAATGCGCCGGCGCTGACCGACGCGAAGATTCTCGTGGTCGGGAAGAATTTCGGATGCGGTTCCTCACGCGAACATGCCCCGTGGGCGCTCCACGACTACGGCTTCTCGGCGATTGTCGCCCCCTCGTACGCCGATATCTTTTATAACAACTGCTTCAAAAACGGCATTCTGCCGGTGACACTTCCGGAGGAGCAGGTGTACGACCTGATGGGGCGTCTGCAGGCCGCGCCGGGTTCTGAGGTGACCGTCGATCTTATTCGTCGCGTCGTGGAAGGTCCCGGTGGCTTTTCGGCTTCCTTCGAGGTCGATCCGTTCCGTCGGGAGTGCCTGCTCAACGGCTGGGACGATATCGGTCTCACCCTGCGTCACGAGACGGCAATCACCGCGTTCGAACAGGCCCGCGCGGGCTCTTAATCGGTTCGCCCCGGTTTCGTCTTCGTCCCCCTCGCCGTTTCGAGGAACGATGATACAATCGAGTACGGAACGGGTCCCGGCGTTGCGCCGCCGGGGCGGGTGCTCGAAAACGATGAACACGACGAAAAAAGACCGGATCGTTCGCCTGACCATTCTGATCGGCGGTGCGCTTTTCATCCTGGCCATGACCTACGGCAGCGGGATGCGGGCGCAGGTGAAGAAGATTCAGGCGAAAGACCAGCAGCGAAAACTGGCCGAGCAGAACTACCGGGACGCTCAGCGAAAAATGCGCGTTCGCCTGGCGGTGACATCACAATTGGAAGCCCGCCGGCAGGTCGCCCGGGCCATCGAAGAACTCGATCGCCGAAATTTTGGCAATGTGAGCGATCACGTCCGAACTGCGGTACAACTTTTGCAGGGTGTTCGGTCAGGGAATACGACCGCGCCTGAGATGACCAAGGTCCTGATCTCGCTGCAGCAGGTAAACCCGCAGCCGGATGTCAACATCGGAAGCGAACGAGATAACCTTCGCGCCATCGCCGTCGAGATGGACCGCGCCCTCGACGGATTCGTTCCGACCTTTATCCGCGTCAGCGCCGAGGATGACGCCGCCCATCCGATTCAGCCGCCGACAATGAACGACGTTCCTTTGCCTCCGGGCAAACAGATCAAGGACTAGGCAACCGACGGGGGAGGATTCTTCCGGAGACCCGGATTGCCGCCGCGAATTAACTATGACGGATTGGGACGAACTGCGATGGCAGGCCGAGGAGAACCTGCGCGAGGCATTCCGAACGATGGCACGTTACAGCGCCGACGGAGCGGTGCTGGAGGTGGATCACGCCTGCCATATCGCGACCGGCGTTCCCAACGCCTTTTTCAACCCGGTGTTCCTCTATCGTACGCCCGACGACGTGGAGAATTTTCTGCGCCGGGTTCAGGCGTTTTTCGAGGCGCGGGGAGGTCTCCCCTGGTCGCTGATCATCCTCCAGTACGAAGAGAACCTGCCGATGCTGTCGTCGGATCGGATCCGGGACGCCGGGCTTTGCGCGGCCGGGAGCGTTCCGCTCGTCGTTCGCAGCACGCAAAGGGACGCCGGATGGCCGAGGGTTCACCCGCAGATCAATATTCAACGGGTGGACGATTATGACTCTCTCGGAGACCACCGCGAGACGCTCGCTCAGTCCTTCGGTTTACCCGGCTACGTGGCGGATATGCTGTTCAGCGAGTCGCCTCCCCCGACGATGCGCGCCTATGTCGCCTACTACCAGGGCGAAGCCGTAGGCACGGCGGCCATGCTGGCGGCGGCGGGAATCGCCGGTCTGTACAATCTCGGCGTCGTGCCGGGGATGCGCGGTCGCGGGATCGGCACGGCGCTGGTCCGCCACGTTCTGGACGAAGCCTGCTGGGAGTGCGGCATGAGCGATTGTGTCGCCCAGGTTCCCCGTCCGGCCCTCTCCCTCTTCCGTCAACTCGGGTTCGATCGTCTGGGCGTCTGCGCCCGCTACACCGAGCCTCAACATCTCCCGCCCGAGGAGGGCAAACGCCGCAACTGACGCCGGGAGCGCCGGAGGCTTCCGTTCCCCGCCGGGTCAATCGGTATCGAACCGAAGACCGATCTCGCGTCGCCAGGCATCGAGCGCTTTCTGCTGGCCCAGACTGTCGGCCCAGGTCATCGCCGGCGACGGCGCTTCGCGGCGGTCGTAATACTGTTCGACCAGATCCACCTCGCGGGTATAAAGGCCCGGTCCGCCCGGCAGGAGGATCGTTTCCGGTTCCTTCCCGTCCCGATGCAGGACGAAGGACATCTCCTCCCCCGCCTTGCGGCCCGGGAACCAGGGAGTCGGCACCTGCAGGTTCCCCTCCGTTCCCCAGATCGAAACGCCGTTGGGAACGCTCACCTGCGTGGCGCAGACCAGGTTGGCCGTGATACCGCCTTCGAACGCCACCGTCGCCATCGCCCACTCATCGACCCGGCTCACTTCCCCGATATGTCCCGCACCCCGGACCGAGATCGGATCGGCGAAATCCTTCCCGTGCGCCGCCCCGGCGATCAGTCGCGCCATCGACATCGTATAACAGCCGACATCCATGATTCCGCCGCCGCCCGCTTCGTTTTGCAGACGGATGTTCTCATACTTCGGTCCCATCCGGTAACAGAACGTGGCCTGGATCATGCGGACCTCGCCGATCGCCTTCTCGCGCACCAGTTCGACCAGTTTTGCCGTCTGCGGGCTGCAGCGGTACATGAACGCTTCCAGGAAAAAGACGTCGTGCTGACGAACGGCGGCGATCATCGCCTCCACTTCCTCCGCGTTCATTCCGAGCGGTTTTTCGCAGAGAATGTGTTTACCGGCGGCCGCGGCCTTTACCGTCCATTCCCGATGCAGGTGGTTGGGCAAAGAGATATACACGGCATCGATATCAGGGTCCTGCAGCAGGGCGTCATAGTGGCCGTAGCGACGTTCCGCGCCGTACTTTTCACCGAATTCCTCGGCGGTCTCGTCCTTGCGACTGCCGACGGCCAGCAGCGTGGCCGTCTCCGATTCCCGAATCGCCTCCGCCAGAACGCGGGCGATCATCCCGGTCCCGAGGATTCCCCATTTCAGCGTTGCCATCGTTCTCCTCCGTCGATTTCCGATTGCGACGACTCACCGGTTCCTCGCCGTCCGCTCTTTCTCCTGCCAGACTCTCTCGAACAACGGCGAACGGGACCGTTTCGCAGGCGCCGAACCGGGAGTGACGGTGGAGTTTGTGCCGGGTCAGGGCGGGCGAGGTCAATCCGCAAAGGAACCGTGCGATCTGTCGGTCCTCCCCCAGAGCCTCCGGATACTCCTGGCGCAGCGCTGCGACCTCCTCACGCAGACCCGCGTCGAGGACGGAGCTTTCCGCCTCCCCGGCGTTCTCCGTCTCTCCGGTCGAAAACGAGGTAAACGAGGCGGCACGGCGGACTTTGCAGAACGTACAATGTCCGCACGGCTCGGAACGCCGTTCGCCGAAGTAGCGTGTCAGCGCATTGACCTGACATTCCGCCAGGGTCACCAGATCGAGCACCTGACGTATCCGGGCGATATCGCCCGTCTCTCGCGCCTCGAACCGTCCCATCAGATCCTCGGCGAGCGATCCGGGGTTTTCGACCTCCCGCAAACGGGTATAGGTCTGGCGGGCGTCGGTCGCGCGCAGTTCGATCAGTCCTCGCTCCTCCATCACTTCCAGGGCGCGAACGATCCGTGTTCGCTCCGTCCCCGTCGCTTCCGCCGCCGTCTCGGGATCGAGGCCGAACCAGACCCGTCCCTTCTTCGCCACGGCGAACAGTTGGCCGACCAGTTCGCCCGACGTTCCCGGAAACTCGGCCGCCACCCCCTCCGGCGTCCTTCCTTCCGTCGGGCGAAACTCATACCCGGCGTACCGCGGCGTCCCCTGCTTCAGCACGCCCTGGAGTTCGAGGTAGGTCAGAGCGGTTTTCAATACCAGCGGACGAACATCGTGCCGTTGCGAGAGGTCGTACAACGAGACATCGAACGTCGTTCCCCTCGCCAGAAGATCCTCGACCAGATGCCTTAACGCGGACAGCGACGGCGTATCCCCGTAGCTGAAGTTTTCGAGGACCGGAACATCCTCCGGGCAGGCAAACATCTCCACGATGGCGGTCTTTCCGTCGCGCCCGGCTCTTCCGATCTCCTGCGAATACGATTCCAGCGATTTCGGCAGGTTGTAATGGTAGACGTACCGGACATCGGCGCGGTCGATCCCCATGCCGAATGCGATGGTGGCGACGACGATTCCCCGTTCGGAGGTCATCCACGTCTCCTGAACGGCGGTTCTTTCTTCGTTTTCCATTCCCGCATGGTAGGCCTGAGCCGGGTACCCGTTCTCCCGCAGGAGAGCGGCGACCCGTTCCGCCGTCTTCTGAAGCGTCACGTAGAGGATGGTCGGTCCCGGCGGGCGTTTCGCCAGTCGGGCGAGCAGCAGTTCGTCACGACGGGAAGCGGTCACGGGTGTCGTCGCCAGCAGCAGATTCGGACGGTAGAACCCGGTGACGACGGCATCCTCCGGGGCGATATCGAACGCCTGACGGATATGTTCCGCGACCGAGGGGGTGGCGGTCGCCGTCAGGCAGAGGACGCGTTCGACGTTCAGGTCGCGGGCCGTCTCCGCCAGTTTCAAATAGTCCGGTCGAAAGTTGTGCCCCCATTCGGAGATGCAGTGGGCCTCATCCACCGCGAAAAGGGCGAGACGAAGCCGCCGGAGTCGTCCCAGAAACCGCTCGTTATTGAACCGTTCGGGCGAGACATAGAGGAGTCGCAGGGTGCCGTCCTGCATTCCCTGTTCCGTCGCTCTCTGTTCGTCCCGGCTCAGGGTGGAATCGAGTCGGGCGGCGGCGATTCCGCGCCTGGTCAGAAAATCGATCTGATCCTTCATCAGCGCAATGAGGGGCGAGATCACGACCGTCAATCCGGGCAGGAGCAGGGCGGGCAGCTGGTAGCAGAGCGACTTCCCGCTACCGGTCGGAAAAACGGCGAGCGCGGACCGTCCGGCCAGCAGGGCGGAGATCACCGCTTCCTGTCCGGGTCGAAAATCGGAAAAGCCGAAACGCTGCCGCAGAACGGAGATCGGCGCGTCCTCCCGGTTCGCCATACGCAGAGATCCTTTCGCAGAACCTCAGTATACCCCACACCCCGCCCGGACCTTGACATGATGCGGTTCCGGCGATAGGATATGCGTCGTGCGCCGAGGTGGCGAAATTGGCAGACGCGCACGTTTGAGGGGCGTGTGGAGCAATCCATACGGGTTCAAGTCCCGTCCTCGGCATATCAAGGAGGTGTTGGGTGTTGGGTTTCGGGCGTCAGGCCGGACCCGCCCTCAGGGTTTCGCCTGACACCTGACACCCGCCCCCCTCACCGACCATGAACTTCCCCGACCTTCATCGTCATCTGGGCGGCGCGACCCACCCGCGTATCCTCTGGGGTTTCATTACCAAGCACGGCTGCGACCGACCGGCGAGCCAGGAGTTACTGCGGCGTTTCCCCACCTATGAGGCGTTCGCCCACGAGTTCAACCGCCCCTTCGTCGATCTGGCCGACTACCTGACCGTCCACCATCTCGTCGAGGCGTTGCAGGCGCAGGATGTCCCGTATTTCACCCATCGGGCGGTTCGCGGCGCGGCGGTGTTCGAATCGGTGGATTACCTGGAAATCCGGTTTAATCCCTATAAACGGACCCCGCGTGGCCTTCCCGATGCGGAACGCCGCGCCCTGATGGCCGACATCGCCCGGCAGGTGATTCACGCCGCCCGCACCGAATTCCCGATCACCGCCCGCTTTATCCTCTGCATGGATCGCGGTTTCCCCTACGATCTGAACCGGGCGATCCTGAAGCTGGCCGAATGGCTGCCGGAGGTTAACGCCGTCGACCTGGCCGGTCCTTACCAGCCGGGCGGCCCAACCATCGCCGAGTGGGAAGCTCTCTATTCCGAGGCGAAACAGCGCGGCCTGAAAACGACCGCCCATATGGCGGAAAGCGACCGCGAGGATGTCCACCCGAACCTCTTCCCGCATCTGGACCGGATCGGACACGGGATACAGATCGCGATGCATCACCCGCACCACCTGGCGGAACTGGCCGAGCGCGGAATCTGCCTGGAAGTCTGTCCGACCACCTACCTGCGGACCAATACCCTGCGCGACCTGTCCGAGCTTCGGCCGGTTTTCGAACGATGCGCGGCGGCAGGCGTCCCGCTGACCGTGGCGACCGATAACCCGGCATTGCATGGGGAGGCGGGTGGTATCGTCGGGCAGTACGAAGCGCTGGTCCGCGCCGAGGTGATCCATTTCAACGATATTCTGCGTTATGCGGCGCTCGGATATCGTCATGCGTTCGACACGGCCGCCGCCGAGGGACAACTCGCTGCCGGGCATCCCTGAAGATTTGCGGGCGCGCGTGCTACAATAAAATCAACATGGCACATTTTCAGCGGGCGATTCTGGTCGGCGCGTCGTCGGGAATCGGGGCGGAGTTGGCGCGGCAACTGGCCGCGGACGGTTGCCGTCTGGCGCTCCTGGCGCGCCGGGAAGCCGAGTTATCCGCTCTGGCCGAGGAAATCGGAACGACCGGACCTCTTATTTACCCTCACGATGTCCGCGATTACGACGCGGTCCCCGCCCTGTTCCAGACGATCTGTCACGATCTGGGCGGCCTCGATCTGTTCCTCTATGTCGCCGGGGTGATGCCGCCGGTCGCCGAGGATGAATACACCTTTGCCAAGGACCGCCTCACGGTCGAGGTGAACCTGCTCGGGGCGATGGCCTGGTGCAACGAAGCCGCACAGCGTTTCGCCGCCGTGAAGGAGGGCACTCTGGTAGGTATCGGATCGGTGGCCGGCGACCGGGGACGGCGCGGCAATCCGGCCTATGCCGCGTCGAAAGCGGCTCTGGATACCTACCTGGAAGCTCTGCGAAACCGCACCGGGCAGCATGGCGTTCGCGTGGTCACCATCAAACCCGGCCCGGTACGCACACCGATGACCGAAGGTCTCTCGATGCCGATGATGATTCCGGCGGCGGACGCGGCCCGTCAGATTCTCCACGCGGCCGAACGGGGCGTCGTCACCGCCTACGTTCCCGCCCAATGGCGTTACATCATGGGCGTGATCCGCTCCATCCCGTCGCCGATCTTCCAAAAGCTCAATTTCTAAGGAGTTCGATGCGTCTTCTGCCAGTACTGCCATCCGAACGGCTGGAGCGGGTCTCCGGTTGGGGCGAAGCCGTGTCCGGGGCAGCCTATGTTTACCGTCCGTCCACCCCGGAGGGTATCCGTCAGGTGTTCGAAACCGCCCGGATGACCGGTCGGTTCGTGGGCTTGCGCGGCGCCGGACGGTCGTATGGCGATGCCGCGATGGCGTCCGAAAACCTCTGCCTCGATCTCACCCGGATGAACCGTATTCTCGAATGGAACCCGGAAACGGGAATCATCACGGTCGAGGCGGGAGTGACCATCCGTCAAATGTGGCAGTTTATCCTGGGAGACGGCTGGTGGCCGCCGGTCGTTTCCGGGACGATGTTTCCGACGACCGGGGGCGTCGCCGCCATGAATATCCACGGCAAGAACCATTTCGCCCTGGGTTCGTGGGGAGAGCACGTCCTGAAGTTCGATCTGTTGCTGCCCTCCGGCGAGAGGGTCTGCTGCTCCCCGACCCTGAACGCCGATCTTTTCCATTCCGTTCTCGGCGGGTTCGGAATGCTCGGGGTGATCACCGCCCTGACCATGAAGATGAAAAGGGTCCACTCGGGTTACCTGAAGGTCGAACCGTTGCCGGTCGCCGGTTGGGAGGAGATGTTCTCCGAGTTCGCCCGCCGCGCGGATCGCTCCGACTATCTGGTCGGATGGGTGGACGCCTTCGCCGCCGGTCCGCAGGCCGGACGCGGTCAGATCCACCAGGCCAACTATCTTGCCCCCGGCGAGGACCCCGCGCCGACGCAATCGCTGCGTGTCGAAAACCAGGAACTGCCGGAGACGTTGTTCGGCCTGGTTCCGAAATCCATCCTCTGGCGATTCATTCAGCCGTTCCTGAACGATACCGGGGTGCGCGCGATCAATACCGCCAAATACTTTACCTCAGTACGCAATCGGAAAACCCATCCGCAGTCCCATGCCGGCTTCCATTTCCTGCTGGATTACATTCCGGACTGGAAGCGTGCGTACGGTCGCGGAGGTCTGATCCAGTACCAGAGCTTTGTCCCGAAAGAGACCGCGCTGGACTGCTATCGCGAGCAGATCGCCCTCTGTCAGCGGCGCGGGATCGTTCCGTATCTGGCCGTCTTCAAACAGCACCGCCCGACGCCGTTCCTGATGAACTACACGCCGGACGGCTTTTCTCTGGCGCTGGATTTCCGGGTTACCCCCGCCCGTCGAAAGGCGCTCTGGGAACTGACGGCGGACCTGGATCGGATCGTCCTGGATGCCGGCGGGAACTTCTACTTTGCCAAGGATGCGACGCTTCATCCGTCGCGCCTGGCCGGGTTTCGGAGCGAGGAACGATACCGCCGGTTCGTGGAAATCAAGCAGCGGACGGACCCGGAGAACCTTTTGCAGACCGACCTGTTCCGTCGTCTCTTTGCGCCCGGGGCCGGTTAAAATCGAGAAACCATCCGGCTCGCCCCGATAGCCGAACGACGATCGGGGCGGGCTTGTCGGCGGTCAGTTTCCGTAGAAATACACCCGATGGAAGACCGCCTGCTTCTGCCGGATCGCTTCCTCCTCCTGCCGATCGGCGATGGCGTCAGCATCCTCGCTCGGCAGTCCGGCTTCTTTCAGCTGTGTCCGGGAAATGCCCAGGTCTTCCAGAACGGGGCGTCGGATCTTTGCCAGATACATTTTGGGGCCGTAGATTCCGGCCGCTTCGATCTCCTCGCCTCGCTTTTCCCATTCGGGAATCAGCGCATGCGCGGGCATGGCAAAATGTTCGAACACGAACCGGACATCGGAGATGGTTCCTTCGGGATCGAGCGCCAGGAACGCCTTGACGCCTTTTCGAAAGAAGTTGTAATGGGCGGACTCATCGGAGGAGACCCAGCGCAGGACGCGGGCCAGGGCCTCATCCTGTTCCTGCTCGGCGCGGCGGCGGAGATTGGTATAGTTCAGGCCGGTCGCCATCTCCTGGATCATCGTATAAATGATCATCTGGCGCGGGGTTTCGAAAGGCAGGTTCCATTCGGCACCCAGCAGCGCCCTCTCGAACGCCCGCACCTGCTCCTCGGTTCGCTTGCCGGAGCGCAGAAGCCACTCCTCCAGCACGATGGAGTGTTTCGACTCCTCATAGCCCCAGTTCGCCTGGAACAGGGCGCGTCCCCGGGAACGCCGGACCAGTTGCATGATCTTATGCGTGTAGTCGGGCAGATACATTTCGACGGCGGAGAACGACTCGACGATGCGGGCGGTCAGTTCCGATGTGGCCGGATTGACCTTATCCCAGGGAATATCGCGCTCGATGCTCCACCGTCGACGCTCCTCCGCGTTTTTAAAGTATTTCAGATAGCTGACGAAAAAAATCTCCTCGATTTGCGCCATGACCGTTCCCCGGCGCGGCGCCGCAGGCGTCTCATCCGGTCCGGCAAAGGCCGATTGGCTCCCGCGCCCTTCGGTCAGAATGCGATGCAGTTCCGCAGACTCGTCAGGCCGCCCGACCCGGTCGGAGGGTACCGTCTTGTCAGTTACCGTATTCACGTTTGGTCACACTTCCGGCAGGGCCTACTCCCGTGGGCGCGAGGTTAATCCTCGCAGACCGCTGCCACCTCGATTTGCCTTTTGTGCTCTATCCTATAGGACGTCGTCGATGGTATCATAGGACCAACGACCTATTTTGCGCAGACTTTGATGAACCCATCGAGTTATACCCGTCATCCGGACCATTTGTCGCGCGATCGCTCCGTTCTCGTCGTCGTCGACGTTCAGGAACCCTTCCTGAACGTCATGCACAATAGCGAGAGCCTGCTGACGCAGGTCCGTCTGCTGGTCAGGTCGGCCGGCATCCTCGGAGTGCCGGTTATCGTCACCACTCAGAATGTCGCCCGTCTCGGCGGGACGGTTCCGGCCATCGCGGAGGAGCTGCCGATGGGGACCGAATCGATCGACAAAATGTGCTTTTCCTGTGCGGCCTCGGACGATTTTCGCCATGTCCTGACAAAGACCGGGCGTCGTCAGGTGATACTTTGCGGGGTCGAAACGCACATTTGCATCTCTCAGACGGCTGCGGATCTGATCGCGATGGATTATTCCGTACACGTGTCGCCGGACGCGGTGACGTCACGGACGCAGGAGCGGCATAAACTGGGAATGGAACGTATTCGCGATCATGGAATCCTTCCGATTTCGGCGGAAGCCGCCGTCTACGAGTGGTTGGAAACCGCGAACGCACCGGAATTCAAACGTATTCTTCCCCTGGTGAAATAATTCTTTCGATTGCGCGACATTTTTAGTTAAAATGTCGAACAAAATGGTTCACCCGATCTTCTGATTATTTTGTACACCCTCTTGACAGGAGAAGCGGCCTATGCTAATATTCCTGCGTGTGATCTCCTTTTCTCTCCACGTGCTGTGGAAGCGACCGATCCGTATGGCTCGGTCGCTTTTTTCTTGTCGGCGCGCTTTCTCCGGCTCCGGCGACCCGATCCCTGTATACTCGGGGTGTGACTGCCATATCCACCACTCATCCGGCGTAAACCACCG